>NZ_DATLJI010000001.1:0-27988 GCF_035539035.1 Phenylobacterium sp.
CGGCGACAACGCCGAGCTGCTCGTCGAGCTGATCACGCCGATCGCCATGGACCAGGGCCTGCGCTTCGCGATCCGCGAAGGCGGCCGGACGGTCGGCGCGGGCGTCGTGGCCAAGATCATCAAGTAGCACCTGCTGCCTGAGCACGAAGACGAAGAGGCCGCCGGGGACACCCCGGCGGCCTTTTTCTTTGTCCGGCGAAGCCCCCATGACCGGAAAGTCATGACCTCGATTTAAGCTGCCCCGGCCCATCCGCGGGACTAGCGTCCCTCCATCGGCTGGAGGGACGGCGATGAAGGTTCAGGTGATCGGTCTGGCGGTTGTGGCCACGGCGTTCGCGGGCGGGGCCCAGGCGGCGTCGGTGGAGATCAGGGACGCGGTGGCCCGCGTCACGGTGATCCCGGAGGACCGCACCGACGTGCGGGTGGAGGTCACTGCGCCCAATCCGCGGCTGCCGCTGACCATCCGCACCCTCGGCGACCGCACCGTCATCGACGGCGACCTCGATCGCCGCATCCGCGACTGCCACGGCCGCGGCGAGCGGCAGAAGATCAAGGTCCGCGGCGTCGGCGACGTCGCCCACGCGGACACGCCGCAGGTGGTGATCCGCACGCCGCGCAACGTCGACGTCTCGGCCGATGGCGCGGTGTCGGGCGTGATCGGCCGCGCCCGCTCGGTCCGGCTCTCCAACTCCGGCTGCTCCAGCTGGACCGTCGCCGACGTGGCCGGCAAGGCGACCATCAGCGAGTCCGGGGCGGGTTCGGTGCGCATGGGCGCCGCCGAGAGCCTGGAGGTCGACATCTCCGGCGCCGGCAGCGTGCACGCCACGCGCATCCGCAACGGCCTCGACGCCGAGCTGTCCGGCGCCGGCGGGGTGAGCATCGACGAGCTCTACGGGCCGGTCAGCGCCGACGTCTCGGGCGTTGGCAAGGTGCGGGTGGCGGCGGGCCGGGCGACCTCGCTGCGGGCCTCGGTCTCCGGCGTCGGCGGCGTCGAGTTCGACGGCCCGGTGGGGGCGCTCAACGCCTCGATCTCCGGCCTCGGCGGGGTCAGCGTGAAGTCGGTCTCCGGCCCCGTGCGCAAGTCGGTCTCCGGCATCGGGCGGGTGCGCATCGCGGAGGGCTCCTAGGGACGCAACCGCCCGTTGCGTCGAGCGGTCGACCATCCTTCGGCGGTTGTGAGGCGTTCCAAGAAAAACAACGGCTTATCGATTCGACATAACGGCGAAATTCCCGTTGCCGGCCCCCGAGTCGGAGCGCACAGTCGACCTGTCCGAGCAGGGACAGGACGTGTGCGAAGGAAGACCCAGATGCGCGTGCTAGGGAGTTTCGCGGCCATGGCTTCGGCGATGGCCCTCGTGGGGTGCGGCGAAGGGGCGACGAGCACCGCCCAGGCCTCCGGCGGCGAGGCCCAGGGCGAGAAGGTGGTGGCCATCGGCTGCCCCAAGGCGCCGCAAGCCAACTGCGTGACCATCGTGGCGAAGGGCAAGGCCTATGACGTCACCCACGCCGGCATCGATCTCGGCCGCGGCGTCGCCGTGGCGGTCACCGGCCGGTCGGCGGGGGAGGTGACGCCCTGCGGGCCCAAGCTCACCGACGTGAAGGTCGAGTACCAGGGCATCCAGTGCGCGGCGCCGGCGCCCCCGCCTGCGGCCGACTAGTCGTCCAGGTCGTCGGATTGATCGGCTTCTGACTGGTTCGGGATCGGCGCGCCGCCCTGCGGCGCGCCCGTGGCTGGGTCGGTCATGGTCTTGTCGGTTCGGGTGGACGACTCGGCCCCGCCGGGCTCCTGCGACGGCCGCGGCGGGCGGCCAGGCTTCATCTCGTCGTCGCGGTTGTACTGCTTCTGGATGTCCTGGCCGGCCATGTTCGCCTCGGGTGGATTCGCCTTGCGCGTCCCCCTCCGAACGGCCTGAGCGGCGCTTCGATCCCGCCTTGCCCGAAGGGGGGCTCCCTGCTAAACGACCCGGCTCCGGCGATGAGCCGAACGCGCCGGCAGGCCTAGCCGCTTTCCGGCGCGCTGTTCATTGTTCGGAGCGCCGGACCACATCGGGCTGGTCGTAGGAGTGTAGCTCAGCTGGTAGAGCATCGGTCTCCAAAACCGAGGGCCGGGGGTTCGAGTCCCTCCACTCCTGCCACCCTATATATGTCTGCGTGAAGTGAACCGGGGCGCGCCGCGAGGGCCGCTCCTAACGACGAGTTTGAAGACGCCGCCATGGCCAGGAAACCGGGCTCGACCCCGCAAGCGATGAGGAACCGCGCCGCGAAGACCGCCGCGGCGATGGCCTCGCCCGCGGGTGTCGCTCAGGCCCCGAAGAAGAAGACCAGCATCCCCCAGTTCGCCCGTGAGGTCCGCGCGGAGGCGCGCAAGATCACCTGGACGAGCCGCAAGGAGACCTGGATCACCTCGGTGATGGTCGCCATCATGGTGACGCTCGCCGCGCTGTTCTTCTGGGGCGTGGACACCTTCCTGCAGGTGGCCCTGTCCTTCATCCTCCGCCTGGCGACCGCGGGGTAATCCAATGTCCGAAGCCGCCCAACAGCAATCCAATCCCCGCCACAAGTGGTACATCGTCCACGCCTACTCGAACTTCGAGAAGAAGGTGGCGGAGTCCATCAAGGAGCAGGCCCACGCCCAGGGGCTCGACGAGAACTTCTCCGAGATCCTGGTGCCGACCGAGGACGTGGTGGAGATCCGCCGCGGCCGTAAGGTCAACTCGGAGCGCAAGTTCTTCCCGGGCTATGTGCTCGTGAAGATGGAGCTCACCGACGAGGCCTACCACCTGATCAAGAACACCCCGAAGGTGACGGGCTTCCTGGGCTCGGGCTCCAAGCCCATCCCGGTCTCCGAAAAGGAAGTCGCACGCATCATCGGCGCCATCGAAGAGGGCGTGGAGCGGCCGAAGCCGACCATCTCCTTCGAGATCGGCGAGCAGGTCCGCGTCACCGACGGCCCCTTCGCGAGCTTCAACGGCTCGGTGGAGCAGGTCGACGAGGAGCGCGCCCGCCTGCGCGTCACCGTCTCCATCTTCGGCCGCGCCACGCCGGTCGAGCTGGAGTACGGCCAGGTCGAGAAGATCGGCTAGCCGCCGGGCCGCGGTTGCCGCGGCCTCCTTTAGCTGGTAGGAGCGCGCCCTTCGCGAGCGGGCGCGTTTCCCGTTTTCCGTTCGCGATTTCAAACCCGTGGGAGAGGGCGGCCACCGTAACCTCGCACCACGGCTCAAACCGGCCGGTCTCCGGCCATGAGGAGCAAAGATGGCCAAGAAGATTCTGGGCTACATCAAGCTGCAGGTGCCCGCGGGCTCCGCCACGCCGTCGCCGCCCATCGGGCCGGCGCTCGGCCAGCGCGGCGTCAACATCATGGGCTTCTGCAAGGAATTCAACGCCCGCACCGAGAAGGAACAGAAGGGTACGCCCCTGCCGACCGTGATCACGGTCTACCAGGACAAGTCCTTCACCTTCGTCACGAAGACCCCGCCGGCGACCTTCTACATCAAGCAGGCCGCGGGCATTAAGTCCGGCGCGAACAAGACCGGCCGCGAGACGGTCGGCAAGATCACCCGCACCCAGCTGCGCGAGATCGCCGAGAAGAAGATGAAGGACCTCAACGCCAACGACGTCGAGGCCGCCGCCCGCATCATCGAGGGCTCCGCCCGCTCGATGGGCCTGCAGATCGTGGAGGCCTAAGAGATGGCGAAGCAACCGAAGCGCATGCAGAAGTGGACCGGCGACCGTTCGGCCACCCTGACGCCCGAAGACGCCGTGAAGCTGGTGAAGGCCAACGCCAACGCCAAGTTCGACGAGACCGTCGAGATCGCCGTGAACCTGGGCGTCGACCCGCGTCACGCCGACCAGCAGGTCCGTGGCGTCGTGGCCCTGCCGTCCGGCACCGGCCGTGACGTCCGCGTCGCCGTCATCGCCAAGGACGCCAAGGCCGAGGAAGCCAAGGCCGCCGGGGCCGAAGTCGTCGGCGCCGAGGACCTGGTGGAGCGCATCCAGGGCGGCTTCATGGACTTCGACCGGGTGATCGCCACCCCCGACATGATGGCCCTGGTGGGCCGTCTGGGTAAGGTGCTGGGCCCGCGCGGCCTGATGCCGAACCCGCGGGTCGGCACCGTGACCCCGAACGTCGGCCAGGCCGTGAAGGACGCCAAGGGCGGCTCGATCGAGTTCCGCACCGAGAAGACCGGCATCATCCACGCCGGCATCGGCAAGGCCTCCTTCACCGAGGAGCAGCTGCTGGCGAACGTGAAGGCGATGGTCGAGGCGCTGAACCGCGCGAAGCCGTCGGGCGCCAAGGGCACCTACATCAAGAAGATCAGCCTCTCCTCGACCATGGGTCCGGGCGTGAGGGTGGACGCGGGTTCGTTCGGCGCCGCCTAGGCTCCGGGCTCAGCCTGAAGGATCGAGGCGCGGGTCGCGAGGCCCGCGCCTTTTTCTTGCCCCCAAGCTTGGCCGTTCGGCTAGGCTTCCCCGCAAACGACAAGGGGAGGGCGTGATGATGCTGCGTGCGTTCCTGGGTGTCCTGGCCGCCGTCGTGCTGGCCGCCGCCTCGCCGGCGAAGGCCGAGCGGTTCGAGTTCGTGGCGCTGGGCGACACCGCCTACAACCTGCCCCGCGACCTGCCGGTCTACGACGCCCTGATCCAGAAGATTAACCAGGCGAAGCCCGCCTTCTCGATCCATGTCGGCGACACCTGGGGCGCGGAGCCCTGCACCGAGGCCAACCACCGCTATGTGCTCGGCCAGTTCGCCAAGTTCGACCACCCGGTGGTCTACACCCCGGGCGACAACGAATGGGTGGACTGCCGCCGGCCCGACGTCCTGGAAGCCTACCATCGCTTCATGGGCGGCAAGGCGACGCCGCAGGACCTGGGCCTCTTGCTGCCGCTGCGCGCCTTCGACGGCTCCTGGTCGGGCGCGGGCTTCGCCGACCCCCTGGCGAGCCTGCGGACCATCCGCGAAACCTACTTCGGCCGCCCGCAGAGCCTGGGCGGGCGCACCATGCCGCTGGTCCGCCAGACCGATGTCATGCCCGCCACCCAGACGGCGGAGAACACCCGCTGGGAGCGGGCCGGCGTGGTCTTCGCCACCCTCAGCGTGCCCGGCTCCGGCAATGGCGTGACGCTCAACGACGAGGTCCGCCTTCGCGAGGCCGTCGCCCGCAACCGCGCCAACGTGGAGTGGATCAAGGCGGCCTTCGCCGAGGCCAGGGCGAAGAACGCCAAGGCCGTGGTGCTGGCCCTGCAGGCCGGCATGTTCGTGGACGGCGAGGGGGGCGACTTCACCGGCAAGGCGGTCCGCGGCGGCAGCGACGGGCCGTTCTACTGGACCGTGTTCGCCATCCGCGACGAGGCGGCGAAGTTCGGCAAGCCGGTGCTGCTGATCAACGGCGACTACCACGAGCTGGTCATCGACCGGCCGTTCATGGTCGGGCAGGGCGAGTCCAAGCCGCCGCTCTACGGCAACATCACCCGCCTGCAGGTCTATGGCGCGCCCGAGCTGAAGGCGGTGAAGGTCCGGGTCGACACCGACACGCCCTGGGTGTTCGGCTTCGAGCCCCTGTACTGAGATGGCCGTCGAGCTGGAGCCGTGCGGGCCCGACCGCCGCGAGGTGATCGCCAACCTCTTCCAGTTCTACGTGCACGATTTCGCGGACTTCTGGGTCTCCCGCCAGGCGGACTTCCAGGAGGACGGCCGCTTCGGCCGCTACCCGCCGCTCGACGACTACTGGGACCGGCCGGGCGGCGAGGCCCTGCTGATCCGCGCGGACGGCCGGCCCGCGGGCTTCGTCCTGATCAACCGCGAAGGCCATTCCGGCCTCGCCTGCGACTTCAACATGGGCGAGTTCTTCGTCGGGCGACCGTACCGGCGGGCGGGCGTCGGCCGGGCGGCCGCGCTCGCGGCCCTGCGGGCCAGGCCGGGCCTGTGGGAGATCGCCGTCGCCCGCCGCAACCTGCCGGCCCAGGCCTTCTGGCTGCAGGTCGCGACGGTGACGGGCGCCGTGGAGGCGCTGGACCGGGACGACGCCCACTGGAACGGTCCCGTCCTGCGGCTGTCCGTGGCAGGGTAGCGCCATGGAGCTGAAGACCACCCGCTACGCCGTCGAGGACGGCGTCGCCGTCGTGACCCTGTCGCGGCCGAAGCGGCGCAACGCCTGGACCGGGCGGATGCACACCGAGTACCGCTGGATCCTCGCCGAGGCCGACCGCGACCCGGCCGTGCGGGTGATCGTCGTGACCGGCGATTCCGAAGGCCAGGCGTTCTGCGCCGGCGCCGACCTGCAGGCGCTGGAGGGCCATTCGGAGAAGGGCGGCTACGATCCGGGCACCCCGCAGGACATCGCCGAGCCCGGTTACGGCGTCGACCCCGCCTTCGACGCGGCCTTCGCCTACCACTTCGGGGTGGGCAAGCCGATCCTGGCGGCCATCAACGGCGCGGCGGCGGGCGTGGGCCTGGTGCTGGCGGCCTTCGCCGACCTGCGGTTCTGCGCGCCGGGCGTGAAGTTCACCGCGGCCCACGGCCGCTTCAACTTCCCCGCCGAGTTCGGCCTCTCCTGGGTGCTGCCGCGGATCGTGGGCCTGACCCACGCCAACGACATCCTGCTCTCGAGCCGGGTGTTCACCGCCGAGGAGGCCATGGCCATGGGCTTCCTCAACCGCATCGTCCCGGCCGACCGCCTGATGGACGAGGCCCTGGCCTACGCCCGCGACCTGGCGCGCACCGTCGCCCCCGGCTCGGCGCGCGAGACCAAGCGCCAGATCTACCGCGACCTGCACCGCGCTGCGGCGGGCGCCGTGCGCGCCGCCGAGGCCCTGCTGGAGCAGATGGCCCGCGAGCCGGACTACAAGGAAGGCGTGAAGGCCTGGATGGAGAAGCGGCCGCCCAAGTGGGACGGTTGAGTCCGCCGCCCGCTTCGTGTATGAGCCGCGCCTTCACGTCGGACCCTTGAGGGGCCCGGCGAGGGCAGGGGCGTCTCCGGACGCGCCTGAGCCTGTCAGAGAACTGCGGGGATCCAGGGGCCACCTGGAGCCATAACGCGAAGGAGAGCCCTCCTTCGGCCGCCGGGAGACGGGAAGATGATAGTCCGCGACGCGAGCCGCCACGGCTCGGGCGCGTGGCTGCGGCTTCTCTCACTCGACAGGTAGCTTACCGGCTCGCGCACTCTCGCGCGGGTCGAACCTGAGTATGGAGACCGCAATGGACCGCGCTCAAAAGCAGGAAGCCATCGAATCGCTCAAGGGCGACTTCGCGGCTGCCGGCGCCGTGGTCGTGACCCACTACATGGGTCTGACCGTTGCGGAAATGACCGATCTGCGGGGCCGTCTGCGTGAGCAGGGCGCCCAGCTGAAGGTGGTGAAGAACACCCTGGCCCAGAAGGCTCTGGACGGTGCGATCGGCGAAGCGGGCGACAGCCTCTTCAAGGGTCCCGTCGCCATCGCCTTCGCGCCGGACCCCGTCTCCGCCGCCAAGGTCGCGACCCAGTACGCCAAGGACAACGACAAGTTCACCGTTGTCGGCGGCTTCATGGGTCAGCAGGTGCTGGACAAGGCTTCGGTGACGGCGCTCGCGTCGCTGCCCTCGCTCGACCAGCTCCGCGCCAAGATCATCGGCCTCCTCCAGGCCCCGGCGACCAAGGTCGCTGGCGTTCTGCAGGCTCCGGCCGGCCAGCTGGCGCGCGTCTTCAACGCGTACGCGACCAAAGACGCCGCCTGATCGTCATCTTCCCGACAACCCCAATCTACGTAAGGACCTACTGAAATGGCCGACCTCCAAAAGATCGTGGACGACCTGTCCGCCCTGACCGTTCTGGAAGCCGCCGAGCTCTCCAAGATGCTCGAAGAGAAGTGGGGCGTCAGCGCCGCTGCTCCGGTGGCCGTGGCCGCCGCTCCGGGCGCCGGTGGCGCGGCTCCGGCCGAAGCCGCTGAAGAGCAAACCGAGTTCACCGTTGTTCTGACCGCCGGCGGCGACAAGAAGATCAACGTGATCAAGGAAGTCCGCGCGGTTCGCCCGGACCTCGGCCTGAAGGAAGCCAAGGACCTCGTCGAAGGCGCTCCTCAGAACGTGAAGGAAAACGTTTCCAAGCAGGAAGCGGAAGAGATCAAAAAGAAGCTCGAAGAAGCCGGCGCCTCCGTCCAGGTGAAGTAGTCCGGCCCAGCCGGACTATCCCGGACGCCCAGCGATCCGGGATCCAGACGAAGCACCGAAAGGGCCGGGGGGCGACCTCCGGCCCTTTTTCTTTGTGCTAGGCTCGCCCCATGGCCGACTCCGCCGCCCTGGTCAGCGCCTTCGTCCACGGCGTCGCCGTGGGCCTGAGCCTGATCGTCATGGTGGGCATCCTGCGCAGCGGCCTGCGCCGGGACGTGAAGCTGGCCGCCACCCTGTTCAGCCTCAGCCTGGCCGCCTGGATGGTCAACGAGTCCTGGGATCTGTGGCTCGCCCTGGCGATGCCCTGGCCGATGTACGTCCTGGCGTGCGCGGTGGCGGGCCTCTTCTGGCTGTTCGTGCTGGTGGTGTTCGCCGACCTGCGGGTCACCGCGCTGACGCTCGCCCCCGCCGCCCTGCTGCTCGCCTCGGGTCTCGTGATGAAGGCCGTCCCGGCGCCCTGGTCGGACACCATCTGGTGGAGCCGCAACGCCGTCTCCGCGCTCCTCGCCATGCACGCCGGCAGCGTGATCCTGCGCGGCTGGTCGGGCGACCTCCTGGAGGGCCGGCGGCGGTTCCGCGGCCTGTTGCTCGGCCTGGCCTGCCTGTTCGTGGTCTTCGAGGTGGGCGTCTCCTTCGCCTTCCGGCTGAGCCAGGACGCGGCCTGGCTGCAGTTCGTCGTCGGCCGGACCTACGGAGGCCTGCTGCTCGTCCTGCTGACCCTGGCGCTGGCCACCCTGATGCTGCGGCCGGATCCGGCGGTGTTCGGCGCCGCGCGGCGGGCGGAGCCGGCGCCGGACCCCCGCGCCGAGGCGGCGGACCGGCTCACCCTGCAGAAGCTGGAGGCGCTGATGTCCGGCGGCGCCTGGCGGCGGGAGGGGCTGACGATCGGCGGACTGGCCCGCGAGCTCGAGATCCCCGAGCACCGGCTGCGGCGGGTGATCAACGGCCGGCTGGGACACCGCAACTTCGCCGACTTCGTGAACAGCTACCGCATCGAGGCGGCCAAGCGGCGCCTCGCCGACCCGGCGGAGGCGCGCACCACCGTCGCCGCCATCGCCTTCGACCTCGGCTACGGCTCCCTCGGCCCCTTCAACCGCGCCTTCCGCGCCGCCACTGGCGCAAGCCCCACCGAATGGCGCCGCCAGGCCCTGAACGGCGGCTCGCCGGAACTGAAAGAAGCGGTCTGATTCCGGAATCGGCGAGGCCTTTCCGGCCGCGGCGAGACGGCGGGCGGCGGCTCCCTTCTCCTTCGCTCACCAACTGCGAGGGGATCGCCCATGGATGCGTTTCTATTCGACGCCGGCCGGATCTGGCTGCGCGAGCTTGAGCCGACGCTCACCCGCTATGTGATCTTCACCTTCGGGGTGTGGCTGCTGCTGTGGGTGGCGCTGCGCCCGTTCCTGAGGGCGCGGAAGATCCGCGAGGCGACGCCGCCGGCCCGCCAGCTCGCCGTCGAGCTGATGTTCTCGCTGCGCTCGATGGCCATCTTCGCCACGGTGGGCGTGCTCATGGCGTACATGTACCGCGCCGGCCTCTATCCGCTGGGCAAGATCGCCGACAGCTGGGGGCCCGCCTGGTTCTGGGTCTCGATCCTGGCCGGGATCGTCGGCCTGGACGCCTGGTTCTACTGGACCCACCGGCTGATGCACGACCCCCGGCTCTTCCGCCGCTTCCACCGCCGCCACCACCGCAGCAACAACCCGTCGCCGTTCACCGCCTACAGCTTCGACGTGGGCGAGGCGCTGCTGCTGATCGGCTATGTGGTGGTCTTTCCCATGGTCTTCCCGATGGCCTCGAGCGCCATGCAGTGGGTGATGCTCTACCAGATCGTCACCAACACCCTGCTGCACTCGGGCTACGAGCTGATGCCGGCCAGGCGGGACGGGCGGCCGATGCTGGACTTCATCGTCACCACCACCCACCACGACCTGCACCACGCCCAGGCGGGCTGGAACTACGCCGCGTGGTTTACATGGTGGGACCGCTGGATGGGCACCGAGCATCCGCAGTACCGGCAGCGCTACGCCGAGGTCGCCTGGCGGCCGCTCGGGGCGCGCACGCCGGCCCTGGCCGCGGAGTAGGAGAAGAAGCTCGGCTGCGATTTCGATGAACCGTCGATGAACGGACGGGAACTTCCCCGTGATCTCCCTAGTTTGGGGGATACGCGACCAGCGTAGACTATCGGAAGCTAGCACTACCCGGGACATGCCCGGGACTGACCAGAAGGGCGGCGTCGGGATCTCCACTCGGCGCCGCCCATTTTGTTGCAGAAGGGGGCTTTTCTTCCGCGGCCAAAAGGCCTATCTCGGCTCCTTCGCGAAATTTCCGATTCCGATGACGCGGTTCTTCGCGCGTGATTGCTCCGAGGCATGGCCAGCCGCCCTCAGGCCATGCGAGGGGGCGCCCCTGACGATACAGGGGCTTTCCAGCGTCCGGCTTCCCGTCACGGGAAGCACGAGGGTGGACGCAGGATATGAAAGCTCGACGGCGGGACTCCGTTCCCGCGCGTCCTCAAGGGACCAAAATGGCGCAATCCTTCACCGGTAAGAAGCGGATCCGGAAGTCGTTCGGCCGCATCCCTGAAGCCGTGCAGATGCCGAACCTGATCGAGGTTCAGCGTTCTTCCTACGAGCAGTTCCTGCAGCGGGAAGTCCGTCCGGGCGAGCGCCGGGACGAGGGGATCGAGGCCGTCTTCAAGTCGGTCTTCCCGATCAAGGACTTCAACGAGCGCGCGGTGCTCGAGTACGTCTCCTACGAGTTCGAGGAGCCGAAGTACGACGTCGAGGAATGCGTCCAGCGCGACATGACCTATGCCGCGCCGCTGAAGGTGAAGCTGCGCCTGATCGTCTTCGAAACGGACGAGGAGACCGGCGCCCGCTCCGTGAAGGACATCAAGGAGCAGGACGTCTACATGGGCGACATCCCGCTCATGACGGAGAAGGGCACCTTCATCGTCAACGGGACCCAGCGCGTCATCGTCTCCCAGATGCACCGCTCGCCGGGCGTCTTCTTCGACCACGACAAGGGCAAGACCCACGCCTCGGGCAAGCTGCTGTTCGCCGCCCGCGTGATCCCCTACCGCGGCTCGTGGCTCGACTTCGAGTTCGACGCCAAGGACATCGTCTACGTTCGGATCGACCGCCGCCGTAAGCTGCCCGCCACCACTTTCCTGATGGCGCTGGGCATGGACGGGGAGGAGATCCTCTCCACCTTCTACGAGACCCTGGCCTACGAGAAGAAGGGCGAGGGCTGGGCGACCGCCTACAAGCCCGAGCGCTGGCGCGGCGTGAAGCCGGAGTTCGCCCTGATCGACGCCGACACCGGCGAAGAGGTGGCCCCGGCCGGCACCAAGATCTCGGCGCGGAACGCCAAGAAGTTCGCCGACGCGGGCCTCAAGACCCTGCTGCTCGCGCCTGAGGCCCTGACCGGCAAGTACCTGGCCGGCGACCTCGTCAACTTCGAGACCGGCGAGATCTACGCCGAGGCCGGCGACGAGCTCGACCCGACGCTCCTGGAGGCGCTGGAGGCCCAGGGCTTCACCAGCCTCAGCGTGCTCGACATCGACGACGTCACCGTCGGCGCCTACATGCGCAACACCCTGCGCGTGGACAAGAACACCGCCCGCGAGGACGCCCTCTTCGACATCTACCGGGTCATGCGCCCGGGCGAGCCGCCGACGGTCGAGGCCGCCGAGGCGATGTTCAAGAGCCTGTTCTTCGACGGCGAGCGCTACGACCTGTCCTCGGTCGGCCGCGTGAAGATGAACATGCGCCTGGAGCTCGACTGCCCGGACGACGTGCGCATCCTGCGCAAGGAAGACGTGCTGGCGGTGCTGCAGACCCTCGTGGGCCTGCGCGACGGCCGCGGCGAGATCGACGACATCGACAACCTCGGCAACCGCCGGGTCCGCTCGGTGGGCGAGCTGCTGGAGAACCAGTACCGCGTCGGCCTCCTGCGCATGGAGCGCGCGATCAAGGAGCGCATGAGCTCGGTCGATATCGACACGGTCATGCCGCACGACCTGATCAACGCCAAGCCCGCGGCCGCGGCCGTGCGGGAGTTCTTCGGCTCCTCGCAGCTGTCGCAGTTCATGGACCAGACGAACCCGCTGTCCGAGATCACCCACAAGCGCCGTCTCTCGGCGCTTGGCCCGGGCGGCCTGACGCGGGAACGCGCGGGCTTCGAGGTCCGCGACGTGCACCCGACCCACTACGGCCGGATCTGCCCGATCGAGACGCCGGAAGGCCCGAACATCGGCCTGATCAACTCGCTGGCCACCCACGCGGTGGTCAACAAGTACGGCTTCATCGAGAGCCCGTACCGGCGCATCCGCGACGGCCGGATCACCGACGAGGTGGTCTACATGTCGGCCATGGAAGAGGCGAAGCACGTCATCGCCCAGGCCAACATCAAGCTGAAGGACGGCGAGATCGTCGAGGACCTGGTCCCCGGCCGGGTGAACGGCGAACCCTCGCTGCTCGCCAAGGACACCGTCGACCTGATGGACGTGTCGCCGAAGCAGGTCGTTTCGGTGGCCGCCTCGCTGATCCCGTTCCTCGAGAACGACGACGCCAACCGCGCCCTGATGGGCTCGAACATGCAGAAGCAGGCCGTGCCGCTCATCCAGTCGGATGCGCCGCTGGTCGGCACCGGCATGGAGAGCGTCGTGGCCGTGGACTCCGGCGCCGTCGTGGTCGCCCGCCGCTCCGGCGTCGTCGAGCAGATCGACGGCACCCGGATCGTGGTCCGCGCCACGGAAGAGACCGACCCCACCAAGCCGGGCGTCGACATCTACCGCCTGCAGAAGTTCCAGCGCTCCAACACCTCCACCTGCATCAACCAGCGTCCGCTGGTGCGCGTGGGCGACCGGATCGCCGCCGGCGACGTGATCGCCGACGGCCCGTCGACGGAGCTGGGCGAGCTGGCGCTGGGCCGCAACGCCCTCGTCGCCTTCATGCCCTGGAACGGCTACAACTTCGAAGACTCGATCCTGATCTCCGAGCGGATCGTGCGCGATGACGTCTTCACCTCGATCCACATCGAGGAGTTCGAGGTCATGGCCCGCGACACCAAGCTGGGTCCGGAAGAGATCACCCGCGACATCCCCAACGTCGGCGAGGAAGCGCTCCGCAACCTCGACGAGGCGGGCATCGTGGCGATCGGCGCCGAGG
Source organism: Phenylobacterium sp. (assembly GCF_035539035.1). GTDB lineage: Bacteria > Pseudomonadota > Alphaproteobacteria > Caulobacterales > Caulobacteraceae > Phenylobacterium. The sequence goes on from NZ_DATLJI010000001.1 coordinate 13,315, forward strand.
TCCTGCCGGGCGACATCCTGGTCGGCAAGGTGACGCCGAAGGGCGAAAGCCCGATGACCCCGGAAGAGAAGCTGCTGCGGGCCATCTTCGGCGAGAAGGCCTCCGACGTCCGCGACACCTCGCTGCGGCTGCCTCCGGGCGTGGCCGGCACCATCGTCGAGGTCCGCGTCTTCAACCGTCACGGCGTCGACAAGGACGAGCGCGCGCTCGCCATCGAGCGGTCGGAAATCGACCGCCTGGGCAAGGACCGCGACGACGAGTTCGCGATCCTGAACCGCAACATGACCGGTCGTCTGCGCCAGCTGCTGGTCGGCAAGAACGCCGTCTCCGGGCCGAAGGGCCTGGGCCGCGGCGAGATCTCCGCCGACAAGCTGGAAGAGATCGCGCCGGGCCTGTGGTGGCAGATCGCCCTCGACGACGAGAAGGCCATGGGCGAGCTGGAGGCCATGCGCCGCCAGTTCGACGAGGCCCGCAAGCGCCTGGACCGTCGCTTCGAGGACAAGGTCGACAAGCTGCAGCGCGGCGACGAGCTGCCGCCGGGCGTCATGAAGATGGTCAAGGTGTTCGTGGCGGTGAAGCGCAAGCTGCAGCCGGGCGACAAGATGGCCGGCCGCCACGGCAACAAGGGGGTCATCTCCAAGATCCTGCCGATCGAGGACATGCCCTACCTGGAAGACGGCACCTCGGTGGACATCGTGCTGAACCCGCTGGGCGTGCCCTCGCGCATGAACGTCGGCCAGATCTTCGAGACCCACCTGGGCTGGGCCGCCGCCGGCCTCGGCAAGCAGGTCCAGGGCCTGCTCGAGGCCTGGCAGAACGGCGGCCAGCGCAAGGCGCTCATCGAGCACCTGACCGACGTCTACGGCCCCGACGTGGAGCTTCCGGAGTCGGATGAGGAGCTGGTCGAGCTCGCCCGGAACCTGTCGAAGGGCATCCCCTTCGCCACCCCGGTGTTCGACGGCGCCCACATCGACGACATCGAGAACCTGCTCGAGAAGGCAGGCCTCGACCGCTCCGGCCAGTCGTACCTGTACGACGGCCAGTCGGGCGAGCGTTTCAAGCGTCCGGTGACCGTCGGCTACATCTACATGCTGAAGCTGCACCACCTGGTGGACGACAAGATCCACGCCCGCTCGATCGGCCCGTACTCGCTCGTCACCCAGCAGCCGCTGGGCGGCAAGGCGCAGTTCGGCGGCCAGCGGTTCGGGGAAATGGAGGTCTGGGCTCTGGAGGCCTACGGCGCCGCCTACACCCTGCAGGAGATGCTGACGGTGAAGTCGGACGACGTGGCGGGCCGGACCAAGGTCTACGAGTCCATCGTCCGCGGCGACGACACCTTCGAAGCCGGCATCCCGGAAAGCTTCAACGTGCTGGTCAAGGAGATGCGCTCCCTGGGCCTGAACGTGGAGCTCGAGAACAGCTAGGCGCGGGAGAACCGCCGTCCGCAATTGGGCGGGGAGGGGCCCGTCAGCTCCTCCCCATCGCCCTTACGAATACTGACGAACTGGAAATCCGATGAACCAGGAAGTCCTGAATATCTTCAATCCGGTCCAGGCCGCTCCGACCTTCGACCAGATCCGTATCGCTCTGGCCTCGCCGGAGAAGATCCGCTCGTGGTCGTTCGGCGAGATCAAGAAGCCCGAGACCATCAACTACCGCACGTTCAAGCCCGAGCGTGACGGCCTGTTCTGCGCCCGCATCTTCGGTCCGACGAAGGACTACGAGTGCCTGTGCGGCAAGTACAAGCGGATGAAGTACAAGGGCATCATCTGCGAGAAGTGCGGCGTCGAGGTCACCCTGGCCCGCGTCCGGCGCGAGCGCATGGGCCACATCGAGCTGGCCTCGCCGGTCGCCCACATCTGGTTCCTGAAGTCGCTGCCGTCCCGTATCGCCCTGATGCTGGACATGGCGCTGAAGGACATCGAGCGCGTCCTCTACTTCGAGCACTACATCGTCACCGAGCCGGGCCTGACCCCGCTGAAGCAGCACCAGCTGCTGTCGGAAGACGACTACATGCGCTTCCAGGACGAGTTCGGCGACGACAGCTTCACCGCCGAGATCGGCGCCGAGGCCGTGCAGGGCCTGCTGCGCGGGCTGGACCTCAACAAGGAAGCCGACAAGCTCCGCGAGGAGCTGGTCACCACCACCTCCGAGATGAAGCTGAAGAAGGCGTCCAAGCGCCTGAAGCTGATCGAGAGCTTCCTCGAGAGCGGCAACAAGCCGGAGTGGATGATCCTGACGGTGATCCCCGTGATCCCGCCGGAACTCCGTCCCCTGGTGCCCCTGGACGGCGGCCGCTTCGCGACCTCCGACCTGAACGACCTCTACCGCCGGGTGATCAACCGGAACAACCGCCTGAAGCGCCTCATCGAGCTGCGCGCGCCGGACATCATCATCCGCAACGAGAAGCGGATGCTGCAGGAAGCCGTCGACGCCCTGTTCGACAACGGCCGCCGCGGCCGCGTCATCACCGGCGCCAACAAGCGGCCCCTCAAGTCGCTGGCCGACATGCTGAAGGGCAAGCAGGGCCGGTTCCGCCAGAACCTGCTCGGCAAGCGCGTGGACTACTCGGGCCGTTCGGTCATCGTGGTGGGTCCCGAGCTGAAGCTGCACGAGTGCGGCCTGCCCAAGAAGATGGCGCTCGAGCTGTTCAAGCCGTTCATCTACGCGCGCCTGGACGCCAAGGGCCTGTCGGGCACCGTCAAGCAGTCCAAGCGCATGGTGGAGCGTGAGCAGCCGGCGGTGTGGGACATCCTCGACGAGGTGATCCGCGAGCACCCGGTGCTGCTGAACCGCGCGCCGACCCTTCACCGCCTGGGCATCCAGGCCTTCGAGCCCAAGCTGATCGAAGGCAAGGCGATCCAGCTGCACCCGCTCGTCTGCGCGGCCTTCAACGCCGACTTCGACGGCGACCAGATGGCCGTCCACGTGCCGCTCTCGCTGGAAGCCCAGCTGGAAGCGCGCGTGCTGATGATGTCGACGAACAACATCCTGTCGCCCGCCAACGGCAAGCCGATCATCGTGCCCTCGCAGGACATCGTGCTCGGCCTCTACTACCTGTCGCTGGTGAAGGACGGGGAGCCCGGCGAGGGCAAGGCGTTCGCCGACCTGGGCGAGATCGAGCGCGCGCTCGACGCCGGCGTCGTGACCCTGCACTCCAAGATCCGCGCCCGCCACACGGAGATGGACGCCGACGGCAACCTGGTCCGCAAGGTCATCGAGACCTCGCCGGGCCGGATGAAGATCGCCGCCCTGTTCCCGCAGCACCCGGCCGTGGGTCACCGCCTTCTGGAGAAGAACCTCACCAAGAAGGAGATCGGCAACCTGATCGACGTCGTCTACCGGCACTGCGGCCAGAAGGCGACGGTGATCTTCGCCGACCAGGTGATGGGTCTGGGCTTCCGCGAGGCGGCCAAGGCCGGCATCTCCTTCGGCAAGGACGACATCGTCATCCCGGCCCGCAAGGCGCCGATCGTCGAAGAGACCCGCAAGCTCGTGGAAGAGTACGAGCAGCAGTACGCCGACGGCCTGATCACCAAGGGCGAGAAGTACAACAAGGTCGTCGACGCCTGGGCGAAGGCGACTGACCGGGTGGCCGACGAGATGATGGCCGAGGTGTCCTCCGCCCCCATCGGGCCGGACGGGCGTCAGGCCGAGATCAACTCGATCTTCATGATGTCCAACTCGGGCGCCCGGGGCTCGCAGGCCCAGATGAAGCAGCTCGGCGGGATGCGCGGCCTGATGGCCAAGCCGTCCGGCGAGATCATCGAGACGCCGATCATCTCGAACTTCAAGGAAGGCCTGACCGTCCAGGAGTACTTCAACTCCACCCACGGCGCCCGTAAGGGCCTGGCCGACACCGCCCTGAAGACGGCGAACTCGGGCTACCTGACCCGCCGTCTGGTGGACGTCGCGCAGGACTGCATCATCAACGAGGAAGACTGCGGCACCACCCGGGGCATCACCCTGCGCGCCGTGGTCGAAGGCGGTGACGTGCTGGTCTCGCTCGGCCAGCGCATCCTGGGCCGCTTCGCGGCCGAGGACGTGAAGGAGCCGGGCGGCGGCGACGTGATCGTGCCGGCCGACACCTACCTCGACGAGAACATGATCGAGCTGGTCGAAAGCGCGGGCGTGCAGTCCGTGAAGGTCCGCTCGGTGCTCACCTGCGAGGCCAAGAACGGGGTCTGCGGCGCCTGCTACGGCCGCGACCTGGCGCGCGGCACGCCGGTGAACATCGGAGAGGCCGTGGGCGTCATCGCCGCCCAGTCGATCGGCGAGCCGGGCACCCAGCTGACGATGCGGACCTTCCACATCGGCGGCACCGCCCAGGTGGCCGAGCAGTCGTTCTTCGAAAGCGCCAACGAGGGCGTGGTGCGGATCTCGGGCGGCAACACGGTGACCAACGCCGAGGGCCACCTGATCGGCATGAGCCGCAACCTGCAGCTCACGGTGCAGGTCGACGGCAAGGACCGCGAATCCTACAAGCCGCCGTACGGCGCCCGCCTGCGGGTGAAGGACGGCGAGAAGGTCAAGCGCGGCCAGCGCCTGGCCGAGTGGGACCCGTACACCACCCCGATCATCACCGAAGTCGGCGGCCGCGTGCGGTTCGAGGACCTGGTGGACAACTTCTCGGTCCGCGAGGAAGCCGACGAGGCCACCGGCATCTCCAACCGCGTCGTCATCGACTGGCGCGCGTCCACCAAGGGCTCGGACCTGCGTCCGGCCATGGCGGTCATCGGTGAGGACGGCGCCTACAAGCGCATCTCCAACGGCGGCGAGGCCCGCTACCTGCTGCCCGTGGGCGCCATTCTCTCCGTCGGCGACGGCGACGATGTGAAGCCCGGCGAGGTCATGGCGCGGATCCCGACCGAAAGCGCCAAGACGCGCGACATCACCGGCGGTCTGCCGCGGGTGGCGGAGCTCTTCGAAGCGCGGCGTCCGAAGGACTGCGCGGTCATCGCCGAGATGGACGGCCGGGTCGAGTTCGGCCGGGACTACAAGAACAAGCGCCGCATCAAGATCACCCCGGAAGACGGTGGCGAGGCGGTCGAGTTCCTGATCCCGAAGGGCAAGCACATCGCCGTCCACGACGGCGACGTGATCCGCAAGGGCGAGTACATCATCGACGGCAACCCGGATCCGCACGACATCCTGCGCATCCAGGGGATCGAGGCGCTGGCCGACTTCCTGGTCAACGAGATCCAGGAGGTCTACCGGCTCCAGGGCGTGCCCATCAACGACAAGCACATCGAGACGATCGTCCGTCAGATGCTGCAGAAGGTGGAGATCCTGGAGCCCGGCGACACCGGCCTGCTCAAGGGCGACCACCTCGACAAGATCGAGGTGGACGAGGAGAACGCCAAGGCGGAGGCCCGTGGCGGCCGCCCGGCGCTCACCCAGCCGGTCCTGCTCGGGATCACGAAGGCGTCGCTGCAGACCCGCAGCTTCATCTCCGCGGCCTCGTTCCAGGAGACCACCCGCGTCCTCACCGAGGCGTCCGTCCAGGGCAAGATCGACACCCTGGAAGGCCTGAAGGAGAACGTGATCGTGGGCCGGCTCATCCCGGCGGGCACGGGCTCCTACCTGCGCAACCTGCAGCGCATCGCCGCCAAGCGCGACGAGGCCCTAACGCAGAGCCGCGAGGAGGCCATGGAGCCGCTGCCGGAAGCCATCGCCGTCGAGGCGGAGGAAGCCGAGCGCGTCGAGCAGTAGTCTCCACGACCATCGAGCCAACGAGCGGCCCGGGAGCAATCCCGGGCCGTTTCGTTTGTGCCCGGAGCACTTGACGGCGGGTTCCACCCGAAGTTGCATGGGCCGGCGGACGCGGGGGCGTTCGGGTCTCGGGGGATTTCCTTTTGCGTCTGTTCGTCTCGACCGCTGCGGCGGCGCTCCTTTCGGCTGCCTCGGCCCACGCCGCGCCGCCGCCGGCTTCCACCTTCGGCCGCATCCCGGCCGTCGTCGACGCCGAGCTTTCGCCCAGCGGGCAGAAGATCGCAATCCTGGGCGGCGCCGCCGACCAGCGGATCCTCTCGATCGCCACGATCGACCAGCCCGGCCTGCCGATCCTGCAGTTGGGCGACGTGGAGGTGGTGAACCTCACCTGGGCCGGTGACGCCTACGTCCTGGCGAAGATCGCCTATTGGGAAAAGGTCGACGCCAAGCGCAGCTACCGGCTGGAGCGCTACATCGGGGTGACGCCCGACGCCAAGGCGGTCTCCCGCTTCTTCGACAACCGCATCTCCGGCTCGTACATGGCGACCCAGCCGTTGCTGGGCGTGACCTCGAACCCGCCGCGGGCGCTGGTCCTGGACATCGCCGCATCGACCGGCGCGGCGGGGACGATGGACAGCCGCATGAAGAAGAAGGACTTCGGCGAGGCCTTCTCGGTGTGGAGTATCGATCCGGCCACCGGGCAGGGCAAGCTGGTCCAGAAGGGCGACGTCGACACTGAGACGTTTGAGGTCGACAGCGCCGGCGAGGCGCGCGTGCGCCTCGACGTCGACACCATCAGTGACCGCTTCTCGATCTACGGCCGCCCCCCCGGCAAGAGCCAGTGGGCCCTGGTCCATGCCGGCGGCGACTTCGAGAGCCGCCGCGACTACTACGGCTACTCCGAAGCCGATCAGGCCATCTACCTGATGACGGACCAGGGGCTGGTCCGGAAGCGCCTGGCCGACGGGACGGTGGAGAAGTTCGCCGACGGCGCGCCGTCGCTCAGCCTGGTCTGGGACGAGCACCGCAAGACGGCGGTGGGGATCGCCAGCGGCCTGGAAATGCCCACGGTCCAGTGGCTGGATCCCGACGTGGGCGCGGCTCACGGCCTGCTCTCCCGGGCGTTCAAGGGCAAGGCCGTGGACATGGCGGGCTGGTCGGTGGACCGCACCCGCTTCATCGCCCGCGTCGCCTCGCCGAGCTCGCCGCCCGTCTGGTACCTCTACGACAAGGCCCGCAAGGAGGTCTCGCCCCTGGCGGAGGCCTATCCGGAGCTGAAGGGCGCCCAGCTCGGGACGACCCGCTGGATCACCTACAAGGCGCGCGACGGCCTCGAGATCCCCGCCTATCTGACCCTGCCGCCGGGCGCCGCGCCCGCAGGCGCCAAGCGCCCGCTGATCGTCCTGCCGCACGGCGGGCCGGAGACGCGGGACACCTACGACTTCGACTTCCTGGTCCAGTTCCTGGCGACCCGCGGCTATGCGGTCCTGCAGCCGCAGTTCCGCGGCTCCTGGGGCTTCGGCGACGCTTTCCGCCGGGCCGGCCGCGGGGAGTGGGGCGGCAAGATGCAGACCGACCTGCTGGACGGCGTGGCCGCCGCCGCCGCCGGCGGCGAGATCGACGCCTCCCGGGTGTGCGTCGTCGGCGCGAGCTTCGGCGGCTATGCGGCCCTGGCGGGCGTCTCGCTCCACCCGGACGCCTATCGCTGCGCCGTCTCGATCGCCGGCATCTCGGACCTGGGGCAGCTGATCCTGGAGGAGAACCGCCTCTACGGCCGGGAGTCGGCCGGGATGGAGGAGCTGCGCGACGACCTCGGGGCCGCCGACAAGGGCAAGCTCCTGGCCATGTCGCCGGCCCGCAACGTCGCCGCCGTGGGCGCGCCCGTGCTGCTGATCCACGGCGACAAGGACACCGTCGTCCAGGTGGCGCAGTCGGAACGCATGGCCGAGGCGCTCAGGGCCGCCGGCAAGCCGCACGAGCTGATGATCCTCGAGGACGAGAACCACTACTTCACCAAGGCCGCCAACCGCACGCGCATGCTGGAGGCGATCGAGGCGTTCCTGGCGAAGAACCTGCCGGTGGCGAACTGAGGGCCGGCTCCCTAGATCAGGCGGAGCCCTAACGGAGGAAACCGCCGGTGCCCCTGCTGCTTTGCCCGAACGACAACACCTCGATGCAGAACGTGAACCGCGGCGGCGTGGAGATCGACATCTGCCCCACCTGCCGCGGGGTCTGGCTGGACCGCGGCGAGCTGGAGAAGCTGCTGGAGGGGACGCGCCAGGAACGGACGGCCCAGGAGCAGGACGTCCAGCGCTTCGACAAGGAGGTGCAGGAGTTCCACCGCAACCCGGACGCCTGGAAGCAGCGCCATCCCTACGACAGCCAGCACGGCCGCTACCGCTACGACGACGACTACCACTACCGGAAAAAGAAGAAGAAGTTCGACATCTTCGACATCTTCGACTGACGGCCACGCTTGATCCGAAAGGGCGGGGGCGTTTGACGGATGTCAAAGATGACGCCCCCGTCATTTTTTATCCTTCCTGATGTCCGGCAATCGCCGGGATAAGGGAAGGAACAAGCGCCATGCTGAACGTGAACGTGGTCGAGGGGCCGCCGACCGAGGTCCAGGTCTTCGACGAGGACGACCTTGCCCACCGGCTGACCGACCACGACGTCGAGGTCATCCGCGAGATCTTCAGGACGCCGCTGACCGGCTCCTACAACTGGGACTACGAGGCGGCCAACTCCCGCATCCGGCGGCTCTACGAACTCGGCAAGCGCTTCAACTGGAACGCCGAGCTGGACGTCGACTGGAGCCAGGCGATTCCCGCCGACGCCGCCGCGGCCGCAGCCCAGGAGGGTCCCGAGGGCTTCGCCCAGCATCCGAAGTGGCAGAAGCTCAGCCCTGAACAGAAGCGCGAGTTCGCCGCCCGCTCGCAGGCCCAGACGCTGTCGCAGTTCCTGCACGGCGAGCAGGGGGCCCTGATGGTGGCCTCCCAGTTGGTGAGCTGCGCGCCGACCCATGACGCCAAGCTCTACGCCGCGTCCCAGACCTTCGACGAGGCGCGCCACGTGGAGGTCTTCCACCGCTACCTGATGGAGCGGTGCCGGATGATCTACCCGATCAACCCGAACCTGAAGTTCCTGCTCGACAAGGTGCTCACCGACGAGCGCTGGGACCTGAAGTTCATCGGCATGCAGATCCTCATCGAGGGCCTGGCGCTCGCCGCCTTCCAGACCATCAAGGAGCAGACGAAGGACCCGGTGCTGCGTGACGTCCTGGAGCTGGTCATGCGCGACGAGGGCCGCCACGTGGCCTTCGGCGTGAACTACCTGGAGGACTGGATCCGCTCCCTGCCCGAAGAAGAGATCGAGGAGCGCGCCCAGTTCGCCTACGAGGCCTGCGTGGTGATGCGCAACCGCCTGGTCTCCACCACCGTGGCCGAGGAGTTCGGCTTCACGACCGAGGAGGCCCTGGAGATCAACAACGCCAGCCAGGGCGGGGCGGCGTTCCGCAAGTTCCTGTTCGAGCGGATGATCCCCAACCTCAAGCGCGTCGGCCTGCTCACCGAGAAGGTCCGGCCGAAGTTCGAGGAGCTGGGCGTCCTCGAGTTCGAGGACCTGCAGAACGACGGCATGATCGACTGGGCGACGCTCGAGGCGCCGCTCAAGAAGAAGACCGGCATCGCCGCCTGAGGGCGGTCCAGGTCAGGGCGGCAGGCGGTCCAGCCGTCTCGCCGCCCGCTTGCTGGGCGGGGGGTTCGCCTGGCCGAGGAGGCTCTCGCCCGCGCCGGTGATGTGCGGCTCGCCGTCGTAGCTGTCTCCCTGCGGGTCCGGCAGGCCGACGGGCGGGCTCGCCGGCCGTTCCTGCGCCGCGACGCGGGCCTCCCGGGCGGCCGCCGCCGCGTCCAGTTCGGCGCGCTTCGCCCGGCTCATCCCCAGCCCCGGATGGATGAAGGGCGCGTCCTTGGCGCCCTTGCCGAGCCGCTCGTCGCACTCCTCACGCTCGCGCCGGTTCAGGCCCACGGCGGTGGTGTTGGCGCAGCCCACGTCGCTGCGGCGCAGGACGGCGCGCACCTGGTCCTTCGGCCCCTCGGGCAGGGGCGCGGGGTGGAAGCCGCCCCGCCGCTCGCCCGCCCCGGGGGCCGGGGCGGCGGCCCGCGGCTCCTCCGGCGGGACGGGGAGGGGGGCCAGCGGCAGGTCGTCCAGGTTGAAGCGCTGCGGGCGGCGGTGCAGCCGGATCGGCGCCGGCGCGGCGGCGCCGGGGACCGGCGGCGGGCGGGGCGGCATGATCAGGACGGGGATGATCGGCTCCGGCGGGCCGGAGACCATCGGCGGCGTCTGCAGGATCGGCGCGTGCAGGGCCACGAGCGTCAGCACCGCCACGTGGGCGGCGCCCGACAGGCCGATCGCGATCGTCGTCCGGCGCCGCTTCGCCGCTCCCATAATTCCTGCCGTCCCTCAGCTCCACCGCATGGGGACCGGGCCCCGCGGCGATTTCGTGGCGCCTCCAGGGTGGCGCATCAGGGCGGGGCGATGTCCACGTCCGGGGAGAGGAGCCGGCGGGTGGATTGATGAAGCAGGGACCCAGCTTCAGCGCGTTCGGCGGGCCCTTGGGCTTCTCGCCCGGGCCGAACTTGATCGAGCAGCCGATCTGCGGGCCGTGGCCCTTCATGCCGCGCGCATCGCCCTCGAACATTCCCAACCGGCCGGTCGCGCCCTGGGGCGTCGGCGGCGGGTCCGGGGCCTTCGCTGCGGCCACGGCGGCGTAGTAGGCGCGTTTGGCGGGGTCGATGGGGGCGGGCATGTAGGGCGCGTCCGCCGCCCCGCGGCCGAGCCGCTCCTCGCAGGCCTCGCGCTCCGCACGGGCCAGGACCTCGGGGTTGGCGCACCCCAGCCCGCCGCGCAGGGCGCGCGACAGGTCCGCCGCCGCGATCGCCGGCGGCCCGCCGCCCGTCTCGCCGGAGGTCGCCGGGCCCGGGGCTTTCGGGGCGGGACGCGGCGCCGCCGCCGCCGCCGCGGTCTCCAGCGGCCTCACATGCGCCGGCAGATCCCTCGGCCGCACCTGCCGGCGGTGCAGCCGGATTGGGCCGCCCGGCGCGCCATCGTCCGAGGGGACGGCCCGCGGCGACAGCAGGATCGGGATGATCGGGAGGGGCGGCCCGGCGCTGGCCGGCGGCGGGACCCTCAGGCGCGGGGCGTGCAGCGCCAGGCCGGCGAGCAGCGCGGCGTGCAGCCCCGCCGAGATCGCCACCGCGCCCACGCTCCGCCGTCCGGCCTTCGGCATGAGCCTCTTCCATCCGTCCCAAGCTGGGCTGTATGGGGCAGGGGCCGCACGGCCTTTTCGTGACCGGAAGTGGGCGGCGCGACCAACCGGGCCCGGGCCTTGCGCAAACGTTGACGGCGCGCCGCTTCGCGACTATGTAGCGCCCTCTTTCGGGGCCGGGATTCGTCCCAGTCCGGAGGCGCGGTTCCCGCCGGAACGCCAGACAACGGCGTCCCGGCGAGTTTTTGCGTTCACCGGCAGGCCCCGGACCAGAACACAACAACGACCCCAATCGAGGCGCCTCGGCCAAACGGCACACGCCTCCACGCAAGCGAGACTAGATGCCTACAGTCAACCAGCTCATCCGCAAGCCGCGCCAGGACAAGCCCTCGCGCAACAAGGTGCCGGCCCTGAAGGGCTGCCCCCAGCGCCGTGGCGTCTGCACCCGCGTCTACACGACGACCCCGAAGAAGCCGAACTCGGCGCTTCGTAAGGTCGCCAAGGTGCGCCTGACCACGGGCATCGAGGCGGTGTGCTACATCCCCGGCGAAGGCCACAACCTGCAGGAGCACTCCGTCGTGCTCATCCGCGGCGGCCGGGTGAAGGACCTTCCGGGCGTCCGCTATCACATCCTGCGCGGCGTGCTCGACACCCAAGGGGTCAAGGACCGCAAGCAGCGTCGTTCGCTCTACGGCGCCAAGCGTCCTAAGTAAGGATCAGAAGATATGTCCCGCCGCCGTCGCGCAGACAAACGTCAAGTCCTCCCGGATCCGAAGTTCGGGGACCTCGTCGTCACCAAGTTCATGAACTACGTGATGTACGAAGGTAAGAAGGCCGTCGCCGAGAACATCCTCTACGGCGCCTTCGACATCCTGGAAGCCAAGCGCAAGGACCTGGGCCCGCTGGAAACCTTCCACGCCGCCCTCGACAACGTCGCTCCCGCCATCGAGGTGCGCTCCCGCCGGGTCGGCGGCGCCACCTACCAGGTGCCTGTGGAAGTCCGTCCGGACCGCCGCCGTGCGCTGGCCATCCGCTGGCTGGTCAACGCCGCCCGCAACCGCGGCGAAAACACCATGACCGAGAAGCTGGCCGGCGAGCTGCTGGACGCCTCCTCGAACCGCGGCGCCGCCGTCAAGAAGCGTGAAGACACGCACAAGATGGCCGAAGCCAACCGGGCCTTCTCGCACTACCGCTGGTAAGCCCTTTCCATCCTGAGCTTTCCGGCGCGGGCGGTTTGAGTTAAACCGCCCGCGCCGTTCGTTCAGGCCCCTACGAACCGCCCTTTTTCCAGAGCCATCCGCTATGCCCCGCACGCATAAAATCGAAGACTACCGCAACTTCGGCATCATGGCGCACATCGACGCCGGGAAGACGACGACGACGGAGCGGATCCTCTACTACACCGGCAAGAGCCATAAGATCGGTGAGGTCCATGACGGCGCGGCCACCATGGACTGGATGGAGCAGGAGCAGGAGCGCGGCATCACGATCACGTCGGCCGCGACGACCGCCTTCTGGAACGAGAAGCGCCTGAACATCATCGACACCCCCGGGCACGTCGACTTCACCATCGAGGTGGAGCGCTCGCTGCGCGTGCTCGACGGCGCGGTCACCGTGCTCGACGGCAACGCCGGGGTCGAGCCGCAGACCGAGACCGTCTGGCGCCAGGCCGACAAGTACCGGGTGCCGCGGATCGTCTTCGTCAACAAGATGGACAAGCTCGGCGCCGACTTCGACAAGTCGGTCGAGTCGATCCGCGACCGCCTGGGCGCCAAGGCGGTGCCGATCCAGCTGCCGATCGGTTCGGAATCCTCCCTGCGCGGCCTCGTGGACCTGGTCCGCATGAAGGCGGTGGTCTGGGACAACGACGGCCTGGGCGCGAAGTACCGCGACGAGGAAATCCCGGCCGACCTGAAGGAAAAGGCCGAGGCCGCCCGCCACTACATGATCGAGAACGCCGTCGAGCTCGATGACGAGGCGATGGAAGCCTACCTCTCCGGCGAAGAGCCGTCGGAAGCGGTGATCAAGAAGTGCATCCGCAAGGCCGTGCTGACCGGCGCCTTCTACCCGATCCTCTGCGGCTCGGCGTTCAAGAACAAGGGCGTGCAGCCGCTGCTGGACGCCGTGGTCGACTACCTGCCCTCGCCGGTGGACATCCCGCCGACCCCCGGCATCGACTTCCGCACGGAAGAGCCGGTGGTCCGCAAGGCCTCCGACGACGAGCCGCTGTCGGTGCTGGCGTTCAAGATCATGGACGACCCGTTCGTGGGCTCGCTGACCTTCTGCCGCATCTACTCGGGCAAGCTCGAGACCGGCATGGGCCTGATGAACTCCACCCGCGACAAGAAGGAACGCGTCGGCCGCATGCTGCTGATGCACTCCAACAACCGCGAGGACATCAAGGAAGCCTACGCCGGCGACATCGTCGCCCTGGCCGGCCTGAAGGACACCCGCACGGGCGACACCCTGTGCGACCCGAACCGCTCGCCGGTCATCCTGGAGCGCATGGAGTTCCCGGCGCCGGTCATCGAGATCGCCGTGGAGCCGAAGTCCAAGGCCGACCAGGAGAAGCTGGGCGTCGCCCTGGCCAAGCTGGCCGCCGAGGATCCGTCCTTCACCGTGTCGACCGACCACGAGTCCGGCCAGACCATCCTCAAGGGGATGGGCGAGCTGCACCTCGACATCAAGATCGACATCCTGAAGCGCACCTACAAGGTGGAAGCCAACATCGGCGCGCCGCAGGTGGCCTATCGCGAAACCATCAGCCGCAAGGCCGAGATCGACTACACCCACAAGAAGCAGACCGGCGGCACGGGCCAGTTCGCCCGCGTGAAGCTGGTGTTCGAGCCGGGTGAAGTGGGTTCGGGCTTCGTCTTCGAGTCCGCCGTCGTCGGCGGCGCGGTGCCGAAGGAATACATCCCCGGCGTCGAGAAGGGGCTGACCTCGGCCAAGGAAAACGGCCTGCTGGCCGGCTTCCCGGTCATCGACTTCAAGGCCACCCTGGTGGACGGCGCCTTCCACGACGTCGACTCCTCGGTGCTGGCCTTCGAAATCGCCTCGCGCGCGGCCTTCAAGGAGCTGCGCGAGAAGGGCGGGGCCAAGCTGCTCGAGCCGATCATGGCCGTCGAGGTCGTGACCCCGGAAGAGTACCTGGGCTCGGTGATCGGCGACCTGAACGGCCGCCGCGGCCAGATCCAGGGCCAGGACGTGCGCGGCAACGCGATCGTCATCAACGCCTTCGTGCCGCTGGCCAACATGTTCGGCTATGTGAACAACCTTCGCGGGATGTCGCAGGGCCGCGCCCAGTTCACGATGCAGTTCGATCACTACGAGGCGGTGCCGCAAGCCGTCGCCGAAGAAGTGATCAAGAAGTACGCCTAAGACCTTCCAACCCTAGCTAGAGGACAAGCCCGGACAGGGCTGGAGCTTGAAATGGCCAAAGAAAAGTTCGAACGCACGAAGCCGCACTGCAATATCGGCACGATTGGTCACGTTGACCACGGCAAGACGACGCTGACGGCGGCGATCACGATGACGCTGGCGAAGGCCGGCGGTGCGAAGGCGATGGCCTATGCGGACATCGACGCGGCGCCGGAAGAGAAGGCCCGTGGGATCACGATCAACACGGCGCACGTGGAATACGAGACGGCGAACCGTCACTACGCCCACGTCGACTGCCCCGGGCACGCCGAC
>NZ_DATLJI010000002.1:0-66352 GCF_035539035.1 Phenylobacterium sp.
CCCATACGCGAAGCTCCCATCGGCTCAGCGGCCACACCACCACCCAACCCTCCTCCATCGAGGAGGAGGGCTTTCATTGATCAGCCGGTCGGCGCCTCTTCGAAAATAACCCCACTCAGAATTTGCCTTACGGCCGCTTCCGTGTTCCCGTTACGTTCATGTCCGCCGACGCCTCAGCCCAGGACCGCCATTCGGCCATGCTGGCCGAACTCGCGGCCATGAGCCTGACGCTGGCGCGCGACCTGCAGACCCGCGCCCTGGAGGCGGAGACCCCCGAGGAGGCGGCGAAGCTCGCCGCCGCCTTCCACCGCGTCTCCCGCGGCCTGCGCCAGACCCTGGCGCTGGAGCTGAAGGTCATCCGCTACCGGGACGAGGCCGCCCGCGAGGCGGGCGCCGCCCCGCCGCAAGGCCTGCCCGACCAGCCCGCCGGTCCGACCGCGCCCGATCCCGCGGTCGCCCGCCGGCTCGCCGCCGTGCGCCGCCGGATCCGGGACGCCTGGTCCGAGCACGAGGCCGCCGACTGGCTCCCCGACGACGCAGAGGACGCGCCGAAGCGCCCCCCGCGGCCGCCGCTGTCCGACCCGCTCTGGGGCAGGCTCGACGCCTTCCTCGACGCGGCCGCGCAGCGCCCCGACCTGCTCGACGCCGACTTCGACATCCTGGTCATCGAGGCCTGCGACGCCATCGGCCTCGACGCCGGCCTCCTCTACGACATCCGCGACCCCGCCACCCCCGAGCCGGCCCCCGCCGACTCCTCCTGACCACCCCGTTCCCCCACACAACGATCGTCATGGCCGGGCTTGTCCCGGCCATCCATGAACACCGCGCGCCGCCGCATGACTCCCCGCCCGGGGATCATGGATCCCCGGGACAAGCCCGGGGATGACGGGTCCAGGCGGCGTCCGCAGGCGCGCTGGCGCGCGGAATGGAACCACGGAATACACGGATCACACGGAAGGCGGGCCCCACCCGAGGCCGCGCCCGCTTCACCCTGCGCGCCTCCGCCGCGCGATTTCACGCCCCCCCACGCCACCCGTCCCGCACGTTCAGCGCCGCGCCCGTCCGTGTGATCCGTGTAATCCGTGGTTCCTTCCCTTCCTTCCCTTCCTTCCTTCCTTCCTTCCTTCCTTCCTTCCCCTGCCGGCCCCGCGCCGGGCAGGGCGCCGTTCCCCCTCCAAGCGCCCGCAGAATTTCTCCGGCGCGCAATCCACGCGATGTGCGCTTACGCTGTAACCTCAAGGGCAGCGGAGCACGGTCATGGCGGACAGGGCGGCCATCGTCATCGGAGCCGGCGACGCGCTGGGCGGCGCCATCGCCCGCCGCTTCGCCCGCGAGGCCTATGCGGCGGTGATCGCGCGCCGCCACGCCGACCAGCTGGAGGACCTCGCCGCCGCCATCCGCGACGCGGGCGGCGAGGCGCACCCGTTCGGGCTCGACGCCCGCCAGGAGGACCAGGTCACGGCCCTGTTCGACCGGGTGGAGGCCGAGATCGCCCCCGTCGAGGTCTGCGTCTTCAACATCGGCGCGAACGTCCGCTTCCCGATCGCCGAGACGACCGCGCGGGTCTACTTCAAGGTCTGGGAGATGGCCGCCTTCGCGGGCTTCCTGGCCGGGCGCGAGGCTGCCCGCCGGATGACGCCGCGCGGGAAGGGCACCATCCTCTTCACCGGAGCCACCGCGTCCGTCCGCGGCCGCGAGGGCTTCGCCGCCTTCTCCGGCGCCAAGCACGCGCTCCGCGCGCTGGCCCAGAGCATGGCCCGCGAGCTCGGCCCCAAGGGCATCCACGTCGCCCACACCATCATCGACGGGGCCATCGACACCGCCTGGATCGCCGAGAATTTCCCCGAGCGCTATGCCCTGAAGGACCAGGACGGCATTCTGAACCCCGACCACATCGCCGAGGCCTACTGGATGCTGCACGCCCAGCCGCGCGACGCCTGGACCCACGAGCTGGACCTGCGACCCTGGACGGAGTCCTTCTGATGCCCAAGACCCCAAGTCCGAAGAAGCTCGAGTTCCTGTTCGATTTCGGCAGCCCGGCCAGCTACCTGGCCTACAAGGCGCTGCCCGGCCTCGTGGCCCGGACGGGGGCGGAGGTGGAATACGTCCCGGTCCTGCTGGGCGGCGTCTTCAAGGCCACCGGCAACGCCTCGCCCGCCACCATCCCGGCCAAGGGCGCCTGGATGAACGCCGACCTGGCCCGCTGGGCGAAGCGCCACGGCGCGGTGTTCAACCGCAACCCGCACTTCCCGATCAACACCCTGCACCTGATGCGCGGCGCCGCCGGCCTGCAGGGCGACCCGCGCTTCCCCGCCTATGTGGAGGCGGTGTTCGACGCCATGTGGGCCGAGCCCCGCAATCTCGGCGACCCCGCCGAGATGGGCCCGGTCCTGGCCCGCGCCGGGGTGTCGGGCGACGAGTTCCTGGCCTTCCAGCAGGACGAGGCGGTGAAGGCCCGGCTCAAGGACGCCACCGAGGCCGCCGTCGCCCGCGGCATGTTCGGCGCGCCCACCTTCTTCGTGGGCGGCGAGATGTTCTTCGGCCAGGACCGCCTCGACTTCGTGGAGGAGGCGCTGCGCGCCTGATGCACCCCGAGCACGCCCGCCTGCTGGCCGACCTGGAGCGGCTCGCCCCGCCTGTGGAGCGCCGCCCGCCGCCGGGATACCTGGGGCAGGGGAGCCATCCCCTGCTCGGCGTGTCCGTGCCCGCCAGGCGCGATCTGGCGAAGGCCTGGGCCGGAGCGCGCAAGGCCGCGCCGCCCGCCGAGGTGCTCGCCGTGGTCGAGAGCCTGTTCGCCGGCGCGTCCTACGACGAGAAGACGCTCGCCCCGCTCATCCTCGCCGCCCACCGGCCGGCCCGGCTGGCGGTGCGGCCGGCCGACGTCCGCCGGTGGCTCGGCGGGCTCGTCGGCTGGGCCGAGGTCGACCACCTCTGCCAGAGCCTCTTCCCCGCCGACCAGCTGCTGGCCGACTGGCCCGCCTGGGGCGGCCTGATCGCGGGCCTCGCCGCCGACCCGGCGATCAGCCGCCGCCGCGCCGCGCTGGTCCTCCTCACCGGCCCGGTGAAGGCCTCGGCCGACCCCCGCCTGCGCGACCTCGCCTTCGCCAACCTGGAAGCCCTGCAGGGCGAGCGCGACGTCCTGATCACCAAGGCCGTGTCGTGGCTCCTGCGCTCGCTTGTGGCGCGCCATCCGGCCGCCGTGGCCGCCTATATCGAGGCCCACGGCGCGGCGCTGCCGGCCATCGCGCTGCGCGAGGCCCGCGCCAAGCTCGCCACCGGCCGCAAGGCCGCCAGGACGCCGGCTTGATGGAGGGCAGGGCGCTTCCTATCTGAACGACGTTAAGTGAGGCATGGCCTTGCGCGAACGGCCCGGCTTTGTCCGGTCAAGCTAACCTGTGGATAGCGATGAGGCCGAGTGTCGCGCACGGATGTTGCTCCGCTTGCGCGGGCTGGGAAACGGTCCACATAAAACAGTAACAGGCCGCCGCGGTCACGGCGGACGGGTCGTCCGACTCAGGCGCATCGTCTGAGTGACCACGATCCGGCGAGCCTAGCCCGGCGCCAATCGGGCAGGCCAGGAGTTGAAGCATCATGTCCGAGATTAAGATTCTCCCGATCCTGCCGCTGCGGGACATCGTGGTCTTCCCGCACCAGCCGGTCCCGCTCTTCGTGGGTCGGGAAAAGTCCGTGCGCGCGCTCGAGGAGGCGATGCGCAACGAGGGCAAGCAGATCCTGCTCGCCACCCAGAAGGACAAGGACGACGACGATCCCTCGCCCGAGGCGATCTATGACGTCGGCGTGGTCGCCACCGTCCTGCAGCTCCTGAAGCTGCCCGACGGCACCGTGAAGGTGCTGGTGGAAGGCCGCGCGCGGGCGGGCGTCGCCAAGTTCACCGACCAGGCCGACTACTACGAGGCCGAGGTGGCCTATGTCGCCGAGGACGGCGCGGGCACGGCCGAGGCCGAGGCGCTGAGCCGCGCGGTCGTCGAGCAGTTCGAGAACTATGTGAAGCTGAACAAGAAGGTGCCGCCCGAGGCGCTGGCTGCGATCCCGCAGATCGAGAACCCGGGCGAGCTGGCGGACCGCATCGCCTCGCACCTGTCGGTCAAGATCAGCGAGAAGCAGCAGCTGCTCGAGGTCTTCAACGTCGTGAAGCGTCTGGAGAAGGTCTACGCCCTGATGGAGGGCGAGATCTCCGTGATGCAGACGGAGAAGAAGATCCGTAACCGCGTGAAGCGTCAGATGGAGAAGACGCAGCGCGAGTACTATCTGAACGAGCAGATGAAGGCGATCCAGCGGGAGCTGGGCGAACAGGACGACCAGCGCGACGAGCTCATGGAGCTCGAGAAGCGCATCAAGAAGACCAAGCTCAGCAAGGAAGCTCGCCAGAAGGCCGATGCGGAGCTGAAGAAGCTGCGCAACATGAGCCCGATGTCGGCCGAGAGCACCGTCGTGCGCAACTACCTCGACTGGCTGCTGTCGATCCCCTGGGGCAAGGCCAAGCAGAAGCCCATCGACCTGCAGAAGGCCGAGGACATCCTCAACGAGGACCACTACGGCCTCGACAAGGTCAAGGAACGGATCCTGGAGTACCTGGCGGTGCAGAGCCGCGTGGGCACCCTGAAGGGCCCGATCCTGTGCCTCGTGGGTCCCCCCGGCGTCGGCAAGACCTCGCTGGGCAAGTCGATCTCCAAGGCCACCGGCCGTGAGTTCGTCCGGGTGTCCCTGGGCGGCGTGCGCGACGAGGCCGAGATCCGCGGCCACCGGCGGACCTACATCGGCTCGATGCCCGGCAAGATCATCCAGTCGATGAAGAAGGCCAAGTCGACCAACGCCTTCTTCCTCCTCGACGAGATCGACAAGATGGGCTCGGACTGGCGCGGCGACCCGTCGTCGGCCCTGCTCGAGGTGCTGGACCCGGCGCAGAACTCCACCTTCGCCGACCACTACCTGGAGGTGGACTACGACCTGTCGCCGGTGATGTTCGTCACCACCGCCAACAGCCTGAACATGCCCCAGCCGCTGCTGGACCGCATGGAGATCATCCGCATCCCCGGCTACACCGAGGACGAGAAGGTGGAGATCGCCAAGCGCCACGTCCTGCCGAAGCTGAC
Source organism: Phenylobacterium sp. (assembly GCF_035539035.1). GTDB lineage: Bacteria > Pseudomonadota > Alphaproteobacteria > Caulobacterales > Caulobacteraceae > Phenylobacterium. The sequence goes on from NZ_DATLJI010000002.1 coordinate 5,115, forward strand.
CAAGGACCACGGCCTGAAGCCGGAAGAGTTCGTGGTGCCCGAGAAGGCCATCCGCGACCTGATCCGCTACTACACCCGTGAGGCCGGCGTCCGCTCGCTCGAGCGGGAGCTGGGCAACCTGGCCCGCAAGACGGTTCGTGACCTGGTCCGCGAGAAGGTGCTGTCGATCACCATCGACGACGAGCGGCTGGCCAAGTACGCCGGCGTCCGCAAGTACCGCTACGGCGAGACCGACGCGGAGGACCAGGTCGGGATCATCACGGGCCTGGCCTACACCGAGTTCGGCGGCGACATCCTGACCATCGAAGCGGTCAAGATGCCGGGCAAGGGCCGCATGTCCATCACGGGCAACCTGAAGGACGTGATGAAGGAGTCGATCTCGGCCGCGAACAGCTACGTCCGCAGCCGCGCGACCCGCTTCGGCGTCGAGCCGCCGTCGTTCGAGAAGACCGACGTGCACATCCACGTGCCCGACGGGGCCACGCCGAAGGACGGCCCGTCCGCCGGCGCGGCCATGGCCACGGCCATCGTCTCGGTGCTCACCGGCATCCCGATCCGCAAGGAGATCGCCATGACCGGCGAGGTGACCCTGCGCGGCCGGGTGACGGCGATCGGCGGCCTGAAGGAGAAGCTGCTCGCGGCCCTGCGCTCCGGCGTGAAGACCGTCCTGATCCCGACCGAGAACGAGAAGGATCTGGCGGACATCCCGGACAATGTGAAGAACGAGCTCGAGATCATCCCCGTCTCCACCATGGACGAGGTGCTCGCCCACGCGCTGACCCGCCAGCCGACCCCGATCGAGTGGTCGGAAGCCGACGCCCCGCCGGTCTCGGTCGTCGAGGACAGCGACGTCGAGAGCGTGATCACCCACTAGGGCTGATCAAATCTTCTGAAACAGGGCGGCGCGGGAGGAATCCCGCGCCGCCTTCGTTTGACGGCTAAGGTTCCACGGGCCTTTAATCGCCCGGAGGCGCGGAAGGGGGCGACGCCTGCGAGCCCTTCGACCTGCCCAACAAGAATGATGATGGGAGAAGACGCACATGACGAAGGCCGAACTCGTCTCGGCGATCGCCGACAAGGCCGGGTTGAACAAGGCTCAGGCCAAGGAGGCGCTGGACGCCTTCATCGCCTCCGTCTCCACGTCCCTCAAGGCCGGCAAGGAAGTCCGCCTGGTGGGTTTCGGCAGCTTCGTGCCGGTCGAGCGCGCGGCGGGCGCCGCCCGCAATCCCAAGACTGGCGAGACCGTCAAGCGTCCCGCCTCACGCACCTGCCGCTTCCGCGTCGGCGAGAGCCTGAAGGGCGTGCTCAACGGCTGAGCCGGTCCGGCCGGCTCGACAAAGGGCGGTCGCTGGGGGAGCGGCCGCCTTTTTCGTTGCCTGAGCGGCGCATTGGCCGCTATGAGAGCCGCCTCTTCGGGGAGTAGCCGTTCGCTCCAGCGAATTCCGCGTCAACACACTTGCCTCACGGCATGGCGCGGACGGCGGGCCTGCAAGGCCCGGATTGGCGAGACCGACGATGCGCGCGGGGCCTCAAGGGCCGGCCCGGCGCCGCGTCGTCGTGCGTCCGCCGGCCCCGGAGCGTCCAGTTGGAACCCCTTCTCATCTCCACCGGCGTCGTCGCCATCGCCGAGATCGGCGACAAGACCCAGCTCCTCGCCATGGTGCTGGCCGCCCGCTACCGCCGCCCGGTCCCGATCGTCCTGGGCATCCTGGTGGCGACCGTCCTGAACCACGCCCTGGCCGCCGGCCTCGGCGTCCTCGTCGCCCAGTGGCTCGAGGGCCGAATGTTCCAGGCCGCGGTGGGCCTCGCCTTCGTGATCATGGCCGGCTGGGCCCTGATCCCCGACAAGGAGGACGAGGACGCCGCCAGCCACACCCACGGCGGCGTCTTCCTGACCACGCTCGTGGCCTTCTTCCTGGTCGAGATCGGCGACAAGACCCAGATCGCCACCTCGCTCCTGGCGGCGCGCTTCGAGAACCTTACCCTCGTCACCGCCGGCACCACGCTCGGCATGATGCTGGCCAACGTCCCAGCCGTGTACCTCGGCGAGGCGGCCACCAAGGTGGTGCCGCTGAAGGTGGTGCGTATTGTCGCGGCGGTGATCTTCGCCCTCATCGGCCTGTGGGTGCTAGCCTCGGCCTTCCTTCCGCTGGGCTTCCGCGTCTAGGGTCCCGCCGGGCTTGGAGATTCCGATGACGACCACGAACGCCGCCGTCGCCGCCAAGGACGGCGACCGCGCCTTCCTGGGCCACCCGAAGGGCCTGGGGTTCCTCGCGTTCTCCGAAGCGTGGGAGCGGTTCTCCTACTACGGCATGCAGTCGCTGCTGGTCCTCTACATGACCAAGACCCTGCTGCTTTCGCCGCACGTGGAGCAGATCGCGGGCTTCGAAGCCTTCCGGTCCGTCCTGGGGGCCGTCTACCGGCTGCCAGGCGACGCCTCGACCCAACAGGTCGCCTCGACCATCTTCGGCCTCTACACCAGCCTCGTGTACCTAACGCCGATCTTCGGCGGCCTGCTGGCGGACCAGTTGCTGGGCAAGACCCGGACCATCATCGCGGGCGCGCTACTGATGGCCGCGGGCCACTTCCTCATGGCGTTCGACGCCTCGTTCCTGCTGGCGCTGCTCTGCCTGATCCTCGGCACCGGCTGCTTCAAGGGCAACATCGCCGCCCAGGTCGGGGGCCTCTATTCGGAAGGGGACCTGCGGCGGGCCGACGCCTTCCAGATCTTCTACCTGGGCATCAATGCGGGGGTGATCGCCGCCCCGCTGGTTGCCGGCACGCTCGGCGAGACGGTGGGTTGGCACTATGGCTTCGGTGCGGCCGGGGTCGGCATGCTGATCGCCCTGGTGATCTACCTGGCCGGCCGCCGCCATCTGCCGCCCGACCCTCCGCTTCGGGCGAAGGCGTCGTCCGCCCGCCCCAGGATGCGCCCCCACGACTGGCGCACCCTGGCGGTGCTGGTCGCCCTGCTGCCGGTGCTCACCGCATCGGTCCTCTGCAACCAGCAGATCTTCAACGCCTACCTCGTCTGGGCCGACACGGGCGTTGACCTGACCTTCTTCGGGTCGAAGGTGCCGACCACCTGGCTGATCACCCTCGACAGCGTGGTCTCGGTCTCCTTCCTCTTCCTCATGGTGGTCTTCTGGCGGGTCTGGGCCAAGCGGTTCAGGGAACCTGACGAGATCGGCAAGCTGACCATCGGCGCCTTCGTCTCCGTGCTCGGCGTCCTCTGCCTGGCGGCCGGCGCAGCCCTGGCCGCGGCCACCGGGACCAAGGTCAGCATCTGGTGGTGCGTGGCCTTCCACGTGCTGAACAGCATCGCCTTCGCCAACATGCTGCCCGTCTCGCTGGCGCTCTATGCGCGCGCGGCCCCCGTGGCGCTCGGCGGCTTCGTCATCGGCCTCTACTATCTGCACCTCGTCGCCGGGAACCAGACCGTCGGAATCCTGGGGACGCTGCTGGAGAAGATGCCCGCGGCCCAGTTCTGGCTGATGCACGCCGCAATCGCGGCGGCGGCGGCCGTGGTCTTCCTCGTCGTCGGGCGGTTCTTCGCGACCCTGCTCAGCCATGAGAGCCTCAAGGGGGCCGCGCCGCCGGCCCATGCCTAGGCGAGGGGCCTCCACTTGTCCTATGAGGGGCCGCGCGGGCGGCTAGCTCAGCTGGTTAGAGCACCTCGTTTACACCGAGGGGGTCGGGGGTTCGAATCCCTCGCCGCCCACCATCCCGGAGAGACGCGTGCGGCCATGGGGGATCCTCGGCGCAATGCTGATGGCGGCGGGCGTGGCTGAAGCCGAGCCGGCGCCGCTCGCGGCCTATATGGAGCAGGCCCGGGTCCAGCCCGACGCCACGGTGCGCTACGGCGCCGAGCCGTCGCAGGTGGTGGAGGTCTTCCTCCCGAAGGGGAGGGGCCCGCACCCCGTCGTCGTCCTGCTGCACGGCGGCTGCTACCGCAAGCAGTTCGAGGGCCTGCCGCAGACCAGCGGGATCGCCGCCGACCTCGCCCGGCGCGGCCTGGCGGTCTGGAACGTCGAGTACCGGCGTCTTGGCGAACCGGGCGCCGGCTATCCCGGGACCTTCCAGGACGTGGCCGCCGCCGTGGACCTCATCCGCGTCGAGGCCCCGCGCCATGGCCTCGACCCGAGCCGGGTGGTCACACTCGGCCATTCGGCCGGGGGGCACCTGGCGCTGTGGGCCGCCGCCCGCCACCGGCTGCCGGCGGACAGCCCGCTCCACCGTCCCGATCCCGTCCGGATCCGTGCGGTCGTCAGCCTGGCCGGCATCGGCGACCTGGACGGGCAGGGCGACGTCTTCTCCCGCGCCTGCGGCGCCGACACCTTCCCGCAGGTGCTGGGCGATCCCCGCCGGCTCGCCGACACCTCGCCCTCGGAACTCCTGCCCACCGGCGCGCGCGTCGTGATGGTCCACGGCGCCTATGACCATGTCATGCCGCCGTTCACCGGCCTGGAGTACGCCCGCAAGGCCCGAGCCGCCGGCGACGCCGCGGAGGTGGTGACGCTCCCGGACGCCGGCCACTTCGACGTGGTCGTCCCGACCACCGCCGCCTGGCGCGAGGTCGCCGCGATCGTCGAGCGGGCGGCGAAGGCGGACCCCTAGGCGGTCATCGGCGGGCCGAGCAGGGTGATCCGCCGCCGCTCCGCCGCCTCGGCCAGGGCCGCGATCATCTGCGGCGTCGGCTCGGCGGGTTCCGGGAGCCCGGGGTGCTCCGGTGGGCGGCCCACGTCGCGGGCCAGCCCCTCGAAGTCGCCGCAGGGCGTCATGACCAGCATCCGCGCGCCCTCGGGACTCTCCACCCGGAAGGTGTGCGGCACGCCCTTCGGCGCCACCAGGCTCTCGCCGGGCCCGGCCACCGTCTCGGCCTCGCCCACGCGGAAGCGGATGACACCCTCCAGGACGTGGAAGATCTCGTCCTCGCGATGGTGCACGTGGAGGGGCGGGGAGTCGCCGAACGGCAGGCGGTGCTCGGTCACCGACATGCCGTCGACCGAGGCGGACGACGGGCGGCTCAGGGTGACGTGGCTGTTGATGAACCAGACGGACTCAGGCTTGGCGGTCATGGCGCGCTCCCAGGTGATCGAGCGCTCTCCACTAGAAAGCTGCGCCGCGCAGTTGAAATGGAAGCTTTGTATGGGTCCCATTCGCGGGATGAATTTCGGGGCCTTCGACCTCAACCTCCTGCGCGTGTTCGACGCCCTGATGCGCGAGCGCTCGGTGACGCGCGCCGGCGAGCAGATCGGCCTCTCGCAACCGGCCGTCAGCCAGGCGCTGAACCGCCTGCGCGGGGTCCTGGACGACCAGCTCTTCGTGCGCCGGGGACCCGAGATGCTGCCCACGCCGCGGGCCGACGAGCTCGGGCCGGTGATCCGCAATGCGCTCGCCGAGGTGGAGCGGGCGCTGACCGGCGACCGGCGCTTCGATCCGGCCACCGCCCAGCGCAGCTACACCCTCATCGGGGCCGACTTCGTCTCGCTGCTGGTGATGCCGCCGCTGTTCGCCCGGGTGTCGCAGGCCGCGCCCGGCGTGCGCATCCGGCTGGTGGACACCGCCCGGGGCGACGTCGAGCGCCTGCTGCAGGAGGACGCCATCGACCTCGCCATCGAGCCGGCGCTGGCCGTGCCGGAGTGGGTCTCGCGCGAGCGGCTGTTCGACTCGCCCTTCCTGGTGATCGCCGCGCGAGAGAACCCGGAGCTCGCGGCCGCGGGCGTCGCGCCCGACGAGGCGATCCCGCTCGACCTCTTCTGCCGCCTGCCGCACGCGATCCGCACCGTCGACGGCACCCTCTCGGGCTGGCTGGACGAGGCGCTGGCTCAGGCGGGGCGGGAGCGCCGCGTGGTGCTGGGCCTGCCGCATTTCGCGGGCGTGGCGCTCGCGGTCGCCCAGAGCGGCCTCATCGCCGCCCTGCCGGCGCAGTTCGCCCGGGCGGCCGCCGAGCCGCTGGGCCTGGCCATCTATCGCGCGCCGGTGGCCGCCGGCGTTCCGGAGATCTCCATGTATTGGCACGGCCGCCACGACCGGAATCCGGCGCACCAGTGGCTGCGCGGCCTGGTCCGCGACGTCGTGGCCGGCTTCTGATGCTCTACCGACCCCTGGGCCGCACCGGCCTCACGGTCTCCGAGATCGGCTACGGCTGCGCCAGCTGGTGGGGCAAGCCGGCCTTTCCGGAGGCCATGGCCGTGGGGCTGGTGCACGCCGCCATCGACCTCGGCGTCACCTTCCTCGACACCGGCGCCAGCTATTCGGCGGGCGAGGCCGAGCCCAGGCTCGGGCGGGCGCTGAAGGGCCGCGACGTCTCCGGCCTGGTGGTGGCCACCAAGGCCGGCACCTTCCACGCCGGCGGAGGACGGATCGGCCGCGACTTCTCGCCCGCGGCGGTCACGGCGAGCGCCGAGCGTTCGCTGCGCAACCTCGGCCTCGACGTCCTGCCACTGCTCCAGCTCCACGGGCCCGCCGCGTCCGAGCTCACCGACGACCTGCTCGCGGCGCTCGACGACCTGAAGGCGAAGGGCCTGGTGCGGGCGCTGGGCGTCAACAGCTTCGACCCCGCCGTGATCGAGCACGTCGTGGGCCTGCCGCAGTTCGACGCGGTGATGGTCGACTACAATGTGCTGCGCCCGGAGCGCGAGCCGCTGATCTCCCGGGCGGCCGCTGCCGGGAAAGGCGTGCTGGCCGGCATGGCCCTGGCCATGGGCCACACCGGCCTGAAGGTGGCGAAGATCCGGGGGGCCCAGGACCTCTGGTACGCCGCCCGGGGCCTGGTGCGGCACCGTGAGGAGGTGAGGCGGGGCGCCCGGTTCGGCTTCCTGCACCGCCAGCCCGGCATGACCGGCTCGCAGGCCGCGCTCGCCTATGTGCTGGCCAACCCCGATGTCTCCTGCGCCGTCATCGGAACGACCCGGCCGGCGCACCTGCACGAGAACGCCGCCGCCTCGGGCATGGCGCTGCCGCCGGCGCTGATGGCGCGGATCCGGGCGGCTCAGGAGGTCTAGGGCCTACTGGTAGGCGACGGTGACGTCGTACTGGCCCTTGTAGACGCCGCTCTTGGCGTCGCTGGCCACGGGGAGGGAGCCGCTGACGCCCACCTTGGCGGTCGACGGCTGGCCGGCCGGGCCCGCGAAGGCCCCCACGGTCTGGCTGGGGACGATCTTCAGCCGGATCTCCTCCGTCCCGCCGTGGCGGGTGAGGACGACGGTTTCGGGGGCGGAAACCGCGAAAGCCTCGCCGCCGAGCCCGGTGAGCGTATAGCTGCCGGCCTGGGCCTTCGCCGTCTTGGCGCCCTTCGCGGGACGGGACACGGCCGGCACCGCAAGGTCGGCGTCGTGCCGCACCTGGGCCGGGTCGATCACCGTCACCGAGCCCTGGGTGGGCACGGCGACCCGCGACTGCGCGCCGGCGCTGCCGGCCGCGAAGGCGGCGGCCGCAACGGTCATGATCAGGATCGTTCGCATCGACGTCATCCCCGCCAGCCTAGGCGTTTCACGTTAACGGGACAATGACGCCGCGACGTGGCCTGACGTCACGGCGCCCTTTCGCTCCGAGCGGACGGGAGTCATGCTGCCGGCAAGAACAACGATAACCTGGGAGGAGATTAGGATGGCGGAGGCTGCCCTGCTGGACCAGGCGCTCCAGGAAGCGCACCTGCCGGCCCTGATCGCGGCCCTGGCGCAGGTCACCGGCGACCCCGACTGGCTGCGCCCAGAATGGACGCCCGCCTACGTCCCGCTGTCCCGCAACGACATCGGAGTCTCCGAAGCCGAGCAGGCGAAGATCCGCGAGAAGGCCAAGGCGGCGATCCAGGCCCTGCTGGCCGGCGGCGAGGTGAAGGCGGCGCCGCCCGAGCCGGCCCTCCTGCGGCGGCTGATGGACTTCGTGGCCGGCGCGCCGATCCCCGAAGGCTACGCCGACTTCCTCGCCGACGAGCTGGCGATTTCCGGCAAGAGCACCAAGGACCCGCAGTTCGAGCAGCCGCGCCTGAAGGAGGCCGCCCGCCGCCTGAACGTGCTGGTGATCGGGGCCGGCATGTCGGGCCTGCTGACCGGCATCCGCCTGGCGCAGGCCGGCGTGCCCTTCCAGATCGTCGACAAGAACCCCGACGTCGGCGGCACCTGGTTCGAGAACACCTATCCGGGCTGCCGGGTGGACAACGCGAACCACATGTACAGCTACTCCTTCGAGCCCAACCACTTGTGGCCGCAGCACTTCTCGACCCAGCCGGTCCTTCTGAGCTACTTCCGCGGCATCGCCGAGAAGTACGACCTGCGGAAGCACATCCGCTTCGAGACCCTGGTCGAGAGCCTGACCTGGGACGAGGGCAAGGCGGTCTGGCGCGCCGTGTTGAAGGGCGCGGACGGGCGGACCGAGACCATCGAGGCCAAGGCCGTGGTCAGCGCCGTGGGCCAGCTCAACCGTCCCCGCTATCCGGACATCGAGGGCCTCGAGACCTTCGAGGGGCCCGCCTTCCACTCCGCGGAATGGCGCCACGACGTGGACCTGGCCGGCAAGCGGGTGGCGGTGATCGGCACCGGCGCCTCGGCCTACCAGTTCGTGCCGGAGATCGCGCCGAAGGTGGCGCAGCTGAAGGTGTTCCAGCGCACGCCGCCGTGGGGCCTGCCGGTGCCGCACTACCACGAGGACGTGGGCGAGGGCATGAAGTGGCTCCTCGAGCACGTGCCCTTCTACGACAAGTGGTACCGCTTCTACCTGTTCTGGACGACCACCGAGGGCTTCCTGCCGATGGTGAAGTCTGACCCGAGCTGGAACGGCGGACCCGGCGCGGTCGGGCCGGAGAACGCCATGCTGCGCGAGATGGCCGCCCAGGCGATCGCCGCCCAGGTCGCCGACCGGCCGGACCTCGCCGAGAAGGTGATCCCGCAGTACCCGGTGGGCGGCAAGCGCGCCGTGCTCGACAACGGGGTGTGGCTGGCGGCGCTGAAGCGCCCCAACGTCGAGCTGATCACCGACCGGATCGAGAAGGTGACGCCGAAGGGCGTGGTCACCGCCGACGGGACAGAACACGCGGCCGACGTGCTGATCTACGGCACGGGCTTCCAGGCCTCGAACTTCCTGTCGTTCCTGAAGGTGAAGGGCCGGGGCGGCCGCGAACTGCACGAGGCCTGGGGCGGCGACGCCCGGGCCTACCTGGGCATCACCACCCCCGGCTTCCCCAACTTCTTCATGATCTACGGCCCGAACACCAACATCGTCGTCAACGGCTCGATCATCTTCTTCTCGGAGTGCGCCGTCCGCTACATCGTGGGCTGCCTGCGGCTGCTGGCCGAGACCGGCGCCCGGGCCATCGAGGTCCGGAAGGACGTGCACGACGCCTTCAACGCCCGGGTCGATGAGGCCAACCAGGGCTGGGCCTGGGGCTCGCCGCACGTGTCCAGCTGGTACAAGAACAAGTTCGGCCGGGTGAGCCAGAACTGGCCGTTCGGCCTCATCGACTACTGGCGCGCGACGCTGGCGCCGAACCCCGAGGACTACACCCTGGAGAAGCAGCCGGAGGCGGTGGCCTGACCGCCGGGGCGTCCGCTCCTATCCTCCTGGCGGCCAGCGTCGCGCTGGCCGGCTGCAGCACGGTGCTCCATCCGCACCAGCCGGCCGCCGTCCTCCACTGCGAGAACGGCGAGACGGTGGAGGCCTCCTACGCCGACGACATCGCCATCGTCCGCTACAAGAACCGCAAGCACGTCATGCGCAGCGCAATCTCCGGCAGCGGGGCGCGCTACGTGGGCGACGGCATGCAGTGGTGGACCAGGGGATTCGAGGAAGGGACCATCGCGCCGATCCGGCCCGGCGAGGACGTCGCCAGCGCGGAGCCGGTCACCTGCCGCGCAGGCCCGCCGCCGTAACGGGGGCTGGGCCGCCGCCGCATCGGGAGGATCTATCTGGAGCCCTGAGGGGTATCGCCCTTCCCGAGGGGAAGTGGCGCGAGTGACGGGACTCGAACCCGCGACCTCCGGCGTGACAGGCCGGCGCTCTAACCAACTGAGCTACACCCGCGTGGGCCGTTGGGCCGTGCGAAGGCGCGTCTGATAGGTGCGGACCGGAATCGTGTCAACGGCAGAGTGTCGCCCGGCACAATTTGGGCCCCGCAGCGCCGTTCCGCCGCAGGCTTTCGGCGGTGCGAAAGCCCCGTTTGAAACCGCCCCATGGGTGGTCTAGAAGGGCGCGCGACTCCCCCGAGGACTCCATGAACGCGTTCCTTCTGCAGTACCTGCCCATCGTGATCTTCCTGGGGATCGCGGCGGGCCTGGGCCTGGTCTTCATCCTGGGCGCCTACGTCCTGGCGCCGAAGGCCCCGGACCCCGAGAAGCTGTCCTCCTACGAGTGCGGCTTCAACGCCTTCGACGATGCGCGGATGAAGTTCGACGTCCGGTTCTACCTGGTCTCGATCCTCTTCATCATCTTCGACCTTGAAGTGGCCTTCCTGTTCCCGTGGGCGGTGACGCTGATGAAGCTCCCGACCGACGTGGCGCAGTTCGCCTTCTGGTCGATGATGACCTTCCTTGGCGTGCTGACGGTGGGCTTCATCTACGAATGGAAGAAGGGGGCCCTGGAATGGGAGTGATCGTTCCCGCCGGTGAGGCCGGCCGCACGACGGTCGAGGGCTACGACCCGAAGAAGCACGACCCGTTCTTCGACGGCGTGTCCCAGAACCTGGCCGACAAGGGCTTCGTCACCGCCGGTCTCGACGACCTGATCACCTGGGCGCGCACCGGCTCGCTCATGTGGATGACCTTCGGCCTGGCGTGCTGCGCGGTCGAGATGATGCAGGCGTCGATGCCGCGCTACGACCTGGAGCGCTACGGCTTCGCGCCGCGCGCCAGCCCGCGCCAGTCGGACGTGATGATCGTCGCGGGCACGCTCTGCAACAAGATGGCTCCGGCGCTGCGCAAGGTCTACGACCAGATGCCGGAGCCCCGCTACGTCATCTCCATGGGCTCGTGCGCCAACGGCGGCGGCTACTACTACTTCAGCTATTCCGTGGTCCGCGGCTGCGACCGCGTCGTGCCGGTTGACGTCTATGTGCCCGGCTGCCCGCCGACCGCCGAGGCGCTGGTCTACGGGGTGCTGCAGCTGCAGAAGAAGATCCGCCGCACCGGGACCATCGTCCGATGAGCTGGCCGATGACGAGAGACGCGCTCGAGGCGCTGGGCCAGGAGATCGTCGCCAACGGGGCAGGGGCCTTCACCGGCTACGAGGTGGCCTTCGGCGACCTGAGCCTGACCGCCCAGCTGCCGCAGATCGTGGCGGCGCTCACCTACCTGCGCGACGCCCAGGGCTTCCACCAGCTGATCGACATCTGCGGCGTGGACTATCCGGAGCGCGAGCGGCGCTTCGACGTGGTCTATCACCTGCTGTCGATGACCCGGAACCGCCGGATCCGGATCAAGGTGCAGACCGACGAGGACACCGCGGTTCCGTCGGCGACGCCGGTCTTCCCGAACGCCGACTGGTACGAGCGGGAAGCCTTCGACATGTACGGCATCTTCTTCGAGGGGCATCCGGACCTGCGCCGGATCCTCACCGACTACGGCTTCCACGGCCATCCGCTGCGGAAGGACTTCCCGATGACCGGCTACGTCGAGGTCCGCTACGACGACGAGCTGAAGCGGGTGGTCTACGAGCCGGTGAAGGCCGTGGAATGGCGCAACTGGGACTTCCTCTCGCCGTGGGAAGGCATGGAGCGCGGCTACGCCCCGTTGCCCGGCGACGAAAAGAGCGAGCCGAAAGCATGACCGGCCAGAACGCGCCCGCGGAGGCGAACCACGCCGAGGTCGGCCACACGCCCGAGACCCCGGTCCGCAAGTTCAACATCAACTTCGGCCCGCAGCACCCGGCGGCGCACGGCGTGCTGCGCCTGGTGCTGGAGCTGGACGGCGAGGTCGTGGAGCGGGTCGATCCGCACATCGGCCTCCTGCACCGCGGCACCGAGAAGCTGATGGAGGCCAGGCCCTACGCCCAGACGATCCCCTACTTCGATCGCCTGGACTATGTGGCCCCCATGAACCAGGAGCACGCCTACTGCGTCGCGCTCGAGCGGTTCATGGACGTCGAAGTCCCGATCCGCGGGCAGCTGATCCGCGTGCTCTATTCCGAGATCGGCCGGATCCTGAACCACCTGCTCAACGTCACCACCCAGGCGATGGACGTGGGCGCGCTCACGCCGCCCCTGTGGGGCTTCGAAGAGCGCGAGAAGCTGATGGTGTTCTACGAGCGCGCGTCCGGCGCGCGCCTGCACGCCAACTACTTCCGGGTCGGCGGCGTCCGCCAGGACCTGCCGCCGGAGCTGGTGCAGGACATCTCCGACTGGTGCGACGCCTTCCCGGGCGTGCTCGACGACATCGAAGGCCTGATCACCGACAACCGCATCTTCAAGCAGCGCAACGTCGACATCGGCGTGGTGACCAAGGAAGAGGCCATCGCCTGGGGCTTCTCCGGCGTCATGGTGCGCGGCTCGGGCATCGCCTGGGACCTGCGCCGCTCGCAGCCCTACGAGTGCTACAACGACCTCGAGTTCGACATCCCGCTCGGCGTCAACGGCGACTGCTACGACCGCTACCTCTGCCGGATGCAGGAGATGCGGGAGTCCACGAAGATCATGAAGCAGTGCTGCGAGCGCCTGCTGAAGACCTCCGGGCCGGTGATCTCCGAGGATAACAAGATCGCGCCGCCGAAGCGGGGCGAGATGAAGCGCTCGATGGAAGCGCTGATCCACCACTTCAAGCTGTTCACCGAGGGCTACCGTCCGCCGCCCGGCGAGATCTACGCCGCGGTCGAGGCGCCGAAGGGCGAGTTCGGCGTCTACCTGGTCTCCGACGGCACCAACCGGCCGTACCGCTGCAAGATCCGCGCGCCGGGCTATCCGCACCTGCAGGCGATGGACTGGATGAACCGCGGCCACATGCTGGCCGACGTGTCCGCCATCCTGGGCTCGCTCGACATCGTGTTCGGGGAGATCGACCGGTGACCGCGGGCGCGCAACTCAGCCCCGTCGACCTGGCCCAGGGTCAGCTCGACGCCTACAACGCCCAGGACCTGGACGCCCACTGCGCCTTCTTCGCCGACGACGTGGTGGTGGCCGACCTGAACGGCGACGTCACGATCCGCGGCATGGACGCCTACCGCGCCAAGTACACGCAGGTGTTCGCCGACTTCCCGAAGAACCGGGCCGAACTCGCCAACCGCATCGTGGTCGGCGACACGGTGATCGACCACGAGCGCGTCTATCGCGACGGGGTCACCGAGGCTTTCCAGGTCATCGCCATCTACACCATCGCCGGCGGCAAGATCGCCCGCGTGGATTTCCGTAAGTGAGGCCCGCGTGAGCGTCCGTCGCCTTTCGCCCAACCAGCCCGAGAGCTTCGCCTTCAAGCCCGAGGTGCTGAAGGAAGCTCAGCGCTGGATGGCCAACTATCCGGCCGGCAAGCAGCAGTCGGCGGTGATCCCGATCCTGTGGCTGGTCCAGAAGCAGGAAGGCTGGGTGTCCGAGCCCGCCATTCGCGCCGTGGCCGAGCTGCTCGGCATGCCGGTCATCCGGGTGCTCGAGATCGCCACCTTCTACACCATGTTCATGCTGGAGCCGGTCGGCACCCACGCGCTCGTGCAGGTCTGCGGCACCACGCCCTGCATGGTCCGCGGCGCGGGCGAGCTGATGGACGTGTGCAAGCGCCGGATCGGCCCGCACGACCACCGCTCGGCCGACGGCAAGTTCTACTGGCAGGAAGTGGAGTGCATGGGCGCCTGCTCGAACGCGCCCATGGCGGCCATCAACGACTACTACTACGAGGATCTCGACGCGGCTTCCTTCGAGAAGCTGCTCGACCAGTTCGCGGCCGGCGAGACCCCGGCCCCCGGCTCGGCGATCGGCCGCCAGGGCGCGTCACCGGAGGGCGGCCCGCTGACGCTCACCGACGCCAGCCTCTACGACGGCAGCCGCGCCAAGAAGATCAAGATCCCCAACCTGCCCAGCAAGTCCTCGAAGGAGACCGCCTGATGCCCGGCCTGCTTCAGGACAAGGACCGCATCTTCACCAACCTCTACGGCCTCCACGACTGGGGCCTGGACGGGGCGAAGAAGCGCGGCTGCTGGAACGGCACGGCCGACATCATCGCCCAGACGCCGGAGTGGATCTGCGACCAGATCAAGGCCTCGGGCCTGCGCGGCCGGGGCGGGGCGGGGTTCCCCACTGGGCTGAAGTGGACCTTCATGCCCAAGCAGGAGAGCGAGCGGCCGCACTACCTGGTGGTCAACGCCGACGAGTCGGAGCCCGGCGCCTGCAAGGACCGCGAGATCCTGCGCAACGACCCGCATCTCCTGATCGAGGGCTGCCTGATCGCCTGCCGCGCGATCCGCGCGCACACCGCCTACATCTACATCCGCGGCGAATACGTCTTCGAGCGCGAGCGCCTGACGGCCGCGATCAAGCAGGCCTATGACGCCAAGCTGATCGGCCCGGGCAACATCCACGGTTGGGACTGCGACGTGCGCGTCACCCACGGCGGCGGCGCCTACATCTGCGGCGACGAGACCGCCCTGATGGAGAGCCTGGAGGGCAAGAAGGGCCAGCCGCGGCTGAAGCCGCCGTTCCCGGCGGGGGCCGGCATCTACGGCGCGCCCACCACCATCAACAACGTCGAGTCGATCTCGGTCGTCGGCACCATCCTGCGCCGCGGCGCCGAGTGGTTCGCGGGCTTCGGCACCGAGAAGTCCACCGGCACCAAGCTGTTCGCGGGCTCGGGCCACCTCAACAAGCCCTGCGTCGTCGAGGATGCCGTCGGCATCCCGCTGCGCCAGCTCATCGAGGAGCACATGGGCGGCGTGCGCGGCGGCTGGGGCAACCTGAAGGCCGTCATCCCGGGCGGCATCTCGGTGCGGATGATCCCGGCCGAGGAGGCCGAGGTCGCGGTGATGACCTACGAGGACCTGCAGGCCCGCGGCTCGGGCCTCGGCACCGGCACCATGATCGTGTTCGACAAGGACGCCGACCTGGTGAAGGCCATCGCCCGGGCGTCCTACTTCTACAAGCACGAGAGCTGCGGCCAGTGCACGCCGTGCCGCGAAGGCACCGGCTGGATGTGGCGGGTGATGGAGCGGATGGTCACCGGCGAGGCCGAGATGAGCGAGATCGACTTGCTCCTCGACGTGGCCAGCCAGGTCGAAGGCCACACCATCTGCGGCCTGGGCGATGCGGCCGCCTGGCCGATCCAGGGCCTCTTCCGCCACTTCCGCCACGAGGTGGAGGAACGGATCAACGCTTACCGCGCGCGCAAGGGCTCCTACGCCGGCGCATCGATCGCGGCGGAGTAATCGAGATGCCTATCGCCAAGGTCGACGGGGTCGAGGTCGAGTTCGAACCCGGCATGAACGTGCTCCAGGTGGCGGAGCTGGCGGGGAAGGAGATCCCCCGCTTCTGCTACCACGAGCGCCTTTCCATCGCCGGCAACTGCCGGATGTGCCTCGTCGAGGTGAAGCCCGGCCCGCCGAAGCCGCAGGCCTCCTGCGCGCTGCCGGCGGCCGAGAACATGGAGATCTTCACCGACACGCCGATGGTGAAGAAGGCCCGCCACGGGGTGATGGAGTTCCTGCTCATCAACCACCCGCTGGACTGCCCGATCTGCGACCAGGGCGGCGAGTGCGACCTGCAGGACCAGGCCATGGGCTATGGCCGCGACGACAGCCGCTATGCGGAGAACAAGCGCGCGGTCGAAGAGAAGTTCATGGGGCCGCTGATCAAGACGGTCATGACCCGCTGCATCCAGTGCACGCGCTGCGTCCGCTTCATCACCGAAGTGGCCGGCGTGCCGGAGATCGGCCTCATCTCCCGCGGCGAAGACGTTGAAATCACGACCTATCTCGACAAGGCCGTGACCTCCGAGCTGTCGGCCAACGTGATCGATCTTTGCCCGGTGGGCGCGCTGACCCACAAGCCGTGGGCCTTCAACTACCGCCCCTGGGAGCTGAAGAAGACCGAGAGCGTCGACGTGATGGACGCCCTGGGCTCGGCGATCCGCGTCGACAGCCGCGGCCCCGCCGTGCTGCGCGTGCTGCCGCGCATCAACGAGGACATCAACGAGGAGTGGATCTCCGACAAGACCCGCTACGTGGTGGACGGCCTCGCCCGCCAGCGGCTCGACCGGCCCTACATCCGCGAGAACGGCCGGCTGCGCGTGGCCACCTGGAGCGAGGCGCTGGACACCGTCGCCGCCCAGCTCAGCGCCGCCAGGCCCGACCGGGTGGGCGTGATCGCCGGCGACCTGCAGGACGCGGAGTCGATGAAGGCCGCGCTCGACCTGTTCCGCGGCCTGGGCGTGCAGTCCACCGACTGCCGGCAGGACGGCATGGCCCTGGGCGAGGGCGCCCGCGAGAGCTGGCTGTTCAACTCCACCCTGGCCGGCATCGAGGAGGCCGACGTGGTCCTGCTGGTCGGGACCAATCCGCGCCTCGAGGCGCCGGTGTTCAACGCCCGCCTGCGCAAGCGCTGGCTGAACGGCGCGCTCCGCGTCGGCGTGGTCGGCGAGCAGGCCGACCTGACCTACAGCTACGACTACCTGGGCGCCGGCCCGCAGACGCTGTCGGGCCTGTCGCGCCAGCGCAGCGACTTCGTCAAGGCGCTGAAGGAAGCCAAGAACCCGGCGATCATCGTCGGCGCCGGCGCGCTCGCCCGCGCCGATGGCGCCGCCGTGCTGAAGGCCGCCGCAGGCGTCGCCAAGAGCTTCGGCATGACCTGGAACGTGCTGCACACGGCCGCGAGCCGCGTGGGCGGCCTCGACCTGGGCTTCGTCCCCGGTCCCGGCGGCCGGACGGCGCGCGAGCTGGTCGCCCCTGGCGGCGCGGACGTGCTGTTCCTGATGGGCGCGGACGAGAT
This sequence comes from Phenylobacterium sp., assembly GCF_035539035.1. GTDB lineage: Bacteria > Pseudomonadota > Alphaproteobacteria > Caulobacterales > Caulobacteraceae > Phenylobacterium. The sequence goes on from NZ_DATLJI010000002.1 coordinate 22,003, forward strand.
CGAGCTGTCCGCCTCCGACGCCTTCGTCGTCTACATGGGCACCCATGGCGACGCCGGCGCGCACAAGGCGGACGTGATCCTGCCGGGCGCCGCCTACACCGAGAAGAACGGCCTCTACGTGAACACCGAGGGCCGCGTGCAGCTCGGCGTCCGCTCGGTCTTCCCGAAGGGCGAGGCCCGCGAGGACTGGGCGATCCTGCGCGCGCTCTCCGAGCGGCTCGGCAAGACCCTGCCGTACGACACCCTCGACCAGCTGCGGGCGAAGCTGTTCGCCGACCACCCGACCTTCGGCCGCATCGACTACGTGGCCGGGCCCGAGGGCGCGAAGGGCCTGGACCTCGGCGCCCTGGGCGGGGCCGGTGACCTGCGCGACGAGCCGTTCGCCAGCCCCATCAAGAGCTTCTATCTGACCAACCCCATCGCCCGCGCCAGCGTGACGATGGCCGAGTGCGCGGCCCTGGCTTCGGGCGCCACGAAGATCGCGGCGGAGTAGCCATGGAACCTGTCGCCACTCAAAGCTTCTGGGCCACGCCGGGCGGCTGGACGGTGCTCGCCGTCGGCCAGATCCTGGCCGTGATGGTCTGGATCCTCCTGTCGCTGGCCTTCCTGCTGCTGGCCGACCGGAAGATCTGGGCGGGCGTGCAGATGCGCAAAGGGCCCAACGTGGTGGGCCCGTTCGGCCTGCTGCAGTCCTTCGCGGACTTCGGCAAGTTCCTGCTGAAGGAGATCGTCATCCCGGCGGGCGCCGACAAGGCGGTCTTCCTGCTGGCCCCGCTGATCTCCTTCACCCTGGCCTTCGCCGCCTGGGCGGTGATCCCGCTGGCGCCCGGCTGGGTGGTGTCCAACGTCAACGTGGGCATCCTCTACCTGTTCGCGATCAGCTCGCTCGGCGTCTACGGCATCATCATGGGCGGCTGGGCGTCGAACTCGAAGTACCCCTTCCTGGGCAGCCTCCGGTCGGCGGCGCAGATGGTCTCCTACGAGGTCTCCATCGGCTTCATCATCGTGGCGGTGATCGTGCTCGCCGGCTCGATGAACCTGCAGCAGATCGTCGCCACCCAGCAGGGCGGCCTCTGGAACTGGTACGTCTTCGGCGGCCCCGGCGGGCTGGAGAAGCTGCCGCTCCTGCTGTTCACCATCCCGCTGGCGGTGATCTTCTTCATCTCCGGCCTGGCCGAGACCAACCGCCCGCCGTTCGACCTGCCGGAAGCGGAGTCGGAGCTCGTGGCGGGCTATCAGGTGGAATACTCGTCCACGCCCTACCTGCTCTTCATGATCGGCGAGTACGCCAACATCGTGCTGATCTGCGCGATGACCACGATCCTGTTCTTCGGGGGGTGGACCGCGCCGTTCCCGACGCCGTTCACGGACGCCTGGCATCCGACGGCGGCGAGCTTCTTCTACTTCATGTGGTTCTTCCTGAAGGTCATTTTCTTCTTCTTCCTCGTGTCGATGGCGAAGGCGATCGTGCCCCGCTACCGCTACGACCAGCTGATGCGGCTGGGGTGGAAGGTGTTCCTGCCGTTCTCGCTGGTCGCGATCTTCGCGATCTCCGGCTGGGCGCTCTTCGTGCTCCGGCCGGCGGCGGGCGCATGAGGACGGTCCTGGCGTCGCTGCTGGCCCTGGGCGTCGCCGCCTGCGCCACGGCCATGCCGACCGGCGGGATCGCCACCTACGACGACCTGAGGCGGGCGCAGGCCGACTGCGCCGCCAAGGGCGGAAAACTGATGCTGAAGCGGGGCGGGGACTCCCAGTACCTGGAAGACTACGCCTGCGAGAGGAACTGAGATGATCAACCGGATCGGACAGGCGGTGAAGGGGGCGGCGCTCCTGGACTTCGCCGGGGCCTTCGGCCTGGCCATGAAGCACATGGTGCGTCCCAAGAAGACCGTGCAGTACCCGCACGAGCGCAACCCGCAGAGCCCGCGGTTCCGCGGCGAGCACGCGCTGCGCCGCTATCCCAACGGCGAAGAGCGCTGCATCGCCTGCAAGCTCTGCGAGGCCGTGTGCCCGGCCCAGGCGATCACCATCGAGGCGGAACCGCGCGCCGACGGCTCGCGCCGGACGACCCGCTACGACATCGACATGGTCAAGTGCATCTACTGCGGCCTGTGCCAGGAGGCCTGCCCGGTGGACGCCATCGTGGAAGGCCCGAACCTGGAGTTCGCCGTCGAGACCCGGGAGGAGCTCTACTACGACAAGGAGCGCCTGCTGGATAACGGCGACCGCTGGGAACGGGAAATCGCGAAGAATCTGGAACTGGACGCGCCCTATCGCTAAGACAGCCGCGCGATTCCGCGGCCGCCTGGCATAGGCGCAGAACTCAGGTATTTGAGGGGAGCTCGAACCCGCCGATGGCCCTCCAGGCGATCGCATTCTACTTGCTGGCGGCGGTGACCGTCCTCGCGGGTTTCTCCGTCGTTTCGGCGCGGAACCCCGTCCACTCCGTGCTGTGGCTGATCCTGGCCTTCTTCTCGGCCGCGGGGCTCTTCGTCCTGATGGGCGCGGAGTTCCTCGCGATGCTGCTGATCGTGGTCTACGTGGGCGCCGTCGCGGTGCTCTTCCTGTTCGTGGTCATGATGCTGGACGTGGACTTCGTGGCGCTCCGCCAGGGCTTTGCGCGCTATCTGCCGCTGGGCCTGGTGATCGCCGGCATCCTGGCCATCGAGATGGTCATGGTCTCCACCACGGTGGCGACCCGCGGCGCGGCCGCGGCCAATTCGGCGCCGAACGCGGCCGGCCGTGACGTGCCCGCCGACGTGACCAACGCCGAGGCGATCGGCCGGGTGCTCTACACCGACTACGTCTACTTCTTCCAGGCGGCGGGCCTGGTGCTGCTGGTGGCCATGATCGGCGCCATCGTCCTGACGCTCCGCCACAAGCCCGGCGTCCGGCGCCAGCTCGTCGCCGACCAGGTGCTGCGCACGCCCAAGACCGGCATGCGCATCGTCAGCCTCAAGCCCGGCGAAGGGGTCGGCGAATGACCATCGGCCTTTCCCACTACCTGGCGGTCGCCGCCATCCTGTTCACGATCGGCGTCTTCGGCATCTTCGTGAACCGGAAGAACATCATCGTCATCCTGATGTCGGTCGAGCTGATCCTGCTCGCGGTGAACATCAACCTGGTGGCCTTCTCGGTCTACCTGCACAACGTGGTGGGGCAGATCTTCGCCATGTTCGTGCTCACCGTGGCCGCGGCGGAAGCCGCCGTGGGCCTGGCCATCCTCGTCACCTTCTTCCGCAACCGCGGCGACATCTCGGTGGATGACGCCTCGATGATGAAGGGCTGAGCGCACCCGCATGTCCGCTGAAACCCTCGTCACCATCATCCTCTTCGGGCCCCTCGTGGGCGCGATCACGGCCGGCCTGTTCGGCCGCCGGATCGGCAATGTGGCCTCCCAGGCCGTCACCACCGGCTTTCTGATGCTCTCGGCGGTCCTGTCCTGGACCGTCTTCAGCCAGTGGACCTGGGGCGGTCTCGAGCCCTTCACCGTCACCTACGCGCCCTTCATCCACGTGGGCGAGTTCGTCTCGAACTGGGCCTTCCGGCTGGACGGCCTGTCGGCGGTGATGCTGGTGGTCGTGACCACCGTCTCCTCGCTCGTGCACCTCTATTCGTGGGGCTACATGGCCGAGGACCCGGACAAGCCGCGGTTCTTCGCCTACCTGTCGCTCTTCACCTTCGCCATGCTGGCGCTGATCAGCGCCGCCGACTTCATGCAGCTGTTCTTCGGCTGGGAAGGCGTGGGCCTGGCGAGCTACCTGCTGATCGGCTTCTGGTTCAAGAAGCCCACCGCCAACGCGGCGTCCATCAAGGCCTTCGTCGTCAACCGGGTGGGCGACTTCGGCTTCGCCCTCGGCATCATGACCGTGTTCTGGGCCTTCGGGACCATCCAGTTCGCCGAGCTGTTCCCGGCCGTCGCGGCCAACGCCGACCGCGCCTGGGAGTTCGCCGGCCAGTCCTGGCGGCTGATGGACCTCGCCTGCGCGCTGCTGTTCGTCGGCGCCATGGGCAAGTCCGCCCAGTTCTTCCTGCACACCTGGCTGCCCGACGCCATGGAGGGCCCGACGCCCGTCTCGGCCCTGATCCACGCGGCCACCATGGTGACCGCAGGGGTCTACATGGTCTGCCTGCTGTCGCCGATGTTCGAGTACGCCCCGGTGGCCAAGAACATCGTGACCGTGGTCGGCGCGGTGACGGCGCTGTTCGCCGCGACCGTCGGCCTGACCCAGAACGACATCAAGCGGGTCATCGCCTACTCGACCTGCTCGCAGCTCGGCTACATGTTCTTCGCCGCGGGGGTCGGCGCTTACCAGGCGGCCATGTTCCACCTGTTCACCCACGCCTTCTTCAAGGCCCTGCTGTTCCTGGGCGCGGGCTCGGTGATCCACGGCATGGCCCACGAGCAGGACATGCGCCGCTACGGCGGGCTCGCGAAGTACCTGCCGGTCACCTATGCGGTGATGACCATCGGCACCATCGCCATCACCGGCCTGGGCATCCCGGGCGTTGAGCTGGGCTTCGCCGGCTTCTACTCCAAGGACGCCATCATCCACGCCGCCTACGAGGCGGGCGGGGCGGGCGAGCCGTTCGGCTACTTCGCCTTCGTGATCGGCGTCTTCGTGGCCGGCCTGACCGCCTTCTACTCCTGGCGCCTGGCCTTCTTCACCTTCAACGGCCACGCCCGCTGGACCAGCGAAGACCTGGAGCACCACTGGCACAACCGCGACCATGCCCATGGCCACGCGGACGACCACGCCACCCACGCCCAGATCGAAACCCACGACGAACCTCTGGCCGGCGACGACCACCACGCCCACGCCGGGCATGGCCACGGCGGCCATGACCACAAGCCGCACGAGAGCCCCTGGACCATGCGCCTGCCGCTGATCCTGCTGGCGATCGGGGCGATCGGCGCGGGCTTCGCCTTCCACCACCAGTTCATCGGCGAGCACAAGGCCGAGTTCTGGCGCGGCGCCATCTACAACGCGCCGGTCCATCACGCTCCGGCCCATGCCGAAGCGACGGGCCCGGCCGCCCACGAGGGGACCGCGGTCGCCGCGGCGCCCGCTGCCGAAGGCGCGGCGAGTCACGCGGCCCAGACCGCCGCCGGCCCGGCGCCGGGGACGGACGCCTCCACGGCGGAAGCGCACCACGCGCCGACCTGGGTGATCTGGGCCCCGCTCGTGGCGTCGGTGCTTGGCCTGCTGGTGGCGGCCTACGTCTACCTGCTGCGGGAAGGGCTGGGCGCACGCCTCGCCGCCCGGGGCGGGCCGCTCTACGTCTTCTTCTACAACAAGTGGTTCTTCGACGAGCTCTACGACGCGACCTTCGTGCGCGGCGCGAGGCTCCTCGGCGACCTGTTCTGGAAGGGCGGCGACCAGAAGATCATCGACGGCCTGGGGCCGGACGGGGTTTCGGCCGTGTCCTACGCCGTGGGCCGCGGCACGGGCCGCCTGCAGACCGGCTACGTCTACCACTACGCCTTCGTGATGCTCCTGGGCGTCGCGGGCCTGCTCACCTACGCCCTCTGGGCCTGGAACGCCTAAGGGGAGGGCGCAGACGACATGACCGGCATCCTCTCCCTCATCACCTACGCCCCGATCGTGGGCGTGGCGGGCATCCTGATCCTGCGCCTGCTGCGCGGGCCGGACGATGCGGCGGTGATCAACGCGTCCAAGTGGATCGCGCTCGTCACCACGCTGGCGACCTTCGCGCTCTCGGTGCTGCTGGTGGTCCAGTTCGACCCGAACGAGGCCGGCTTCCAGTTCCTGGAAGAGGTCCCCTGGTTCGGCGACATCACCTACCGCATGGGCGTGGACGGCATCTCGGTGCTGTTCGTGCTGCTGACGGCCTTCCTGATGCCGCTGTGCATCGCGGCGTCCTGGCGCTCCATCGAGCACCGGATCCCCGAGTACATGATCGCCTTCCTGGTCCTCGAGACCCTGGTGATCGGCGTCTTCTGCGCCCTCGACATCGTGCTGTTCTACATCTTCTTCGAGTTCGGCCTGGTCCCGATGTTCCTGATCATCGGCATCTGGGGCGGCGCGCGGCGGGTCTACGCGGCCTTCAAGTTCTTCCTCTACACCCTGCTGGGCTCCGTCCTGATGCTGGCGGCGATCCTCGCCATGATCGGTATCGCCGGCACCAGCTCCATCCCCGAGCTGATGGCCTACGAGTTCGACGCCGGCCTGCAGACTTGGCTGTGGCTCGCCTTCTTCGCCTCCTTCGCGGTGAAGATGCCCATGTGGCCGGTGCACACCTGGCTTCCGGACGCCCACGTCGAGGCTCCCACCGCGGGCTCGGTGATCCTGGCCGGCATCCTGCTGAAAATGGGCGGCTACGGCTTCATGCGCTTCAGCCTGCCGATGTTCCCGGACGCCTCGGAGATGTTCACGCCGCTGGTTTTCGCGCTGAGCGTGATCGCCGTCGTCTACACCTCGCTGGTGGCCTTCCGGCAGACCGACATCAAGAAGCTGATCGCCTATTCGTCGGTGGCCCACATGGGCTTCGTGACCATGGGCATCTTCTCCGGCAACGCCCAGGGCGAGCAGGGCGCGCTGTTCCAGATGATCAGCCACGGGGTGATCTCGGGCGCGCTCTTCCTCTGCGTCGGCGTGGTCTACGACCGCATGCACACCCGTGAGATCGCCTTCTACGGCGGGCTGGTGAACCGCATGCCCTGGTACGCGGCCGTGTTCATGCTGTTCACCATGGGCAACGTCGGCCTGCCGGGCACCTCGGGCTTCGTCGGCGAGATCCTCACCATGACCGGCGCCTACCGGGCCTCCACCTGGACGGCGATCGTGGCGGCCTCGGGCGTGATCCTGTCGGCCATGTACGCGCTCACCCTCTACCGGCGGGTGATCTTCGGCGAGCTGGTCAATCCCAAGCTCGCCACCATCACCGACCTGGACTGGCGCGAGGTGGCGATCTTCGCGCCCCTGATCGTCGCCACCCTCTACCTGGGCGTCCAGCCCAACTCCGTGTTCAACCTGACCGCGGCCTCCGTGGACCAGCTCGTCTCGGTCTACCAAGCGGCCATCGGGGGCTAAGCCGAAGATGACGTTCTCCGCCGACCTCGGCCTTGCATTCCCTGAGCTGATCCTGGCGGGCGGCGCGCTGCTGCTGCTCGTCTGGGGCGCGTTCGCGCCCAGGATGACCACCGCGGTCAGCGCCGCGGCCGTCGTCACCCTGCTGGGCGCGGCCGTCGCCTCGGCCACCGGCCCGTTCGGCCGCGCCTTCTCCGGCGGCCTGATCTCGGACGAGGCGGCGACCTTCGCCAAGGTGGCGATCTATGTCGCCTCGGCGATCTGCGTCCCGCTCGGCATGCGCTGGTTCGAGCGCCGCGGCGTGAGGAACTTCGAGTTCCCGGTGCTGATCCTGCTGGCCGCGCTCGGCATGGGCATGATGGCCTCGGCCGGCGACCTGATCAGCCTCTATGTCGGCGTCGAGCTGCACTCGCTCGCGCTCTACGTCCTGGCCGCCATGCACCGCGACGACGCCAAGGCGTCCGAAGCGGGCCTGAAGTACTTCGTGCTGGGCGCGCTCTCTTCCGGCCTGCTGCTCTATGGCGCGAGCCTGATCTACGGCTTCGCCGGCTCCACCCTGTTCTCTGACATCGCCGTGGCCGCCCAGGCGGGCGCCAACACCGGCCTGCTGTTCGGCCTGGTGTTCCTGATCTGCGGCCTGGCCTTCAAGGTCTCCGCCGCGCCGTTCCACATGTGGACACCGGATGTCTACGAGGGCGCGCCGACCCCGGTCGTGGCCTTCTTCGCCGCCGCCCCGAAGCTCGCCGCCATGGTGCTGTTCGCCCGCGTGCTCGCCGAGGGCTTCGCCGGCGCCGTGCCGCAGTGGCAGCAGGTGCTGGTGGCGATCGGCCTGATCTCGGTCTTCGTCGGCGCCTTCGCAGGGCTCGCCCAGAAGAACCTCAAGCGCCTGTGGGCCTACTCCTCCATCGCCAACGTCGGCTACGCCATCCTGGGTCTCGCCGCCGGCACGGGCGAGGGCGTGCAGGCCATGCTGATGTTCATGGTCCTCTACATGATCGACGTGACGGGCTTCTTCGCCTGCCTCGCGGCGCTGTCGCGCCAGGGCAAGTCGATGGAGACCATCGAGGACATGGCCGGGCTGATCAAGGAACAGCCGGGCCTGGCGCTGGCCATGACCGCCTTCTCGCTGTCGGCGCTCGGCCTGCCGCCGTTCTCCGGCTTCTGGGCCAAGGTCTATGTGTTCAAGGCCGCGATCGACGCGGGCCTGGGCTGGGCGGCCGTGGCGGGCCTGGTGGGCTCGGTCGTGGCCGCCTTCTACTACCTGCGCCTGATCAAGGTGATGTGGTTCGACGCCGGCGTCGGCGCCACCGACAAGCCGGCCTTCGAGGCCCGGTTCATCGCGGTGGCCCTGGCGGTCTTCTCCTTCCCGGTCGTGCTCGTGGCGCTCACCTGGCTCGACCCCCTCGCGGCCCGGGCGGCGGCGGCGTTCGGTCTGGCCTAGGTGCCCGACCACCCGCCGATCGAAGCCTACGACGAGATCGACTCCACCAACGCGGAGGCCCGTCGCCGGGCCGAGGCCGGGCAGGGCGGGCCCGTGTGGATCACCGCCGCGGTCCAGACCGCCGGCCGCGGGCGCCGCGGGCGGGCCTGGTCCACCCAGCGCGGCAACCTCGCCGCCACCCTGCTGACGACCACCGACCTGCCGCCGGTAGAGGCCGCGCAGGTCTCGTTCGTGGCGGCGCTCGCCGCCTGCGACCTCGCCGACACCTGCCTGGGCGCGGGCGCCGCGCGGCTGAAGTGGCCCAACGACGTCCTGGTGCATGGCCGCAAGGCGGTCGGCATCCTGGTGGAGTCGGGCGCCCGTCCCGACGGGCGGCTGTGGCTGGCCGTGGGGATCGGCGTGAACCTCGCCCACGCCCCGCAGGACGTGGAACGGCCCGCCGCCGCCTTCGCCGACCACATGTCGAGCCCGCCGCCGCAGCCGCTCGACGCCCTGGAGGTGCTGGCCGCCCGATTCGAGGCCTGGCGCAGGCTCTGGGCGACCCAGGGCTTCGCGCCCGTGGCGCGGGGCTGGACGGACCGCGCCCACGGCCTGGGCGAGCGCTGCGAGGCGCGCCTGCCCAGCCGCACGCTTTCCGGCGTCGCCGAGGGCCTGGACCTGGACGGCGCGCTGCGGCTCAGGCTGGACGACGGCTCGCTGGAGCGCATAACGGCAGGCGACGTGTTCTTCGGGGGCTCCTGATGCTGCTGGCGATCGAGCAGGGCAACACCAACACCCTCTTCGCTGTCCACGACGGCGAGCGGTGGACGGCGCAGTGGCGGGCGGCGACGGAATCCAGCCGCACGGCCGACGAATACGCCGTCTGGCTCTCCCAGCTGCTGGCCATGGCCGGCCTGCAGCTCGGCGTGTTCAACGGCTGCATCATCTCCAGCGTGGTGCCGCAGTCGATCTTCAACCTGCGCAACCTGGCCCGCCGCTACCTGCACGTGGAGCCGCTGGTGATCGGCGAGAACGCCGAGCTGGGCATCCCGGTGCGCATCGACAAGCCGTCGGAGGCGGGCGCCGACCGCCTGGTCAACGCCATCGGCGCCCACGTGGTCTATCCGGGGGCGCTGATCGTCATCGACTCCGGCACCGCCACCACCTTCGACGTGATCGCCCCCGACGGCGGCTTCGAGGGCGGGGTCATCGCGCCCGGGATCAACCTCTCGATGGAAGCGTTGCACACCGCGGCGGCCAAACTTCCCAGGGTCGCCATCCAGAAGCCCCAGCGGGTGGTGGGCACGGATACGGTGGGCGCGATGCAATCGGGCGTGTTCTGGGGCTACATCGCCCTGATCGAGGGGCTGATCGCCCGCATCAAGGCCGAGCAGGACCGCCCGCTGACCGTCGTCGCCACCGGCGGCGTGGCCTCGCTGTTCCACGGCGCGACCGGCGCCATCGACCACTTCGACCCTGACCTCACCATCCGCGGCATGCTGGAGATCTGGCGCCGCAACTCGAAAGCATCCTGATGGCGCGTGACGCCCAAGACGAACTCGTCTTCCTGCCGCTCGGCGGGTCGAACGAGATCGGCATGAACTTCAACCTCTACGGCTTCGGGCCGCCGCACGACCGCCGCTGGGTGGTGGTGGACCTGGGCGTGACCTTCGGCGACCAGTCCACGCCCGGCGTCGAGGTGATCCTGCCCGACCCCGAGTATATCGAGGAATATGCCGACCGGATCCTGGGCATCGTCGTCACCCACGCCCACGAGGACCACATCGGGGCGGTGGCCCACCTGTGGCCGCGGCTGAAGGCGCCCGTCTACGCCACGCCCTTCACCGCCTTCGTCCTGCGCGAGAAGCTGCGCGAGGCCGATCTCCTGGACCAGGTGCCGATCACCGAGGTGCCGCTGGGCGGGGTGATCGAGCTGGGTCCGTTCCGCATGGAGCTGATCACGCTCACCCACTCCATCCCCGAGCCGAACGGCATCGCCATCAAGACGCCGCTCGGCACCGTGCTGCACACCGGCGACTGGAAGATCGACCCGCACCCCCTGCTGGGCGCGCCCACCGACCAGGACGCCATCCGCCGGCTCGGCGACGAGGGCGTGCTGGCCATGGTCTGCGATTCCACCAACGTCTTCGTCGATGGCGTGGCCGGCTCGGAGGCCGAGGTCCGCGACGCCCTGATCCCGCTGATCGGCGGACTGAAGGGCAAGGTGGCGGTGGCCTGCTTCGCCTCCAACGTCGCCCGGATGGACAGCGTGATCCGCGCCGCCGAGGCGGCCGGCCGCCGGGTCTGCCTGGTGGGCCGCTCCATGCACCGCATGGCCTCGGCGGCGAAGTCCGTGGGCCTGATGCAGGACGTCCAGGACTTCGTGTCGGAAGGCGAGGCGGGCTACTTCCCCGCCGAGAAGATCCTCTACCTGTGCACCGGCAGCCAGGGCGAGCCGCGCGCCGCCCTTTCCAGGATCGCCGACGGCAGCCACCCGCACGTCAGCTTGGGCGCGGGCGATTCCTGCATCTTCTCCTCGCGGGTGATCCCCGGGAACGAGATCCCGATCCGCAACCTGCAGAACAAGCTCGCCGACCGCGGGGTGCGCCTCTACACCGAGCGCGACCATCCGGGCATCCACGTCTCCGGCCACCCCTGCCGCGACGAACTGGCGGAGATGTACCGCTGGGCCCGGCCGCAGATCGCGGTTCCGACCCACGGCGAGCGCCGCCACCTGCTCGAGCACTGCGCCTTCGCCAAGGACCTGCAGGTGCCGCAGGCGGTCGCGCCGCGGAACGGCGACATGGTGCGCCTGGCCCCCGGCCGCGCCGAGATCATCGACGAGGTGCCGTCGGGCCGGCTCTACGTGGACGCCGGCGTGCTCACGCCCGAGAACGGCGAGGCCCTGCGCGAACGCCGCCACGCCGCCTACAACGGCATGCTGTCGGTCTCGGTCGTGCTCGACCGCAAGGGCAAGATACTGGCGGGGCCCGAGGTGCGGGCGCTGGGCCTGCCCACCGACGAGGACTATCCCCTGGAGGACGTGCTCGACGACCTGTCGGAGGAGGCCGAGAACGCGCTCGACCGTCTCTCGCGTGAGAACCGCGACCTGGACGACGCGGTGGAGACCGCCATGTCGCGGGCGGTGAAGAAGGCCAGCCAGCGAATCTGGGGCCGCCGTCCCGTGGTCGAGACGACGGTGCTTCGCGTCTAGCCGAGGTGGGGCTGCAGCAGACGCACCTGAAGGAAGCCGAGCACCAGGACCGAGTTGGCCACCCAGGCGATGGTCAGCAGGCGCGCCATGATCCCCCAGGGATGGCGCGCCGTCTCGGCGCAGCGCCAGACCGCCACGAGCACCCAGGCGGTGTAGATCGCGAAGAGGCCGATCATCGTCTGCTGCACGGCCGCGTCGCCTTCCATGAGGGCGGCCACGAAGACGGCGATGAGCACCAGGCTGACGAACACGCCATAGCCCCAGAACGCCGTCGCCAGGCTCGCCTGGCCGCGCCAGGCGTCCAGCGGCGTGGCGGCCACCGGCTTCAGGCTGGCGGGATGAGAATTGGCCATGCGACCTCCCAGTTCTTGTCTCCGGCGGTGCGATCGGCCGGATTTTGCTTTGAAAGCTTAGCACGCCAAAGCTGAGCGTGTTTGCGTTAGCGCAACCTGCCGGTTTCCGCCGCGTGATCTCGCGCCGGAGCGGGGGAGGGCGTATATGCCGCCCCATGATCGGAAGACTGAACCACATCGGCGTCGCCACCCCCTCGATCGAGGAGTCCGTGAAGCTCTACCGGGACGTGCTCGGCGCCACGAAGATCGGCGAGAAGTTCCCCATGGAGCAGCAGGGCGTCTGGGTCTGCTTCGTCGACCTGCCCAACAGCCAGATCGAGCTGATCGAGCCGCTGGGCGACGCTTCGCCGCTCAAGGGCTTCCTTGAAAAGAACCCGATGGGCGGGCAACACCACGTCTGCTTCGAGGTCGAGGACATCCTCGCCGCCCGCGACGACATGGCCGCCAAGGGCGCGACCGTGCTCAACAACGGCGAGCCGCGCATCGGAGCGCACGGCACGCCGGTGCTCTTCGTCCATCCGAAGAACATGGGCGGCGTGCTCGTGGAGCTCATGGAGTCACCGAAGGGAGCCCACTGATGGGTCCGTTCACCGCCGTCGCGATCTACATCACCATCTGGTGGACAGTGCTGTTCGCCGTCCTGCCCTGGGGGGTGACCAGCCACGCCCAGGCCGGCATCGACAAGGGGGACGGGGGCGATCCTGGGGCGCCGGTCGATCCCAAACTGAAGAAGAAGTTCCTCACCACCACCTGGATCTCGGCGATCCTGTGGGTCGTTGTGTGGGCCATCATCCACTTCGGCCTGATCACCCTGCCCAACCTGCCGTCCGGCGCGTAAAGCGGGGCGTTGCCAAGCGGAGCCGGCGGGGGCTATCAGGGCCGCTCGCCGTAAGCTCCAGGGACACCCGTCAACCGATGCGCCTCTCGCGTTACTTCATGCCGACCCTGCGCGAGGCGCCGTCCGACGCCCAGATCGTCTCCCACCAGCTGATGCTGCGCGCCGGCCTGATCCGCCAGGAGGCGGCCGGCATCTACGCCTGGCTGCCGCTGGGCCTGAAGGTGCTGAAGAAGATCGAGCAGATCGTGCGCGAGGAGATGGACCGCGCCGGCGCCGTCGAGATCCTGATGCCCACCCTGCAGCTCGCCGACCTGTGGCGCGAGAGCGGGCGCTACGACGACTACGGCGAGGAGATGCTGCGCATCAAGGACCGCCACGAGCGGGACCTGCTGTACGGCCCCACGGCGGAGGAGGTCGTCACCGACATCTTCCGGTCTTATGTGAAATCCTACAAGGACTTGCCGAAGAATCTTTACAACATCCAGTGGAAGTTCCGCGACGAGCGCCGCCCCCGGTTCGGGGTGATGCGCGGCCGCGAGTTCCTGATGAAGGACGCCTATTCGTTCGACATCGACGAGGCGGCGGCGCGGCGCGCCTACAACCGGATGTTCCTGGCCTATCTGAACATCTATGCGCGCCTGGGGCTGAAGGCGATCCCGGTGCGGGCCGACACCGGCCCGATCGGCGGGGACCTGTCCCACGAGTTCATCATCCTGGCCGAGACCGGCGAGAGCCAGGTGTTCGCCCACCGCGACCTCGTCGAGATGGGCGCGCCGGGACCGGACATCGACTGGGACGGCGACCTGCAGCCGCTCGTCGAGCAGCGCACCCGGCTCTACGCCGCCTCGGACGAGATGCACGACCAGGCGCGCTTCGAGGCCGAGGCGCCCGAGGACGACCGGATGACCGCCCGCGGCATCGAGGTGGGCCACATCTTCTACTTCGGCGAGAAGTACTCCAAGCCGATGGGCGCCAAGGTGGCCGGCCCGGACGGCAAGGAGGTCGCCGTGCACATGGGCTCCTACGGCGTCGGCGTCTCGCGCCTGGTGGGCGCGATCATCGAGGCGAGCCACGACGGGTCCGGGATCATCTGGCCCGACGCGGTGGCGCCGTTCGGCGCGGCGGTCGTGAACCTGCGGCCCGGGGAGGCGACCGTGGACGAGGTGGCCGAGCAGGCCTACCGGGCGCTCGCCGACCGCGGCAAGGAGCCGTGCCTCGACGACCGGGACGACAGGCCGGGCGCGAAGTTCGCCTCGCTGGACCTGGTCGGCGTGCCCTGGCAGCTCATCGTCGGCCCCAAGGGCGTCGCCGAGGGCACGGTGGAGGTCAAGCGCCGCGCTACCGGCGAGCGCCAGACCCTGCCGCTGGAGCAGGCCCTGAAGGCGATCTGCGCCGGATGAGCGATCCCGCCGCTCCCATCGGCGGGCGCGCGCCGCCCTTCGGCCTCTGGGAGCGCATGCTCGCCGGCCGCTACCTGCGCGCCAAGCGCAGCCAGGGCGGCGTGGCGCTGATCTCGGTCATCTCCTTCATCGGCATCATGCTGGCCGTCGCGACCCTGATCATCGTGATGAGCGTGATGAACGGCTTCCGCACCGAGCTGCTCGGACGGATCCTGGGTTTCAACGGCCATGTGTTCGTGGCCGGGCCGGTGCTCGACGGCGACGCCCGCGACGCGGCCGTGGCCCGCATCGCCAAGGTGCCGGGCGTGGTGCAGGTGGCCCCGATCATCGAGGCCCAGGCCATCGCCATGGGCCCGACCCAGATCTCCGGCGCCATCGTGCGCGGCATCGCGCCGAAGGACTTGGCGGCCACCAAGATCGTCTCCGGCAACATCGCCCGCGGCTCGATCCGCGGCTTCGGCGAGGGCGAGTTCGGCGGCGACATCATCGTCGTGGGCGAGCGCCTGGCCCAGGCGCTGGGCGTCGCACCGGGCGACGTGCTGACCCTGATCTCCCCCACCGGCGGCGCCACGGCCTTCGGCGGCACCCCGCTGCAGAAGACCTACACGGTCGGCGGCACCTTCAGCGTCGGCATGAGCCAGTACGACCAGGCCTACATCTACATGCCCTTCGCCCAGGCCCAGCTGTTCTTCGGGCGCGAGGGGACGGCCGACGTCATCGAGGTGAAGGTCGCCGACCCGGACAAGGCCACGCAGATGAAGGCGGCGGTAAACCGCGCCGCCGGCCCGCTGGCCATGGTGACCGACTGGACCCAGCGGGACTCGTCCTTCTGGGGCGCGCTGAAGGTCGAGCGCAACGTCATGCGCCTGATCCTCATGCTGCTGGTGGCGATCGCCGCCATGAACATCATCTCGGGCCTCGTCATGCTCGTGAAGAACAAGGGCCGCGACATCGCGATCCTCCGCACCATGGGGGCGGGGCAGGGCTCCATCCTGCGGATCTTCTTCATGTCCGGCGCCTCCATCGGCGTGCTGGGCACGGCGGTGGGCCTGGCGATCGGCATCGTCTTCTGCATCTACATCGGCCCGATCCAGCAGTTCGTCGAGTGGGCGAGCGGCCAGGCGGTGTTCGCCTCCGACGTCTATTTCCTGAACCGCATCCCGGCGAAGGTGGACTGGCGGGAGGTGGCGATCATCACCTTCTGGGCGCTCGCGATGAGCTTCCTGGCGACCCTGCCGCCGGCCTGGCGGGCCTCGCGCCTCGATCCGGTGGAGGCGCTCCGCTATGAGTGAGCCCGTCCTCTCCATCCGCGGCCTGGAGCGCACCTACGTCACCGCCGCGGGGCCGCTCACGGTGCTGCGCGGCGTCGACCTCGACCTGCGCCCCGGCGAGATCGTCGGCCTGATCGGGCCGTCCGGCTCGGGCAAGTCGTCCCTGCTGCACGCCGCGGGCCTGCTCGAGCATCCGGACGGCGGCCGCATCTCGGTGCTCGGCCAGGACTGCACGGACCTGTCGGACCGCCAGCGCACTCGGGTGCGGCTGGCCACCATCGGCTTCGTCTACCAGTTCCACCACCTGCTGCCGGAGTTCTCGGCCCTCGACAACGTGGCGCTGCCGCTGATGATCGCCGGCAAGGGCCGCAAGGCCGCCCAGGATCGCGCCCGCACCCTGCTGACCGAGCTCGGCCTGAAGGAGCGCGCGCACCACCAGCCGGCCCAACTCTCCGGCGGGGAACAGCAGCGGGTGGCCATCGCCCGGGCGCTGGCCAACGCGCCGCGCCTGCTGCTGGCGGACGAGCCCACCGGCAACCTCGATCCGACCACCTCGGGCGCGGTGTTCGAGAACCTCTATGCGCTCGCCCGCAGCGAGGGCGTGGCGGCTCTGGTCGCCACCCACAACCTCGAGCTCGCCCGGCACATGGACCGCGTTTTCGCGCTCAAGGACGGCCACCTGGAAGAGCAGCCGCGGGGCTAGGCCCGCGGCGGCGCCGCCCCTAACGCTTCCGCCGCCAGGCCTCGCCCGCGGCCGACGTGCTCCGCGTCGGGACTTCCGTATGTCCCGCAGGCTTGACGATGAGAACAAAACCGGAATAAGAACGAAAACGGAACGCAATCGGTCGTCCACAGGACACCCACAGCAGGAACGTCGCACATGGTTCGTCTGGCTCGGGAATCACTGGCTTTTGCCTCGGTGGCCAGCTTTGTCTGGATGATGTGCTCGGTGGCGGCCCACGTGGGGTGACGACGCCATGAGCCGGATGGCGGAGGCGGCGGGGTTGAGCGGCGAGGGGGCTTCTGGCGCGGACGGCTTCGTCCACCTGCGGGTCCGGTCCGCCTACTCCCTGCTCGAAGGCGCCATCAAGGCCGACAAGATCGGCGCCCTGGCCCAGGGCCAGCACATGCCGGCCGTGGCGCTCACCGATCGGGCCAACCTGTTCGGGGCGCTGGAGTTCTCCGTCGCCACCAAGGGCGCGGGCGTGCAGCCGATCGTCGGCTGCGCCCTGCCGGTTTCGGGGATCGGCGAGAAGCCGCCTGAGCGCTGGGCCAAGACACCCACCATCGTCCTGCTGGCCCAGAGCGAGCGGGGCTATCTCAACCTCTGCGAGCTCTCGTCCATCGCCTTCCTGGAGAGCGACGGGACCGAGGACCCGCACGTGCCCTGGAGCCGGGTGGTCGAGCACGCCGAGGGGCTGATCCTACT
Source organism: Phenylobacterium sp. (assembly GCF_035539035.1). Classification (GTDB taxonomy): domain Bacteria; phylum Pseudomonadota; class Alphaproteobacteria; order Caulobacterales; family Caulobacteraceae; genus Phenylobacterium. The sequence goes on from NZ_DATLJI010000002.1 coordinate 38,980, forward strand.
CTCCGGCGGTCCGGACGGGCCGGTGGACCACCTGTTCGCGGCCGGCAAGGTGAAGGAGGGGCGCGCGGCGCTCTCCGAGATGCACCGGGTGTTCGGCCACCGCTTCTATGTGGAGCTGCAGCGCCACGGCCTGGCGTCCGAGGCGGCGGCCGAGGGGGAGCTGGTCGCCTTCGCCTATGACGAGGACGTGCCGCTCGTCGCCACCAACGACTGCTACTTCGCCAAGCAGGCCATGTACCAGGCGCACGACGCCCTGCTGTGCATCGCCGACGGCAGCTTCATCGGGCAGGACGAGCGCCGGCGGGTCACCGCCGAGCACTGGTTCAAACCGGCGGCCGACATGCGGGCCCTGTTCGCGGACCTGCCGGAGGCCTGCGACAACACTCTCGACATCGCCCGTCGCTGCGCCTTCATGGTGCACAAGCGCGACCCGCTGCTGCCGCGCTTCCCGACGGAAGGCGGCCGTTCGGAGGCCGACGAGCTGGCCCACCAGGCGCGCGAGGGGCTGAAGCTGCGGATGGCCCGCGGTCAGGCCAATTCCGCGCCGGCGGAGGAGTACGAGGCGAGGCTCGAGCGGGAGATCGGGGTCATCACCCAGATGGGTTTCCCCGGTTACTTCCTGATCGTGTCGGACTTCATCAAGTGGGCGAAGGCGCACGAAATCCCGGTGGGGCCGGGACGGGGCTCCGGGGCCGGCTCCCTGGTCGCCTATGCGCTGACCATCACCAACCTCGACCCGCTGCAGTACGGCCTGCTGTTCGAGCGCTTCCTCAATCCGGAGCGGGTGTCCATGCCCGACTTCGACATCGACTTCTGCCAGGAGCGGCGGGAGGAGGTGATCAGCTACGTCCAGCAGCGCTACGGCCGCGACCGGGTGGCCCAGATCATCACCTTCGGCACCCTGCAGGCGCGCGCCGTGCTGCGCGACGTGGGCCGGGTGCTGCAGCTGCCGCTTGGCCAGGTGGACCGGCTGGCCAAGATGGTGCCGGCCAACCCCGCCAACCCGGTGACGCTCGCCCAGGCCATCGACATCGAGCCGCGCCTACGCCAGGCGCGCGACGAGGACGAGGGCGTGGCCCGCCTGCTGGACACCGCCCTGCAGCTGGAAGGCCTCTACCGCAACGCCTCGACCCACGCCGCCGGCGTGGTGATCGGCGACCGGCCGCTCACCGAGCTCACCCCGCTCTACCGCGATCCGCGCTCCGAGCTGCCGGCCACCCAGTTCAACATGAAGTGGGTGGAGAGCGCCGGCCTGGTGAAGTTCGACTTCCTCGGCCTGAAGACCCTCACCGTCATCGACCGGGCGCTGAAGTACCTGGAGAAGCGCGGGGCCTCGGTCGACATGGCCGCCCTGCCGCTGGATGACCCCAAGACCTACGAGCTGATGAGCAACGCCCAGACGGTGGGGGTCTTCCAGCTCGAAGGGCAGGGGATGCGCGACACGCTGCGCCAGCTGCGCCCCAACTCGATCGAGGACGTCACCGCTATCGGCGCCCTCTACCGCCCGGGCCCGATGGACAACATCCCGGCCTTCGTGGACTGCAAGTTCGGCCGCAAGCCGATCGACACCCTGCACCCGACGCTCGCGCCGGTGCTGAACGAGACCTACGGGATCATCGTCTACCAGGAACAGGTGATGCAGATCGCCCAGATCCTGGCGGGCTACAGCCTGGGCGAAGCCGACCTTCTGCGCCGCGCCATGGGCAAGAAGAAGAAGGAGGAGATGGACGCCCAGCGGGCCAGGTTCGTCTCCGGCGCGGAGAAGAACGGCATCCCGCCGGCCCAGTCCGGCGCCATCTTCGACCTCGTGGACAAGTTCGCCGGCTACGGCTTCAACAAGTCCCACGCGGCGGCCTACGCCTTCATCAGCTACCAGACCGCCTGGCTCAAGGCGAACGCACCGGTCGAGTTCTTCGCCGCGTCCATGAGCCTCGACATCGCCAACACCGACAAGCTCAGCGTCTTCTACCAGGACGCCAAGCGGTTCGGGGTGAAGATCCGGCCGCCGGACATCAACCGCTCGGCCGCCGACTTCGAGGTGGAGGACGGCGAGGTGCTCTACGCCCTGGGCGCCATCCGCAACGTCGGCCTGCAGGCCATGGAGCATGTGGTGGAGGTCCGCCGCGAGGGCGGGCCGTTCCGCGACATCTTCGATTTCGTGGAGCGGGTCGATCCCAAGCAGGTCAACAAGCGCACGTTCGAGACCCTGGCCCGTGCCGGCGCCTTCGACGCCATCCACCCAAACCGGGCCCAGCTCGTCGAGGCGGCCGATCTGCTGCTCGGCTTCGCCCAGAGCGTCGCGGCCCAGCGCGCCTCGGAGCAGGCCGCCCTGTTCGGCGACAGCAACGACCAGCTGGCCGAGGCCCAGAAGCGCAAGATGCCGAGGCGCGAGCCCTGGACGCCGACCGAGCGGCTGGACGAGGAGCTGGCGGCGATCGGCTTCTACCTCTCCGGCCACCCCCTGGAGGACATGGTCGAGGCCCTGCGCCGCAAGCGCACCGACCTCTACACCGACGCCATCGCCAAGGCGCTGGCCGGCGCCGAGGCGCTGCGCATGGCCGGCATCGTCCGGCGCAAGCTGGAGAAGCCCGGTCGCACGGGAGAGAAGTTCGCCTTCGTGACCCTCTCCGACCCCACCGGCGAGTACGAGGTGCTGTTCCCGCCCGAGACCCTGCGCCGCTGCCGCGACTTCCTGGAGCCGGGCAAGGCGGTGTCGATCCGGGTCCGCGCCAAGGCCAGCGAGGGGGAGGTGCGCTTCTTCGGCGACGACGCCATGCCGGTGGAGAAGGCGATCGAGAACGCCGTGGCGGGCCTGCGCGTCCACGTGGCGCCCCGCAGCGCCGAGATCGAGGCGCTCAAGAAGCGCCTGGAGGGCGTCACCGACCCCCGCGGCGGCGAGATCCTGCTCGTGGCGGGCCTCGGCGCGGGTCGCGAGGTGGAGATGAAGCTGCCCGGCCGCTTCACCCTGAACGGCGCCGTCCGCGGCGCCCTGAAGACCGCGCCCGGCGTGGTCTTCGTCGAGGATCTCTGAGGCGGGAGCCATGAAGCTCGCGCTCGCCGCCGCCCTGGCCATGGTCGCCGGACCCGTCGCGGCCCAGGACTACGGGACCTTCGCCCCCAAGGGCGCGAAGCCCCCGCTGTCGAGCCCCGGCTACCCCGCCTACAAGCCGCCGTCGCTCACCAAGCCGCCCTCGTACGGCGTACCGCCGCCCGCCACCGCCGCGCCGTCGACGAAGCCCAAGCCCTTCGATCCCGACCCGCCCAAGCCGCCGACGTTCAGGCCGTACGAGCCCTACAAGCCGCCCGGCCTGTTCGGGCCGGACGGCAGGCCGAAGCGGAAGTAGGGCGCAGCCCCGCCGGCCCGACCGGCCACTTGATTTTCCGGCGCTTTCCCCCTACATGCGCCGCTCCAATCCACACGCAGGCGTTCGGCCTGGCCGGGGAGACATCCCGACCACGTCCGTTCCGGTCCTCTTCGGAGGGTTTGCCTGCGGCGGTTCAACCGGAAGAAAGACGAGACACAGACTATGGCTCTGCCTGAATTCTCTATGCGCCAGCTGCTCGAAGCGGGCGCCCACTTCGGTCACCAGACGCACCGCTGGAACCCGAAGATGGAGCGCTACATCTTCGGCAGCCGGTCCAACATCCACATCATCGACCTCTCGCAGTCGATCCCGCTGCTCCACCAGGCTCTGGTGAAGGTGCGCGAAGTCGCCGCGTCCGGCGGCCGGATCCTGTTCGTCGGCACCAAGCGCCAGGCCTCCGAGCCGATCGCCACGGCCGCCCGCCGCTGCGCCCAGTACTACGTGAACCACCGCTGGCTGGGCGGCACGCTCACCAACTGGCGCACCGTGTCCGGCTCCATCGCCCGCCTGCGCGAGCTGGAAAGCGTCCTGGAAGGCGAGAGCGGCCGCACCAAGAAGGAGCTGCTGCAGCTCACCCGTGAGCGCGACAAGCTCGAGCTGAGCCTCGGCGGCATCAAGGACATGGGCGGCATCCCGGACCTGATGTTCGTGATCGACACCAACAAGGAAGCGATCGCGATCCAGGAAGCCCGCAAGCTGAACATCCCGGTGATCGCCATCCTCGACACCAACTGCAATCCGGATGGCATCACCTATCCGATCCCGGGCAACGACGACGCGGCCCGCGCCATTCAGCTCTACTGCGACCTGATGGCCGACGCGATCCTCGACGGCCTGGCCGCCGGCCAGGCGGCCTCGGGCGTCGACCTGGGCGCCTCGGAGGCTCCGATGGAGCCGGCGCTGGCCCGCAGCCTGACGCCGGAAGCCCCGGCCGAGCCCGAGGTGAGCGCTCCGGAAGCGGCGGCCCTGGAAGCGGAGATGACCGGCGCGGAAGCCCCGGCGGAAGCCGAGGCCTCGCCGGAAGCCGCCTCCGAGCAGCCGAACCAATAGAGACCGGCTGGGCGCGCTTTCTGCGCCCGACCGACACAAGACCTTGATGGCGGGCCCCTAACAGGGGTCCGTCGACACCCAGAGCTTTGAAGGAGCTGACCATGGCGGAAATCACCGCTGCGCTGGTCAAGGACCTGCGCGAGAAGTCCGGCGCGGGCATGATGGACTGCAAGAAGGCCCTGCAGGAGAACAACGGCGACATGGAAGCCGCGGCCGACTGGCTGCGCACCAAGGGCCTCTCCAAGGCCGCCAAGAAGTCGGACCGCGCCGCGGCCGAAGGCCTGGTGGCCGGTAAGCTGGCGGCCGACGGCAAGACGGGCGTGCTCATCGAGCTGAACGCCGAGACCGACTTCGTCTCGAAGAACGACAAGTTCCAGACGGCGGCCCGCGAGATCGCCAACGTCGCCCTGTCCGAGGAAGGCGTCGACGCCATCTCCGCGGCCAAGACGTCGTCCGGCGAGACGGTCAGCGACATGGTGACCAACCTGATCGCGACCATCGGCGAGAACATGCGCCTGCGCCGCTCGGCCCGCCTGAGCGTCGACCAGGGCGCCGTGGCCCTCTACCTGCACAACGTGCAGGGCGAAGGCGTCGGCCGCATGGGTGTGCTGGTGGCCATGGAAGGCGCCGGCGACGCCGCCAAGCTGCAGGACGTGGGCCGCAAGATCGCCATGCACGTGGCGGCCACGGCTCCGCTGTCGCTCTCGCCCGCCGACCTCGATCCCGCGGTCGTCGAGAAGGAGCGCGAGATCCAGACCCAGACGGCGATGGAATCGGGCAAGCCCCGCGAGATCGCCGAGAAGATGGTCGAGGGCCGCATCCGCAAGTGGCAGGAGGAAGTCGTCCTCCTGAAGCAACCCTTCGTGATGAACCCGGACCAGACGATCGAGCAGCTGGTGGCCGAGACCGCCAAGGAGCTCGGCTCGCCGGTGGCCGTGAAGGCCTTCGTCCGCTTCGCGCTCGGCGAGGGCGTGGAGAAGACGCAAGGCCCGGACTTCGCCGCCGAAGTGGCGTCGATGACCGGCCAGGCCTAACAGCCGTCTGACGAAAACAAGGGCGCGGCCGCGTCGACGCGGTTCGCGCCCTTGGTATATCTACTCCCCGCCACAGTTCTGGATCGCCCATGCCCGACGCCCCGCCGCGCTACAAACGTGTCCTGCTCAAGGTGTCCGGCGAGGCCCTGATGGGCGACCAGTCGTTCGGCATCGACACCGGCGTCCTGGACCGTACCGCGGAAGACATCGCCGAGGTGGTGAAGTCGGGGGTCGAGCTGTGCCTGGTGATCGGCGGCGGCAACATCTTCCGCGGCGTCTCCCTGGCCGGCCGTGGCATGGAACGGGCCCAGGCCGACTACATGGGCATGCTGGCCACGGTGATGAACGCGCTGGCCATGCAGGGGGCGCTCGAGAAGATCGGCGTCTACACCCGCGTGCAGTCCGCCATCCCCATGGAGGCGGTCTGCGAGCCCTACATCCGCCGGCGCGCGCTGCGCCACCTGGAGAAGGGCCGTGTGGTGATCTTCGCCGCCGGCGTCGGGGCGCCGTTCTTCACCACCGACACGGGCGCGGCCCTGCGCTCGGCGGAGATGGGCTGCGACGCCCTCTTCAAGGGCACCAGCGTGGACGGCGTCTACACCGCCGACCCCAAGAAGGACCCCAAGGCCGAGCGCTACGAGACGCTGAGCTACCAGGAGGTCCTGGCCAAGGACCTGCGCGTCATGGACGCCTCGGCGACCAGCATGATGCGCGACAACCAGATCCCGATCGTGGTCTTCTCGATCCGGGAACGTGGCAATTTCCTGAAGGTGCTGAAGGGCGAGGGAGTCTATACGACCATCGCCTGAGCCCTTTGATCTGAAGAGCGTTCGAGAGACGGGAGACACGTCCATGGCCACTACGGAAAAGCCGGTGCTGTCGAAGTACAGGGATCGCATGGACAAGGCGGTCGCCGCCCTGAAGGAGGAGTTCGCCTCGCTGCGGACCGGCCGGGCGTCGGCGAGCCTGCTCGACCAGGTGCATGTGGACGCCTACGGCTCGTCCATGCCGCTGAACCAGGTGGCCGCCGTGAGCGTGCCCGAGGCGCGGATGATCTCCGTGAACGTCTGGGACCGCGCGATGGTGGTCTCGGTGGAGAAGGCGATCCGCTCGGCGGGGCTCGGCCTCAACCCGGTCGTCGACGGCCAGAACCTGCGCATTCCCATCCCGCCGCTCACCGAGGAGCGCCGCAAGGAGCTCGCCAAGGTGGCCGGCAAGTACGCCGAGCAGCAGCGCATCGCCGTGCGCAACATCCGCCGGGACGCCAACGACGACCTGAAGAAGGCCGAGAAGGACGGGGCCATCAACCAGGACGAGCACAAGCGTATGGAGGGCGAGGTCCAGAAGCTCACCGACGAGGCCATCAAGCGCATCGACGAGGCCTTGAAGACCAAAGAACAAGAGATCATGCACGTCTGAGACACGTGCGAGCCCGCCCCGCGCCCAGGATCAACCGTATGGCCGCCCAGAAGAAGACCCCGTCGACGGGCGCGCCTGGAGAAGGCGAGGGGACGGCCACGCCCCTGCATGTGGCCGTGGTCATGGACGGCAACGGCCGCTGGGCCAAGCAGCGGGGCCTGCCCCGATCGCTCGGGCACCGGGCGGGGGTGGACGCGCTGAAGCGCACGGTCTCCGCGGCCGCCGAGCTCAACGTCCGCTGGCTCACCGTCTTCGGCTTCTCCACGGAGAACTGGAGCCGGCCGGCCGCCGAGGTGGCCGAGCTGATGGCCCTGCCGAAGCGATATTTCGAGAGCGACATCGCCAGGCTCGAGCGGGAGGGCGTGCGGGTCCGCGTGATCGGCCGGCGCGAGGGCCTGTCGGACGAACTGGTGAAGATCATCGAGGGCGCCCAGGCGCGCACCGCCCACAACGACCGCTTCTTCCTCAACATCGCCTTCAACTACGGCGGCCAGGCCGACATCGCCGACGCGGCGCGCCGCTTCGCCGAGGAGGTCGCCGCCGGCCGGGCCAAGCCTTCGGACCTCAACGAGCAGCTGTTCGCCCGCCAGCTCGCCACGGCGGATTCGCCGCCGCCCGACGTGATCATCCGGCCCTCCGGAGAGCAGCGCCTCTCCAATTTCCTGCTCTGGGAGGCGGCCTATGCGGAGCTGGTCTTCCAGGACGTGCTCTGGCCGGACTATGGCGCCGAGCACCTGAAGGCCGCCCTGCAGACGTTCGCCGCCCGTGACCGGCGCTATGGGGCCGTGGTGGCCGATGACGTCCTTGCCGCCGGCTAGACGCTTCGACTGGTCGAACCTGGGCCTGCGGGTCGCCTCGGCCGTGGTCCTGGTGCCCGGCGCGCTGTTCGCCACCTGGATGGGGGGGTGGATCTTCCTCGTCCTGATCGCCGTGGCGGTCGCCCTGCTCTCCATCGAGTGGGGCGGGATGAGCGCGCCCTACGCGCCGGTGCGCGTCTCGCTCGCCGTGACCGTCGCGGTTCTGTCGGCGGTGTTCCTGGGCCACCAGGGGAACTACGTCCTGGCCTGGGGCGCGGTGCTGGTGGGCGCGGCCGCCGCGGCGCTCGTCGCCCGCGGCGTGGCCGAGCGCCCGGCCGACGCCGCCTTCGGCGTCTTCTACATCGCGCCGGCCTGCATCTGCCTCGTCTGGCTGCGCGACGCCGACCACACCATGTCGGTGCAGGGCCATTGGTGGACCCTGATGCTGTTCGCGGTCACCTGGGCGGCCGACATCGGCGCCTTCGCCGTCGGCAGCACGCTCAAGGGCCCGAAGCTCTGGCCCAGGTTCTCGCCCAACAAGACCTGGTCCGGCTTTGTGGGCGGCCTCGGCGCGGCCATGGCCACGGGCACCCTGATGTCGGCGCTGTCGGTCTTCCAGCTCAACCTCGCCGCGGCCGCGCTCATCGGCGTGCTGGTGGGCTTCGCCACCATGGCCGGCGATCTCTGGGAGTCGGCCATCAAGCGCCGGTTCGGGGTGAAGGATTCCGGCGACCTGATCCCGGGCCACGGCGGGCTGCTGGATCGGGTCGACGGGCTGATGTTCGCCGTGGTCGTGATGTCGGCCGCGCGTCTCGTGAACCACTGGGGGTGGGGACATTGAGCCTGCCGCGTAAGGTCAGCGTCCTGGGCTCGACCGGCTCGATCGGGGTCTCGACCCTCGACCTCTTCGACAAGGCCAAGGTGGAGGTGGAGATCACCGCCCTCGCGGCCGGCCGGAACGCCGAGCGTCTGGCCGAACAGGCGCGGCGCTGGCGCCCGAAGCTGGCGGTGATCGAGGACGAGAGCAAGCTCCCGGAGCTGCGCGAGCGGCTGGCCGGGAGCGGGATCGAGACCGCCGCGGGCTCTGCCGCCGTGGCCGACGCCGCCGCCGCGGACGCCCAGTGGGTGATGTCGGCCATCGTGGGCTTCGCGGGCCTCGAGCCGACGCTGGCCGCCGCGCGGGCCGGCGCGGTCGTGGCGCTCGCCAACAAGGAGAGCCTGATCTGCGCGGGGCCGGCCCTGCTGCGGACGGCGCGGCTGGCCGGCGGGGTGATCATCCCCGTCGATTCCGAGCACTCCGCCATCTTCCAGGTTCTCGACCCGGAGAACGCCCAGCACGTCGCACGCCTGATCCTCACCGCGTCCGGCGGCCCGTTCCGCGGCTGGTCGCGGGAGCAGATGGCCCACGCCACGCCGGAACAGGCGCTCGCCCACCCGAACTGGAACATGGGCGCCAAGATTTCGGTCGATTCAGCGACCATGATGAACAAGGGCCTCGAGGTGATCGAGGCCGCCTACCTGTTCTCCATGCCCGCGGAGCGCGTCGAGGTCTTGATCCACCCGCAGTCGATCGTCCACAGCCTGGTGGAGTACGCCGACGGCTCCACGCTGGCCCAGCTTGGACCACCCGACATGCGCGCGCCGATCGCCTGCGCCTACGCCTGGCCCGACCGCCTGCCGTGGCCCGCCGAGCGGCTCGACCTGGCCAAGGCCGGCCAGCTCACCTTCGAGGAGCCGGACCTGGAGCGCTTCCCGGCGCTTCGGATCGCCAAGGAGGCGCTGGCCGCAGGCGGCCGCGCGCCGGCCGTGATGAACGCCGCCGACGAGGTGGCCGTGGCCGCCTTCCTTGACCGAAAAATCGGCTTTCTCGATATTGCCGGCGTCGTCTCGGAGACCCTTGAGCGCATGGCGCGAACGGATCTCGGATCGCGCTCGGGCGATGCGCTGGAAGACGCCCGCGCCACCGACGCGGCGGCGCGCCGCGTTGCCGGCGACGTGGTGAGCGGTCTTATGGCCCAGGCCTGATGGAGTCCCGATGATCGGCTTCCTGCAAACCGCCCTGATGTACGTCGTCCCGTTCCTGATCGTGCTGGGCGTCGTCGTCACGGTCCACGAGCTCGGCCACTTCCTGGCCGCCAAGTGGCTCGGCACCAAGATCGACCAGTTCGCCATCGGCTTCGGCCGGCCGCTCGCCTCCTGGCGCGACAAATCGGGCGTGCAGTGGCGGATCGGCTGGCTGCCGCTGGGCGGCTACGTCCGCTTCGCCGGCGATGACAACGCCGCGAGCGTGCCGGACACCGACGACCTGGACGCCATGCGGCGGGACCTGGTGGCGCGGGAAGGGGAGGCGGCGCTCAACCGCTACTTCCACTTCAAGCCGCTGTGGCAGCGCGCGGTGATCACCGCCGCGGGCCCGATCGCCAACTTCCTGCTGGCCATCGCGATCTTCGCCGGGCTGCTCATGGCGTTGGGCGAGCCGATCCAGTCGGCGCGCGTCGCCAGGGTGGAGCCCGGCGCGCCGGCCGAGCGCGCGGGCCTGCGTCCCGGAGACGTGCTGCTCGCCGGCGAAGGCAAGACGATCCGCACCCCCGCCGACGTCAAGCAGCTCATCATCCTCAGGAGCGGCCTGGCCACCGACTTCACCGTCGACCGCGGCGGCCGGGTGATCCACCTGCAGGTCACGCCGGAGCGGGGCGACGTCGCCGACGGCCTGGGCCGCACCCAGAAGCTGGGCCGCATCGGGGTGGCGTTCGACAATTCCGCCGTCACCTTCGAGCGCTACGGCCCCCTGGAGGCCGTCGCCGGGGGCGTGGAGCGCACCAGGGACGTGGTGGTCACCACCGTCTTCTACATCGGCCGGATGATCAGCGGCCGCGAAACCGCCGACCAGCTCTCCGGTCCGCTCGGCATGGCGCAGATCTCGGGCGATCTCACCAAGCAGAACGTGAAGTTCTCGCCCGACGCCTCGGCGCTGGTCCGCAACGCTCTCCTGACCCTGCTCGTGCTGGTGGCGAACATCTCGGTCGGCATCGGCTTCCTGAACCTCCTGCCGATCCCTGTGCTCGACGGGGGACACCTGCTCTTCTATGGCTACGAGGCGATCGCCCGGCGCCCACTTGCTGCCAAGGTTCAGGCGGCAGGGTACAGGGTGGGCCTTGCACTGGTGCTAGGATTGATGTTGTTCGCGACTTGGAACGATCTGCAGCGCCTGCGTGTGTTCAATCTCTTCGGCGGGCTATTCTCCTAGCCTCCCGATTTTTCCCAGACGGCTGATTCGATGCACAAACACCGCGCCCGTGGCGCTGCGCTAGCCTCCGGCCTTGCCCTGTTGCTGGGCTCGACCGCCCTGGTCGCTCCGGGTCTGGCGCTCGCACAGGATCCGCCGCCGCCGGCCCCCGGGCCCGCGCCAGCGGCCGCACCGGCGGAAGCCTCCGGAGTCGTCCAGCGGATCATCGTCCGCGGGAACGAGCGGATCGAGCAGTCGACCGTCGTCTCCTACCTGCCGATCCAGCCCGGCGAGCCGGTGAACCCCGAGCGCCTCGACCTGGCGCTGAAGGCGCTCTTCCAGACCGACCTGTTCTCGGACGTGAAGATCGACTTCCAGGCCGGCGACCTGATCATCACCGTCGTCGAGAACCCGATCATCAACCGGGTGATCTTCGAGGGGAATTCGGGCCTCAAGGAAGACAAGCTGCGCGACGAGGTGAGCGTGCGGCCGCGCGGCATCTTCACCCGCGCCAAGGTCCAGGCCGACGTCCAGCGGATCGTCGAGCTCTACCGGCGCTCGGGCCGGATCTCGGCCAACGTCACGCCCCAGATCGTCGAGCTTCCGCAGAAGCGCGTCGACCTGATCTTCAAGATCGACGAGGGCCCCAAGAGCGGCGTCCTGCGGGTCAACTTCCTGGGCAACCGGGAGTTCTCGGACAACGACCTGCGCGACGTCGTCGTGACCGAGCAGTCCCGCTGGTACAAGTTCTTCTCGAACAACGCCAACTACGACCCCGATCGGCTCGAGTACGACAAGGAGCAGCTGCGCAAGCACTACCGCAACCGCGGCTTCTACGATTTCCGGGTCGCCTCGGCCGTGGCCGAACTGGCGCCCGACAAGAACGGCTTTGCCGTCACCTACACCCTCGAGGAGGGCCGCGAGTACAAGTTCGGCAAGATCAGCGTCGAGACCGAGCTGCAGAAGCTCGACAAGGACGTCCTGACCGCGCTCGTCCCGCTGCGCACCGGCCAGCTCTACGAGGACGAGGCCATCGAGCAGGCCACCGATGCGCTGACGTTCGCGGCCGGCGCGGCGGGCTTCGCCTTCGTGGACGTCCGCCCGCGCTACACGCCCAACCGCGAGACCGGCGTGGTGGACGTGATCTTCCAGGTCAACGAGGGCCCGCGCGTCTACGTCGACCGCATCGACATCGTCGGCAACACCGCGACGCTCGACTACGTCATCCGGCGCGAGATGAACGTCTCCGAGGGCGACGCCTACAACCGCGCCCTGGTGGACCGGTCGCGCAACCAGATCCGGGCGCTCGGCTTCTTCAAGGAAGTCGAGATCACCGAAGTGCCGGGCTCCGCGCCCGACCGCACCGGCCTGCGCGTGCAGGTGGAAGAGCAGCCCACCGGCGAGCTGTCGTTCAGCGCCGGCTACTCCTCGGTGGACCAGCTGGTCATCGACCTGGGCGTCACCCAGCGCAACTTCCGCGGCCGGGGCCAGAACGTGCGGGCGCGGGTGTCCCTGGGTTCCCTGCGCCAGCAGGCGGACTTCTCGTTCACCGAGCCGCGCTTCCTCGGCCGCGACCTCGCCGCCGGCCTGGACGTCTACTACTACAAGTACGACCTCACCGAGTACTCGGCCTACAAGACCGAGAGCCTCGGCTCGGGCGTGCGCCTGAACTTCCCGCTCAGCATCAATTCGCGCGGTTCGCTGGGCTACACGGTCCGTCAGGACGACGTGTCGATCGACGATGATCTCTGCCTGCAGGGCTTCATCTCGTCGGTGATCTGCGACCAGCGCGGCTCGTTCCTGACCTCCCTGGTCAGCTACGGCTACCGTCTCGACCGCCGGAACGACTACCTGAACCCGACCCGCGGCTTCTACGTGGCGGCGAACCAGGACCTCGCGGGCGTCGGCGGCGACGTGAACTACCTGCGCACCGAGGTGGACGGCGGCTGGTACTACGGCTTCACCCGCGACTTCATCCTCAGCGTCACCGGATCGGCCGGCTACGTCGACGGCTGGAACGGCGACGTGGTGCGGATCAACGACCGGTTCTTCAAGGGCGGCACCAACTTCCGCGGCTTCGAGACCGCTGGCGTCGGTCCGCGCGACACCTCGATCGGCCGGCAGGACGCGCTGGGCGGCAAGGCCTACGCCATCGGCGCCGTGGAGCTGACCGTTCCGACCTTCCTGCCGGAGCAGTACGGCATCAAGGCCGCGGTGTTCACGGAGTTCGGCACGGTCGGCCTGCTGGACGCCGAGGACAAGCTCTGCCCCCGCGACGGCGGCACGGCGTGCCCGGCCGGAACCGAGAATCCGTTCGTGCGGGACGATCTGTCGCTGCGGGCCTCCGCCGGTCTCAGCATCTTCTGGCGCTCGCCCATGGGGCCGATCCGCTTCGACTTCAGCCAGATTTTGGCCAAAGAAGACTACGACAAGACCGAAACCTTCCGGTTCTCCACCTCAACCAGGTTCTAAGAACATCATGACTTCCAAGATTCTCGCCGCGACCGCCTGCGCCGCCGTGGCCCTGAGCGCGGGCTCCGCGTTCGCCCAGCAGGCCGCGGCCCCGGCCGCCCCGGCGGTGACGCACGGCCCGGCCGCGCCCGGCGTCTGCATCCTGTCGGTGCAGGGCGCCATCGCCGGCTCCACGGTGGGCAAGTACGTCGACACGCGCATGCAGCAGATCGTCCAGCAGGTGAACGCCGAGCTGAACGGCGAGCGCACGACCATCGAGAACGAGGGCAAGACCCTCGAGGGCCAGCGCGCCACCCTCGATCGCACGACCCTGGAGCAGCGCGCCTCGGCCCTGCAGGTCCGCGCCAACGCCCTGCAGCGCAAGGCCCAGCAGCGCGAGCGCGAAGTCGCCGCGACCGAGCAGAAGGCCGTCGGCCGCGTGGGCCAAGAGATGGAGCCGCTGATCCGTCAGGTCTACCAGCAGCGCCAGTGCTCGGTGCTGCTGAACCGCGACGCCGTGGTCATCGCCAACCCGGCCATGGACATCACGCCCGGCGTGATCACGGCGCTGAACGCCAAGATCACCCAGTTCGCCTTCGACCGCGAACGTCTGGACCAACAACCCGCGGCTGCGCAGACTGGCGCGACTCGCGCTCCGGCCGCCACGCCGGCGCCCGCCACCCGTCGCTAAGCCGACCGGCCGAGAAGGCGCGGGTCGCGCCCGTTCCCAGGACGTCATGCCCGACCCGCGCTTCTTCGAGGACCTTGGCCCAGTGGCTCTGGGAGAGCTCGCCGCCCTGACGGGCGCGGAGCTCTCCGACCCGGGCGCGGCCGATCGTTCCATCCGGGGCGTGGCGATCCTGAGCCAGGCCCGCGCCGACACCATCACCTTCCTCTCCGACCGGCGCCACGTGGCGGCCCTGGCCGAGGCCCGGCCGGGCGCCTGCTTCATACCGCCGAAGCAGGCCGAGGCCGTCCCGAAGGGCTGCGTGGGCCTGCTGACGCCGTCGCCGCAGTCGGCCTATGCGCTCGCGGCACAGCGGCTCCACCGCCCGCGCCGCAATCCCGGCCACGAGGCCGTCTCCGCCGACGCCCGCCTGGAGGAGGGCGTCGTGCTCGGCCCCGGCGTGGTGGTCGGGCCCGGCGCGCAGATCGGTCGCGGCACGGTGATCGGGCCCAACACCGTCATCGGTCCGGGCGTCGCCATCGGCCGCGACTGCGAGATCGCCGCCAACGTCACGATCGGCTTTGCCCTCATCGGCGACCGGGTGCGCATCCTGGCCGGCGCGGTGATCGGCGAGCCGGGATTCGGCGCGACGGTAGGCCCCAGGGGGCTGATGGACATCCCGCAGCTGGGCCGGGTGATCCTGCAGGACGGGGTGACGATCGGCGCCAACACCTGCGTCGACCGCGGCGCCTTCGACGACACCGTGATCGGCGAGAACACCAAGATCGACAATCTGGTGCAGATCGCCCACAACGTCCGCGTCGGGCGCAACTGTGTGATGGCGGCGCACACCGGCATCTCCGGCAGCGTCATCATCGGCGACGGCGCCCAGTTCGGCGGCCGCGCCGGTGTGGCCGACCATGTGAGCATCGGCGACGGCGCGCGCGTGGGCGCGGCGGCCGGCGTCATGAAGGACATTCCCGCGGGTGAGACCTGGGGCGGCATGCCGGCCCGGCCGATCCGCAAGTGGATGCGTGAGACTGCCTGGCTCGCCAAGATGGCGGCCCGCAAGGAAGGACCCGAGAATGAGCCGTAAGGCCCCGGTCAACGACGGAACCGGCGAGATCGACATCACCGAGATCCTGTCCCGCATCCCCCACCGCTACCCCTTCCTGCTCATCGACAGGGCCGAGGAGTACCGGGCGAACGAGTCGATCGTCGGGATC
Source organism: Phenylobacterium sp. (assembly GCF_035539035.1). Classification (GTDB taxonomy): domain Bacteria; phylum Pseudomonadota; class Alphaproteobacteria; order Caulobacterales; family Caulobacteraceae; genus Phenylobacterium. The sequence goes on from NZ_DATLJI010000002.1 coordinate 54,215, forward strand.
AAGTGCGTGACCGTGAACGAGCCCTTCTTCCAGGGCCACTTCCCGGGCTATCCGGTCATGCCCGGCGTCCTGCTGATCGAGGCCATGGCCCAGACCGGCGCGGTGCTGATGTCGAAGTCGCTGGAGGTGGACACCACCGGCAAGGCGATCTTCTTCATGTCGGCCGACAACTGCCGCTTCCGCTCGCCGGTCCGTCCGGGCGACGTGGTCCGGATGCCGGTTCGGGTGGTCCGCCACCGCGGCGACGTGTTCAAGTTCGCCGGCCAGGCGCTGGTGGGCGACAAGGTCGCCGCCGAGTGCGAGTTCGCCGCCATGGTGGTCAACACCCAGTGAGCGTCCAGATCCATCCCACCGCCCTGGTCGCCAAGGGCGCCGAGCTGGCCGATGGCGTGTCCGTGGGCCCGTTCTGCGTCATCGGCGAGAAGGTGCGGCTCGGCCGCGGCACGAAGCTGCACAGCCACGTCGTCGTCGAGGGCTCCACGGAGCTCGGCGAGAACAACCAGGTCTATCCCTTCGCCGTGCTCGGCGGGCCGCCGCAACACACGGCTTACAAGGGCGAGGACACCCGCCTGGTGATCGGGGACAACAACCTGATCCGCGAACACGCCACCATGAACCTCGGCACCGTCAACGGCGGCGGGGTCACCCGGGTGGGGTCGGACGGCCTCTACATGATCGAGAGCCACGTCGGACACGACTGCGTGGTGGGCGACCACGTGATCCTCACCAAACAGGCGACGCTCGGCGGCCACTGCCAGATCGGCGACTTCGTGATCGTCGGCGGGCTGGCGGCGGTTCACCAGTTCACCCGGGTGGGCCGCCACGCCATGATCGGCGGCCTCGCGGCCGTCGTGAAGGACGTGATCCCCTACGGCTCGGTGTGGGGCAACCACGCCCACCTCGAGGGGCTCAACCTCGTGGGCCTGAAGCGCCGGGGTTTCAGCCGCGAGAGCATCAACACGCTGCGGGCCGCCTACCGCCTGCTGTTCGCCGACGAGGGCACCTTCCAGGAGCGCCTGGACGACACCATCGAGACCTATTCGTCCTCGCCCGAGGTGATGGAGATCATCGACTTCATCCGCGCCGACGCCACCCGGCCGCTCTGCCTGCCCGAACGCGAGGTCTGATGAGGAAGCTCGGCCTGATCGCCGGCGGCGGGAGCCTGCCCGTCGAGATCGCCGAGCACTGCGAACGTTCCGGCCGCCCCCTCTTCGTGGTGCGGCTGAAGGGCTTCGCGGGGACCGAGCTTTCGCCTTACGCCGGCGCGGAAGTGGGCGTCGCCGAGCTCGGCAAATGCTTCAAGGCCCTGAAGCGGGCGGGCTGCGAGGCCGTCTGCCTGGCGGGCAACGTCACCCGCCCGGACTTCTCCACCCTGATCCCGGACATGCGCGGCCTGGCCGCCCTGCCGGCGGCGATCGCCGCGGCGCGAAAGGGCGATGACGCCCTCCTGCGGTTCCTGGTGGGCGAGTTCGAGAAGGAGGGCTTCGCCGTCGAGGGCGCGCATGAGGTCATGGACGACCTGAGCCTGCCGGCCGGGCCATTGGGCCGATGCTCGCCGCCTGACGCGGCCGGCGGCGACGTGCACCGCGCCCTCGAGGTGGCCCGCGCCATCGGCCGGCTAGACATCGGCCAGGGGGCCGTGGTCTGCGACGGCCTCGTGCTGGCGGTGGAGGCCCAGGAGGGCACCGACGCCATGCTGGCCCGGGTGGCCGAGCTGCCCGAAGCCATCCGCGGCCGGCCGGGCGCCGCCCGTGGCGTGCTCGCCAAGGCGCCCAAGCCGATCCAGGAAACGCGGGTGGACATGCCGACCATCGGCCTGGCGACGGTCCAGGCGGTGGCGCGCGCCGGCCTGGCGGGAATCGTGGGCGAGGCAGGCGGGCTCCTGGTGCTGGACCGCGAGGCCGTGACGGCGCTGGCCGACGAGCTCGGCGTCTTCATCCTGGGCGTGGAGCCCGGGCAGCCGTGAGCGCGCGTCCGCTGACCGTCATGCTGGTCGCGGCGGAGGCCTCGGGCGACGATCGCGGGGCGGGGCTCGCCAGGGCGCTGAGACGCAGGCTGGGCGACCGGGTGCGGTTCGTGGGCGTCGGCGGCGCCCGGATGGCGGAGGAGGGCGTGCAGAGCCCCTTCGACATCTCCGAACTCTCGATCTTCGGCCTGGTCGAGGGCCTGCTGGCCTGGCGCAAGGTCGTGCGGCGTGCGGACGAGACCGCCGCGATCGCCGCGCGGGAGAAGCCGGACGTCGCGGTCCTGATCGATTCCTGGGGCTTCACGCTGCGGGTGGCGCAGCGGCTGCGGAAGCTCGACCCGAAGCTGCCGCTGGTGAAGTACGTGGCGCCCCAGGTCTGGGCGACGCGGCCGGGGCGGGCGAAGACGCTCGCCGGGACCTTCGACCACCTGCTGTCGATCCACGCCTTCGACGCGCCCTGGTTCGAGGCCCACGGCCTGCCGGTGACCTTTGTCGGCAACTCGGCCCTGAACGTCGACTTCTCGGGCGCGGACCCGGCGCGGCTGCGGCGCCAGATCGGGGCCGGGCCGGACGATCCGATCCTGCTGGTGCTGCCGGGCAGTCGCCCGAGCGAGATCGAGCGCGTGCTGCCGGCCTTCGAACAGGCCGTGCACATCCTGAAGGACGCCCGGCCGGAGCTGCATGTCGTCGTGCCTGCGGCGCCGACGGTGGCGGCGACGGTGAAGGGCCGGGTGGCCGGCTGGCCGCACCGGGCGCACGTGCTGGAGGGGGAGGCGGCCAAGCACGACGCCATGAAGGCCGCCACCGTGGCGCTGGCCTGCTCCGGCACCGTGACAACGGAGCTGGCTCTGGCGGGCGTCCCGATGGTCGTGGGCTACCGGCTGGGGCCGATGACCCACGCCATCCTGAAGCGGCTGATCAAGACGAAATGGGTGACGCTGTTCAACATCGCCGCCCAGGACTTCGTGGCCCCGGAGTTGATCCAGGACGAGTGCACGGGTCCCAGGCTTGCGGCGGAGGTCGGGCGTCGCCTTGACGATGCGGGGCTGCGCCGTGCGCAGGTGGAGCGGCAGTATGCGGCGCTGGACCGGATGGGCCGCGGCGGGCCGGATCCGGACGAGGCGGCTGCGGAGGCCGTCCTGCGGGTCGTTGGGAAAGGCTAGGGCGGAAGCGCCGGCGACCGCGAAAGCCGCCGGCGTCTGTCGTCAGCCGCGCTTTTCGACGCCGACGTAGTCGCGCTGCGGGGCGCCCGTGTAGAGCTGGCGCGGACGGCCGATCTTCTGGGACGGATCCTCGATCATTTCCTTCCACTGGGCGATCCAGCCGACGGTGCGCGCCAGCGCGAACAGCACCGTGAACATCTCCGGCGGGAAGCCGAGGGCGCGCAGGGTAATGCCCGAGTAGAAGTCGACGTTCGGGTAGAGCTTGCGCTCCACGAAGTAGGGGTCGTTGAGCGCGATCTTCTCGAGCTCCATGGCCACCTTCAGCAGCGGGTCGTTGGAGTGGCCCACCTCGGCCAGGACCTCGTGGCAGGTGGTCTGCATGACCTTCGCGCGCGGGTCGTAGTTCTTGTAGACCCGGTGGCCGAAGCCCATCAGCCGGTAGCGGCGGTCCTTCACACCCTGGACGTACTCGGGGATGCGGTCCACCGAGCCGATCTCCTGGAGCATGTTCAGCGCCTCCTCGTTCGCCCCGCCGTGGCTGGGGCCCCAGAGGCAGGCGATGCCGGCGGCGATGCAGGCGAACGGATTGGCGCCCGACGAGCCCGCGAGACGCACCGTCGAGGTGGACGCGTTCTGCTCGTGGTCGGCATGGAGGATGAAGATCCGGTCCATGGCGCGGGTCAGCACCGGATTCGGCTTCCAGTCCTCGGCGGGCACCGAGAAGCACATGCGCAGGAAGTTCTCGGCGTAGGAGAGGTCGTTGCGCGGGTAAACGAACGGCTGGCCCTTGGAGTACTTGAAGGCGCGGGCGGCGATCGTCGGCATCTTGGCGATCATCCGGTGGGCGGAGATCATCCGCTGGGCCGGGTCATCGATGTTGGTGCTGTCGTGGTAGAAGGCCGACAGCGCGCCCACAGCCCCGACCATGATCGCCATGGGGTGCGCGTCGCGCCGGAACCCCTGGAAGAACCGGTCGAACTGCTCGTGCACCATCGTGTGGTAGGTGATGTTGTGCTCGAACTCGGCGAACTCCGGCGCCGTCGGCAGCTCGCCGTGCAGCAGCAGGTAGCAGACCTCGAGGAAGTTCGAGCGCTCGGCCAGCTGGTCGATCGGATAGCCGCGGTGCAGCAGGACGCCGGCGTCGCCGTCGATGAAGGTGATCTTGCTCTCGCACGACGCCGTGGAGGTGAAGCCCGGGTCGTAGGTGAAGACATCGGCTTCGGCGTAGAGCTTGCGGATGTCCACGACGTCAGGCCCCGTCGTCCCCTTCAGGACCGGAAGCTCGACCGATTTGCCGCCGATGCCGACCTTCGCCGTGTCGCCCATGCGAACCCCTTTCGCGATTGCGAGATGAAACGCTCGTTTGCGGCCTTATAGCGTTTTACGCGGGCCTTGAAAGCGCATCGTCAAGCCGTCCAAGACTTTCGTCTTTTCCGAGAGCTACCAGGGTTCCGGCGAGGTCCGGAGCCGGCGAGCCGCCCGAGAGCACGCCCCGGAGCGCCGGTCCGAACTTGCCGATGCCGACGCCCTCGGCCTCCGCGAAACCCCGGATCGCCTGCTCGAGGCCGGGGACGGTCCAGTCCTCGCCGGCCAGCAGGTCCCGCAGGCGAGAGAGGCGGCCGCGGGTCTCGTCGCTCAGCATGCCCAGCGTCTTCTCCGGCAGGTCCAGCGGCCGCTGCTTGAGGGCGAAGACGGTGGCGTCGGCCAGCTCGAGCATGGTCTTGGCGCCGTCGCGGACCAGCGGGATCGTGCGGGCCAGCACCGGCAGGTCCGCTTCGCGCAGGTTCCAGTCGCGGCTTCTGTGGACGTTGGCGGTGAGCGTCGCCAGGCGCTCCACGGCCGCTTGCCGGATGTAGTGATTGTTGAGGTGGTTGAGCTTGGCCCAGTCCAGGCGGGCCGGCGCGCCGACCACGTCCTTGATGTCGAACCAGGCGATGGCCTGCTCGTCCGAGAAGATCTCGTCGTCGCCATGGCCCCAGCCGAGCTTGGCCAGGTAGTTGCGCATGGCCTCGGGCAGGTAGCCCATGTCGTCGAACTCGCTGACGGCCTGGGCGCCGTGGCGCTTGGAGAGCTTGGCGCCGTCGGGGCCGTGGATCAGCGGCAGGTGCGCCCAGACCGGCACGTCCCAGCCCATGCCCTGATAGATCAGCGTCTGGCGCGCGGCGTTGTTCAGGTGGTCGTCCCCGCGGATCACGTGGGTGACGCCCATGTCGTGGTCGTCGACCACCACGGCCAGGTTGTAGGTCGGCGTGCCGTCGGTGCGCAGCAGGATGAGGTCGTCCAGGTCCTTGTTCTGGAACCGCACCTGGCCCTTCACCTGATCGTCGATCAGGGTCTCGCCGTCCTGCGGACTCTTCAGCCGGACCACGAACGGCCGGTCGGGCGCGTCGTTGGGCGTCGTGTCGCGCCAGGGCGAGCGGACCACGCGGCCCTCGGCCCGGGCCTTCTCGCGCTCGGCCTCCAGCTCCTCGGCGCTCATGAAGTCCTTGTAGGCCGCGCCGCGGGCGAGCAGATCCTCGACCACCTCGCGGTGGCGCTCGACGCGGGCGAACTGGAAGACCGGCGGCTCGTCGGCCTCCAGGCCCAGCCACTTCAGGCCGTCGAAGATCACCTGCACGGCGGCCTCGGTGGAGCGCTCGCGGTCGGTGTCCTCGATGCGCAGCAGGAACTTGCCGCCGGTGTGCCGGGCGTAAAGCCAGTTGAACAGGGCGGTCCTCGCCGTGCCAATGTGCATCATGCCGGTGGGCGAGGGGGCGATACGGGTGACGACGGGTCGGTCGGACATCGGGATCGGTGAGGCTGGGGAGGCGACGGCGCCGGGCGCCTGGGCGGCGCCTCTTAGCACGCGGATTCGGAGGCGTCCTAGCCTTGCGGCGGCGCTCGCCTGGTCGCGCGCGCAGGGGCTGGCGCAAACCGACCGCTGGACGCTCTGGACGCCGGTGGCGCTGGGGCTCGGCGCGGCGCTCTATTTCGCCCTGCCGCGGGAGCCGCAGGCCTGGGTCGCCTGGCTCTGTGCGGGCGCCGTCGCCCTGCTGCTGGCGGCGGCGGCTGCGTCGCGGGTTCGGCCGCTCACGGTCGTCCTGGTGCTGGTCGCCTGCGCGGTGGCGGGTTTCGGCATGGGCAAGGTGCGGACCGAGCGGGTCTGGGCCCCGATCGCGCCCTCGGGCGGCGAGCCGCAGCGCCTCGAGGGCTGGGTGGTGGACGTGGCGAGCCCGGGCGAGGGCGGCCAGCGGCTGCTGATCGCGCCCGCCAGAGTCGGCGACTGGCCGGCCGGGGCCACGCCGATCCGGGTGCGGGTGACGCTCCGGCCCGGGACGCCGGTTCCGGCGCCGGGCTCGCCGGTCAGCCTGCTGGCCATCCTCAACGCGCCGCCGCCGCCGGCAAGCCCGGGCGCCTACGACTTCGGCCGGGACGCCTTCTTCGAGAGCGTGGGCGGGGTGGGCTTCGCGCTGACGCCGCCGGTCACCTGGGAGACCGGCACGAAGCCGCCGTGGCGCCTGAGGCTGCGGATGGCGATCAACGCCGTGCGCTGGGAGCTGTCGCGGCGGATCGTGGACGAGCTGGGACCGGGGAGCGGCGGGCTGGCGGCGGCCATGACGACCGGCCACGAGGCCTTCATTCCGCGGGAGCAGGAGGAGAACCTGCGCGCCGCGGGGCTGGCCCACATCATCTCGATCTCCGGCCTGCACATGGCCATCGTCGGCGGCTTCGCGTTCGCGGGCGCCCGGCTCCTGATCGCCGCCTGGCCGTGGCTGGCGCTGCGGATCCACGGCAAGAAGGCGGCCGCCCTGGTGGGGCTGGCGGCGGTGGGCGGCTACCTCGTGCTCTCCGGCGCGCCGCCGCCGGCCGAGCGGGCGGCGGTGACGGCGGCGGTGGCGTTCGGGGCGATGCTCGTCGATCGGCAGGCGATCAGCCTGCATGCGCTGGCGCTGGCGGCCATGGCCGTGCTGCTGCTGCAGCCGGAGGCGGTGACCGAGCCGGGCTTCCAGATGTCGTTCGCGGCGACCGCGGCCCTGGTGGCGCTGGCCGAGGCCTGGCCCAGGCCGGTGAAGGAGATCAACACGCCGTGGCCGATCCGCTTCGTGCAGGCGGCGCTCGGCTGGACGGCGGTGAGCCTGGCGGCGAGCTTCGTGGCGGGGCTGGCCACCGGGCCGTTCGCCATGCAGCACTTCAACCGCGTCTCCACCTGGGGCCTGCCGGCCAACCTGCTGGTAGCGCCGATCTCGTCGTTCCTGATGATGCCGGGGCTGGCGCTGGGCGCCGCCCTGACGCCGTTCGGCCTGGGCGACGCGCCGCTGGCGGCGGCGGGGTTCGCCATCGACCTGATGAACCGGGTGGCGGCCATGGCGGCGTCGGCGCCCTACGCCCAGCTGGTCGTGCCGAGCGGGCCGGGCTGGACGCTGGCGGCGGCGTTCCTCGGGATCCTGTGGCTGTGCCTGTGGAAGGGACCTCTGAGGTGGGCCGGACTGCCGTTCGCCCTGGCGGTGCTGCTGGTCCCCAAGCCCACGCCGCCGGACGCCTGGGTCAGCGCCGACGGGGCGACGGCGGCGGTGCGGGCGGACCGGGCGGCGGTGCTGCTGCGGCCCGACGTGAAGCTGTTCGGGGCCGAGCTTTGGGCGAGGCGGCGTGGGCTGGCTCCCGAGGCCGCGAGCGAGGCCGCCTACGACTGCGACCGCTGGAGCTGCGTGCCGACGGCCGGGGCGCCGGTGAGGGTGGCGGAGGCCTGGAACCTGAAGCGGCCGCTGAAGCCGGGACGGGTCGAGGCGATGTGCGCTACCGCCGAGGTGGTGGTGATCCGGAACGACGAACGCCCGGCGGGGTGCCGGGCGCCGCTGGTGCTCACGGGCGCCGATTTCCGGCGGGGCGGCTCGGCGGAGCTGTACCGGCAGACCGACGGGACCTGGCAGGTGACCTGGGCGCAGGACCTGCGCGGACATCGGCCCTGGACCTGGGGCCCCGACCCGCGCCGCCACTGACCGCATCCGCGCCTCCCGCCGCCCGCTTCCGGACGCGGATCAGCTCACCACGCCGCTGCGACAGAAGCGGTCGGAGACCCGCGCCGTCAGTGATAGCGGCGGATGAGGCCCACGAGGCGGCCCTGCACGGCGACCTGGTCGGGGCCGAAGATGCGGGTCTCGTAGGCCGGGTTGGCGGCTTCGAGCGCGATGGAGGCGCCCTTCTTGCGCAGGCGCTTGAGGGTGGCTTCCTCGCCGTTGACCAGGGCGACCACGATGTCGCCGGAGTTGGCGCTGTCGGTGCGGCGGATGACCACGAAGTCGCCGTCGAGGATGCCGGCGTTGATCATCGAGTCGCCGGAGATCTCGAGGACGAAGTGCTCGCCGGCGCCGAGGATGGTCTCGGGGACCGGGATGCGGTCGCGTTCCTGCTGGATCGCCTCGATCGGGGTGCCGGCGGCGATGCGGCCGAGGATCGGCAGCTCGCGGGTGTCGTTGGCGGCGACCGGCGCGGCCTGGCCGGGCTCGACGAGCTGGGGCTTGAAGGGCGCGCGGCCCTTGGGCGGGGCGGCGGCGGTGGCCTGCTGCGGCAGCTTCACCACCTCCAGCGCCCGGGCCCGGTGGGGCAGGCGGCGGAGGAAGCCACGCTCCTCGAGGGCGGTGATCAGCCGGTGGATGCCGGACTTGGACGCCAGATCCAGCGCCTCCTTCATCTCGTCGAAGGAGGGCGAGACGCCCGTCTCCTTGATCCGCTCATGGATGAACATGAGCAATTCGTGCTGCTTGCGGGTGAGCATCTTGCCGGCCCCTGAGGAACAAAGCGAAAACCTGTGGATGTTCTCTAGGTGTTCCTCGTTAATGTCAAGTTACCGTGCTAGCGCCTGATTTCGCGGCGGAATTTCCGATCGTGGGCGCAGGTATCCGGCCGACTCAGGCGCCGAGCAGGGCCTTGGTGGCGGCGGTGACGTCGGCCTGGCGCATCAGGCTCTCGCCGACCAGCATGGCGGTCGCGCCGGCCTTCTCCAGCCGGGCGGCGTCGTCGGCGGTGAAGATGCCGCTCTCGGTGACCAGCAGGGCGCCGGCGGGGGCCTGGGCCGCGAGCCGCTCGGTGACGGCGAGGTCGGTGACGAAGGTGCGCAGGTCGCGGTTGTTGATTCCGACGAGGTCGGCGCCGAGGGCGCAGGCGCGGGCCATCTCCGCCTCGTCGTGGACCTCCACGAGGGCGTCCATCCCGAGCTTGCGGGCCTCGGCCATCAGGGCGCCGGCCAGGGCGTCGTCGACCATGGCGAGGATCACCAGGATGGCGTCGGCGCCGAGCGCGCGGCTCTCGGCCACCTGCCAGGGGTCCACGAGGAACTCCTTGCGCAGGCAGGGCAGGGCGCAGGCCTCCCGGGCCGCCTCCAGGAAGGCGTCGGCGCCCTGGAAGCTCGGCTCGTCGGTGAGCACGGAGAGGCAGGCTGCGCCGCCGGCCTCGTAGGCGCGGGCCAGCGCCGGGGGATCGAAGTCCTCGCGGATCAGGCCCTTGGACGGCGAGGCCTTCTTGATCTCGGCGATCAGGGCCAGGCGGCCGGGCGCATGGGCCCGCTCGAGCGCGGCCCGGAAGCCGCGGGGCGCAGAGGCGGCCGTGGCGGCGGCCTCCATCATCCGCTGGTCGCGCTCGGCCTTGCGGGCGGCGACCTCCTCGCGCTTGTAGGCGGCGATCTTCGAAAGGATGTCGCTCATGCGGCGGCCTGGGTGATGGCGACCAGGCGGTCCAGCGCGGCCAGGGCCTTGCCCTCGTCCACCACCCGGGCGGCCAGCTCGACGCCCTGGCGCAGGGTCTCGACCTTCTCGTCCACCAGGAAGGCGGCGGCCGCGTTCAGCAGCACCACGTCACGGTAGGGCCCGGCCTCGCCGCCCAGCATCGCCCGCAGAGCCCGGGCGTTCTCGGCCGGCGTGCCGCCGGTGAGGTCGGCCAGCGCGGCGCGGGGCAGGCCCACGGCCTCGGGCGTGATGGTGAAGAGGCGCACCTGGCCGTCGCGGTACTCGGCGACGCTGGATTCGCCCGTGGTGGTCATCTCGTCCATGCCGCCGCCGTGGACCACCCAGGCCCGCTCGGCGCCGAGCGCGCCCAGCACCTGGGCGAGCGGCGAGACCCAGCGCTCAGCGAAGACGCCGACCACCTGGCGCTTGGCGCCGGCCGGATTGGTCAGCGGGCCCAGCAGGTTGAAGATGGTGCGGAAGCCGAGCTCGGTGCGGATCGGCGAGACGTGGCGCATGGCGCCGTGGTGGGCCGGGGCGAACAGGAAGCAGATGTTGGCTTCGGCGAGCGCCTTGAGCTGGGTCTCGGCCGGGGCGGCGAGGTTGACGCCCAGCTCCGAGAGCACGTCGGCGCCGCCGGACTTGGACGAGAGCGCGCGGTTGCCGTGCTTGGCGACCTTCAGGCCGCCGCCGGCCGCCACGAAGGCCGCCGCGGTGGAGATGTTCAGCGTGTGCAGGCCGTCGCCGCCGGTGCCGCAGACGTCGATGGTCGGAAAGCCCGGCTCGATGTGGATGGCGGCCCGGCGCATGGCCCGGGCGCAGGCGGTGATCTCGCCCATGGTCTCGCCGCGCATGCGCATGGCGGTCAGGGCGGCGCCGACCTGGGCCGGGGTGGGCTCGCCGCGCAGGCAGGCGGCGAAGAACTCGTCGGCGTCCTCCTCGGAGAGGGTCGCGCCGTCGGCCAGGCGCGAGAGCAGCGGCTTGAAGAGGTCGGACATGGCGCTTCCCGTGGGCCGTTCAGGCGTCGGCCAGGCGCGGCACGCCGGCGATGTCGAGGAAGTTGGCCAGCAGCTCGTGGCCGCATTCGGTGGCGATGGATTCCGGGTGGAACTGCACGCCGTGGATCGGGCGGGTCCTGTGGCGCACGCCCATGATCTCGCCGTCGTCGGTCCAGGCGGTGACCTCGAGGACGTCGGGCAGCACCTGCTTCTCCACCGACAGCGAGTGGTAGCGGGTGGCGGTGAAGGGGTTCTTCAGCCCCTTGAAGACGCCCTGGCCGTTGTGGTGGATCTGGCTGGTCTTGCCGTGCATCAGCGCCTTGGCGCGCACGACCTCGCCGCCGAAGGACTGGCCGATCGCCTGGTGGCCCAGGCAGACGCCGAGGATCGGCAGATCCTCCGGGGCGGCCTTCAGGAGATCGAGGCAGATACCGGCTTCGTTCGGCGTGCAGGGCCCGGGCGACAGGAGCACGCCCTGCGGCTTCAGGCCCAGCGCCTCGGCCACGCTCACCGCGTCGTTGCGGTGGACGACGGTCTCCGCCCCCAGCTCGTTCAGGTAGTGGACGAGGTTGTAGGTGAAGCTGTCGTAGTTATCGATCACCAGGATCATGGGGTCCTAACTAGGCGGTGAGGGGGCGCTCGCCAAGCGCCGGATTGGCGGGCGGGGCGACTCCGCCGATCATCGCGCCCATGTCCGCCCTCGATCCGGAGGCCCTGGCCCGCGCCAGGACGCTCGTCACGCCCAAGCCCGCGAAGGAGCGGGTGTGGCCGGTGCTGGCCGCCGCGACGCTGGCGGCGGTGTCGGCGCTGACCTTTGCGACCGCCATGATCATCGCCCCGCCGGTGGAGACCGAGGCGGTGGCGGGGACGGTGGAGTAGGGCTCCCGTTCGCCGCGCTCGGTGAAGAGGGAAGGAACCACGGAATACACGGACCACACGGACGGGCGCGGCGCTGAGCGTGCCAGCCGGTCGGCGTGGGGGACGTGAAATCGCGCGCCGGAGGCGCGCAGGGTGAGGCGGGCGCGGCCTGTGAGGGGGCCCGCCTTCCGTGTGGTCCGTGTATTCCGTGGTTCCATCTGGCGCGCGTCAGCGCGCTTGCCGACTCGGCTTGGGTCCCGGCTTTCGCCGGGATGAGCGGGGTCAGGAGGAGTCGGCGGGGGCGGGCTCGGCGGGGGCGCGGATGTCGTAGAGGAGGCCGGCGTCGAGGCCGATGGCGTCGCAGGCCTCGATGACCAGGATGTCGAAGTCGGCCTCGAGGAGGTCGGGACGCTCCCCGGCGTCGGCCAGGAAGGCGTCGAGCCTGCCCCAGAGCGGGT
>NZ_DATLJI010000003.1:0-60378 GCF_035539035.1 Phenylobacterium sp.
GGGACCACGAAGTCCTTGGCGATGAACTTGCCGCCGGCCGAGGCGAAGATGTCCAGGTTGTCGAGCACCAGGGCGCCCTCGGCGCTCACGTCGAACACCCGCTGCCCGGCGGCGTTGTAGTAGAGCTCTGCGAACTTCAGGGTCACCGAATAGCTGCCGTTGGCCACCGGCACCGCGTAGCTGAACGTCGAGCCGTAGCGCTCCGTCTGGTAGACCGCATCGTCCGTGGTGCCGGCGATCGCCGAGGTCACCGAGAAGGTGGCGCCGCCCGTGAAGTACTGGTCGGCCAGGTAGCTCACCCCGCCCGTGGTCACCGCAGGCCCCCCGACGTTCACCGCGATCGCCTGCGCGGGAGGTGCAGCCGCCGTGGAGATCTTCAGGTGATCCCAGCTGGCCGAGACCGGCCCTGAGGAGCCGAAGGAGGTGGAGATTACGCCCACGGCCAGTTCGCTCTGCAGTCCCTGGGTGGTCAGGTCGCCCTGGATGGCGTCGAGCAGGGATCCAGTGACCGCCTTGGGCGCCTGCGACCCCGCCCCAATCTGGGCGCCGCCGGCGTCATGCAGCGTCCAGCGTGGCGTGATGGTCCCGCCGGATGCGGTCTTCGCCACGTCCAGGTACAGCATCGCGTACGCGACGTTCTGCAGCGGAACACCGAGCGCCGAAGTCAAGCCGCTGGGCACAAAGCCCATCTCGGTCATGAACTCGATACCGCCCGCGCCATTGTTGGAATGAAAGACGAGCTTGGCGTAATCGTCCTGGTTGCCCGCACCGATCTGCAGCCCCGCCTGCCGGTAGTTCTCGACCGCGACTCCGCCGAGGAAGGGGTTGAACACCTTGGTCTCGACCGTAAAGGTCTGCACGCCCGAGGTGTCCACGCCGAACTGGTAGCCGTTCTTCTGCGTGTTCAGCGCCCCGTTGGCGTCGCCTCCCGTGGTCTGCAGGGTCAGCACTCCGCCCGCGACGGTCCCGGAAACCCCGAGCTGGGTGTGGCTTTCCTGGCCGTTACTCATCACGCCGGTGAAGCCCGTCTCGAACGGGGTCGAGCCGCTGCCGAAGTCGAGGGTGATCGAACCCAGCTCAGCCAGGTTCTTGTTCCCCCCGTTGGTAGCGTCGAGGGCGAACCGGTCCTTGCCGTTGATCAGGCCGTCCCCGTCGGTGTCCAGGTCTGCGTCGGTGGCCACCCGCAGGCGGCTGATGTCGCTCACCAGGCTCTGGGCGTCCCCCTGGCCGTCGATCACCGCACCGGTAACGTGGAAGATTCCGCCGCCCAGCGCCCAGCTCCCGCCGGCGCTGAGATCCAAGGAGAGGCTGGCCGCGCCGTCTGCCCCGAGCTGGACGTCGATGTAGCGCATGTCGGTGGCGCGGTGGGCCTCGTAGGGGTTGGTCGTCGGCTCGAGCAGCTCGTCGATGCCGCGCACCACCACGAGCCGCACCAGGCCGTTGGCGGGACCTCCGGAGACGGACACCTGGGCCATGGGCCCGGACAGGGTCCCGACCCCGCCCGCTGTCCCGGCGACGGTCACTGTCGGCGCCGTCAGGAGCCCATCATCGATCAGGATCTCCGCGCCCCCGACGGAGCCGTCCGTGAAGACCTCTCCGGTCCTGGTCGTGCCGTCGGAGAAGGTGACCGTGACCGTCGAGCCGATCAGCTCCAGCCCGATCATCTTGCCTTGCGGCCCCGCCGCGGGATCGCTTGTGGTCACCCGCCCCGGATCGATATCGATCGAGAACGCGAGGCGGTCGCTCGGATCAAAGCTGCCGGTCGTCACGGTTAGCAGCTGGCCGATCTCGCCCTGGTAGGCGTTGGTCACCGCCGAACTCGCGGTGATGCCGCCGATGTTCTCGTCGACCGTGAACGGCTTGCCGAGTTCGTTGCCGGAGGAGCCCGTCGGCGACGGATCGAACACCAGCCCCGGGAACAACGCCGTGGATATGTCGAACGAGACGCTGGTGATCTGCACCCCGCCCGTTGAGAAGTTCTGGACCACATAGCTGCCGGGCGTGAACACGCTCTCGTTGATGGGCGCATTCGGCGTTATCGCGATGTATGCAGCGTCAGCCATGGCACGCACTTCCCTGAACGGCGGTGGCCGGGCCGGCGGCCCTACGCTCCCGTCTGTCGGGTTGCAGGGGGTCCGCCGGCTCAGCCCTCCGCTAGGGAGGCCCAAGGGCCCGCGGACCGCTTCTTCATTTGATCTCTAGCCGGCCCTTTTCGGGGAAGGCGCGCGAACTAGGAGCGCCACGCCAACGTCTTGAGGCGGCCGATCAGTCTCGGGCCCGCCAGAAGCCGAAGGGCCAGGGTGATGGCTTCGCCGCTGCGGATGCCGGCGACCGCTCGGCGGGCGAAGCCCCACGCCTCCGCCCGGCGGTCGTCCGCGCAGGCGTGGACGGCGCACAGCCAGTAGGCGCGGCCCCGCGCCCGGCGGAGCTGCCCCGGGGTGAGCGCGAGGCGTTCCTCCATCCAGGCGACCGCCAGCCGGAGCCGTTCGATGAGGAGCCGGTTGTCGGCCCGCATCGAGCGTCCCTCATGCTCCACCATGGTGACAGTCTCGGCGTCCACGAGGAGCAGCTTGTCGGACTGGGTGTTCTCCATCAGGAACAGCCAGTCCTCCGCGGCGGCGTAGCGGCGATCCTCCTCGAAAGGCCGCAGGCGCGGGTTGGCCCGCCGGACGCCGAAGTTGCAGGCCAGAAAGTTGCCGCCCGCGAAAGCGTCCACCCCGTACCAGCCCGGTTTCATGCGGGAGGCGGGGCTGGGGCGCCGCGCCTTTCCGGTCCGGTACGCATACTTGGTGGCGACGAAGTTCGGGGGGTGGGGCTGCGCCCGGATCGCCCGCCAGAGGGTCTCCAGATGGTCCGGGTGGAACTCGTCGTCGGAGTCCAGGAACACGACATACTCGCCTGTCGCGTGGCGCAGGCCGTGGTTGCGCGCGGCTCCGCGCTCGCGATTGGTCACCGGCAGATACCGGAGCCTGGCGTCGGCGAAGACCTGCACGACCGCAGGGGTGTCGTCGGTGCTGCCGTCGTCGACGACGAGCAGCTCCAGGTCGCCGAAGGTCTGCGCGAGCACCGAGCGGATCGTGTAGCTGATCAGATGTCCCCGGTTGTAGGTTGGGACGACGACGCTGAAGAAGGGCGCGCTTTCTGACATCTTCTTCCCCCCGGTTCGGGCATCAGCGCGATCGCATACGATGTTGGCGGTGCTGCGTGGTCACATGGGCGAGAGGCGCCCGTCACCAGGGCCGGCCGAACAGCAGCCCCATGAGTCCGAAGCCCGGCTGATAGTTCTGCAGGAACGTCTTGGTCCCGGACGTGTCCACCACGACGATGTCGCCGCCATAGACGGTCGGGTCCTCCACCTCGCCCCTGCGGATGGCCCTGAGGTCGAACATGGCCATCTTCCGGGCCCCGCCAACGGTGCGAAAGACCGCGACCCGCCGCTCGTTCGCCAGGCGCGGGTCCGGCCCCTTCGCCAGCGCGATGACCTGGAGGAGGCTGGTCGGCCCGCTGAGGACATAGGCGCCCGGCGAGGCCACGGCGCCGTCGACCGTCACCTTGCGTCCCTGCGCCTCGCTCACGCGGACGGTGACCTGCGGGTCCTTCATGAAACGATCGCCCAGTGAGCGCGTGAGCTCGTCCGACACCTGCTGCGGGGTCTTGTTGGCGACCGGCACCTCGCCGAGGAACGGCAGGGCGATAGCCCCGTTGTTGTCCACCGTCACCGCCTTGCTGAGCTCCGGAACCTGAAGGACGGTGATGTCCAGCACATCCTGAGGAATGATCCTGTATTCGGGCGTTCCGCGCTCGCTGTTGGCGACCGCATCCGGCGGCGGCAGCCTCTGGAGCTTGCCGGCGTCGGCGGCTGAGGCGTTCGCCGCGCCGGCCGCGGCGATGGCCGTCGTCAGCACGCAGGCCGACAGACCAGCCGCAAGTTTCCGGGCTTTGTGCATCTTCCACTCCTCTACCAGCGGGCCCAAGACTGACGTTTCACGTCTCCGCGTAGTATCCGCGATAGTCGCGAAAGTAGTAATCCGCATCGCCATAGCCGTACCTGGCCTGCTGTTCCATGTTGACCCGTGTCAGGGTCACGCCGGCGATGCGGGCGCCCATGGACTCCAGGATCTTCAGCGCAGTCTGCACCGCCCGCCTGGGCGTCTTGTTCCAGTTCGCCGCGAAGATGACGGTGTCGGCCTTGGCCGAGAGGATGCGGGAGTCCGCCACGGGCAGGACGGGCGCGGTGTCGAGCACCACCAGGTCATAGTGCAGCTTGAATTCCGAAAGCAGCCGGTCCATGGCGCCTGAGCCGAAGACGTCGTTGGTCGCGTCGAACTTGCCCGGCAGCAGAAGCAGGTCCGCTCCACTCGCCTCGTCGCGCAGGACAGCGTCCTCGAGCTTGGCCTCGCCTGTGAGGACCTGGATGAGCCCCACCTTCGGCTCGAGGCCGATAGCGGTCGTGAGTCCGGGACGGCGAAGGTCGCAGTCGACCAGCAGCACCCTCCAGCCCTGGAGGGCGGCCGTCCGCGCCAGGCAGATCGAGACCGTGCTCTTGCCCTCCCGCGGCAGCGCCGAGGTGACCGCCACCGTACGGATGGGGTCCCCGGGGAGGGAGAGCGCCGAGGCCTTGAGGTTCCGGAACGCCTCGGGGAAGGCCGAGAGCGGCCTGGCGACCACATAGTCCATCGGCCTGCCACGCAGTTGATTGCGCACGCTGCCGCGGGCCTTGGCCACGACGGAGGACAACTCGGGGATGGCGCCAAGATAGGGGTGCCCCAGGAGCTGCTCGACGTCGTCGCTCGTGCGCAGGCCCACCCGCATGAACTCCGCCAGCGCGATCGCGACCCCGCCAAGGCCAAGGCCGGCGATCAGGCCGAGGGCCAGATTGAGTTTCTTGTTCGGCGATGAGGGCTTCAGCGGGACGATGGCCTCGGAGGCGATCCGCGCGTCGGCCTGCGCCAGGCCCCGCTGCGAGCTCGTCTCTTTGAAGCGGTTCAGGTAGCTCCCGTAGAGAACGCGGGAGGCTTCGGCGTTGCGTTCCAGTTCGTTCAGCCGCACGAGAGCCCGGGTGTTGGACGTCAGCTGACCCTTCACGCCCCCGAGATTGCTGGCGATCGCCGCAGCCCGCTGTTGGGAGACATTCAGGCGGGCCTGGAGGTTGGCGATCGTGCGCTGGATCTCCGCCTGGATCTCGGCGTCGATGTCGCGCAGCTGGCTCTTCGCCTTGTCGAGTTCCGGGTAGCCGTCCCGGAAGCTGACCTCAAGTTCGGCCACTTTGCGGCTGACCTCCGCGCGCTGCTTGCGAAGCTCCTGAACCACCGGCGAGGCGAGCGCCTCGCCCACGTCGTCGCCCCGCGAGCCGCGGGCGAGCTGCTCCCGGGCGGTGCGCAGCCGGGCCGCGTCTTCCGCCACCTGTACCCGCGCGACGGCCAGGCTCTCCTGGTGCGCGGAAATTTCCTGCTCGGTGAGGCTCGCGCCGGAGGCGCTCAGGAGGTTGTTCTGGATCTTGTACTGCTGGACGGCTGCCTCGTCGCTCAGCACCTGCGCCTGGAGCTGGGTCATCCGGCTCTGCAGCCACTTGGTGGCCTGTTCGTTAGCGCCGAACTTCGCCTCCAGCTGGCCCACGATGTAGAGGTCGGCGAAGGCGTTCGCGATGCGCGCCGCCTTCTGGGGATCACGAGACGTGAAGCTTACGTCGATGATGTAGGTCAATGCCGCCCGGCGCACGCCAAGACGCTTCGACACATTCGCGACCGTCGCCGCGCGTTCGGCCTCGGTGAAGCGTCTCCGGGGGTCGATGACCTCGTCGCGCTTCAGCTTCCGATTGAACTCCGGGTCCTTCTCGAGGCCGAGCACGTCGACCACGCGCCGCGCCAGCCTCGGCGAGCGGAGGATCTCCACTTCCGTGTCCACCACGTACGAGCCCGCTGCGGAGTCGGTCGGGAGTTCCGAGAGCACCTCCTTCTCGTTCGAGATCCTCTCCTCGCGCGGATCCAGGAGGACATGCGCGGTGGCGACGTACCTGGGCTCCTGCAGCAGAGTCGCGACGAGCGTGACCAGCAGGACAAGCGCAAAGACGCCGAAGAACAGCTTGGTGTGCCTCAGCGCCACGGCGATCCAGTGGCGTGGGTCCAGGGTCTTGGTGGGGGGACTTTCCGGCTTCCGCGCCGCCGTGAATGGCGCGATCGGAGCTCCTCGGTATGGCACAGGCGCCGACGCGTTCATCTTGCCGCCTTCTCTCTTGTTGACCCGGCGCGGCCGCGACGGCGGCGCGGCTGCCCACCGGTTCGGACAGCACGCTCATCTGGCTGCTATCGCGCGGCGCGGACCATCTCATTTGATCTGTGCAGCGCCCGCTCCCGCGGGGCGTGCACGCCCGCAGGTCCCGACGGCCCGGCTTTCAAATGAGGCGGAGGAGGTCGGGGATGTCTGCTGTCGTCGCCCACAGCGATGACCCAGCCCCCCTACCAGATCGAGATCGTCACCGATGAGCGCCGGCTGAGCGGCCTCAAGGCGGAATGGGACGCCCTGTACGACAGGCAGGCCGCGCCGCACCTGAGCGACAGCTTCGACTGGGCCTGGCTCAGCTGGACCGCGCTCACCTCCGGCCGCAGGCGGCGCCCGTTCTGCCTCGTCCTGCGCCGGGGTGACCGGACGGTGGGTATCTGGCCGCTGGTCATCACGCCGGGGCCCCTGCTGAACGTGGCCAGTCCCATGAACTCCGAGACCTCGGAGTACTGTCCCTGTCTGCTGGACCCCGACGAGCCGCCGGCGGCGCTGTGGACCGCTCTCCGCCACGAACTCCGGGCCCGGAGGGGCGCCGACGCGCTCCGTCTGCCCCACGTCCGATGCGACACGCCGCTGCACGGTGTGGTCTCAGGCGTGCGGGAAGCCCGGGCCACGGTCGTCCAGCCCGCGCCGCTGGTGCGCGCGGGCGACTTCCCCACCTCGGCCGACTACCACGCCTGGCTGCCCGCGGACGCGCGGGCGAGCCTGCGCCGGCGCCGCCGCAGGCTGGAGGAGGCGGGCCGCGTCGACTTCGAGGTCATCGCGTGTGCGTCCGAGCGAATGGAGGCCCTGAAGTGGGTCCTGAAACACAAGGGCGCGTGGCTGCAGCGACGGGGACTCGCCAACGAGCGGCTGCTGTCCAAGCACAACGCCGCCTTCCTCGAGGCGACGCTCCGACATGACTGGACGTCCGGCAGTCGCACGGTGTTCGCTCTCAAGATCGACGGCGGGCTGATCGCGGCGGAAGTCGCCAGCGTCGACGGCAGCCGGGTGGAGTCCTTCACCGCCAGCTTCGACCCGGCATTCGAACGGTACTCGCCCGGCGCCCTGCTCACCCTGGAGGTGATCCGCTGGGCGCTGGACCGTCGCCTGGACTATGATTTCCGCGCGGGAACCGAACCCTACAAATTCAAGTGGTGCAGCCACGTCACTCCGGTGACCTCCTACCTCCTGCCGATCACCTTTCGCGGCGAACACTTCGTGAGGTACCGGCTGGCGCGGCGCTGGCTCGCCGTCAGGACGCGGAGGCGGTCGTCTGCAGGGGCCCTCAAGCTTCGCCCGCACGAGCGGCCGTCCCGATGACTGCGCGCCGGCGGCCCGCCGCCGTCGCCATCCTCGACGACGGCCCGCAAGCCACGCTGTTCGATCCATTCGCCGCGTCTCTGCGGCGTCGCGGGCTGCGCACGGCGCGCCTTACCCTGCGCCGTCCTTCCCTAGCGCGGATCGTACGCGACAAGATCTTCTATTCCGAGGTGCTTCGCCTGCGTCCGGAACGCGCCGCGGAGGCGCTGCACAGCCTCTTTTCAAGATACCAGATCGTCGATGTCCAGCTGGGCGAGGCCACGCTCGCCGGCCTGGACCTGTCGAGCGGCCTCGCCATGACCCTCGCCAAAGGCGCGCTCTCATGCGCCGGATCGCAGCCGTCCATCCTGTTCGACAAGTTCGAACTCAACGCGCGGCTGGCCGGCGCAGGCGTGCTCGTGCCGCGCCAGATCGCGGCGAACACCACGAGCGCGGGGGCGGCGGCCGCGCAGTTGGGGCTGCCCCTCGTGGTGAAGCGCAGGGTGGCCGAGGGAGGCCGCGCCGTGCACATCGCCGCAACCCCAACAGAGGCCGAGGCGGCGCTCACCCGCTGGCCGACGGGGCGGGAAGATGCGTTCTTCCAGCAGCACGTCTACGGCGACCTGGTGATGTATGGTGTCCTCCTCGGGGAGACCGGGCCGCTGGTGGAGCGCTGCTACCGTGCGACCGAGCTCCAGCGACCATGCGGGCCGAGCGGCCGGATCGTCATGTACGATGATCCCGAGCTGGCGCGGGCCGGACGGGAAATCAGCTCCATCATCGGCCTGCGTGGCCTGGGCCAGTTTGACTTCGTGCGGGATCATGAAGGCCGGCTCTGGCACATCGACGCCAACGCCAGGTGCTGGGGCTCGATGCTGGCCGCGAACGCCCACGCCGCCGGATACCTGTCGGCCTATGCGCGACTGCTCGCTGGCGAGCTCCCCAGCGCCGACACAGGCGAGAGGACCTCGGCGGAAGTCGGCATACAGCCGCATGCCCTGCTCTCCGCGGCGGCCACCGGCTCATGGCGGCGCCTAGCCGCCGAATGGCGGGATTTTGCCAGGTTCTGCCGGTCCGGTCCGGGGCCAGGCTACGGCGCCCTGATCGCCATCAAGGCGGCGGCGGTGCTGGCCCGGCGCCCCATGCGGCGCGGCCGGCGCTCGCCCGACGGCTGAGCGCAAGAGCGGCGAGCGACCGGGCAAGGCCAGCCGCGCTCTCATGGAGCAGGGCCGCCATCTGAGCGTCGATGAGCGCGGCGCGGAGCCCCAGCAGACGGCTCCTCCCGGCCCCGGCAAGGCGGCCACGGCGATAGACCCAGCGCCACACCTGTTCGTTGATCAGCCGCAGGCCGAGGATCACGGGGGAGAAGTTCCCGGATCCATATTCGGCCATGAACGCGCTTTCGAGGCGCACGCGCACCCGTCGGCACGGCGCCAGGGCGAGACCGCTCGCGAACACCGGGGCGGAGGACATCATTGCGAGGAAGGCGGCGATGTCGTCCTCCACCAGGCCCACTCGGTCGAGGAGAGGGTCGAGCATCGCCACCTGGTCACCCGATGTGAGGATCAGGTTGCGCGGCGTGAAGTCTCCGTGGAGGCGGGCGCGCCGGGCGCGGATGCAAACCGGGGCCGCTGCCTCCAGCGCCCGTTCCACCGCGGCGGGCAGCGCTAGTCCGGCGCTCGCGAGCTCCGACGCCTGGGCGGTTCGGATCTCCTCCACAAGGGCCGACAGCTCCACCTCGGCGACGTCGGCCTTGCCGTGCTGATGGAAGAGCCTCAGGAAGTCGCCGGCCGCCCGCGCGGCCTTGGCCGCGGCCGCTGGCCGCAGCAACCCCCGGGGCAGCACTCGGGCGAGGCTTTCCCCCGCGACGTGCGCCATCACGAAGCCCTCCCCGCCAGGCAGCAGCGCGATGGGCCTGGCGACGCTGTGGCGATCCTCGGTCCGCCACCAGGCGTGGCACGTGCGCAGCGCCTCATACTGGGCGCTGGCCGGGAGCGCGCCGCAGCTGTCCCTCGGCGCCTTGGCGACGTAGCGCGGAGAGGCCCCCGGCCGGGCCAGGAAGTAGATCATGGCCTGGCCCGAACTCAGCGGAGGCCCGCGGAACCCGAACTCCTCGGGCCGGGATTCGACCCGGGCGAGCGCGAGGCGCGCGGCGGCGAGCACGTCGCCGGCCCCCTGGGCGGACGTCGGGCGGCCCGGGGCGGCGGGGTCGGGAGACGGGGTCACGCGCCCTGCCCTCCCCCGCGGAGGCTGTGGCTCAATCGGCCCCCCGCTTCGTGCAGCAGGCCTTGCATGTGCCAGTCGTTCACCAGCCTCTGCACGGGCATCCGCGGGCCGTGCCTCCGCGCCATCATGAGCTCTGTCCTCCGGGCCCAACGGAGCGCGTGCTGCCGCAGGAGGCGCAGGTAGAACACCTCCGGCGGGTTCGGCAGTGGTCCATAGCCCGCCAGGAACGCCTCCTGCAGTCGCCGCCGTAGCCGCGCCAGGGGCGGCCAGACGACCCCCGGAACAAAGGCGCTGGTGGCCGCCAGATGGGCCACGAAGCGTGCGGCGTCGTCCTCGGGGAGGCCGACGTCAGACATGGCGGGATCGATCATCGTGACGCCGGCGGGACCGGTGACGATCAGGTTTGCGCCGACGTAGTCTCCGTGCCTCACCACCCGGCGGGCGCTGAGCCAAGCCCGCGGCGTCCGCCGGATTGCCGCGACGACCGCCGGCGGCAGCGATCGCCGCAAGGGAGACAGGACCTCCGCGGCGTCCCGTTCGAGTTCCCGCACCAGATCCTGCAGGCCGATCTCGGCGTATCCGGCGGCCCCGTGGTCGTGGAAGCGGCGGAGGAAGTCGCCGGCCGCTCGCGCGGCGCGCAGCGCCGCCGTCGGGTCGCGCGGCGCCGCCGACAGCGCCCCGGCGACGGTTGGGCCGGCCGCATGCCGCATGACGAAAGCTCCCATGTCGGCCAGGCAGGCGACCGGCTCGGCCACCGCGTGCCTGTCGTCGCCCTGGAACCAGCCGTGCGACCGGCGCAGCGCCTCGTACTGGGCCGCGGCGTCGAGCGGAGGGTGTTCGGAGGGCGCGTCCGTGATCGGGACCTTCGCCACCAGTTCCGGCAGATGGCGGCCATCACCAAGGAAGTAGAGGCGGGACCTTGCCGTGACCCGGCTGTGCACCAGGGAAAGGGGACCCTGGCCCCGCGGACCGGCGCCGGCCTGCGCCATGGCGCTCAGGAGGCGGGGCACAAATGGGTCGTTCTTCTCAGCCGTCACGCTCGGTTGGACGTCCTGCTTGCGCCCGGCGGAACACCTCTGCCAGCCCATGGCGGCAGCCTGCGCCGGGTGGGTCGGGGCCGGCTGATCATTTGGCGTCGCGCGCGCCGCCCTCGCGAGGCCTCCTCACGGACCACCATTCCGGGAGGGCGCGGACCTTGACCCACAGCGGACCCCGGTTCGAAGGACCGTCATCCTGCGCCTCAGGAGATCCGGCCGGCCCGCTGCGGGACAGGTGCGTGCTCGAAATCTGCCGGGTGCCCTTTGTCGGAGGCGCGGAGCGGATCGCGCTCAACTGTGCTGAGGCGGTGCAGGCCGGCGGCGGCCGCGCCATTGTCGCTTGTCCGCCGGGGGGGCAGATGGAGGCTTCCGCTCTTGGAAGCGGACTGGAGTGTCACCCCATCGCGGCGCTGAACGGCCGGCGGGGCCTGGCCGCGGACCTGGTCAGGAGCGCGCGGGCGACGGTGAGCAACAGCCGCGCGCTGACCGCGCTGTCCGCTCGCGAACCGCTGGACCTGATCCATGCCCACCACCCGATCGGCGCCTTTCAGGCGGTGAGGGCCGCCGCCCGTGCGCGCGCGCCGCTGGTGCTCCATGTGCACGAAACCCTCCCGGCGCCGCGGCAGTACCGGGCCCTGGCCGGCTGGCTGCGGCAGCGGTGCGACGCCTTTATCTGCGTCTCGGACGCCGGACGCCAACTGCTGCGCCGCCTGGACATGGACGAGAGGCGGATCCACCTGGTCTACAACGCGGTCGGCCCCGCGTTCTTCTCCTCGCCGACGCCGGCGGAGCTCGGCCCCGGCCCCCACATCGGCAGCTTCGGGGTGCTGGAGCGGCGCAAGGGTCACGGTGACCTGATCATCGCGCTCGGGCGGCTGGCGGAGACCCATCCCGTCGCGCGTCTTTGGATCGTGGGCGAACTGAGCTACGCCGAGAACGCTGGCTACGTCGACGAGCTGAAGGCGCTCGCCAGCCGGTGGAAGGTGGCGGATCGCGTCCACTTCACCGGCTATCGCAGCGACATCCCGGAGCTCATGGCCGCGATGGACGTGGTCGCCCTCGCCTCGCGCGAGTTCGAGAGCCTGCCCACGGTGCTTCTCGAGGCCGCCGCCCTGGGACGCGTAAGCG
Source organism: Phenylobacterium sp. (assembly GCF_035539035.1). Lineage (GTDB taxonomy): Bacteria > Pseudomonadota > Alphaproteobacteria > Caulobacterales > Caulobacteraceae > Phenylobacterium. The sequence continues at coordinate 11,952 of NZ_DATLJI010000003.1, forward strand.
TGGCCACCGACGTCGGCGGGGTGCGGGAGATCATCGACCACGGCATCACCGGTCTCCTCGTCTCACCCGACGATCCGTCCGGGATGGCGAGCGCCCTCGCGACGGCGCTGTCTCCGGCTGCGGCGCAAATGGGGCGCTGCGCCCGGGCGATGGCGCTGTCCCGCTTCTCGCCGGAGCGGTTCGAGCGCGATCTGCTAGCGCTCTTCGGCCAGTTCATGGGGGCGCAACGGGCGACCGCCGGTTGAGCCCCGCGGGCGGGCCCGACGCCGGTAGCCATAGAGCGCAGCCTCGAGTGTCTCGACCGAGCGGGCGAGTACGACCTCCTCGTCGAACATCTGCCGCACGCGCTCTTGGGCCCCCAGACCGAGCCGCCTGCGCAACGCGACGTCGGAAACGAGCCGCCGGATGGCGTCCGCGAGGGACGCGGCGTCGCCTGGCGCGCACAGAAGTCCGCTGACCCCGTCCACAGTCACGTCGGTTACGCCCGTGGGCAGGTCGCTCGCGATGACGGGAACGCCGGCGGCCATGGCCTCCAGCTGCGTGATCCCGAACGCTTCGGTGATCTCCGTCGACGGCAGAACGAAGGCGTCCGACGCCGCCAACAGCCGAAGCTTGTCCGCCTCGCTCACCTCCCCCAGGAAATGTGTTCGGCCCCGAACGCCGAGCGCCCGGGCCAGGGCCTCGGCCGGCGGCCCGTAGGGGCCGTCGCCCGCGATGAAGGCATGCACCCCAGGGGTCTGCGCGAGCGCCGTCACCAGAACGTCGAGGCCCTTGTATCGCGCATGGCGGCCGACGAAGCCCACGGTCGCGGCTTCTCCCGCCAGCGACTTCCGCCACGCCGCGGCCGCGCGCCGCTGGGACGGCGAAATCACATAGTCCCGGGCCGCGACGCCGAAGGGGATCGTCGCATAGTTCAGTCCGGGCTTGAGGTCGCGGGCGACGGCCACGTTCTTCTCGGACGAGACCACCACCGTCTCGGCGGCGTGGAGCAGCCGGTGGTAGGCGGCCTGGGCGGCCCACCTGAGCGGCCCCCTCGGCCGCATGTCCATGTGGTGGGTGATGACCAGCGGCGGGCCCGGCCTGCACGCCATCTCCGCCAGCAGGGCCACCGACGCCAGGGGGTTCGGCGCGTGGAAGTGGATGAGATTGAATTCGGAGATGTCGAAGGCGCCGAACATCTGCAAGCCCAGCGGCTGTCCCCCCAACCGGAACCTTGCCGGCACGCGGCGAACGCGGACGCCGTTCCTCACCTCGGTAACCGCCCCTTGTTCGTGGTTGAAGACGACCGCGGTCACATCGTGGTCGGCCGACAGGCGCTCGCACAACGCGGTAGTGTTGCGCTCTATGCCGCCGTTGAACGGTGCGTAGAACTTGCCGATCACCAAGATCCTGGACATCGCGAGCCCCTTCGAACCCACGGACCAGCACAGTGGCGGCCAGGCAAAGAGGCAATCCCCCGCACAATACTTGATGCGTCAATTGATCAGCGCCGCGCCTGATCTTGTCACTAATCCTCCGGAACCGCGGCGCGCAGGAGCCCGCCGCTGGTCGAATGTGGAGAGAGCCCCCAGGAGGACGCGCTCGTGGCCATAACGTCGACTCGCGGCCTGAGGGGCGCGACGGCATGGGGACGTTCCTGCCTCGCCGCCGTGCATCGCCTGCTGAGCGAGGTCCTGCACGCCGAGGGACGCGTCTGCGTCTACGGCTGGCCGGACCACGAGGAGAACAGCCTCTTCGCCGCGGCGCTGCTGTCCCGGGTCCCGGGCCTGCGTGTGACGCTGCTGGCCGCCCGCCCGGACGCGGCGCGGGGATACCTCGACCTGATCGGCTCGAATGAGGCCGGGCTCGAGGTGGTGGCGAAGAACTCCCTCGCCGGACTCTTGCGCGCAAGCGCCGCCGAGGTGCTGCTCTTCACGCACGGTCTTTACGGCTCGCCCGATCTCACCGAGCGAAAGCTCGTGATCAACCTCTGGCACGGCTACGGTCCCAAGGCCAACGACAACGCCACGTTCTCGGCCCGGATTCCCTTCTCCGTTCTGACCTGCAACACGCCGGTCTGGGGCGCCGCCGCCGCCCGCTGGCTGGGGGCAAGGCGCGCGCGCCTGCGCCGGTGCGGCAATCCCCGGCAGGTGGCTTTCAGCCTTCCGGCGCAGCCCTCCGCCCTGTCCAGGCTCGGACTGGAAGGGGAGCGTTTCGTCCTCTGGATGCCCACCTACCGCAGCGCAAACGGCGCTTCCGGCCCCGTCTGGCGGGACTCGGCCGACCTGTCGACACGCGTCGAGGCGGCGGGAAGGGACCCCGTATCCGAGGTGGCCGCGCTGGCGGAGGCGGCAGGCGTCAGGGTTCTCGTGAAGCCACACCCTCTCGACTCCGCCCGCTACGACCGCGCGGGCCTTCGGGTGATCACCACGGAGGAGATCCTCCAGAGCGGCATGACGCTCTACCAGTTCATCGCCTCGTCGGCCGGCATGATCAGCGACTACTCGAGCGTCTGGGTCGAGTATCTGGACCTTGACAGGCCGTTGGTCCTGTATTGCCCGGACCTCTCCGACTACAGCGCTGGCCGCGGCTTCAGCGAGCCCCCCATGGTGGAGCTTGCGGCCGGCCTGATCGTCCAATCGTCGCAGGCGCTCCGGCCCTTCCTTGCGGCGCTCGCGAATGGCCGGGACTGGGGACGCAAGCACCGGCGCCAGGCCGGCGAAAACCTGGGGACTCAGCCGGGCATGGTTCGTGGCGAGGCCTTCACCGGCGCCGTGCTGGAAGAGATCGAAAGACATCGGTCCCTGCGGACCCGTGCAGCCGGGGCGCTCACCCCGCCCCGATTTCGCATTTGATCTGTCAAACGATCAATCGCGCCTCCAGCGGACAGCCTAGGCGTTGGCCCGGTGAGGACCCGAGCATGCGCGATGGACCCGAGGATGCGATCGCGATCATCTTCGCAGGCGGGAACGGCACGCGCATGAAGCGGGCCGGCCCGCCGAAGCAGTTCGTCGCCGCGGGCGGCCGCGCCATCCTCGTCCACACGCTGCAGCACTTCCAGGAGCACCGTAGCGTCAGGGCCGTCTATGTGGCCTGCCTCGAGCCCTACATCGCCCACGCCTGGGAGCTCGTCGGGCGGCACGGACTGGACAAGGTCCGGCGGATCGTTCCGGGCGGCTGCACGGCGCAGGAATCGATCCTCAAGGGGCTTGAGAGCGCCGTGGCGGACGGGGCCGACCCGCGGACCGCCACCCTGATCCACGACGGGGTCAGGCCCATCATCAACGCCGAGCTGATCAGCCAGAACGTCGCCTGCACCTACGCCCACGGCAGCGCCGTCACCGCCATACCCTGCTTCGAAACCATTGCGATGTCGGTGGACGAGGCGCGGACGATCAAGGCGGTGACGCCGCGCCACCTCATGTACGTGCTCCAGGCGCCCCAGACCTTTCGGCTGGGCGAGGTGCTCGAGGCCAACCGCAGGGCGGTGGAAGACGGCCTGCTCGGCAGCTTCGTCGACCAGGCCCAGCTGATGTCCTACTACGGCTGCCGGCTGCACATGGTCCGTGGCCTGCGCGGCAACGCCAAGGTGACCACGGAGTTCGACCTCCTGCAGTTCTCGCTGCTGCTAGAGGCCGGCGCGCTCGACTGCGTCCGTGGCGCCCAGCTCGCCTGATGAGCAGCGTCGTCGCCGAGGATATCGCCCGCATCCTCGACCGGGACCTGCCGTGGCGCAGCCTGGCCGGCCGGCGCTTCCTGGTCACCGGCGCGACGGGGATGATCGGCCAGTACCTGGTCCGCACCCTGCTGGCGCTGGGTCGCCGCACCGAACGCACCCGTGTCGTGGCCATGACCCGGCGCGGGCGGGAGGCAGCAAGGCTCTTCGCCGCCGAGCTGGAGGCGGGCGACCTGGCGATCGTCGAGCACGATCCCGCGCATCCGCTCCCCGAGTTGGGGTCGCTGGACCATCTGGTTCATGCCGCCAGTCCGGTCACGCCGGCCGCATTCCTGGCCGATCCCGTCGGCGTCATCGCCGCCAATGTCGCGGGAACCGCCAATCTGCTGGCCGTGGCCCGGGAGCAGCAGGCGGTGTTCTGCCTCCTTTCCTCCGCGGAGATCTACGGGCAGGCGTCCGCAGAAAAAGCCGCACGGGTGGCCGAGGGCGCGGCCGGGCTCCTGGACAGCCTCGACCCGCGAAGCGCCTATCCCGAGAGCAAGCGGCTCGCCGAGGCGCTCTGCGTCGCCTATGAACGCCAGCATGGCGTGGCCTACCGCATCGCGCGGCTGGCCCACACCTACGGCCCCGGCATGTCGCTGCAGGATCCCAGGGTGCAGGCCTATTTCATGCGGCAGGCCCTGCTGGGCCAGGACATCACGCTGCGGTCCGACGGCCAGGCGAGGAGGACCTATACCTATGTGAGCGACGCGGCGTGCGGTCTGCTCCACCTGATCGCGGCGCCTGGAAACCTCACCTGCAACATCGCCGACGAGGGGGCTGCGGTCTCCCTCTCCGATCTGGCGCGGGCCGTTCTGCGTTGCTGCCCCGGAACCGGCGCCCGGCTGAGGCTCGCGCCTGAGGCGGGCCGGGGCGAGGCCACCGTGGCGCCCCCGCTCCTCGACTGCGCGCGGCTTCGCGCACTCGGTTGGGCGCCCCGGGTTGACCTGGAGACGGGGCTCCGCCGGACGCTGCAGCATCATCGCGAGGCCCTGGCCGCCCAGGACGGGCCCGCCCCGTCCCCACGCCGGCGCTAGCGAAGCTCGGCCGCCCCGCCCGGATGCAGACGGCCTCGCGCCAGGTCCGCGAGCGCGCGCATGTTCCCCCGGAGCCGCGAAGCGCGGTCGACATAGGGTTCCGGGAACGGCGTCTTGAGAAGGTTCGCAGCCAGGTTCCGCGCCATCAACCTCGCGGCGCTGGAGGCCGGGTATGTCCCCTTCCGGACCAGATAGATGGGGTTGGCGATCTGGGAATACCCGTAGTTGGCGCTGGGCACCCGGCCAGACTTGGTTCCCAGGTGCACGCCCACGAGACCGTCGGACCTGAACAGCTCGCCCAGCTTCCGGAGTTGTCCCGAGACGTCCTCGTCCTCAAGCCAGCCGTACAGGGGCAACGCCTCGTCGAACCTCACTGACCGCAGAGCCGCGCCGCGCAGCGCCATGTTGCACCCGTACAGCGCCCGCGCAGGTCCGCAACGAGCCCGCTCGTCGCTCCGCCGCAACATGCCGCGTCCGCATCCGAGCATGTCGGCCGCCTGCGCGAGATCATAGCCGGGTCCGCTGGCGCCGTCAGCGACAAGGACCCCCGTCAGCCCGACGCACGCCGGCCGCGCCGCGAACTCCGCCGCCGCGTTCTCGAGCCAGTCCTCCCGCGGCACGAAGTCGTCGTCAAAGAAGGCCACGAACCCGTCGTAACCCGGGCACGACCGCTCCAGCACATCCAGCGCCCTGTTCCGCTGGCGGGTGAGCCCCTTTGGGCCGATCACCAGCCTCGCGTCGTACGGGAGCCTGGCCAGCACCGCCCCGCCAGGCTCGGGGAGGTCCCCATCCGATGTGGCGGACACCAGGACAAGGTCCGGCCGCCGGCTCTGGGCCGCGAGCAGGCGCAGGCAGTCCTCGACGTTTCGAGGTCTGCCGACGGTGGCGATCACGACGATGATCAAGGCTTGGTCCCGCGGTTCCCCAGGCTGACGCCCGCGCCCTCGGCGTCGCGTCGCGGCAGCGGATCGAGCTTGCGGTGGTCGCCCTGCCCGCGCAATCGGCATCGGCCCGCCCGACCTATCAATTGGTCATCGGGACGCGCGGCCCCGCCCACCCCCTGCGCCAACGGGCGCCTTGAGGCCCGGCCTCCCGGCCCTGCGGCCCCGGCAGAGCGGCGGACCAGCAGCACCTCTGACGACAGCGATGCCAGCCAGTGTGTCATACCGCCGCAGGCGTAGAGAAGTGTGGCGCAGTTGAGGAATTGATAACCGCGTTACACGATAATGGGTTCGCGAGTTAGAACAATGCTTTCCGCTCTTCTTTGACTCGCGCGCTAAATAACGACGCTCTTCTTGCCAGATTCCGGCCACAAAGCTTGGCCGTGGCCAGTCCTGCGCGCGCGGGATGCGACAGATAGGCACTTACCGGCCAGAGAAGCTGTCACTAGTTTCCGGCGCTGCGGGCGGGGGCCCCAGTATTCCACAGGTAACTTCACATGCCCGTTCTGGACGCAGAGAACTTCGTTAGCACGCTTGGGGTGAACGCCCATGTGAGTTGGCCAAACTATTATCCGTATTCGGACACTTCCAAGGTCATATCATCAATGGATTACCTTGGAGTCGACAACCTGCGGGACTACGTCAACTCAAGCTCGCTCGGAGCGTTCAAGACGCTGGCTGCGAGTGGCATCAAGTTCGACCTCCTGCTCAATCCTGTTGTCGGCGTCGATAACTACATCAGCTGGGCGCGCAGCCTCGCCCAGACCTACCCCGGCTCCGTCGTCGCCCTCGAGGGGCCCAACGAGGTGGACAACTGGCCGGTCAGCTACAACGGCTTCTCGGGCTACCAGGGCGCGGTCGAGACGCAGAAGGCGCTTTTCAACAAGGCCAATGCGGACCCGGTGCTGAAGGACGTGCCCGTCTACAACCTGACGCTCGCCGGCATCGACGCCCCCGAGTACGCCGCGGTCGGGAATCTCGCCGCCTATACGGACTTCGCCAACGTCCACAGCTACTATCAGGCCGGGCAGCAGTCCTGGGGCTACAGCTTCGCGGACCCGAAATACACCCTGCAGGGCTATATCGAGTCCGGGCAGTGGGCGGCGCCGGGCCGGCCGACGGTCATCACCGAGACCGGCTCCACCACCTCGCCGGGCTCGGCCATCGGCGTCACCGAGGAGGTCCAGGCGAAGCAGATCCTCAATTCGCTGATGACGGCGGCCAAGCACAACGTCTCGGCCACCTACATCTACGAGCTCGTGGAATCCCACAACGCCGGGGCCAACGACATCGAGAGCCACTACGGCCTCTACCGGTACGACTGGACGCCGAAGCCGGCCGCCCACGCCCTGCATAACCTGACGCAGATCCTCACCACCTCATCGGGCGGGACCACGTCGGCGGCCGCGCCCGCCTATACCCTGAGCGGGATGCCGGCCACCGGCTCCAGCCTCCTCTTCCAGGAGGACGACGGCGCCTATGACATTGTCGTCTGGGCGGAGCCGGACCTGTGGGACCAGGCTGCGCACCGGGCCATCACCGCGCCGACGTCGAGCATCAACGTCTCGCTCGGCGCCACCTACGCCAGCGTGCTGGTCTACGATCCGCTCGCGAGCGACAAGCCCCTGCAGACGTTCAGCAACGTGAGCAGCCTCACCGTGACGCTCACCGACCATCCGGTGATCATCGAGGTCAAGGGCGCGCAGAGCGCCCCCGGCGCCACACCGGCGCCGGCGCCGGCGCCCTCCGCCGGGCTTTCCTGGGCCGGCACGGCCGCCAACGACTCGAAACTCGGAACCTCCGCCGCCGACACCCTGTCGGGGCTCGGCGGCACGGACGTCCTCAACGGCGGCCAGGGGAACGACCTGGTCCAGGGCGGCTCCGGGAACGACACCCTTCTGGGCGGCCAGGGCGACGACAGGATCCTCGGCGAGGCGAACCGCGACATCCTGAACGGCAACCGGGGCGACGATACGCTCTCGGGCGGCGCCGACGACGTGGACTTCTTCGTCATGGAACCGGGCGGCGGCCACGACGTAGTCACCGACTTCACCCTCCACGAGCGGGTGGACATGCGGGCGTTCGGCTCCAGCGAGCACAGCTACACCCTGTCCCAGACTGAGGACGGAGCCCTGATCTCGCTGAGCGACACCAGCATGCTTCTCAGGGGCGTGCAGGCGACCAGCCTCCAGGACGGGAACTTCATTTTCAACAGCCCCGCCGCGGTGGTCCCGACGACCGTGGCGCCGGCCACGTCGCCGGGCGTCAACTGGACCGGCACGTCGAGCAATGACTGGAAGCTTGGGACGGAGGGCGCCGACACCCTGTCCGGCCTGGCCAGCACCGACGTCCTGAACGGTGGCAAGGGCGACGACCTGGTGTACGGCGGCCCCGACAACGACACCCTCCTGGGCGGCCAGGGCGACGATCGGATCTTCGGGGATTTCGGCCGGGACATCCTGAACGGAAACCGCGGAAACGACACCCTCACGGGCGGCTCCGACGCCGTCGACTTCTTCGTGATGGAGCCCGGCGGCGGCCACGACACCGTCACCGATTTCACCCTCTACGAGCGGATCGACCTGCGGGCGTTCGGCGCGAGCCAGCACGCCTATCAGTTGACCCAGACGGCGGAGGGCGCCCTCGTCAGCCTCGAGGACACCAGCATGCTGCTGCGGGGCATCCAGGCGTCGAGCCTGCAGGACGGCAACTTCATCTTCGGCTGACCGGCCAGAGCCCCTCCAGATGGCACGCCCGGCGCCCCGCGCCCGGGCGTGCCGACCCGAGCGGGGCGCCGACGCCAGCCCCGGCCGGCGAACATTTGATCATGATCCTCCCGCCGCCGTGGCGCTAGGCTCGCGGGACTCGCCCAGGAGCCCCCTGCCGTCCATGCGCCTCCACCGCCGGGTTCTCGTCGCGGCGCTCGCCCTGCCGCTGTTGCACTCAAGGGACGGCCCGGTGGGGGCCGAACAGCTCTCCCGCGTCACGACGGGCGACGGGCGTATCCTCAGCGCGCGGAAGTTTCTCGACGGCCTCGGCGTGAACGCCCACGTCAGCTGGCCGGGCCATTACCCCTATTCGCAGACCGGCAAGGTCATCGCAGCGCTGGATTACCTCGGCGTCCGCAAGCTCCGCGACTACATCAACTCGAGCACCCTCCCGGTCTTCGAACGGCTCGCGGCCAGCGGTGTCCGCCTCAACCTGTTGCTGAACCCGAAGGTCGGGCTGGACAACTACCTCGGCTGGGCGCGGAGCCTCGCCCGGAACCATCCGGGGTCCGTCGCCGCCCTGGAGGGACCCAACGAGGTCGACAAGTGGCCGGTGACCTTCGGCCGCCTGGAGGGTTTTGCGGCTGCGGTCGCCACCCAAAGGGCGCTCTACGCCGGCGCAAAGTCCGACCCCGTCCTGGCGAAGGCGCCGGTCTACAACCTGACCATTTCGGGGATCAGCAGATCGAAGTCCGCCGCCCTGGGGGACCTGTCGGCGCACGCCGACTACGCCAACGTCCATCCCTACTACCGGGCCGGTCAGCAGTCGTGGGGCCACAGCCTGCGCGACACCCGCTACACCCTGAAGAACTACCTGGCGTCTGCGCGCTGGACCGCGCCGGGACGGCCGGTGGTGCTGACGGAGACCGGATCGACGACAGCCGTCGGCTCTGCCATCGGGGTGAGCGAAGAGATCCAGGCCAGGCAGATCCTGAACTCCCTCATGGCCGCGGCCGCGCATCAGGTTGCGGCCACCTACATCTACGAACTCGTCGACTCGCACGACGCGGGCCCGCAGGACGTGGAGAGCCATTACGGACTGTACCGGTATGACTGGACGCCCAAGCCGGCGGCGATGGCGCTGCACAACCTGACCCGCATCCTGGGGCGCGGCCGCGGCGCCCGCGCGCCGCGCGCCAGCCCGGCGCCGGAGTACATGCTCACGGGCATGCCGGCCGCCGGCCGGAGCCTGCTCTTCCGTCTGGATGACGGAACCTACGCCATCGTGCTCTGGGCCGAGCCGGATCTCTGGAACGAGGACGCGAGCGTCCCCATCGCGGCGCCCACGGTCACTGCGCACATCGCGTTCAGCGCCGTCCAGCCCTCGGTGCTTGTCTACGATCCCCTGGTCAGCGACAGGCCGCTGCGGAGCCTGGGCCCCACGCGGCGCCTCGGCGTCCCGGTCTCCGACCATCCGCTGATCGTCCAGGTCTCGCGCGCCCCCGCATCAGGCGGCGCGTATCCCGGCGCCGTCACCGCCCCCCCGGCGTCATGATGGCGAACACACGGGTGCCGGCGCCATGTGTCGGGTCGGGCAGGAACTCCGCCACCGAGAGGCCTGCCGCCCGCGCCATCCGCTCGATCTGAGGCTGGGAGAGCGGGGGAGCACCCCGCCACGTGGCGTCGCTCGTGAGCGAGCGCTTGCCCCTCATCCGCTTCAGCGCGGCATGAACCCGCGCCGGAACCACATCTGCGAGCCTGTAGAGGATCTGCTGCGACATGCCGCCCGTCCGCAGGTGGATCATCGCGGCGCCCCCATGCCGCAACACCCGCCCGACCTCGCGCAGGTTGGCCTGGATCACCCGGTGCGAAGGCATGTGCTGGAAGACCTCGTACGAGAACGCGAAGTCAACCGATTGCGGGGGCAGCGGGATGCTCTCGCCGTCACTGGCCCGGAACTCGATGTTGCCCCAGGGCGCATTGGCCGCCTTCGCCTGCGACACCATCTCGTCCGACACGTCGATCGCCGTCACCCGCTCGAAGCGGCGAGCGAGCGCGCGCGAGAACCGTCCAAGGCCGCACCCGATCTCCAGCACGTGGAGGCGGCGGGCGTCCCGGAATGTGCGGGCCAGCACAGGATCCAGGAACTGGGCAGCCCGTTCCTCGCCGCGAGCGAAGAAGCCGTCCCGGTCGCTCGCATGATACGACTCCACATAGAAGACCGCATCCGCCCGGGCCCGCGCGTTCCAGGCCTGCTGCATGTTCCAATTGGGCACGATCCTGCTCCAAGGTCTGGCCGTTGGTCACCTGCGCCGGGGGCGGCGCCGCGCGCGGCTCGCAGGAGCCCGGACCGTCGGGGACGGGCGCACCTCCGCACTAGAGCCGAAGCTCGAGCCCGCGCCTTGCCGTTTGATCATCCGCGCGAGGGGTCGCGCGCGCTCTGGAGCCGCCACTCAGAAGGCTGCCGGGTCGCGGAACACCACCAGTGCTGTCCTGGCCAGGATCCCGATGTCGGCCGCCAGCGACCAGGTCTCGATGTAGCGAATGTCGGCCGCGGCCCGGAGGATGAGCGCCGACTCGCGGACGATCTCGCCTCGGAGACCGTGAACCTGGGCGAGACCCGTGATGCCGGGGCGCGCGCGGAACCGATCCGCGTAATTCGGAACCAGGCGCATGAACTGCTGGTCGTGAGCGACGGCGTGCGGGCGCGGTCCGACCAGGGACATCTCGCCGCTGAGCACGTTGATGAGTTGGGGCAACTCGTCGAGGCTCAGCTTTCGGAGGACCGCGCCGACCCGGGTGATCCGCGTGTCGCCGCGGCAGGCCTGGCGGACGGCGCCGCCATCCTCCTGCACGGTCATGGTCCGGAACTTCAGGATGGGGAAGGGCCGCCCGAGCAAGCCGGTGCGCTGCTGGCGGAAGAAGACTGGTCCGCGCGTCTCGGCCCAGATCGCCGCAGCGATGAGCAGAAGCACGGGGGCGAGGATGGCGATGGCGGTCGCGCTCACGAGAACATCGAAGCACCGCTTCGCCGTGCTCGACGCCACCGGGGCCGCGACGCGCGGAGTCCCGCCCGGTGGGAACGGGACCACGCCGCCGAAGCTGTTGCTTGTTGAATCCGCGGACCTTTGCTCAGTTGTACTGTCGCGTTCCGCCAGATCCAGGAGAGGAGCGAGCAACATGAAGCACCCCGTTCGCCGACGTCATCGGCATGACTTGAGGCTCTCCCAGATCGCACCTGTCGCCGTCGCGACGTGCTGACCAGGCGCTGAGAATAGCCCGTGCACGCTAGCGCGAAGAGTTCTGCGCTCCGCCATCATTTGACGAAACCACCCACCGAACCGTTCCGGATCGCCGGCCCGGAGGATGGTCCGCCGGCCGTCCGGCCTGCGGAGCGGTCATTTGAGGCGGTCCCGTCGCGCTCGGGGCGCTTAGCTGCCCCGCCCGCTCAGGCGAACGGGCGAGGAGATGGAGGTGGCGATGTCGTGGACGCCCGAGGCCGGTCACGCTAGCGCGCGGCCCGGATGGATTGCGCTGCTGGCCGTGTCGCTGGTGGTGCTGGGCCTAGCGGCCCTGGGCCGGGCCGGATGGCTGCTCTGGACCTTCCTGCCGCTCTGCGCGGGCCTGGGCCTGGTCCTGCTCGCCCGACCTGCGGGCTTCGTCGTCTTTACCCTCGGGGTGTGGATCTGGGCGCCGTTCGTGCGGCGGCTCGTGGACTGGGACACCTTCTACCACCAGCTCAGCCCCGTCCTCGCTACGCCCACCCTGCTCACGGGACTCGCCATCCTGGCGCACAGGACCTGGCGCACCGGGCTCGCGCAGGCGCCGGCCTTCGCCCTGCTCGCGCTCCCCCTCGGCTGGGCCCTCGCCGTGGGTTTCGTGAACAACGGGATCGTCCCGTCCGCGTACTCCCTGCTCGCCTGGGCAGCGCCGGCGGTGTTCGGGCTCTATGTCCTCGGCGCCCGTGAGAAGACCCCGGGCCTCGAGGCGGCGGTCCTGGGCGGCCTGTCTCTCCTGGCGTTCGCCGCCAGCATCTACGGCCTCGTCCAGTTCGTGGAGCCGGCGATGTGGGACCGGCGCTGGATGATCAACTCGGGCATGCCGGTCCTCGGAGAGCCCCTGCCCTTCCGGGTGCGCGTCTTCGGCCCGCTCAACTCTCCGGTGCCGTTCGCAGCGGTCATGGTGGCCGGCCTGATCGCCGCCCTGCTCGACCCGCGACCATGGCGATGGTTCCTGGCGCCGACCATGCTGGTGGCCTTGCTGCTTTCGCTGGTGCGATCGGAATGGGCGGGGTTCGCCGTGGGGCTGATCGCGGTCACCCTTCTGGCCGGGGTGGCCTCCCTCGGCCGGGTCGTCAGGATGTTCGCCGTGTTCCCGATGGTGGTGGCCCTGGGACTGCCGCTGCTCGCCTATGAACCGATACAACGCGCGGTGATGAGCCGGGTGGAAAGCTTCCGGGCCGGCAGCGCCGACGTGAGCCTGCGCGACAGGATGATCCTCTACCAGACCATCACCTTCGAGGAGCCGATCCTGGGCAAGGGACTGGGCAGCACGGACAACGCCACCCGCCTGAGCAGCGGCAACGGCCGTCTCGATCCCAAGCACGGGACCGTCGACAGCGCCCTCATCCAGCTGGCCACCAGCTACGGGATTCCGATGGCGGCGGCCTTCCTGGGGATCCTGGCCTGGCTCGGGGCCCAGGCGGCCACAGCCGGACGGCGGTCCTCCGCCGGACTTGCGGGCCTGGCCATCGTCGCCGCAAGCCTCTCCCAGCTGCCCTCGTACAACATGCTGATCTCGGCCGCCGCCGTGCTGCTCTACTTCGGCCTCGGGCTCAGCCTGCCCCTCAGGAAGTCGGCGCTGGCCCGCGATCCCGGGCGCCTCGATGCGGACTCCCAAGATGGCCCTCTGCCGGAGGCCGGACTGCGGCAGGCCTGAACGACGCGGATGCAGGCCGGCCACCCGCGGCGCCGCGCGCAGCCCGTCTGCGGTTCGCGGTCTCCCGACCCGATGCGCGGCCGGCGGAGGGCGTTCACGGAAGTATGAACGTGGCGTGCTGGTCCCTCGCGCGGGCGCGCTCCTAGGCGAATGAAACCGGCCGGGAACGAAGCATGCTGTCAAAAGCACAGGAGCCCCCGCCGAGCGCGCCATGACCCGCTACTGGCTCTACTTCAAGACCTCGGCCGGCGAGATCGTCCGGGCCCTCCCGGTCGACTGCGTCGATGACCGGGAAGCGATCGCCTGGGTGGAGAGCCGGCGCGACACCGCCGACCGCGAACTCTGGCGGCGTCGCCGGCGCATCAGGTTCTGGCCCTCCTCGGCGAACGAGCCCTGACGCCTCCGGCGGGCACACGGCGCCGGAAGGACAGGGGCTGCCCCCTTGAGTGGGCGACGACCGGTCCGCTCGACCCGCGGAGGGTCCCGACGAAGGCCGCACTCCCAAGCCCGATCGGGGCGGAGCTCGACACGGAGTGGCGAAAAAGGCACGGCCCGCGGACCCGCCGCGGACCGTGACCAGTCGCGTTTCCGAAGTCTTCTCTTGGTCCCAGGTCAGCAATCCGCGGCTCTGCGGGCGGTTCCCGCAGGCGGCCCTGGCGGGGCGCCTTTCTGGGGTGCGTTTTATCATAAGGCGGGTTGCTCACCGGCGCGTGACCACCGGCGGCGATCTCGGCCTGTCAGGCCCGGGATCGGGGGGTGACGCCCATGCCTGCCGACCTGTCGCGCCCGTAGACATCAGGGTAGAACCGGACGCCTTCCACGCTGGGGGCGGCGGTCAGGTAGGTGATGTACACCGTCACCGGCGAGAACTGCTCCACCGTCTGGTCGAGGCCGTGGAACGCGGGGTTCACCGGACGCTCCATCCGGATCCAGGCGGCCAGGTCATTCGCCCGCTCGACGCGCACGCAGCCGGCGCTGATCTGGCGCGCATCGGATCCGAACAGGATCTTGTCCGGTGTGTCGTGGAGGTAGATCCCGAGCTCGTTGGGCATCATGAACTTCAGCGACCCCATCATGTTCGTTGGCCCTGGCGCCTGGCGAAGGCGCACCTCCGTCCGGCCGGCGGCGACCGCCGACCAGTTTACCGAGTCCGCGCTGACGACCCGCGCGGTGTCGCTCCAGTCGGAGAGCACCTGCATGTTCCTCGCCCGCACGTAACCGGGTCCGAGGCGCGCGGCGACCGGAGCGATGGCCTCCCTGGCGATATCCACCGGGATTTCCCAGTAAGGATTGTAGACCATGTAGCGGATGAGCCCGACCATGTTCGGGGTCTGCTCCCGGCGCGAGCCGACGATCACCCGCATCGTGTCGACCACGCGGCCGCCTTCGTAGAGCCAGAGCCGCCCGGCGGCCGGGTTCACGAGGATGAAGCGTTCCGTCAGGGGCGGCGGGAGCCCGCGCGCACGCTCGAGGTTGGCGCGGATCAGGCGCTCGTAGTGCGCCGCGCCCCGGTTGAGGGCCGCGAGCGTCGCGCCGTCGCCCGATCCGCTGACGGGGATGCCGTGCACGGCCTGGAACCGGGACAGGGCCTGCGCCAGGGCGTCGTCGAACTCGTCGCCTTCCGGCAGTCCCAGGCGCGCGCGCAGGATCCTCACCCGGGCGCCCCGATCTCCCGGGCGCAGGAGCGGACCGCCGGGCGTCTCCATCTGCGGCAGCTGCGACCACTCCCGGCGGTAAGCGACCAGGCCTTCGGCCAGCTGGTCATACACAGGGTTAAGCCTCCCGACGTCACCCACCGCGCTCGGCGCAAACGCGGCCCATTGCAGGAATTCGTCGGGTGGGGGGGCGGGCGGGAAAAGGGGATCGACGAAGGCGAGTTCGCGCGTCCGGGCTCCAGCCACGGCCTCGGCGTGCGCGGCGAGGGACGCCGACAGGGCGAACTCGGCGCGCGCCGCCTCCCGCAGAGGACCCAGGTCCGGCCTGCGCAGGGCGGCGGAGGCCCGGTCCCGGAGCGTCTGCGACCCCGGGTCCAGCGCTCCCGCGGCGACAGCAATTCGCGCGCGCTCGCGGGCCGCCGGCAGGAGCCGCGCATGCATGGCGAAGGGCCAGACGCCGGTGGCTTCGACCCACACCGGACGATAGCCACGGGCGGCATAGAAGGCGGCGACCCCCTCAGGCGGCGCGCTTGCGGCGAGCTCCGCTCGCAAGGCGGCGCGGAGCGCATAGGCCGGGGCTACCGACAGAACGGCCCAGACGGCCGCCAGGGCGAGCACCACGGCCGCCAGGGCCGCGAGCCGGCGCTGCGCGCCCTGGAGCCGCAGCGCCCGGTTGATCCGGCGCGTTTTCATCCGCTGTCGTTCCTGCGCGGTTGCGCCCCGGGCCTAACCGCGCTCTCCAGCCTTGCGGATCGCCAGGGCGCGGCGCGGCGGCGGCGCGACCCGCCCCGTCGCCGGGGGCTTGCCCCTGGGGGGCGCGGCCGCGAGCACCGGCGGCGCTCCGCCCGTCGTCGACCCGAGCACCGGCCCCGGCCCAGGGGTCGAGGTGGCCATTCCGCTCGACGGCACCGGGGCCGCACCGGCGACCAGCGGGGCGGCGGCCGGCCCACCGGCCTGCGTGGCGGCCACGCCGACCAGGGGTAGCGCCAGGGGGGCGAAGAACTCGCCGCCGCCACCGCCGCCACCGCCGCCGGACGCCGCGATGGCCGGCGAGACCAGGCTCGTCGAGAGCAGCATCACCATCGTCGGCGGCACGGCGACGCCCACCCCCCTCAGGAAGAGGCGCCGGTCCTGTTCGACCCGGTCGACATTGTCCTTGTCAGTCATGGGTTCGCACTTTCTGCTCAGGCCGAAGCGGAGACATGTGCAGCGGGGCTGGGCCGAAGGACCCTCGACGCGTCCGACGACGTCGAACCGTCGGGCCGACCGCCTGTTTCCACCGATCTGCCGCGCACTCCTTCTCCACTGCTGGGAACGCCATAGTGCCGCCAGAGCCGCCTCGAGGTTGCGTCATTTGGTTGGGCCTGCTGCAGGAAGAGGATGGCGCGGGTCCGGCTCAGGCCGGCCCGGCCGCCGCGGGCCGGGCGATCGTCCGGAACCTCGCGAGCCGATCGACCCACCCGCCAGGCCCGTCGCCGACGAGCCGGTCTCGTCCCAGGAGGTTGGCGGCCTCGCTAAGCGCCGCCACCCAAGCGAGCGGCCGGACCATCGGGGGCGAGGCGAGTTGGACAAGCTGGCGCAGGTGCTGGAGCCGAACCGCCAGGCTCGCCGCGGCCGGCCAGTCCCGCGCGAGCCCGGCGAAGCTGTGGGCCGCCGCCACCTGCACCGCCACCGCGCGCAGCGTCAGCCGGGCGCCGGCGAGCTGTTCCACCGACACCCAGTCGACGTGCGGCGCCAGGGCGGCGATGTCGAACAGGTGGCGCAGGGGGAGATCGCCGCGCCAATATCCCCCCTCGTGCAGCTGGTCATGGATGGCCAGCATGACGACCTGCGCCGCGGGTTCCGGCGCCAGCGCGAAGACGCCGTCCCATTCGGCGGGTCGCCTGGCCTGCGGGAAACCCGCCATCCTGAGCGGGCCGGGTGGCCTGCGATGCAGATCGATGACCCCAACGTCGTCGGCCCGGCCAAGCTCCGCAGCCACATGTCGCCATGGCTCGTCGTATCGCGCCAGGACCCGGAACCCGGCCGCCGCCAGCGCCTCGACGGCAAGGACCTGCTCAGCGGGTTCAACGAGCAGGTCCAGGTCGCGGAGCATGCGGTCGAAGTGCTGCGGGCGCCCGAGGCTCGCCCACAGCGCCGCCCCCTTCAGAAGCACCGGTGCAATTCCGGCGGCGTTCAGCGCGGCGACAGCATGGTGGAGTTGCGAGAACAGGCGCCGGTTCCGCTCGCGATTGCGGACGAATACCTCCTCGGTGAAAGCCCGCAGGTCGGGCGGGAGCCGGTCGAGCGCGCCGGCGCCGCGCAGCGCCACGTGCAGTTGCGGCGTAACGAGGGCCTCGTTCGCCATGCCCAGCACGGCCCGCCAGTCCGTCCGCCGGGCAGGACGCCCACGCAACGCTCCGGAGAGTTGCCTCAGCGCCTCAAGCCTGCCCACGATGCAACTCCTCGAGGGCTCCGACCGCGCCCTGCAGGTCCGAGTAGACCAGCCGCCTGCGCTCCGCCCTGTCCAGCCGCGACGCGAGCGCCGCCAGGGCGTCGCCCGTCAGTGACCATCTGGCGGCGTGGGCGCTCTCGAGGACGGCCTGCAGGGCGTCCATGGCGCCGATCGGCTCCAGCCGCGCCCGGGCGCCTGCCTGCCGCGCCAGCACGATCACCACGTCCAGGTTCCGTGCGCGTCGGTCGGCGGCGCCCGCCGGCATGACGTAACGAACGGTCTGACCGTCGCTGCGCGTCCAGGCCTCCATGCGTCCCAGCTCCGGCCATGCCGGTTCGAGCAGGGGCCAGGCGCCGGACTTGGCGCAGGCGGCGAATGGCACCGGGGACGCCCGCCCGTCCGGATGGACCCTGACGATGTCGTCAGCGCCGAAAGCCCAGCCGGCGGCGCACAGCGCCAGGGCGAGCGTCGTCTTGCCCGCGCCCGGCGGGCCGCTGAGGAACAGGCTCGCGCCGGGTCGGAGGAGCATCGCGCCATGCGCCAGGAAGGCCTCATCCACGGCCCGGACGTAGAGCTCGGTGAGAACCGCCTTCAGCTGGGGCGCGAGGCCTTCCGGCGGACAGGCCCCGTGGATGTCGCCGTTCAGGAAGAACAGAAACAAGCCTCCATGGGCCACGACAGCCAGCCGGTCCGCGGCCCCCACCCCGCCCCGCTGAAACCGCCCGGCCACGAGGTCGCAGGCGGTGGCGGGCAGTCCGTGGAAGGCGACCTCGAGCGACAGTTCGTCGATGACGAGCCGGCGAAGGTGGTCAGGCG
This sequence comes from Phenylobacterium sp., assembly GCF_035539035.1. GTDB lineage: Bacteria > Pseudomonadota > Alphaproteobacteria > Caulobacterales > Caulobacteraceae > Phenylobacterium. The sequence continues at coordinate 30,175 of NZ_DATLJI010000003.1, forward strand.
GCGCGGTCAGAGCGCCGAGGGCCGACCGCGGCGCCATGTGACCGGCGACCAGCCATCCGCCAACGGCCTGTCGGACATAGGTCTTCGCCCCGGCCGTCGTCAGCCCGCGCGCCCGCAGCCGGCGCACCGCGCAGGCCTCTCCCGCTTCGGACGTGAGCGCCTGCCAGATGAGGTCTGCGGTATCGTTCAATTCGAGGAGCTGATGGCGCCGCTCGTCGTGCAGGAGCGGTCGACCGCCGACCGACAGCCTCCTTACATGGCGCGCTGCGGAATAGCCCTCTTCCCTCGTGTCCGCGGGAGGCTGGAGGCTCATCGCCCGCGCGCCCCGTCCCTGTTCCAGATCGCGCCGCACGGCGGGGAGCGTAGGGGCGGCGACGCCGCCGAACAGTCGAAACCCGGCCTGCATCTGTCATTTGGCGCATCGGGGCGCCGGATCCAGGCGGCCGTCGCCAGTGCGCGGAGGGTCCCCGCGCCGCCCGACGGGCGGCGGGCGTGCGCGTCCAGCCCCTGCGCCGGCCCGGCTGGGGCGCGCTCCCGGGCGGCTGTGCAGGGATCCGCCCAACACGCATTCGAGCCGGACCAGGCCGGCGGCGGCCTCGGCGGGAGGCCCTGCGGCCGCTCGAGGCTCAAGGGCCGGCGCCCCGGCCCCGGGCGGGCGGTAGGGCGGCGCCGGGCGACAGCAGGTTGTCGCGCGGCCCCTGATAGCAGCACGCCTCCGCGAGCCGGCTCCTGTTGTGGAGGGTCACCGCGCCCGACTTGAGCGTGACGCAGCCCTCCTTCCTCAGCGCCTTGAGCGTCCGGTTGATATGGACGACGCTGAGCCCAAGGGTGTCCGCGAACAGCTCCTGCGTCAGCGGGATCTTGAAGCTGTCCGCACGCACGAGCCCGACCGCCTCCAGGCGATCGCAGAGTTCCAGCAGCAGGTGCAGGATCCGCTCGCGGGCCGTGAGCCGTCCCATCCGGACCATGTGGTCGTACAGGCGCTCCTCCCGCCGCCAGATGGCGCGCGCGCGCGCCTCTGCAGCGGCCGGATCCTCGCTCGCCGGGTCGGGCGCGACGACGACCTGAACGTGCGTCAGCGCCACCACGCCGCGCGCCCCGAGGTCGGACGTCGCCTGGGTGTCGACGGTGTCGCCCGGCAGCAGATACCCGAAGATCTGCCGGCGGCCGTCCGGGAGGATCCTCAGCTCGCACGCCCAGCCGGAGACGATGACGAGTTGACGATGGCGCTCCGGCCCCTCGCTCCCAACCTGCACCCCGGCGGGGAAGCGTTCCACGCGCCGCCAGAAGGCGCGGACGCGTTCGACGTCGTCGCCCTGCAGACTCGGGACGTACGTTGCGGCGGAAGCGCCTGGTCCGGACGCAGCGAGATTCATCGACCCCATCAGCCACCCTTCCTGTTCCAGCATCGGGAGGCGCTCGCGCTCAGGCGCGGCCAATCCCGCGGTCCCTTCCCGACGACGCCTGGGCGGAGCGCCGTCCAGACGACGGAACGATGGATCGGGACCGACAAGCGCGCAGCCCCAAAATTGGTTAGGTCGGGGACGTAATTTTGCGAGGCTGGCGGCCGGAGCGGCCGAGACTGCGGAGCGGCCCGCCGGGGCTTCCGTCCGGACGGGCGCCCTGGCGACGGGGCGCCACGCCCGCCACGATCAGGGATCAATAACTTCGATCAAGGAAAGGCGGCGCGCCTGGCCGTGCGATCGGCGTTTCATCAACATGGGACAAGATTCCGGGACGTGCCCATTCAAGATGTTGTGCGATCACCGGCCAGACGAAACCCCGGTTGTTTCGGCTGGAGGGTCAGCCTCCGAGACCATCCCTGGAGGGGTTCCATGAACTTCAAGCTATTCGCCACAACATCGGCCCTCATCCTGGCGGCGGCGATCTGCAGCCCTGCGCTCGCCCAGAGCGCCACGGCCACCTCGGTCGACGCGACCGCCGCCGGCGGCGGGGGCGGCGGGGCCGCGGCCGCCAGCACCAACAACTCGGGCAACGACAACTCGACCAACTCGGACAGTTCGACGAACGATTCCGGGAACGACAGCTCGACGAACAACTCGGGAAACGACAACTCGGACAATTCGACCGACAACTCGGGAAACGACAACTCCACGAACGACTCGGGCAACGACAATTCGACCGACAACGCCGGCAACGACTACTCCGACAATTCGACTGACAACGCCGGCAACGACTATTCCGACAATTCGGCCAACGACTCGGGCAACGACAACTCCAGCACTGTGACGACAATGTCGACGCAGGAACTGAGCGGAACCGTGACCGGCATCACCATCGCCTTCGGCGACAACTACTCGGACGGCGGGGACGCCGCTGACGGCCTCGCCGGCGGCCCTGGCGGAGCAGGCGGAACCCCGACACAGGGGGCCGTGACTACGGGCGGCATCGCGATCGACGGTGGCTCGTTCGCCAACTTCGCGGGCGTCCAGACGGCGAGCTTCAACACCGGCGTCGGCTCGCTGAACCAGTCGGCGACGGCCCTGTCCGCCAACGCCAACATCAGCTTCGGGACGCCGACCACCACGACGGCGCCCTGAGGGCGGGCCGGCCGCGGCGGGCGCACCCCGCCGCGACCGCCTTCCCGCCATGCAACCGGAGAGACCCCGTGCCACGCCCTTCCCCTGCGCTCTGCTGCGCAGCCGCTCTCGTCGCCTGGACCCCCGCGTGGGCCCAGCCGCCCTGCCCGCCGGCAGGCGCCGCCCCGCAACCGTCGGAAGCCTCGCCCCCCGCCGGGGGGCCGCTGGACCCGGAGGACATGGCCGGGATCCGCGGCGGCGACGCTGTCAGGGTGGAGGTGCTCTCGCGCCAGCAGCTCAGCGCGACCAGCAGCGGCAATGTTGTGAACGCGGGCTCTCTCACCTCGGGCCCGGTGACGTTCGCGGCCGACGCCCTCGACGGCTTCGCGGGCATCGGCAACTTCGTGATCAACACCGGGGCGAACAACACGCTGCAGGGGGCGATCAACATCAGCATCGGCCCCGCGCCGGGGCCGTGATGCCAGCTCCTGTCCGCTCGCTCGCGGCCCTGATCGCCGCGCTCACCGTCTCGGCGACCGCACCGCCGTGCCTGGCGCAGGCCGACTTCAACAGCAGCGTGGGGGTCTTCGCAGCGACGGTCACGAGCCTGCGCGACATGCCCTTCAGGACCGTGGTCCGGCAACAGTACGACTACAGCTGCGGGTCGGCGGCGGTGGCCACCCTCCTGCGCCACCACTATGGGCGGCCGGTGGACGAGGCGCAGGTGTTCCGCGCGATGTACGCCGTGGGCGACCAGGCGAACATCCGCCGGTCCGGGTTCTCGCTCCTGGACATGAAGACCTACCTCGCCGCCAGAGGGCTGCCCGCCGACGGCTTCCGCGAAACGATCGACCAGCTCGCCGCCCGCCAGGCCCCGGCCATCGTGATGATCCGCATCAAAGGCTACCGCCACTTCGTGGTCGTGAAGGGCGTGCGCCAGGGGCAGGTCCTGGTGGGGGACCCCGCCAGGGGCCTCTCCGCCTATCCGGCGCGCGACTTCGCCCGGATTTGGAACGGCGTCACCTTCGTCATCCATCCTGGCGCCGCCCCGGGCCGGTTCAACGCCCCGGCCGAGTGGGACAGCCTGCCACGGCCGCCTCTGCGCCGGCTGGACGACACCAGCCTCGCGAGCTTCACCCGCGAGCTCCCGCCCCTCTACCAGATCACGCCGCTCGTGCGGTCCGGCCAATGAAACGCCTCGCCCTCCATCTCGTCGCCCTGATGCTGGCGGCCGGGGGGCCAGCCGGCGCCCAGGGAAGCCTGTCCCCTCCGCTCCCGGACGCGGATCTCGGCGCTGAGCGCGCCGGGCTCATGACGCCGCTCGGCCTGGAGGTAGGGTTCGCCGCCTCCGTCCAGACCTATGTGGACGGCCGGCTTGTGCTGCAGAGCTGGATGGCCTGGTCAGGGGACGGGGTCGTAACAGCGACGCAGGGCGCCGACGGCGCCGTCTCGCCCGAGGGCACGCGCGCCGTGGCGCTGCCGCACCCGGCAGGCGGGACGACCCAGGTGCTGCACCATCTTGGCGAGGACCGCATCGCCAGCGTGGTGCTCAACACCGCAAATGACAGGGCGATCCGGCAGGTCACGGACATCATGCTGATCGTGCCCGAGCTCCAGCAATTCCAGCAGCAGATCGCCACTGCACGGGTGGCCGCAAACCTCCAGTCGGCCATGGACGTCGCCCTGCGCGACGGATCGCTGCGTTGACGTCGGGAAGGGCGCTCCCCTGGCGGATCACCGGGTGGATCCTCCCGGCCGTACTGCTCGCCGCCGGGCCGGCGATCGGGATGGAGCGGCACGCGTCGGAGGGCGCGAGACCTCCGGAGCCTGCTCGCCCGGGCGGGGAACTGGACGAAATCCGCGCCGAGCTCGCCCGGCAGGGCGCGCGCATTGCCGCCCAACAGCAGGAGATCGACGCGCTGCGGGCGGAGCGCGAGGACTTGCTCGCCGGCGCGCACGGCCGCGGATCCGGGGCGTCGTCGGCGGGCCCGGCCCTCGGCGCGGCAGCCGCCGCGCCATTGGCAGGAACAGGACAGCGGAGCCCTGCGCCTGGCGCGTTGCCGGGCGCGCCCGTCGGGCAGGCGCCGGCCCCGGCGCAGGTCGCGGCGATCCCCGCCGAGCTGGGCGTGCTCACCCCGCCCGGCCAGCTCGTGCTCGACCCCTCCCTCGAATATGTCCGGACGAGCAACAATCGCCTTGTCTTTCGTGGCGTGGAAATCGTGCCGGGGATCCAGCTGGGCGTGATCGAGGCGAGCGACGCCGACCGCGACACCGGCGTTGCGAACATCTCCGCGCGCTATGGACTGACCAACCGTCTCGAGGTGGAGCTGCGCGCGCCCTACGTGGTGCGCCACGACCGCATCACCACCCTGGCGCAGCGCGACGAGACGATCTCGCGGAACATCGAGCTGGACGGGCGCGGCATCGGCGACATCGAGGCGTCGCTGCGCTACCAGCTCAACGGCGGGCGCAACGGCTGGCCCATCTTTGTCGCGACAGCCCGGGCCAAGTCGCCCACCGGCCTCGGCCCCTACGAGGTCGACTATGACGAGTTCGGCGTGGCCAGCGAACTCGCCACCGGCTCCGGCTTCTGGGCCGTGGAGAGCGGCCTGACCCTGCTCTATCCGACGGACCCGGCCGTGATCTTCGGCGGCCTCACCTATCTGCACAACTTCGGCCGCGACATCGACCGGGACGTGGGGGGCGCCTTCGTCGGCCGGGTGGAGCCGGGCGCCTCCATCGGCGCCTCGCTGGGCTTCGGCCTCTCGCTGAACCCGCGCTTCTCGGTCTCGTTCGGCTACACCCACAACTACATCCGGCCCACCCGCACGGAGATCGGGGGCACGGACCAGTCCTCCCAGCCGCTGCAGGTGGGCAGCCTCTTGATGGGCTGGTCCTTCCGGCTTGGCGAACGGTTGACGCTGAACAGCTCCTTCGAGTTCGGCGTCACCTCGGACGCGCCGGACGTGAGGATCGTACTGCGCACCCCTTACAGGTTCTGACCGGCCCCTCCCGGACCTGGAGGGCCTTGATGAGCCGGGCGCGGGCGCGGCTGACGCGGCTCTTCACGCTCCCCACCTGGCAGCCGCAGATCGCCGCGATCTCCTCGTGGCTGTCGCCGAGCGCCACGTGGACCAGCGCCTCGCGTGAGATCTCCGGAAGCGTGTCGAGCGCCGCCAGGACCTCCTCCACCACGACCGAGAGCTCGCCTCTCTCGGGCGCGCGGAGCTGGGCGGCGTACCGGCCGTCGATGTCCTCTACGGGGCGGGGTCGGCCGGCGAACGTGATGAACTCGTTGCGCAGGATGCGGAACAGCCAGCCCTTTAGATTGGAGCCGGGCGCGTAGCTCGAACGGTAGCGCCAGGCCTTGAGCAGGGCGTCCTGCACGAGGTCGTCCGCATCCGCCACCGAGCCGACCAGACTCAGGGCGTAGGCGCGAAGCGCCGGCCGAAGGGTGCGGAGCTCCTGGAGCGACCAGCTCGGGGCCTCTGCCTGCAGGTCAGCCCGCGGAGGTTCGACGCGGCCGGGAACCTCGGCTGGCGCCGTCGCCGGAGTCATCATGGCGCACCCTCCCCGTGCGCACCGGGAACCGGGGCCCCGCCGGCGCGTGACAGAGCGGGATATGCAGCAGGATGGCGCCGCCGGGTCCGATTGCGCCAGCACCCGGTGCTCGCGTCCCCCGGCCAAGTCGCGCGGCGCGGACAGACACCCGCTGAGGCGAGCCCGTTGCGCGGCGGCCCGAGACAGGGAAGGACAGCACCTGGAACGGCGACGACACTGCCGAATCCCCACGCAATGCACGGAACTACTGACGCACGCAATCCATCAAACATGATCTTACCCGCAACTTGAACAAGTCCAAGCTTAACTGGCAACAACATCTACCAACTGCATTTTGATCATGGATAGATCTACATAGCGGCCATTTCTATTAACGAAGATAAAGTCGGCGACTATTCAGCGCATGCCCCTAGCACTGAGCCATCGCCAGGACCGGCGGGCGGGCCCCGCTTTGCCCCGGCTCGCCCTCAAGCACCCGCAGCAGCTGTTCCCGCGCCCGGCTCACCCGGCTCTTCACCGTACCCACGGCGCAGCCAAGGAGGTCGGCGGTCTCCTCGCAGCTGAATCCCAGCGCCACCACAAGGAGCAGCGCTTCGCGATTGCACTCGGGAAGCTCCTCGAGGGCGTCCAGCAGTTCGGCGTAGCTCATGCGCCAGTCCTGGTCCGCCTCGCAGCTCCGCGCGTCCTCGAAACCCTGGGCGAAATCCACGACAACGGACCGGCGGGCGCGCTGACTGAGGAACTCGTTGCGCATGATCTTCATGACCCACGCCCGGAGCTGGTGCCCCTCCTGGTACGTCGAGCGGAACCGCCAGACTCTCAGCAAGGTATCCTGAACTAGATCATCGGCATTCACCCGAGATTTCGTAAGCACAGTTGCGTAGCTTCGCATCTTCGGGATCAGCGCAATAAGCTCGTTCCGAAACATGTCGGTCATAGTGCTCCCCTCCCGAGCAGGAAGAACGCTTGGGCAATTTGCCCGCGCTCCCTGCCAACCCTCGAAAGGCGCCAGAGCTTCCTTAGAAGCCAGCCCAACACCTGCCTCACCTGAGACGGCTTCTATTGGCCCACCGCCCCAGACACGGAACAATACCAAATGTTGTGGTTGGGTTGTGTCGCCCGGTCGGATGGGATGGCCGGACAGACAGTGACCACGAGACAAGCGCGGCGCGACGACTTCGCACGTCCGTACAGGCGCAGTATTCCGCAGCGCTCCGGCGGGTGGTCGAGGCCGGCGCCCGGGTAGCCGGACTGCCTCCGGCAGGTATGATCCCGCCGGGCCAAGCCGTTCAAGCTTGCAGCCGACCGGCATCACTGTAGCCACGCGTCCTGAGGGGTCTTTCTCGCGGTGGTCAAACTCTGGACATCCTGCGTTAACCTTAGATCGAGCGCCGCCTCACTTGGTTCAACTGTCAGTTGCGTGACTTGGCGGCAACTCGCTCCGAAGGCGATCACAAGTCCGTGACGAAGGCCGCCTTCCCCGCTGCGACAGATAAAATTTGAGCGGTCAATCTGCGGACCGAACCGCCTGCAGTCGAGGCCGGTTTGAAGTATCGGCACGCGCGTTACCGATCGGCCTGTGGAGACCCCCATGTCCAACAGGCGTGCGCCGCCAAAGCCGGCGCGGACCAGGATCCCGCCTTCTCACCACCAAGCTGTCGTCGATCCGGCCGCTCGGGGCCGCCGAGCACGAGGCGGTCGGAGCGCTCCCGTTCACGCTCCAGGGGTTCCGCCGCGAGGCCGCGATCAACCTTGCGGGAAGCTCGACGGGTGACCTGCTCATGATGGTCGACGGATGCGCCGCCCGCTCAAAGGTGACCCGGTGGGGCGGCCACCCGATCATGGGTTCCTGTTGCCGGGGGACCTTTTCGACGGGCCGCTGTTCTCGCTCAGGCGTTCAGCCCTGCGGGGCGGGACGCCGTGCTCGACCACAAGATCACCGCCCTGACGACGAGCACTGCGGCGGTCTGTCGGGCCGGCGCCCTCCTCAACCTGTTCGGCCGCTTCCCCGGCCTGCGGCAGACGTTCGAGGCCGCCGCCCTGGTCGACCAGAACATCGCTCGCGAGTGGCTCGCCAACCTTGGCGCGCGCCCGGCGGCGGAGCGCCGCGCCCATGCCCTCTGCGAGCATTTCCACGCATGGGGACGGTGGGCCTCACGGACGGCGACCTGCCCCGTTCCCTTCGGCCAGGCCCGCCTCTCGCGTCCCAGGGACTGTCGATCGTCCACACCAACAGGCTCCTCAGGCGCCTCAGTGAAGACGGCCTCGTGACGGTGCAGGGCCGCTTGCTGCGGATCCTCGACCAGCGGCGCCTCGAGGCTTTCGCGGACTTCTCGCCTGCTATCTGAACTGGAGGTTGTAGGCCGCCCCGGCAGGCGTCGGGGCAGCGCCGGCCCGGGGAGTCACCCTCTCCATGGCGAGGCCGGCGGACATCGCTACGGCAAAGGCCTGGGTCAGGCTCCGCGCGCCGAGCTTATGCAGAACGCGGCTGCGGTGCACCTCCACCGTGCGCGGACTGATCCCCAGCTCCCGGGCGACGTCCTTGTTGGACCGCCCCCCGATCAGCAGCCCGAGCACGTGTCGCTCCCGAAGGGTCAGGGTGTCGAGCTTGGCCCCGGGATCCAGCTCCTGCAGCTCCCCGGGCATGCCCGCATCCAGGACGGGCCCCGGGGCGTCGATGTCAGCAAGCAGGCAGAGGCGACAGCCCTCGTAGCCGAGCTCGACCGTCAGGACGAGGGGATGGAGGACCGCCCCGTCCACGCGGGACACGCGGAGCCGCCCCGCCCGCACCTCCGGCCCGCCCCCGCCCCGCCCCATGCGCCCCTCTGGAAGCGGCAGGCGGATGGCCGCAGGCGTCGAGCGCCGCGAGGCCCCGAGAACCGCAAGCAGCCCCTGGTTGGCGCAGAGCGCCTCTCCCGTGGCTGTGGTCAGGGCGGCCGGGAGAGGCAGGGCCTCGAGGGCCGCAGCGAGCAAGTCAAGGTCCAGCCCTCGCCGCGCGTCCGGGCCGGCCAACGGGATGTCCCGCGCCGCGCGCTCCAAACGCAACGCAGCCGCGCCGAGGCCGAACCCGGCGGCTGCCAACGGCGAGCAATACTCGACGAAAGGCGCGGTTCCACGCGCGTTCCCTGTCGTGCGTCCTGCCAGCATCTCTGTTCCCCAATGACATTCCCCGCCTTTCAATATCGGTGTTTAGCGAACACGGTTCCAAGATTGGGGGAGCAATTCTGTCTAGCGTTCAGGTCCTCACGTACGCAGTTGCGCGAACTACGTACGGAAAGACCCCAACTTTCCGAAGTCGTCAGGGCGCGGAATGTTTGCAGCGAGGCCCCAGGGCCCCGACTGCAAGGATGTCCAATGGCCTCCAACGACGCGCGTCGCCCCCACCATACGCCACACGACCAGGCCCCTTTGCGGGGGGCGGACACCCCGGGCGAGGCGCGGTTCGCCGGACTCGAACCCGGCGGATGGTTCCTGGCCGACCCAGAGCCCGTGCTCATCGTCGATCCGGTGGCGACGCTCATCCAGGCGAATCCCGCGGGGTGGCGCCTGATCGAGGCGTCGGCGGCCCTGAGCCTCCGGCGCGAGCGGGTGGCTTTCGCGGAAGCCGATGCGCAGCACGCCTTCTCCCGCGGCCTCACCGAGGCGGCCCTTACGGGGACCTCGCGCGTGATCCTGCGGGGAAATGACGGCCATTGGCGGCCGCTGGAGCTCCGCGCCTGGCCGGTCCGCCCCAGCGACCTGGTCTTCGTCGCCTTCTGCGGTGAGCCGCGGCCCCTGGCAGAGGTGGACGGGATCATGCGGGCCTTCGGGCTGACGGCCGCGGAGGGCGAGGTGCTCCGCCAACTCACCGCGGGCGCGCCGCCCAAGGAGATCGCGCGCCAGCTCGGCGTCTCCACCAACACGGTGAGGTCCCACCTGCGGACCCTCTACCTGAAGATGCACGCCCGCGGGATCGCCGGCGTCATCCGCCAGGTGATGCGGCTGGTTCGCTAGATGGCGCGCCGGCCGCCAGCCGCCTCCGCGCCGGCGCCACCCCCGTCGGCCTGGCCGCGCAGCGGGATCGTCCCGTCTCTGGGCGAGGCCGGGTCGACGCTCGCGGCCGACGGCCGCTTCCCCCTCTCCCCGTGCGGCGCTCCCGGGCGAACACGTCCGGAGGGCGCGCAACCATCACGATGGAGGTCACCTGTCATGCTTGCTGCGAACGCCCCCGAGGACGCGGTCTCCGTCGAGAACGTCCTGGCCGCCTGGGTGGATGGCGAGGCCCGCGCGCGCCTCGTCGTGGACGAACAGCTCACGGTCTACTGGCTGAGTTCCTCCGCCGGGCCCTTCCTCCAGGGCAGCCATGCCCTCGTCTACCGGAACGGGCGGCTGACACCTCGCGATCCGCGGATGGAACAGCGGCTTCGGGGCTTCTTGGCGAACGCCTCCGATCGCCTGAGCAGCGACTGCATCGCCAATCCCGAGACGGGTGAGCACGTGGTGCTGACCGCGGTGCGGGTGCAGCACCCCTGGCGCCACGTGGTCGGGCTCACGCTCCACCATGCTGGCGAAAGCTTCGGCTTCGCCCTCGCTGACGTGCGCCAGGCCTTCGGGCTCACCCGAAGCGAGCGCCAGGTGGCCCTCCATCTGCTGCACGGCATGACGGCGGAGGAGACTTCCCGGGAGCTGAACGTGACGCTCGACACGGTGCGCATGCACATCAAGCGCGCCTACGCCAAGCTCGGCGTCTGCTCCCGGGAGGCCTTCTTCCACAAGCTCGCCCCCTTCGTCCTCCAGGCCTGACCGCCGGTCGCGGGCGGGCTCGCCCCCTCAAGGCCTGGCGGCTGCGCCGTCGGTCGCCCGACGGGTCGGCTGCAGGCAAGGCGACGGCCGGGCGCCCGCCCCCCGCGCAGCCTGACCATCCGCGCGTCTTTTGATGCGGCGCGCTCCCGGGACCGCGGCAGACTGCACCTGCGTCAGCACGAGCCCCCTGCCTGCGCCACCCCCAGTCGGCGCAGCTGTCGCACACGGTGTCCCCGGTCTTGCCGACTGGGGACACCAACTGCGGGGCCGCGCGCGGCGGTGGGCGCCGGCGAGACCGCCTCGCCGCGACCCTACGGGAGCGGAGGGGAAGCGGCCGACGTGCGCACGAGAGGGACAGTAACGGTCCGTTGGCAGCGCCTCGCGTTCACCATTGCCGTGGTCGTCCTTTGCGCCGCGTTCTGGTGGGGCCTCTTCCGGGTGCTGACGGCCCTGGCGTCGCCAGCCACCTGCAGGTGCCCGTAGGCCGGACCTCCCGGCGAGCCCCGACTGCGCCCGAGCTCCGGCGCGACGGCCTGTCGTCGGGGTCTCAGGCCCCCGCTCGGCGGGTGGGGCCCGCCGCTTCCACGGGCCAGGATGGGCCGGACGTCGCCGATCGCCCCCCGCCGGGGAGCCGACGCGCGCCGCACCGGGCCGCCGGCGACCGGCCGTCGAGGATGGCCGGGGTTCCATGCCGCTAGCCCGGCCCCGGCTGAAGAACAGCCTCCGGTCCAGACTGCTGTCCGAGAACATCCGCCAGGCGGCGAACGGCATCAGGAAGGCGAGGATTGAGAGGCCCGCAAGCCACGGACCGCGGAAGGCCGCCGTCAGCTCGGCGGCTTCCAGGATGACGAGCAGGATCCCGCCGCGGCGCCATGAAGGCAGCCGCAGGGGGACGGAGAAGGGGGCTGGTGGTGGCGCCATCTGGTGTCACCTCGCAGCCCGACTCTGCGCCCCGAGCCGCAAAAAAGCGTCTCCGCGAAGATTGACTAGCCCGTCGCGGCGAGGCGGAGGGCTCGGCGCCGGTTTGCGACGGCCGCAGAGAACATCCCCAATATTGGGGAGGCGGAGCGCGCAAGGCTGGGCGATGGTGTGTGCGGACCTGAGTCGACTGCAACGGACGCGAAGGACGCGAAATGTCTGCAGGACGCGAGAAGGATAATCGTCCACGGCCCTCGGAGGGGGCGCGGGTCGAGGGGAGCGCCGCAAGGGCGCTGGAGTATCGAGCCCGCGAAGAGGAGATGCGCCGACTGGCGGAGGACTCCGCGCTCGCCCAGCGGCGCGGGCTCTACCTCGCCGCCGCGACCCGGTACGCGCTGCTGGCGCAACTCGAGGAAACCGTACTCGCGCGCCCCACCCCGCCCCGCGGGCCCGAGGGAACCACCTCCACAAACTTCCGGTACAGGAGGACATGAGCCAGATCCGTCCGCAGCCCGTCTATGAGGACGCCCTCTACGCCCTGAGCGAGGACATGTCGGTGCTCGTCCTGACCCCGAACGGCCCGACGATCATGCTCACCGCCGACGCGGCGGAGCGTTCCGCCGAGCGGCTCCTGAGGGCGGCCGCCGCGGCGCGGCTCGGGCAGGCGCCCGGCGGATCGGGGCTCCTGCTGAGGCACTAGCTCGCCGGGGGCCGATCCCCGTTCAGTCGGTCTGCCGCCGCGTCGTGAAAGGGGTGCGCTTCGGCGGCCTCCCCCGCCTCCGGCCTCGCGGCGGCGGTCGGCGCCTCCCCCTGCACGGCCGGCGGGCGCTCGGCCCTGGGCGACGCGGCCTTGCGGCCGGCCGGCTTCGGCCAGGCCACGCCTCGCGTGGTCCTCAGTCGGCAGACCAGTCCTTCGGGCTCGTAGCGGAGCTCCACGGGCTCGCCCAGCTCGGCGGCAAGGCCGTGCCGAAGCAGGCGGGTGCCGAAGCCGGTCCTGGATGGCGGCTGGACAGGAGGCCCCCCGCGCTCGCGCCATTCGAGCTCCAGCGCCTTGCCCCCGTCCGTCCTCACAGCCCGCCAGCGCACTTGCACCCGGCCCGAGGGCTGGGAGAGGGCGCCGTACTTGAGGGCGTTGGTGGCGAGTTCGTGCAGGGCGAGCGAGACGGCGAGCGCGATCTGTGGCTCGAGGCGCACCCGCGGGCCCCGGCACGTCAACCGGTCGGCGCCCCCGCCTTCGTGGGGGCTCAGGGTCCGCTGCACGAGTTCCGCCACCTCCGCGCCGGACCAGCCCTCGGCGGTCAGGACGTCGTGCGCCCAGGATAGCGCCAGCAGCCGGCCCTCGAACTCCTCGAAGGCGCGCTTCGCCTCCGGGGACCCGCGAAGCGTCTGGCGGGCCATCGACTGTACGGTGGCGAGGGTGTTCTTCACCCTGTGGTTCAGCTCGCCCACCAGCAGGCGCTGGCGTTCCTCGGCGCGCCGGCGCTCCACCACCTCCTGCTCGAGGGCCACCTCGCCTGCGCGCCGTTCGGTGATGTCCATGGTCACGCCGACCAGCCGGACCGGCTGGCCCGCGGGGGTCCGCTCCGCCACCACCGCCGAGGCCTCCAGCCAGCGCAGGGAGCCGTCCGCCGCCGTCGCGCGGAACGGGAAACGGCCCTCGCCGGAGACGAGCGTCCGCAGGATGGCCTCGTCCAGGAGCGGGCGGTCCTCGGGGATGACGAGCTCCCGCCAGTCCCGCGGCACGGCGGAGCCGTGCCAGGATTTCGGGATTCCGATAAGATCGCGCGCCGCCTCCAGGTCGGTCCACCGCAGGACGTCCCCCGCCCGCCATTCCCAGGTCGCCGCGTGGGCGGCCCGGTGCGCCAGGGACAGGCTCTCCACCAGCGCGAGCATCCGTTCCTGCTGTTCCTCGGCGCGCGCCTGCAGCCGGAGCTTGCGGGTCGCGCTCCGCGCCAGGATCGCCGAGACCTCGCCGTCGCAGACAAGCTCCACGTGGAGCCATTCGCCGCTTCCCGCCGGCAACACCGCCTCAGCCGAGGTCCGCTGGTGCTGGGCGCGGCGGAAGCGGCGGCGCGTGGCCGGATCGAAGAGGGGGGCCGCGCTGTCCCAGAAGTGGCCGCCCTGCACCGCCGGCCCGCGCATCAGGCGGCGCTGGGCGGCGGGGCTGCAGAAGCGGATCCGCCAGTCGCGATCGACGATCACCAGCCCCTGGTCGGCGCGCCGGAGGAGCACGGACCAGGCCGAGGGCGGCACGGCGTCCGGGGCCTCGGGGAAGGAAGGGGCCACCTTGTTCCGCCGCGACATCGCGATCCTCCGGGGTTTTCAATGAACAGAACCGCCGCACGCCACGATCCGTTACCCGGCCACCTCACGTCAGGCTCATTTGCCCTCCGCCAGGGCCTCTCAGCCGTACGGTCATGTCATCAGGGCCAGGCCCCGCGCGGCCGCGAACGCGCCGGACGTCCCCCACCCCAGGCCTTGAGCAGCTCGAGCGCTTCCCCCGCCGACACCTCGCTGAGGGGATGGGGCCGGGTCGCAGGCAGGGTCGGGCGAAGCATGAACAACGCCCGGGCGGCGATCCCGTCGCGCGGAGAAATGAAAGGCGAGCGGAGGGGGGACCGGCCGGGGCGCCCAGGAGTCGTCCGCTCACGGAACGGCCCCGCCGGCGAGCGCCGGCCACGCCAACGCCTGCCCGCTGAGGGCGCGGAAGCGTCCGACCGTCAGCTGGCGCCGTAGAAGGTCCGGTACCAGTTGACGAAGGCGGGGAGCCCCTGGGCGATCGGAACCCTGGGCGCGTAGCCCGTCACCTCGACCAGACGGGAGACGTCGGCGCAGGTGGCCGTCACGTCCCCGGGCTGCATTGGCCGGAACACCTTGCGCGCCTCCCGGCCCAGGGCCGCCTCGAGGGTCGCGATCATGGTCATCAGGCCCTCGGGCCGACCACCGCCGATGTTGAGGATGCGGTTCGCGCCCCGCTCCGGCGGCCGGTCCAGGACCCCGACCACGCCATCGACGATGTCGTCGATGTAGGTGAAATCCCGAGCCATCTCACCCTGCCCGAAGACCTCGATCGGCTCGCCGGCCAGGATCTTCCGGGTGAAGGAGAAGTAGGCCATGTCCGGCCGCCCCCAGGGGCCGTAGACGGTGAAGAAGCGCAGGCCCGTCTGGGGGAAGCCGTAGAGCTTGGCATAGGCGAAGCTCATGAGCTCGCCGGCCCGCTTGGTCGCCGCATAGAGGGACACCGGCTCGGCCGCCGCGTCGTCCTCCCGGAAGCCCTCGCCCGCGCCCGGCCGGTCGCCATAGACCGAGGAGGACGAGGCGTAGACCAGGTGCTCCAGGTCCGGGCAACGCCGGCACGCCTCCAGCACCGAGAGGTGTCCGGCCAGGTTGGAGCGCTCGTAGGCGAAGGGGTTCTCGATGGAGTATCTCACCCCTGCCTGGGCCGCGAGGTGCACGATCGCCCGGGGCGCATGCGCCTTGACCAGGTCGCCGAAGGCCGCCGCCTCGGCGATGTCCATCCGGACCATGTCGAAGCCCTCGCGGGTTTCCAGGCGCGCCGCGCGGGCGGCCTTCAGGCGGGGATCGTAGTAGTCGGTGAAGGAATCCACGCCGACGACGCGCTCGCCCCGAGCCAGCAGGCGCTCACTAAGGTGCATGCCGACGAAGCCCGCGGCGCCGGTGACGATCACTGCCATTCGCAACCGGCCGGGCGCGCCCGGCCGCCTCCTTCGCAAGGTCCCTCGCCTATCCGCTCCGGCGCCTGGTCCACAAGGACTTCCTCCTGCGGCGACCCTGATCGGGAGGCGACGCCGACCTCCGCCTCCCCGATGGCCCCTCCCCCTGCCCGGCCGAGGCCGCGGCCGCTCCCCACCGACGGCTGCGCCCAAGCGCGTCTGGCGGACCTGCTCAGGTCCGGTTTACCTGCTGGACGTAGCCTTTGCGGATGACGCGCCACCTCCTCACCGCAGCGCTGCTCGCCCTGGGCGTCGCGACAAGCGCCGCCGCGGACCCCTGCACCGCGGTCCCGGAGACCGGGCCCACGCCGGCGCATCTGACGCCGGGGAAGCGCTTCGGCGGGCCGGTCGCCTATGTCGGCGACGGGGACAGCTTCTGCGTCGCGACAGGCGCCACGAACGCCTCCTGGGTCGAGGTGCGCATCGCAGACTTCAACGCGCCCGAGCTCTCGGACCCTGGAGGCGCCGCGGCCCGGGACGCGCTGGAGCAGCTGGTGCGCTACAAACGGGCAAGCTGCGTGGCCGGGAACCGCACCCATGACCGCATCGCGGCCCGCTGCACCGTCGCAGGCCAGTCGGTCGCCGATCTGCTGCGCGCTGCGGGTGTCCGCGAGGGCGGCAACGGCCGCCGGCCAGCCGCCGCCCCGCCCCGCCGCACTCCCCTGGCGGCGCCAGACCAGGGCGCCTTCCGCAACTGCGCGGCAGCCCGCGCCGCGGGGGCCGCGCCGCTCTACCGGGGCCAGCCCGGCTATGGCGCGCACATGGACGGCGATGGCGACGGCGTGGCCTGCGAGCCGTACCGTGGGCGCTGACGCCCGAACGGCAGCCGGCCGCACCCTCGCCGGCCGTTCAGGCGCGGACCGGCTCCGGCGGGTCGGCGATCAGCGTGCCGGGGGGCGGTCCCCTTAGCAGGGCGGCATAGTCGCCGGCGCAGTCCAGCCAGGCGGCCGCGCCTTCGCGATCAAGGACCACGGGCTGGCGGTTGTGGAAGACGTGCATGTCGTCGCCGTCGCGGGTCTCCTGCATGACCATGGTGTAGCTCTCGGTCCGCTCGCCTTCCCAGCTGTGGCTCGCCCACAGTCCCGCCAGGAACAGGGGCGACCCGTCGGCCCGGCTGATCAGGTGCTTGGTCTTCGCGCCCTGGGGCCCTGTCCACTCGCAGATGGCGGTGGCCGGGACGAGGCAGCGGCGCGCCTTCACGGCGTCGCGGAAACTGGCCTTGCTGGCCATCTCCTCGCACCGGGCATTGTTGGTCGGGAACTTCCAGCTCTTCGCCGGACCCTTGTGGAAGAACGGCACCAGCCCCCAGCGCCCCACGGCCGGCTCCAGCCCCGCCGCAGGGTCCGCGGGGTCCACCGGCCGCACGAACAGCCCCTGGTACTTCGGATAGACCACCTTCGCCCACGGCTGGTTGGCGAGGGTCGCGTCCCCGGCGGAGAGGACCAGCGTCTGGCCGAGGAAGCGCTCGAAGGCTTCGCCCAGCGCGGCGAGGCTGGGCTCCAGGGTGTACAGGTTGCACATGGCGGCCAGCCTGACGCAGGGCCCGCGCCTGCGTCAAACAATCCAGAGCCGAACCGCCTCCCGGGCCCCGCAGCCGCCGCACACCAGCCGGCGGCGGATCTCCGGCGGACTGGCGTCGGCTCCCAGCCTGTGGACAGCGTCGGAAGAGCTCCAGCGCGCCTGCCGGCCGCACCGATCGCAGGCGATGCCCAACTGCCGGTGGGCCGGCAGCGAGCGGCGCAGGTTCTGGAACATGGTCATGACGCTAGCCCCTCGTCAGCGCGCCGCGGCCGTAGTCGTAGGTGTAGTCCACGCCCCCGGCCCACCAGCAGACCAGCGCCGAGGTCTCGGTGCTGCGTGCGAGCCTGGCGCAGGTGGTGCAGCGGAACCTCATCTCGGCGACCCGCTGCGCGCCCCGTTCGGCCGCACACAGGGCGGCGGGATCGACCGGCCGCAGCACGCGGCAGGCCAGGCAGTTGATGTACAGCCGGGCGTCTCGGGCGATCAGAACCTCGGGCGTGAACTCGGCGGGATCCAATTCAGGAGCGGGGGGCATGGTTGGAACATATCAGGAACATCTGAGCGGCACGACCCCTGCGGTCACGAATCCACAGTTTGATTTGGCAGCGCGCCTGATCGCGCCGGCCCTGCGGCCACAGAACTCCGCCCTGCGGCAGGAGGGGATGCCTGGATCAGCCGGCAGACCGCCAAGCCGTCAAGCCGCCAAGCCGCCAAGCCGCCAAGCCGCCAAGCCGGGAACCCCAGCCTCCGCCCCGGTTTGACTATTCTTCAACGGGTCGCGACATTCATACCCTGTCCAGGAGTTAAGAGCCGTGACCGCCGCCCTCAAGACCGATCAACGCCGCGAGACCTCTCATCACGCCCGCCCCGGCGTCCGCGTGGAGGTGAAGGCTGCGCACGAGGTGATCGGGAAGCGCTACCCGAAGATCCTGACGAAGCTTGCAGAGTGACGAGCCGCTCTGGGTCGATCTGGATCAGGTCGTCGAACTCAATCAACTGATCGTCGAAGACACGCAGGAGCCATTCCAGATCCTCGACCGGGGGCTCCCGGAGTCGGCGCTGTACGTTCCTCGGAACGCCTAGGACCCGCCGCCGTCCCCCCACTGGCGACCGGACGCTTCCACGTCCTCCAGCACCTCGGCGGCCAGGGAGCGTCCGCCCGCCACCCGCTGGCCCAGGGCCTCGATGAAGCCGGCGTAGCGCTCGCGCCCCTTGGCTTCCATGGCCTCGCGGGCGGCCCCCTCCGGCGCGGGGGGCGTCGCCGTCAGCCAGGCCCGCACGAATAGCCCGAGCGCCTCGTTGCCAATCGCCTCGTCGCGCTCCAGCCGCTCCAGCTGGCGCGAGATCCGGTCCAGGCGTCGCGCCAGGGCCGCCTCGCTCCGTTCCGAGCCGTCCGGCGACAGCCAGGCCGCCAGGGCGAGCCGGGCGATCTCCGACTTTGACAGCCGCAGCCGCCGCGAGCGGTCGTCGAGCTCGCGCACCAGGTCCGGCGGCAGGAAGACCTTGGTCTGGACGAGGCGCGCGCTCACAGCCTGATCCCCCCGTCGACGTCCCGCCCTCGTTCCGCCGCCGGGGGCGCCATCTCGTCCCGGGGCGCCCCATGCCTGTCCTGCCGCGGAGGCCCCCTCACCGCCCGCCACGCCGGTTCGTGGGGCGCGCCAGCCCGCCCCCCCGCGCCCGGCGGCAGGATCCGCCGCCGCAGGCGCGGGTCGGCGTAGTAGCGCACCTTGTGGGCGCGGATGGGCGGGCAGCCGTTCACCAGGACCAGGGCCTCGTCCGGCGGCAGCTGCATCACCTCGCCCGGCGTCAGGAGCGGCCGGGCCGTCTCCTGGCGGCTGACCATGAGGTGGCCGAGCCAGGGCGCAAGCCGGTGGCCGCCGTAGTTGCGCATGGCGCGCAGCTCGGTGGCGGCGCCGAGCGCATCGCTCACCCGCCGGGCCGTCCGCTCGTCGTTGGTGGCGAACGCCACCCGGACGTGGCAGTTGTCGAGGATGGCGTGGTTCGGGCCATAGGCCCGTTCCAGCTGGTTCAGGCTCTGGGCGATCAGGAAGGCCTTGAGACCGTAGCCGGCCATGAAGGCCAGCGCGCTCTCGAAGAAATCGAGGCGCCCCAGCGCCGGGAACTCGTCCAGCATCAGCAGCAGGCGCCGGCCGCCGGCGCGCGCCTCCAGGTCCTCGGTCAGCCGCCGCCCCAGCTGGTTGAGGACCAGCCGGACGAGCGGCCGGGTGCGGCTGAGGTCGCTGGGCGGGACGCAGAGGTAGAGGGTGGCGGGCGCGGGCCCGTCCACGAGGTCGGCGATCCGCCAGTCGCAGCGCGAGGTGGCCTGCGCCACCACGGGATCGCGGTAGAGGCCCAGCAAGCTGATGGCGGTGGAGAGCACGCCCGAGCGCTCGTTCTCGCTCTTGTCGAGCAGCTCCCGGGCCGCCTGGGCGACCACCGGGTGCGGCGCCCCATCCAGGTGCGGGGTCGCCATCATCGCCCGCAGCGTCGCCTCGATGCTGCGGGCGGGATCGGAGAGGAGGGCCGCCACCCCGGCGAGCGTCTTGTCCGGCCCGGCGTGGAGGACGTGCAGGATGGCGCCCACGAGCAGGGCGTGGCTGGTCTTCTCCCAGTGGTTGCGGCGCTCCAGCGCCCCTTCGGGGTCCACGAGGATGTCGGCGATGTTCTGGACGTCGCGCACCTCGCTCAGGCCGGGCCGCACCTCCATGAGGGGGTTGTAGGCGTCGCAGGCGGGATCGGTGGGATCGAACCGCAGCACCCGTCCCAAGCGACCCCGCCAGCCGGCCGTGAGCCGCCAGTTCTCGGCCTTCACGTCGTGCACTACCGCAGAGCCCGGCCAGGTGAGCAGGGTCGGCGCCACCAGGCCCACGCCCTTGCCGCTGCGGGTGGGGGCAAAGCACAGCACATGCTCCGGCCCGTCGTGGCGCAGGTAGCGGCGGCCCAGCCGGCCCAGCACCACCCCGTCGGGCCCGAGCAGCCCGGCCCGCGCCGCATCCCGGCGGCTCGCCCAGTGGGCGGAGCCGTAGGTGGTGGCCACCGCCGCCTCCCGGGCCCGCCAGAGGCTGAGGGCCACGGCGATCGCGACACCCGCCGCCGAGCCCGCCGCGGCGACCGCGCCGGCCGCCGCGAAGACCTCGGGCGCCTGGCGCCCGTAGGCGAGCCACCACGGCGCCAGGCTCCAGGCGGGATAGACCGGGACGGCGCCCAGATGCAGCCAAGGCGGCCCCAGCGCCGCCTGGAAGCCGAGCCGCCATGCCGCCCACTGGGTGGCGGCCTGCAGCCCCCCCAGCACGGCCGCCCCCACCGCCAGGACCTGCCCCCAGAGGACGCGTCCGCCTCCGCCCGCCGACGCCGCGGTCACCGGCCCAGCTCCGGTCCGCGGCCCAGATCCCAGGTCATGCCGTCGCGCGACAGCCGTCCGCCGACCTCCCGGCCGAGGCGCCGGTCCAGCGCCCGGGCCCAGGGAAGGAGCCGGAACGCGCCCCCGTCCTCGACCACGGCGAACCGGCCGGACGCCAGGTCCAGGCGCCGCACGTACCGCCCCCGCACCTCCGGACCGCCCCCCGCCTCGAACCGGAGGCCGGTCTCCTGCGCGACGGCCGCGCCGGCCGACGCGAGATCCCGCGCCCGCAGTGTGGCGAGCAGGTCCCTGGCGGCCACGAAACCTGCCCCCTCCCCCACGCCAAGCCCTCGCCCCGCGAGCACCGCACGACGCGCCGCCAGCGCCTCGCGCACCTCCGCCCCGAACCCCCGCCACGCCAGCGCCGCAGGCTCCCGGGTTACCAGCTGGCGGTCCAGCCACGTGGCGCCTTCCGCGCTCACCTGCGTCTCCAGGGGGAGGTCGCTGCGGTGGACCAGGCGCATGCCTGCGGGCCCCGGGATCGCCTCCACCAGGCCAGCGACCGGCGTGTCGCCCGCCGCCGCCAGGTCCGGCAGGCGGATGTGGCGGAGGCGCCCATCAACCCCGTCGACCACCGCATAGGCTGAGCCGGTGAGCTCGTCGTACAGGCCGCGGGCGACCAGCCGCCCAACCACGGGCGAGGGTAACGCCTCCCCGTCCGGCTGCAGGTCCTCCAGGGGCCGCGTTCCGCCCGCCGCGCGATGCAGGGCGGCGATGATGTCGCGCCGCTCGGCCAGGGCCTGCAGGCGCGCCCGGCGGTCCGCCGCCAGCCGCCAGACCCCTGCCCCGTCCGCCGACGCCAGCCCGAGCCGCTCGAGGGCCGCGGCGCGGCCGCAGAGCAGCGGCCGCACGTCCCGGTCCGGCGCACCCGCGCCGGGCCGCAGGTCCACGCGTCCGCCCTCGGCCAGGGCGTCCAGCAGCCGGTCCAGACCCGTCCAGCGCTCCGCCGTCACCTCCTGCTGAAGGCCCGCCGCGATCTCCCGCGCCGACCGCGGCCCGAGCTCCAGCGACGCCAGGGCCTCGGCCCGCCCGCGCAGGCCTCGGGCGATGTACTCACGGGCGATCACCAGGTCCTCGCCCTCGGAGTCGCGTCCGCGCACCAACACGTGCAGGTGGGGATGGGCGGTGTTCCAGTGCTCGACCGCGATCCAGTCCAGCTCCGTCCCGAGGTCGGACTCCATCCACCGCATCAGGTCGCGCGCGAACACCCGCAGGTCGGCGAGCTGCGCCGCATCCTCCGGCGAAACGATGAAGCGGAAGTGGTGGCGGTCGCCGTCGCAGCGCGCCGAGAAAGCCCGCCCGTCGGCCTCGCCAGCCGCATCGAAGACCTTGCCCGCCGCCCCGGCCCGGTCGACGCCATCACGGCGAAGGTAGGCGAGGTGGAGGCCCAGCGGCGCGGCCCGAAACCGGCGCCCCGTATGACGCACCACCCGCGCCTTGACGATCACCCGCCGACCGGGGCTGCGAAGGCCGGCGGCGATAGCGACGCCCCGGCCGCGGCCTGCGCCGCGTCCGGGGGTGCGCCGGGGGCCGGCGCCGCCCGGCCCGTCCCGCATCGCGGCCAGCACCTGACCGACGAAGGTGCGCGGACGCGCGCCGCGGTCGCGGATCCGGCCGGGCCTGGGGCGGAAACGGTCTTCGAGGGACATAGCGCCAAGGCTAGGACGAAGCCTCGCCCCCGGCGCGCCGACGTTTGCGCGCCCGGCTGCGAATGCATTCCCCATTCGGCGTGCGGCGCGACGGGACAGCGAGGCGCAGGCGACGACGGTCGAGGCAGGAGGCCGCAGCCCGTCACGGCTCCGGAGCAGGACCTAGATGTTCAGGATTGCGCCAGGTGGCGGAAATGCCCGCCGCGGGGCCAGCCGCCGCGGTCGCCGCACCCGTGGAAGCCGCTTACCTCCGACGCTTGGATAGAGCGCCTCGAGGGTCGGGAGGCGGCGACGGCAAGAGCGCCTAGACATTACGGTGACGCTTGTTGCACCTGGGCGGATGTTCAGCTTGGTCCCACCCAGGATGGCGCTCCGGGAAGATATCGCGACCCTTCGGGCCCACGCGGATTTCCGCGCCGCGGTCGAAGCGCTGGCGGTGGCCAATGGCGAGAAGCTCGCCGCGATGTCGGTGATCGAGCGCTGGATGACCCGCGATCTTGGTCGCAGCGGGCTTTCGGGCGCCGCGATCGTCCTGGATGGCTATTCACAAGGGCAGGGTATGACGTTCGGCATGCTGGTGGACGCCGCCAAGCATAACCGGATCTGCAGCCGCGCGCGGGTGCGCCTGTACGTGGAGCGGGCGATCGCCAATGGATTGATGGCGCCGCAGACTCCAGGCGAGCCCCTGTCCCACGCGACCCGCATCGACATCCTGCCCCTCTTCCGAGAGGTCATGCGGCGCGGCGTCCGCGCAACGCTTGCCTCCCTGGTCACGCTCGCGCCTGACGTCCAGCCCGCCGTTCTGCGACTGGACGAGCTCTCCTTCTTCGGCCGCTTCTCTAGCGCGGTGGGCTTGCAGGTGGAGATCCAGCGTGAACTCTTCCCCACCGACGGACCGGTCAATCTGTTTCTATCGCGCGACGGCGGCACGCGCATGCTCGAGCACCTGATCTGCCTGCAGGAGCCCGGCCGGGACCGACTGCTGCAGTCGTGCGAGATGTCGCGGTCGGTCCTTGCACGCGCGAGCTTCAGCTCGCGCGCCCATGTCGCCCGGCTGCTCGGGGAGCTGGAGCGGGAGGGGCTTGCGCGCATGGACCGGCGACGCATGACCGTCGCCCGCGAGCTGTCGGACGACGTCGAGCGGCACTATGCGACGATGTTCGCCGTGGCCAGGGCCGCGGCGCTGAGCGCCCTCGAAACCGGCTAGCGGTTTTTTATGTGCAGTTGATCGGAAGCTTTGCCGGAGCAATCCACGAGCGCCGCTGTGCGGGCGCCTCGTGCAAGCCGGGTGGCATTGCCGCGTAGACCGGACGCCTGGCGCGCGCCAACCGTTTTTGGGGGATCGACGCCATGCCGAACGTCCGCGCTGGTCAGGCCGTGCAGGTCTTCGACGGCGAAATCATAGACTCGATGGATCTGCGGGGCGACGGCGCATCGATCAAGGTCGACGCCGGCGGCGTGATCGTAAGCCTCGTGGGCACGGGGTATACCGCTACGATCGAAAACGCCGGCGCCATCGGCTCCGAGGGCCTCGCGAACAGCGGTGTGCTCATCGGTGGGGGCTCCATCATGAACGCGACCGGCGGCTCGATCAGCCGCATCGTCACGGGCGGCTTCGACGAGGCGGTCTCTCATCAGGCCTTGCAGATCACCAACGCAGGCTCGATCGGCGTCATCGATCTGAGCCAATCCGATGTCGGCGCCGAGATCTTCAACTATGGTGCGATCGCCAGCCTCACGATGAGCGCCGGCGCCGATTTCCTCTACATCGGGCAGGCCGGCTCGGTGGGCTTCGCCAACGGGGGCGATGGGTTCGACGAGGTCGTGATCACGGCTTCGCAGCTGAGCGGCGCTGCGAGTCAGCAGCTGTTCCACGGTCAGCTGACGGGGTTCGAACTCCTGTGGGTCGAATCCGATTCGCAGGTGAGCCTCGACGCCGGAGCCCGATTGGACTTCACCACCGTGGCGGTGGACGGGGTGCTGAACCTCAACGGCGCGCAGGACGTTGGCGTCAGCACCTACATCGTGAACACGATGCCCGGCCGACCCGGCGCGAGCGGGGTGCTCACCCTTTCTGATTACGCCGGGACCGCAAGGTTCAGCGGAAACGGACAGGTCGTCTTCCAGGGAGAGAGCTTCCTGCGCGCGGGCGCCCCGCAGTTCACCGGGACCATGACCCTCGGCGCCGTCAACCACCTGCTCGGGCCCACAGCGGGCGCCCCCGCCCTGACCTTCGCCGCTGGCTCCGAGCTGGACCTCGACTACGACGTCCTGGGCGCCGGTGGGCCTGCAGCCACGCTGAGGGGGTTCGCCGAGGGCAACAGCATCGTGGTTCACGGCATGAGCGCCGACTCCACCGCGACGCTTGGCGCGGGCAACGTCCTGCGGGTGAGCGGCTCCAGCGGCGCCTTCGACCTGAAGCTCGACCCCGGTCAGAACTACGGAGGGCAGTTCTTCCACATCTCGGCCAGCGGGGCGATCACGGTCGACCACACGCCGGCGAACGCCCCGCCGGTCGTCTCGGGCCCCGTGACAACGACCGTGGCCGAGGGGGCCGCGCCGACCACTCTCAACGCTCTGGCCAACGCATCTGACGCCGACGGCCAGACGCTCACGGTCGTGGACGTGCCGCCGACGGCGCCCTTCCTCACCTACGATGCGGCGAACCACAGCTTCACGCTCGATCCTTCGGCGCCCGCCTTCAACCACCTCGCGCAGGGGCAGGCCCAGGTGGTCGGCGTCACCTACGGCGTCTTCGACGGCTTCGCCCGGACGACAGCCGAGGTGCGATTCACGGTCACCGGCGTGAACGATGCGCCGCTGGTGGCGGGGCCGCTCAAGGCCAGCGCGCTCGAGGGCGGGGCGGCGGTCACGCTGAACGCACTCTCGGGCGCGAGCGACGCCGACGACGGCGCCGTGCTGAGCGTCGTGGGCGTACCGTCCGAACTGCCGGCCGGTGTGAGCTACGACGCCGTCAGCAGGACCTTCACCCTCGATCCCGCGCATGCGGCCTACGATCACCTGGCGGGCGGCGCCACAACGACCGTGAGCGTGAGCTATGGCGTCTCGGACGAGATCGCCACGACGCCACAGACGGTCAGCTGGATCGTGACGGGGGCGAATGACGCCCCGACCGTCGCGACCCTGTGGGGGGCCGTGAGCGAGGATGGCGGAGCCTCGACGCTCAGCCCCCTGACCGCGGCCCGGGACGTGGACGACGGCGCCGCGCTCACGATCGTCGAGGACACGGGCTACGCGCCGCCGCGCGGGCAGGTGATCACCGTTGGCGGCGAGGGGACGCCAGCCGCCCTGCCGCCGGGCGTGACCTTCGCCGACGGCGCCTTCACCCTCGATACCACGAACGCTGCGTACCAGAGCCTGTCGGCTGGGGAGTCGGCCACCGTGATCGTGCGCTTCGCGGTCTCCGACGGCGTCGCTACGACGCCGGACACGGTGAGCTGGACCGTCACGGGGACGAACGACGCGCCGACGGTGAGCGGACCGGTGGCAGCCACGACCACCGAAGGCGGGGCGGCGGTGTCGCTGGACGCCCTCGCCGGCGCAACCGACGTGGACCACGGCGCGGCGCTCGGGGTGGTGGATATTCCGACGCAGCTTCCGCCCGGAGTCACCTACGACGCCGTCGGCAGGACGTTCGCCCTGAACCCGTCGGACGCGGCCTACGACGACCTGGCGGAGGGGCAGACGCGGACGGTCAGCGTCAGCTACGGGGTTAGCGACGGGACCGCGACCACGGCGCACGCGGTCAGCTGGACAGTGACCGGTGTGAACGACGCGCCGCGGGTGGCTGCGCCCCTGGCGGCCACGGCGACTGAAGCCGGGGCCGCCTCCCCAGTCAGCGCGCTCGCGGGCGCGAAGGACGTCGACGCCGGCGCGGTGCTCTGCGTCACCGGCGTTCCCGACGCCCTGCCCGCGGGGGTGACCTACGACCCGGCCACGGAGAGCTTCACCCTCGATCCGACCAACGGCGCCTACGACCACCTGGCCGCGGGCCAGACCAGGACGGTCACCGTCGGCTACGGCGTCTCTGACGGCGCAGCGACCACGCCTCAGGCGGTCACCTGGACGGTCACCGGGACAAACGACGCGCCCACCGTTAGCGCGGCGGTCAGGGGTTCGGCGAACGAAGGCGGAGCGGCCGTCACCGTGCAGGCGCTGGCCCATGCGGCCGACGCTGACGACGGGGCGGTCTTGAGCATTACAGGCGTGGGCCTGCTCCCGGCTGGCGTGAGCTACGACTCCGGGACGCAGACCTTCACGCTCGATCCCACCCACCCGGCGTACAACGCGCTGCGTGGGGGCGAGGCGATGACGGTGAGCGCGAGCTACCTCGTCTCGGACGGGACGGCTTCCACGGCGCAGACGGCGAGTTGGACCGTCATGGGGACCAACGACGCGCCGACACCCACGGACGACGCGGGCGCGGTAGACAACAACGCCAGCGTCGTGATCGACGTGCTGAGCAACGACAGCGATCCGGACACAGGCGACACCCACACGCTCGTCTCGGTCTCCGCCACCAGCGCCGGCGGCCACGTCAGCGTCGTCGATGGCAAGGCGGTCTATGTAGCCGACGCCAACGCCTTCGATTCCCTGACCAGGGGGACGACCGCGACGGACAGCTTCAGCTACGTCATGCGAGACGGATCCGGCGCCGAGAGCACCGCGACCGTGACCGTCACGGTCACCGGCACGGCTGCGCCGCCGGTGGTGATCCAGGCGGGCAACGGCGACAGCAGGCTGAACGGCGACAGCGGCGACGACCAGCTGTACGGCGGCAACGGGAAGGACGAGCTGTCCGGCTTCGCCGGAAACGACCTGCTTTCCGGCGGCAACGGCAAGGACAGCCTGAGCGGCGGGACGGGCGACGATCGCCTCACGGGCGGCAACGGCAACGACCAGTTCCACTTCGCCGCCGTGTTCGGGCATGACGTGGTCACGGACTTCCATCGGGGTGACCAGCTGGTCTTCAACGGCGTGTTCGGGACCTTCGAGAGCGTGATGCAGCACGCCCAGCAAGACGGCGACGACGTGGTGATCACGTTGGACGGCGCCAGCGCTGTTAGGCTGGAGGACGTGAGCCTGTCCAGCCTGCGGTCCAGCGACTTCCTGTTCGCCTAGGACAGGTCCAGGGCGGGTCCGCTGTATGGCGCCGACTTGCAGCGCGAAGGTCAAGCTGTCGGGCGCCGAGGCTTTGCGCCCACGAACCGTGGTTGGCGGCGGGCCTCAGCCAGGTCGCCCTGGCTGGGCGGATCCGCGTGGATCGCGCCCACGTGAGCAGCCCGGGGCCGGAGCGGCAGAACCTAGCGCTCCTCACTCTGTAGCACACGGCTGAGGCGCTGGGAGTGCAGCCGGCGCGGCCGCGAGGAGGCTAAGCGGCCGCCGCTCGGGCCCCCCGACCGTTCCTCGCGCACCACCGCTGGGAGGACGACCGCCTTCGGGCCCGAGTTCTCTGCCTGATCGGCTCGGCCGCTTTCGTGCCAGAGGTCTTCAGCCGGTCGGGGATCGGGCGGAGGCCGACCGCTCGGCGGCCCGCCTGAAGGCGCGTCCTTTCCCGCTGACAGCCCGTCGGCCGCGCTCGCGGCTGCCGATCAAGCGGCGGCGCTTACCTCCAGACGTGGGTTGGGAGAGCTCCGGAGCCCGCCGTCTGGGACCGAGAGGCTCGGGATGCGGAAGGTCCCGCGGTCCCTGTTGGGATCCTTGCCGTTTCCGGTCGTGGCGGGACCCTGGCATCCGCTAGGTCCCGCGAATTCCCCGGCACACACAGGCGCTAAGGACCACCAGGTCCCGCGCCTTTCATCTTGCCTTCGTCGGGTGTGTTCAAAATCCCCGGGGAGCCCCTGCGGAGCCGCCCCGGACAACGTCGTCTCACCGTCCCCTGTAGGGCTCGCAGCCGACCCCGTCCCATCGCGGTCGAGATGGGGGCCATAGCCGGGGTCTCCACGTCTCACCGGCGCCGCCCCGGCGGCGCGGGCCGCCGCGCAGTTCGGGAAGCCCCCTGCGGACCTCGCCCCGGAAGCCCGCGCGCTCCGGTTGGCGGACGGCCGGTCCGCCGCCGCCCCGCCGCGGTGGCAGTGGTAGCCGCCGGTCTTGCGGTTGTTGTGGCAGCCCTCCGCGTTGAGCCCGCCCGGATGGGCGGCGGCCCGGCCCGGGCCACCCGCGGCCAGGAGCAAGGCGCACGCGGCGGCGGTCATGGCCGTGCGGAGCATCTTCCCCTCCCCGTCATCCTCGCGGCGACCCCCTAGTCGCTCAGCCGCACATAGGCCGGCGAGATCATGGTCCCCTGGACGGTGATCACCACATGGTCGCAGCCGCCGGCCTTGCCGTCGCGGTCTGTCCCGATCTTCGCCGGATTCGCCGCGCAGGCGGCGTCGTCGAGGTCGGTGCGCCACAGCTGGCCGCGAGCCTGCAGCTCCTGCACGACCTCGCGATCGGGCAGGCCCGTCCCGCTGTAGGTCATCGGCCCCGAGGAGATCACGAAGACGCGGGCCCCCACTGCGTCCAGGAAGGCGCGCCGGGAGGAGGTCTTGCTGCCGTGGTGTCCCGCAAACTGCACGTCGGCGCGAAGGTCGGCGCGACAGCAGGCCAGCAGCAGGGCCTCCGCCGAGCCTTCGTCCGGCGGCTCCCGCGGGTCGAGCCGCCGGCCCGCCTCGGCGTCGCCGGTGAGCAGGACACGGACCTCCCCCAGGTCCAGCCGGGCCACCAGGCTGTTCTCGTTGGGGTCGTCGTGCTCGCCGGCGTCGCGGTGCAGGAAGGTGATCTGGGCGCCCTGGCCCAGGGCCACCGGGCGGTCGTCGATCGCCGCGCCGCGGCCGATGCGGAGATCCCGCGCCGCCCGGCTGCAGCTGGCCGGCAGCCGCACCTCCCGCACGCCGCCGCCCGCGGCGAGCTCGTGGTAGGCGACCCCCGGCTCCGCGGCGACGGCCTCGAGGAAGTCGCGGTAGACGCAGGTCCCGAACATCCGCCCCGAGTCCCAGACATGCCGCACGCGGTAGGCAGCGAAGACGTCAGGCATGAGGCCCGCGTGGTCCTGGTGGGCGTGGCTCAGCACCAGGTGGTCAACCTGGCGCAGCTGCGGCCTCACGAACCGCAGATAGGCCATGAACCGGTTGCGGGCGCCCTCCGCCTTGTCGTCGTTGCTGCCGGCGTCATAGACCAGGGTGAAGTCCGGCCCCTCGACGAAGACCGCCAGCCCTGTCCCGACGTCCACGGCGTGGATCCTGTAGACCGGCGCGGCGGCCGTGGCGGCCGGCGGCGGCGACGGCGCCGGCGGCTCGAGGACACGGGTCCAGGCCTTCGAGACGAAGCCAGATGCGCCGCCCGGCAGGCGGATCTCCCGCCAGCCCGGCCGCTCGCCCACCAGGGGCGCCGTCTCGCCGGGCGTCAGCGCCTCGACCACCGGCGCCTCCCGCGACGGCGCGGCCCGGACCAGGACCCCGGAGACGACCCGCGCCGTGGGAGCCACCTCCTGTGACGCGGCCGCGGCGCCCGCGAGCAGGCACAGGAGCCCCGCCGCCGCCGCCGCGGCGCATCGCCGGACCATGGTCGCGAACATCCGTCGCCCCCTCCACGACGCGCGCTCCGGGCCGGCCGCCGCAGTCGCCCGCAGCCTCGCCCGGAGCACAACGCCGGCCTGCCCCTGGCGAAGCTTCGCGCATGAGTTGACAGCCGGCAAGGCGCCGAAGAGGCTCGCGCGCCCCTAGGGAGGCATGCGGCATCGCGCCGCTGTCCGCGGACAGCGGCGCGTGGGCAGGCGCGGCAGAAGGAGAGAGGACCGCCTTCTAACCGATCGTTGCGGTGTAAACCGTGGCAATGATACGGCCGAGCCTGCCAGAGGGAGCACTCAGGACCGAGGTCGGCGGCGGCGAGGTCGCCTGTGCGCGCGACTGTGGGGGCTTCGGGCCGGACGGGGGATGAGATGGATCGGGGATCTAAGCCCGCCGTGCTGGTCACGGGCGGAGCCGGCTACATCGGCGCACACACCGCAAAAGCCCTGCACGAGCAGGGCTATTTTCCGGTCGTCTACGACAGCCTGAGCTCGGGCTTCCGAGAGGCCGTCCGCTGGGGCGCGTTCGTGC
>NZ_DATLJI010000004.1:0-75560 GCF_035539035.1 Phenylobacterium sp.
GCACGAACGCGCCCCAGCGGACGGCCTCTCGGAAGCCCGAGCTCAGGCTGTCGTAGACGACCGGAAAATAGCCCTGCTCGTGCAGGGCTTTTGCGGTGTGTGCGCCGATGTAGCCGGCTCCGCCCGTGACCAGCACGGCGGACTTAGATCCCCGATCCATGAGGTTCATAATTCACCGCCCGGAGAACCGTTCCAGCATCAAAAGCAAGGCGGTGGAACGATTTGCTGAAACCACGGCTTTAGTTTTCGGGCTGTGACGGGAAAGCCAGGGTGTATGCCTGAACTTGAGCTGTGGGGCGGTCACGAATGCACGGTGAACCGTGTGGGCGGCGCCTTCCACGACCAGACGATCCGCTCCGGCCACCAGCACCGTCCCGAGGACCTGGAGCGCTTCGCAGCGCTCGGCCTCAAGGCGCTGCGTTATCCGGTGCTGTGGGAGCGCGTAGCGCCGCAGCGGGACCGCTTCGACTGGAGCTGGACGGACGAGCGACTCCCCCGGATCCGTGACCTCGGGATGCGACCGATCGCGGGCCTGCTGCACCACGGCAGCGGCCCACGGTACACGAGCCTCGTGGACCAGGGCTTCGTCCCGGCCTTCGCCGCCTACGCCCGGGCCGCCGCCGAGCGGTACCCGTGGATCGAGGATTGGACGCCGGTCAACGAGCCGCTCACCACCGCCCGCTTCTCCGCCCTCTACGGCCACTGGTATCCGCACCTGGCCGACGAGCACATGTTCTGGGTCGCGCTGTTCAACCAGATCGACGCCACGCGGCTGGCCATGCGTGAGATCCGGCAGGTCAACTCCGCCGCCCGGCTGATCCAGACCGAGGATCTCGGGCGCACCTATTCCACCCGCGCGGTGAAGCACCAGGCGGACTTCGACAACGCCCGGCGCTGGATGACCTGGGACCTGCTGGCCGGCCGGGTCACGCCGGGCCACCTCCTGTGGGACCGGCTGGAGAGCTTCGGGTTCGGCGACCGGCTCCGGGCGATCGCAGACGATCCCTGCCCGCCGGACGTGGTCGGGGTGAATCACTACCTGACCTCCGACCGTTTCCTCGACCACCGGCTCGACGACTATCCGCCCGAGCGGCACGGCGGGAACCAGTACATGGCCTTCGCCGACGTGGAGGCGGTGCGGGTCGCCCTGCCGGCTCCCGGCGGACTCGAAGGCGTGCTCGACGAAGCCTGGACGCGCTACGGCCTGCCGCTGGCCGTCACCGAAACGCACAACGGCTGCACGCGCGAGGAGCAGGTGCGCTGGCTGCGCGAGGCCTGGGAGGCGGCGCACCGGCTGCGCGGCCGCGGCGTCGACCTGCGCGCGGTCACCGCCTGGGCGCTGCTCGGGACCTACGACTGGAACAGCCTGCTCACCCGCCACATCGGCCACTACGAGGTGGGAGCCTTCGACGTCCGGGCCGAGCCGCCGCGGCCGACCGCGCTCGCCGCCGAGCTGACGCGACTGGGTTCCGGCGCCGAAACGCCGCATCCCGCCACCCTCGGCCCCGGCTGGTGGCGACGTGACATCCGTATGGAGTTCCGGCCCGTGTTCCGCACCGTCGACTCTCCCGAGCCTCGCCCCGAGTGGCGCACCGGCCAGGCGCCGGCGCGGCCGCTGCTGATCGCCGGCGCCACCGGCACCCTGGGCAAGGCCCTGGCCCGGGCCTGCGAATGGCGCGGGATCGACTACCGCCTGACCGGCCGGGGCGAGCTGTCGCTCGCCGATCCGGACTCCATCGCCCGCGTGCTGGACGCCTGCGAGCCCTGGGGCGTGATCAACGCGGCCGGCTGGGTGCGGGTGGACGACGCGGAGGCCGAGACGGCCGCCTGCCTCGCCGCCAATGCGGAGGGCGCGATCCAGCTGGCCCGGGCCTGCCGCGATCGCGGCATTCCCTTCGTCGGCTTCTCCAGCGACCTGGTGTTCGACGGCCGCTCCGACCGGCCCTATGTGGAGAGCGACGCGCCGGCCCCGCTCAACGTCTATGGCCTCAGCAAGGCCCGGGCGGAGTGTGAGATCCTCGACCTCGGCGGGCGGCCCCTGATGGTCCGCACGGCGGCCTTCTTCTCCCCCTTCGATCCCTACAACTTCGCCGCCCATGTGCTGCGCACGCTGGCCGCGGACCAGGACTTCCACGCCGCCGACGACCTGGTGGTCTCGCCGACCTATGTGCCCGACCTGGTCGATGCGACCCTGGACCTGCTCATCGACGGCGAAACCGGCATCCGCCACCTGGCCAACGGCGGGGAAGTCTCGTGGGCGGAATTCGCCCGCCGCGTCGCCGCCGCGCTGAACCTGGATGCGCGCCGGGTCATCGGCCGCCCGGGGCGCAGCTTCGGCTGGCCCGCGCCGCGGCCCGCCTACGCCCCGCTGGGCACCGAACGCGGTCTCGTGATGCCGACGCTGGAGAACGCCATCGGGCGCTACGCCGCCATCGTCACCGAGGCGGAGTTCGCGGCCGAGGCCGAGGCCATGGTGGACGGCGCGCCGCCCGACCTGTTCATGCGCGCCGGCCGACGCCAGCCGCGCGAGGACGCCTAGCCTGAGCGGCTAGCCCAGCGGCTTCTGGTAGGTTGGGGCGTCGTCCTCGACCTCGAACAGTTCCTCCTCGTGCTCGGAGAGCAGGTCGTCGAGGGCGTCGATGACGGCGTCGAGCTGTTCCGGGGAGGCGGCGAATTCGTGCTTGGTCCCGGAATCGTCCTCCAGGGTCAGCAGGAAGTCCTCGTCGCGAACGTCGATCGCGAAGCGGGTGAGCTGTTTCATCGGGTGTCCCTCCGTTCAAGAGCTAAACCCGCAGGCCACGCCGAGGTTCAGCCCAGGGCGCGGGCGGCCTCGACCACGCGGCTGGCCTTGTCGCGCGTCTCCGCCACGGACTGGCCGGCCCTGTAGAGCTCGCCGCCAAGACCGAAGGCGCGCGCTCCCGCCGCCCACCATGCCTCCATGCTGTCGGGCCCGACGCCGCCCACCGCCCAGACCACCGCCTCCGGCGGCAGGACGGCCCGGAGCTGCTTCACGTGCGAGGGCCCGTAGGTCACCGCGGGGAACAGCTTCAGATGCCGCGCGCCCGCGTCGATGGCGGCGAAGGCCTCGCTCGCCGTGGCGAAGCCGGGCGCAGGCTCCAGGCCCAGTTCCACCGACCGGCGGATCACGGACGGCTGGGTGTTCGGCGAGATGACGATCCGCCCGCCGGCCCCCGCCACCGCCTCCACCCGCTCGGGCGTGAGCACGGTGCCGGCGCCCACGACCATCCGCACGCCGAACTCGGCGGCCAGCCTGCGGATGCTCTCGATCGGGTCGGGGGAATTCAGCGGCACCTCGACGCCGAACACCCCGGCCTCCAGCAGGACCGTGGCATGGTCCAGCACCTCGTCGGGCTTCACGCCGCGGACGATGGCCACCACCGGACAGTGGGCGAGCGCTTCGTCGAGGGTCATCGGGCCGCTCCCAGGCTGTAGAGGGCGAAGAGGCCGGCCACCGCCGCCGCCTCCCCGTCGAAGGTCTCATGCGCCACGCCGCGCCGGGCAAGCGCTCGGGAGTAGAGGCTGCAGAGCCTCTCGTCGCCCAGCAGGACCACCGGCTCGTGGGCAGCGATCCCGAGCAGGCGCGGCACGGCGGCGACCTCGGCCGCGATCAGCAGGCCCGACAGGTAGCTCGGCGTGCTTTCAGCGGACGCACCGCCGCCGACCACCCGCGAGCGGGCGGTGAACAGGCGTGCGGCCAGGGCGTCGCCCTCCCCCGCCGCCACGAGCCCCATCTCAAACGCCGGTATGTCATTCGCCGGGGCCTCGCTCTTCAGGACGCTGTGCTTGCCCAGGACCGCGAACAGCTCGCCGGTCATGGCGGTGACGAAGCGGACCAGCCGGCCGTCCTCCACCAGCATCCACTTGGCGTGGGTGCCGGGGTGGCAGATGACCCGCCGCCCTGAGCGCCGGTCCGGGTGCTCGGCAAGCCAGCCCATCAGCTGGGTCTCCTCCCCGCGCATCACGTCCGGCGCGCCGGCGAGGCCCTGGCTGCGCACGCCCGGGACGATGCGGGCCCAGGCGCCGTGCGCCTCCACCGGCGCCAGGCAGGCGGCGAGCTCATCGAGGCCTACGGGGCAGTCGGCGTAGGGCGCGACCGTCCAGCCGAGGTTGGAGCCGACCATGCCGCAGAGGATCGCCGGCAGCCCCTGGGCCCCGAACGCCGGCTGCACCTCCGCCTCGAAGCGCTTCGCCGCCTCGCCGGGCGCCAGCCGGGAGACGCCGAGGTCGAACTCCTTGTGCGCCACCACCTGCCCATCCGCGTCCAAGGTCCAGGCGCGCAGGTTCGTCGTTCCCCAGTCGCAGGCCAGGAGCGCCGGCTTGCCCATCAGTGGCTTTCCCGGGTGACCTCGCTGGAGGACTTGCCCACCAGGAAGTCGAGGTCGGCCCCACGGTCGGCCTGC
Source organism: Phenylobacterium sp. (assembly GCF_035539035.1). Taxonomy (GTDB): domain Bacteria; phylum Pseudomonadota; class Alphaproteobacteria; order Caulobacterales; family Caulobacteraceae; genus Phenylobacterium. The sequence goes on from NZ_DATLJI010000004.1 coordinate 4,422, forward strand.
ATCACCGTGTCGATGTAGAGACGGTACCAGCCGCGCTGGAACTCGGAGGGCTTTCGCGCCGCCTCCCAGGCCTCGCGGCGGCGGCGCAGCTCGGCGTCGTCGACCAGCAGCTCGAGCGTGCGGTTCGGCCCGTCGAAGGCGATCTCGTCGCCGTTCCGCACCAGCGCCAGCGGTCCACCCGCCTCGGCTTCCGGCGAGACGTGCAGGATCACCGTGCCGTAGGCCGTACCGCTCATCCGCGCGTCGGAGATCCGCACCATGTCGCGCACCCCCTTCTGCAACAGCTTCGGCGGCAGGGCCATGTTGCCCACCTCCGGCATCCCGGGATAGCCGCGCGGCCCGCAGCCCTTGAGGACGAGGATCGACGTCTCGTCGACCTCCAGGTCCGGGTCGTCGATGCGGGCGTGGTAGTCCTCGATGTCCTCGAACACCACCGCGCGACCCCGGTGGGTGAGCAGCTCGGGCGAGGCGGCGCTGGGCTTCAGGATCGCCCCGTCGGGACACAGGTTGCCGCGCAGCACCCAGACGCCCGAGGACGGACCGATCGGGGCGTCGCGCGTGCCGATCACCTCGCGGTTCCAGACCTCGGCCGCGTCCGCGATCTCGCCCTGGCTGAGACCCGACACGGTGAGCGCCTCGCGCCGCAGCACCGGACCCAACTCGTTCATCACCGCCGGACAGCCGCCGGCGTAGCAGAAATCCTCCATCAGATAGCGGCCGGACGGCATCAGGTTCACCAGCAGCGGGACCTCCCGGCCGATGCGGTCGAAATCCTCCAGCGTCAGGTCCACCCCGACCCGGCCGGCGAGGGCCAGCAGGTGGACCACCGCATTGGTGGAGCCGCCGATCGCCGCGTGCATCAGGATGGCGTTCTCGAAGGCCTCCCGGGTCAGGATGTCCGACGGCTTCACGTCCTCCTTGACCAGCTGGACGATCCGGTTGCCGGTCAGATGGGCAAGAGTCTTGCGCCGGCTGTCCACGCCCGGCAGGGCCGCGTTGTTCGGCAAGCTGATGCCCAGGGCTTCGATGAGGCTGGCCATGGTCGAGGCCGTGCCCATGGTGTTGCAGACCCCGTGGCTGCGGCTCATGCCCGCCTCGGCGGAGAGGAAGTCTTTCAGGCTCATCTCGCCGGCCCGCACCGCCTCGGAGAAACGCCAGACGTCGGTGCCGGAGCCGATGTCCTTGCCCTGCCACTTGCCGTTCAGCATGGGGCCGGAGGAGACCACCATCGCCGGCAGGTCGACGCTCGCCGCGCCCATCAGCTGGCCGGGGGTGGTTTTGTCGCAGCCGCCCAGCAGCACCACCCCGTCGATGGGATTGGCGCGGATCGACTCCTCCACCTCCATGGCCAGCAGGTTGCGGAACAGCATGGCCGTCGGCCGCATCTGGGTCTCGGGCAGGCTCATGGCCGGGAACTCGATCGGCACGCCGCCGGCCTCCCAGACGCCGCGCTTCACGTACTCGGCGAGGTCGCGCAGGTGGAACTGGCAGGTGACCAGCTCCGACCAGGTGTTGCAGATGCCGATGATCGGGCGGCCGTCGAAGACGTGGTCGGGCAGGCCGGTGCCCTTGATCCAGCTGCGGTGGATGAACCCGTCCCGGTCAAGCTTTCCGTAGCTCTTCTGGCTGCGCAGCGGTTTGTCGGCCATGCGCCTGGACCCTCGATTTCCCCGGAGATGCCTCACCTTAACCCCTGAGCGGCGGGGTCGGTTCAGGCGTTTCACCGACGGTCGGGGGTGCGGCCGCTACGGCAGGGTAAAGGAGGCCGTCCCCTCGCAGACCTGCCCGGGCATGACGTCCTCGTAGAGCTGTAGGCGCTTCATCTTGCTGATGCCGCGGTCGAGGTAGCAGCCCACCAGGTAGACGCCTTCGCCGTTGAACGGGATGCGGAACCGCCAGGAGAGGTTCAGCGTCGCCTTCGGCTCGTGCCAGCCCAGCGCGATGATAATGCCCTGCTGGCCGGGGAACTGCGCCTCGCTCCAGATGGTGACTGGCTGCCCGTTCAGCGTCAGTTCGTCGAAGTGCGCGTCCGGGTAGGCAGGCCGGTGGCCGAGCACCAGCGACACATGGATGAGCTTCAGGTCCTCGTCGCGCGCCGAAAGTTCGTCCACTGAGCGTCCCCTGTCTGGAACGAGCAGCTAAGCTTGGCCTGCCGCGGGGCGCAAGTCGGGACGACGCCGTTATGCGGTCTACCCGGCGAACTCCGGCAGCGGCATCCCCGTCACCCCGGGCTCGAAGGCGAACAGGCCGCCCGCCAGGGGCTGCTCGGCCCTCTGCTGAGGGAACAGCTCGTCCCAGGCGCTGGTGACGTAGAGGGTGGAAAGGTCCGGGCCGCCGAAGGCGCAGCTGGTCGGCTGTTCCACGGGCACCCGCACGATGCGGTCGATGCGCCCGTCGGGGGCGTAGCGGACGATCCGCCAGGCGCCCCACTGGGCGTTCCACAGGTAGCCCTCGGCGTCGATGGCCGAGCCATCAGGCGATCCGGCCTCGCCGCGGGTGTGGGCGAACTCGCGGACCTGGTCCAGCCGGTCCACGTCGTGCGCGAACAGGGTCTGCAGCTTCGAGTCGGCCATGTAGAGCGTCCGGCCGTCCGCGCTGACCGAAATGGTGTTGGGGATGTGGATCCCCGTCAGCACCCGCACCGTCTTCATGTCCGGGCCGGTGCGGAACACGGCGCCCGGCCGCTTCCCGCCATCGTCGTCCATGGTGCTCCACCAGAACCGACCCTGAGGGTCGATCTTGCCATCGTTGGTGCGGAAGCCCGGGCCAAGGTCGTAGGGTTGGACGATCGCGAGGGTCCCGGCATGCGGGTCACAGACCGCCAGGCCCTTCTCGGTGGCCAGGAGCAGCCCGCCTTTGGCCCTTGGGGCTGCGGCGCTAGCGCGCACCGGCAGGGCGAACGACCCACGCGCATCGGTGGAGGGCTCGTACCAGGACAACCTCAGGCCCTTGATGTCGAACCAGTACAGACGGCCTTCCCGCGCCGCCCAGACGGGCCCTTCTCCAAGCTGATCAGAGGCTTGCACCACACAGCGCACGTCCAAGGCCTACTCCTGCGGTCAAGGCGTCCGCGAATCGTGTGAAGGTTCCGCGAACACTGTTGTCTATCGACTGCGACATCCTGACGTCCGCGTTTGGCTTACGTTCAGAGTCTGGGGTCTACTATCTTAGACGACAGAATCGGGAGGGGATCCCACAGATGTCGTTGTCCAGTTATTCCGACGTTTTCTCTATCAGCCACGAGCGCGAGTACGAGGAGGATATCCAGGCGGGCGACCTCGTCCGGACCGGTCCGAACCTCTTCCCGCACTTCGAGGTGGTCGCCGTCCACGGCGACAAGGCCTGGGTGCGCAACGTCGTGAACGGCGCTGACCATCTGGCGCTCCTCTCGCGCTGCCGCAAGATCAACGGCCAGCCGCTCGCGGAAGCCGCCGAATAGGCCTTCCCTCCGCCGGAGCCTCGGCGGAAAATACTGAACCCAGCGTGCGCCCCGGAGTTCTACCGGCTTCGGGGCGCCGCCATTTAAGCGCGGCAGTTCGGAGGAACTCGCCATCTCCGCCTTCATGTTCGCCACCGGGATCGAGAACAGCATCCCGAAGATCAAGAACGGCCGCGTGCGCGTGGACCAGATGGAGTCCTGCGGCCATTACCGGCACTGGCGCAAGGACTTCGACCTGGTCGAGGAGCTGGGCCTCCGGTTCCTCCGCTACGGGCCGCCGCTGCACACCAGCCTGCTCGGCCCGGACAAGTACGACTGGGAGTTCTCCGACGTCACCTTCGCCGAGCTGAAGCGGCGGGACATCGTGCCGATCGTCGACCTCTGCCATTTCGGCGTGCCCGATTGGATCGGCGACTTCCAGAACCCGGACTTCCCCGAGGTGTTCGCCCGCTACTCGGCGGCCTTCGCCCGGCGCTTCCCGTGGGTGCAGCTCTACACCCCGGTCAACGAGATGTTCATCTGCGCCCAGTTCTCCGGCAAGTACGGCTGGTGGAACGAGCAGGGCACGACGGACCTGACCTTCGTCACCGCGCTCAAGCACATCGTGAAGGCGAACGTGCGGGCCATGCAGGAGATCCTGAAGGTCCGGCCCGACGCCATCTTCATCCAGAGCGAGTCCTCGGAGTACTTCCACGCCGAGAACCCGGCGGCCATCAAGCCGGCCGAGATCGAGAACTCCCGGCGCTTCCTGTCACTGGACCTGAACTACGGGCACCGGGTGGACTCGGAGATGTACGAGTACCTGCTCGACAACGGCATGACCCGCGAGGAGTACCACTTCTTCCTCGGCAACGCCCTGCACCACCACTGCATCCTGGGCAACGACTACTACTGGACCAACGAGCACCGCGTGGCCGCCGACGGCTCCAGCCGGGCCTCTGGCGAGATCTTCGGCTACAACGAGATCACCCGGCAGTACTACAACCGCTACCGCCTGCCGGTGATGCACACCGAGACCAACATCGCCGAGGGTCCCAACGGCGACGAGGCGGTGAACTGGCTGTGGAAGGAGTGGGCCAACGTGCTGCGCGTGCGCAACGATGGCGTGCCGACCGTGGGCTTCACCTGGTACTCGCTTACCGACCAGATCGACTGGGACACCGGCCTGCGCGAGGACAACGGCCGGGTCCATCCGGTTGGCCTCTATGACCTCAACCGCGAGATCCGCCCCGTGGGCCGCTCCTACAAGCAGCTGATCGCCGACTGGGGCGAGGTGCTGCCGACCCAGAGCGTCTGCCTGTCGGTGCCGATCGTGATGCCGTCCGAATACGAGGAGCCGGCCGCCGAGCGCCACCGGCAGGAGGCCCGCCACCTGCGCGCGGTGGAGCTGACCGTCGGCGAGAGCGGCTAGGCCGTGTCCGGGGGGCTCCGGATCGGCGGCGCGCCGCTCGTCACCCTGCGGGCGCGGGACCTGCCGCCCGAGGGCCCCGCCTTCACGGAAGCCCAGGTCCTGCCCGGCCGCGGCATGATGCTGCTGCAGGCGCGGCTGCGGATGCCCGACGGCCGCATCGTCGACGGCCTCTTCGCCCCAGAGCCGGAGGACGCCGCCCGGGAGCTTTCCGGCGGCCCCGACGACTTCGCCGGAAACCGCGCCTTCGCCTTCGGCGGCTGCCTGCTCGCCCCCTACGCCAATCGCATCCGCGGACGGGCGCTGGCGGACTCGCGCGAGATCGAGACGGTGGTCGACGGCCGCGCGGTGCGCCTGCCGCGCAACTGGGGCGGCAAGGCCCCGGGCGCCGAGCAGTACGCCATGCACGGCCTGATCCTCGACGCCTGTGTCCCGTTCGAGGCCTCCGAGGACGCCGTGACCGGCCGCCTGGACGCCGGTGACTTCGGCGGCCGCTGGCCCGGACAGCTGCAGCTCGAGATCGCCTGGGCCCTGCGCGGCGGCGCGCTCCTCCTCTACGTCACCGCGCGGAACACCGGCTCCGAGCCCCTGCCCCTGGGCCTCGGCTGGCATCCCTACTTCCAGCTGCCCAGCGGCGACCGCGCCCAGGCCCGCCTGCGCCTGCCGGCGCGCCTGCGCTGCGAGAACAACGACTATGACGAGGTGCTTCCCACCGGACGGCTGCTGCCCGTGGCGGGGACGCCCTACGACTTCAATGGCGGAGCGGCGCTGGGCGACCTCTATCTGGACGACTGCTTCACCGATCTCGTGCGGCAGGAAGGCCAGACGGTGGTCGAGGTGCTGGATCCCGCCGCCGGGATCGGCCTGCGTATCGCCTCCCCGACACCGGAGGTGAAGGCCGTGCAGATCTATGCGCCGCCGGACAAGCCGTTCGTGGTGGTGGAGCCGCAATTCAACCTTGCCGAGCCCTTCGCGGCCATCTGGCCGCCCGGGACGGACACCGGAATGGCCCGGCTTTCGCCCGGCGCAACCCTCGCCTACGAGGTCCGCCTCGCGGTCTTCGCCTTAGGAACCTGAGTTAGGTCGAGGGGTTACGAGGAGCCGACGACGAGGGCTCCATGGAACGTGCGCAACGACCGGCCGAGCCGAAAGGCACGGCCGACATCATCGATTTCGAAGAGGCCCTGCTCGACGCCTGTCCGGCGGAGCTGCGGGCCGATCTCCTGACCGAAGCCTCCATGCTGGCCGACGCCTTCGCGCCCGAGGGCCGGGCCGAACAGCTCGAGGCCATGGCCACCGCCCTCTCCTCCGGAGAGCGTGACGCGGAGATGGGTCGGACGCGGGCCCGCCGGCTCGCCGCGGCCCTGCGCCGCCTGGCGCGGACCTGACCTACTCGGCCGCCGCCGCGCCCTCGCGCTGCTTCTTGCGCCGCCCGGGCTTGTCGAGGAGCTTGCGCAGCTTCGCCGCCAGCAGCGCCGTCTCGTAGGGCTTGTCGAGCAGCGGGAACTCGGCGTTCTCGATGACCGCCCCCTCGCCCACGAAGCCCGAGGTGAGGAGCACGCGCAGGTCCGGACGGATTTCCCGCGACGTCCGCGCGAGGCTGACCCCGCTGACCCCGCCCGGCATCACCACGTCCGTGAACAGCAGGTCGATCTTGGCGTCGGAGTGGACGACTTCCAGCGCCTCGGCGGCGTTGGTGGCGGTCGTCACGTCGTAGCCCAGGCCGGTCAGCATATCGAGGGTGAGCGCCAGGACCGTGGGATCGTCCTCGACCAGCAGGATCTTCTCGTCGCCGCCCTCGATGGTCTTGGCGCGCTCGGCCGGCTTCACGACCTCCGCCGGAGTCGACGACGCCGGCAGCAGGAGGCTGAAGGTCGTGCCCTTGCCGGGCGTGCTCTCCAGGCGGACCTCGCCCTCGGACTGCTGAACGAAACCGTACACCTGCGAGAGGCCCAGGCCCGAGCCCTTGCCCACCTCCTTGGTGGTGAAGAAGGGCTCGAAGACGCGGTCGCGGACGTCCTGCGACATGCCCACGCCCGTGTCGGTGACCTCGACGCCGATGCGCTCACCGTCCCGGCGGGTGGCGATCTCCAGCAAGCCGCCGTCCGGCATGGCGTCGCGGGCGTTGACCGCCAGGTTGAGCAGCGCCGTCTCCAGCTGCGTCGGGTCGACGTGCGCGCAGAGCATCTCCTCGGCGAACTTGAGGTCCACCGTCACGGCTTCGCCCACGGCCTGGCGCAGCAGCGGCGCGAAGTCGTGGATCAGGGCGTTCACGTCGATGGTCACCGGCGTCAGGTGCTGGCGGCGCGAGAAGGCCAGGAGCTGGCGGGTGAGGTCGCGGCCGCGCTCGGCGGCCTGGCGGATGGCCTCGATCCGGCGCGTTCGGCGGGCCTCGTCCTCGGCCTTGCGGGCCATGATGTCGACGTTGCCCAGGACGACCGTCAGCAGGTTGTTGAAGTCGTGCGCCACGCCGCCGGTGAGCTGGCCCACGGCTTCCATCTTGCGGGCCTGGGCGAGCTGCTCCTCCAGGCTGTGGCGGTCCGTGGCGTCCAGCATGACGCCGAAGATCTCCCGCGGCTCGCCGTCGACGCTGGGCGCGATCACGCCCTGATCCTGCAGCACCTTGTACTGGCCGTCGGCGCACAGCCAGCGGAACTCCACCGAATAGCGGCCGGTCTTCACCGCCCGGCCGATGGAGTCCACGACCCGGTCCAGGTCGTCGGGGTGGATGCGGCTGGAGCCGAACTCCGCCTCCTCCACGAATCGCGACGCCGGGAAACCGGTGATGTCCTTGATCGACTCCGACACGAACTGCGGGGCGAACGGCGGCTCGATGCTGCGCGAGGTGAAGACGATCGGCAGGGACTGCAGGATCGCCTCCTGCCGCGCCTCGGTGCGCCTGAGCGCCTTCTCCGTCTGGGCCTTCTCCGCCTTCACCCGCGCGTGCTCGTCGAGCAGCCACTGCTGGTAGGCGGACTGCCGCTTCACCTCCTCGGTCTTGAGATAGAGGTCCGTCAGGACCGTCACCTTGGACTTCAGGATGAAGGGGTCCACGGGCTTGAAGACCACGTCCACCGCCCCGGCCGAATAGGCCTGGAAGACGTGGGCCTCGTCCCGGAAGATCGCCGTCAGGAAGACGATCGGGGTGTCCTTGGTCCGCTTGCGCGTGCGGATCAGCTCGGCCGTCTCGTACCCGTCCATGCCCGGCATGTGCAGGTCGAGCAGGATGAGCGCAAAATCCTCGGTGAGCAGGCGCCGCAGCGCCTCCTCGCCCGACCGGGCGACCACCAGCTCATGGCCCAGCCCCTCAAGCGCCTGCACGGCGGCGAACGCGTTGCGCTCGTCGTCGTCGACGATGAGGATCCGGGCCGTGAGCGGCGTCTCCAGGTCGGGCGGCGCCGGAGGCTCCGCCCGCCAGGCTCGCGTCACGACGCTGGCGGGTGAGACTCGGGTCACGTCAGCTCGCTTGCGGCATCAGGGACACCACCGTGTCGCTGGCCAGCTTCATGGCGTCCGCCCGCTGGATCGACACCCGCAGGACCGAGACCAGGTGGTCGATGTCCACGGGCTTGGAGACATAGTCGGACGCGCCGGCCTGGATGCACTTCTGGCGGTCGCCCTTCATGGCCTTCGCCGTCACCGCCACGATAGGCAGGTCGGCCAGGTGCTGCCTGGCGCGGATTTCGCGGATCGTCTCGTAGCCGTCCATGTCCGGCATCATGATGTCCACAAGAACCACGTCCACATCGGGCTTCGCGTCCAGCACCTCAAGCCCCGCGCGGCCGCTTTCCGCATAGCTGAGCTCTATCCCATACTCCTCGAGGGCCGACGCCAGCGAGAAGATGTTGCGGATGTCGTCGTCGATGACGACGACCTTGCGGCCGGCGAGCACGGCGTCGTCGTGCTTGCTCTGGCTGAGCTTGGCCTTCGCCGGGGCGGACATCCGCTCCAGCGGCTCGTGCAGCAGCAGGCTTGCCTGGTCGATCAGCTGGTCAGGCGTGCGGGCGAGGCGGACAAGGCCGCCGAAGACCGCAAGCCGGAGCCTGCGATCATCTTCGGGCTCCAGCTCTTCGGGCGCATAGACCACCGCGGGCACCATCCGGCCGTCGCTCTGCTTGAGCTGCTCGACCATCTCCGGGATCGCCGTGGCCTGGGCCTCGATCATCAGGCCGTCCGGGCGGTCGGCCGCCGGCCGCGCCAGGACCGAGGCGAGGTCGTCCACCACCTCCACCTGAGTGAAGCACTGACGCAGGAGCTCGGCGGCCTCGCCGTCGGAGCCCACAAGCACGATCCGGCGCTCCGCCTTGTCGACGAAGCTCTTTACGCCCTGCAGGGTCGAGACCACCACCTCGCGCTCCACCGGCTTGTGGGTAAAGCCGAAGGCGCCCATCGACAGCCCAAGGCCCTTCTGGTCGTCGGCCGAGATGACGTGCACCGGGATGTGCCGGGTCTCGGGCGTCCGCTTCAGGAGGTCGAGCAGGGCCAGGCCGTCCATGTCGGGCAGGCCGATGTCGAGCATGATCGCGTCAGGCCCGAACCGGCGCGCCAGCGACGGCGCCGCCCCGCCCTCGCCGGTGACCACGCCCTTGAAGCCGGACTCGTGGACCAGGCTGAGCAGGATCGAGGCGAACCGCGGGTCGTCCTCGACGATCAGCACCACGCTGTCGCCCGACGAGATGCTGTCGCGATCGTCCGCCACGGCTTCCACCGGCTCGTCGGAGAAGGCCGACGGCAGCATCATCGGCCGCGCCAGGGTCGGCGTGGTCGAAGCCGGCCGCGCGCTGGGCTGGGCCGGGCTGAAGTTCAGCGGCAGGTAGAGGGTGAAGGTCGAGCCCTTGCCGGGCTTCGACTCCACCTTCAGCTCACCGCCCAGCAGGCGGGTGATGTCGCGGCTGATCGAGAGGCCGAGGCCCGTGCCGCCGTACTTGCGGCTGGTGGTCCCGTCGGCCTGCTGGAAGGCCTCGAAGATGATCCGCTGCTTGTCGTCGGGGATCCCGATGCCGGAATCCTCCACCTGGAAGGCCAGCACCTGGCCCGCGGTGTTGAGGTGGTCGTTGATCGGGCTCCAGCCGCCGTGGGCGCGGGAGACCTTCAGCTTCACATGGCCATGCTCGGTGAACTTGAAGGCGTTCGAGAGCAGGTTCTTGATGATCTGCTGCAGCCGCTTGTCGTCCGTGTACATCGACCGCGGCAGCGCCGGGTCGAGCTCCACCTGGAAGTCGAGCTTCTTGTCGAGGGCGACCTGGCTGAACGTCCGGTCCACCTGATCCCGCAGGCTGGCGAAGGACATCTCGCCGATGTCGAGGGTGACGGTGCCGGATTCGATCTTCGACAGGTCGAGGATGTCGTTGATCAGACCCAGCAGGTCGGTGCCCGCATCGTGGATGTTGCGGGCGAACTCGACCTGCTTCTCCGTCAGGTTGCCCGCGGCGTTGTCGGCCAGGAGCTTGGAGAGGATCAGCAGGCTGTTCAGCGGCGTCCGCAGCTCGTGGCTCATGTTGGCCAGGAACTCGGACTTGTACTTCGACGTGAGGGCCAGCTGCTCGGCCTTGTCCTCCAGCGCGATCTTCGCCTGCTCCACCTCGCGGTTCTTGGCTTCCACCTGCTGGTTCTGGATCGACAGCAGGTGCGCCTTCTCCTGGAGCTCGGCGTTGGTCTGCTGCAGCTCCTCCTGCTTGGTGCGGAGCAGTTCCTCCGACTGGCGGAGCGACGCGGCCTGCTGTTCCAGCCGGTCGTTTGTCTTCTTCAGCTCTTCCTGCTGGGCCTGCAGCTCCGAGGTCAGGAGCTGGGACTGCTTCAGCAGGCCCTCGGTCCGCATGTTGGCGGCGATGGTGTTGAGCACGATGCCGATGGATTCCATCAGCTGGTCGAGGAACTGCTGCTGGGTCTCGTTGAACTCGCCGAAGGTGGCCAGCTCGATCACCGCCTTCACCTCGCCTTCGAACAGGGCGGGCAGGACGATGATGTTGGCCGGCGGCGCCTCGCCGAGGCCCGACGAGATCTGGACGTAGTCCTTGGGCACGTTGGTCAGCAGGATGCGCGACTTCTCGTAGGCGCACTGGCCGATCAGGCCCTCCCGCAGCTTGAACTGGCTGGCCAGGTGCTTGCGGTTGTTGAAGGCGTAGGAGGCCGCCAGGTTCAGCACCATCTGGCCCTCGTCGTCACGGTCGGTGACGTAGAAGACCGCGTGCTGGGCGTTGATCAGCGGCGCCAGTTCCGAGAGCACCAGGTTCGACACGGTGGACAGGTCGCGCTCGCCCTGCAGCATCCGGGTGAACCGGGCCAGGTTGGTCTTCAGCCAGTCCTGCTCGGTGTTCTTCAACGTCTGATCCTTCAGGTTCCGGATCATCTCGTTGATGTTGTTCTTCAGCTCTTCCACCTCGCCCGACGCCTCGACGGTGATCGACCGGGTCAGGTCGCCCTTCGTCACGGCGGTGGACACCTCGGCGATGGCGCGCACCTGGGTGGTCAGGTTGGCGGCCAGTTCGTTCACGTTGTCGGTCAGGTCGCGCCACAGCCCGGCGGCGCCGGGCACCCGGGCCTGGCCGCCGAGCTTGCCTTCGGAGCCCACCTCGCGGGCCACGTTGGTCACCTGGTCGGCGAAGGTGGCGAGCGTCTCGATCATCCCGTTGATGGTGTCGGCGAGCGCGGCGATTTCGCCCTTGGCGTCCAGGGTCAGCTTCCGCTTCAGGTCGCCCATGGCCACCGAGGTCACGACGTCGGCGATGTTCCGCACCTGACCCGTCAGGTTGGCGGCCATCATGTTCACGTTGTCGGTGAGATCCTTCCAGGTGCCGGCGACGCCGGGCACCTGCGCCTGGCCGCCCAGCTTGCCCTCGGTGCCCACTTCCCGCGCCACCCGGGTCACTTCCGAGGCGAACGAGTTCAGCTGGTCCACCATGGTGTTGATGGTGTTCTTCAGCTCCAGGATCTCCCCGCGCACGTCCACGGTGATCTTCTTGGAGAGGTCGCCCTTGGCCACGGCGGTGGTCACGTCGGCGATGTTACGGACCTGGCCGGTCAGGTTGGCGGCCATCAGGTTCACGTTGTCGGTGAGGTCCTTCCAGGTGCCGGCGACGCCCTTCACCTGGGCCTGACCGCCGAGCTTGCCTTCCGTACCCACTTCCCGCGCCACCCGGGTCACTTCCGAGGCGAACGAGTTCAGCTGGTCCACCATGGTGTTGATGGTGTTCTTCAGCTCGAGGATCTCGCCCCGCACGTCCACGGTGATCTTCTTGGAGAGGTCGCCCATGGCCACGGCGGTGGTCACCTCGGCGATGTTACGGACCTGGCCGGTCAGGTTGGCGGCCATGAAGTTAACGTTGTCGGTGAGGTCCTTCCAGGTGCCGGCGACACCCTTCACCTGGGCCTGACCGCCGAGCTTGCCTTCCGTACCCACTTCCCGCGCCACCCGGGTCACTTCGCTCGCGAAGGCGTTCAGCTGGTCCACCATGGTGTTGATGGTGTTCTTCAGCTCGAGGATCTCGCCCTTCACGTCCACGGTGATCTTCTTGGACAGGTCGCCGTTGGCCACGGCGGTGGTCACCTCGGCGATGTTCCGCACCTGACCCGTCAGGTTGGCGGCCATCAGGTTCACGTTGTCGGTGAGGTCCTTCCAGGTGCCGGCGACGCCCTTCACCTGGGCCTGGCCGCCGAGCTTGCCTTCCGTACCGACTTCCCGCGCCACGCGCGTCACTTCCGAGCTGAACGAGTTCAGCTGGTCCACCATGGTGTTGATCACGTCCTTGATCTGCAGGATCTCGCCCTGCACGTTCACGGTGATCTTCTGCGTCAGGTCGCCGTTGGCGATGGCGGTGGCCACCTTCGACACGTCCCGCAGCTGGACGGTCAGGTTGCCGGCCATAAGGTTCACGTTGTCGGTGAGGTCCTTCCAGGTGCCGGCGACGCCCTTCACCTGGGCCTGGCCGCCGAGCTTGCCTTCCGTACCCACTTCCCGCGCCACGCGGGTCACTTCCGAAGCGAAGCCGTTCAGCTGGTCCACCATGGTGTTGATGGTGTTCTTCAGCTCGAGGATCTCGCCCTTCACGTCCACGGTGATCTTCTTGGAGAGGTCGCCGTTGGCCACGGCGGTGGTCACCTCGGCGATGTTCCGCACCTGACCCGTCAGGTTGGCGGCCATGAAGTTCACGTTGTCGGTGAGGTCCTTCCAGGCGCCGGTCACGCCTTCCACTCGGGCCTGGCCGCCCAGCTTGCCCTCGGTGCCCACTTCCCGCGCCACCCGGGTCACTTCCGAGGCGAAGGCGTTCAGCTGGTCCACCATGGTGTTGATGGTGTTCTTCAGCTCGAGGATCTCCCCGCGCACGTCCACGGTGATCTTCTTTGAGAGGTCGCCCTTGGCCACGGCGGTGGTCACCTCGGCGATGTTCCGCACCTGGCCGGTCAGGTTGGCGGCCATCAGGTTCACGTTGTCGGTGAGGTCCTTCCAGGTGCCGGCGACGCCCTTCACCTGGGCCTGACCGCCCAGCTTGCCTTCCGTACCCACTTCCCGCGCCACCCGGGTCACTTCGCTCGCGAAGGCGTTCAGCTGGTCCACCATGGTGTTGATGGTGTTCTTCAGCTCGAGCACCTCGCCCTTCACGTCCACGGTGATCTTGCGGCTCAAGTCGCCGTTGGCCACGGCGGTGGTCACCTCGGCGATGTTCCGCACCTGGCCGGTCAGGTTGGCGGCCATGAAGTTCACGTTGTCGGTGAGGTCCTTCCAGGTGCCGGCGACGCCGCGCACCTGCGCCTGGCCGCCCAGCTTGCCCTCGGTGCCCACTTCCCGCGCCACCCGGGTCACTTCCGAGGCGAAGGAGCCCAGCTGGCCCACCATGGTGTTCACGACCCGGCCGATCCGGAGGAACTCGCCGCGCAGCGGCCGGTCCTCGTTCTCAAGGTCCATGGTCTGGGAAAGGTCCCCCTTGGCCACCGCGCCGATCACGCGGGCCATTTCGGCGGTCGGGTGGACCATGTCGGCGATCAGGGTGTTCACCGCCTCGACGGAGGCGGCCCAGGACCCCTGCGCGGCCGGCAGCCGGGCGCGGTGGTTGATCTTGCCCTGGCGGCCCACGGTCTCGCCGAGCCGCTCGAACTCCTTGGTCATGCGGTCGTTGAGCTCGACCACGTCGTTGAAGGCCTCGGCGATCTCGCCCGCGGCCCCCGTCAGGCCCCGCGGCAGCCGAACCGAGAAGTCACCGCGCCGGAACGCCCGCAGGACGGACAGAAGCTCCGCGGTGTCCAGCTCGCTGCCGCCGCGCGGGCTGCGCGCCTTGGCGCTGGCTTTGGCTGACGGCTTCGCAGGCTTCGGCGAGGCGGTGACGGATGCGGCCATGGTTCCCCCGGGAACGAACGTGTGGTGCGGTCGCAGGGGACATGCGTTGCGGCCGACCCCGACCACAAGACACACCCCCGCCCTGACGGACGAACGGGCGAACTTGCGGTCCGGTTCCAGCTTTGCTGCAAAAATTTTGTGGACGGTATCTGAGGCGCAAGCCACGGGGGCGCCACGGGCCCTAAGTCCACAGGGTGGCGCAAAACGCAAGCCAGATCAACAGCTAAGCTGCTGTCTCCGGCCGGCCGCCCGCAACACGCCCGCGTCTGGGATCCGCCGTAGAAAGATGATCCCGCGCGCCGCCGGAAAGCCCGCGACGGCGGCCGCGCGGCGGCTGGCCGGAACCGGCTGCAGGGGCTGCCGTTTGGGGCAAGGGGCGCACCGCCCTTCCAGCCCCTGAGCCCCTGACGCATGTCGCACGCCTATGACGCCGCCGCCTTCGAGCCCCCGCCCGAGGCGGAAGCCTTCTACGCCGAAAGCCTGAAGCTGCTGACCGAGTCCGGCATCCCCTTCCTGCTGTCCGGGACCTATGCGGTCACCGCCTACACTGGCATCGTCCGGCCCACGAAGGACCTCGACGTATTCTGCAAGGCCGGCGACTACCCGAAGATCCTCGCCTTCTTCCAGGAGCGCGGCTACCGCACCGACGTCGAGGACGAGCGCTGGATCGCCAAGGTCTGGCAGGACAACCACTTCTTCGACGTGATCTTCGCCATGTCGAACGGCACCGCGCCGATCACCGACGAGTGGTTCGAGGGCAACGACACCATCTGCGTCTACGGCACGGAGGCGAAGATCACCCCGCCGACCGAGCTGATCCTGTCGAAGATGTTCATCCAGGACCGCTACCGCTACGACGGCGCGGACGTCGCGCACGTCATCCTGCGCGCCTCCGACCGGATCGATTGGCAGCGCCTGCTCCGCTACATGGAGCCCTACTGGGAGGTGCTGCTCACCCACCTCCTGAATTTCCGTTTCATCTATCCGACCGAGCGCGACACCATCCCCACCTGGGTGATGGAGGAGCTCACCAGCCGGCTGCACGCCCAGGTGGGCCTGCCCGCGGCGCGGGTGAAGGTCTGCCGCGGGCGGCTGTTCAGCCCGCGCGACTACGTCACCGACATCACCGAATGGGGCTTCGCCGATGTGGTCGGCAAGGGCCTGGAGGAGCGGCATGAGCCTATCGCCTGATCCGGAAACCGCGCCCGGGGGACCGTCGAACGGCCACCTGAGGCTCGCCGCGATCGGCGACCTGCACGTGGGCGAGAACCATCCCCACCCCTACCGGGACCTGTTCAGCCGCATCAGCCAGGAGGCCGACGTGCTCGCCCTGTGCGGCGATCTCACCAACTTCGGCAAGACGCCGGAGGCGGAGATCCTCGCCGAGGACCTGCAGGCCCTGTCGATCCCGGTGGTCGGCGTGCTCGGCAACCACGACTTCGAGTGCGGCCAGCCGCAGGAGGTCGCGCGCATCCTGCACGAGGCCGGGGTCAAGCTGCTGGACGGGGAGGCCTACGAGATCGACGGCGTCGGCTTCGCCGGCTGCAAGGGCTTCATCGGCGGCTACGGCCGCTACATGCTGAGCGCCTTCGGCGAGCCGGAGATCAAGGCCTTCGTCCAGGCCTCGGTGGACGAGAACCTCAAGCTCGAAAGCTCGCTGCGGATGCTGCGCACCGAGCGGACCGTGGTGGTGCTCCACTACTCGCCGGTCCAGGACACGGTGATGGGCGAGCCGCCGGAGATCTTCCCCTTCCTGGGCTCGGCGCGCATGGGCGAGACCATCGACCGCTTCGACGGCGTGAAATGCGTGCTGCACGGCCATGCCCACCGCGGCGCCTACGAAGGCCGAACGCCGCGGGGCACGCCGGTCTACAACGTCGCCAAGCCGGTGCTGAACCGCGACCTCGGCATCGAGTACGCCCTCTTCGACGTCTAGGGCCGGTCCTTCAGCTCCTCGTCGAGCTCCTTCAGGACCGCCTCGGGCGCCACCTCGCGGGTGATCTCCTCGAGCTCAGGCGGCGGGACGCCTTCGACGCCCACCTTTTCGGCGATGGCGCCCACGAGTTTCGCGAGCTGGGTGATCTCGTATTCGGCCAGCAGGTTGATCTGCAGGTCCAGCGCCGCACGCTTCTCGGCCAGCGCCGCGATGCGGTTCTGGCTGATCAGCACGAAGGTGGAGAGGAAGATCGCCTCCACCGACGCCACCGTCGCCAGGATCACGAAGGTGCGGTCGAAGCGCGGCACGCCCGGGACGAAGCCCAGGTTCACCGCCACCCAGACCGCCACCAGGGCCACGTGCAGGTAGACGAAGGTCAGCGAGCCGGTGAAGCCGGTGATGCTCGACGCCAGCCGCTCGCCCCAGGTGGCCTCCGCCGCCTCGCGCTCGCGCTCGCCCCGCATCGCCTCGATGTTCCGGCGGAGCACCGCGGCCATGTCCTGCTGCGGCTTGTCGGTGAGGTGGCGCATGTCGTCCATGCCCGCCGAACCCGTGGGCGGCCGGCTCGTTCCGGCCGCCCTGTCGGAACCTTCGCCGTGGTGCGCCGGTTGAGGTCGCGAGGGAAGCCAGACGATGAAGCTCGTGATCTTCGGCCTGACGGTGAGCTCATCGTGGGGCAACGGACACGCCACCCTGTGGCGCGGCCTGATCCGGGCCCTGGCCGGCCGCGGCGCGCAGGTCGTCTTCTTCGAGCGCGACGTCCCCTACTACGCCCGCCACCGCGACCTTCCCGCCCTGCCCCAGGGCGAGCTGGTGCTCTACGCCGACTGGGCCGACGTCGCCGAGCGGGCCCGGGCCGAGACGGCCTCGGCCGACGCGGTGATGGTCACCTCCTACTGCCCGGACGGCCGGGCCGCGGCGCGGCTGGCCACGGAGCACGGGCGGCGCTCGGTCTTCTACGACATGGACACGCCGGTGACGCTCGCCAGGCTGGCGGCCGGCGAGACGGTGGACTACCTGCCGGCGGAGGGGCTCGGCGGCTTCGACCTCGTGCTCAGCTACACCGGCGGCGAGGCCCTGATCCGGCTGGAGCACGACCTTGGCGCGCGGCGCGCGCTTCCGCTCTACGGGCACGTCGATCCCAACCACCACAGGCCGGGCGCGCCCGATCCCCGGTACGCCTGCGACCTGTCCTACCTCGGCACCTACGCGGCCGATCGGCAGCCGGCGGTGAACGCCCTGTTCGCCGAGCCCGCCCGGCTGCGTCCGCGCCAGCGCTTCCTGCTGGGCGGGTCAGGCTACGACGACGCCTTCCCCTGGAGCTCCAACATCTACTTCCTGGATCATGTAGCGCCGCCGGAGCACGCCGCCTTCTTCGCCTCCTCCCGGCTCACCCTGAACGTCACGCGGCGCGACATGGCCCAGATGGGCTACTGCCCGTCCGGCCGATTGTTCGAGGCCGCGGCCTGCGGCTGTCCCATCCTCACCGACACGTGGGAGGGCCTGGACCTGTTCTTCGAGCCGGGCCGGGAGATCCTGACGGCGACAGATACCCAGGGCGCGCTCGCCGCCTTGGATCTCGACCCGGGCGACCTGGCCGCCATCGCAAGGGCGGCGCGGGCGCGGACG
The DNA here is from genome assembly GCF_035539035.1 of Phenylobacterium sp. Classification (GTDB taxonomy): domain Bacteria; phylum Pseudomonadota; class Alphaproteobacteria; order Caulobacterales; family Caulobacteraceae; genus Phenylobacterium. Next base: position 22,165 of record NZ_DATLJI010000004.1, read on the forward strand.
CTGGACGAGCACACCAGCGATCACCGCGCCGCCGAGCTCCTGCGGATGCTGGAGGCCTCCCCCGCGCCGCCGCGCGACCTCGAGGAGGCCTGACCGCCATGTGGGGGATCATCCCGGCCGCCGGACAGGGCACGCGGATCCAGCCGCTGGCCTTCTCCAAGGAGCTCCTGCCGGTGGGCGTACGCCGCGACGGCGGAACGGAGCGGCCACGGGCGGTGAGCGAATACCTGCTGGAGCGCCTGGCGCTCGGCGGCGCGACCAAGGTCTGCCTGGTGATCAGCCCGCACAAGGCCGACATCCTGCGCTACTACGGCGACCGGGTGGACGGGGTGGATATCGCCTATGTGGTGCAGCCGCGCGCCGCGGGGCTGTGCGACGCCCTCTTCCGCGCCTGCCCGCTGGTCGGCCCCGACGAGCCGGTGGCCGTGGGCCTACCCGACACCATCTGGTTCCCGGAGGACGGCCTGGCGCGCCTGCCCGACGACCGCTTCTCCTTCCTCACCTTCCCGGTGGACCAGCCGCAGCACTTCGACGCCGTGGTGGCCGGGCCGGACGGCCGCATCTCCCAGATCCAGGTGAAGGCGCCGGAACCCGCCTCGCGGTGGATCTGGGGGGCGTTCAAGATGCCGGGCCGGACCTTCCACGAGCTTCATGCGCTGTGGCGCGAGCGCGACCGCGAGGACGAGTACCTCGGCACCCTGGTGAACGCCTGGATCGCCCGCGGCGGCGAGGCCTGGAACGCGCCGCTCGGCACGGGCTACGTCGATGTCGGCACCCTGCACGGCTACCGCGAGGCCCTGACGCTGCTGGGCGCGCTGGAGCCTACAGGCCGGCCCTGATCCGCAGCTGGCGCCCGGCGCGCCAGGCCAGCCAGGCGGCGGGGATCATTCCCAGGCCCGCGAAGACGATCGGCGCATGCGGGCTGATCTCGGAGAACATCAAGCCTGCGATCACCGGGCCGGCGACCCGCGCCGCTGAGCCCGCGGCGTTGTTGGCGCCCAGGATCGCACCCTGCCGCCCCGGCGAGGCGGCGCGGGAGATCAGGGCGCTGGTCGCCGGCTGGCTCAGGGTGTGCCCGGTCACCGCTGCAGTCATCGCCACGACGCACAGCCAGATGAACGGCGACACCGCCTGGACCAGCAGGAAGCCGCCCGTCAGCAGGAGCCCCGCCGTGATGGTGGTCACCTCCCCGATCCGGCGCACCACGATGCCGGAGAAGACGCTCTGGCTGAGCGCGGCCGCGACGCCGGTGACACCCATGACGAAGCCGATCTCCTTCGGCCCCCAGCCGAACCGCGCCTCGCCCCACAGGCCGAACACCGACCACATCGCCGAAAAGGCGGTGAAGCCCATGAAGGTCATGGCCAGCAGCCGGCGCAGGACCGGATCGGCCCAGGCCTCGGAGAGCGCCGCCAGGGGACCCGGCCGGCCGAAGTTGCGCCCTTCGCTCCGCAGGCTCTCGCGCACGAACAGCAGCACGCCGACCGTCGCCAGCACGCAGAGACCGGCGGCGACCAGTAGCGGGGGCCGGAAGCCGGCGGCGCCGAGCTCCGGCTGCGCCAGCACGCCGCCCAGCCAGGGCCCCACGACGAAACCGATCCCGAACGCCCCGCCGACGAGGCCGAGACGTCCCGCCAGCCGCTCCGGCGGCGTCACGTCAACGATGTAGCCCTGGATCGCCGAGATGTTGCCGCTGAAGAATCCCGCCAGCCCGCGGACCAGCACCGCGATCCAGATGTTCGGAGCGAAAGCGAGCGCCACGTAGCCGCCCGCCGACGCCAGGATGGTGATCAGCAGGACGGGCCGCCGGCCGATCCGGTCGGAGAGCCGTCCCCAGGTGAGCTCGCCCAGGAAGCCGCCCGCCGAGAAGGCCGCGAACATCAGGGTGACCTGCCAGGGCGCGGCGTCGAAGACGCTGGCGTAGAACGGCAGCAGCGGGATGACGACGCCGAAGCCGATCAGGCTGACGAACACCAGGAGCAGCAGGACCGGCACCGCCAGGCGGGCGTCGGGCGGCGCGGAGGATCGTCGCGGAGGCATGAGAGCGAGTACCGCCGGGCGGCGCGGATAGCTAGACGTCGATCTCGAGGCCGCACGCCGCCAGCCGGCGCCTCAGCTCCCCCCGCAGCCTGTCGAGGCCGTCAGGATGCAGCGCCTCGCAACGGCAGGTGAGCTTGGGCTCGGTGCCCGAGGCCCGCAGCAGCCACCAGCCGTCGGCGCTCTCCACACGCAGGCCCAGGCGGGGATCGAAGACCGCGCCCTCGTCGGCGAGCGTCCGGGCGACCTCGGCCACCACCTCCGCCTTGCGCGCCTCCGGACAGGGGATGCGCAGCTCGGGCGTGGCGAAGCTCGGCGGCAGGCTCTCCCGGAAGGCGGCGAGTCCGCCGGAGAGTCGCGACACCGCCAGGAAGGTCTGCACCGCCGCATAGACCGCGTCGTCCACCCCGCCCCAGCCGTCGGCGAAGAAGATGTGGCCGGAGAGCTCGCCGCCGAGCAGCGCCCCTTCCGCCTGGATGGCCTCGCGGACGTGGACGTAGCCGGAGGGCGAGATCACCGCCCGGCCGCCGGCCGCGGCCACGCCGTCGAACAGCACCTTCGAGCACTTCACGTCGGCCACCACCGCCGCGCCCGGCCGTCGAAGAAGCAGATCGCGGGCCAGCAGCAGGATGAGCTGGTCGGCCCAGAGGATGCGCCCCTGGGCGTCGACGACGCCGATCCGGTCGCCGTCCCCGTCGAAGGCCACGCCGAGGTCGCAGCCCTGCGCCATCACGGCCTCCGCCAACTGGGACAGGTTGGCGGCCACGGCCGGGTCGGGATGGTGCGCCGGGAAGCGGCCGTCGACGTGTGTGTTGATCAGGTGGTGCTCGCCGGGCAGGCGACGCGCGAGGCGCTCCACCACAGGGCCGGTGGCGCCGTTGCCGCAGTCCCAGGCCACCTTCAGCGGCGCCATCTCCGCCGCGGCGCGGGCGAGGTCGGCCACATAGGCGTCCAGGATGGAGACGCGCCGGGCGGATCCGCACGGATCGCGCAGGCATGGCCCCTCCACGAGCGCGTGCAGCCGCTCGCCGTGGACGCGCTGGTCGCCCAGCAGGATCTTGAAGCCGTTCTCGCCCGGGGGGTTGTGGGAGGCGGTGACCATGATCGCCCCGTCGAGCGCCAGCTCGCGGGCCGCGTAGCCGAGCATGGGGGTCGGTCCCAGGCCGATCCGCTCGACCTTGAGTCCGCCGTCGATCAGGCCCCAGACCAGGGCCTGCTCCAGGCTGGGCGAGCTCAGCCGGCCGTCCCGCCCGACGCCGACGCGTTCGAGGCCGGCGCGGCGGGCCGCGCTGGCGTAGGAGAGGCCCAGGGCGTAGGCCCCCGGCCGGTCGATGTCGCGTCCGACCTGGCCGCGGATGTCATAGGCGCGGATCGCCTCGCGCCGGATGCGCGACACGCCTGCGTCGCCGGGTCGCTCCGTTGTCCGGAGGCCCTCCTCCGCCGGGTGCTGCTCCGCCTCGAGGCTCATGGCGCTCTCCGGCTCAGGCTGACAGCCGGACCTCCTCGTCGGCCGCGCGGCCGCCGCCCCCGAGGTTCGCCTCGAACCAGGCGATGGTCGAACGCAGGCCCTGCTCCAGGGAGGTCACAGGGCGCCAGCCGAGCACCCGCTCGGCCTTGGAGATGTCTGGCCGGCGGCGCTTGGGGTCGTCCACCGGCAGCGACTGGTGGATCACCTCCGAGTTCGAGCCCGTCAGCGTCAGCACCAGGTCGACCAGCTCCATGATCGTGCGCTCGACGGGGTTGCCGATGTTCACCGGACCGGGCTGCGGACCGTCGTGTTCCATCAGCCGCACGAGACCGTCGACCATGTCGTCCACGTAGCAGAAGGACCGCGTCTGGGAGCCGTCGCCGAAAACGGTGATGTCCTCGCCCGTGAGCGCCTGGTGCACCACGTTGGAGACCACCCGGCCGTCGTCCGCCGAGAGCCTGGGCCCGTAGGTGTTAAAGATGCGGGCGACCCGCACCTCCGCCCGCTTCAGCCGGTCGTAGTCGAAGCACAGGGCCTCGGCGGCGCGCTTGCCCTCGTCGTAGCAGGCCCGCGGACCGGTGCAGTTGACGTGGCCCCAGTAGGTCTCCGCCTGCGGATGCATCTCCGGATCGCCGTAGACCTCGCTGGTCGACGAGATCAGGAACCGGGCCCCGGTCGCCTCGGCCAGCCGCAGCAGGCGCTGGGTGCCCAGCACGCTGGTCAGCATCGTGTGCTCGGGGTCCGCCTGGTAGAGCGGCGGCGAGGCCGCGCAGGCCAGGTTGTAGATCCGGTCGAACTTGCGGCGCGTGACCCGCGCCGGAAGGGCGTCGACGATGTCGGCCTTCACGAACTCGAAGTCGTCGCCCCGCTGAAGGCGGCTCAGGTTCTCGCGCTTGCCCGTCTGCAGGTTGTCCAGGCACACGACGTGCGCGCCCTCGTCGATCAGGCGTTCGCAGAGGTGGGAGCCGAGGAACCCGGCGCCTCCGGCGACGAGGACCTGCAGTTGCCGACCGTTCTTCATGTGCGTCCCTTCCAAACTCAACGCTCCCCTGCGGCCTGCCCCGGCCGTCTCATCTCAGGCTGTCACCAGGTCGTCCTTCGCCGCGGCGGCCATGGCCTCGGCCAGATGCGCCTCGAGCTCGGCCGCCCGGTGGGCCGCGGTGTGCTCGGCCAGGATGCGGGCGCGGGCGCCTTCGGCCATGGCCTGACGCACGGGCTCCGGCGTCTCGCGCAGGGTGCGGAGGACCTCGTCGGAGCCCAGCGCCAGGACGATCTCCCGCCCCGGCTCGAACAGCGTCTCCAGGCCGTCCCAGATGTCGGAGATGATCGGCGTGGCGCAGGCGGCGGCCTCGAAAAGGCGCACGCTCGGCGAATAGCCGGCGTCGATCATGTCGGCCCGGGTGACGTTCAGGGTGTAGCGGCTGGCGGCGTAGAACGCCGGATGGTCCACGGGCCCCACGTGGTCCAGCCGCTCGACGTTGGCCGGCCAGTCGATGTCGTCCGGGTACTGCGGCCCGGCGACACAGAACCTCAGGTCCGGGGCGCGCCGGGCCGGCTCCAGCAGCAGCCGCTCCAGGGTCGGCTGGCGATCGGGGCTGTAGGTGCCCAGGTAGGACAGGTCCCAGCGCTTCGGCTCGGCCAGCGGCCGGTAGGCCTCGGCGTCCACCGAGCAGTAGAGCGCGCGCGCGGCGGGCGAGCCGTAGCGGCGCATGAGCCGCTCCAGCGTCGGGCCGCCCGTGAAGGACAGGTAGGCGTCGTAGCCGGGGATCAGCTCCGGCGTCAGGTACTCGTGGTCGCCCGCGGCGAGCTTGGCCAGCGTCACCGGCGTGTCGATGTCGTAGAAGGCCGTCGCGCCTCGCGCGGTCTTCTGCACCCAGCGCCCGACGGCCACGCCGTCCGGCACATAGGAGCCGACGATCACCGCATCGGCCTGCTCCACCGTCTCGCGCCAGGCGAGGTGCAGGGCGCCCAGGTCGCCGTAGAACCGCAGGTCGCAGAAGTCGGGCCGCGCCAGGTCACGATGGGCCGCGTACCAGGGGACGTCCCGCTCCAGGAACAGCACCTCGTGGCCGCGGGCGGCGAAGGCCCGCAGCAGCGCGCGATAGGTGGTGGCGTGGCCGTTGCCCCAGGAGGACGATAGCGAGAGGCCCAGGACGACGAGCTTCACGCGAGGCTCCTTTCCCGCTTGGCGGCGGCCTCGCGGCGGATCAGGGCGTCGGCTTCCGCCGCCCGGCGGGCGTAGGTGTGCTCGGCCAGGATCCGCTGGCGGGCGGCCTCCCCGATCGCCCTCGCCCGCTCGGGCGTGAGGGCGGCCACGTGCTCGGCCACGTCCTGGCCGTCCCGGGCGACCAGCACCTCCTCGTCGGGGGTGAGGAACAGTTCGATCCCCTCCCAGGCGTCGGTGATCAGGCAGGCGCCCGCCCCGGCCGCCTCGAACACCCGCGTGGCCGGCGAGAAGCCGACGTCGGCCATGGAATCCCGGGCGACGTTCAGCACCGCCAGCGGGGAGCAGTTGAAGGCGTTGTGCTCGGCCGTGCCCACGTGGCCGATCCGCCGCACGTTGGCCGGCATGGCCTTGTCGTCCCAGCCGTTGCCGCCGATCAGGAACCGGCGCTCCGGCAGGCGGGCGGCGGGCTCCAGGAAGAACCGCTCCACCCGCGCCTCGCGGTCCGGCAGGCGGTTGGCGAGGAAGTTGAGGTCGCCCTCGAACCTCGCCTGCGCCGCCACCGGATGGTGGGTCGAGGCGTCGAGCGCATTGTAGATCGGCCGGCACAGCCGCGCGCCGGCGGCCTGGTAGGCGGTCACCACCGGCGGTCCGCCGCCGTAGGTCAGCACCAGGTCGAGCTGCGGCAGGACGCGGTGCATCACGTCGCCGGGATTGGCCCGCAAGTGGGCGAGCGTCGCCGGCGCGTCCACGTCCCAGAAGATCTTCACCGCGTGCGGCCGGGCCAGCGACATCACGCCTTCCAGCAGCTCGTCGTCGAAGACGCCGACGCCGCTGGCCTTCACCACCACGTCCGCCTCGGCCGCCGACGCGATCACGGTCTGCAGCGCGGTCTCGGTGGCCGGATAGACGACCACCCTGGCGTAGTCCGGCGGCTCGATGTCCTTGTGCTGCTGCCGGTCGAAGGCGTCGGGCTCGTAGAAGGTGATGTCGTAGCCGCGCTGGGCCAGCTCCGCGAGCAGGCCGCGGTAGTAGGTGGCCGCGCCGTTCCAGTAGGCGGAGAGCAGGCTCGAGCCGTAGAAGGCGATCTTCATCAGACGGTCTCCAGGGCGTTCTGGGGCGCGAGCTTCGCGGCGACGGCCATCAGCTCGTCCACGCGGTGCGCGCAGGTGTGGCGGGCGCGGATGGTCTCCAGGCCCGAGGCGACGAGCGACGCGCGGAGGTCCGGCTCGTTGGCGATGGCCCTGAGCTGGCGCTCCATCTCGGCGCCGTCGCGGGCGAACAGGAAGTCCTCGCCGGGCCGGAACAGGCCCTCGCTGTCGCTCCATGGCGCGGACACCAGCGGGATGCCGCAGGCCAGGGCCTCGAAGACGCGGATCGTCGGGATGCCCGGCAGCACCTCCACATAGAACCGACGCGGCACGTGCACGGTGGCGAGCCGGCGGGCGAACACCTCCGGCGCCCGGGCGTTCGGCAGCCAGCCGCGGTAGTCGACGCCGTAGCGGGCCAGCAGGGCCCGCGCCTCGTCGGGGTAGCGGACGCCGTAGATCTCCAGCGGCAGGCCCGCGCGCCGGGCCGGCGCCATCAGGAACTGCTCGAGCTCGGCGGTGCGCTCTCCGTCGCCCCAGTTGCCGATCCAGACCAGACCCTCGCGCTGACCCTCCTCCGCCGGCGGATGGAACAGCGCCGTATCGGCGGCCTCGTGCCAAACGAACACCCGCTCGCCCCAGCCCCAGCGGCGGTAGACCTCAGCCAGCGTCTCGCCGAACGCCAGCACCCCGTCGTAGCCGGAGAGGTCGAAGGCGCGGATGGCCTCCGGATCGCTCACCGCCCGGTGGTGGGTGTCGTGGAAGAGGAGCGTGAACCGCCCGCCCGCCGCGCGCGCCCGGCCCACGCGGGCCACCAGGGCCGGGTCGTTCCACTCGTGGACGATGACCAGATCCGCCCCGTCCAGCGCCCGGTCGAGGTCGAGGTCCGCGCCAAACCGGGTGGAGTTCAGCTCGGGATAGGCCTGGCGGTAGGCCCCCAGCCCCGCCTCGCCGTGGTCGGCCAGCAGATTCTGCAGGCTCCAGGCGTCGGCGGGCTCGAAGACCTGCACCGCCTCGCCGCGGCGGACCAGCTCGCGCAGCACGCCGCGCAGGAAGTGGGCGTTACCGTGGTTCCAGCAGGAGGCGAGCGAGTGGGTGAAGTAGACGACCTTCACGCCGCGACCTCCGCCGCCATGGGCGGGAACAGCTGCGGCTGGTAGTGGCGGTAGAGGTCGAGCACCCCCGCCGTCATGGCCTCGACCGTGTAGCGGCCGGCCCGCGCCTTGGCCTGCTGACCCCGCCGCTCGGCGTGCACCGGGTCGGCGAGCAGGTCGCGGAAGGCGGCGGCGAAGGCCTCGGGGCTCTCGGGGTCGCAGAACACCGCGGCGCCGTCCCACAGCTCGCGGAAGGTCGGGATGTCGGAGAGCACCAGGGCGCACCCCGCCTGGGCCGCCTCCAGGACCCCCAGCCCGAACGGCTCGTAAAGCGCCGCGGACGCGAAGATCGGCGCCCGCGCCAGCCAGCGGCCGACGGCGTCGTTGGACAGCCGGCCCAGCGCCTGGGCGTGTCTCAGCACCACCGGGCCGCCGCTCGGCCCCTGCAGCGGGCCCGCGGCCTGCAGCGGCGCGTCGATCAGGGCCGCGGCGCGGTCGAGGACGGCGATGTTCTTGCCCTCGTCCCACAGCCGGCCGGAGGTGAACACCATCGCCTCGCGCGCGGCGAGCGCCGGCGGGGCCGGACGCCGGCCGTTGTGGACCACGACGGGCCGCGGGATCTCGTAGGCCCGGGCGGTGTCCTCGGCGAAGGCCGCCGTCGGAGCCACCAGGACGTCGCAGGCCAGCATCCCCTGCCACAGCGCCTGGGAGCGCCAGCGGAAGTCGTGCGGCATCGGGCCGTCCTTCACCGCCCCCCACCAGGTGGCCAGGCAGGAGTGGCAGGCGCCGACCACCGGCACGGTGAAGCCGCCCTCGGCCGCCAGCGCCGGGCTGTTCAGGTGGACGATGTCCGCGCCGCTGCCGCGGGCGAGGCCGCGGACGGCCGCCCCGACTTCCAGCACCTCGGCCAGCTCGCTGGCCATCCAGTCGAGCGGCAGGCAGGTGTCGACCAGCGTCAGGTGCGGCACGGCGTGGGCCTGGGCGACCTGGTCCGGCGTCGGCGAGGGGCCGAGCACCACAAGCGTGGTCTCCGCGCCCGCGCGGGCAAGCCCCTGGGCGAGGTCGATCGAATAGGTCCAGACGCCCCCCACCGCGTCCGTCGTCATCAGCACGCGGGGCCGCGTGGGCCGGGCGAGGCCCACCTTCATCCGACGGCCTCGACGCGCTCGCGCCGGCTCGGCGGCGCGCTCCGCTCGGCGGCCAGCCACTGGGCGAGCGCCGCCACGCCGGTGCGCCAGTCCAGGGACTCGCCCAGCGCCAGCTCGCGCCGCGCGGCCGAAGGGTCGGAGACGTAGTAGCGCTGGTCGCCCGCCCGCCAGTCGGAGAACGACAGCTCCACCTTCCGGTGCAGCAGCTCCTCGATGTAGCCGATGAGCTGGACCAGGCTGACGGCGTTGTTCGGCCCACCGCCCAGGTTGAAGGCGCGGCCGCTGACGCGGTCGATCCGCCGCCAGGCGGCCATGTAGGCCTCCACCGTGTCGGCCACGTTCATGATGTCGCGCACCTGCCGGCCGTCGCCGTAGATGCTGATCGGCTGGCCCTCCAGGGCCCGGATCAGGAAGTGGGCGACCCAGCCCTGGTCCTCGGTGCCCATCTGGCGGGGCCCGTAGATGCAGCTCATCCGCAGGACGCAGGTCGGCAGGCCGAAGCTGCGCGAATAGTCCAGCACGTACTGGTCGGCCGCGCCCTTGGAGCAGCCGTAGGGGGTGTGGAAGTCCAGCGGCCGGCTCTCGCTGACGCCGCGGACGCGCAGCGCCGGGTCCGTCGGGCGGTAGGCGTCGCCCGCCAGCTCCAGCGGCACGTCGGCCAGGTCGCCGTAGACCTTGTTGGTGCTGGCGAAGATCACCGGAGTGTGGCCGCCCTTGCGCCGCGCGGCCTCCAGGATGTTCAGCGCCCCCTGGACGTTGATCTCGAAGTCCTCGACCGGGTCGGTCAGGCTGGTGGTCACCGCGACCTGGGCGGCGAGGTGGAACACCGCCTGGGCTTCGCGCACCGCCTCGTCCACCGCGCGGCGGTCGCGGGTGTCGGCGGCGAGGTGCGTGATCCGGCCGCCGTGGCGGGATTTCAGCCAGGCCAGGTTCCGCTCGACGCCCTCGCGCATGAGGGCGTCCTGCACGATCACCGCATGGCCCTCGGAGGCCAGCCGGTCGGCGAGGTTGGAGCCGATGAACCCTGCCCCGCCGGTCACCAGGACCGGAGCGCCGGCCCCGCTCATGCCACCAGCCCGCGCATCTCGAGCTCCTTGCGGGCTTCGACGACGCGGTCCTCGGCTTCCTGGCGCGCCACCCATTCGGCGAGCTCGGCCAGGCCCTCGGAGAAGTCCTCCTGGGCCTCGTAGCCCAGCACGGTGCGCGCCTTGGTCAGGTCGGGGATGCAGTGGCGGATATCGCCGGCCCGGGCCTTGCCGGCCAGCTCGGGCCTCAGGTCCGGACGGCCCATGGCCTGCGCCTGCAGCAGGGCCACCTCCTCCACCGTCCGGTCGACGCCGGAGCCCACGTTGAACACCTCGCCGTCGGCCTCGGCCTTGTCGAGGGCGAGCAGGAATGCCCGGGCAACGTCGCGGACATGGACGAAATCCCGCCGCTGCTGGCCGTCCTCGAACACCATCGGCGCCTGGCCGTTGGCGATGCGGCTGGCGAAGATGGCCAGCACACCGGTGTAGGGGTTGGAGAGCGCCTGGCCCGGGCCGTAGGCGTTCCACAGACGCAGCGCCGAGCCGCCCATGCCGTACTGCTTAGTGAGGGTCAGCGTCAGCCGCTCCTGCACGAACTTGCCGATCGCGTAGACCGACTTGATGCCGTTGTTCTTGCTCTCGGGCGTCGGCACGGGGATCAGCGGACGCCCCTCGTCGTCCAGCGGGTCCCAGGAGTCGTCGGGATTGCGGCCGCCGCGGACCACGTCCTCCATCAGCCGGCCGTCCCGGGTGCGGTAGAGCCCCTCGCCGTAGATCGACATCGAGGAGGCCACGACCACCCGCTCGACCGGATTGTCGATGAGCTGCTGGAACAGCACCGCGGTGCCGTAGTCGTTGACCGAGGTGTAGCGGTCGACGGCGTACATGCTCTGGCCGACGCCGACCTCGGCCGCCAGGTGGACCACCTTGTCCACGCCCTTCAGCGCCTTCAGCACCATGGCCTCGTCGCGGACGTCGCCCACAAGGAGCTCCACGTCCTCGGCGAGCTCGGTCGGGCGCTGCCGGGTGGGGTGGACCTGCTCGATCAGGCTGTCGAGGACGCGCACCCGCGCGCCCCGCTCCAGCAGGGCCTGGGCCAGGTGACGGCCGATGAAGCCGGCCCCGCCGGTGATGAGGATCTGTTCGGACATGGCGCGGCTAACCTTTCCGCCGGGCGGCGGACTGCGCGCGGAGCGCGATCGCCGGAATTTCGAGGAATTCAGGGTGGCGGGCGGAGGAATAGGCCGCGAGCCGCTCGGACAGGTCGTGAATCGCCAGGCGCAGACGCGCGGCGAACCTTGCGGCTGGTTTTCCGTTTACCCGACTGGCCTTGGGCCAATGGGCCAGGGCCGGGGCCCGCGCCTTGATGCGGGCCTTCAAGTTCTTCGCTCGGCTCATGGCGGTCCCTCGCCGTCACACCCGCCAAGCTAACCCTTCATCTTCATGTAAGTTCCCTGAGACGGCCAAGTATTGGTTCCACCGACGCAGTTGTCCGCGCAACCAAATTCTCGTGAGCGGAACCGGCACATCATTTGATAGCTGAGTTCCAAGAATTCGCCGCGACGAACACTGTTATCGTCCGACAATCGGGTTCCCACTGCACAGGTTGAAGGAACAAAGCTCAGGCCAAGCTGTTTCAGAGGTACTTACCTCGCCCGGGCCGGCCGCGGCGGAAGGGGGACGCATGAGCCGCAAGAAACTGAGGGTGGGCATCGTGGGCGTGGGCAACTGCGCCTCGTCGTTCGTGCAGGGCCTGACGCACTACGCCCAGGCCAGCTCCAACGAACCACCGCCCGGACTGATGCACGTGGAGCTCGGCGGCTACCACGTGGGCGACATCGAGGTCGCGGCGGCCTTCGACATCCACGCGGGCAAGGTCGGTCGCGACGTGGGCGAGGCGATCCTCGCACCGCCCAACAACACCTACGTCTTCGAGCGCCCGAAGAAGACCGGCGTGACGGTCCAGCGCGGACCCACCCTGGACGGCATCGGCCGCTACATGGAGGGCGACATCGAGGAGGCGGAGGCGCCGCCCGTGGACGTGGCCGAGGCGTTGAAGGCCTGCGGCGCGGACGTCCTCGTCTCCTACCTGCCGGTCGGCTCCCAGCACGCCACCGAATACTACGCCCAGCAGGCGCTGGAGGCGGGATGTGCCTTCGTCAACTGCATACCGGTGTTCATCGCGTCGAACCCGGTGTGGGCCAAGCGTTTCGAGAAGCGCGGCCTGCCGATCATCGGGGACGACATCAAGAGCCAGGTGGGCGCCACCATCATCCACCGGGTGCTTGCCAACCTGTTCCGCGAGCGCGGCGTGCGGATCGACCGCACCTACCAGCTCAATTTCGGCGGCAACTCCGACTTCAAGAACATGCTCGAGCGCGAGCGTCTGACGTCGAAGAAGATCTCCAAGACCCAGGCCGTGACCAGCCAGCTCGACGTGCCGCTCGACGAGGGCGACATCCACGTGGGCCCCAGCGACTACGTGCCGTGGCTCACCGACCGCAAGTGGGCGCACATCCGGGTCGAGGGGACCACCTTCGGCGGCGTACCCCTGAACGTGGAGCTGAAGCTGGAGGTCTGGGACAGCCCGAACTCCGCGGGCATCGTCATCGACGCCGTCCGCTGCGCCAAGCTGGGCCTCGACCGCCGGCTGGGCGGCCCCCTCCTCGGCCCTTCCAGCTACTTCATGAAGAGCCCGCCCGAGCAGTACACCGACAACGAGGCCCGGGAACGGACCCTGCGCTTCATCGAGGGCGAGGAGCCGGCGGCCCCGAAGAAGCGCGCAGCGGTGCAGCTGGCCTCGTGACCACGACGGTCTTCCTCGTGCGCCACGGATCCACCGACCACCTGGGCCACGTGATCTCCGGACGGATGGACGGGGTGGCCCTGAACGACGCCGGCCGACGCGAGGCCGCGGCCGCCGCCGGCCGCCTGCGCCACGAGCGGATCGAGGCGCTCTACACCAGCCCGCTGCAGCGCACGCGGGAGACGGCGGCGGCGATCGGGGAGGCCCTCCGGCTGGAGCCGCGGGCGGAGGACGGTCTCCTGGAGATCGACTTCGGCGACTGGACGGGCGCGCGGTTCGCGGACCTGGACGGCGACCCCGTCTGGCGTCGCTGGAACGACGAGCGGAGCGCCGCCCGCGCGCCGCGGGGCGAGACCATGGCCGAGGTGCAGGAGCGTCTGGTGCGCTGGGTGGAGACGGTAAGGGCGCGGCATCCGCAGGGCCGCATCTGCGCCGTCAGCCATGCGGACGTGATCAAGGCGCTGCTGGCCCATGTGCTCGGCTTCTCGCTGGACCGCCACGACGCGATCGAGGTCGGACCGGGGTCGGTGAGCGTTCTTTGTGCGGGCGACTGGGGAATGAAGGTGCTGAGCGTGAACGAGGCTTGCCGATGACCACCCTGACGGCGGACCAGATCCGCGAGCGCGCCGCCGCGCTCGGCGACTGGTTCCACAACATCGACCTGGACGGCGTCCAGACCGCGCCTAACCACTTCCTGAACGACTATCCGAACGTGAAGTGGCGGACCTTCCAGCACGTGATCCCGGAGGATCTCACCGGCAAGACGGTGCTCGATATCGGCTGCAACGCCGGCTTCTACTCCATCGAGATGAAGCGCCGCGGCGCCGACCGGGTGCTGGGCGTCGACTTCGACGAGCGCTACCTCGAGCAGGCCCGCTTCGCCGCCGAGGTGAAGGGCCAGGACATCGAGTTCCGGCAGCTCTCCGTCTACGACGTGGCCGAGCTCGGCGAGCGCTTCGACATCGTGCTGTTCATGGGCGTGCTCTACCACCTGCGGCACCCGCTGCTGGCGCTCGACCTCATCCACGACAACGTCTGCCGGGACCTGCTGATCTTCCAGTCGATGCAGCGCGGCAGCGCCGAGGAGCTGCCGGTCCGGGCCAACTACGACTTCTTCGAGCAGGACCACTTCAACGAGCCCGGCTACCCGAAGATGCACTTCATCGAGCACGAGTACGCCAACGACTGGACCAACTGGTGGGCGCCCAACGCCGCCTGCTCGGCGGCCATGCTGCGCAGCGCCGGGTTCGAGATCCTCGAACACCCCGAGGAGGAGGTCTTCGTGTGCCGGCGCACCGAGCGGCCGAAGCCGATGGGGGCCGTCTATCCGGCCAGGCCCCGGACGAACGGCGCGACCAGCGGCAAGGGCAACGGAAGGGGTCACGCATGATCGAAGCGGCGAAGATCTGGAACGAGCCGAACAACAAGAGCCACTGGGACCCGAACCTCGATCCCGAGTGGGACCTGTTCGCCGGCATGACCAAGCTGGCCGGCCAGGCGATCGCGGCGGAGAACGGAAGCCTCACCCGGGTGCTGGGCGGCATGAGCCCGATCGATCCGCATTTCGTGCGCCGGCTCGATGATAAGGGCGTGCTCGACCACGTCGACGTGGTGGCGGTGCACGGCTTCCCGCTCGACTGGAACCTCTGGTCGATCGACGAGTGGCCCGCCAAGGTCGACGAGATCCGCGCCGTGACCGACAAGCCCATCTGGATCACCGAGGTGGGCGTCTCCTCGTTCGGCTCCGAGGAGGTCCAGGCCTGGGGCGTGAAGAAGACCGCCGACCTGCTGGTCGGCAAGGTCCCGCGCCTGCACTGGTATTCGCTCTACGACCTGCCGAAGACCTGGGAGGCCACCACCCGGCACAAGGAGGCCGAGGGCTCCTCCTACTACCGGCACTTCCACATGGGCCTGCTGCGAGAGGACGGCTCGCCGAAGCCGGCCGTGGAGGCCTATGCGCCCTACGCCGCCGACATGGGCCTGTGTCAGTGGTTCCACTTCGAGGACCACCGGCTGGACGACGCCGTCGCCTGGATGCGGCGTCTCGGCGTGAAGCACCTGCGCACCGGCCTGTCCTGGGCCGACAGCTTCCGCCCGGACGCGGACCGCTGGTTCGACCGGCAGATGGAGGCGCTCGCCGACTTCGACGTCACGGTCACCTTCTGCTTCACGCCGGAGCACCGCGGGATCGAGCCGCACCACACCAGCCCGCCGCAGGTCGCCGAGGAGTTCGCCGAGTTCTGCGGGCGGATGGTTCGACGCTATGCGCCGGCCTCGAGCGCCGCCCGCCGGGCGGTGGCCGCGGAGTAGCTCCATGGACGGGGCGTGGACCCCGAACCTGAGCTGGGTGGCGGCCGGCCTCGCCGTGGGCGGCAGCTTTCCGGCCGGCCGCGCCGGGGACCTCGCCAGGGCACACGGCGTGGGGGCCGTGATCGACGTCCGGTCCGAGGCCTGCGACGATCCCGACGAACTCGCCGCCTGCGGCCTGCGCTTCCTGCACCTGCCGACGCCCGACCACCATGCGGTGGCCCAGCCCATGCTGGACCTCGGCGTCGACTTCGCCGGGCAGGCCAAGGCGGACGGCCTGAGCGTGCTGGTCCACTGCGAGCACGGCATCGGCCGCTCGGCCCTGGTGGCGCTGTGCGTGCTGGTGGACCGCGGCCTGGGCCCCCTGGAAGCGCTGGCCCGCGCCAAGGACGCCCGGGCGCTGGTCTCCCCCTCGCCCGCGCAGTACGACGCCTGGGTGGCCTGGCTGGGCCGCCGCTCGCCCGACGCGCGGATCCCCACCTTCGACGCCTTCAAGGCCATCGCCTACCGCCACCTCCACGTCAGGTCCTGAGATGCTGGTCTACGGCGACCAGCCCAGGCGCGAGCGTCCCCGCGACAAGCTCGCGGCGATCGAAACCGCGCTGGCCTCCGGCGACCGGACCCGCGCGCTGATCGAGGCCGGCGAGCTGGCGCAGGGACTGGCGGACGCGGAGTTCGCGGTCCTCGGTTTCGACCACGACACCCCCATCCAGGCTGCGGCCATGGCCCTCTGCGTCGCCGTGGCGGGAGGCCGTCCAGGCGGGGCCGCGGCGGCCCGGGTGGACGCTTTCGACCTGCCCTCCGAGGTGTCGGTGAAGACGCCGGAGGGCTACGCCTTCTATGGGCTCTATCCGGAGAGCTACGACCTCGCGGCGCGGTCGTACGCCTGGCCCTCGCCGCCGTTCGTTATTGGCCTGCGCAGCATCGGGACCAGCCTCGCCGCCGTCGTCGCCGCCGCCACGAGCGCGGCCGAGGTGGTCAGCGTCCGCCCCATCGGCCATCCCTTCCGCCGGGAGCTACGCCTGTCGGCCGCCGTGCGCGCGCGGCTGGCCGCCCACGTCGGCCCCTTCGCCGTCGTCGACGAGGGTCCCGGCCTCTCCGGCAGCTCCTTCGGCGCGGCGGCCGACGCCCTCGAGTCGCTCGGCGTCGCGGCCGACCGGATCGTCTTCCTGCCCGGCCACGGGGGCGACCTCGGGCCGGAGGCCTCGCCCCGCCACCGCGCCCGCTGGGCTGCCGCCACCCGCCTCGTGGCCCAGGCCCCCTGCCCCGTCGCCGACTGGTTCGCCGACCTGACCGGCCCCGTTGTCGATGCCGGCGACCTGCCGGGAACCACCTGGAAGGTCCGTCTCGGCGACGGCTTCGTGGCCCGCTTCGCGGGCCTGGGCGCCATCGGGGAGCACAAGCTGGCCCGCGCCCGCGCGCTGCACGCCGCCGGCTTCGGCCCCGAGCCGCTCGCCCTGCGCCACGGCCTGCTCCTGCAGCGGTGGGTCGACGGCGAGGTCCGGCCCCCCTCGCTCGACCGGCTCGGCCGCTACCTCGCCTTCCGCCGCGAGGCCTTCCCCGCCCGCCCCGGCGCCGATCCTGCCGCCCTGATCGAGATGGCCCGGGTGAACGTGGCCGAACTGCTCGGTGAGCCTGCCGGCCGCGAGACCGCCCGACGGCTTCAGGCCCTGCCGCTCGACCTGGCCCGCCCCCGGCCCATCCACGTCGACGGCCGGATGCACCGCGAAAAGTGGATCGCCGGCGTGAAGCTGGACGTCCTCGACCACTCCGAGGCCCACGACCTCGTCGGCGGCCAGGACATCGCCTGGGACGTCGCCGGCGCCGCCCTGGAACTCGGCCTTTCGCCGGCAGAAACCGCCGGTCTCGCCCGCGCGGCGGACGCGGACCCGGTCATGCTGGCCCTGTTCGAGACCTGCTATCCGGCCTTCCAAGTCGGCCTCTGGACCATGGCCGGCGACCCCGCCCGCGCCGCGCCCTACCGCGACCGGCTGGCTCAGCTGATGGGGGCGAGCGGCGCGGCCGAAAAGGCTGCGCACGCGACCCAGGCCTGAACTGCGGGCATGCATCGGCGGTTCTTTCCGCGGAGGACATCGCCATGCCCGAGCAGCCCGACCTCAACCCCGGCGACGAGGTGACCCCCGGCACGCCGCAGAGCGGCGAGGCCGTCTGTCCCGCCTGTCAGGGCACAGGCCGTGAGGACAGCGGCGACGCCTGCCTGCAGTGCGGCGGGTCGGGCAAGATCATCGCCCTCGTCGGCGACGCCTAGCGGCGCGCGGCGCCCTCCGCCGCCGGTAGAGGCCGTTATGCAATTGACGCGATGGGGAACGGCGTTCTTCAGCCTCCCGTTGTGGGCATCAGCGGCCGCCCGACGTGGCCGGCAAAGAGGGATGCCCAATGAAGACGATCTGGATGGCGGCCGCCGCAGCCGGTGCGCTCGGCCTCGCCGCCTGCGCAGGCGGCATGAACGACGGGTCCGCCCCATCAGCTCTGGCGAGCGGCTCACCGGCCGCCGCGGCGGCCCCGACCACGGCCACGGCGTTCATGGCCGAGGCCGCGCGGAGCGACATGTATGAGATCCAGTCCAGCCAGCTGGCGATGACCCGCGGCGCGTCGCAAGGGGTGAAGGACTTCGCCCAGATGATGGTGCGCGACCACACGAATTCGACCCAGATGGTCATGGACGCCGCGCGCTCGGGCGGCATGACGCCGCCGCCGCCGCCGCCGCTTGACGCCCGTCGCGCCGGGATGCTCGACCAGCTGCGCGGCGCCTCGGGCGCGGCGTTCGACCGGCTGTACCTCAGCCAGCAGCGGATGGCCCACCAGGAGGCGCTGGCGCTGCACAGCGGCTATGCCCAGAACGGCGACAACGCGGCCCTGCGCGGCGGAGCCGGCAAGATCGCGCCGATCGTGCAGCAGCACCTGACGCACGTGCAGCAGCTGCAGCCGGGCTAGAGCCCTAGCGGGGCAGCCGGGTGGTCCCCATCAGGAACTCGTCCACCGCACGGGCGCACTGGCGGCCCTCCCGGATCGCCCAGACCACCAGCGACTGGCCCCGCCGCATGTCGCCGCAGGTGAAGATGCTGGGGACCGAGGTGCGGTAGTCGACCACGTTGGCCTTCACGTTGCCGCGCGGGTCGAGGTCGACGCCGCCCTGCTCCACCAGGCCCGCATGGCGGGGCCCGACAAAGCCCATGGCCAGGAGGACCAGGTCCGCCTTCAGCTCGAAGGTGGAGCCCTCCACCTCCTGCATCTTCAGCCGGCCGTCGGGACCCGGGACCCACTCCAGGCGCACGCATTCAAGCGCGGTGACCTTGCCGTCCTTGCCGACCACCCGCTTGGTGGCCACGGCGAAGTCGCGGTCGCAGCCCTCCTCGTGGCTCGACGAGGTGCGCAACTTCAGCGGCCAGTCCGGCCAGGTGACGGCCTTGTTCTCGCGCTCCGGCGGGCGGGGCATGATCTCCAGCTGCACCACCGAGGCTGCCCCCTGGCGGTTGGAGGTGCCGATGCAGTCGCTGCCCGTGTCGCCGCCGCCGATCACCACCACGTGCTTGCCGGCCGCCGACAGCGTGCCCTGCGGCGCAGCGATGGCTTCCGGGTCGCCGGCGTTGCGCTTGTTCTGCTGGACCAGGAACTCCATGGCGAAGTGGACGCCCTCCAGCTCGCGGCCGGGGACCTCCAGGTCGCGGGGCGCCTCGGCGCCGCCGGCGAAGACCATGACGTCATAGTCGTCCAGCAGGCGCTGAACCGAGACCGTCGCGCCGACCTCGAAGTTGGTGCGGAAGATGACCCCCTCGGCCTCCATCTGCCGGATGCGCCGGTCGATGAGGTGCTTCTCCATCTTGAAGTCGGGGATGCCGTAGCGGAGCAGGCCGCCGATGCGGTCGCTCTTCTCGAAGACGGTCGGCGCATGGCCGGCGCGGGCGAGCTGCTGGGCGCAGGCCAGGCCCGCAGGCCCGGAGCCCACCACCGCCACGCGCTTGCCGGTGCCGCGGGGCGACGGCTCGGGCCGGATCCAGCCCTCGTCCCAGCCGCGATCGACGATCTGGCACTCGATCGTCTTGATGGTCACCGGCGTGTCGGGGATGTTCAGGGTGCAGGACGCCTCGCACGGCGCGGGGCAGACGCGGCCAGTGAACTCCGGGAAGTTGTTGGTCGACTGGAGGTTCTCCAACGCCGCCTGCCAGTGGTCCCGGTAGATCAGGTTGTTGAAGTCCGGGATCTGGTTGTTGACCGGGCAGCCCTGGTGACAGAACGGGATGCCACAATCCATGCAGCGGGCGGCCTGCTGGCGCAGCTCGCCCTCCGGCAGCGGGTGGACGAACTCCTTCCAGTGCTTCAGGCGCGCTTCGGGCGGGTCGTAGCCACGGTCGTGGCGCTCGATCTCGAGGAAGCCGGTGGGCTTGCCCATCGGGGAACTCCGGAACTCTGAAGGGTTATTCGGCGGCGACGGCGGCGGCCGTCTCGCGCTCGGTGGCGAGCTCCAGGAGCGCGCGGCGGTAGTCGGTGGGCATCACCTTCACGAACGAGCCCAGCGCCTGGTCCCAGTTGTCCAGGATCTCGGCCGCCCGGGCGGAGCCCGTGTGCAGCTTGTGGCGCTCGATCAGGATGCGCAGGCGTTCGGCGTCGAAGCGTAGCATGTCGCCCATGCCGTTGTTCTCGACGCTCAGCGCCCGCTGGCTCGGCCGGAACGGTTCGTCCGCGGCGTTGGCGGGACCGGGCGTCGCGGGCTGCACCGCTTCCAGGTCCACCATGGCGGTGTTGCAGAGCTCCCGGAACTTGCCGCGGGGGTCGTAGACATAGGCCACCCCGCCGCTCATGCCGGCGGCGAAGTTGCGGCCGGTGTCGCCCAGGACCACGACCACCCCGCCGGTCATATATTCGCAGCCGTGGTCGCCCACGCCCTCCACCACCGCCACGGCGCCGGAGTTACGGACCGCGAACCGCTCGCCGGCCACGCCCTCGAAGTAGGCCTCGCCCGCGATGGCGCCGTAGAGCACGGTGTTGCCGACGATGATGTTGCGGGTCGGCTCGCGCCGGGCCTCCGGCGGCTGGCGCACGACCACCCGGCCGCCCGACAGGCCCTTGCCCACATAGTCGTTGGCGTCGCCCACCAGCTCCAGGGTCACGCCCCGGGCCAGGAAGGCGCCGAAGCTCTGGCCGGCGTTGCCCTTCAGCTTCAGCGAGATGGTGTCGTCCGGCAGGCCGGCGTGGCCGTAGCGGCGCGCCACCTCGCCCGACAACATCGCGCCCACGGTGCGGTTGATGTTGCGCACGGGGTATTCGCCGCGGACCGGCTCGCCGTTCTCCAGCGCCGCCCTGGCGTCGGCGATCAGGGTGTGGTCGAGGGCGCGGCCCAGGCCATGGTCCTGCCGGTCCATGTTCCACAGCCCCTTCCGGCCCTCGGCGGGCGCGGCGTAGAGGATGCGCGACAGGTCGACGCCGTGCGCCTTCCAGTGGTCCAGCGCCGGATCCATGTCGAGGCGATCGACGCGGCCGATCATCTCGTTGAGCGTGCGGAAGCCCATCTCGGCCATGATCTCCCGCAGCTCCTCGGCCACGAAGAAGAAGTAGTTGATCACGTGCTCGGGCTGGCCGGTGAAGCGTGCTCGAAGCACCGGATCCTGGGTCGCCACCCCCACCGGGCAGGTGTTCAGGTGGCACTTGCGCATCATGATGCAGCCGGCGGCGATCAGGGGCGCGGTGGCGAAGCCGAACTCGTCCGCGCCCAGCAGGGCGCCGATGGCGACGTCGCGTCCAGTGCGCAGGCCGCCGTCCACCTGCACGGCGATGCGGGTGCGCAGGCCGTTGAGCAGCAGGGTCTGCTGGGTCTCGGCCAGACCGATCTCCCAGGGCGAGCCCGCGTGCGTCAGCGAGGTCAGCGGCGAGGCGCCCGTGCCGCCCTCGAAGCCCGAGATGGTCACATGGTCGGCTCGCGCCTTGGCCACGCCCGCGGCCACGGTGCCCACGCCAACTTCAGACACCAGCTTCACGGAGATGCGGGCGCCGGTGTTGACGTTCTTCAGGTCGTGGATGAGCTGGGCCAGGTCCTCGATAGAATAGATGTCGTGGTGCGGCGGCGGCGAGATCAGGCCGACGCCCGGCGTGGAATGCCGGACGCGGGCGATGTTCTTGTCGACCTTGTGCCCGGGCAGCTGGCCGCCCTCCCCGGGCTTGGCGCCCTGGGCCATCTTGATCTGGATGTCGTCTGCGTTGACCAGGTACTCGGTCGTCACGCCGAAGCGCCCCGAGGCCACCTGCTTGATCGCCGAGCGCATGGAGTCGCCGTTCGGCAGCGGCTTGAAGCGGTCGCTCTCCTCGCCGCCCTCGCCCGTGTTCGAGCGGCCGCCGATGCGGTTCATGGCGATGGCCAGCGTGGTGTGCGCCTCACGGCTGATCGAGCCGAAGCTCATCGCGCCGGTGGAGAAGCGCTTCACGATTTCCGACGCGGGCTCCACCTCGTCGAGCGGGATCGGCTTGTCGGCCGGACGGAAGCGCATCAGGCCGCGCAGCGTCAGCAGGCGCTCGGACTGCTCGTTGATGGAGGCGGCGAACTGCCGGTACTCGTCGGGCAGGTTGGCGCGCACCGCGTGCTGCAGGCGCGACACCGTCTCCGGGCTCCAGGCGTGGGACTCGCCGCGCAGCCGCCAGGCGTACTGGCCGCCCACGTCGAGCATGGTCTTGTAGATCGGGTTGTCGCCGAAGGCGTCGCGGTGACGGCGGACGCACTCCTCGGCGATCTCCGCCAGGCCGACGCCCTCGATGGTCGTGGCGGTGCCGGTGAAGTACCGGTCGATCAGCGCCGACGAGAGGCCAACGGCGTCGAAGATCTGGGCGCCGCAATAGGACTGGTAGGTGGAGATGCCCATCTTGGACATCACCTTCAGCACGCCCTTGCCCACCGCCTTGATGTAGTTCTTCCGCGCGTCGTAGGCGGAGACCGGGAGGTCCTGGCGGGCGCGCAGTTCCTCGATCGTCTGGAAGGCCAGGTAGGGGTTCACGGCCTCCGCGCCGTAGCCGGCGAGCACGCAGAAATGGTGCACCTCGCGCGCCTCGCCGGTCTCGATGACGAGGCCGGTCTGCATGCGCAGGCCCTGACGGATCAGGTGGTGGTGCACGGCCGCAGTGGCGAGCGCTGCCGGGATCGGGATACGGTCCGGCGACACGGCCCGGTCGGACAGGATCAGGATGTTGACGTCGGCCAGGACGTTGTCCGTGGCCTCCCGGCAGATGCGGTCGATGGCCTTCTCGAGGCCGGCCGCGCCCTCTTCCGCCGGCCATGTCGTGTCGATGGTCGCGGTGCGGAAGGCGCCGTCCAGGAGGTCATGGATCGAGCGGATCTTGGCCAGGTCTTCGTCGGTGAGGATCGGCTGGGAGACCTCGAGGCGCTTGTGCGTGCCGGCCTGGCGGCCGAGCAGGTTCGGACGTGGCCCGATCATCGAGACTAGGCTCATCACCAGCTCTTCCCGGATCGGGTCGATCGGCGGGTTGGTGACCTGGGCGAAGTTCTGCTTGAAGTATTCGTAGAGCAGCTTCGGCCGCCGCGAGAGCACGGCGATCGGCGTGTCCGAGCCCATGGAGCCCACGGGGTCGTCGCCGGCCCGCGCCATGGGCTCCAGGAAGAACTTCAGGTCCTCCTCGGTGTAGCCGAAGGCCTGCTGGCGATCGAGCAGGGTGTCCGGATCGTTGGTGCGCGGCGCCTCGTCCTCGGGCGCGAGCGCGAGTTCCTCCAGCTTGAACTGGGTCTCGGAGAGCCACTCCTCGTAGGGCGCGGCTTCGGCGAGGGTGCGCTTCAGCTCCTCGTCCTCGACGATGCGGCCCTCTTCCATGTCGATGAGCAGCATCTTCCCGGGCTGCAGCCGCCACTTGCGGACGATGCGCTCCTCGGGGACCTCCAGGACGCCCGACTCCGAGGCCATGATCACGTGGTCCTGGTCCGTGATGATGATCCGCGCCGGGCGCAGGCCGTTGCGGTCCAGGGTGGCGCCGATCTGGCGGCCGTCGGTGAAGGCCACCGCGGCCGGGCCGTCCCAGGGTTCCATCAGGGCGGCGTGGTATTCGTAGAAGGCCCGCCGCTCCTTGCTCATCAGCGGATTGCCCGCCCAGGCTTCCGGGACGAGCATCATCATGGCGTGGGCCAGCGGGTAGCCGCCGGCCACCAGCAGCTCCAAGGCATTGTCCAGGCAGGCCGTGTCGGACTGGCCGTGCGGAATCAGCGGCCACATCTTGTTGAGGTCCGGCCCCAGCAGGTCGCTCTCCATGGAGCGCCGGCGGGCGTTCATCCAGTTCACGTTGCCGCGGACCGTGTTGATCTCGCCGTTGTGGGCGATGAACCGGTAGGGGTGCGCCAGCCGCCAGGAGGGGAAGGTGTTGGTGGAGAACCGCTGGTGAACCAGCGCCAGCGCCGACTCCGCGCGCTCGTCCAGGAGGTCCTTGTAGAAGGTCCCCACCTGGTGGGCCAGCAGCAGGCCCTTGTAGACCACCGTGCGGGTGGACAGCGACGGCATGTAGAAATCGACCACGCCCGGCAGGTCGCGCTTGGCGGCCAGTTCGCGCAGCGGGTTCTGGGTCTGCTTGCGGACGGCCAGCAGCTTGCGCTCGTGGGCGGCCTGATCCTTCACGTTCGGCCCCCGGCCGATGAAGGCCTGGCGGACCACCGGCATGGAGGCCAGCACGGCCTCGCCCAGCCCCGTTGTGTCGACCGGCACGTCGCGCCAGCCCAGCAGGGGCTGCTTCTCGACCCTCAGGAAGTGCTCGAACTGCTCGACCACGGCCGCGCGGGAGGCCTCGTCCTGCGGCAGGAAGCACATGGCCACCGCATATTCGCCGAACGGCGGAAGGGCCACGCCGGCGTCGGCCGCCCAGGCGCGATAGAGGGTGTCCGGAATCTGGATCAGGATGCCCGCGCCGTCGCCGACCAGCGGGTCGGCGCCCACGGCGCCACGGTGGTCCAGGTTGACCAGGATCTGCAGCCCGGCCTCGATCACCTCATGCGATTTGCGGCCCTTGATGTTGGCCACAAAACCCACGCCGCACGCATCGTGCTCGTTCGCCGGATCGTACAGTCCTTGCCGCTCGGGCAGCCGCATATGCTTCTCTCACGCAAACACGCCGATACGCGGCCGTTCCTCCACCTCCGAGGGGGCCGTGACGTGCATTCGCGGGCATTTACCCGGCAAGATCAGCCCTTGTCGATGGGCTGGAAGCTCGGCGGCTGGAAGATTTTTCCAATCACCGCGCCGTGGACGTGAGAATGCGTCGCACTCAGGGCGGGGTAAGCGCCTGCGGTCCGCGACAGACCATCCAGCCGCTCGGTGTCCGCCGGTAGACGAGCGGGGTGTAGGTTCCGGGCTTCAGCGCGCTGACGCGGTAGACGGTGCTGAAGCCGCTCGCCTCGGCGGCTTTGGGCGCCTTGAAGTGGGTGGCCACGTCGGGCCGGGGCTGGTCCACCCGAAGAGGCGCAGCGTAGTCGCCGTCCGGACCTTGCAGGCGCGCCCAGCCCAGGGGTGAGGTGTTGCGGCGGGCCAGCTCCGAAATCCAGCCGTTGATCGACAGGTCCAGGCCCTCGGGCGCCGCGACGAGGGTCGCGATCTCTAGGTTGCAGCTCGGCGTCGGGAGAGCCGCGTCCAGCAGGGCCGCGGTGGCGGGCGTGATGGGCGCCATCACTGGAAGCTGCGCCGGTGGCGACGGCGCGGCGGCCGCGGAGGCGGCCCCCGGCGCTGCGGTCAGCGGAACCGCTTGGGCGATGCGGGCGGTCGCCTCCGCAGACGCCGCCGGGGCCGGGTTGAGGGCGTAGCCGAGGCCGGATTCCAGCACCTCCAGCACCACCGCGTCCGGATCGAACCGGGCGATCAGGTCCTCGCGCCAGGCGCCGTCCTGGGTGTGCGAGAGCACGATCCGGCTGAAGTGGGTGTAGAGGAAGGGCACGAGAGCGTTGGAGAAGGAATCCATCGTCATCATGAGCACCGGCTTTCCCGTCTCGCCGGTCTCGATGACATGCGGCTTGGTCCAGTCATGGACGGGATCCAGCCAGGTGATCGTGGACCGCGCCTCCGCCGCCGGATCGCCGAGCTCGAGGTAGTCGACGTCCACGAAGCTCGCGACGCCGAGCATGAGCGCCAGGTTGCGCGGCTTGTTGGGGTGCCCAGGCCGCAGTTCCTGGAAGTCGGAGACCGGCCGCGGGTCCTCGGTGACGACGCCCAGCGCCTTCAGCCGGCGCATCAGGGCGGCGTAGCCCTCCCAGGCGCCAGGACCGGTCCAGTGGGTGTCGTGAAGGCTGTAGGTCTTCACGCCCCGGCGCGTGGCCGCGACCATCGCCTCGTGCAGGTAGATGACGTCGCCGGCGCCGGTCGTCCGGGCAAGCTCAGCGAAACGGACCGCGCGGCGATCTGGATTGAGCCGGTACCAGTGGGGCGCGTGCTGCGGATAGACCGCCTCCTGCATCGGCGGGACGAGCACGAGGTAGGGGACGCCGCGCGCCCTGAGCGCCTCGGTGCGGCCGGCCAGGCCGCCGAGCCAGGCGCGCGTGTCGGCCGGCGCTGGGGGCGGATCCCGGCTCGCGGCCATGTGGTCCCCGCCGTCGAAGAACAGCCAGCCCTCGCGGCCCACCACCACCCGCGGCGAGCCGGAGACGCCGAACACCATGCGGGCGCGGTTGAGAAGTCCGATCAGGTGCGGGCGGACCGGGAACTTGTCCGCCACGTACTTGTCCGCCTCCTTACGGAAGGCGCGGAAGCCGGCGAGGTCCTTGGGCCAGGCGGGGCGCGAGGCGAGCACGCGGTTCTCGTCGACGTCCGGCGCGCGCACGAAGCGGGGCGCGACGAAGGCCGCCGCCATCATCAGCAGGACGGTCGCGATCAGGATCCGCCAGTGGAGACGCGAGGCCAGCACCGATCAGAACCGGAAGTAGAGGAAGGGGTTGAGCGTCGAGCCCACGAGGAAGGCGATCGACAGCGCGAAGCCCACGGCCAGCAGCGGCGCCGGCAGGGCGTGCACCGAGCGGGTGTCGAGGCGGGCCGGCAGCACCTCGGAGGGCGCCTCGGCCCGCGCCGTGCGCAGGCGCTCCATCACCCAGGGCAGCGCCGGGAACGCCAGCACCGAGCCGACCACCAGGGCCGCGATCACCTGGGCGTCGAGCAGGATGACAAGCGGGACGTCCGGGGCCGCGAGGCGGGCCGGATCGAACATCGCCTTCAGGTAGGTCAGCGCCTCCGGCAGCGTTTCGGCCCGGAAGAAGACCCAGCCGACCATGACCACCAGCAGGGTGTAGCCGTGGCGCGCGGGCCCGGGCAGGCGCTCAAGCAGACGGCCGAGACCGAACCGCTCCAGCATCAGGAAGGCGCCGTGGTAGAGGCCCCAGACAACGAACTGCCAGGCCGCGCCGTGCCACAGGCCGGTGAGGAAGAAGACGACCATCAGGTTCCTGACCGTCTTCAGCTGGCCGTGCCGGTTGCCGCCCAGCGGGATGTAGACGTAGTCGCGGAACCAGGACGACAGACTGATGTGCCAGCGCCGCCAGAACTCAGTGATCGAGCGCGCGACGTAGGGGTAGTCGAAGTTCTTCGGGAAGGTGAAGCCCAGCATGAAGGCCAGGCCGATCGCCATGTTCGAATAGCCGCAGAAGTCGAAATAGATCTGCAGGGTGTAGGCCCAGATCCCCAGCCAGGCGGCCGTCGCGGTGAGCGCGGTCCCCTCCAGGCCGAAGGCGTGGTCGGCCAGCGCCGCCACCGTATTGGCCACCAGCACCTTCTGGGCGAGGCCGACGATGAAGTACTGCACCCCCAGGCCGATGTGGCCGCTCTTGCGGCGATCGGCGTGCATCTCGTCGCGGATGTCGGCGTAGCGCACGATGGGTCCCGCGATCAGGTGCGGGAACATCAGGATGTAGGCGGCGAAGCGCAGAGGGTCGCGCTCCACCTTCACCGTGCCGCGGTGGACGTCCACCACATAGCTGACCAGCTGGAAGGTGAAGAAGGAGATGCCGAGCGGCAGGGTGGTCTCGATCGCCGGCAGCGGGTCGGACGGCAGGGCGCGATTGAGGTTCTCGGCGATGAAGCCGGCGTACTTGAACCAGCCCAGCACCGCAAAGTCGGCGACCACCAGGGCCACCAGCAGGGCGATCCTGCCGCGGCGCGTCCTGGCGGCGTCGATGGCCAGCGAGCCCGCGTAGTTCAGCGCGATCAGGGCGCCCAGGAGGAAGACGTAGGCGCCCTCCCCCCACACGTAGAAGGCGGCGCTGCCGACCAGGAGGGCGCCCGCGCGCCAGCCGGACGCGTAGTAGCCTACCAGGAAGACCGGCAGGAAATAGAAGATGAAGATGACTGAACTGAAGACCATCCGCCGCCCCCCGACGCCGGACCTTTAGGGTTTGGGCGCCGGCGTGGGCGTTCCGGCGGGCGGTGTTGCGGCCGCGGCGGCGGCCGGGTCGGCGGGCGGCGGGTTCGGGTTCTCCGCGATCGCCACCTGGTGGATCACGAAGCGACCACCGGGCTTATCCTCGATGTCCAGGCGGATCTGGTCGATCACCGACTGGGTCCAGTCCGGTCCGCCCTGCGCCTGACGGCTCATGTCGTAGACCAGGGTGACGGTCTCGTTGAGCTTCGGCGCCTCGTTATCGATCGGCTTACCGAGCCAGCCGATCCCCTCGCCATGCGCCGCGGTCGAATAGTAGAGCGCGCCGTCCCAACCTTCGCCGCCGCCCACGCGCGTCAGCCGCACGATGACGAGCGGATACTGGCCGCCGGGAATCGCCAGGCCGCTCGGCGAGCGAACCGTCGGATCGGCGATGGTGACGGCAAGCCCCTGCCCGTCGGCGGGCGCCAGCTGGCTGCCGACGCCGGTGAAGCCATCGGTAGATCCATCGAAGGTCCAGACCTTGGCGGTGCGGAGGGCGGCGCCTCCCATCTCGAACGCACCCGCCGTGGGATTCCAACGCACGGAGGCCGCCCTTTCCGTCGTGGGCGCAGCAGGGCCGGCGGGCGCCGGGGCCGCAGGCGCGTCGGCCTTGCGGTCGCACGATGCGAGGAGAACGGCGGCGAGGCTCAGGACGATCAGGCCGGATTTCACGAAGGGCTCCTCGGACGAGCGGACTCACCCTGCGGTTTAGCACGCCGCGGCCTTCCGCCGCCACGGCTCCGCCGCAGGCAAAAAAAAGCCGCGCCGTTGCGGGCGCGGCCAGTTCATAGGGAGGAAACGCCCCGAAGGGCGAGATCCACATTCACGCTGCAGCGCACAAAATCAAGCGAAATTTCATCTGAAGCGGAATTCCTGCGACATCCTGCCCTAGGCAACCCAGTCCCGGCGCAGCCGGAGCGCGGCCAGGCCGAACAGAGCGGCGCTGAGCACATAGAAGCCCAGGCCCGAATAGATGGCGTAGCGAAGGGCTTCCGTCCCGAACCGCGGCGTCAGCGCATCGGACACCGCCCCGAAGAACCAGGTGCCGAGGCCGAGCCCGATCAGGTTGTTCACGAACAGGAAGCAGGCGGAGGCCGTGGAGCGCTGCGCCGCAGGCACCAGGTGCTGCACTGCAGTGATCACCGGCCCCAGCCACACCAGATTCAGCCCCGTGGGGATCAGGAACAGCACGAAGGCGATGGGCAAACTGGTGGCCTGGACGGCCAGGAAGAAGCACGGCAGGGCGATCAGGAAGGCCACGGCCGGAACCAACAGATAGGCCTGCGGCCTCGCCTGCCCCAGGCGATCGCCGAGCCAGCCGCCAGCCCAGACGCCAATGACCCCGCCGACGAGGGTCATCGAGCCCAGGAAGAGGGAACGGTCGACCAGGCCCATACCGAGGCTGCGCTCGAAGAAGGACGGCAGCCAGAAGGCGACGCCGTAGCCGCAGACCGAGGAGGCCGCGGCGCCCAGCGAGATCAGCCAGAAGCTGGGCTTGGCGAGCAGGCGGCGCAGACCACCCGTCGCGGGGGCGGCCACCGCCGGCGCTTCGTCCATGCCCCCGCGCGGCGGCTCCTTGACGATCAGCTTGAAGACGGGCGCGAGCAGCACCCCCGCCAGGCCCACGATGATGAACGCCGCGCGCCAGTCGATGGAGGCGGCGATCAGGCCGCCGAACAGGATGCCCAGGGCCGAGCCGATGGGGATGCCGAAGGAATAGGCCGCGAGCGCCCGGGCCCGCTGGGCCTTCGGAAAGTAGTCGGCGATCAGGGAGTAGGCCGGCGCGACGCCGCCCGCCTCGCCCACGCCCACGCCCATGCGGCAGAAGAAGAGCTGCCAGAAACCGCCGGCGAAGCCGCACAGGGCGGTGAAGCCGCTCCACAGGGTCAGGGCGCCGGTCATGATCCACGTGCGGTTGCCGCGGTCCGCCAGCCAGGCGATCGGGATGCCGAGGCCGGTGTAGAACAGGGCGAAGGCCAGGCCGCCCATGAGGCCGAGCTGGCTGTCGGTGAGGCCCAGGTCCTTCTTGATGGAGCCGGCCAGGATGCCGAGGATCTGCCGGTCCAGGAAGTTGAAGGTGTAGGCCAGGATCAGGATGGCCAGCACCAGGATGCCGTAGCGGCCCGCGCGGGGGTCGGCGGGCTGAACAATGGTCGTCATGCAGGTCCCGGAAAAGGAAAACGCCCGGCTCTCGGGGAGAGCCGGGCGCTTAGCCTAGAACTTCGCTTCGAGCGAGACGGTGACGGTCCGCGGCGGGCCGTAGAACGCGTTCACCGAGTTGCCGAACAGCACGCCCGCCGACTGCGGGAAGTTGTAGCCGCCGACGCGGTAGGTCTCGTCGCCCAGGTTCTTGCCGTGCAGGCCGACCCGGTAGCGATCGTCCGCCGAGGTCCAGGTCAGGCTCGCATCCAGCAGCCAGTAGCTGTCCTGGTCGAGGATCGAGGGGATCTCGAACATCGAGAAGGACGAGCGGTACGACGCCGTCGGGATGAAGGCGATCGTCCCGTTGTCGCCCAGGTCGCGGGTGTAGGTCAGGCCAACCGCGCCGGTCCATTCCGGGGTGTTCTGGAACACCCGGCTGTCGGCGAAGTCGCGGATCGCCGGCGGCGTGGTCGTCAGGTCGAGCGCCCGGTATTCGTCGAACTCGGCCTTGATGTAACCGAGGGCGAAGTTGGCCGAGAGGTTGTCCGTGAAGGTCGCCACGCCCTCGAGCTCGACGCCCGTCATGTGGCTTTCGCCGACGTTCAGCACCTGGGAGGCGATGGAGGCGCCCACCGGGGTCTGGAGCGTGACCTGCTGGTCCTTGTACTTGGCGTAGAAGACCGCCGAGTTCAGGGTCAGGCGGCGGTCGAAGAAGTAGCCCTTCAGGCCGCCTTCGTAGGAGTCCACCGTCTCCGGGTCATAGCCGTTGACGGAGGTCGGCGTCAGGATCGCGTCGGCCCGCATGTCGAAGCCGCCGGACTTGAAGCCCTGGCTGTAGGAGACATAGCCCGTCAGGTCCGGGTTGAACTCGTAGCGGGCGCTGACCCGCGGCGTGAACTTCTCGTAGGTGTCCTCGCTCGTGAAGTTCGAGCGGACGAGGCCGGGGACCGCCACGGCGTTGCCGAACAGCGGGCTGCGGATGCCCGTGAAGTTCTGCCGGTAGACCCGGCCCTGCTTCTCGTCCCGCGTGTAGCGGCCGCCGACCGAGACCGACAGGGCGTCGGTGACGTCGAAGCTGACGTCGGCGAAGGCCGAGTAGCTCTCGGTGTCCACGTGCCCGGCGGTGGCGATGGTCAGGTTGGCCTGGCCCACGACGGTGTCGAAGGCGCCGGCGGCGGTGGCGTTCAGGTAGAACAGGCCGGCCACGGCCTGCACCCGATCACCCGTGTAGAGCAGCTGCAGCTCCTGGGTGAACTGGTGGTCGTTGTAGCGGGCCGGGATGTCCAGCAGGGACTGCGGCAGGGTGTCGAAGTCGATCGTGCCTTCGGTTTCGCCCGCCCGGTAGGCGGTGATCGACTTGAAGGTCAGGGTCTCCGACATGTCCCACTGGCCGAGCAGCGACACGCCGCGGGCTTCCACCACGTTGTGGTCGCCGGAGCCGGCGCGGGTGTCGTAGACGTCCGGAAGCACCTCGCCGCCCGGGATCGGCTGGCCGAGCACGTTCAGGGCCGGGACCTCCCGGTGTCCGTGGCGGGGGTTGGACCGGTCGGTGACGATGTCGCCCGACAGGCGGAAGAACAGGTCGGCCGAGGGCTCGAACTCAAGCGTCGCACGGGCGGCCGAGACATCCTTGTTGTAATGCTCCGCGCCGGTGGTCAGGTTCTCGCCGAAGCCGTCGCGGGAGAACTTGGCCCAGGTGAGGCCGACGCCCACGGTGTCGGTGATCTTGCCCTTGGCCGAGGCGATCACGTCGCGCTGGTCGTAGGAGCCGAGCTGGCCCTTGAGCTTCAGCTCAGGCTCGCCGGTGATCTTAGCGGTGACGTACTTGATCGCGCCGCCGATGGTGTTGCGGCCGTAGAGGGTGCCCTGCGGCCCGCGCAGCACTTCCATCCGCTCGATGTCGAAGATGTCGAGCACGGCGGCCTGCGGACGGGCCACGTAGACGTCGTCGATGTAGAGGCCGACGCCGGGCTCGAAGCCCCACAGCGGGTCCTGCTGGCCGACGCCGCGGATGAAGGAGATCAGGGTGGAGTTGGAGCCGCGGGCGACCTGCACCGTCAGGTTCGGGGTCGTCTGCTGCAGCGTGGTGATGTCCACCGCGCCGGTCTGTTCCAGGCGCTCGGCGGTCACGGCGGTGACGGCGACGGGGACGTCCTTCAGGGTCTCCTCGCGACGCCGCGCGGTGACCACCAGTTCTTCGACCACGCCCACCTCGTCGGCGGGCGCGACGTCCTGCGCCAGGGCCAGTGTCGGAATGACAGACCAAGCCGCGCCCGCGAGGAGCGCCGCCTTCATGAGAGCTTTCATAAGATCCTCCCGGCGCCGCCATCCGCCCCCCATGGAACCGGCGGTCGGCGCAGAATTCATCGCAATGCGAATTATGGCCCTATGTGCCGCAGTTCGGGGGACCGGCGCCAGCGGCGGGAGCAGCCAGCTGCGCTGTTTTTAATCAGGTGATGAAATTGCGCCACAGTGACGCTGCGGTCACGTGGTGTGGGTTCTCAGGGCGGCGTAGACCGCCTTCGCCGAACTGGCCCGAACCTCCGGCGTGCCGGCGCCGGGCACCGAGCCCCGCACGTTCTGGATCATGCCGACGAAGAGGACCTCGTTGGTCGGGTCGATCCAGAACCAGGTCCCGAAGGCCCCGCCCCACCAGTAGCTGTCGAGCCCGTGCGGCAGGCCGCTCTCGGCCGGACGCCTGTGCACGGCGAAGTCCATGCCGAAGCCGAGGCCCTCCTGGTTCGGGCCGTAGAGGTCGATCTTCACGCCCGGCTTCAGGACGTCCTGGCGCATCAGCCGGACGGTCTCGGGCTTCAGGATCCGCGCGCCTTCCAGCTCGCCGCCGTTCAGCAGGGCCTGGCAGAAGCGGAAGTAGTCGGGGGCCGTGGAGTAGAGCCCGCCGCTGCCGGCCAGGAAGCGCGGCGGCGTCGTCTGGACACGGCTCTCGGTGGGCGTGATGCGCCCCGCGGCGTCATAGGTGTGGATCTTCGAGACCCGGTCGGCCTTCGATGGATCCACCCAGAACTGGGTGTCGGGCATCTTCAGCGGCGTGAACAGGTGATCCTGGAAGTAGCGGTCGAGCGACTTGCCGGACATCTTCTCCACCAGGTAGCCCTGGATGTTGACGACGGGGCCGTAAGCCCAGTCCGTCCCCGGCTGGCTGAACAGCGGCAGCCTCGCCAGCTTGTCGACCATGCCTTGCAGATCGGTCTCGGCGAGATTGTCCCTCTCGTAGGCCGCGCTCACGCCGAAGCCGGCCGTGTGGCTCATGAGCTGGGCCATGGTCATCGGGCCGGACTGCCCGACCAGTTCGCCGCTCGCCGTCCTCACCTTCAGATCCGCGAACTGCGGGATGTGCCGGGCGACGGGATCGTCCAGGCGCCACTTGCCTTGCTCGTAGAGCTGCATCATGGCGACGCCGGTGACCGGCTTGGTCATGGAGGCGATGCGGAAGATGCTGTCGGACCGCACCGGCGTACGGCTCGCCGCGTCGAGCGCGCCGTAGGCGTCGAGACTCACCACCTTCCCCTTGCGGGCCAGCAGCGTGACCACGCCGGCCAGCTTCTGCTGGTCGACCAGCGCGTGCATCTGGCTGTTCAGGGCCGCCACGCCCGCCGGGTCGAACTCCACCGACTGCGGCGGCGACAACGTCACGGCGGCTCGGGCCGATCCGGCGGCGGCGAAGGCGGCGGCGCCCGCCAGCAGGCTGCGGCGGGTGGCGAAGGTGGTCATGGAAACTCCTCCCGAGGCGTCGTTCTTGTCGTTGGGGAGCAGTCTCGCTTCTGAAGCTCCGGTACGCCAGAGCCCGATTGTCAGGCCTGTGGTTTCCGGCGAACGACCTCCTGCAGGCCGGCGGCGCAGTAGGCGTAGAGCCTGGCGCGGACCGCCTCCAGGTCGGTTGAGCGGCAGAGGCCGTCGGAGAGCTGGTCGATCCGGCCGGTCTCCGAGAGCGCCAGCATCATCGCCCCGGTGAGGAACTGGTAGCACCAGTAGAGGTCGCGGATCTCCGCCTCGGGGAGAGCGAGCTTGAGGGTGTCCACCAGCTGGTGCACCACCGGATCGAAGAAGCGGTGCATGGTCTCGCCGCCCCAGGCGGGGGTGTTGTTCACCAGCGCCACGAGGCGGAAGTAGTTCTTCCAGCCCTCGTCATTGGTCATGGACCGCTCGATGAGGGGGCCGATGAAGGCCTCGATCACGCCCTCCACCGTCAACCGGCCGCGGTGCGTGTCCGCGTAGACCTGCATGGCCTCCAGACGCGCATCGTTGAGGATGGCGGCCCGGCGGGCAAAGACGCTGTCGAACAGCTCCCGCTTGGCGCCGAAGTAGTAGTGGATCAGCGCGGTGTCGACCCCGGCCTCGGAGGCCACCTGGCGGACGGTGACGCCATAGAAGCCGTGTCGCGAGAACAGCGCCTCCGCCGCATCGAGGATCGCCTCCCGCAGGTCGGGCCCCTGCCCCTTCGGTCGCCGGCCCCTCGGCGAGGTCCCAGGATTTTCGCTCAACCTCGCCCCCGATCGCTGCCTTGGCCGCCGCCGTAGGATGGGACGATCCGCCGATCAAGCCTAGCGGCGCTTTGGGCTGGGCGCCGGCATGGGGTATGGGGCTCGGCATGGACGTCGATGAAGCCCTGCGCCTGGCGGTCGAGCGGCACCGGGCCGGAGACCTGGCGGCGGCGGAGGCGGGCTACCGCGCCGTACTGGCGGCGGGCGAGCCCCCGGGCGCGCTGCGCAACCTCGCCGTCCTGCTGGAGGCCACCGAACGCACCGACGAGGCGCGCAGTCTCTACGGCCGCTGGGCGGCGCGCGTGCCGGAGAGCGCGGCGGTCTGTCAGACACTCGGCAATTTCCACCGGTTCACCGGTGAACTGGAGGCGGCGGAGCGGGCCTATCGGCGCGCCCTGGAGCTGGATCCGGGGCTGCGGCAGGTCCAGGCGGACCTTGGCCTCGTGCTCCTGGCGCAGGGCCGATACGCCGAGGGCTGGCCGCTCTACGAACAGCGACCGCGACGGCTGCGCACCGCCGCGCGCCGCCTGAGCTTTCCCGAATGGATGGGCGAGCCGCTGGCCGGCAAGCGGCTCTTCGTCTGGTCCGAGCAGGGCTACGGCGACCAGATCATGATGGCGCGGTTCGTGCGCCAGCTCGGCGCGGCCCACGTCACCCTCACCTGCGCGCCCGGCCTGGCGCGGCTGTTCGCCCAACTCCCGGCCGAGATCGTGCCCCTGGCTGACGAGGTGCAGGCCTCGGCGCACGACTATTGGGTCCTGCCCATGTCGATACCGGCCAAGCTGGAACTCCAGGCGGCGACGATCCCGGGCGCCCCCTACCTGGCGGCGCGACCGAGGACTGGTGGCGGCATCGGGGTGATGGCGCGGGGCAACCCGACCTACGCCTGGGACCGCAGCCGTTCGCCGCCGCCCGCCATCCAGGCGGAGCTGCTCGCCCTGCCCGGGGCGATCAGCCTGGAGCCCGCCGACACGGGCGCCGCGGACTTCCAAGACACCGCGGAGCTCGTCGCCGGCCTCGACCTGGTGATCACCAGCGACACCTCCGTGGCGCACCTCGCCGGGGCGCTCGGCAGACCGACCTGGCTGCTGCTGTCGGACCACGGGCTCGACTGGCGCTGGATGCGGGACCGGACCGACACCCCCTGGTATCCGAGCCTCCGGCTCTATCGCCAGCCCCGCGCCGGGGACTGGGCGGCGGTGGTCGCTGCGGTCCGCAGCGACCTGGCGCAGTTCACGAACGGCGTTCCGCAAGATTGACACCGCCCCTTGGCGGAGCATGCTCCCGACCTCGGAGGGGAGGCCGAACCATGACCGCGACCGCGAGCGCGCCTGCGGGCGACCGTCACCTGTCCATCGATGCCGTCCGCGGCTTCGCGGTGCTCGGGATCCTGCTGATGAACATCGTGGGCATGGGGCTGCCCTCCTTCGCCTATCTGCTGCCGACCTACGCCGGCGGCGCCGAGGGCGCCGACCTCTGGACCTGGGCGATCAACAACGTCTTCACCGACGGCAAGATGCGGGCGCTGTTCACCCTCCTGTTCGGCGCAAGCGCGATCCTGATCGCCGACCGCGCCGAGCGCGGCGGCGGCCTCTCGCCGGCGCAGACGCACTATCGCCGCATGTTCTGGCTGATCGTCTTCGGCCTGCTGCACGCCGTGCTGTTCTGGTACGGCGACATCCTGGTCACCTACGCGGTGGCGGGGCTGGTGATCTTCCCGTTCCGCAAGTTGAAGCCACGCACGCAGATCACGATCGGCGCGGCCATCCTCCTGGCGCTGCTGGCGAAGAACGTCTGGCAGGCGGACGCGCTCGAAAGCCTCCACGCCGCCGCCACGGCGCCGGGGGCTCCGGCCGACCTCGTAGGCGCCTGGCGCGAGGCCAGCACCTTCGTGACGCCGGCCCCGGACGCCGCGGCAGGGGAGCTCGCCGGCTTCGGCGGCGGGTTCATGGACGCGGTGCGCGCGAGGCTCGCACTCCTCAAGCTGTTCTACGGCTACTTCCTGCCATTCGACGCGATCCCCGAGGCGATCGGCCAGATGTTCGTCGGCATGGCCCTCTTCCGGCTGGGCTTCTTCACCCTGGGCTGGTCGAGCCGAGCCTACGCCCTGGCCGTCGCCTTCGGCTACCTCGTGTGCGCGCCGTTCACCGCCTGGCTCGCCTGGCTGATCTGGCAGAGCGGGTTCGATCCCATCCGGCTGCACGAGCTGCAGGTGTGGCAGCAGACGACGCGGCCCTTCATCGCGCTCGCCCACGCGGCGGTCCTGTTGCTGGTGATCCGCGCGGGGTGGCTGTCCGGCCTGATCGACATGCTGGCGGCGGCCGGACGCATGGCCTTCAGCAACTACCTGATGAGCTCGATCATCACCGCAGCGGTGTTCGGGGGCTGGGGCCTGGGCCTGTTCGGGGAGCTTTCGCGGGCGCAGCTCCTGTGGGTGGTCGCCGGCGTCTGGGCGTTCATCCTGATCTGGAGCAGGCCCTGGCTCTCCCGCTTCCACTATGGGCCCTTCGAGTGGGCCTGGCGGTCTCTGGTGTACGGGAAGCCGCAGCCCTTCCTGAAAGCCGGCCCGAAGACGTCGCCGGCGGCTGCGGAATAGGCGCGCAGGCGGGCCCAGGCTCCCCGCCCGCCGCCCGCGAGACCCCGGTGGGGGGACGACGCGAAATGGCGGGGAGACACGCCAGGGCCGTGGGAAATGCGGGTCCCGAAACGCAAAAGGACCGGGAGAACCCCGGTCCCTTCAGCCTTCGCGATGGTACCGCCCTCCCGGATCGAACGGGAGACCTCCAGAGCCACAAGTTCCCGATTTCCCATACGATCCCGCAACTTGTATCAACGACTTCATGCTTTTTCCACCTTCGGAACGCCCGCAGGGGCCCGCCGTCGCCGCCGACGCCCCGCCCCCCGTCGCCGCCGCCCCTGCGCCGGGCGAGGCTCCCGGCCCCGGCCGCCGCGCGATGCGCCACGCCGCCATCCTCGCCGTCCTGCGCCGCCAGGCCCCCGCGCTGCTGCCGCCCGCCCAGGCGGAGGCCCTGCACGCCTGGGCCGAGCTGCAGCTCGCCTGCGCCCGCCCCCTGCCCGGATCCCCGACCCGCCTGGACCGCGACCTCATCGCCGCCGAGGCCGGCCTCGACCCCGCAGGGCTGAAGGCCGCCGCCCGGGGCTTGCGGACCAGCTTCGCCGCCCTCCTGCGCGAGCTCGGGACCGCCCCGCCGGCCCCCGCCGCGCGGGCGCCGGTCCGGCGCCGCAAGGCCGACCCGCCCGGGGCCCGGCGACGCTCGCCGGCAGCGCCCGCCGGAAGCTTCGCAGACGCCCTCGGCCGGGCCATGCGCCAGGCCCGCGACACCCCCGCAAGCCTCGCCCGCGCGCTCGGCGGCGAGGTCCGCGCCGCCCGCCTCGGCCGCTGGCGGGCCGGCGCGGCTTCGCCCCGCGGCCCCGCCGGCCGCGCCACCGTGGCCGCCATCGAGGCCCGCTATGGCCTGGCCCCCGGCGCCCTGGCCGCCCGGCTCGAGGCCCCCCCAGGCCCGCCCGCCTGCCGCCTCGTCCCCGACGCCGACCACCGCCTGCCGGCCGACTTCGCCGAGCGCTCCGACGCCGACCAGGCGGAGATCCTCGCCTTCGCGCGCACCGCCTACGAGGGCGCGACCCCCGGCCGCCGCTACCGGGCGCGCGCCTGCGCCCACGCCTACGCGCTGGACTTCGGGACCGGCGGCCGGCCCCCGGCCGGACCGCGCGCCGCCCCGCCGGCCCTCGCCGCCGAGATGGCCGCCCTCGTGGCCTTCAAGACCGCCCGCTTCGCCCCGGCCGGGCGCCTCAGGCGCGGCGCCTGGAGCCCTACGACCGCCGCCCAGCAGGTCCATCACCTGGGGCTGCTGTTCGGGGCGCTGGCGGCCGCGCCCGCCGGGCCTGTCCGGGGGCTCGGGGCCCCGCGGGAGACGCTCACCCTGGCGCTGCTCTGCGTCCCGGCGCTGTGGGACTGGCACCTCGGCTGGCGCGAGGCCCGGCGCGGCGCCCTCAGCCCCTGGGAGGCGCGCATGCTCCACCAGGCCCGGGCGCTCGCCGACCCCGAGACCGGCTGGCTCGCCCAGTCGCCGGAGCTCGCCCACGCGCTGCGCCCCATCCCCGGCCTGCTCACGGCCGAGGACATCGCGCGCCTGCGCGCGGACTGGCCGGGCGCCTGCGAAGCCTTCCGGCGCTTCGCGCGCATGCGCGCCGCCGAGGTGTCGCGGGTCGCGAAGCCCTCGCGCGACCCCTTCGAGGCGATCGCGCCCGTGCTCGCCGCCCCCTCGCCGCTGGCCGCCTACCTGCGCATCGCCGACGAGGTGCGGGCCAACGCCCCCTGCCCGGCAGGCGATCCGCTGGGGGCGGCGCAGGCCCGGCGCGACGAGCTGATGCTGCGCCTGGGCCTGGCGACCGGCTTCCGCTCGCGGACCCTGCGCGAGCTGCTGGTCCGCCCGCCGGGCGCCACGCCCCGAAGCGAGGCCGAGCTCGCCCGCCTGCGCCGCGCCGAGCTGCGCTGGAACGGCGCCGAAGCCGCCTGGGAGGTGTTCGCGCCGGCGGACGCCTTCAAGAATGCGAGGTCGTCGTTCTTCCGCGACGGGCCCTACCGCCGCGTCCTGCCCGACCGCGGCGGCCTCTGCGCCCTCATCGCCGCCTGGCTGGACGCCGGACGGGGGCTGGTCCTGGGCGGCGCGCCAGATCCCGGGACGGTCTTCGTGCGCCGGACCCATGCCGGCGGCTCGCCGGAGTACGACCGCTGCCGCTTCCACGAGGCCTGGCGCCGCATCACCGCCCGCCACGGGGTGCGCAACCCCCACACCGGCCGGGGCGCGATCGAGGGCCTCCTGCCGCACGGGCCGCATGCCATCCGCGCCGTCCTGGCCTCCGAGCTCCTGAAGGCCACGGGCTCGGCCGTTCACGCCGCCTGGGCGATCCAGGACACCCCGCGCACCGTCCTGCAGCACTACGGGCGCTACGGGCCCGATGCGCGGCTGGCGGCGGTGGACGAGGTGCTGGCGCAGGCAGGGGGGACCCATGGCGGACCCGGCGAACGGTGGTAGGGTCCGGCATGGGGAAGGACATCGCCGAGCTGCTGGCGATCAGGGTGCGTTCGGGCGGGCGCCTCGCCACGATCGCCCTGGTCGACGCCTGCCTGGAGTTCTGCTTCCGCGCGGAGATCGCCAACGACGATCCCCGCAAGGCCATCCTTCCCGGGGAGGTCGAGCGGTTCGCCGACCTGATCGGCCGCCTGCGCAGGGACGCGGAGTAGCCCGGCGGCCGCCCCGCGCGGGCGAGCCGGCGCGGTGACCTGCCACTCAAAATAGTGCTCCGCCATATTTCCGCCACCTTGTGGCGAGGCGCAGCGGAATCTGCGCCGCGCCCCGGAACCCTCGCTCACGGCCGGGGTTTTGCCGACGCTTCCGAGGAGATCGCGCCCACAGAATCTCCCGCGCGCCCTCGCCGGCGCGCGGGAGATATTTTCGTCTGGAGGGCAAGGATCCGGGACGCCCGCCCGATCACCGGCACGTTATTGACATTTTCTTGCCCAATTTGGAACGGCGCCGCTGCTCCACGGGTTAGCCGCCCGTTCTCTCGGAGCTGAGCCGCACCGGTCGCGCGGTCCGCTCCCGATGAACTGGAGAGCAGGAGCGAGGCTTGGCGATGAAACGTGTTCTGGTGGCGGGGGGGCTCGGCTTCATCGGCTCCCATCTTGTGGACCGGCTGCTCAAACGGGCGGACGTGGGCGAGCTTACGGTGGTCGACAACCTGTGGACCGGGCTCCGCGACAACCTCGATCACCCCGCCGACGAGCGCCTGCGCATCGTCATCGGCGACATCGAGCGCGCCCCGCTGAGCGGCAGGTTCGACGAGATCTACCACCTCGCCTCGCCAGCCTCCCCGCCCTGGTACATGGCCGAGCCGCTGCGGACCATCTCGGCCAATGTGCTGGGCGCGATGCGCTGCCTCGAGCTGCTCGAGCCCGGCGGCCAGCTCGCCTAC
Organism: Phenylobacterium sp.; assembly: GCF_035539035.1. Classification (GTDB taxonomy): domain Bacteria; phylum Pseudomonadota; class Alphaproteobacteria; order Caulobacterales; family Caulobacteraceae; genus Phenylobacterium. The sequence continues at coordinate 62,336 of NZ_DATLJI010000004.1, forward strand.
ACCTCCACCTCCGAGGTCTACGGCGACCCCCTCGTCTCGCCCCAGCCGGAGAGCTACCGCGGTTCGGTCGACTGCACCGGGCCGCGCGCCGCCTACGACGAGAGCAAGCGCTGCGTCGAGGCGATGCTCTTCGAGGCGCGACGAACCCGCGGCGTGCGCATCAAGGTCGTGCGGCTGTTCAACGTCTTCGGGCCGCGCACCCGCATGGACGATGGCCGGGCGGTCTCGAACTTCGTCACCCAGGCCCTCCGCGGCCTGCCGATCACCGTCTACGGCGACGGCTCCCAGACCCGGAGCTGGGGCTATGTGGACGACATCCTCGCGGGGCTCGAGCGCTACTGGTGGCGGGACGGCGTCGACTACCCGGGCCCCCTCAATGTCGGCAACGACCGGGAGATCCCGGTGCTCCAGGTGGCCGAGTACATCCAGCGCCGGTTCCCCGGGTGCGAGATCCGCCACCTGCCGCCAGCCCCGCACGACCCCACCAACCGCCGGCCCGACCTGGCCCTTGCCGGCCAGGTGATCCCCGGCTGGACGTGCGCGGTGCCGTACGAGGAGGGGGTGGACCGCACCATCGCCTGGTTCCAGGCGCGCATGGCCGGCGCGACCCGCATCCCGGAGGCGCCCGAGCCCATCCTGCTGCCGGCGGCCCTCGTCCCCGAGCTGCGGCCCGCCGCGCGCCGCCGTCGCCGGCTGACGGCTGGCGTCATCGCCTGGACCGACGAGCCGCCGCCCGGGGCGGCCCCGGCTCGCGCATGAGCCCGGCCGCCGACCCGTCCGTCTCCGTCGTCGTGCCCCTGCACAACGGGGGCGCGACCGTCGAGCGGACCCTCGCCAGCATCTCCCGCCAGACCTGGCGCGAGCTGGAGGTCATCGTCGTCGACGACGGCTCGAGCGACGACGGTCCCGCCCGCGTCCACGCCGCGGCCGCGCGCGATCCCCGCATCCGGCTGCTGAGCCAGGCCAACGCCGGGGTCGCGGCCGCGCGTAACGCCGGCGCCGCCGCGGCCCGCGCCGACCATCTCGCCTTCGTCGACGCCGACGACCTCTGGGCGCCCGAGAAGATCGCCCTGCAGATGGCCGCCATGGCGGCGGGCGGTCCAGGGGTGGGCCTCGTCTACACCTGGGCGGCGCTGATCGACGGCGACGACCGCATCTACTCGCTGGAGCACCGGCCCCAGGCGGAAGGATGGGTCCTGCGCGACCTTTGCCGGGCCAATGTGGTGGGCAACGGCAGCTCGCCGCTCATCCGCCGCTCGGCCTTCGAGCAGGTCGGAGGTTACGACCCCTCCCTGCGCGCCCGCGGCGCGCAGGGCTGCGAGGACCTGATGATCTACCTGCGGCTGGCCGAGGCGCACGAGTTCCGCGTGGTGCGCCGCCATCTCACGGGCTACCGCGTGACCCGGGGCAACATGTCCTCCGACGCGCTACGCATGCTGCGGTCGTGCGAGCTGACCCTCGACGCCTTCCGGGCGCGCCGGCCCGAGTACGAGGCCGAGTACCAGGCGCACCGTCGCGACATGGTCTACTGGCTGCTCGCGCGCGCCATGACGACAGGACCGCTCGCCAACGCCGCGACGCTGCTCACCCAGCACGGCTTCCTGAACGCGTTCGACCTCGCCGACCGCATGGGCGATCTTGCCTGGCTCACGCTGAAGGCGCGCACCCCGGCGCCGATGAAGATCCTCGCGCAACGCCTGCTGCGCCAGGGCGGCCCCTTCCGGCCCGCCTTCCTCGAGGCGGGGCTGTGAGCCGCTCGTTCGCCGGTCGGCTGGCGCAGGTGCGGCGCCTGTCGTCGGCGCCCCCGTGGGCGGCGCCCGCGGTCACCGGCCTGGCGCTCGCCTCGGCCGCCCTCGACGGGCTCGCGCTCTACCTCTTCATCCCCCTGCTGCAGAACCTGGGCGCCAGCGGCGGCGCCCACCCCCTCGCCCGCGGCTTCGACGCCCTGTTGGCTCCGCTCGCGCCCGCCTGGCGGCTGCCGGCGCTCGTCGCGGCGCTCTGCGTCGCCGTGGCGGGCAAGAACCTCGCCGTCTTCGGGGGCGGCGTGGTGGCCCGCTACGTGGACGGCCTGGTCGCGCACCGGCTGCGGAGCCGCATCTTCGAGCAGACCCTCGCCGCCTGCCCCGACTACCGGCCGGACGCCCGGATCACCGATGTGGTGACGACGCTGGCCAACAACACCTGGAAGGTCAGCAGCGCGCTCAGCCTGGCCTACCGGCTGGCGATCTGCGCGGTGACCTTCCTGGTCCTGCTCGCCCTGCTGCTGGCCATCTCGCCGCCGCTTACGGCCTGCGCCCTCCTGCTGCTCGGCGGGGCGGCGGGCCTTGTGCATCTCGTCACCCGGCGCGCGCAGGACACCGGGCGGGCCGTGGTCGAGGAGAACCGGACATTCGGCCTGCGGATGTGGGAGAGCATGGGGGCGCTGCAGCTCGTGCGCAGCTTCGGCCGGGAGGCCTACGAGGCGGAGCGCTTCCGCAGCGTCTCTGATCGGGTCCGCCGCCGCATCCTGGCGCTCGACGTGCTCTGGGCGCTGCCCGGGCCCGTCGCCGAGGTGTGCGGCGCGCTGCTCATCGGCGCGCTCGTGCTGGCCGGGGTGGCGCTCGGCGCGGGCCTTGCCCCCCTGGCCGCCTTCCTGGCGCTGCTCTACCGCCTGCAGGGCCCCACGCGCGAGTTCATGCAGTGCAAGGTGGCGCTCGACGGGCTGGCCGCGGCGGTCGACGACGTCGATGCGGTGCTCGCCGCCACGGCCCGACCCTACATCGGCGGCGGCGACCGGCCCGTCGCGCCCCTGGCCTGCGGCCTGGAGCTGAGGGACGTGAGCTACGCCTACGATCCGGCGGAGCCTCCGGTCCTGGACCGCGTGAGCTTCACCATCCCCGCTGGCCGGACCACCGCCATCGTCGGCCGCTCGGGGGCAGGCAAGTCCACCCTGCTCTCGCTGCTGTTCCGCTTCCGCGACCCCACGGGCGGCGTGATCCTGGCCGACGGCCGCCCGCTTCCGGAACTCGACCTCGCCGCCTGGCGCGGCCGGGTTTCGCTGATGGCCCAGGAGGCCCAGCTGTTCAACGCCAGCGCCGCCTGGAACATCGCCTACGGCGACATGCACGCGCCCCGCGCAGCGGTGGAGGCCGCGGCCGCCGTGGCCGGCGCCGACTTCCTGCACGCCCTGCCGCAGGGCCTCGACACCGAGCTCGGCGACCGGGGCGCCCGCCTGTCCGGCGGCCAGCGCCAGCGGGTCGCCCTGGCCCGCACCATCCTGAAGTCGCCGGACCTGCTCCTGCTCGACGAACCCACCAACGCCCTCGACGCCGAGACGGAACAGGCGTTCCAGGCGGCGCTGCGGACCTTCTCGGCGGGGCGGACCGTGGTGGTGGTCGCCCACCGGCTGTCCACCGTCATGGCCGCCGACCAGGTGGTCGTGCTCGACGGCGGGCGGGTGGCCGAGGCCGGTCCGCCCGGGGAGCTGCTGGCGCGGCCCGGCCAGTTCGCGCGGCTGCATGGGCTGCAGTACGCCGGGCCGCTGGTGAAGGAGGTCGCGTGATGGGATACCGCCTGGTCGAGCTCGACCTTGCCAAGCCGCCGGCCGCGATCGGCCTCGAGCCCGGGCAGTCCGGCGTCGGCCTTCTGGCGCGATGGCGGGGCCGGCCCGCAGGGTTCGCCATGATCCCACGACCCGACGGCCGCGGCATGTCCGCCGCGGAGGTGTCGGCGCTGGCGGAGGCGCGGTTCGCCCACGCCGTGCTGACGCTCCGCGCCGCGGCCGAGCTCGACGCGCTGTGGGGCGAGCCCGGCCCCGTGGCGCCGACCAGCCTGACCATCGCCGTCTGCACCAAGGACCGCGCGGCGCGGCTCGCGCGCCTGCTCGCCTCCCTGGCCGCCCTGGACCGGTCCGGCTTCTGCTCGGTCGAGGTCCTCGTCGTCGACAACGCGCCGTCGGACGATGCGACCCGGCGCGCGGTGGCGGGGGTCGCTGGGGTGCGCTACGTCCTGGAACCGCGGGCGGGGCTCGACTTCGCCCGCAACGCCGCCCTCCGGGCGGCCACGGGCGACTACCTCGCCTACCTTGACGATGACGTGGTCGTCGACGGCGGCTACCTCCGGGCGCTGGCGGCGGCGATCGCGGCGCGGCCCGACGCCGGCGGGTTCACCGGCCTCGTCCTCCCCTTCCGGCTCGACACGGAGGCGCAGGTCCGTTTCGAGAGCCGGGGCGGGTTCGGACGGGGCTTCCGGCCCACCGAGTTCCGCCAGGACCGGTTCGGCAACCGTCTCCACCCGGTCGGCGCCGGGATTCTCGGGGCCGGCTGCAACATGTGCTTCGACCGCCGCCTGCTCCTCGAGCTCGGCGGCTTCGACGAGGCGCTCGACACCGGCGCCCCGCTGCCGGGCGGCGGCGATCTCGACATCTTCTACCGCGTCCTGCGCAGCGGCCGCCCGATGGTCTACGAGCCCGGCTACGCGGTGTTCCACGAGCATCGCGAGACGCTGGAGCAGCTCAGGCGCCAGTACTGGACCTGGGGGCTCGGCTTCATGGCCTATCTGGCCAAGTGCCGCCGCACCGACCCGGAGCTCGCGGGCCGCCAGAGGGCGATCGTCTGGTGGTGGGGCCTCGACCGGCTCGCGGCGGTGGCGCGGGCGGCGCTGCGCGGGCGGCGGACGGAGCTCGGCTTCGCCTGGGCGGAACTGGCGGGCGGCCTGCAGGGGATGTTCGGCGAGTACGACCGCTCGCGGGCGCGGTCGCGGGTCATCCGGGAGGGCGTGGCGTGACGGAGTCTCCCTGGGAGATCCTCCACCTGGACCTCGCCGGCGGGGTTGCGGAGGTCGCGCGCCGGGACCACGGCCTGTTCCTGGTCCTGTGGTGGGGCGCCCTGCCGCTCGGCGCCAAGGCGCTGCTGCCCGCCGAGACGCCTCTCGGCCGCGACCAGCTCCTGGCGCTGGCGAGCCCGTGGGTCGCCGACCAGGCCTGGGCCCGCGCCCGGGGCCCGGGCGCGGCGCCGCGGGCGGGCTTCGACGGACAGCCGCACCACGACCTGTCGCTCGGGGACGCCGCCCGGCTGCCGGTGCTCGAGCGTCTCGCCCAGGCGGCGGGCCGGTCGGGACAGGGCGCCGATCGCCTCGCGGTGATCGTCTGCACCCGCGGGCGTCCAGGCATGCTGGAGGCCTGCCTGGCGAGCCTCGCGGCGCAGGACGCGCCGCCGGTCCAGGTCGTGGTGGTCGACAACGATCCCGCCGCCAGCGCGCGCGCCGTGGCGGCGGACCGGCCCGGCGTCACCTACGTGCACGAGCCGCGGCCCGGGCTCAGCATCGCGCGCAACGCCGGCCTGGCCGCCGCGCATGCGGAATTCGTGGCCTTCACCGACGACGATGTGGAGCTGCATCCCGCCTGGACCGGCGAGCTCGTGCGCGCGTTCGACACCTCCGGCGCCGACGCCGTCACCGGGCTGGTCCTGCCCGCCAGCCTGGCCACGCCCGCCCAGCGCGCCTTCGAGCTGCACCTGGGCGGCTTCACCTCCCGGTTCACGCCGCTGCTCTTCGACCCCGGCTTCCTCGAGGAGACGCGGGAGGCCGGCCCCCAGGTTTGGCGCATCGGGGCCGGCGCGAACATGGCCTTCCGTCGCGCCAGCCTCGCCGGCCTGGGCGGGTTCGACGAGCGGCTGGGCGCCGGCGCCGCCGGCTGCTCGGAGGATTCCGAGTTCTGGTACCGGATCCTGGCGGCCGGCGGCCGCTGCCTCTACGAACCGCGGGCGGTCGTCTTCCACCATCATCGGCGCGACTGGCGGGGGCTGCGTCGACAGTATCGCGCCTACATGCAGGGTCATGTGGCCGCCCTGGTCGCCCAGGCCGACCGGTACGGCGCGCCCGGCGACCTGCGCCGCATCCGCCGACAGCTGCCGGTCTATTTCGCGCGGACCGCGCTCGGCGCGATCCAGACGCTCGACGGCTGGCGACTTCGCCTGCTGGCGGCGGAGGTGATCGGCTGGACCGCGGGTCTTCAGTACCTCTTCCGTCCCGGGTGGCGACGCCGCCCGGGGGTTGCGCCGGGCTCGCGCCCGGTCGCCGACATCGGAGCGGCCCAGCATGCCTAAGACCGCGCTCGGCGCCTTCCTGGCCCGGAACCCCTTCCCCCACGGGCTCACCGACGGCCTCTTCTATCGCGAGAAGATGCGCGCCATTCACAGGATCGCGCCGGAGCGGCTGCGCGACGACGGCCGCCCCCCGCGCATCCTGGACATCGGCGGCGGGCGCAGCGGCCTGGCGTGGTTGCTCTATCCCGACGCCGAGGTGGTCTCCGCCGACATCGACCCCGGTCTGGCCGGCCACGGGCCGGCGGCCGGTCGGGTGACCTTCGTCTGCGCCGACGCGCTACGCCTGCCGTTCGCCGACGGCGTCTTCGACGCGGTCACCCTGTTCGACGTGCTGGAGCACATCTCCGACGACGCCCGGGCCGCGGCCGAGGCGGCGCGCGTCACGCGGCCCGGCGGCGTGGTGCTGGTGTCCACGCCGACGGCCGCCTGGCGCTACCCCCATATCCGGGTCCTTGCTCCGATCTGCCCGCACGAGACGGAGCTGATGGCGGACTGGGGACACGTGCGCCGCGGCTATCGGGCCGAGGACCTGGAAGCCCTCTTCGGCAAGGCGCCCGAGGCCCGCGCGAGCTTCATCAACGGCTTCACCGCCGTCTTTCACGATATCGCCTTCTCCCGACTGGGTCGCCGCGGCCGCAGGCTGCTCTATGCCCTGGCCGCCCCGTTCGCCGCGGCAGGCTACCTCCTCCATCATCCCGCCCTCGGCGGTGCGGAGATCGCGGGCGCATGGCGACGCTAGACCACCGCGCCGTCGCCATCTTCCCCTGGGGCGACGTCATCGAGGAGTTCCTCGACCCCCTGGGACTCGACGCCGAGGACTACGCGCGCCGCATGCGCGGCGGCTGGCTGTTCGGCTATGTCGCCGCGCTTCAGCGCCACGGCCGCCGCGCCGTGATCATCCACGCGACCGAGCGACGCCGCCGGCCCGAGCGCCTCGTGCATGCGGAGACCGGCGCAGCCATATGGCTGGTGCCGGGCCGACGCTCGGGTCAGGGCGCCGCCCAGGGCCGTCCCTCGGTCCGCGCCGCCCTGCAGTGGGCCCGGACGCCCTTCCGGGGCTTCGCGAGGGCGCTTGCCCGGGAAGGCTGCGACAGCCTCCTCGTCCAGGACTACGAGCATGCCCGCTTCGACGCCCTGGCCGCGCTCGCCGGCGCCCTGCGCCTGCCGCTCGATGCGACCTTCCAGGGCGGTGACGTCACGCTATCCCCCCTCGAAGCGCGGATCCGCGGCGCCTCCCTGCGGCGTTGCCGGAGCCTCATCGTCCCTTCGGCCCGCGAGCGATCGCGCCTGTCGGCCCGCTACCGCCTGGCCCCGGCCCGCATGCACGACATCCCCAATCCGGTGGACGCCAGCCTGTGGCGGGCCGGGCCGCGCGACGCCGCGCGGCAGGCGCTCGGCGTCGCCCCCGGTGCGGTGCTGGCCCTCAACCATGGTCGGATCGGCATCCACCGCAAGGGCCTGGACGTCCTGATCGCGGCCTGGAAGCGCGCGGCGGCGGCCCATCCCGCCGCCCGGCTGGTGCTGCTTGGATCCGGGCAGGACCGCGACGCGTTCGCCCGGCTGGTCGCCGATCTCCCGTCTGTGGACTGGCGTTCCACCTATGTCACCGATCCGCCGCTGATTCGCCGCTGGCTGTCCGCCGCCGACCTCTACGTCACCCTCTCGCGAACCGAGGGCATGCCCGTAGCGCCGCTGGAGGCCATGGCCTGCGGACTGCCGGTGGTGGCGAGCGACGCCCACGGGCTGGCCGACATCTTCCGCGGCGGCGAGGCGGCCGGCGGGCTTGTCGTGCCCCGCGGCTCGATCGAAGGGGCCGCGCAGGCCCTGGCGGCGCTGCTCGCCGATCCCGCCCGCCGCCAGCGCCTGGGCCGCGCCGCCCGCGAGGCCGTCGAGGCGCGCTACGGCCTGGAGCCGGTCGGGAGGGCCCTGGCGGCCCTCCTCTCCGGGGCCGCGTCGCGGCCGCGCGGGCTGACGCGGGCTGCGCCCGCGCCGGCGGGGGCTTGAAGGTGCCCTGGGTCCTCAAGGAGCCGGACGGCTGGCGCTCGCGCCTGCGCCGCCGCCTGCGCCACTGGCGCTACGACCACGGCCCCGGCCTGACCGCGCTCGGGATCGGCGCGGCCTGCGCGACGGGCGCGCTCACGGTCCTCAAGGTTGCAGGACTCCTCGGCTAGGCCTGGAGTTTGCCGGGAGGCCCGTGTGGAAGCGCCAGACGTGACCTGGCTTCGCGGCAGCGCCGGCGCCGGCGCCGGTGTAGAGCCTCCCGCCTCGCGCGAAGTCAGAGCCCCCGCGCCGCCAGCGCTGTCTGCATCGCCTCCACCAGCTTCGGCAGCTCGATCGGCTTGGTGACCACGCTGTCCATCCCGGCGGCGAGATAGCCGTCCACCTGATGGGTCATGGCGTTGGCGGTGAGCCCGATGATCGGTGTGCGGGCCCGTCCGGAGCCCACTTCGAGCTGGCGGATCTCGCGGGCCGCGTCGGGGCCGTCGAGTTCCGGCATCTGCACATCCATCAGCACCAGGTCGTAGGGCTCCGCTCGCCAGGCCTCGACCGCAAGTCGGCCGTTCTCCACCACCGTCACCTTGAGGTCGAGCTGGGCGAGGAGCGTGCTGATCACCAGCCTGTTCACCGGGTTGTCCTCCGCCACGAGGACGCGGACCGACGCCAGCGGCAGGTCCGCCGGGCCGTCGCCCGCGCCGGCGACGGCGCGGGTCGCAACCGGCAGGGGTAGGGCGAGCGTGAAGGTCGAGCCCACGCCCGGGCTGCTGGTCACCGTCAGGCGGCCGTTCATCCGCTCCGCCAGCTGGCGGCTGATGGCCAGGCCCAGGCCGGTGCCCCCGAACCTGCGGGTGGTGGAGGCGTCGGCCTGGGCGAAGACCTGGAACAGGTTGGGCATCGCCTCGGGGGCGATGCCGATCCCGGTGTCGGAGACCTCGATCCTCAGCTCGCCCCCGGCGTCGCGCGCCTGCAGGCGCACCTCGCCCCGCTCCGTGAACTTCAACGCATTGGAGAGCAGATTGGCCAGGATCTGGCGGATGCGGGTGGGGTCGCCTTCGTAGATCCGGTCGGCGTCGCCCGGGTCCACCCGCAGGACGACGCCCTTGTCGGCCGCCAGCGGGGCGAACGACGCGTCCAGCCCATGGATCAGTTGTCCCAGATCGAACGGCGCATGTTCGATCTCCAGCTTGCCGGACTCGATCTTCGCCAGGTCCAGCACGTCGTTGACGATCGCCAGGAGGGCTTCGCCGGACTGCCGCAGGACCTCCAGCCGTTCGCGCTGCACGGGGCTCAGCTGGTCGATGGCCATGGCCTGGGCCATGCCGAGCACGCCGTTCAGCGGCGTCCGGATCTCGTGGCTCATGGTCGCCAGGAAGCTGGTCTTCGCCGCGTTGGCGGCCTGCGCCTCGGCCGCAGCCTCGTGCGCTGCGCGCTCCGCCAGCCGGCGTTCCGTCACGTCCTGGATGGCGCCCACGAGCTGGGTGGGCTCGCCGGCTTCGTCACGCACCAGCTCGGCGCTCAGGAGCGCCCACACCCGCGGCCGCTGCGGGCGGTTCAGCTGCACCTCAAGGCGGAAGGGTTGGCCCGTGAGCCGGTGCTCTTCCCAGGCCGCCTTGGCGCTCGGGCGGTCGGAGGGGTCGATCGCGGCCCAGACGTCGGCGCCGACGTCCTCGAACCTGAGCGGCGGATCGAACAGGGAGGGCGCGCCGTCGGCGGTGAGCGTGCGGTTCCTGAAGTCGATCTCGAAAACCTGGAGGTTGGCGGTCTCGGTCGCCAGCCGCAGGCGCCGCTCCGAGCTGCGCAGGACCGCCTCCTGCTTCAGCCGCGCCGAGACGTCGCGGACGATCGCGGTGTAGAGGACCCCATGGCAGGTGACCTGGCGCGACACCGAGGCCTCCAGGGGAAACTCCTCGCCCGACTTCCTGAGGCCGACGAGGACGCCACGGTGGCTCATGATGATGCTGTCGCGCGAGCCCCGCCCGAAGTCCCTGACCAGCGTCGCGTGGTCCGAGCGGAAGCGGTGGGGCATCAGGCGCTCCAGCAGCTCGCCGCGGATCTCGTCCGCCGCATAGCCGAAGATCGCCTCGGCGCCGTCGCTGAAGACGAGGATGCGCTGGTCGGCGTCGACCACGACGACGCCTTCCGAGGACATCTTCAGCACGCCGGTCAGCAGGTCTTCCGGGGAGTATCGAAGTCCCTCGCCGGATGGCGCTTGCGGGTCGTCCAGGGTCACCGCGTCCTCCCTCAGTCCGCGAACGGAGCGCGGCGGGGTGCCGCGCAAGGCCGGCCGGCGGGCCGGCGGCTAGGCGCGGGGACCTCCTGCATCATCGCCGAAGTCCCGGCGTTCGCCGCTGCGTCGCGCATCACCCCTCCTCGATGAACACGGTAATCTCAGATGGAACCGGGTTAATGATTAGATAAATCCGACCTGCTTTGTTGTATTGATAGCTCGATACCCATTTATGTTAATGTATATCTATAGGTATATCCCAATCCGTCCATTCCCGTAAAATCCGCCCGTTGCCATACCTGCGGTTGCGAGACTGAACTACGCACTACCGGCGGCTATATCCTTGGGTATATGGACGGCCCTACACTGATCGAGACGTCAAAAAACCCTTGTGGTGGTAAGGGTATTATGCTCTCGACGCGGCATGTCGAAGTTGCCGGGCGCGTCTGGATTTACCGCTCCTCACGACGAGCCGGGCGGATGCCTGCTCGTGGAGGAGAAGCCGGTCTGCCGCGAGGCGCTGTCCCACCTCCTCGTCCGGTGTGGCCTGCCGCGCCCGGACTGCGTCGGCAGCGCACGGGAGGCCGACGGCCGGGCCGCCCCCGCCTACAGCCTGGTGGTGGTCGACCTGTTCACGGTCAACTACGACTTCCGCTGGCTGGAGGCGCTCACCCAAAGGGTCGCAGGCGCCCCCGTGGTGGCCCTGGACGACCGTCGGAACCCCGCGCTTTCCGACCTGGCGCGGAAGGCCGGGGTCCGCGCCTACGCCAGCAAGGACATGGCGGCCGAGGAGATCGAGGAGGTCATCGCCATCGCCCGCACCGGCCAGCCGGTGTTCCCCCCGCCGCTCATGGGAGAACGCTGCGGAGGCGCCCGCGCGGAAGGATCCCGCCAGCTCACCCGCCGGCAGCTCGAGGTCCTCGCCCACCTCGGCCAGGGCATGACGAACCGCGAGATCGCCACCGCCCTCGACATCGCCCCTGGCACGGTCAAGCTGCACATCCACCAGGTGCTCAAGCTCACCGGATCCCGGAACCGGACGGAGGCGGCGCTGATCGCCCCCAGGTTCCTGGCGGCCTCGCTGGCGGGTCCCGAGGATCCAGAGTGAACGGAGCCCCGCCACCCGATCCGGATCCGCGCGTGCAGAGGGCGGTGGCGGCATGGCGGCTGCGCCTCCGGGCCCGTCTGGCGGCGATCGCCGAGGCGGCGGAGCCGGCCCCACCGGGCGACCATGACCCGCTGCGCGCCGCCCTGGCGGCGTGGCGGCGCCGGCTGGCCGCGCGGCTGGACGCGCCTCAGGACGCCGGCGAGGGATCGGCGACCGGACCCGCCGAGACAGACCCCGGGCCGCCCGCCGCGGACCTCCGGCGGGGGCGCCGCCGATCGTCCTGAGCCGATCACCCGGTCAGCCTGCGGTTCGCGTCTCCACCCTGAGCGGCCCGGCTGCGCCGGCGCCGCAACTCCCGGCCCGCGATAGAGGACGGCGCGCGGCGTCTGCAGGCGGAGGAGCCACGGCGACGGCCTTGGGGGTTCAGCCGAAGACCAGCCAGGCGGTGAAGAGCACCAGGCCGAGGACCACCACCGCCCAGAGGGTCGGCCGACCGTCGGCGCCCCCTCCTTCACCGAGACCTTGGCGAGCGGTTCGCTGCCGTGCATCTGCTCCGAATAGCCGCTGTCGACGGAGCGCTTCAGGTCCGGGTTGAGCCCCGGCCTGTCGCCCCGCCCGTGGGCTCGGAATTGGTCATGAGGGCTCCCTTTCCGTCTCCGGCTCCTCCGCCGGCGCTGGACCGGCCTGGGCGAGCCGCCATTCCAGCATGGTCTGCAGGCAGGCCCAGCCGGCGTCCTGCCGGTCCTCGGCGCCCGCATAGTCGGCGAAATCGGCCACCGCCATCCGCAGGAAGTCCCCGGGCGCGACCTGCTCGCGCTCCGCCGCCGCCGCGAGCTTCCGGCCCAGCGGCTCGGGCAGGGCGGCCAGGTCCAGCGCCGCCGACGCGGGCCTCCAGCATGTCGCGGATGCGGTCCTGGACCCGCGTGGGCCATCGGCGCGGCCCAGTACGACCTCGAACGGCAGGGCGCGGCCGGGGATCTTCCGCTCCAGGAACCGCCGACCGCCCGATCGCCCTTTCCCAGTCCCCCGTCGGAGGGGCGCTGCCGGCAAGCCCGCTTGAGCCCGCGGTAGACGCCTGGGCGGAATTCTGACGATGGCGGCCGCCCGACCACCCCCGCCGGTTTCCCGCCTGGACGCCGCGATCGTTTCGATCCTGCTGCGTCGCGGCGTGTGCGGTGGCCGGGAACTGGCCGCGGCGTTGCCCGCCCATCTGGGGGCGGAGGTCGGACTGGCGGACGTTGAGGCGGCCCTGTGGCGAAACTCAGCAGGGCCCCGCGCCATGGTCCAGCGAGAGAGCGAAGGACCAGCCTGGCGGATCAGTCCCGACCTGCTCCGCTCCCTTTCGTGGCGGATCCGGGTCCCACCCTCCAGCGGTGTCCCACTTGCGGCCAACGAGCCCTGAGCGCAGGGCTCCATCGGGTCGAGCTTCCTCACGCGAAGGAAGCACCCCGCGCCGGAGCGGGTCCCGAGCAGATCTCGCCACAGCCGTCCGGCCCCACTGGCACAGCGCGGTCGTGGCTTCCGACGTCCCGGTCCAGCGGTGCCCCGGAGAGAACGCGAATTTCTGGATCACAACTTCTTCAACAGGACGCCAACAGTTTGCGGAAGAACACCTTATTAACCGCATGAAGTCACCGAAGATTAACTCTGCCAGCACTTCTTCGCACTATCTTATGTACACTGACCAATAACACCTAGAGTGTACAACGTGCTCCGAACCCGAGAACAGGGTGGGGAGCTATCAATGCTGAAGGCATTTAATAACTATACGCCGCCGGCAGCCCTCACGGGCAGCATGCGCGACTATCG
>NZ_DATLJI010000005.1:0-3218 GCF_035539035.1 Phenylobacterium sp.
GAGCTCTACTACAACGCCGCCGGGCAGCGGGTGTTCGACGTGAGCGCCGAGGGCGCCCTGGTGCTCGACAACCTGGACATCTTCGCCTCGGCCGGCGGCAAGTTCATCGCCAAGGACTTCGTGGTCCCCGTCACAGTCACCGACGGGGTGCTGAACCTGCAGTTCGTGTCGTCCGTCGACAACGCCAAGATCGACGGGATTCTCATAGCGCCGGCTACCGTCGGCGCGTCGCTCACAAGCGGGGATTGGCTCGGCTAGGCGCGACACCGCTCCCGCGCGCGGGAGCGGGGGGCGGCGTCCCCCGCTTGCCGCCTCGTCGGCAAGGAAGCGGACGCACGCCGTCCAGCGCTTGGCGTCCCGCGGCGCGCACGCCGTTGAGGCGCGGCCTCATGTGCTCTGGGACGGCGTCCGGCAGAAGGTCCGGCCCACGGCGTTCATCACCCGCCGGGCCCCGCCGCGCAGCCCACGGTTCGAGAAGTAGAGGACGTTGCGCCAGGCCATCTCTGTCTCGAATCCCAGGGACGAGCCGGCATGCATCCGGTGCATGGCGGTGAACCGCCGCCCGGACATCTGCAGGGCGTAGTAGCCGTTGGAGGCTCGGCACTCCGGACTCGTCGGGTCGGGAAACGCCGTCTGCCAGGGCTTCCACCAGAGCTTGAGCACATAGGGGGGCCGGGTCGCCAGCATACGCTTCACGGCGGCGCTGCTCGACAGCATGCGGCCGCCGGGCGCCAAGCCGTGGGCCTGGGTGCGCTTCTCGACGTAGAGGTGGGGCGCGCGCCGCCACGTCTCGCGGAATTCCGGGTCATTGCGGAAGAGGGCCCTGAACAGCCCATCCAGCCAGAAATAGTCGGAGGTCTCGCCCCGCGCCCGCCAGTACTCGTCGCACGCCTGTTTCCACCGGCGGATGACGAGGGCGCCCGCCTCCGAGGCGATGAACCAGCTGCACGGTCCGAACCTGCCGTCCATGCCGCCGCCGTGGCCGTGGTACATCCACAGCCCTGCGGGGCGCACCGCGTCCGCGATCCAGGGCGTGAGCGGCTGCATGCACAGGAGGGTTGCGTCCGCCCATACGCCCCCGTGGCGGGCGAGCAGGCTCAGCCGAACGATATCCGACACCGCCTGGGGCGAGATGGTCTTGCCCGGTTCGAAGATGTACTCGGCGTCGTCCACGTACGCCTCGAGATTGCTCCAGCTGAGATAGCGGATGGTCCAGTCCGGGTTGTTGATCTCCCAGGATCTGGCGACCTGCCGCACGAGCCAGGGGGCCGTGTCCCAGCCCTGCAGCCACAGCAGCCAGATGGTCCTGTTCAGCTCGCCGCCGCCTCCTGGCGCAGACGCGCCTGGCCGCGGAGGAGGGGCGGCGGCGACCGTTCCGGCGCGGCGGGCGCGGCCTGGCGCGTCGGTGGCGTTCACTTGAGGGCCGCCATCATGCCGGCGAGGTCGCTCCGCCCCAGCCAGAGGCGGGGGAACGGGAGATGCAGGTGGGTGATCAGCCCGCCCCACAGCAGGGTCAACCGCAGGACGGTCCCGGCCAGCAGCCCGAAGGCTGCGCCCGTGGAGCCGTAGCGGGGCGCCAGGATGATCATCAGGCACAGCACCAGCGCCAGTTCCACGCCCCGGATGGCGGAGTTCAGGGTCGGTCGGCCCAGGGACAGGTAGAGCTGGGAGGTGACCGTGGCGATACGGTTGAGCACGGCCTCGACCACCAGGATCCGGAAGGCGGTGACGGCGGCGAGGAACTCCGGGCCGTAGAAGACCGTCATGACCAGACGGTCGACCAGGAATGTGGCGGCCACCAGGGGGATGTAGGACGCGATCGTGAGCCGCAGGGCGAGCTGGTGCAGGTGGGCCGAACGTTCGCGACCCTGGCCGCTCATCGCCGAAAGCAGGATGCCCGTCGCCGGCGTGAAGATGATCAGTATGCGCGAGAGATTGGCCGCGACGACGTAGATTCCGAGCTGGGCCGCAGGAAGCAGGGGGATCAGGATCAACCGGTCAGCCCAGGCCGTGCCCAGCGCGAACAGGTCCGCCAGGGCGGCGCGCCGCGCGAAGGAAAGAAGGCTGGCCCACGCCTGCCGCATCTCCGACAGCGGGCCCCTGAGCTCCTGCAGGAGGGCCGGGACGAGCGCCAGCAGGGCCAGGATGGTCCCGGCGACGACGCTGATGATGGCGGTGCTCACGTCGAGCCGGCCCAGCAGCAGGCAGGCGGTCAGGAGGACTGCGTGCAGGGCGAAGGGCATGAACGCCGCGAGGTTGGCGATCAGGTATCGCCCCTGGCCTGCGAACACCTGCCGCATGATCATCGCCACGGCGGTGAAGTGCGCCAGGATCAGGGTGGCTCGGGCGAGGTCGAGCGCGGCCGCGCCGTGGCGGCCGAGCAGGACGGGCATGAAGACGAAGGCCGCTGCGGACATCCCCGTCGCCAGGACCAGGGCCGCGAGGGCCGCGCAGAGGAAGTAGGCGCGCGAGTGGTCGGGCCTGTTGCGGACGTGGAGGAGGACGGCGTCCGAAAGCCCGACCACGGCGGCCGAGCTCAGCAGCGTCGCCCAGGCCGTGGCGGCCGCGTAGACGCCGCGGCCTTCAGCGCCCAGCGCCCGGGCCGTGATCACCCCCGTGACGAAGTTGAGGAGCACGCCGGCGGCCTGCAGCAGGATGGACTGCAGCGCAGCATAGCCGAGGCGATCCGCGGAGATCAGTTTCTGCAGGAAACGGAGCAGGGTGGTCATCGCCGGCGCGCCGCGGGTCATCTCGTCCTCCCGCCCACGTACAAGTGGCGGCGTGTGGGGCTCGGCGGGCCGGCGCGTCGCCGCCCTGACGATGGAACTCCCTTGTCCATGCGCGCTGGTCTTGGGGCAGGCCGTTGCGGGCGGCGATATCATTTGCCCAGTCGCAGACCTGTTGTCGAAGCCCCCCGCGATCTCGAGCGTTCGCGCCGCCGGTCGGTCGCACAGGTCATCAAATGCGCGGTCCGCAGGCGGAGCGGCGGTCTAGGTTGGGGCCTGAGGCAGGTGTGCGCGGTGCTCCTCCGAGGGCGTCAGTGCGTCCGGCCGTGGCATGACTCGAAGGGCGGCAGACATGAAGCGCATCCTGGTCACCGGCGGCGCCGGCTTCATCGGCTCGCACCTGTGCGAGCGCCTGCTCGACCAGGGCCACGAGGTCCTGTGCGTCGACAACTTCTACACCGGCGCGCGGCGCAACGTGGCGCACCTGCTGGA
>NZ_DATLJI010000006.1:0-13880 GCF_035539035.1 Phenylobacterium sp.
GGGGCGGCTCCGAGCTCCCGCCACCCGTACGCTTCCGCCAGCGCCCTCGTTGACCCCCGCCCGACCCCCGGCGTGAACCCTCACGCCCGGCCGCCCCTCTCCCTACCCTCTCCCCCCGCACTTCGTGTCGGGGGAGAGGAGACGCGCGCCCATTCCTGCTACATCGGCCCTCATGGAATTCGAGGACGCCGCCTTCGTGCTGACCGCCCGGGCCCACGGGGAGTCCGGGGCCATCGTCGAGCTGCTCACCGAGCGCCACGGCAAGTACGCCGCCCACGTGGCCGGCGGCGGCTCGCGCAAGATGAAGCCCTTCCTGCAGGCCGGCGCCCCGGTCACCGCCCGCTACCGCGCCCGGGTCTCCGACCAGCTCGGATCGGCCACGCTGGAGCCGGCCGGGGAGGGGCCCGCGGCCCTGTTCGACGACAAGCTGGCGCTCGCCGGCCTCTCCGCCGCCGCGGCCGTGGCCGCAGGCGCGCTCCCCGAGCGCGAGCCGCACCCCGGCGCCTACCTGGCCTTCGAGGCGCTCTCCCGGGCGTTCGCCCATCCGGAGATCTGGCCCGCCGTCTTCGTGCGCTTCGAGGCGGGCCTCCTGGAGGAGCTGGGCTTCGGCCTCGACTTCTCGAAGTGCGCCGCCACCGGCGCCACCGACGACCTGGTCTACGTCAGTCCGCGCACCGGCCGGGCGGTCTCCCGCGAGGCCGGCGAGCCCTACCGCGACCGCCTGCTCGCCCTGCCGCCCTTCCTGCTGAGCTCCCAGGCGAGGCTCCAGCCCGGCGACGTGAAGGCCGGCCTCGACCTCACCGCCCACTTCCTCGAGGCCTTCATCTTCAACCCGATGAACCGCCCCCTGCCGCCGGCCCGCCTCTGGCTGGTCGACCGCCTGGCGGAGGCGGGACGGCTCTAGCGGCGTCTCAGCCGGCCTGGGGCAGCCGGAACAGGATCGGGATGCGCACGTCGGCGCCGGCGGTCGGGACGCCGCTGCGGCTGCGGGTGGTCATCTGGAAGCGTTCGGCCATCTTCAGCGCCGCCGCGCCGAAGCCGTAGGCGGCGGGATCCTCCATCGTGACCGCACAGCCCTCGAGCCGTCCGGCGCCGGTCACCTGGCAGGCGATCACCACCCGGCCCTCGACCTTCTCGGCCGCCGCCTGGGGCGGGTAGAAGGCGACGACGTCCGCCGGCGTCGGCCGCTGGACCCAGTCGGGGTCGCCGACCGTCGTCCGCGTAGCTCCCGTGGCCCAGGCCGCGCCGGCGCAGAGCGCGGCGAGGGAGGCCACCACGGCGAGGCCCAGGCGCTTGCGGGCGCGGGCGGGCAGGGGGGACTTCAGCATGACGATGCGCTCCTTCAGGGGATGGGCCGAGCCCGCCGGCCAGTGGCAGCCGACCGGCAGGGGCTGGGTTCCGAGCTGCGTCTTCAGCAGCAGCTCGCCGTAGAGCTTCCGGGCCTGCGGGAAGCGGGCGATCACCGCGGCGTCGCAGGCCAGCTCCTGGTCGACCCGCATCGCCCGCGCGCCCCAGTGGACCAGGGGGTTGAACCAGCACAGGCATTTCAGCCCCGCCAGCACGGCGTTCGCCCAGGCGTCGCCGGTCCGCAGGTGGGCGGCCTCGTGCGCCAGGATCACGTCGCGCTCGGCCGCGTCGAAGCGGGTCTCGAAGTCGGAGGGGGTGACGATCCGCGGCCGGAGCGCGCCCACCACCGCGGGACCGGCGTCGGCCCGCGCCGCGCGCCAGACCCCGGGCGTCCCGCCGAGCGGCTCCAGCCGGCCCAGCGAGGCGACGAACCGGCGCTGCAGCCGCCA
Organism: Phenylobacterium sp.; assembly: GCF_035539035.1. Taxonomy (GTDB): domain Bacteria; phylum Pseudomonadota; class Alphaproteobacteria; order Caulobacterales; family Caulobacteraceae; genus Phenylobacterium. The sequence goes on from NZ_DATLJI010000006.1 coordinate 1,797, forward strand.
GGTCCAGGCCGCGCTCGCGGCCACGCCCGCCAGCCACAGCGACAGCACGACCCCGTCGCCGCGGTCGGTCGCGGCGGCGGCGGCCATCGCGCGGCCCGCGGCGCCCGCCGCCTCGCCCACGAACGGCAGGGTCTCCGCCGCCGGCTGCGGCGCGAGCGCCGCGAGGCCCGCCAGCAGCGGCAGCGACCACAGCGCATAGGCCACGCGGGCCCCGAACGCCTGCCGCACGGGCCGGCGCAGCAGGAGCACCAGCACCACGGCCAGGGCCGCCACCACGTTCGCGCGGAGGACCGCGCCCAGGATCTCGCCGGTCATTCCTCGATCTCCGCGATCAGCCGCTTCAGCTCGGCCACGTCCTCGGGCGTCAGGCGCCCGCTCTTCGAGAAGTGGCTGACCAGCGGCGCCACGCGCCCGCCGAACAGCCGGTCGACCACCGTCTCGCTCTCCGCCGCCAGCCACGCCTCGCGGGCGAGCCTCGGCCGGTAGAGGTAGCGGCGGCCCTCGCGCTCGGCCTCCACGGCCTTCTTCTTCAGGAGCCGGTTGATCAGGGTCTTCACCGTGGCCTCGGTCCAGCCCTGCGGGCCGGCCACCTCGGCGGCCACGTCCTCGGCCGTGCGCGGGCTGCGCCGCCACAGGGCGTCCATCACCACGCTTTCCGCGCCGCTGATCTTCATGACGTTTACACCCGTAATCGTTCGCAACGTTTACGCGCGTAATCGTCGCTGTCAAGCGACCGGCGGTCTGCTACAAGCGCCGCCATGGCCCGCATCGCGCGCAACCAGACCCAGCAAAGGCAACGTCACTCCGTGGCGGTGCTCGCGCGCGTCTGAGCCTTCGTTCGAGAGCCTGACCCCCGCAAACCCCGCTCCGGCGGGGTTTTTGCTGCCTGCGTCCCCGCCGGGCCCCGACCTTCAAGGAGCCTTCGCATGTTCACCGAGGACGAGATCGACCGCATCGGCCGGGCCATGGCCGACCGCACCCTGCCCAAGGCCGAGTGGACCCACGCCGCCCACTTCGCCGCCGCCGTCTGGCTGCTGGCCGAGCCCGGCCGCGACGCGCCTGCCGAAATGCCGGGCCTGATCCGCGCCTACAACCTGGCCACCGGCGTCCCCAACACCGACACCGAGGGATACCACGAGACCATCACCCGGGCCTCGCTGCGCGCCGCCGCCGCGGCGCTGGCCGGCCGCAGCCGCGCCGAGGCGCTGGCCCGCCTGCTCGCCGGTCCTTGCGGCCGCTCGGACTGGCTGCTCGCCCACTGGACCCGCGCGCGCCTGTTCGACCCCGAGGCCCGCCGCGCCTGGGTGGAGCCGGACCTGCAGCCGCTGCCGTTCTGATCCCCGCAAATGATGTGGAGCGACCCTTGCGCCGCATCGCCCCTGGCGCCCCGCCACGCTAAGAGTGACGGCTCACGATCGAAGTTGATTCTGCCCCGACGGACCGAAGATGGCCCTGGATACCCCGCCCCCCTCCGACAGCGGCCCCGCCGACGGGAACGGCCGCATCATCGACGAGCCGCTGTCCGAAGCGCTGTCGCGCCGCTACCTGGCCTACGCGCTCAGCGTCATCACCGACCGGGCGCTGCCCGACGTCCGCGACGGGCTAAAGCCCGTGCAGCGGCGCGTGCTCTACGCCATGCGCGAGATGCGGCTGAACCCCGAGGCCGCGGCCCGCAAGTGCGCCAAGGTGGTCGGCGAGGTGATGGGCGGCTACCACCCGCACGGCGACCAGTCGATCTACGACACCCTGGTGCGCATGGCCCAGGAGTTCGCCCAGCGCTATCCGCTGGTCGACGGCCAGGGCAACTTCGGCAACATCGACGGCGATAACCCCGCCGCCATGCGCTACACCGAGGCCAAGCTGACGGCCGCGGCCATGCTGCTCCTGGACGGCATCGACGAGGACGCCGTCGACTTCAAGCCGACCTACGACGGCGCCGACACCGAGCCGGTGGTCCTGCCCACCGGCTTCCCCAACCTGCTGGCCAACGGCACGACGGGCATCGCCGTCGGCATGGCGACGTCCATCCCGCCGCACAACGCCGGCGAGCTGATCGACGCCTGCCTCCTGCTGCTCGACCAGCCCGACGCCTCCACCGAGGCCCTGATGGCCCACGTCCAGGGGCCGGACTTCCCGACCGGCGGCGTCATCGTCGAGCCGCGGCGGTCGCTGCTGGAGACCTACGAGACCGGCCGCGGCGGGGTCCGGGTCCGCGCCCAGTGGACCCGCGAGGACCTCGGCAAGGGGACCTACCAGATCGTCGTCACCGAGGTGCCCTACCAGGTGAAGAAGTCCGACCTGGTCGAGCAGCTCGCCGGCCTGATCGAGACCAAGAAGGCCCCGCTGCTCGGCGACGTGCGCGACGAGTCCGCCGAGGACGTCCGCCTGGTCCTGGAGCCCAAGAGCCGCAACGTCGAGCCGGAAGTCCTGATGGAGAGCCTGTTCCGGCTCTCCGACCTGGAGACCCGCTTCAGCGTCAACCTCAACGTCCTCGACGCCCGCGGCACGCCCGGCGTGATGAACCTGCGCCAGGCGCTCAGGGCCTTCCTCGACCACCGCCGCGAGGTGCTGGTCCGCCGCGCCCGCAACCGCCTGGCCAAGATCGAGGCCCGGCTGCACATCCTCGACGGCCTGGTCATCGCCTACCTCAACCTCGACGAGGTGATCCGCATCGTCCGCTACGAGGACGAGCCCAAGGCCAGGCTGATCGAGACCTTCGAGCTCACCGACCTGCAGGCCGAGGCGATCCTCAACACCCGCCTGCGCCAGCTCGCCAAGCTCGAGGAGATGGAGCTCCGCCGCGAGCACGCCGAGCTCTCCGAGGAGCGCGACGGCATCCTCGGCATGCTGGCCTCCGACAAGGCCCAGTGGAAGCTGGTGGGCCAGGGCCTGAAGGACACCAAGGCCCAGCTCGGCAAGCTCAACGACCGCCGCTCCATCTTCGCCGACGCCCCGGAGATCGACACCGAGGCCGCCCTGGAGGCGATGATCGTGCGCGAGCCGATCACCGTCATCCTCTCCGAGCGCGGCTGGATCCGCGCCGCCAAGGGCCGCGTCGAGGACCCCTCCGAGCTGAAGTTCAAGGAAGGCGACAAGCTGCAGTTCCTGGTCCCCGCCGAGACCACCGACAAGCTCCTGATCTTCGCCTCCGACGGCCGCTTCTTCACCCTGGGCTGCGACAAGCTCCCCGGCGCCCGCGGCCACGGCGAGCCGCTCCGCCTGATGATCGACCTCGACGACAAGGTCGGCCTGGTCGACGTCTTCGTGCACAGGCCCGGCGCCAAGCGCGTCCTGGCCTCGAAGGAGGGCTACGGCTTCGTCATGCCGGAGGAGGAGGCCATCGCCTTCCGCCGGGCCGGCAAGCAGGTGCTCAACGTCTCGTCCGCCAACGGCAAGAACGCCGCCCAGGTCTGCCTGCCGCTGACCGGCGACCACCTCGCCGTCGTGGGCGACAACGGCAAGATCCTGATCTTCCCCGCCGCCGAGCTCCCCGAGATGCCCCGCGGCAAGGGCGTCAAGCTGCAGGCCTACCGGGAAGGCGGCCTGAAGGACGCGCTCGTCTTCAACGCCGAGGACGGCGCCGCCTGGACCACGTCGGACGGCCGCACCCGCCAGTGGCCCGAATGGCGCGAATGGGTCGGCCGGCGCGCCGCCGCCGGCAAGCTCGCCCCCAAGGGCTTCCCCGCCACCAAGCGCTTCAGGCCCAAGACCTAGCGCCGCCCAGCTCCTCCCCCGCCAAGCGGGGGAGGGGGACCACTCCCAGCCCGCGTGACCCCCATCACGCGCCCGCCCGCACGCCCCGCGCTACCCCGCTCCCCGTCGCCCGCCGACGAGGAGCCCCGCCGCCATGCCCGACCCCGCGCCTCCAGACGGCTGGCTGAAGCCGCGCCACGACCGTCCGGTCACCGTCGTCCAGCTCTCGGCCCACCCCGCCCGCCAGCTCCTGCGCGTGGACTACGCCGACCCGCTGACCCGCTGGGTCGGCGCGGCCCTGCTGGTGGTCGACCTCGCCGCCCGCGAGCTGCTGCAGGCCCCCATGGGCCTGCGCGCCCGCCTGGAGCCCTGCGCCGACGCCGGCCGCCTCGACCTCCAGCTCCTGCCGCACTCCGCCTGGCTGCGCCTCGCCGGCCCGCCGGAGCCCATGCCGTTCTAGGCGCGAACCGGCCTCAGCCGCCGCGGCGCGCCGCCTGGCGCTCGCCGCGCCCGTAGCTGACGAGCTTCACCCGCTGGCCCGGCCGCACCTCGCGCCCGTCCGTGAGGCCGTTCAGCAGCCGGAAATGCGCCTCCGGCTCGGCGTCCACCGCCATCCGTTCGGCCAGGCTGCGCACCGTGTCCCCCGGCCGCACCGCCACCACCTCGATCACCCGCGGCCGCGCGCCCCGCGCCTCCTCGCGGCTCAGCCGCCGGAACGAGCCGATCAGCGGGTCGAAGGCGCGCGAGCCCCCGGCCGGCGCCAGGGTGACGAAGTGGTAGCCGGTCTCCGGCCCCGCCGCATAGGCCGCCACCGTCACCTCCACCACGCCGCGCTGCCCGGCCGCCTGGGCCGGCAGGACCACCGCCTCCATCCCGTTGATGCGGGTGCGCTCCGGCCGGCCGGTCTGCACCGGCGTCTGCCCGGCCGCGCCGCGCAGGGCCTCGTAGGCGTAGCCCTCCAGGTCGCCGCGCAGCGGGGCCGCGGAGAAGATCGCCTGCAGCCCGCCCGGCCCCTCCATCTTCACCGCCCGCGAGCCGTTGGTCAGGGTGAAGCCGGCCGGCGCCTCGAAGGCGATCCCCAGCTCCGGGTGCACGAACCGCCGGCCCTCCACGAAGCCCTGCCGCGGGTCGTCGCCGAAGGTCAGGCCGTCGATGCGCGCCAGGTACTCGGCCTCGCGCTCCGGTCCCGGCGGCCGGCCGGCGGCGCGCGCGTGCTGCGCCGCCCGCACGATCCGGTCGCCGTGCAGCGGGTGGGTCTGCGCCCAGGCCGGCGCGGTCTTCGCCTCGCGCCCGGAGACCCGCACCTTCAGCTGCTCCTGGCCCTGCAGGGCGGCGATCACGTCGGTCAGCGCATAGGGCGAATACCCGGCCCCCGTCAGGTAGCGCACCGCCAGCTGGTCGGACTCCAGCTCCTGGCTGCGCGAGTACGACAGCACGTTGAGCTGGCCGAACCCGCTGGCCAGCTGCGCCAGGTCGCTGGACTTGGTGACCGCCCCCAGCACCAGGGCCCCCAGCGTGGTGAGCGTGCTGCGCTGCTGCCGCTTGCCGGCATGGTTGGCGGTCACATGGCCCACCTCGTGGCCCAGCACCGCGGCCAGCTCGTCCTCGCTGGACAGCAGCCCCAGCAGCCCGCGGGTGATGTAGACGTGGCAGCCCGGCGGGCTGGTGAAGGCGTTGACCACGTCGGTGTTGACCACGTGGAAGCCGCAGCGGCCGCCCCGGCCCGCCGCCTGCGCCACCCGGCCGCCCACCTCGGCCACATAGGCCGTCGCGGGGCCCGTATAGAGCCCGCCATAGGCCTCCACCGCCGCGGCGTGCTCGCGCGGCACGGGCGGATTGCCCGGGTTCATCCCCTGCGCCGCCGCCACGGACCCGGCCAGGGCCGCGGCGCCCGCGCCGGCGAGCATCAGGAGCTTGATGGGCTGTCTTCTCACGGCGAAGCCTCCGGTAACGCGTCCGGAGAATAGCCTTTCCCCGCCGCCGGTTCCGCCCCCCAGCGCCCAGCTCCTCCCCCGTGAGCGGCCGCGAACGGGGGAGGGGGACCGCCCGCCGCAGAGCGGGTGGTGGAGGGGGCAAGCCAACGCACCGCCAGCGCCGCCCCGCGCTCCTCCCCCGCAAGCGGTGGAGGGGGCGCGCGCCGAGGCGGGTGGCGAAGGAGGGCAAGTCGCGGCACCGGGCTCAGCCTCGCCAGCTGAGCTGGCGCGAGCCGTCGGGCAGTCCGCCGCTAAGCGACAAACTGTGCAGAGTGACCTGGCTTCAGAAGTCGCGCGGAACAGAGAAAGGTGGAACCACAACCCCGTACTGTGTGTGCATCCCCCGTTAACCGGGTTCAGCCCGTCTCAACAGCCTCCCAGTCGCTAGACGCGCGTAGAAACTACACGCCGCGTCGGGTCCGACGCGCCGGAAGCGCGATCCGTAGATGCCGGCAAGCCAACACCGTCTTCGGAGCTGTGGTCCCAGTTGAAGCTAGCCCCAAGCGTAGACTGGACGCAACGTCTTCCGCTTCAGTAGGTGCCGGACGCTAAGGCCGTCCCAATCCACAAACCCAACGTGAGGTACGATAGAGGCGATTGCGGCTCGCGACGGACGTCCGCCCACAACATCCTCAAATAGCCTGCGTTTCATAGATACATCTATGTCGGGAGAGCTCAGTACGTCTGACAGCAATAGGAAGTCGTTGCTGATCAATTTGGGGTTGCCGCGTTCCCTAAGGTAGCCATCCACCTTCGCGTTGAGGGTGTCTAACGAGACACGATGTGCAAGCTTGTCCTTAAGTAGGCAAAATTTTGCGGAGATATACGCGAAATATCTGTCGCCGTGGGTTTCTATAATTGTATTAAGTATATCCCGAACGAGCTTAGCTCTAGTAAATTCGGCACCTATGAAGTGCGCTCCGCAGATCAGCAGATTATAGCCTTCTACATACTCGTCAGAACTTGAAAACTTTCCACGAGCGAATGCCGTCCTCAATAGCCCCACCAATCTATCGTTCACAATATGAAGAAATTCATCAAGTTGTTCTGGATAGAAGTGCGACTTCTTCTCCTCAAAGAGTCCGATGATGTGGGAAATGGAATACGTCGTCCTGACTCTTGTGTCGAGCGCTGCGATGTAGAATGCGCTGTCGAGCAGAGCGAGAGCCACCTCGATAAGTGTGGACTTAGCCGGGCCAGCGCTCAGCTCCGCGGCTGCTAGGGTTCGCCTGATTGTCCGACGATACTTGGCGAGGAGCCAACCGCTCACGTTCTCGAACCCAATCTCATGCTTCTTCACGATCAGCCGGAAGTCGCTGAGGAGTGCGCGAACTGAGCGCAGAATTCCTGCGCCTCTTACGCCCAGATCTGCCGTGGGAATATCTCCAATGAGTCGCTGGACCTCCCGGAAGGTGATCCCGATGTCGTGCCGGGCGAATGAAATCGGAGAGACGAAGGGGCGGCTGAGGGTGGAGAGCTTGTCTTCATTGACGTACAGCTTGAAGCGTTCCAGCGCGTGGCGGACGGCAGCTTCAACCCGATCCAGAACCGGAAGTTCATTTCCGAATACAAAGAAGTCGTCCACGTACCGCCGTACGTCGTAATCCTTCGTCGCCTCCAGGCCTTGGACTGAAAGGCTGTGCACGATTTCTCGGTCGACCCTTTGGAGGATTATCTCGGCGAAAATGCGTGAGAACTCTGGACCCACCACGATCCCATTCGTCTCATTGTAATTGATATTCTGGAACAAGGTATCCATAGCATCTTCAAAACTGAAGAAGTTGGCATGAGCTTTGGAAAATGACTTATCTTTGACAGCCCAGGTCAGGGAGTGGGTGTAGATATGATAGAAGCATTTCGCCACATCGATTTCTCTACGGTAGACGAAGCGCGACTCTAGCCGTTGATGTTCTCGGGAGTCTGCAAACTTTCCAAGCAAGTTGTACTTCCGATAAGCGAAGTAGGAGGAAAGGTGCGTGACATCCGGCTCTCCCGCATCTGCCGCTTGCTGGGCGACGCCAAGCCGAAGGCGTGCATCTTCGTCCTCGAGGTGACTGGTTGGCTCACGAAATGGCGACGCAACGGCCGACGGTCGCCGGAGGCTGAAGCGCTCATCGCCGCAGTAGTTGAGTAGCGTTTCCGAGTGGCGCTCATAGAATTCGGCAATATCGAGCTGCCAGGCGGGGTGAATTATCCCGAGCGTAGTGTACCGGGTCTCATTTTTGGAAATTCGATAAGAATAGGGTTGGGAGTGCTTACCGCCCTTTTGTCTAAGGAGGCTTAAGAGTCTCGAAGTGTCTCCGTCTGAGGCTGGAGCTGAGAGGCTGGCGTGGAGGATATTGTTCGAAAATATTATGGGGGCTTCGAACGGAAGCGTTTCCGTTAGGAGTGCGCGATACTTGAGAGAGCGCAGAGACATTAATGGTCTCTCCAGATCGACTTGACGGCTGTTGTCATTCCACGCGGCACGCGAGCGAAGATGATGTGGGAGTAGCCCTTGGAGAAGGAGATTTGCTTTAGCTGCGCATACAGGGGAGGGGACATTTTCGATCTAAGAGTGGGTAGGTATCGGCTTCTACTGGACGTTATGAGGTTCTGGTAAAACCAGTCTAGGGACATAAGTTCGGTTCTGCGTGATGGAGTGTGCGAGAAGCCGTTGTGGATCCCACATCGTTTATAGTTGAAGTAGATTCCAGATCGCGTAAATTTACTCCTCAACTCATAATATCGAAGTGGTCTTGCAATTTTGAAATTGCCACTGAGGTATCGGAGCCTGTACAGTAGTAACATATCGTTCGGGGCTTTCTCGTATTCCTGGAGCGCCAGAACGATGCGGGTCTTCAGTTTGGTGATTTTGACGTCGGATATCCCTACGCGACATTCGCGAGGCTTGCCCCGCTTGGACGGAGGGTGGCTTGGCGCGCTGAAGCTATATCCTAGATAGTCAAACTGTTGCGGATGGCTCACCGCCCCGGAGGGGAAGTAACTGCGCGAGCAGCATTTCTTAGCGTTGAATTTCATCGCCGACGGTAGAGCATCGGATATGGCGGCTTCGGTCGTCGTCAAATCGCCTATGCTGAATACTAGTATATCATCCGAGTATCTAAAGTAACGATAAACACCAGGTGTGGCGCGAACTTTCTGATCGAACTCGTGCATGGCGAGTTCCGCGAGGATTGTTGTCAGTCCGATCCCCCGTGGGAGTCCCTGTGTGGTGCCTGTTGGGAGGATGCTAAAGTACTCGCGAAGATGAGCGCGCACTTGGCTCGGGAGCGCAGTGTCGTAGAGAAGGCGGTCATGGAGTTCCGCCACGGGCACGGTCTCGTAGAAACTCTTGATGTCACGTCGGATGACGTGAAAGGGCGTGGCCTCTGACATCGCCTCGATAACGGATCTGACGACGCGATCTCGGTTGGGCGCGGTGACGCGGAAGCGCTGGGATAGATATCGCGCGGTCGCGCGGACGACGAGATTGGTGCTATACTTAGAATAGAAATAGCAGGGCTTTCCGCGAACTCGCAGACAGGTAGTGTGCCGTAGGGAGCTCGGCTGAAGCATCGCTTCTGCGACGGCTGCTTCCACCAATGTTTGACGATCTACCTTAAGGTCGACATCGAAGTCGCGAGCGTCGGAAGCCCGCACGACGCGCGCAATCGAGTCGAAGCTATACGCGTTCTTCAAGTCCCGCCCCGCCCGTGCTCGTAGGTGGTGTGCTGTGGCAACCCGCGCACAGGTTGCGACGCACGCGGAGGTTCTGCAAGCCGCGCAAACCTGGAGGCGCGTGTCCGCCTTGGATTCTTCCCGTGGCCGGCGCGCGCTCACTAGTCCCCCCATCCGCCGCCGGGACCTCCCCAGCCCCGGCGGCGGCGGAGCGCCGGCGTGTTACGCCAGCACCCACCCATCAGCCCCGGACACGCTCACCAGGGAGACGTCGTCCACGAGCGCCCCATAGCCGTCGTTCGCGCCGGCCTCGCGCAGCTCCAGCACGTCACTGCCGGTCGCCGTCACCTCGGCGGTGAAGGTCGCCCAGGCCGTGCTCTCCGGGTCCAGCGTCGCCACCAGGGCCCCGTTCCACCACACCTCGAAGGCGTCGGTCGTGTCGCCCACGCCGGCCGTCTCGGCCCGCGAGGCGTAGGCGAGGGAGAGCGTGTAGGCCTCGCCGGCCACCGCGCTCACCGCCTGGCCCACCACGTCGACGCGCGCGTCGCTGTCCAGCTCGATGTGCTGGGCCCCGTCGGCCGAGACCGGCTGGCCGGCGAGCGTGTTCCACAGCTCGATCCCGCCGTCGGTCCCGGTCCAGCCGGTGAGCGGCAGGATGTCCCAGGTTCCCTCGTCGATCAGGTCGGCCTCGAAGGAGCCGTTGGCGACCAGCTCGGCGTCGCCGTCCACATGGGTCAGGACGGCGGTGTCCACCGCGTCCGGATCGGCCAGCACCTTGTGCGCGCCCACGCCCGGCCGGTGCGAGGGGTGCAGGTAGACGCCCACCTCCACCTCCAGGGTGGCCGCGTCGCCGTCGGCCCCGCCCTCGGCGTCGGCCTCGTCGTCCATCAGGTCGGCGAGGTCGTCCTCCGAGATCTTCACCGACCAGTCGCCGGTGGCCGCGTCGACCTTGGCCTTGAACCATTCGTCGCCGATCCGCACCCAGACCTGCTCGCGCCCGACGTCGGCCGAGGTCCCCGTGAGCCGCAGGCCCCCGTCTTCGCCGGCCACGACGCCGCCGATCATCACATCCGCCATGTCTCTATCCCTTTCGGCTCGGCCCCCGCCGCCCCGCGTCCGGCCGGCGCGGCATGCGGCGGCCTGACGCAGGATCCAACGACGGGCCGGCGCCGCTTCGTCCAAGGCCCAGCCTGTTTTTCGGCAGACCGGCGTTCGCCCGGCCGGGGAGCCCGGCGCGCCGCTTGTGCCCGCCCTCCGCGCCACCTAACGTCGTTTCGCGAAAGAGCGGGGCCTGCATGAACCGGTCGATCTTCACCGTCGCCGCGGCGCTGGGCGCGCTCGCGGTCCAGTCGTCCGCGGCCCAGCCCGCGTTTCCGGTGGGGGAGCCCTGGTTTCCCGACCTGGCGATGCGGACGCTCGACGGCGACGCGCTGGACGAGATGATCACCCAGGCGGACGCCACGTCGGACTACTGCCTGCGCAACGCGGCCGCGTCCCTGGGCGAACTGAACTTGCGCGTGCCCGACGCCTACCGCCATCGGAGTGAGGTCGAGCAGCAGTACGCCGGGAGTCCCTGCATGCCGGTGAACACGCCGGTGACGAGCCCGGCCGACCTGAGCGCGATGGCCAGGACGATGCCGGCGGTCTGCGCGCCCGTCTACCAGGCGCACGCCAGCGCCATCGACGAGGCGGCCGCGCTCAACGCCGCCACCGCCCAGGTGCTCTCGACGCAGCAGACCTGCACCAAGGCCTGGCAGGCCGCGACGGCGTCCTGCGACGGCCTCCGACAGCAGTACGAGATGTACGATCCGGCGCGGGCCGGGGCGCTGTTCGGCAAGCTCATCCAGGCCCTGGACCTCACCGGCCTCGACCCCACCGCCAAGATCCGGGCCGACGCGAAGAGCGCGATGCAGAACCTCGGCTGCCCGAACATCCCCTAGAGCGCCTTTCCCTCCCTTGATGGGGAGGGTCGACTCGCCAAAGGCGAGCGGGGTGGGGGAGTCAGACCAGGCGCCCCTCCCTCCCTTGATGGGGAGGGTCGACTCGCCAAAGGCGAGCGGGGTGGGGAAGTCGCGTTCAAGCGCCGACTCCCCACCCGGCCCACCATTCCCCACCCTGACCGCTTCGCGGCCTGTCCCTCCCCATCAAGGGAGGGACGAAAGAATCCCTCACCGAATATTTGCCTTCCGGCGGAACTCGTGTTCCCGTTCCGTTCATGCCCGCCGACGCCGCAGCCCAGGACCGCCACTCGGCCATGCTGGCCGAGCTCGCGGCCATGAGCCTGACGCTGGCGCGCGACCTGCAGAACCGCGCCCTGGAGGCGGAGACCCCCGAGGAGGCGGCGAAGCTCGCCGCCGCCTTCCACCGCGTCGCCCGCGGCCTGCGCCAGACCCTGGCGCTGGAGCTGAAGGTCATCCGCTACAAGGACGAGGCCGCCCGCGAGGGCGGCGCGCCGCCGCCCGCGCCGGCGCCGCTGGAGTCCCTCGGTCCCACGGCGCCCGCGGCGGGGGTCGCCCGCCGTCTCGCCGCCGTGCGCCGCCGGATCCGGGACGCCTGGTCCGAGCACGAGGCCGCCGACTGGCTGCCCGACGACGCAGAGGACGCGCCGAAGCGCCCCCCGCGGCCGCCGCCGTCCGACCCGCTCTGGGGCAGGCTCGACGCCTTCCTGGCCGACGCCGGGGAGCGTCCCGACCTCCTCGAGGCCGACTTCGACATCCTGGTCATCGAGGCCTGCGACGCCATCGGCCTCGACGCCGGC
>NZ_DATLJI010000007.1:0-158571 GCF_035539035.1 Phenylobacterium sp.
CGGCGACAACGCCGAGCTGCTCGTCGAGCTGATCACGCCGATCGCCATGGACCAGGGCCTGCGCTTCGCGATCCGCGAAGGCGGCCGGACGGTCGGCGCGGGCGTCGTGGCCAAGATCATCAAGTAGCACCTGCTGCCTGACACGAAGACGAAGAGGCCGCCGGGGACACCCCGGCGGCCTTTTTCTTTGTCGGGCGAAGCCCCCATGACCGGAAAGTCATGACCTCGATTTAAGCTGCTTTGACTACGGGCCGGGACTAGCTTCCCCTCGAGTTTGGACATGGGGACTGGAACATGCGTCTGCCGATTTCTCTCTTCGCCGCCGCCGCCGCGATGCTCTGCGCCGGCGCGGCCCAGGCCGCTTCGGTCGAGATCGAGGACGCGGTGCTGCGGGTGACGGTGATCCCGGAGAACCGCACCGACACCAAGGTCGAGTGGGTGAAGACCCATCCGGGCCTGCCGATGCAGGTGCGCACCGCCCAGGGCCGGACGGTCATCGACGGCGACAAGGGCCGCCAGATCCGCGGCTGCCGCGGGGCCGGCGACCGGACCGTCGTGCACGTCCGCGGCGTCGGCGACATCGCCTACGCCGACATGCCGCAGGTGGTGATCCGCACGCCCCGCGACGTCAGCCTGGAGGCCGAAGGCGCGGTGTTCGGCGCGATCGGCCGCTCGGGCAGCGTGGACCTCTCCAACGCCGGCTGCGGCGACTGGATCATCGCCAACACGGAAGGCCGGCTGAAGGTCAGCCAGGCCGGCTCGGGCAACACCCGGGCGGGCTCGGCGGGCGCGGCGAGGCTCAGGATCGCGGGCTCCGGCGACATGGCGGCGGCCGAGATCCGCGGCGGTCTGGACGTGAACATCGCCGGCTCCGGGGACGTCGCCGTGGCCTCCATCTCCGGCCCCCTGGACGTCTCCGTGGCGGGCTCGGGTGACGTCAAGGTGGGCGGCGGCCGGGCCACCACCATGGCTGTCTCCGTGGCCGGCTCCGGCGACATCGACTTCGACGGCGTCGCCGACAGCCTCAAGGCCCGCATCGCCGGTTCCGGCGACGTGCACGTCAAGCAGGTGAGGGGCGAGGTCTCCAAGACCGTGATGGGCTCCGGGAACATCAACATCGGCGGCTGAGCGCCGCCGAGGGCGTCGGGCCCGGCGGGCAGGTTTCGGCCCGCCGGCGCTTGACGAAGCCGAGTCGCCTAGGTATTTACGCGCCTCCTGTTGGACCGGCTGTGCGCTTCGGCGCAGACGCGGCCCGCGGAACGACCTGAGACAGTGCTAAAACCTAGCGTTTCGGGAAAGGCTCGCCGCTTGCGCGCGGGCCTCAGTCGTTTGTAGCGGACTTACGCGTACGGGCTCTCTCACGAGGGTTCGGGTTGGTCTTTGAAATGGTCGAGATCACGCGGACGGGCCGCCGTCTGTAGGGAACGAAAAGAGCGATATGGATCGTCAGAACATCCGCATCCGCCTGAAGGCGTTCGACCACCGCGTGCTGGACCATTCCACGCGCGAGATCGTCAACACCGCCAAGCGGACCGGCGCCACCGTGCGCGGGCCTATCCCGCTGCCGACGCGCATCGAGAAATTCACCGTCAACCGCTCGCCGCACATCGACAAGAAGTCGCGCGAGCAGTTCGAGATCCGCACGCACAAGCGCGTGCTCGACATCGTCGACCCCACTCCGCAGACCGTGGACGCGCTCATGAAGCTCGACCTGTCTGCCGGCGTGGACGTCGAGATCAAGCTCTAAGGGGATCGGTCCGATGCGAACCGGCGTGATCGCCAAGAAGCTGGGTATGGCGCGCTTCTTCGACGAAGCGGGCTCCCATGTCCCGGTGACCGTGCTCAGCCTCGAAGGCTGCCAGGTCGTCGCCCAGCGTACGAAGGACAAGGACGGCTACGTGGCGCTCCAGCTCGGGGCTGGCGCCAAGAAGCCCAAGAACACCTCCAAGGCCATGCGCGGCCACTTCGCCAAGGCTCAGGTCGAGCCGAAGCGGACGATCGCCGAATTCCGCGTGTCCGAGGACAACCTGATCGACGTGGGCGCGGAACTGACCGCCGACCACTTCGTGCCGGGCCAGAAGGTGGACATCACCGGCGTCACCGTCGGTAAGGGTTTCGCCGGCGCCATGAAGCGCTGGAACTTCGGCGGCCTGCGCGCCACCCACGGCGTGTCCGTCTCGCACCGTTCGCACGGTTCGACGGGTCAGCGTCAGGATCCGGGCCGGACGTTCAAGGGCAAGAAGATGGCCGGCCACCTCGGCCAGGAAACCGTCACCACCCTCAACGTCACCGTCTGGCGCGTGGACACCGAGCGGAACCTGATCCTGGTGAAGGGCGCCGTGCCCGGCACCGAGGGCACGTTCGTGAAGATCCGCGACGCGGTGAAGGCGGCCCTGCCGGCCGACGCCCCGAAGCCGGGCGGCTTCCGCAAGTCGGGCGAGCCCACTCCGGTGGAAGCCGCGGCCGAGGAAGCTCCGGCCGAAGAGGCCGCGACGACTGAGGCTCCGGCGGCGGAAGCTCCGGAAGCTGGGGAACAAGCGTAATGAAACTCGACGTCATCAAGCTGGACGGCGGGAAGGGCGGCTCGATCGAGCTGGCCGACGAGATCTTCGGCATCGAGGAGATCCGCGGCGACATCCTGCAGCGCGTCGTCACCTGGCAGCTGGCCAAGCGCCGCGCCGGGACCCACAAGGTTCAGGTCCGCAACGAGGTCTCTCGTACGGGCAAGAAGATGTACAAGCAGAAGGGCACCGGCGGCGCCCGTCACGGCTCGCGCCGAGCGGCCCAGTTCGTCGGCGGCGCCCGGGCCCACGGTCCGGTCGTCCGCAGCCACGCCTTCGACCTGCCCAAGAAGATCCGCGCCCTGGCCCTGCGCCACGCGCTGTCCTCGAAGGCCAAGGACGGCTCGCTGATCATCGTCGACACCGTCGCGGTGAAGGAGGCCAAGACGGCCGCCCTCCGCGAGCAGCTCGGCAAGATCGGCGTGACCCACGCGCTGGTGATCGCCGGCGCCGAGGTCGACAACAACTTCAAGCTGGCGGCCCGCAACATCCCGAACGTGGACGTGCTGCCGAACGCCGGCCTGAACGTCTATGACGTGCTGCGTCGCCGCACCCTCGTCCTGACCAAGGACGCGGTCGAAGCGATCAACGCGCGCTTCCAGGCTAAGGAGGCCGCGTGATGGCCGAGCAACCCACCGCCCGTCATTACGACACCATCCTGTCGCCGGTGATCACCGAGAAGGCCACCGTGCTCTCCGAGCAGAACAAGGTCGTCTTCCGCGTCGCCGCCGACGCTTCCAAGGACGAGATCGCCTCGGCGGTCGAAGCGCTGTTCAAGGTCAACGTGACCAAGGTCAACACCCTCAACGTGAAGGGCAAGACCAAGCGCTTCCGCGGCATCAAGGGCCGTCGTTCGGACGTCAAGAAAGCTGTCGTGACCCTGGCCGAGGGCCAGTCGATCGACATCACCACGGGGCTCTGATCCGATGGCGTTGAAGCAGTACAATCCGACGTCGCCGGGCCGCCGCCAGCTGGTCCTGGTCGACAAGTCCGAGCTCCACAAGGGCCGCCCGGAGAAGTCCCTCGTCGAGGGTCTGACCAAGTCCGGCGGTCGTGGCGGCGGCGGCCGCGTGGCCGTGCGTTTCCGCGGCGGCGGCGCCAAGCGCCTCTACCGCAAGGTGGACTTCAAGCGTCGCAAGTTCGACGTGGCCGGCGTTGTCGAGCGCCTGGAGTACGACCCCAACCGGTCGGCCTTCATCGCGCTCGTCAAGTACGCCGACGGCGAGCTCGCCTACATCCTGGCCCCGCAGCGCCTCAAGGCCGGCGACCAGGTGATCGCCTCCGAGAAGGCCGACGTGAAGCCGGGCAACGCCATGCCGCTGCGCGGCATGCCGATCGGCACCATCATCCACAACGTGGAGCTGAAGCCGCTCAAGGGCGGCCAGATCGCCCGTTCGGCCGGCGCCTACGCCCAGCTGGTCGGCCGTGACGCCGGCTACGCCCAGATCCGCCTGAACTCGGGCGAGCTGCGCATGGTGCAGGACAGCTGCATGGCCACGGTGGGCGCGGTGTCCAACCCCGACCACATGAACGAGGTCCTCGGGAAGGCCGGCCGCAACCGGCACAAGGGTCGTCGTCCGCACGTCCGCGGCGTCGCCATGAACCCGATCGATCACCCGCACGGCGGCGGCGAAGGCCGCACCTCCGGCGGCCGCCACCCGGTCACCCCGTGGGGCAAGCCGACGAAGGGCCGCAAGACCCGTACGAACAAGGCGACGGACAAGTTCATCATCCGTTCGCGTCACGCCAGGAAGGCTCGCTAAGGCATGACCCGCTCTGTCTGGAAAGGCCCGTTCGTCGACGGGTACCTGCTCAAGAAGGCCGAGACCGCTCAGGGCTCCGGCCGGAAGGACGTGATCAAGACCTGGTCGCGCCGCTCCACCATCATGCCGCAGTTCGTGGGTCTCACGTTCGGCGTGCACAACGGCCAGAAGCACGTCCCCGTGCTGGTGTCGGAAGACATGGTCGGCATGAAGCTCGGTGAGTTCGCGCCCACCCGCTTCTTCCCGGGCCACGCGGCCGACAAGAAGGCCAAGAGGAAGTAACGATGTCCAAGCAAGCGAAAGCACGCCGGCTGACGGGCATCGAGGCGATGGCGAAGGTGCGCACCCTGCGCACCAGCGCGCGCAAGCTCAACCTGGTCGCCCAGTCGATCCGCGGCCTCAAGGTCCAGCGGGCGCTGAACGAGCTGGAGTTCAGCCACAAGCGCATCGCCCGCGATGTGCGCAAGGCGCTCTACTCGGCGATCTCCAACGCCGAGAACAACCACAACCTCGACATCGACAACCTGGTCGTCGCCGAGGCCTTCGTGGGCAAGAACCTGATCATGAAGCGCTTCGCCGCCCGTGCGCGCGGCCGGGCGTCTCGGATCGAAAAGCCGTTCTCCGAGATCACCATCGTGGTCCGCGAGCTGGGTGAGGCCGCCTGATGGGTCAAAAAGTCAATCCGGTCGGGCTCCGCCTCGGCATCAACCGCACCTGGGACAGCCGCTGGTTCGCCGACGGCGCCGAGTACGGCAAGCTGCTGCACGCCGACATCAAGATCCGCCGCGCGCTGAAGAAGCGCCTGTACCAGGCCGGCGTCTCGCGGATCGTCATCGAGCGTCCGCACAAGAAGTGCCGCATCACCATCTATGCCGCGCGCCCCGGCGTGATCATCGGCAAGAAGGGCGCGGACATCGAGAAGCTGCGCAAGGACGTCGTGGCGATGGCGGGCGGGGCGGAAGTCCACCTGAACATCGTCGAGATCCGCAAGCCGGAGACCGACGCCCAGCTGATCGCCGAGAACATCGCCCAGCAGCTCGAGCGCCGTGTGGCCTTCCGCCGCGCCATGAAGCGCTCGATGCAGTCGGCCATGCGCTTGGGCGCCAAGGGCGTGCGGATCAACGTCTCGGGCCGTCTCGGCGGCGCGGAAATCGCCCGCATGGAATGGTATCGCGAAGGCCGCGTGCCGCTTCACACCCTGCGCGCCGACGTGGACTACGGCTTCACCGAAGCCAAGACCACCTACGGCGTCATCGGCGTGAAGGTGTGGGTCTTCAAAGGTGAAGTGCTCGAGCACGACCCGATGGCCCTCGACAAGCGCCTGGCCACCGAAAGCGGCCCGGCTGGCGAAGGTGGCGGCCGTGACCGCGACCGTCCGGACCGCGGCCCGCGCCGCGAGCGCCGCGGCGAGCCGCAGAACGCTTAAGGGTCTGAAGCATGCTTTCTCCGAAGAAGACCAAGTACCGCAAGCAGTTCAAGGGCAAGATCCACGGCGTTGCGAAGGGCGGCTTCACGCTGAACTTCGGCTCCTACGGTCTGAAGTCGGTTGAGCCGGAGCGGATCACGGCGCGCCAGATCGAAGCCGCCCGTCGGGCGATCACGCGTCAGATGAAGCGTCAGGGCCGGGTCTGGATCCGGATCTTCCCGGACGTTCCGGTGACCGACAAGCCGGCCGAAGTGCGGATGGGCAAGGGTAAGGGCTCGGTCGAGTACTGGGCCGCCCGCGTCCACCCGGGCCGGATCATGTTCGAAATCGACGGCGTGCCGGACGATGTGGCCCGTGAAGCCCTGCGCCTCGGCGCGGCGAAGCTTCCGGTGAAGACCCGCATCGTCACCCGGATCGACGCCCCCGCCGCGGAGCACGCGTGATGAAGATCGACGACGTCCGGGGGATGACCCCCGACCAGCTGGCCGAGCAGCTCGTCAACCTGAAGAAGGAGCAGTTCAACCTGCGCTTCCAGAAGGCGACCGGCCAGATCGAGAAGACCCACCGCGTGGGCGAGGTGCGCAAGGATATCGCGCGCATCCAGACCGTGCTGCGGACCAAGCAGGCGCAGGCCTGAGGAGATACGAATAATGCCTAAGCGAATTCTCGAAGGCGTTGTCGTCTCCGACAAGGGCGACAAGACGGTGGTGGTGAAGGTCGAACGGACCTTCCTGCACCCGGTGCTGAAGAAGACCGTCCGTCGGTCGAAGAAGTACCACGCCCATGACGAGGCCAACGCCTACAAGGCCGGCGAGGTCGCTCGGATCATCGAGTGCGCCCCGAAGTCCAAAACCAAGACCTGGGAAGTGCTGCCTAAGGGCGGCGCGGACCAGCAGCAAGCGTAAGGGATCAGACCATGATCCAGATGCAAACTAACCTGGACGTCGCCGACAACTCCGGCGCCCGCCGGGTCATGTGCATCAAGGTGCTGGGCGGCGCGAAGCGCCGTTACGCCAGCGTCGGAGATCGCATCGTCGTGTCCGTGAAGGAAGCCATTCCGCGCGGCCGCGTGAAGAAGGGCGACGTGCTGCAGGCGATCGTCGTGCGCACGTCCTCGGCGATCAAGCGCAAGGACGGCTCTGTCATCCGTTTCGACAAGAACGCCGCCGTGATCGTGAACAAGCAAGGCGAGCCGATCGGCACGCGGATCTTCGGCCCGGTTCCCCGTGAACTGCGCGCCAAGAACCACATGAAGGTCATCTCTCTCGCCCCCGAGGTGCTGTGATGGCTGCCAAGATTCGCAAGGGGGACCGCGTCGTGGTCCTCGCCGGCAAGGACAAGGGCCGTCAGGGCGCCGTCCTGAAAGTCCTCCCCAAGGAAGAGCGCGTCGTCGTGGAAGGCCTGAACATGGTTCAGCGCCATACCCGCCCGTCGCAGTCCGATCCGCAGGGCGGCATCAAGAACAAGGAAGCGTCGATCCACCTGTCGAACGTGGCCGTGGTCGATTCCGCCGGCAAGCCGACCCGCGTCGGCTTCCGCGTGGACGGCGACAAGAAGGTCCGTATCGCCAAGACGACCGGCGAGGTGATCACCAATGGCTGACCAAGCTTACGAACCGCGGCTGAAGACCGAATACCGTTCGCGCATCCGCAAGGCGCTGAAGGACCAGTTCGGCTACACCAACGAGATGCAGATCCCCAAGCTGGACAAGATCGTCCTGAACATGGGTGTCGGCGAAGCCGTCGGTGACTCCAAGAAGATCCAGTCGGCCATGGCCGACCTGGCGCGCATCGCCGGCCAGAAGCCGGTGGCGACCAAGGCCCGCACGTCCATCGCCGGCTTCAAGCTGCGCGAGGGCATGACGATCGGCGCCAAGGTCACCCTGCGCCAGGATCGCATGTACGAATTCCTGGACCGGCTGATCACGATCGCGCTGCCGCGCGTGAAGGACTTCCGGGGCCTGAAGCCCACCTCGTTCGACGGCCGTGGCAACTACGCCATGGGTCTCAAGGAGCACATCGTGTTCCCCGAGATCAACTACGACCAGATCGAGCAGATGTGGGGCATGGACATCATCGTCGCCACGACTGCGAAGACCGACGACGAAGCGCGCGCGCTTCTCAAGGAATTCCAGTTCCCGTTCGTGCAAGCGTAGCGGGAAGGAAAGAGCACATGGCCAAGAAAAGCGCCGTCAACCGCAACGAACGCGTCAAGCAGCTCGTCAAGCAACATGCCGCCAAGCGCGATGCGCTTAAGGCGATCGCCAACGACGAGAGCCTGCCGCTGGAAGAACGTTTCGAAGCCCGGCTGAAGCTGGCGGAACTGCCGCGCAACTCGTCCAAGACCCGCATCCGCAACCGGTGCGAAGTCACGGGCCGTCCGCGCGCCTACTACCGCAAGCTGAGGATGAGCCGGATCTCCCTGCGCGACCTCGGTTCGCACGGGCTGATCCCCGGCCTCGTCAAGTCGAGCTGGTAAGGAGAGGGTCTCATGGTCAACGACCCCATCGGCGATCTGATCGCCCGCATCAAGAACGCCGCCCAACGCGGCCGCTCGAAGGTCTCCACGCCCGCGTCCAAGATGCGTGCGCGGCTCCTCGACGTGCTGGCCGACGAGGGCTACATCCGCGGCTACCACCTGGTGGAAAAGCCGGGCGCGTTCCCCGAGTTCGAGATCGAGCTGAAGTACTTCGATGGCCAGCCGGTCATCGTGGAGATCAGCCGCGTCTCCAAGCCGGGCCGCCGCGTCTATTCGTCGATCAAGGACCTGAAGCCGGTGAAGAACGGCCTCGGGATCTCGATCCTGTCGACGCCCAAGGGCGTCATGTCGGACACCGCGGCGCGTGACGCCAACGTGGGCG
This sequence comes from Phenylobacterium sp., assembly GCF_035539035.1. Lineage (GTDB taxonomy): Bacteria > Pseudomonadota > Alphaproteobacteria > Caulobacterales > Caulobacteraceae > Phenylobacterium. The sequence goes on from NZ_DATLJI010000007.1 coordinate 8,611, forward strand.
GCGAAGTGCTCTGCCGGGTCTACTAAGATGTCGCGGATCGGAAAGAAGGCGGTCGCCATCCCCAACGGGGTGACGGTGACCCTCGAAGGCCAGACGGTGTCGGTGAAGGGGCCCAAGGGCCAGCTCACCTGGACCGTGGCCGACGAGATCGAAGTGCGCCAGGAAGGGCAGGAGCTCCTGCTGACCAAGCGCACCGACGACACCCGCGCCCAGGCGATGTGGGGCCTCTCCCGCACCCTGGTCGCCAACATGGTGACGGGCGTGACCACGGGCTTCGAGCGCAAGCTCGAGCTGGTGGGCGTCGGCTACCGCGCGGCGATGAAGGGCCAGGCGCTCTCCATGCAGCTCGGCTTCAGCCACGACGTGGACGTTCCGGCGCCGCAGGGCATCTCGTTCGCGGTGCCCAAGCAGACCGAGATCACCATCTCCGGCATCGACAAGCAGCTGGTCGGCGAGACCGCGGCGCGCATCCGCCGCATCCGTCCGCCCGAGCCCTACAAGGGCAAGGGCGTGCGCTACGCCGGCGAGCAGGTCCGCCGCAAGGAAGGCAAGAAGAAGTAGCCATGGCGCTCTCCCCTCGCGACTCCACCAAGCGCCGCGCGCAACGCGTCCGCACCCGACTGCGCAAGCAGGCGAACGGCCGCCCGCGGCTGTCGATCTTCCGTTCGTCCAAGAACATCTACGCCCAGGTCATCGACGATGAGCGCGGCGTGACCCTGGCTGCGGCCTCGTCGCTGGAAGGCGGCGAGAACAAGACCAAGGGCTCGGACAAGGACGCCGCCGCCCGCGTGGGCGCCCTGGTCGCCCAGCGCGCCATCGAAAAGGGCGTGAAGGCCGTGGTCTTCGACCGTGGCGGCTACCTTTATCACGGCCGGGTCAAGGCCCTGGCTGACGCCGCGCGCGAAGCCGGCCTGGATTTCTAAGGAACGATCATGGCTCGCAGGAACGAAGAGCGCGGCGACCGTCGCAATCGCGAAGAAGAGCGCGACAGCGAAATCGTCGAGAAGCTGGTCCACATCAACCGCGTCGCGGCCACCGTGAAGGGCGGCCGCCGGTTCTCCTTCGCCGCCCTCATGGTTGTGGGCGACCAGAAGGGCCGCGTGGGCTTCGGTCACGGCAAGGCGCGTGAAGTGCCGGAAGCCATCCGCAAGGCGACCGAAGAGGCCAAGAAGTCGATGATCCGCGTGCCGCTCCGCGAGAGCCGCACCCTGCACCACGACGGCAACGGCCGCTGGGGCGCGGGCAAGGTCATGGTCCGTGCGGCGCCTCCGGGCACCGGCGTCATCGCCGGCGGTCCGATGCGCGCGGTTCTGGAAACCCTGGGCGTGCAGGACGTCGTCGGCAAGTCGGTCGGCTCGTCCAACCCCTACAACATGGTGCGCGCGACCTTCGAGGCGCTGAAGGCCCAGTCTTCGCCCCGCCAGGTCGCCGCCAAGCGCGGCAAGAAGGTCTCTGACGTGATCGGCCGCCGCGCCGACGGCGCCTCGGCGGCCCAGCCCGCCGCGGACGCGGAAGGATAAGTCACATGGCTACTGTCACCGTTCGCCAGACCGGCAGCCCGATCCGCCGGAAGAAGGACCAGCGCGCGACGCTCGCCGGTCTCGGCCTCAACCGCGTGGGCCGCGTGTCCACGCTCGAGGACACCCCCTCCGTCCGTGGGATGATCGCCAAGGTCGCCCACATGGTGGAAGTGGTCGAGTAGGGCCGCCGGCTTCCCGCCGGGAAGCCCCGCAATACCGTCGAGGGGGTTGCATCCGCCGCTCTGGCAGGGTTCAACCCCCTCGATCCGTTTTGGCCTGCCCGCAAGGGGAGGGCCGCACATCCGCCGAGTCGGGAGCTCCTCCCGGCGCCAGATCTCCAAGGAGAGGCAACATGACGAAGCTGAACGAACTCGCCCCGCGCGAAGGCTCCACCAAGAACCGCATGCGCGTCGGCCGCGGCCCGGGCTCGGGCAAGGGCAAGACCGCCGGTCGCGGCGTGAAGGGCCAGAAGTCCCGTTCGGGCGTCGCCATCACGGGCTTCGAAGGCGGCCAGATGCCGCTGCACATGCGCATGCCCAAGCGCGGCTTCAACAACCCGTTCGCCAAGGAATTCGCGGAAGTGAACCTGTGGCGGATCGAGCAGGCGATCGCCGCCGGCAAGCTGGACGCCAAGGCCGCCATCGACGCCGACGTCCTGATCAAGGCCGGCGTCCTGCGCCGCGCCAAGGACGGCGTGAAGCTGCTGGGCAAGGGCGAGCTGAAGTCCAAGATCAACATCACGGTCTATTCCGCCACCGCCTCGGCCCGCGCGGCCGTCGAGAAGGCGGGCGGCACGCTCACCACGACCAAGCCGGAAGCCGCGGCGGAAGCCTGAGCCCACGGGCCTGCGACTATTCCGGCCTCGCTATCGGGGCCGGAGAGTCCTATCTGAGCGGGACCACGAGTCAGGGGAATTGGTGAATGGCTTCGGCCGCCGAGCAACTCGCCGCCAACATGAACTTCGGCGCCTTCGCAAAGGCGACGGAGCTTCATAAGCGCATCTGGTTCACCCTGGGCGCGATGATCGTCTACCGGCTGGGGTGCTACATCCCCATTCCGGGCATCGACCCCGTCGCCCTGCAGCAGGCCTTCCAGGGCCAGGCGCAGGGCATCCTGGGCATGTTCAACATGTTCTCCGGCGGCGCCGTGGAACGGATGGCGATCTTCGCCCTGAACGTGATGCCCTACATCTCGGCGTCGATCATCGTGCAGCTCCTTGGGTCGGTCTATCCGCCGTGGGAGAAGCTGAAGAAGGAAGGCGGCGAGGCGGGGCGCAAGACGCTCAACCAGTACACCCGCTACCTGACCGTCGTGCTGGCGGTGTTCCAGTCCTTCGGCATCGCCATGGGCCTGGCCAATTCGCCGGGCCTGGTCGACAACCCCGGCACCTTCTTCGTCCTCTCCACCGTGGTCACCCTGACCGGCGGGACCATGTTCCTGATGTGGCTGGGCGAGCAGGTGACCAGCCGCGGCGTCGGCAACGGCGTCAGCCTGATCATCTTCGCGGGCATCGTCGCGGTGCTGCCGCGCTACATCGCCCAGGCCTTCTCCATGACCCGCACCGGCGCCATGAGCGGCGGCGCGCTGCTGGTGATCGCGATCCTGGTGATCGGCGTCACCGTGGCCATCGTCTTCATGGAGCGCTCGCAGCGCCGCCTGCTCGTGCAGTATCCCAAGCGCCAGCAGGGCAACCGCATGTTCGGCGGCGACACCTCGTTCCTGCCGCTGAAGATCAACACCTCCGGCGTGATCCCGCCGATCTTCGCCTCGTCGCTGCTGCTGCTGCCGACGACGGTGATGGGCTTCGCCGCCAACAGCGACCTGCCCACCTGGATGGACTGGCTGCCGGCGGCCACGGGCCAGCTGCAGCACGGCCGCCCGCTGTTCATGCTGCTCTACGGGGCGCTGATCGTCTTCTTCACCTTCTTCTACACCTCGATCGTGTTCAATCCGGACGAGACGGCCGAGAACCTGCGCAAGTACGGCGGCTTCCTGCCCGGCATCCGTCCGGGCAAGCGGACGGCCGAGTACCTGGACTTCGTGCTCACGCGGCTGACGGTGATCGGCGCGGCCTACATCACCATCGTGTGCCTGCTGCCGGAGGCGCTGATCAGCTTCTACAACATCTCCTTCTACCTGGGCGGCACCTCGATCCTCATCGTGGTGAGCGTGACGATGGATACGGTGACCCAGATCCAGTCGCACCTGCTGGCGCACCAGTACGAAGGCCTGATCAAGAAATCGAAGCTGCGGGGATCGCGCGGCCGCTGAGGCCGCGCAAGTCGAGGAACGCCGGCCCCGCCAAGAGGGCCGGCGCGGAGGGGCGCACATGAATCTGATCCTGTTCGGGCCGCCGGCGGCGGGGAAGGGCACCCAGGCCAAGCGCCTGGTGGAGACCCGCAATATGGTCCAGCTGTCGACCGGCGACATGCTGCGCGCCGCCATCGCCTCGGGCTCCGAGCTCGGCCAGCGCGTGGCGGGCATCATGGAGCGCGGCGAGCTGGTCTCCGACGAGATCGTCATCGAGCTGATCGAGAGCCGCCTGCCCGAGACCGAGGCGGCCGGCGGCGCGATCTTCGACGGCTTCCCCCGGACCCTGGCCCAGGCCCAGGCGCTCGACATCATGCTGAAGGGCCGCGGCCGCCAGATCGACCTTGTGGTCCGCCTGAAGGTCGACGACGAGGCGCTGCTGCAGCGCATCGCCGGTCGCTTCGCCGAGAGCGGCCGGGCCGACGACAATCCCGAGAGCTTCAAGGTCCGCCTGGGCGCCTACAACGCCCAGACCGCGCCGCTGCTGCCGTATTACGAGAACGCCGGCAAGCTGGTGGAAGTGGACGGCATGGGCTCCATCGACGAGGTCGCCGCCGCCATCGACGCCGCCCTCGAGGCCTGCAAGGCCTAGCCCGAGGCCCGGTCCTTCAGCGGCCCGGCGGCGAACATGGTCCGCCGGGCGTGGTGGAGCTCGCGGAGCGTCAGTGCGGTGACCGCGCCCCACACCAGGTGCACGCCGGCCATCAGGGCGTTGCGCCGGGCCGGATGCTCGGAGGCGGGTTTCAGGATGCCCATCGCCGGGACCCAGCCGAAGTAGCTGCCCGCCCAGACCCCGACGCCCGCCGCCATCATCGGGACCGGCCGCGCCGGGACGCGGGCCGCCGCCAGCAGCGCGCCGGCCAGCGCGCCGAAGCCGAAGTGGGCCAGCACCGCCCAGTCGCCGACGCCGTCGCGCCGCTCGCCGTGGCGCTCGCCCATGACCTTGCCCGCGATCTCCCGAGGGGGCAGGGGATAGCGCTCCCCCGGCGGCAGCCGCTGGTGCAGGCGCGCCATGGCCGCGGTCATCGCCGCCGTGCCGGTCAGGCCGGCCAGGGCGCCGAGGATCAGGCGGGTGGACAGCGCGCTCACGGGAAGAGCTCGATCTGCGGCCGGGCGATCATCAGCCAGAAGATGGCCAGCACCGCCAGGAAGGCCGGGAAGCCGAACGCGAACCAGATGCGGAACCAGCGGTGATAGGCCTGCGGCAGGGGCTCTCCGGCGGCGGCCGCGGCGGTGGCCAGCCGGCCCAGCCGGGCCTGGATCCAGACGACCGGCAGCCACCAGGCCCCGGTGAAGACGTAGAGGGCGATGGAGAGCGCGATCCAGCCCTCGCTCAGCCGGTAGCCGACCTCGCGGGCCAGCAGGAGCCCGGTGATCGGCTGGGCGATCACCGCCGTCGTCGTGAACAGGAAGTCGGCGATCACCACGGTGCGGGCGGTGGCGGCGATCACCTTGGCGTCCCCGGTGCGGTGCGCCATCAGCATGAAGAAGGCGATGCCCGCGCCGGTGCCCAGCAGCACGGTGGCCCCGATCACGTGCAGGTACTTCAGGATGAAGTAGGCGCTGATCATCGGTCGTCCAGGATCGCCAGGGCCACGAGGTTCAGCACCATGATGGGGAAGATCTTGGTCATCGGGCCGAGCGGCTCGAGCCAGAGGATCGGCTCCAGGATGGTGCCGGTGACCAGGTAGCCGAGCGACAGCAGGAGCGCCGCGATCAGGCCCAGGCGCGTCGTCCGGCGCCACGCGATGGCCAGGCCGATCGCCAGGTCCGCCAGCCCGCCCAGGATCACCGCCGGCTCGGCCAGCGGCGCGGCCGGCGTCCGGCGCATGATCTCCAGGCCCAGGCCATAGCCGGGCCCCAGCGAGATATAGGCCGTGGCCAGCCAGAAGCCGGCGAACACCACGAAGACCAGGGCCTTCATCAGGTAGAGGTTGGCGAACCAGCGCTCCTGCACCGAGGCCGGCTCCGCGGCCAGGGCGGCGGCGAGCGACTTCGGCCGGATGCCGGTCAGCCGGATCCACTCGGCGTTGTCGCCCACCGCGCCGCGGACCATCTCGCGCCGGGCGTTGCTGCGGATCGGCGGCCGCCACCCGAGCCAGCCCGCGACGTCCCCCAGCCGGTACATCAGGCCGGTGAACAGGGCCGGCGCCGGCCGGGCGGGCGGATGGCCCAGCCACCTGCGGTAGGCCCCCACCACGGCCTCGAAGCTCAGGCGCTCGGGCCCGGCCACCTCCAGCGCCACCTTCGACGGCGCTTCGGGCGAGATGAAGAACCGGACGGTCTCGACGACGTCGTCCAGCTGCACGACCTGCAGGGCGCCCGCCTCCGCCTGCCGGGGGAGGAAGGGCAGGGCGGCCAGGCTGCGGAACAGGGCGCTGCCGCCATAGGCGGGCCGGCCGAGCACCACCGAGGGTCGCAGGATCACCCAGTCCAGGTCGCGCGCGGTCAGCGCCTCGTCGCCCTGCCGCTTGGTCTCGGAGAAGTCGGAGAGCCCGCCCTTGTCGACGCCCATGGCGGAGAAGTGGATCACCCGGCGCACGCCCGCCGCCTCGCAGGCGGCGAACAGGGCCGCGGGTCCGTCGCGGTGCGCCGCCTGCGTGGAATCGCCGGCGCTGTCCTGCAGCACGCCCACGCAGTTGATCACCGCGTGAACCCCCTCGAGGTGCGGCCGCCAGGCCTCGGGCGCGGTCGCCCGGCCCATGTCCAGCTCGATCCAGCGGCTGACGGGAACGCGTCGCGCGAGCGCGCCCGCCCGCCGGGTCACGCCCAGGACCTCGTGGCCGTCGGCCTGCAGGGCGGCGACGATCGCAGAGCCGATGAAGCCGGTCGCGCCGGTGATGAGGATTCGCAAACGCTGCCGTCCTTCTGGCCTGCCTCTTACCCAAACCGCCGAGGACGGCTCAGGTTCAGCGGCGGCGACCCGCCGCAATTGCGCCGGCGAATGGCTTCATGCATCCTCTTAACCATCCCGGGAGGACCCGGGCTGTGCCGATCGTTCCGCCCGCGCAGGGGCAGCCCTTGCGCTGGAGACAATTCGTTCACAAATGGGCGCATTCCGCATTGACGGAGACGCGCCGATCCCTATAACGAGGCGCTTCCGCGAAAGAGCGCGAAGGACGCGCCGGCCTGTGCCTTTGGGCGAAGGGGGCCGGGGCGCCGTTCGCGCTTCTCTTGCGTGATCAGGAGAGATTTCCACGTGGCCCGTATCGCTGGCGTCAACATTCCCACCAACAAGCGCGTCGTGATCGCGCTGCAGTACATCCATGGCATCGGCGAGGCGAAGGCCCGCGAGATCGTCAGCAAGGTCGGCATCGAGGACGCCCGGCGCGTCAATCAGCTGACCGACCAGGAAGTGCTGCAGATCCGCGAGACCATCGACCGTGACTACATGGTCGAAGGCGACCTGCGCCGCGAGACGGCGGTCAACATCAAGCGCCTGATGGACCTGGCCTGCTACCGCGGCCTGCGTCACCGCAAGGGCCTGCCGGTCCGCGGTCAGCGCACTCACACCAACGCCCGCACCCGCAAGGGGCCGGCCAAGCCGATCGCCGGCAAGAAGAAATAAGAGAGCGTACCTCCGATGGCCAAGGAACCGGCGCGCGTCAAACGCCGCGAGCGCAAGAACATCACCTCGGGCGTGGCGCACGTGAACGCCTCGTTCAACAACACCATGATCACCATCACCGACGCCCAGGGGAACACCATCTCCTGGTCCAGCGCCGGCATGATGGGCTTCAAGGGCTCCCGGAAGTCGACCCCGTACGCCGCCCAGATGGCGGCCGAGGACGCCGGCCGGAAGGCCGCCGAGCATGGCGTGAAGACGCTGGAAGTGAACGTCTCCGGTCCCGGTTCGGGCCGTGAGTCGGCGCTCCGCGCCCTTCAGGCCGTGGGCATGACGATCACCACCATCCGCGACGTGACCCCGATTCCGCACAACGGCTGCCGGCCGCCGAAGCGCCGGCGCGTCTGAGTAACAAAGTACTGCAATTCAAGGCGCCGGACCGCGTTCGCGGCCGGCGATCCTGCGTTCCAAGGGACACCCATACGTGATCGAAAGAAACTGGAACGAGCTCATCCGTCCCGAAAAGCCGCAGATCGAGACCGGCGCCGACGCTGCCCGCAAGGCGCGTCTGGTGGCCGAGCCCCTCGAGCGCGGCTTCGGCGTGACGCTGGGCAACAGCCTGCGCCGCGTGCTCCTGTCGTCGCTGCAAGGCGCGGCGGTGACGGCCGTGCAGATCGACGGCGTCGTGCACGAATTCTCGTCGCTGGAAGGCGTGCGTGAGGACGTCGTCGACATCGTCCTCAACATCAAGCAGCTCGCCGTGCGCATGCACGCCGAGGGCCCCAAGCGCATGACGCTGCGCGCCACCGGCCCCGGCGCGGTGACGGCCAGCCAGATCGACGCTCCCTCCGACATCGAGATCCTCAACGGCGACCACGTGCTCTGCACGCTGGACGACGGCGCCTCGGTGCGCATGGAGTTCACGGTCAACACCGGCAAGGGTTATGTCCCGGCCGAGATGAACCGTCCCGAGGACGCCCCGATCGGCCTGATCGCCGTCGACGCCCTCTATTCCCCGGTCAAGCGCGTCGCCTACCGCGTCGAGCCCACCCGCCAGGGCCAGAGCCTCGACTACGACAAGCTGGTCATGGAAGTTGAGACCAACGGCGCGGTCAGCCCGGTGGACGCGGTGGCCTACGCCGCCCGCATCCTCCAGGACCAGCTGCAGATCTTCATCACCTTCGAAGAGCCGAAGAAGAAGGTCGAGGGCGAGGCCAAGCCGGAACTGCCGTTCAACCCGGCGCTGCTGAAGAAGGTCGACGAGCTCGAGCTCTCCGTCCGTTCGGCCAACTGCCTGAAGAACGACAACATCGTCTACATCGGCGACCTGATCCAGAAGACCGAAGCCGAGATGCTGCGCACGCCGAACTTCGGCCGCAAGTCGCTCAACGAGATCAAGGAAGTCCTCGCCGGCATGGGCCTGCACCTCGGCATGGACGTGCCGAACTGGCCGCCGGAGAACATCGAAGAGCTGGCGAAGAAGTTCGAAGACCAGATGTAGGAGCTACCGCGCTGGTTCCAGGCCGCTTTTCGCGGTCGGGCCCGACGAAGCCGCAACAGCGGTGGAGGGCCCCGGCGCTTCGTGTTGACCCAGGCGGGAGCAGGCTGGGACTTGGTTAGGCAGGCGCGGTCCAGACGACCGGACGCGCCAGGCGGGCCCTGAGAGCCCAGGAGATATCGAGATGCGTCACGGCAAAGCCCACCGCAAACTGGGTCGTACGACCGCCCACCGGACCGCCATGTTCGCGAACATGTCCGCGAGCCTGATCAAGCACGAGCAGATCGTGACCACCCTGCCGAAGGCCAAGGAGCTCCGCCCCTTCGTCGAGAAGCTGGTGACGCTGGCCAAGCGCGGCGACCTGCATGCCCGCCGCCAGGCGATCAGCCAGGTCCGCGACGTCGAACAGGTCGGCAAGCTGTTCGCCGTCCTCGGCCCCCGCTACGCGGAGCGCAACGGCGGCTACATCCGCGTGCTCAAGGCCGGCTACCGCTACGGCGACAACGCCCCGCTGGCGGTCATCGAGTTCGTGGACCGCGACCCGGCCGAGAAGGGCAAGGACTCCGGTCCGACCGCCGAGCAGAACTTCGCCGACGCCTAAGCGCGCCTGCAGAGAGATCGAAGAGGCCCCGGGACCTGGTTCCGGGGCCTTTTTCGTGGCCGCTTGACCAGAAGGTTGCATTATGCGTTAAATATTCCGTCAAACGTGAAGGAGCGCCGCCATGGCCGATGCCCCGCGTCCCGCGTTCATCCCCGCCGTCTTCTACCGGGAGCCCCTGGCCGCCATCCGCTGGCTGGAGCAGGCCTTCGGCTTCGAGACCACCACCCTGGTCACCGACGCCGAGGGCAATGTCGGCTATTCCGAGCTGGCCTTCGAAGGCGGCTTCGTCAGCGTCGGCGGCGAATGGGAGGGCCCGCAGATCGCGCCGGCCCGCATGCGCAGCCCGGCCTCCCTCGACGGGATCGGCACCCAGCTTGTCCGCGTGCACCTGGCGCAGGGCCTGGACGAGCACTGCGCCCGGGCCCGCGCCGCCGGCGCCCGCATCCTGGAGCCGCCGGCGGACCAGTTCTACGGCCACCGCACCTATCGCGTCCTCGATCCGGAGGGCCACGTCTGGGTGTTCAGCCAGCCGGTGCGGGAGGTCCCCGTCGCCGAGCAGGAGGCCGCCACCGGCCTCAAGATCCGCACGTCCCTCGAGGAGGCCTGAGCCATGTCCAACCGGCGCCCCAACCTGACGTCCGCCATCAGCTACCGCGATCCCAAGGCCGCGCTGGAGTTCCTGGAGCGGGCCTTCGGCTTCGAGCTGTTCATGCGCATCGACGACGCCGAGGGGAACCTCGTCCACTCCGAGATGCGCTTCGGCGACAGTGTGGTCATGGTCGGCTCCGAATGGTCCGAGGAGACCCGCAGCCCGGCCTCCATCGGCGGCAAGACCACCCAGACCATCCACATCCACGTGGACGAGGACGTGGACGCCCACTGCGCGCGAGCCCGGGCCGCCGGCTTCGAGATCATCATGGCGCCGGCCGACCAGTTCTACGGCGATCGCACCTACCGCTGCCGCGACCCGGAGGGCCACATCTGGACCGTCGGCCAGACGGTGAAGCCGGTGACCCGCGAGGAGGCCGAGGCGGCCAGCGGGCTGAAGATCGAGGGCTGGGTTTGACTGAGGCCGCCGCGGTCGACCGCACGCTTGCGGCGCTGGCCGATCCCCACCGCCGCCGGGTGGTCGAGCTCCTGGCCGAGCGGCCGCGCCCGGCCGGCGAGCTGGCCCGCGCGCTCGAGCTCAGCCCGCCGGCCATGAGCCGCCACCTGAAGACCCTGCGCGCCACCGGCCTCGTGGAGGAATCCCACCCCGAGTTCGACGCCCGCGTCCGCATCTACGCCCTGAGGCCCGAACCCATGGTCCACCTGCTGCGATGGCTGGAGGAGAGCGAGCGGCTCTGGAGCGGGCAGCTCGCCGCCTTCAAGGCCCATGTCGAGAAAGACGCATGACGTCGAAGGTCTATGTGGCGCTCAGGGTGAAGGCCTCGCCCGAGCGCGCCTTCGCCGCCTTCACCGGCGAGATCGGCGCCTGGTGGCGGCCGAACAGCCTGTTCCAGACCACGCCGCGCGCGCCCGGCGTCCTGGCCTTCGAGCCGGGGGAGGGCGGCCGGCTCACCGAGACGCTCGCCAGCGGCAAGGTCTTCGAGATCGGCCGCGTGCTCGCCTGGGAGCCGCCGTCGCGCCTGGTTTTCTCCTGGCGCCAGGCCAACTTCCCGCCGGAGCTCACCACCGAGGTCGAGGTCCGCTTCGAGCCGGTGGGGGAGGAGACCCGGGTCAGCGTCGAGCACCGCGGACTTGACCGGGTGCCGGAGGGCGCCGCCCGCCACGGCTTCGCCGACGAGGTCCTGCTGCTCCGCCTCGCCGAGTGGTGGCAGGCGCTCCTCGGGTCGCTGAAGCAGGTCGCATAACGCGGTTGCGCGAGTTCCTGTTTTGTTTCATGGTCCGGCGCTTCAGAAGGCCGGAGCTCTGGGGGAAAGACGATGGCCGAGATCACGCCGCCGCAGGGTTCGGAGGTCGCGCCCGAGGTCGCGCCGCAGCCGCCGGAGACCGCCGCCGGGCGCGCCCGGCCCCAGCGCCAGGCCGGCTTCGGCTTCATCTTCGGCAGCGCCCTGATCAACGCGATCTCCTTCGGGATCATGATCCCGATCCTGCCGAACCTGATCCGCGAGATGGCGGGCGGGGACACCGCCGCGGCGTCGGAGTGGAACGTGCTGTTCGCCACCACCTGGGGCCTGATGCAGCTCGTCTTCGGCCCCATGCTGGGCATGCTGTCGGACCGCTTCGGCCGCCGGCCGGTGCTGCTGCTCTCCCTGTTCGGCCTGGGCGTCGACTTCCTGTTCATGGCGTTCGCGCCGACGCTGTGGTGGCTGTTCCTCGGCCGGGTGCTGAACGGGGCGACGGCGGCCAGCTTCTCCACCGCCAACGCCTACCTCGCCGACGTCACCCCGCCGGAGCGCCGGGCCAAGGTGTTCGGCTGGATGGGGTCGGCCTTCTCCTTCGGCTTCATCATCGGCCCGACGCTTGGCGGCATGCTGGGCGAGTTCGACCTGCGCCTGCCGTTCATGGCGGCCGCGGCGCTCACCTTCGGCAACTGGCTCTACGGCCTGTTCATCCTGCCGGAATCCCTGCCGCCGGAGCGCCGGGCGAAGTCGTACGACTGGAGCCGGGCCAATCCGCTGGGGGCGCTGAAGCTGCTGCGCTCGCGCCCCGGCCTCCTGGGCCTGGCGGGCGTCGGCTTCCTGTTCCAGATCTCGCACATGGTGCTGCCGACCATCTTCGTCCTCTACACCACCTACCGCTACGGCTGGAGCCCGGGCGTCCTGGGCGCCACCTTCCTGCTGACCGGCGTGCTGGGCGTGATCGTGCAGATGTTCCTGGTCGGCCCCGTGGTCGGCCGGATCGGGGAGCGCAACGCCGTCCTCCTGGGCGCCGTGTGCGGCGTCCTGGGCTTCGCCTGGTACGGCGCGGCGTCCACGGGCTGGCTCTACCTCCTGGGCGCGCCGATCTTCGCCGGCATCGGCTTCATGATGCCGGGCCTCCAGGGCCTGATGACCCGCCGCGTCCAGCCGCACGAGCAGGGACAGCTGCAGGGCGCCAACCAGAGCCTCACCGGCATCGCCTCGGTCACCGGCCCGCCGCTGTTCGGCCTGGTGTTCGCCTGGTCGGTCCGCCACGACGCCACCCTGCACGCCCCGGGGCTGGCCATCTACCTGGCCGCCGGCCTGCTGGCGCTGGCGTTCGCGCTCACGCTGAAGGTCGCCCAGGCGCCGGCCGCGGAACCGGCCAGGGCTTGAAGCGCCGCCATTTTTGCGCCTGAAACCTCGGGAGATTCCGCAGCGTTCTGAGGTCCTCCGGAGAGATCATGCGCGACCACCGCGTTCTCGTGTCCACCCTGGCGCTTCTCATCGCCGCCGCTCCCGCCGCGGGCGTGGCCCAGCCGACGCTCGCCCAGCCCAACCGGGCGCCGCCGGCCAGCGCCATGGCCATGAAGCAGTCCTTCGCGCCGGTGGTGCAGCGGGCGGCGCCGGCGGTGGTCAACATCTCCTCCAAGCGCCTCGTCCGCGCCCAGACCGACCCGTTCTGGGAGCTGTTCGGCCTCGGCGCGCCGCGGGCCCGCGTCCAGGGCTCCCTCGGCTCCGGCGTCATCGTCCGGCCCGACGGGGTGATCGTCACCAACAACCACGTGGTCCAGGGCGGGCAGGAGATCACCGTCTCGCTCGCCGACCGCCGCGAGTTCACCGCCCGTATCCTGCTGGCCGACCCGCGCACCGACATCGCCGTCCTGAAGATCGACGTGCCGGCGGGCGAGCGCCTGCCGACGCTGGCCATCGACGACACCGGCGACGCCCAGGTGGGCGACCTGGTCCTGGCCATCGGCGACCCGTTCGGCGTCGGCCAGACGGTCACCAACGGCATCATCTCGGCGCTCAACCGCACCGCCGACCCCACGGGCGACGCGGCCACCAGCTACATCCAGACCGACGCGGCCATCAATCCGGGCAACTCCGGCGGCGCCCTCGTCGACATGGACGGCGACCTGATCGGCATCAACAGCTTCATCCTGTCGCGCTCGGGCACCTCGTCGGGCGTCGGCTTCGCCGTGCCCGCCGCCGTCGTGCGCCGGGCGGTGGAGACCGCGGCCGGCGGCGGCCGGGCGGTGGTCCGCCCCTGGTTCGGCGCCCGCCTGCAGAGCGTCGACGCCGAGATCGCCCGCACGCTTGGCCTCGCCCGGCCCACCGGCGCCCTGGTGGCCGACGTCTGGCCCGGAGGCCCGGCGGACCGGGCGGGCGTGCGCCAGGGCGACGTGGTCACCGCCGTCGACGGACAGCCCATCGTGGAGGCCGCCAGCCTGAACTACGCGATCGGCAACCGGCGGCCGGGGGACACGGTCCGCCTGACCGTGCGCCGTGGCGACAGGGACGTCCAACTCAACCTCCGCGCCGACCCCGCGCCGGCCACGCCGGCCCGCGACGAGCGGCTGATCAGCGGGTCGAACCCGCTGAACGGCGCCACCGTGGTCAACCTCTCGCCGGCCGTGGCCGAGGAGCTGGGCGTCGACGCCTTCGCCGGCCCCGGCGTGCTGATCACCAACGTCGGCCGCGGCTTCGCCATGAGCGCGGGCTTCCGGCCGGGCGACATCGTCCGCGCGGTCAACGGCCGGGAGGTCGGCAGCACCCGCGACCTCGCCGCCGCGCTCGCCGCCCGCGTCCCCGCCTGGCAGATCACCATCCAGCGCAACGGCCAGCTCGTCACCGCCACCTACCGGGCCTGATCGGCGACGACCGCTCCGCTCCCGGGCGTCGCGGTTCAGGCGCTCGGCGGCGAGGACCGGACGTCGTCGGCCGTGAGGTAGACCGGCAGGGGCAGGCCGAGGTCGGTCTGCTCCAGCCAGGTGAGGCGGCCCGTCCGCCCGTGCTCCGTCATCAGCAGATGGACGTGGGCGCTCTGCAGGGCGAGGTACAGCGCCTGCACACCATCGACTCCCATGGCGTAGCCGGCGTGCTCGCCGTCGGCGCCCTGTATGGCGTAGTCGCAGCGCCAGTCCTGTCCGTCCGGCCGCGGCGGCCAGACCTGCAGGCGTACAGCGCCGTCCGGCGTTTCGAAGCGGCGTTCGGCGATCGCGGGCGTGGCCATGGGGCGACGCTGCCGGCCCCTTGGGGCGATCCTGTGGCGTTCTCCCTGCAGTCGGTTCGCTCCGGATAACCGCCGCGGCCCAGAGTTCGCGCCGGCCACCATTCAGAATTGAACTCGACGGAAATACTCAACCGTCACCATTTTGAGTAGGTCGTTGATGGTCGATCTGCGGGGGCACATGTAGCAGAGCCGCTCCGTGGACGACGATTCCGCTTGGCGGGAGGTGTCGAATACTTGTTCAACCCTTGACTGCATTCGGTCGTTGTCCGCTCAATTGCGATAATTAGGAAAATAATCGTGGCCACGGCATATGTTCAACTCGGCGGCGGTTCTGCGCCCGTCGTCACCGTCAAGATCACCGAAGTCGCCGCCGGCGAGTTCCGCTTCGAGGTCGGCCAGTCGGGCGGCGTGATCGGCGACCTGCGCGGCCTGTTCTTCGATGTCGCCAGGGAATCGCTCGTCAGCGGCGCGGGCGTCCAGGCCTCGGTGTCCGGTCTCGTGGCCAAGACCCAGGCGGGGGCGGTGATCGGCTCGGTCACCACCGCGCCCGTGGCCGACGGCGACGACAGCGTCACCGGCGTCGGCGGCGGCGACAACAACATGAACGGCGCGCTGGCCTTCGGCGGCGTCGGCCAGGAAGCCAGGGGGTACGACGTCGGTGTCGAGTTCGGCAGCTCGGGCGTCGGCAAGGACGACGTCGGCGCGGCGAGCTTCACCCTGAAGCTGCCCGGCATGACGCTGGCCGATCTGGCGGGCCAGGACTTCGGCGTCCGCATGACCTCGGTCGGCCCGCTCGGCGGCGACCGCGGCGGCTCGGTGAAGCTGACCGGTTCGGCGTTCGTGGCGGTGGAGGACGCGAGCGAGGCGATCCAGGGCGGCGCCCAGGAAGACACCGTCGTCACTGGCGATGTGCTGCAGGACACCGTGTCCACCCTCGGCGGCGGCCGCATGACCGAGACCCTGACCTGGGCCTCGCTGGACGGCGGCGCCACCCGGCTCGCCTTCGGCCAGGCCTATGCGCTCGGCTCCACCGGCGCGACCATCGTGCTGCACGCCGATGGCGCCTACAGCATCGACGCCAGCGGCGCGGATGCGCTGAGCGCCAGCCAGAGCGTCCCCTTCGTCGTCACCTACGGCGTCGCCCAGACCTACTTCGACGCGGCCGGGCGCCAGGTCGGGCGGCTGGCCGAGACCTCGACCCTGTCGTTCGACGTCAAGGGCGCGAACGACGTTCCCGTGGTGAGCGGCCTTGTCTTCGGTACGGCCACCGAGGACGCCGCCGTATCGTCGCTGAACGCCCTGGCCAACGCCTCGGACGTCGACAACGGCGACGTGCTGGCCGTGGTGGACGCGCCCGCCACCCTGCCGGCCGGGGTGACCTTCGACGCCGGCAGCGGGACCTTCACCCTGGACCCGGCCGCCTACCAGAGCCTGGCCGAGGGCGAGACCACGACGGTGACGGTGGCCTATGGCGTCTCGGACGGCCTGGCCACGACCCCGGCCAGCGTCCAGTGGACGGTGACGGGCGTGAACGACGCTCCGGTCGTCACGGGCGCGGTCAGCGGCGCGGCCACCGAGGACGGCGCCAAGGTGACCCTCGACGCCCTGCAGAACGCCTCGGACGTCGACGCCGGCGCTGTCCTCACGGTGGTGTTCGATCCGTCCGGCCTGCCGGCGGGCGTCAGCTACGACGCCGCGACCCACAGCTTCACCCTGGACCCCGGCCATGCCGCCTTCCAGGCGCTGACCGCCGGCCAGTCGACGGTGGTGACCGTGACCTACGGCGTCTCGGACGGCCTGGTGACCACCCCGGCGAGCGTTCAATGGACGGTCACGGGCGTGAACGAACCGGTGGTCAACCCGCCGGTCGCGGCCGTGGACCACTTCCCGCTGGCCCCCAAGGACCTCTCGCACGTCACCTTCTACTTCGACCTGACGCCGCAGGATCGGACCGACGACGCCTTCTTCTTCGCCAAGGTGGAGACCCCCGGCCACGTCAACGACGACCTCGACACCTGGTACGACGCCGCGGTGGACCAGATCGTCGCCCTGAACCCGGGCCTGGCCAACGCCCAGCTGGTCGGCGCGGCCATCAAGTACGGCAGCGTCCAGTCGGGCGGCGGCGAGTTCTACTACGCCCTCGACGGGAACCTCGATCTTGACGCGGTCCCGACGGGTCACCTGATCCAGGGCTCGGAGTACAAGGCCTACGCCGGCGGCGTCACCTACGGCTACGACGAGCTGTTCTAGGTCGGCCGCTGCGGGATCGTGATCGCCCCCCCGGGTGAGCACGATCCCGTGGTCCGGCCGCCGGCGGGTTCCGCCCTTGGCGCGGCCCCGCTTGCCCGCCACGACGTCGACCTCGTCGCGCTCGCGGGCAGAGCCGGCGGAGGACGACGCCCCTGCCGGGTCTGATCGGGGGGCGGTGACCGTCCCCGCCTCCGTATCTCCAGCGCCTCGCGGGCCTGGCGCCATGCGATCGATCGAGCGACCGGGGCTGGCCTTCCAAGAAAAATTTCTGTCACAAAATCAGCAAGTTGGATCGGGCGGTCCAGGTCGGGAATCCGCGCAAGTCTGTTTCTCACCGGTCGTTTGTCCAAACTCTCCGCCTGAGCGGGAGGACCGGACATGGCTGAGCTTTGGCGGTTGGGGGCCTCGGAACTGGCGCGGCTGGTGCGGAGCCGGGAGGCTTCGTGCCGAGAGGCGGTCGAGTCCTGCCTGGCGCGGATCGAGGCGGTGAACCCGGCGGTGAACGCCGTAACGGCGGTGCTGACCGACCAGGCCTTGTCCCAGGCGGACGCCTCGGACAGGGCTCTCGACCGCGGCGAAGCGGTGGGACCGCTCTGCGGCGTCCCGTTCACCGTCAAGGAGGACGTCGACGTGGCGGGTTCGGCCACCACACACGGCGTCGCGGCGCTGAAGGGGGCCGTGGCGCACGCGGACGCCCCGCATGTGGCCGCGCTTCGGGCGGCTGGCGCCATCCCCGTTGGACGGACGAACATGCCGGAATTCGGCATGCGCTGGCACACCGCCAACGCGCTGCATGGCCCTACGCGCAACCCTTGGGACCCGCGGCTTACGCCGGGCGGCTCGAGCGGCGGTGAGGCGGCGGCTGTGGCGAGTGGCATGAGTCCGCTCGGCTTGGGCGGCGACGGGGCCGGCTCGCTCCGATGGCCTGCGCTTTGTTGCGGCGTCGCTGCGCTTAAGCCTTCCTTTGGTCGCGTGCCGGTCGTGAGCGCGGGACCCCTCCCGTTCGGGTTTCAGCTGCTCGCTGTGTTTGGGCCGATGGCCCGGCGGATCGAGGATCTGCGACTGGCGCTGGAGCCCATGTGCCGGGCGTCCTCCGGCAGCGACCCCTGGCACGTGACCGCGCCCGTAGAGGGGCCGGCGCACCCAGGCCCGATCCGGGTGGCCGTGATGCGCGACCCGGGTGGCTTCGGCGTCGAACCGGCCGTGGGGGCAGCCGTTGATCGCGCCGCGGAGGGTCTTGCGGCCGCGGGTTATGAACTCGAGACGCGCGAGGCCCCCCAGCTCGCCCGCACGGCCGAGATCTACTTCCAGATCATGGGCCGCTTCGGCCGCCTCTCGGAGGATGCGGCGACCCCGCCGCCGGGCTTCCTCTCAGCCGAGTTCGAGCGCTTCTGGGCCGACTTCAACGGTCCCTGGGAGCGGGCGGCGGGTCGCATCTGCGCCGATCCCATGATGGAGCGGGCGGCCCTCTACCGCGCCTGGAGCGCTCTGCTCGCCGAGACACCGCTCATCCTGGCCCCCATCGCCGCGCGTTCGGCCTGGCCAGTGGGCGCAGACCTCGAGCCAGGCTTCGGCGAAGCCTGGTTGCGGGATCTCAGCTGCACCGTGGTTCCCAACCTCCTCGGGCTGCCGTCCGTCGCCGTGCCTACAGGCCCGGTGAACGGCGTCCCTCACGCCGTTCAGATCATCGGGCCCCGGTACCGCGAGGACCTCTGTCTCGATGCGGCCCAGGCGATCGAGGCGGCGATTCCACCAAGCACCCCCATAGATCCGGCCATGGCAGGATGAGGCCTGCTCCTCTCCCGCCGAGCGCAGCTCGGGAGGGAGAGGGTGGGTGAGGGGGCGCAGGACGGGGCCGGACCGCTCCGTTTGGACCCGTGCGCACCCCCCGGCCGACACGGTTTCTTGCCGTGGCTGAGGAAGGTGACCCCGCCTGGGTTCCTCGATCGGCGCGGCCTCGCCCCTCCCGCCCTTAAGTCCATGGTCGATCGCGAGCCTGCCGGGCCAGGCAGAATGCCAGCCATGGCCTCAAGGGACTCGTCCCGACCCGTAGCTGACCTCCGGTCGGCCGCCTGGCGGCGGTGGGTTGGAACGTCTGCCCTGCGGATCGCCTCCCATCCCGCTCATCCCCGCGAAAGCGGGGACCCAGGTTTTTTTCCGTCATTCGGGCTCGAGCTCGTCCAGCAGGTCCCGCCAGCCGGGATTGAACCGCTCGATCAGCTCGATCTTCCAGGCGCGCCGCCACTTCTTCACGGCTCTCTCCCGGGCGAAGGCGCCTTCGCGCGTCTCGAAATGCTCGTAGTAGACGAGCCGCTTGACCCCATGTCGGGCCGTGAAGCCCGGCCGCACGCCTTCGCGGTGCTCCAGCGCGCGACGGCTCAGGCTGTCGGTGTGCCCGATGTAGAGCGTGCCGTTCCGCTGGCTGGCCAACGATGTAGACGGCGAACATCGGCGTTGGAAAAAGCCTGGGTCCCCGCTTTCGCGGGGATGAGCGGAGGTTGCGGGAGTTAAGCCCGAGGTTGGGCCGGAGCAAAGCCTCCCGCATCCATCCCCCGCCGCTTGCCTGCCACGGCGTCAACCGCGCCACGCTCCCCGCAGGCAGAGCCAGCGGAGGACGCCATGGCCATCGATTTCGAGATCCCCGAGGACGCCAAGGCGGTCCGGCAGAAGGTGCGGGAGTGGGTGCACGAGGAGTGCATCCCGGCCGAGAAGCGGCTTATCGAGGGCGCCGACTACAAGACCCTGCTGGCCGAGCTGCGGGAGAAGGCCCGGGCGCGCGGCCTGTGGTGCCCGTTCATCCCCAAGGAATACGGCGGCATGGGGCTGGGCCCGCTGGCCAACGCCCTCGTGCAGATGGAGCTGGGCGAGAGCTACCTGGGCGCGCTGTCGATGAACACCCAGGGTCCCGACGACGCCACCATGATGACCATCCTGGCGCACGGCACCGACTTCCAGAAGGAGAAGTACCTCAAGCCGCTGCTGAACGGCGAGAAGCGGGTCTGCTACTCCATGACCGAGAAGGCGGCCGGCGCCGACGCCACCGGCATGCAGACCCGGGCCGTCAAGCAGGGCAACGACGCCTATGTGCTGAACGGCGAGAAGTGGTTCTCCTCGGCCGCCAGTGTCGCCGACCTGGCGGTGGTCATGGCCATGACCGACCCCGACGCGCCGCGCCACCAGCGCTACTCCACCTTCATCGTCGAGCTGCCCAACCCCGGCTACAACATCAAGCGCGACATCCAGACCATGGCGCTGGAGGGGCCGCTGACCCACGTGCTGGGCGGCGGCCACTCCGAGGTCGAGATCAGGGACCTCGTTGTCCCGGCCGAGAACCTGCTGGGCGGGGAGGGGAACGGCTTCAACATGGGCCAGCACCGGCTGGCCTACGGCCGCCTGCGGCACGGCATGCACAACGTCGCCATGGCCCAGCGGGCGCTCGACATGGCCACCGAGCGGGTGATCGGCCGCGAGACCTTCGGCAAGCCGCTGTCCGAGCGCCAGGCGGTGCAGTTCATGCTCGCCGAGTGCGCCACCCAGCTCTACATCAGCCGGCTGATGCTGCTGCACATCGCCTACAAGGCGGAGAAGGGCCTGGACCTGCGCCAGGAGAACGGCATCGCCAAGGTCTACCTCGCCAACATGGTCCACCATGTGGTCGACACCGCGATCCAGCTGCACGGCTCGCTGGGCTACAGCCTCGATACGCCGCTCGCCCGCTGGTACACCCACATCCGCTCCCAGCGGCTGGTGGACGGGCCGGACGAGGTCCACCGCTGGACCACCGGCCGCAACGTCGTGAAGGCGTTCAAGGCGCACGGCACCACCGCCTCGGCGGCGGGCGGCGACCTGATCTGACCGGCGCCTGGTTGGGGGCGGCCGTCCGCGGTGCTAAGCCCCCTCCATGGCTGACCTCTTCGAAGCCGCGGGCCTGACGCCCTCCGCCCCGTCCCCGCTCGCCGACCGGCTGCGGCCGCAGAAGCTCGACGAGGTGGTCGGCCAGGACCACCTCTTGGGTCCCGACGGCCCGATCCGCCGCATGGCCGAGGCCCGACGGCTGTCCTCGATGATCCTCTGGGGCCCGCCGGGCACGGGCAAGACCACCATCGCGCGCCTGCTGGCCAAGGAGGCGGGCTACGAGTTCCAGCAGCTCTCGGCGGTGTTCTCCGGCGTCGCCGACCTCAAGAAGGCCTTCGAGCAGGCCAAGGTCCGCCGCTCGGCCGGCCAGAGCACGCTGCTGTTCGTCGACGAGATCCACCGCTTCAACCGCGCCCAGCAGGACGGCTTCCTGCCCTTCGTCGAGGAGGGGGTGGTCACCCTGGTGGGCGCCACCACCGAGAACCCCTCCTTCGAGCTGAACGGGGCGCTCCTGTCCCGCTGCCAGGTCTATGTGCTGAAGCGCCTGGACGAGGCGGCGCTGGAGGCCCTGCTGGCCAAGGCCGAGGCCTTCGAGGGCCGGCCGCTGCCCTTGGAGCCCGACGCCCGCCAGGCCCTCGTGGCGCTGGCCGACGGCGACGGCCGCTACCTGCTGACGCTGGCCGAGACCCTGTTCAACATCGGCTCGGCCAAGCCCCTGACCATCAAGGAGCTGGGCCAGATCCTGCAGAAGCGCAGCCCGGCCTACGACAAGGACCGCGAGGAGCACTACAACCTCGTCTCGGCGCTGCATAAGTCGATCCGCGGCTCGGACCCGGACGCCGCCCTCTACTGGCTCGCCCGCATGCTGCAGGGCGGCGAGGACCCGCTGTTCATCGCAAGGCGCCTGATCCGCGCCGCCGCCGAGGACATCGGCGAGGCCGACCCGATGTCCCTCGTGCTCGCCAATGCGGCCAAGGACACCTACGACTTCCTCGGCTCCCCCGAAGGCGAGATCGCGCTCGCCCAGCTCGTCGTCCACCTGGCCGCCGCGCCCAAGTCCAACGCCGTCTACGTGGCCTACAAGGCGGCGATGAAGGCGGCCAAGGAGACCGGCAGCCTGACGCCGCCGTCGCACATCCTGAACGCGCCCACCAAGCTCATGAAGGAGCTCGGCTACGGCAAGGGCTACGCCTACGACCACGACGCCCCGCAGGGCTTCTCCGGCCAGAACTACTTCCCGGACGGCATGGAGCGCCGGCAGTTCTACCGGCCGCGCGGGGAGGGGACCGAGGCCCGCATCAAGGAGCGGCTGGACCGCTGGGCGGCCATCCGGCGCGAGCGCGGCGGCGGCGACTGATCAGCGATCATTGTTCTGCCAAGCGGCGCGGCGTAGGCTCCCTCCAGCATCCTTAGGGGGGAAGCTCCAATGACCACTGCAACCAACGACGCGGGCTCCGCCCGCAGCGCGACGCCCTGGCACCTCTGGGTCGTCGGTCTCGTCGCCCTGCTCTGGAACGGGTTCGGCGGCTACGACTACGTGATGACGCGGCTTCAGGGCGAGGCCTACATGCGAACCGCCGGCATGACCGACGCCCAGATCGCCCACTTCAACGCCATGCCCGCCTGGATGGGCGCGGTCTGGGCGATCGGGGTGTGGGGCGGGGTGCTCGGCGCCGTCCTGCTGCTCGCCCGCTCGAAGTGGGCCCTGCACGCCTTCGTGGCCTCGCTCGCCGCCTTCGTCGTCAGCCTGATCTACAACTACGCCCTCAGCGACGGCGCGGCGGTGATGGGCCAGACGGTGATGATCATGCAGATGGTCATCCTGGCGAGCTGCCTCGTCTTCGCCTGGTACGCCTGGACGATGGGCAAGCGCGGGGTGCTCCGCTAAACGGGCCTCGTGAAGGCCCGCAAGACAGAGCCCGTTCCCGTCCGCCTGACGCCCGAGGAGATCGCGCTCGTGCGGTCCCTCGTGCTCTACGAGGACGCCGACATCCTTGCCCTGAACAAGCCCTCGGGCCTGTCCAGCCAGGGTGGCCGGGGCCAGGCGAACACCCTGGACGAACTGCTGTGGGCCTTCGCGAAACCCGGCAAGGCGCGCCCGCGGCTGATCCACCGGCTCGACCGCGACACCTCGGGCGTGATCCTCACCGCCAGGACCAAGCCGGCCGCGGGCTTCCTCGGCAAGGCGATGATGGCGCGCCGCTTCAAGAAGACCTACCGCGCCATCGTCACCCCCGGCGCGCCCGTGCCTGCGAAGGGGTCCATCGAGACGCCGCTGCGCCGCGACGAGGCGGGGCGCGAGGCCTATATGCGCGTCTGCGCGCCCGACCATCCGGACGCCGAGACCGCCCGCACCCGCTACCGGACCCTGGCCGAGGCGCCCGGCGCGGCCCTCGTCGAAGCCGATCCCGAGACCGGCCGCATGCACCAGATCCGCGTCCACCTGGCCTCGCTCGGCCGGCCGATCGCCGGCGACGCCCGCTACGGCGGCGCCCTGGTGGTCGCAGGCCACCCCGCGCCGCGCCTGATGCTGCACGCCGCCGCGCTCACCTTCCCCCATCCCGGCGGGGGCGAGATGCGCCTGCAGGCCCCCGTTCCCGACGACATGGCGGGGCTTCTGGCGGCGCTGAAACTGGCCTGAGACGGAACGCCGCCTCCGACTTGCCCGTTTCCTGCGGCAAGCTGCGGAACCGCAATAGGTTTTCCGCCGGAACCTGAACGATGAAACGCCTCGTCCTGCCCGCGCTCGCCGCCCTTTCCCTGGGCGCCTGCGCCACCACGCCCACCACCTACCAGCCGGCCACAGGCCCGCAGGCCGTGGGCTATTCCGAATACCGCATCGAGCCCGACCGCTACCGCGTCACCTTCCGCGGCGGCCCCGGCGCCTCGGCCGACCGGGTCACCGACCTCGCCCTGCTGCGCGCCGCCGACCTGGCGCTGGCCGGCGGCTACGACTGGTTCCGGGTCTCCGACCGCTTCCTGCAGGGCCAGCCGAACCGCGGCCCGCGCATCAGCCTGGGCGTCGGCGGCGGCAGCGGCCACTACGGCTACCGCAGCGGCTCCAGCGTCGGCGTCGGCCTCGGCACCGGCTTCAACCTCGGCGGCGGCCCGTCGGTGACCGCCACCCTCGAGGTGCTGCTCGGCCGCGGCCCCAAGCCCCCCGGCGGCGACGTCTACGACGCCCGCGCCATCCGCAGCACGCTGATGGGAACCGCCACCTAGCCTGACCGGCCGCGCCGTCGCATAACCCACCCGATGCAGACTCTCCTCTACGTCGGGATCGGCGGCGCCGTGGGCGCCATGGCCCGCTATCTGGTGGGCGTGCAGGCGCTCCGCACCTTCGGGTCCGGCTGGCCCTACGGCACCTTCGCGGTGAATATCGCCGGCGGCCTGCTTATGGGCCTGCTGGCCGGCGTGCTCGCCCACCGCGGCGGCCTCGACCAGGAGCGCTGGCGCCTGCTGCTCGGCGTCGGCGTGCTCGGCGGCTTCACCACCTTCTCGGCCTTCTCCCTGGAGCTCGCCCTGATGCTCGAGAAGCGCGCCTTCACGACCGCCGCCGTCTACGCCCTGGCCTCCGTCGTGCTCTCCACGCTCGCCCTCTTCGCCGGCCTCTTGGCCGCCCGCCGGGTGTTCGCGTGAGGGAGGTCCGCACCCTCTACGTGGACAAGGGCGAGGAGGGCGTGCGCCTCGACCGCTGGTTCAAGCGCCGGTGGCCGCACCTCAACCACATCCAGATCCAGAAGCTGACCCGCTCGGGCCAGATCCGCGTCGACGGCGCCCGCGCCAAGCCCGACACCCGGCTGACCGCCGGCGCCCAGGTGCGCGTGCCGCCGCTGCCCGACGCGCCCGCGCCGCACGAGAAGGGCAAGCTCGACCCGCGCGAGGCCGCCTTCGCCCGCTCCCTGGTGCTCTACGAGGACGAGGAGGTGCTGGCCCTCAACAAGCCCTCCGGCCTCGCCGTCCAGGGCGGCACCAAGACCTCCAAGCACATCGACCGCCTGCTGTCGGCCTGGGGCGAGGGGCTGGAGCGGCCCAGGCTGGTCCACCGGCTCGACCGCGACACCTCCGGCGTCCTGGTGCTCGGCAAGTCGCCCGGCGCGGCCGCCAAGCTGGCCGGCGCCTTCGCCAGGCGCCGCACCCAGAAGACCTACTGGGCGCTGGTCGCCGGCCTGCCGAAGCCGGGGGAGGGCGTGCTCGAGCTGCCGCTCGCCAAGAAGGGCGTCGGCGACCGGGAGATGATGGTCCCCACCGATCCCAAGGACCCCGACGGCGAGACCGCCGAGACCGAGTTCGTCACCCTCAGCCGCGCGGCCGACAAGGTCGCCTGGATGGCGCTCTGGCCCCACACCGGCCGCACCCACCAGCTGCGCGCCCACATGCTGGCCCTGGGCCACCCGATCCTCGGCGACCCGAAGTACAACAACGAGACCTCCGTCGCGCTCTCCCAGGGCCTCAAGCTGCAGCTCCACGCCCGCCGACTGGTCCTGCCGCACCCCTCGCGCGGAACCCTGATCCTCGAGGCGCCGATCAGCCCGGAGCTGAGGGCCGGCTTCGACCGCTTCGGCTTCGACGAGCACGAGGCCGATCCCGAGCCGTTCGGCCAGAAGCGGCGGTAGGGGCGATGGCCGGGACCCTCGACCAGGCGAAGGCGCTGCTGGACGCCGGGCGCGCGGCCGAGGCCCTCGCGATCACCGCGCCGCTGGCCGAGGCTCCCGACGCCACGCACCGGGCGCTCGCCCTGCATTCCACGGCCCTGAAGGGGCTCGGCCGCCGCGAGGAGGCGCTCGCCTTCGACCGCCGCGCCGTGGCCGGCTTCCCCGCCAGCGGCGTCGCCTGGCACAACCTGGGCGCCACCCTGGGCGACCTGGGACGCGGCGCGGAGTCCGCCCAGGCGATCGAGCGGGCCTTCGCGCTGGGCCTCGACGGAGCGCAGAGCTGGGGCGTGCTCGCCCGCGCCCGGCTGGCCACCGGCGAGCTCGACGCCGCCGAGGAGGCCTACCGCCAGGCGCTCCGCCGCGCGCCCGGCCACGCCGCCACGGCCGCGGAGTACGCCAACATCGTCTGGATGCGCCACGGCGACCTGGCCGCCGCCGACGCCATCCTCGACCGCTGCGCCCACGCCGGCGGCGAGCCGCCGCCGCTGCTGCTGGCCAAGGCCAAGCTCTATGCCGCCGCCGGCGAACAGGGCCGCGCCGCCGACCTGCTGGCGCGCGCCGCCGAGCGCCTGCCGGACGACACCTTCATCCTCATGGCCGCCGCCCAGGCGGCCCTGGAATCCGACCGGCTGGACGAGGCCGAGCGCCTCGCCCTCGCCGCCGAGCGCCAGCGGCCCGACCATCCGGGCGTGCTCAACCAGCTGGCCATCGTCGCCCTGGCCCAGGGACGCCCGGATCTCGCCCTGGCCAAGGCCCGCCGCGGCCTGGAGATCGCGCCGGAGAACCAGTCCCTGTGGGGCTGGGCGGCGACGGCCGCCCGCGCCGTGGGCGACCCGCTGCACGCCGAGCTCTACGACTACGACGCCATGGTCGGGGTCTACGAGTTGCCGACGCCGGACGGCTGGACCTCCCGCGCGGCCTTCCTCGCCGACCTCGCCGAGGCCCTGAAGGCCATGCACCTCTACCGGGAGCACCCGTCCAACCAGTCCCTGCTGCATGGCAGCCAGACCATGCACCTGCTCACCGGCTCCGACGATCCGGCCATCCAGGCCTTCTTCCGCGCCCTCGACGCGCCGATCCGCGAACACATCGCGAAGCTGGGCACGGGGACCGATCCCCTTCGCCGCCGCGCCACCGGCGACTACCGCATCCAGGGCGCCTGGTCGGTGCGCCTGCGCCCCGGCGGCTTCCACAAGGACCACTTCCACCCGGAGGGCTGGCTCTCCTCGGCCTTCTATGTGGAGACCCCCGACCAGGCCCTGGCCGGCGAGGACAGGGCCGGCTGGATCCGCTTCGGCCAGCCGCCGTTCCGCACCGAGCCGGCGCTCCCGCCCGAGCGGTGGGTGAAGCCGCAGCCCGGCCGCCTGGTGCTCTTCCCCTCCTACATGTGGCACGGCACCGAGCCGTTCACGACCGACGAGCGGCGCATGACCATCGCCTTCGACGTGGTCCCGGCCTGAGCGGGGTTGCGTTCCAGCGCACGGCTCCCCATTCACCCCGGATGCAACGTGGATTTCATGAGCCGGTGGAGAAGCCCCGGCGGTTCTACAAGGACGTCACGGTCGCGCAGGCCGACGGCGGCTTCGCCATCCTGCTGGACGCCCGCAAGGTCAGGACCCCGAAGGGCGCGCAGCTCGTCCTGCCCACCCGGCCGCTCGCCGACCAGGTGGCGCAGGAGTGGGCCGGGCAGGGCGAGACGATCGAGGTGGCCGGCATGCACGCCACCCGGCTCGCCAACACCGCCCTGGACTCGATCCCCCAGGCGCGCGACGCCACCGCCCAGTCGGTGGCGGACTACGCCGGCTCGGACCTGGTCTGCTATTTCGCCGAAGAGCCCGCCGGCCTCGTCCGCCGGCAGGAGGAGCGCTGGGGGCCGGTGCTCGACCGCGCGGAGCGGGACCTGGGCCTGGCCTTCGTGCGCTGCGCCGGCATCGTCCACCGGACCCAGCCGCAGGCCACCCTCGACGAGGTGAAGACCCTGGCCCTGGCGCTCGACGACTTCGGCCTGACGGGCCTCGCCTTCGGGGCGGCGCTGTTCGGCTCGGCCGTGCTCGCCTTCGGCCTGCAGCGCGGCTGGCTGACCGGCGAGCAGGCCTTCGAGCTCTCCCGCCTGGACGAGTCCTGGCAGGAGGAGAAGTGGGGCGTCGACGCCGAGGCCGCCGAGCGGGCCGGGCGCCTGCACGGCGAGGCGCAGATGCTGGCGCGCTGGTTCCGCGGCCTCGATCCCGCGCCTGGGCGGAGTGTCTAGAACCGCGTGCGGACCGCCAGGCCCACGGTGAGCTCATCCCGGTCGATATCGCCGCGGAGGGTCGCCGAGCTGGCGGCGGGCGTGCCGGCGTAGAACGCCAGGTCGCGGTTGAGGCGCGCGGCGTCGAAATCGGCGGAGGCGGCGGCGAGGTCGAGGTCGACGGCCGGCGAGAGGGCGAAGGTGGCGCCCAGGGCGTAGGTCGTGCGGTCGGCGTCGGGAACCCCCGGCTCGCGCATCAGGTCGGGCGTGGGCGTCGGATCGAAGCCGACGCCGGCGCGGACGGTGAGGGCGTCCCGCGCGCGCCACTCGGCGCCCAGGGCGACGCTTGTGGTGTCCTCGTAGGCCTGGACGATGGCGGCGGTCTGGCCGGCGAAGACCAGGTCGATCCTGTCGTACCGGCTCCAGCCGCTGCGCTGCGCCTGGGCGTGGAGCGCAAGCTCCGGCGTCGCCTGCCAGCGGCCGGCCACGGTCAGCGTCCACGGCGTCGAGAAGCCCACCTTCGCGGGCGCGTCGAAGTTGGCGGTCGCGAGCGGGCCGGCGAGGCCGGTCATGGAAAGCCGCCCGTCGAGGTCGCGCTCGATCGCGCTGCGCCAGCCGACCGCCAGGGTGAGATCGTCGAAACGCGCCTGCGCGCCGGCGCCCCAGCCCAGATCCCAGCCCTTGGCGGTGAGCTGCTGGAGCGCGTCGGGCGAGGCCGGCGCGAGGTTCGGCGAGGCCGCGTCGAGGGCGGCGCGGGTTTCCTGGGCGTCCAGCGAGACGCCGAGGTCCAGCCAGTCGGCGGCCCGGACGGCGATCGCGGCCCGCACCTCCGTCATCTCGATGCGGTTGCGGTGCAGGTCGTAGCGGACGAAGGACGGGACCGGGTACTCCAGCCGCAGGTGGAACGGCTTGGTCACCGCCAGCCCCACCGCGATGCGGTCGGTGACCGGCAGGGCGAGCGCCAGGCTGGGCGCGCGGAAGTCCTCCGCCGCGTCCTCCAGGCGGGTCGCGCCGCCGGCCGGGACGGGCGCCTGGCCCGGACGGGTGAGCGTCGAGCCGGTGTCCGTAAGCGCGAGGGAGGTCTGGCGGAACGACAGGCCTGCCACGCCTTCGCGGCCGGAGCGGGCGATGGCGGCGGGGTTCCAGGCCAGGGCGTCCGCGCCCGCCAGGGCGGCCGCGCCGGCGTTGGACATGCCCTGGGCGCGGACCGAAAGCTCGGGGGCCTGGAAACCGCCGGCCTGGGCGGACGTGGCGGCGGCGAGCAGCGCAGCCGCACCGGCAATGCCAGAATTACGCAAGTCGGGAGCCTCTCATCAGGCGCCCTGCCTCGCACGCAAATCGCAACGAAGGGTTACGCGCCCCGGAGGATGTTCCGTGTGCAACGCATTTGTAACCGACCGGCGCCTAGCTGGGCGGCCAAGCGGGGGGTTCGTTCTTGGTGTTCTTCGTTGTAGCGGCCGGCGTGCTGGCGATGACGGCCGTCGTCTATCTGTTGATGCGTCAGCCCAAGGCGCCGCCGAGAACAAGGCCGGACGAGACAGGCCCCGCGGCGGACGACGGCGACGGCGACGCCTAGACCGTCGCGATCGCCCGCTGATCCCTTGGCCACCCCCATGGTGAACGCCGGCTGGCCCGGGCGTTGCTCCTTTGGTCCCGAAGTCCCCGGCGCCTGTGCCGGAATGACGCGGAGGCCAAAATGGCGTTCAGGATCGGCACGATCGCAGCGGATGTGGCCCATTTCGGCCGCAGGCCCGCCGTCGCGCCGGTCGCGGCGCCGGCCGCCCCTGCGCGCCGCGAGGCCGAGCCGAGGGCCGCCGCCGCGCACCGGGCCGAGGCGACGCTCGCCGCCTTCGCGCCGGCCGCCCTGGACGCGCTGATCCAGCTCCAGTCGCGCCTCCCGGACCGGGACGACGGCCGTCACGACCGGGGCGAGCGCGCCCATGAGGCGATCGAGGACGTTCTGGACCGCCTGCGCGACCGCTGGGGCCAGAAGCCCAGGCCGCCCAAGCCGCCCGTCACGCCGCCCCCCGTCACCCCGCCGCCGGTGGTGGTGCAGCCGCCCGTGACGCCGCCTCCGGTCACGCCGCCGCCCGTCACCCCGCCGCCCGTCGTCGTGCAGCCGCCGGTCACCCCGCCGCCGCCGCCCAAGGCGCCGGTCGTGGACTCCCCCTATCCGGCCCAGCGCCTGCGCGCGGTGCTGGAGGAGATCCGCAAGCCGGTCGTCTCACCCGAAACCACCAAGCCCTTCTCCCAGCGCGAGGCGGCGGCCGGCGTGGCGCCGCTCACCGTCAGCCGCGAGCAGGCGATCACGCTTCGCAGCCTGGGCGCCGCCTACCAGGGCCAGGCGGCGCTTGCGGTGATGAAGGTCGCCGGGGCCGACGCCACGGCCTTCCAGCGGTCGCTCTGGGCCTGATCCTGCCTCGCCCGGGGGCCTGACCCCGCGTGACCTTGCCTCCGCCGTCGGACGCCTCTACGCCTTGCCGCACGTAGGGAGAGTCCTGAGTTGAAAGAGATCCTCGAAGAACTCGAAATCCGTCGCGAAAACGCCCGCCAGGGCGGCGGCGAGAAGCGGATCGCCAGCCAGCACGCCAAGGGCAAGCTCACCGCCCGCGAACGCATCGACCTCCTCCTCGACGAGGGCTCCTTCGAGGAGTTCGACATGTTCGTCGAGCACCGGGCCGTCGACTTCGGCATGGCCGAGAACAAGATCCCGGGCGACGGCGTGGTCACCGGCTGGGGCCGGATCAACGGCCGCACGGTGTTCGTCTTCTCCAAGGACTTCACCGTCTTCGGCGGCTCGCTCTCCGGGGCCCACGCCCAGAAGATCCTCAAGGTGCAGCGCCAGGCGCTGAAGATGGGCGCCCCGATCATCGGCCTGTTCGACGCCGGCGGCGCCCGCATCCAGGAGGGCGTCGAGAGCCTCGCCGGCTACGCCGACATCTTCCTCGAGAACACCCTGGCCTCGGGCGTCATCCCGCAGATCTCGGTGATCATGGGCCCCTGCGCCGGCGGCGACGTCTATTCGCCCGCCATCACCGACTTCATCTTCATGGTGAAGGACACCTCCTACATGTACGTGACCGGCCCCGACGTGGTGAAGACGGTCACCCACGAGGACGTCAGCCACGAGGAGCTCGGCGGCTACCGCGTCCACGCCATGAAGTCCGGCGTGGCGGACGGCGCCTTCGACAACGACCTGGAGGCGCTCACCCAGGTCCGCCGGCTGGTCGACTTCCTGCCGAGCTGCAACCGCGAGAAGCCGCCGGTCCGCGAGAGCTTCGACGAGCCCTACCGCGACGAGCCGAGCCTCGACACCCTGGTCCCGGCCAATCCCAACAAGCCCTACGACATGAAGGAGCTGATCCTGAAGGTCGTGGACGAGGCCGACTTCTTCGAGATCAGCCCCGACTTCGCCAAGAACATGATCGTCGGCTTCGCCCGCCTGGACGGCCAGCCGGTGGGCATCGTCGCCAACCAGCCGCAGGTGCTGGCCGGCGTGCTGGACATCGACGCCTCCCGCAAGGGCGCGCGCTTCGTGCGCTTCTGCGACGCCTTCGAGATCCCGATCGTCACCTTCGTCGACGTGCCGGGCTTCATGCCGGGCACCAAGCAGGAGCAGGGGGGCCTGATCCGCCACGGCGCCAAGCTGCTGTTCGCCTACGCCGAGGCCACGGTGCCGAAGATCACCCTGATCACCCGCAAGGCCTACGGCGGCGCCTACGACGTGATGAGCTCCAAGCACATCCGCGGCGACATCAACTACGCCTGGCCGACCGCCGAGATCGCCGTCATGGGCTCCAAGGGGGCGGTGGAGATCATCTTCCGCAACCAGACCCCGGAACAGCTCGCCGAGCGCGAGGCCGAGTACAAGGCCCGCTTCGCCAACCCGTTCGTGGCCGCCTCGCGCGGCTACATCGACGACGTGATCATGCCGCACGGCACGCGGCGGCGCATCGTCCGGGCGCTCAAGAACCTCGCCGGCAAGCAGCTCTCCAATCCCTGGAAGAAGCACGACAACATCCCGCTGTAGCCGAGCTCTCACGAAGCCGAGAGGCGCCGGCCCCGGCCGGAACGTCCCTGGCCGACCCGTGTTGTGGCCACAGGGCCGATTGCGCCCTTGAGAGCCTGAAACACGGAGGACTGCCCCATGGCCGACAGATGGATGGACGATCGCGACCGCCGCATGCGGGACCGCGACTGGCGCCGGTCCGAACAGTACGGACGGGGCGAATACGGCCGAAGCGACTACGGGCGCGACGACGATGACCGCGGCCGCTCGCCTGAGGGCCGCAGCTTCGGCTCCGGCGACGACGAGTTCGGCGCCCGCCTGTCCGGTCCCGACCGCGACCGGGTGTTCGGCGAGCGCGAGACCGGCGAGAACTACACCCGCGGGACCGGCATGACCTCCGGCGGCGGGGCCTACGGCGCGGGCGGGAGCTACGGCGGCGGCGAGAGCTATGGCCGCGGGGCCGGCGGCGGCCGGCCATCCGGCTACCAGGGCCGCGGCGGCGGACGCATGGGCGGCGGCGGGCGCGACTGGCAGGACCGCGACTACGGCGGCACGAGCCCGGCCTTCCGCACCCAGGACCAGGGCGCGGTGCACGGCCGCCAGTGGCAGGACCGCGACTATGGCGGCACGAGCCCCGCCTTCCGCGCCCAGGACTACACCCGCAGCGGCCAGGACTACAGCCAGGGCGGCCGCTACTACGGCGACGACGAGCGCCAGCCGATCTACCGCGAGGAGTACGGCATGGGCGGGCGCGAGTACGGCGACGTGCCGCGCGGCTATGACGCCGGCCGCGGCTACGGCGGCGGCCAATCGGGCGGCCAGTACGGTTACGGCAATGCACGCCCGGCCTACGGCGGCGTGGGGGCCGGCGGCACCGGCGGCTACGACTACGACCGCGGCTACGGCGACGGCGGCCGCCGCGACTGGGACCGCGACGAGCGCGGCGGCGGCGGCATGGACCGCGCCGGCGACTTCCTGAGCCGGGCCGGCCAGAAGGTGGCCAGCTGGTTCCGCGGCGACGACCTGATGGGCGACAGCCGCCCGGACGAGCGCCGCGGCTTCCGCGAGGACTTCGGCCGCGAATGGCGGATGGAGGACCGCGGCCACCGCGGGCGCGGGCCGAAGGGCTACAAGCGCTCCGACGAGCGGATCAGCGACGACGTCCATGAGCGTCTGGCCGACGACAGCTGGCTCGACGCCTCCGGGATCGACGTGAAGGTCTCGGACGGCGAGGTGACGCTCACCGGCACGGTGGACAACCGTGAATCCAAGCACCGGGCCGAGCGCCTGGTGGAGGACATCTCGGGCGTCCACCACGTCCAGAACAACCTGCGGATCACCTCGGGTGGCCTGACCGGCTCCGGCCACGGCTTCGGCGACAGCGCCGTCGAGGCCCAGATGCGCCGCGACGAGCCGGCCTCCAACGGCTCCGGCGGCGCGGGCGGCGGCCAGTCCACGGCGGGCCGCAAGACGAGCTAGCGAATCTTGGACTTATCGAAGGACCGCCCCTATCCTCAGGGGCGGTCTTTCTCATTGTAATTCTTAATGAATCCTCGGCTGGCGCATAATAGTCGTCCAGCCGTGCATCGAGGCTGTCGCGCAACGGCTCAGTAGGCGAACGCCCGGTAGCTCTCCTCGCGCTGGGCGGCCTCGGCCCTGGTCTCGAACACCGGGTTGAAGCGCAGCCAGCGCCGCGCCCGCTCGGGCAGGGCGACCAGCACCTCGGCGGGAACGCGGATGTTCACCTCCGGCCGGAACAGCCAGCGCCGCGAATAGCCGATCACCACCATGGGCCTGGGCGTCGTGGACGGGTTGGGGGTGCCGCGGTGGATGTGCCGCACGTCGCGGATCATCACGTCGCCGCGGTTCATGTAGCCCTTCACCAGCGGGATCTCGCCGGTCTCGATCGCCCGCATGCCGTCGGCCTTGGACATCATGTGGGTGCCCGGCGCGTACTCCATCGGCCCCGTCTCGTCGGTCACGTCCACCAGCGGGAAGTTGACCGCCAGCTGGTAGGGCGGGGTCTCCACGCCGCTCTCGGGGAACAGCAGCTGGGTGTCGCGGTGCAGCTCCTGGTGCTCGGAGCCCAGGCACGGCGTGTCGCTGGCCAGCTGGCACATCACCCCGTCGGCCCCGACCAGCTCCTCGACCACGGCCATCACCGCGTCGTTGTCGATGATCGCCGGGTCCGCCCAGAGATCCTCGAAGGGCAGGGTGACATAGTAGCGGTTGGCGCCCCGGTTCGGGTCGTCGCCCTCGCGGCGGATCGCCTCCTTGAGCAGCGGCTGGAAGGCGGCGTTCCAGCGGTCGATCGTCTCGACCGGGATCAGGCCGCGCAGGATGGTCAGGCTGGTCCGGCGGACCTCGTCCGCGTGGGCCTGGGCTTCGGCAGGCGTGAGCTTCATGGGGGTGTTTCCTCGACGAGGCGATCAGGGTAACGCCGGTCGTCCAGCCAAGCTTTGGGGGCGGATCGTCGCATGAGCGGGCTATCCACAGACGTCTCGCCCTGGCTCGCGCGCCTCGACGCCTGAGCCGCTTGTCCTCGATCAAGGCGGGCTGTCGCCGCCCATGGAGACTGGATCGTTCATGCCGACGCTCTTCCATCAGCTGTGGATCGCCACGGTCATCGTCTCCGCCACGATCGTGATCCACCTGGTGGGGCTCGACGTGCTGCAGGGCCTGGTGCGCTGGCACCTGAGGCGGCTCACCCGCTGGGTGACCGTGGACCGCCTGATCGTGCCGCTGGGCATCGTGCTCGGCCTCTTCGTTCTGCACGGAGTGGAGATCTGGCTCTACGCCCTGATCTACTGGAAGCTCGGCATGCTCCACAGCCTGGAGGAGGCGCTCTACTTCTCCACCAGCGCCTATTCCACCGTGGGCGAGACCGGGGCCCTGCTGCCGGAGGCCTGGCGGATCGTGGGCGTACTGGAGGCGATCAACGGCATGCTGCTGATCGGCTGGTCCACGGCCTTCCTGTTCCAGATCCTGCACCACCTGATGTGGGCCGAGGACGACGAGCGCCAGAGCCTGCCGAAGGGCGCCATCGCCCGCCGCCGCCGCCGCCCCAAGGCGGAGTGAGCTACTCGGCGGCCTGCAGGTGGGCGTTGTCGCCGCGGCCCAGCGGATCGCGCAGGGGCTCGCCGTCGGCCACGAACTCCAGCGACACGGAGTTGATGCAGTAGCGCAGCCGGGTCGGCGGCGGGCCGTCGGGGAAGACGTGGCCCTGGTGGCTGTCGCAGCGGGCGCAGCGGGTCTCGATACGGATCATGCCGTAGGAGGTGTCGCGCACCGCCTTCACATGGGCCTCGTCGAACGGCGCCCAGAAGGACGGCCAGCCGGTGCCGCTCTCGAACTTCGTCCTGTGCCGGAACAGCGGCAGGGCGCAGAGGCGGCAGCAGTAGACGCCGTCATCCTTCTGATCGAGCAGCCCGCCGCAGAACGGAGCCTCCGTGCCGTGGTGCAGCAGGACGTCGGCCTCCTCGCGCGTGAGGTCGGCCTCCAGTCGCTTGCGTTCCTCAGCGTTAGGCGGCGACAGATCGAAACCGGAGGGGGAGACCGCTGGCGTGCTCATGGCCTGCAATCTAAGGTCCGCCCTTCGCCGCTGAAAGACCGGAGACGAGCAGAATGATCATCGCCACCACGCCGGAGGTCGCCGAGGGACGGGTCAGCCGCACCCTGGGGGTCGTGAGCGGAGAAGCGATCATCGGGGCGCACATCTTTCGGGACCTGTTCGCGGGCATCACCAACATCATCGGCGGCCGGGCCGGCGGCTACGAGCGTGCGCTCCGGGAGGCGCGGGACATCGCGCTGAAGGAGATGCAGGACGAGGCGTCCCGGCTGGGCGCGGACGCCGTCATCGGCGTCGACCTCGACTATGAGACCCTGGGTCCCGACGGCGGCATGCTGATGGTCACGGCGGCCGGGACGGCCGTGAAGCTGGGCGCGTAAAGAGCGGAATGTTCAAGAAAATCCTGATCGCCAACCGGGGCGAGATCGCCGTCCGGATCATCAAGACCTGCCGCCGCATGGGCATCGCCACGGTGGTCGTCTATTCCGAGGCCGACGCCGACTCCATGGCCGTGGAGATGGCCGACGAGGCCGTCTTCATCGGCGGCGCGCCGGCCTCCGAGAGCTATCTCGTGGCCGACAAGATCGTCGATGCGGTGCGCGAGACGGGCGCCCAGGCGGTGCACCCGGGCTTCGGCTTCCTGTCCGAGAACGCCGGCTTCGCCCGGCGGCTGCAGGCCGAGAACATCGTCTTCATCGGCCCCAACCCCAAGGCCATCGAGGCCATGGGCGACAAGATCGAATCGAAGAAGTTCGCCGCCAAGGCGGGCGTCTCGACGGTCCCCGGCCACGTGGGCGAGATCGACGACACCAAGCACGCCATCAAGATCGCCGAGGAGATCGGCTATCCGGTGATGATCAAGGCCTCCGCCGGCGGCGGCGGCAAGGGCATCCGCGTCGCCTGGAACCGCAAGGACGTGGAGGAGGGCTTCCCGGCCGTCCGCGCCGAGGCCAAGGCGAGCTTCGGCGACGACCGGATCTTCATCGAGAAGTTCATCGAGAGCCCCCGCCACGTCGAGATCCAGGTGCTGGGCGACAAGCACGGCAACGTGGTCCACCTCTTCGAGCGCGAGTGCTCGATCCAGCGCCGCAACCAGAAGGTCATCGAGGAGGCGCCCAGTCCGCTGCTCGACGAGAAGACCCGCAAGGCCATGGGCGACCAGGCCGTCGCTCTGGCCAAGGCCGTCGGCTACGATTCGGCCGGCACGGTGGAGTTCGTCGCCGGCCAGGACCGCAGCTTCTTCTTCCTGGAGATGAACACCCGCCTGCAGGTGGAGCATCCGGTGACCGAGCTGATCACCGGTGTCGACCTCGTGGAGCAGATGATCCGCTCGGCGGCCGGCGAGAAGCTGCCGTTCGCCCAGAAGGACCTGAAGATCAACGGCTGGGCCATCGAGAGCCGGATCTACGCCGAGGACCCGTACCGCGGTTTCCTGCCGTCCATCGGCCGCCTCGTCCGCTACGACCCGCCGGCCGAGGGCAAGGTCGCCGACACCGTCATCCGCAACGACGCCGGCGTGCGCGAGGGCGACGAGATCTCGATGTTCTACGACCCGATGATCTCGAAGCTGTCGACCTGGGCGCCGACCCGCGAGAAGGCGATCGACGCCATGGGGCGGGCGCTGGAGGACTTCCACATCGAGGGGCTGGGCCAGAACATCCCGTTCCTGGCCGCGGTGATGGACCAGGAGCGGTTCCGCTCGGGCAAGATCTCCACCAACTACATCAAGGACGAGTTCCCCGACGGCTTCCACGGGACCGCGCCCACGGCTTTCCAGCGCGACGTGATGGCGGTGGTCGCCACCCACATGCACCGCGTGCTCGTGAAGCGCTCCGCGCCGGACCAGCTGCGCCAGGAGTGGATCGTCGTGGAGAACGGCGACAAGCGCACGGTGCGGGTCAGCGACGGCGCCCTGGAGTTCCTGGGGGAGGGCCGCACCCTGCGCCTCACCGGCGTGGACTGGCGCCCGGGCCGGCCGACCTTCGCAGGCGTCCTCGACGGGATTCCGTTCACCGTCCAGGTGCGGCCCGCGGCCGAGGGCTTCGTCATCCGCCACCGCGCGGCCCAGGGCCACGTCCTGGTGCTCACGCCGCGCTCGGCCGAGCTGCATGAGAAGCTGCCGCCGAAGAAGGCCGCCGACACCTCCAAGATGGTCCTCTCGCCCATGCCCGGGCTCGTGGTCAGCGTCGAGGTGACGCCGGGCCAGGAGGTCAAGACCGGCGAGGTCGTGGCCGTGCTGGAGGCCATGAAGATGCAGAACATCATCCGCGCCGAGGTGGACGGGGTCGTGAAGGCCGTGAACACCCGCTCGGGCGACAGCGTCGCGGCCGACGAGGTCCTGGTGGAGTTCGCCTGAGCGTCGGCTCGGCTATAGTCGCGCCATGAACGGCCAGATCGCCTGGGGCGAGCTCTTCTTCTCGGCCAGCGGCCGGGCGGCGCGCGCGCCGTCCTGGCTGGCGGCCCTGGTGCTGCTGACGATCGCGGCGGTCTACGAGGCCCTGGTGGGGCCGACGCTGCACTGGCTGACCGGCTGGTTCGTCTATCCGGCGCTGGTCTACTGCGGGGCCTGCGTGCTCTCCAAGCGCCTGCACGACCGCGGCCGCTCCGGCTGGTGGGCGGCGCTGATCCTGGCCTCGGTGGTGGCCGTCTGGCCGCACCCGAACGGCTTCCTGGACTTCGTCTTCTTCCTGGTTCTCGTGTGGGCGGCGATCGAGCTCGGCGTCATGCCGGGCGAGCAGGGCGCCAACCGCTACGGTCCCAATCCGCTGCGCACGGGCGTCACCGCCTAGAGCGGCGGCTCAGCGTCCACGACCTCGCCGAACACCCGCCGGAAGCTCGCCTTCAGGGCCGCGTCGGCCTCGTCCATGGTCACCGGCAGCCCGAGGTCCACGAGGCTGGTCACCCCGTGCTCCGTGACCCCGCAGGGCACGATGCCGGAGAAGTGGGAGAGGTCGGGCTCCACGTTGAGCGCGATCCCGTGGAACGACACCCAGCGGCGCAGCTTCACCCCGATGGCGGCGATCTTGTCCTCGCGCGCCCGCGCGCCGGGGGCGTTGCGCTCGACCCAGACGCCGACGCGGCGCTCGCGCATCTCGCCCTTCACGTTGAAGGCGTCCAGCGCCCCGATCACCCAGGCCTCGAGCGCGGCGACGAAGGCGCGCACGTCGCGCCGCCGATTCGTCAGGTCCAGCATGACGTAGGCCACCCGCTGGCCGGGCCCGTGGTAGGTGAACTGGCCGCCGCGGCCGGAGCGGAACACCGGGAATCGGTCCGGGTCCAGCAGGTCGCCCGCCTTGGCCGAGACGCCGGCCGTGTAGAGCGGCGGATGCTCCAGCAGCCAGACCAGCTCGCCCGCGCGCCCTTCCGCTATGGCCTCGGCGCGGGCCTCCATGGCCGCCACCGCCTCGGGATAGCCCACCCGTCCCGGCGATACGGCCCAGCCGGCCGGCGCGTCGTCGCTCCGGCCGAAAAGCGGGCCGGCGGCGGCGGGATTTAACGTGCGGTCAAGCATGTTGGACCAATGTGGGCGTCTGCCCGGCGAAGCGAAAGCCGGCGCGTCGGTTCGAGTTCGTCTTTCGCGTGGGGTTCGTCCGTGAGCCAGGTCAAGGCGGTCAATGTCGAGATCCAGGTGGTGCTTGGGCGCTCCCAGCTCCCCATGCAGCAGCTGCTGCGCATGGGCCGCGGCGCGGTGATTCCCCTGGACGCGACGGTGAACGAGGAAGTCTGGATCCTGGCCAACAACCACCCGGTCTACCGCGGCGAGATCCAGATCAACGAGGACCGCATCTCCATCGCGGTCACCCGCGAGGCCAATGTCTACGACTACATGGCCGGCGGCGGGCAGTAGCGGCCGAAAGCCGCCCTTCACAAACCCATCGGCGTTTGCTACCTGCCGCGCCTCACCACGAGCGGTCGTGGCGGAATTGGTAGACGCGCAGCGTTGAGGTCGCTGTGGGGCAACCCGTGGAAGTTCGAGTCTTCTCGACCGCACCAGTGAATCAGGGTCATTCGATCGGCTAGGAAGAGTCCGTCCATCACATAGAGCAGGGGAGGTCCGCATGGTTCGCGAAACGGACGACCCCGAGCTGATGGAAGCCGACGAAGACCTGGAAGACCTCGCGCTCGGCGAGGACTACGCCTTCAATCCCGAATTCGTCCGGATGGTCGCCGACGCGCTCGACCGCGGCGATTCGGAGCGGCTGCGCGAACTGCTCGGGGCGCTGCGGGCCGAGGACATCGCCGACCTGATGGGCTTCCTCTCGGCGGACGACCGCGAGGAGCTCCTGCCACACCTGGACCCCGAGGTCCTGGGCGACGTCATCAACGAGCTCGACACCGAAATCCGCGAGGACGTGCTGGAGCACGTCTCGCCGGCGATCCTCGCCAAGGCGCTGGGCGAGATGGACTCCGACGACGCCGCCGACGTCGTCGACGACCTCGAGGAGGACAAGAAGGCCCAGGTCCTCGCCGCCATGCCCGAGGTGGAGCGGGCGGCCATCGAGACCTCGCTCGCCTACGAGGACGAGACCGCCGGCCGCCTGATGCAGCGCGAGGTGGTCGCCGCGCCGCAGTTCTGGACCGTGGGCCAGGCCATCGACCACTTCCGCAAGGAGGAGGACGACCTGCCGGAGCTGTTCTTCGACATCTATGTCGTCGACCCGAGCTACAAGCCGGTCGGCGCCGTTCCGGTCAGCCACCTGCTGCGCTCGCGACGCGAGATCCCGCTGGCGCAGATCATGGAGCCGGTCACCGAAATCCCGGTCGACATGGACCAGGAAGAGGTCGCCTACATCTTCGACAAGTACCACCTGATCTCGGCCCCGGTGGTGGAGCCGGGCGGCCGGCTGGTGGGCCAGATCACCGTCGACGACATCGTGGGCGTCATCCAGGAGGAGCGCGAGGAGGATATCCTGGCGCTGGCCGGCGTGTCCGACGCGGGCCGCGACGCGGGCGTGCTGGGCATCGTCCGCTCGCGCCTGCCGTGGCTCCTGCTCAACACCATCACCGCGGCGCTCGCCGCCAGCGTCATCCGCGGCTTCGAGGGCGAGATCGACAAGCTCGTCACGCTTGCGGTCCTGATGCCCATCGTGGCCTCGCTCGGCGGCAACGCCGGGACCCAGACGCTGGCCGTGGCGGTCCGCGCGCTGGCCAGCCGCGAGCTCTCCGCCGTCAACGCGGTGCGCACCGTCATGCGCGAGATGACCGTCGGCATCATGAATGGCGCGGTGCTGGCGGCGGTCACCGGCGCGGTGATCTACATCCTGTTCCGCGATCCGCTGCTCTCGGCGGCGTTCGGCCTGGCCCTGATCATCAACCTCTTCGTGGCCTCCCTGGGCGGGGCGCTGATCCCCCTGGCGCTGGAGCGGTTCGGCCGCGATCCGGCGGTCTCCTCGTCGGTGTTCGTCACCTTCCTGACGGACTTCACCGGATTCTTCGCCTTCCTGGGGCTGGCGGCTCTCATCCTCTTGTAAACCTTAGCCGGGTTACGACACTCGGCCCGGGGTTTGCTTAACCCTGGCTGGGCGCTCCGGCGCCTGTGTCAGAACGGGTCAGTGAGGGCATGAAGCCGCGCCACAAGGTCTCCCGGACCGCGATCGAGCTGATCAAGCGGTTCGAGGGCTATCGCCGCAGGGCCGCCCAGCTCCCCGACGGGCGCTGGACGATCGGCTACGGCCATACGCTGACGGCGCGCCAGGGGGCCGAGGTCTCCGAGGACGACGCCGAGGCGCTGCTGCTCTACGACCTGCTCGCCGTCACCAAGGCGGTGAACGAGCTCACCTTCACCCCGCTCACCCAGAACCAGTTCGACGCGCTCTGCGCCTTCGCCTTCAACATCGGGGTCGAGAGCTTCCGCGCCAGCCGCGTGCTCAAGCAGATCAACGAGGGCGCCCTGATCCAGGCGGCCTGCGGCATGGAGCTGTGGCGCAAGGCCAGGTTCGAGGGCGAGGTGATCCTCATCGACGCCCTGGTCCGCCGACGAGCCGCCGAGAAGGCGCTGTTCCTGACGCCGCCGGGCGAGGCCTGGGTTCCGGTCCCGTCCGCCGTGCTGAAGCCCGACCTCGATGTCGAGGCCGATGCCCTGGTCCCTGCCGCCCCGCCGGCCCCGGTGGTCACCTCGCTCGAGGGCGAGGCCGTGCGGGTGCTGCGCGAGGACGAGCCCGCGCCCCGGCCCCTGCCGCCGGAGGGCGAGAGCCCGGTGACGGCCGCCGCCGAGGCGGTGACCGCCCGACTGGCCACCGTATTCCCTGACGAGCCCGCCGCGCCGGCCCCCGAAGCCGAGGTGGAGCCGGAGCCTGAAGCCCATCCCGAGGAGGCCCGGCCGCAGGCCGACTTCGCCCCGCCGATCACCGTCGACA
Organism: Phenylobacterium sp.; assembly: GCF_035539035.1. Taxonomy (GTDB): domain Bacteria; phylum Pseudomonadota; class Alphaproteobacteria; order Caulobacterales; family Caulobacteraceae; genus Phenylobacterium. The sequence goes on from NZ_DATLJI010000007.1 coordinate 50,104, forward strand.
CCGGCGGCGACGAGGCCGCCGAACCCGAGGCCGAGCCCTTCGAGCTGGTCCCGCCGACCGCCGAGGCGGAGGAGCCGCCCGAACTGGTGATCGTGGAGAACGAGCCGGAGCGGCTGGCCGACGAGCCCGCCGGCCCCGACCTGTTCGGTCACCCGGCGCCGGCCAACGACGCCCGCGCCGCCGAGGCGCCCTCGACCGACGAGGCCGAGGCGGCGGCCCGCGAGCGCGTGGTGATCGACGACACCGCGCCCTACGAGTTCATCCCGGCTCCGGTGCAGCCGCTGCAGCGGCCCAAGGATGGCTACCTCTCCCTGGTCAGCCTGGCGGTCCTCGGCCTCGCGTTCTTCGCCGGCGGCCTGTTCTGGGCGGTGAACGCCCAGGCGGACGTGGGGCAGCCGACCTGGATGTCGCCCAAGGTCGTTGGGGCGCTCGCCTGCGTGGCCGGCGTCGGCTTCTTCTCCATCGCCCTGTTCCTGCTGCTCCAGCGCCTGGGGCAGGCGGCCGAACGCGCGGACGGAAAGCCGCGGATCTAAGCTTCCCGGCTTCGCGACCCGCGGCGACGCATGCTAACGCTCGCCGCATGATCCCCAATCACGGACCCTCCCTGGAGTTCGGCCTCGGCGAGACCGCCGACGCCATCCGCGAGACCACGGCGCGCTTCGCCGCCGACAAGATCGCGCCGCTGGCGGCGAAGATCGACGAAACCAACGAGTTCCCCCGCGAGCTGTGGCCCCAGATGGGCGAGCTCGGCCTGCATGGCGTGACCGTGGAGGAGGCCTATGGCGGGCTCGGCCTGGGCTACCTCGAGCACGTGGTGGCCATGGAGGAGGTCTCCCGGGCCTCGGCTTCGGTCGGCCTCTCGTACGGCGCCCACTCCAACCTCTGCGTGAACCAGATCCGCCGCTGGGGCACCGAGGAGCAGAAGCGGCGCTACCTGCCCAAGCTGATCTCCGGCGAGCACGTGGGCTCGCTGGCCATGAGCGAGGCCGGGGCCGGCTCCGACGTGGTCTCCATGCGCCTGCGCGCCGAGAAGCGCGGCGACCGCTATGTGCTCAACGGCACGAAGTTCTGGATCACCAACGCGCCGCACGCCGACATCCTGGTGGTCTACGCCAAGACCTCCCCCGAGGAGTCCTCCAAGGGGATCACCGCCTTCCTCATCGAGAAGGGCTTCAAGGGGTTCTCGGTCAGCCAGAAGCTCGACAAGATGGGCATGCGCGGCTCCGACACCGGCGAGCTGGTCTTCGAGGACTGCGAAGTGCCCGAGGAGAACGTCATGGGGCCCGAGAACGGGGGCGTGGGCGTGCTGATGAGCGGCCTCGACTACGAGCGCGCGGTGCTCTCGGCGGGGCCGCTCGGCATCATGCAGGCCTGCCTGGACGTGGTCTTGCCCTATGTCCGCGAGCGCAAGCAGTTCGGCAAGCCGATCGGCTCGTTCCAGCTCATGCAGGGCAAGGTCGCCGACATGTACGTCGCCCTGAACTCGGCCCGGGCCTACGTCTATGCGGTGGCGAAGGCCTGCGACGCGGGGCTGACCACCCGCTTCGACGCGGCCGGCGCGATCCTTATGGCCAGCGAGAACGCGGTGAAGGTGTCGCTGGAGGCCATCCAGGCCCTGGGCGGGGCGGGCTATACGAGGGAGTATCCGGTCGAGCGATTCCTGCGGGACGCGAAGCTGTACGACATCGGCGCCGGGACCAACGAGATCCGGCGCTTCCTGATCGGAAGGGAGCTGATCGGCGGATGAGGCGGGCAGGGGGCTTGCTGCTGGCGCTGGCGCTGTCCGGCTGCGCGACCGTGGACCGCGCGGAGGCGCCCCAGGAGCCGGCCTGCCCGGCAGGGCAGGAGCACCTGCGCACGGCCCAGCTGTTCTTCGGCCGCAGCGTCGGCCAGACCCCCACGGTCAGCGAGGCGGCCTTCGACCAGTTCGTCGACCAGGAGATCACGCCGCGGTTCCCGGACGGCCTGACGATCCTGGACGGCGGCGGCCAGTGGCGGGGCAGCGAGAACCAGCTGATCCGCGAGGCGGCCAAGGTCGTGCTGATCGTCCTGCCCCGGAAGGGCGACGCGCCGCAGAAGATCAACGCCGTGCGCGACGCCTACAAGAAGCGGTTCTCCCAGGAGACCGTCCTGCTGATCACCCAGGCGGCCTGCGTCTCCTTCTAGCTCAGGCCAGGGCCGCGTGGGCCCGGCGCAGGGCCTCCGCCGTGGCGGCGTCGGCCGGGAAGAAGGTCTCCAGCGTCAGCTCGGAGAGGGTGATGTCCACGGCCGTGCCGAAGACGGTGGTGGTGCTGAAGAACGAGAGCATCCGGTCCCCTAGCATCACCTGGAACGGTATGGCCACGCCGCCGAAGTCCTCCGGCCGCCGGTCGGGCGCGGGCGGGACGGGATAGGCCTTCACCTCGGCGATCAGCTCGATGAGGCCGGGGTCGGCGGTCAGTTCGGCCTGGCGGCGGAGCCGCTCCAGGATGTGCGTCCGCCACTCCGCGGCGTTGACCGTGCGGGGCGCCAGCCCCTGCGGACGCAGCGACAGGCGGACCACGTTGACCGGAGCCTCCAGGAGCTCCGCGGCGACGCCTTCCAGCAGCGGGGCGACCATCCGGTTCGCCGCCACCAGGTTCCAGCGCTGGTCGACGACCAGGGCCGGGTACGGCTCGTGCCCCGCCAGGATCACCTCCACCGCCCGCCGCGCGGCGGCCATGGCAGGGTCGTCGAGGGCCCGCTCGGGGAACACCGGCGCGAAGCCAGCGGCGACGAGGATCACGTTCCTCTCCCGGAGCGGTATGTCGAGCTGCTCGGCCAGGTGCAGCACCATCTCGCGGCTGGGCTGGGCGCGGCCGGTCTCCACAAAGCTCAGGTGCCGGGTGGAGATCTCCGCCTCCAGGGCGAGGTCGAGCTGGCTCATGCGGCGGCGCTGGCGCCATTCGCGCAGGTGGTCGCCGACGGATCTGGGCGTTGCGAGCATGCCGGGGACGATAGCCCCGGGGCGTCGCCAGTCCATGACCTCGCAGGTAAAGGCCGCCGCTGCGGGCCGCCGGTCTTCTGCCGGCGGCCCGCCACTGGGCTCGCGCCAGACAGATCCTTGTCGGATCTCTCCAAAGTCTGTCGCGTCGGCCGCAGCGTCAGCGCCGACGGACGGGAGACCACGGGCGCTGAGGCTGACGGGAGGCGTGTCGACCTTCCGCCGGGTCCAACGACGGGGCCGCGCGGATTCATCCAGCCGCTCGGAAAAAAAGAGCGCGCGGGCTCAGCGGCCGCGGAGCGCCGTACGCTGCGCGCCCACCGCCAGCGGGTCGGTGCGCACCTCGAAGGCCACCAGGCCCTGGCCGTACACCGGATCGGGCCCGCGCACGCCGAGGTCTGTGGATTCCTGGCGCAGGGCCGCGACCGCGCGCGCGGCGGCGGCGGGATCGGGGCGGCGCAAGAGCTGCGCGAGCCGGCCCGCGGCGATCGGCGCGGCGAAGGAGGTGCCGCGCACCTTCACGAACCCGGCGAGGCCGCCGGCGGCCATGTCGGCGCCGGGGGCGGCGAAGTCCACGTGCGGTCCGCGCACCGCCTCCGGCAGCGCCCGGCGGCGGGCGTCCACGGCGGTCACGGCGACCACGCCGGGATAGGCGGCAGGATAGAGCGGTCCGGCGGCCGGGCCGTCGTTGCCCACCGCCGCGACCACCACGTGGCCGCGCGCCGTCAGCGACTGGACGGCGGCGGACAGCAGGCGGTTGGAGGGGCCCACCAGGCTGACGTTGATCACCGGGACCTGGTTCTCGGCCATCCAGGCGAGCGCCCGCACCAGGGCGTCCGCGGACCCGCCGGTGGGCGTCGCGCCATAGACGTCGGCCACGTAGACGGTCGCCCCGGGGGCCACGCCGCGGAACGGGCCGTAGGCGCCGGCGATGAGCGAGGCCACCGCCGTCGCGTGCGCCGTCGGCCGGGCCTTGCCGGGGACGAAAGCCTTCTGCACCACCTTGGCGCCGGCCAGGGTCGGGTGGCCGCGGACCACGGCTCCGTCCAGCAGGCCCACCCGGACACTGGGATCGGGCCGCACCCGCGCCAGGCTGGCGGCTGGCGCGGCGCCCATCGCCAGGGCGGTCGCACCGCCCTTCTGGTAGAGGTGGTTGAACTCGTACTCGCCTTCCGGGTCGAGCGCGCGGAGCCGCTGGGCGGCCTCGGCGGCCGGCATTCCGCGCGGGGCGGTCAGCACCACCACCTGCAGGCCGAGGCCCCCGTAGGCCTCGGTCCGGGCGATGCGGAAGCCCGCCTTCCGCGCCCTGGAGATGGCGCCGGGCGTGGGCGCGATGGCCAGCACCTGGCCGCGGACGATCGGATCGCCGGCCGGGTCCGCCTCGATGAGGCGGGGATTGTCGCGGATCAGCCGCTGCGCCTGCTGGCTTCGGCTCGGGACCGTGGGCAGCTCCTGGGCCGGGCGGGCCATGATCTCGGCGACCTCGGCCGCCTGCCGCGTGACGGCGGTCTCCTCGCGGTCGGGGCGAGCCTCCTCGCGCTCCAGCGCCGCCTCCTCGCGCGCGGCCTGCGCCTCGACGGCCTGCTCGCTGCGCATCGTCTGGCCCCGGCCATCAACGCCGCCGGAGCCGCGATCGTCGCGGCCGGGGGCGACGCCCGTCTGGCCTGGGGCCTCGCCCGAGGCGCCCGGCGAGCCGTCGCCGCTCTGTCCGGGCGGCCCGTTTCCGGATGGGCCAAGGCCGGGCGGGTCGCCGCCCGACTGTCCGGGAGGTCCGCCGCCGCCGAGTCCGGGCGGGCCGCCCTCCGGAGGGGCGCCGCCCTGCGATCCGCTGTTGGTCTGTCCCGGAGGCGCGCCGCCGCCCAGGCCGGGGGGGCCGCTCTGCGGCGGGCCGGCGCCCTGGATTCCATTGCCGGACTGCCCTGGCGGACCGCCGCCTTGGGATGCGCCGCCGCCAAGACCTGGCGGCCCACCGCTGCTGAGGCCGGGCGGTGCGCCCGCGCTGAGGCCCGGCGGTCCACCTTCCGGCGGGCCGCCGGCTTGCGATCCGCCGGCCCAGGACGGAGGTCCCCCGCCGCTGTCGCCGGCCGGGCCGCCGCCGGGCGCTCCGCCGCCGCCACCGCCCAGGCCCGGAGGCGCGCCGTCAGGCCGTCCGCCACCCGGCGATCCGCTTCCGGCCCACGCGGGAGGGCCGCCGCCCGAGCCCGCGAGATCGCCGCCGCCCGCGCCGGGCGGCGCGCCGCCGCTCAGGCCGGGAGGGCCGCCTTCGGGAGGTCCGGCGCCCGGAGATCCGCCGCCGGTCCAGGAAGGGGGGGCGCCGCCGGGACCGCCCGGTCCGCCGTCGGCCAGGCCCGGTGGCGCGCCGCCGCCCTGTCCGGGCGGGCCGCCGTCGGGTGGCCCGCCGCCGCGCCCGTTCTGGGCCAGCGCCGCGCCGGCCGCCCCGAAGACCACGGCCGCGCCCAGCAGCAGCGCCGTACGGCCGATCGGGCGGGGGACGCGTGGCTTTCGCATCTGTACGAAGCTCCGATGGCTCCGCCCGTGGGACGTGAGCGTTGCACTTCTTTACACCTAAACGGATGAAACGGCCGATCCGGTTCGTTCTCACCCCTGACGAAGGCAAGTCCTTGGCGGACATCCGTAGCCAGATCGTCGCGTTGCTGCCGCGCCTGCGCCGTCTGGCGCGGGTGTTGACGCGGGACACAGCTGACGCCGACGACCTGGTCCAGCTGACGGTCGAGCGCGCCCTGGTGCGGACCGACCAATGGCAGCCAGGGACGCGCCTCGACAGTTGGATGTTCCGGATCATGAAGAACGCCTGGATCGACGAGACCCGCGCCCGCACCCGCCGCGGAGCGGTGTTCGCGCCCGAGGAGGACGGCGCCCAGGTGGGCGAGGATGGCGCCGGCGCCATGGAGGCCCGGCTGGGTGCGCGCGATGTGGAGCGGGCGATCGCCCGCCTTCCCGAGGAGCAGCGCCTGGCTGTCGCCCTGGTGCTTGTGGAAGGGCTCTCGTACCGCGAGGCGGCGGAGGTCCTGGAGGTGCCGCAGGGCACCCTCACGAGCCGACTTTTCCGGGGGCGGGCCGCGTTGATGGCCGAGTTGCAGGAGAGCCCGCGATGAGCCGGGAAGAACGCCTGATCGCCTATGTGGACGGCGAGTTGTCCGCCGCCGACCGGGCGCTGTTCGAGGCCGAGCTGGCGGCCGACCCGAGCCTCGCGGCCCAGGTCGAGCAGCAGCGGCGCCTGCGCGAGCGGATCGCCGCCGCCTACGCCCCCGTCGTCGATGAGCCGGTCCCCGAGCGCCTGGTGCTGGCGGCCACCGCGGCCAACGACCGCGGCGGCTTCCGTCCGATGCACTGGGCGGCGATGGCGGCGAGCCTGGTGGCGGGGGTCCTGGTAGGCTTCGCGGCGCCGCACGACCGGGGCGGGCTGACGGTCCGCGACGGGGTGGTCACGGCCCGCGCCGACCTCGCGGAGGCGCTGGACGAACGGCTAGCCAGCGAGGCCGGTCCGATCCGGGTGGGGCTCAGCTTCCGGGACGGGCAGGGCGCCTACTGCCGCACCTTCCAGAGCGAGCCCGACCGGCTGGCGGGCCTGGCCTGCCGTGACGACGGCCGCTGGGTGGCGCGCACGACCACCGCCTGGACCGCCGCGCCGTCGCCCGAGTACCGGACCGCGGGCGCCGACATCCCCCCGGCCGTGCTGGCCTCGGTGGACGAGCTGATCGCCGGCGAGCCCCTGGACGCGGCGGGCGAGCGCGCGGCGCGCGCGAGGAACTGGGCGCCCTAGACGGCTCCACCTTCGCGGTGATAGCGGTAACACCGAGCCGCCGGGAGAGCGGCGCGAGGAAACCGCATGCCGACGCTCAAGGCGCTCCGCTGGTGGATCATCGGCCTGGTCATGCTGGGCGCGATCATCAACTACCTGACCCGCGCGACCATGGGCGTGGCGGCCCCGACCCTGATGGCCGACCTCGACATCACGGTCGAGCAGTACGGCTGGATCACCAGCGCCTTCCAGCTCGGCATCATGCTGCAGCCGGTCTGCGGCTATGTGCTGGACTCCATCGGGCTGAAGCACGGCTTCGCCATCTTCGCCGGCGCCTGGTCGCTGATCTCCATGGCCCATGCCCTGGCCGGCAGCTGGCAGGGCTTCGCCGTCCTGCGCGGGCTGCTCGGCCTGGCGGAGGGCTCGGCGCAGCCGGCCGGCATGAAGGCCGTCGCCACCTGGTTCCCGGCCAAGGAGCGGGGGCTGGCCGGCGGGGTCTTCAACATCGGCGCGTCGCTCGGCGCCATGCTGGCCCCGCCGCTGACCGTCTGGGCCATCCTCACCTGGAACTGGCGGGCCGCCTTCGTGATCACCGGGGCGCTGGGCCTCGTCTGGGTCGCGCTCTGGCTATGGTTCTACCAGTCGCCGGACCGGCACAAGGCGCTGTCGCCGGCCGAGCGTGACCGCATCGCCGCCGGCCAGGAGGCGCACCTCGAGGGCGACGCCGGCCGTCCCTCGATCCTGAAGCTGCTCGTCCAGCGGAACTTCTGGGGCATCGCGCTGCCCAGGTTCCTGGCGGATCCCACCTGGGGGACGCTGTCGTTCTGGGTGCCGCTCTACCTCACCACCACCCGCGGCTTCGACCTCAAGCAGATCGCCATGTTCGCCTGGCTGCCGTTCGTCGCCGCCGACCTCGGCTGCCTGTTCGGCCCCGCCGTCGTGCTCTGGCTGCAGCGGCGCGGGGTCAGCCTGATCAACGCCCGCCGCGGCGCCTTCACCCTGGGCGCGCTGATGATGACCGGCATGATGTTCGTCGGCCGGGTGGAGAGCCCCTACGCGGCCATCGCGCTGCTCTGCCTTGGCGGCTTCGCCCACCAGACCCTGTCCGTCACCGTGATCACCATGTCCTCGGACCTGTTCCGCCGCAGCGAGGTGGCCACCGTGGCCGGCATGGCCGGCACCATGGGCAATCTCGGGGTGCTGATCTTCTCCCTGCTGATCGGCGGCCTGGTCGCCACCGTCGGCTACGACCCGTTCTTCGTCGCGCTCGGCGTCCTCGACCTCCTGGGCGCGGTGTTGCTCTGGACCCTGGTCCGCGACCCCGGCCGCATCGTCAGGCCGGTCCTGCAGATCCCCAACCCGTGACCATGACCGACACCGTGATCCGCAACCCGATCCTGCCGGGCTTCAACCCCGATCCCTCCATCGTGCGGGTGGGGGAGGACTTCTATGTCGCCACCTCCACCTTCGAGTGGTTTCCGGGCGTGCAGATCCACCACTCGCGGGACCTGGTGAACTGGCGGCTGCTCACCCGGCCGCTGCGTCGGGCCAGCCAGCTCAACATGCTGGGCGACCCGGACTCCTGCGGCGTCTGGGCGCCGTGCCTGACCCATGCCGACGGGCTCTTCTGGCTGATCTACACCGACGTGAAGCGCTACGGCCGCACGACCGTCGGCGGGGCCTCGGGCGCCTCGCTGCGCGACTTCCACAACTACCTGGTGACCTCGCCCACGATTAATGGGGAGTGGTCCGACCCCGTCTACATGAACGCCAGCGGCTTCGATCCGTCGCTGTTCCACGACGACGACGGCCGCAAGTGGTTCGTGAACCAGCTCTGGGACCACCGGCCGGGCCGCAACCGCTTCGCCGGCATAGTGCTGCAGGAGTACGACCACGCCGCGCGCGCGCTTATCGGCGAGCGCAAGGTGATCTTCGAGGGCACGGCGCTCGGCCTCACCGAGGCGCCGCACCTCTACAAGCGCGACGGCTGGTACCACCTCGTCACGGCGGAGGGCGGCACCGGCTGGAACCACGCCGTGACCATGGCCCGGTCGCGCGCGATCGACGGACCCTACGAGCTGCACCCGGACCGCCATGTGCTGAGCTCGCGCCACCGGCCCGATGCGCCCCTGCAGCGGGCCGGCCACGCCGACCTGGTGGAGACCGCCGACGGACGGACCTACGCCGTCTACCTGTGCGGCCGCCCGCTGCCCAACCGCGGCCGCTGCGTCCTGGGCCGCGAAACGGCGATCCAGCCCATGGCCTGGGGCGAGGACGGCTGGCTGCGCACCACGGCCGGCGAGGGGATCCCCCAGCTCGAGGTTCCCGCGCCGGACCTGCCGCCACATCCCTGGCCCGCCGCGCCGGCGCGCGCGGACTTCGACGGGCCGGAGCTGCCGATCGACTTCCAGTGGCTCCGCTCGCCCTGGCCCGACGAGCTGTTCAGCCTCACGGAACGGCCCGGCTTCCTGCGGCTGTTCGGCCGCGAGTCCATCGGCAGCACCTTCCGCCAGGCGCTGGTGGCGCGCCGCCAGCAGGGCTTCTGCTACAGCGCCGCCACGCTCATGGACTTCGAGCCCGCCCACTTCCAGCAGGCGGCGGGGCTGGTCTGCTACTACGGCGGGACGAAGTTCCACTATCTCCACGTCACCCATGACGCGGAGTGGGGCCGCTGCCTGCAGGTGATGTCGGCGCTGCCGGACCAGCCGCAGGGCGACGCCTTCACCCGGCCGGTCTCGATCCCGCCGGGCCCCATCGAGCTGCGGGTGGAGGTGGATTACGAGCGGCTGCGCTTCGGCTGGCGCGTGGCCGGCGGGCCCTGGGCCTGGCTGCCGGAGCAGTTCGACGCCTCGATCCTCTCGGACGAGGCGACGGCGCCGGGCCTGCCCAACTTCACCGGCGCCTTCGTGGGCGTCGCCTGCCAGGACACCTCGGGCAGCCGGCGGCCGGCGGATTTCGACTGGTTCGACTACCAGGAGCGGCCCTACCGCTCCGATCCGACAGCGTCCTGACATGCGAAAGGCCGCCCCATCGCTGGAGCGGCCTTTCCATAGTCGGACCGCAGAGCGGCGCCGGACCTATGCCAAGCAATGACTTAGGCGCGGACCCCACGAGCGGAGGTCCAGGTCACGGTCACCGAGCTACGGCTTTCACTATGAGACACTGGATCACCTCCTTTCAGCTGTTGAACAGGGAAATCCAATATGGGTCGCGCCGGGCCGGGGCGCAAACGCCGCCGTGGGGAAATTCGCCGACGCGTCAGCCTGCCGCGGCGGTGAGCATCCGCGGCGCGGCCGCGCTCTCCTCGAGGCTGGGCCGGCGGCGCAGCTCCTGGACCGGCCGGTCCAGCTTGTCGAGCGCCTCGATCATCGCGCGGTAGCCTTCGGCCACGGCCGGCTCGTAGGCGGCGAAGTCGCGGATTTCCACCCGGCCCACCTCCGGCATGACGAGGACGTCGGTGGCCTCCCGCGCGGCGAGCAGGTCGCGGCCGGAGGAGACCGTCGCCGCCCGCATCAGCAGGGAGACGATCGGCGGGCCCTTGCGCCATTGGCCCGAGAGCAGCCAGCGCCAGGCGCTCTCCGGCCGGGCGACGTCGTCGGCCGTGATGCTGCGCCCGCCGGTGACGTCGACGCCGACGATGGGGCCGAGCTGGGAGGCCCGCATCACGTCGGCCGGGAAGTTCTTCAGCACCGCCCCGTCGACCAGGACGTTGTTGTCCTCGGTGGCGGGCGGGAGCACCCCCGGCAGGGAGATGGTCGCCCTCAGCGCCTGCCGCAGCAGGCCCCGGCGGTGCATGTGGTAGGCGCCGGTGGTCAGGTTCGAGGACAGGCAGAAGAACGGCAGCCACAGATCGGCGATCTGGGTGTCGCCGAAGTGGTGCGCGAGCCGGGCGGACACCTTCTCCCCGCGGGTCATGGCCAGGATCGGCAGGGCCATGTCGTCCAGCGGGCTGGAGTTGACGAAGGCCTCCTGGATGCGCCGGTGCAGCTCCTCGTCGTCCCAGCCCATGGCCAGGCCCGCGGCGACGATGGCCCCCATGGAGACCCCGCCCACGAAGTCGATGGGCACCTTGCGCTCGCGCAGCGCCCGGACCGCGCCCACGTGGGCGTAGGCCCGCGCGCCGCCGCCGGAGAGGACGAGGCCCACCGACTGGCCGGTGATCACCCGGGCCAGCCGCTGCACGTCGCCCTCATGGTCCCGGCGCAGGTGGAACAGGCGCGCGGGCTGGACGGCGTCCATCCAGGCCTCGGAGCCCTCGGGCGCCTTCGCCGTGGCGGGCTGCAGGAGGATGAGGTCGACGAGCTGCTGGGCCTGCAGGGGCGCGGCCAGGTAGGCGTTGGGCGTCACCTTCGGCGGCTTGCGGTCGCCGCGGCCCACCCGGAACAGCCGGTCCACCTGCCGGGAGACCACCTGCCGCCAGCCGATGTCGGTGGTTTCGGCCAGGTACAGGACGAAGTCGTGGGTGCGCTCCACCTCCGAGAACCATTCCGTCGGCGCGCTGGCCGCCTCCGAGCCCACGCAGGTGACGGAGTAGTCGAGGCGGGCGATCTCCAGGGCCAGCCGCTCCACCAACGGCCGCAGCAGGCCGGGCTGGCCCACCGGGATGAAGCCGAACACCGAAGGCTCGCCCATGGACCCGCGGCTGTGCGCCTGGCGGGTGCGCAGGATCATCAGCCGGGCGAGCTCGGTCATCACCGAGGCGTCGGCCTCGCAGGCCTCGAAGAAAGCGTCGCGGGGCAGGGCGAAGATCTCGGAATCGCGCAGGGCGACCACGTCGGCGGAGTGCGGCGCCCCGGCGATCAGGGCCATCTCGCCGGCCGGCTCGCCCGGGCGGATGACGCCCAGAAACTGCGGCTCGTGCCCCTCGTCGCGGCGGAAGGCGCCCAGCCGCCCGGCGCGCACGAAATAGAGGTGGTCGGCCGGATCGCCGGCGGCGTAGAGGATCTGGCCCCCGGGCAGCGAGAACCAGGTCGCGTCGCCCTGCGCCCGCTCCTGGCTGAAGAGCCGGGCCAGCGCCGAATCATCGGGGATTTCAGGAAGCCTCGCCACGGATGCGGAGCCTAGCGCCCGCCGCGCGCCCTCGCTATGGCTGGGCCGTAGCCGCGACCTTCCGCCCCCGGGCGGCGTTAGGGGCGCGAAGGCGTACGAGGAGACCCGCCATGACCAATCCCATCGTCGATCCGCTCGTCGAAGTCCCCGACACCAGCGCCACCTCCAACTTGGTGGGCATCGACGCCACGGTGGAAGGCGCGGTCGTCGTCACCCTCAACCGGCCGCAGCGGAAGAACGCGTTCGACGCCGACCTGATCTCGGCCATGGAGGAGGCGTTCCGGACGCTCGCCGGCGCCGAGGGCGTGCGGGTGGTCTTCGTGCGCGGCGCGGGCGGCACGTTCAGCGCCGGGGCCGACCTGGAGTGGATGCGCGCGGCCGCCGACCGGTCCGAGGGCGACAACCGCGCCGACGCCATGGACCTGGCGGTGATGCTCAAGCAGCTCTGGGACATCCCGGCCCTCACCGTCGCCCTCGTCGAAGGCGGTGCGTTCGGCGGCGGCGCGGGCGTCGCGGCGGCCTGCGACCTGGCCGTGGCCACGGCGGATGCGAAGTTCAGCTTCTCGGAGGCCCGCCTGGGCCTCGTGCCGGCCACCATCAGCCCGTACGTGATCCAGGCCATCGGCCCGCGGCAGGCGCGGGGCCTGTTCGCCACCGCCCGGGTGTTCGACGCGGCCTACGCCGAGAAGATCGGCCTCGTCACCGAAGTGGTCGCGGACGCCGCGGCCCTGGACGCCGCGCGCGAGCGGATCGCCCGCGAGATCATGGCCTGCGGGCCGCTGGCGGTGGCCGGCGCCAAGGCGCTGGTCTCCGAGGTCCATGGCCGGCCGATCGACCACGACCTGATGGACCTGACCGCCCACCGCATCGCCGCGGCCCGGGTGGGTCCGGAGGGGCAGGAGGGCGTCCGCGCCTTCCTCGAGCGCCGCCGGCCGGCCTGGGCCGAGCAGGTCGCGGAGTGAGGCCCGGCGCCGCACTGGCCATCCGCAGCGCGCGGTCCTAATCGTCAGGGCCATGGCCCTGCACATGATCAAGCTCTGCGTCGGCGCGGACACCATCGAGGACCTGCTGGACTGGCGGCGCACGCACTACGCGCCCGGCCAGCCCTGGACCCTGCGCACCCGCCAGACGCCCAAGCGCGCGGCCGAGATGATCGACGGCGGCTCGCTCTACCGGGTGTTCAAGGGCGTCATCCTCTGCCGGCAGCGGATCCTGGCGGTGAACACCGTGGGGGAGGGCGTCAACGCTCGCTGCGAGGTCACCTTGGACGAGGAGATCGTCCGCGTGGCGCCGACCCCGCGCCGCGCGTTCCAGGGCTGGCGCTACCTCGAGGTGAAGGACGCGCCGGAAGACCTGGCGCTGGACGCCTTCGGCGAGGCCCCGCCCGAGCTCGCACGCCAGCTGCGCGAACTGGGCGCCTGGTAGATCTGAGCGCCTGGCAGGCATGAGAAAGCGGGCCCCCTTGTCGGGAGGGGGCCCGCTGAGCTCCTGAACGGGGTCGTCCGGCCGGACCCGTACCCGTCAGGAGCTTCTGTCCGCTTGGTCGGGGGAAAGCCGGCCTAGTGGAACAGCCAGTCGGCGGCGGTGAGGCTCGAAGGCGCCACGCCGTCCAGGGTGGTGATGGTGGTGGGCCACGGGTTGGCGGAGCCGTGGCCGTCCTGGTCGAACTTCACGACCGTGCCGCCCGCGCCGTCGCTTTCGAACCGCACATAGCCGTCGGCCAGCGGGTCCGCGCCCGTGTAGCCGGCCTGGGCGAACAGCGGCCGCAGGTCGAGCAGGTCCGAGCCCGGGGCGAAGTCGGCCACGTGGCCGGCGTTCCAGGGCAGGGCGTCGAACACGAAGTGGTCCGCGCCCGCGCCGCCGACCAGCCGGTCGGGGCCTTGAGCGGCGTCCAGGGTGTCGTTCCCGGCGCCGCCCGTCAGCGTCTCGCCGTAGCCGGTGGAGACCAGGGACAGGCCCGGGACCACGGGCGCCGGCGGCGGGGCGGGCGGGGTCGCGGCCGCCGGCTGGCCGTTGAACACCTGGGCGGCGGTCAGGCCGGTCGGCGACACGCCTTCCAGGGTGACGATGGTGTAGGCCCACGGATTGGCTGCGCCCGCCGCGTCGATGTCCAGCATCACCTTCGTGCCGCCGGCGCCGTCGCTCTCGAACCGCACATAGCCGTCCGCCACCGGATCCGTCCCCGTGTAGCCGCCGAGGTAGAGGCCGGAGAGGTCGAGCTTGTCGACGCCCAGCTGGAAGTCGGCGATGCGGCCGGCGTTCCAGGGCAGGCCGTCGAAGGCGAAGGTGTCGGCGCCGGCGCCGCCGACCAGACGGTCGGGGCCCTGGCCCGCGTTCAGGGTGTCGTTCCCCGCGCCGCCGGTCAGGGTGTCGGCGTACTGGGCCGAGGTCAGCACCACGCCGGGCGTGCTGGTGACGGGCGGAGGATCGGCGGGCGGCGGGGCGGTGGTCGCCTGGCCGTTGAACACCTGGGCCGCGGTCAGGCCGGTCGGCGAGACGCCGGCCAGGGTGACCACGTGATAGGCCCACGGATTGGCGGAGCCCGCCGCGTCCACGTCCAGCATCACCTTGGCGCCGCCGGCCCCGTCGCTCTCGAAGCGGACGTAGCCGTCCGCCACCGGGTCCGCGCCCGCATAGCCGCCGGCGTACAGGTCGGAGAGGTCGAGCTTGTCGACGCCCACCTGGAAGTCGGTGATGCGGCCGGCGTTCCACGGCATGGCCTGGAAGGCGAAGGTGTCGGCGCCCGCGCCGCCCGCCATCTGGTCCGGGCCCTGGCCGCCGTTGATCGTGTCGCGGCCCGCGCCGCCGGTAAGGGTGTCGGCGTACTGCGAGGACGTCAGGACCACCCCGTCCGCGCCCGTGCCGGCGCCCGGATCGGTGACCGGCGGCGGGGTGGTGGGCTGGGTGGTGGGCGGCGGGCTGGTGGTCGGCGGCGGGGTGGTCGTGCCGTCGCCCAGCTCATAGGCCCGGATGTAGTCGATCCTCATCTCGGCCGGCAGCTGGCCTTGGTTGATCGCCCCGCCCCAGCCGCCCAGGGCCAGGTTGGCGATCATGAACATCGGCTTGTGCATGTCGGCCGGGGTGTCTTGGCGGAACACCTCGACGCCGTCGACGTACCAGACGATCTCCGTGGCGGTCCAAAGCGCGCCGTAGGTGTGGAAGCCGTCGGTGGTGTCCGGCGTGAACGATAGCATGCCGTTCGACGAGTGGCCGCCGAGGCCCGAATGCTCGGTGGTCCAGGTCCCGCGCGGGTCGGAGGTCAGCACCTCCATCACGTCCAGCTCCGGCGGCCACGAGCCGTCCGCCGGGATCAGCCAGAAGGCCGGCCAGGCGCCCGCGGCGTCCGGCAGGTCGGCGCGCATCTCGAAGTAGCCGTAGGTCTGGGCGTGGCTCTCCTTCGTGGAGATGAAGCCCGAGGTGTAGTCGTAGCCGAAGATCTCGCCGTTCGTGGACGGCCGCGCCCAGATCGACAGGGTGCCGTCGGCGTTCGAGACGAAGGGGCTCTCCGAGAAGTCGCCGTTGTGCCCGCGGAAGTAGGGCGAGGTGTAGATCTGCTTCTCGTTGTTGGACATCAGGGTGTAGCTGCCCGTGCCCTGTTCGCCCTGGTAGCCGAAGTCCGGCCGCCACACGCCGGTGGGGTTGCTCTGGGCGTCCCACAGCGACAGCGGGCCCGAGAACTCGTCGGCGAAGGTCTGTTGGCCCAGAGAGCCCACGTCGAGCTGCAGCTGGAAGTTCGAGGCGGTGAACTGGCCCACGGTGGCGCCGCGGAAGATCACGCCGTCGCCGCCGCCCAGGTCGAGCTTCACGTCGGCGCCCACCTGGCTCAGGCGGGCCTGGACCTCGGCGAAGCTGGTGAAGCCGGCCTTCAGCCGGACCACGTCCTCGGCCGCGTTGAAGTCCTGGACGACGTCGTTGCCCTCGCCCTTGTAGACGATGAAGGTGTCGCGGCCCGCGCCGCCGACCAGGACGTCCTGGCCCTTGCCGCCGTAGAGCTGCTGCGCGCCCGCGCCGCCCTCGATGACATTGTCCAGCGCATTGCCCGCGCCGTAGGTCTGGTCGCCGCCGACGTAGACGTTCTCGAAGTTGGCGTAGTCGTCGAGATAGATGCTCTGCCAGCCGGCGACCCTGTCGACGCCGCCGCCGGCCACTTCGGTGACCGTGAACTGCCCCTTCAGGGCCTGCAGCCAGTAGGTGTCGTCGCCGGCCCCGCCGATGGCGGTGTCGCCCACGCCGAGCCAGAGCGAATTGGCCTGGGCGTTGCCCGTCAGCGTCTCGATCGCGTCCGTCCCCCAGAAATCGGACGCAGGCGCAGCGGTCTCGGCGGCGCGAACGCCGTCGTACTTGAAGTAGGACATCTTGTTCTTTTCCCGTCTCTCGAAGGCGGGCCCGACCCCGCCGCCGCCGCATCAGCCCCGACAGCCTTGCGACGGATCGAAAGCTAGCGACGACGAGCTTTCCGAACCCTTGTCAAAGTTGTCGCAGACCGTGACCGTAGGTGGGGTTGACAGGCGCGGGTATTGGCGATCCGGAAAACTCTAGATTGCAGCCTCTACAGTGAAGCCTGTTCCCTACTGGCGCGAATAAACAGTGGAAATTCGCCAACAGGCTTTGCTGTAACCATTATGAATGGCAGCTATACAAGCTTTGCTGTAGCGGTCATCTTGGGTCGGATCTGGAGCGCTGCTGTGGCGCCTTGTCACAGCTTAGGTGTGCGGGGCGCCGCGGGGCAGGGTGCGACGCGTGCGGCGGGCCGCCGCGACCAGGCGTGGCGGGGTGTCGCGGAACGTGGTTAGGCGCCGAAGATCCAGCCGTCGCCCAGCGATGCGAGCTGCACGCCTTCCAGCACCAGCTGGTCGCCGGCCCCCATGGTGACCACCACGTCGGCGCCGACCTGGGCGACCGAATAGACCGTCCCCGGGTCCAGCTGCACCCGGTCGCCGTCGGCGGCGCGAAAGTCGGTGACGCGGTCGAGTCCAGCGCCGGTGAAGGAATGGAAGACATCGGCGCCGGCCCCTCCGGTCACCGTGTCGTCGCCGCGGTCGCCCGAGAGCCAGTCGTTTCCAGCCTGGCCGAACAGCCGGTCGTCGTCCTGGCCGCCGCGGACCAGGTCCGCGCCATCGCCGCCGTCGCACCAGTCCGCGCCGATGTTCCCGTAGACGATGTCGTCGCCGTCGTCGCCGCTCAGCAGGTCGGTGTCCTTGCCGCCCACCACCCAGTCGTCGCCCGCGCCGCCCGCGACGGTGTCGTCGCCGGCGTTGCCATGCAGGTCGTCGAACGACTCGCCGCCCGACAGGCGGTCCATGCCCGAGCCGCCCCGCAGGATGTCCTTGCCGGCCCCGCCGGTAAGCAGGTCGTTGCCGGAACCGCCCTGGAGGCTGTCGCCGCCCACGTGGGCCACGAGGGTGCGGTCAGGATCCACCGGAACGCCGCCGCCCACAGGGACGCCGCCGCCGCCGCTGCTTCCACCGCCGCCCGTCGGCGGCGGGGCAGGGAGCTGGTAGGCGCGGATGTAGTCGATGCGCATCTCGGCGGGCAGGTCGCCGGTGTCGATCGGCCCGCCCCAGCCGCCCAGGGCCAGGTTGGCGATCATGAACATCGGCTTGTTCATGTCGGCCGGCGTCGCGGCGCGGAACACCTCGACGCCGTCGATGAACCAGACGATCTCCGTGGCGGTCCAAAGCGCGCCGTAGGTGTGGAAGCCGTCTCCCGTCTCCGGCACGTAGTGCTGCCGGCCCTCCGACGTATGGCCCCCCAGGCCCGAGTGCTTGGTCGTCCAGGCGGCGTTGGGATCGGAGGTCAGCGCCTCCATCACGTCCAGCTCCGGCGGCCAGGAGCCGTCCACCGGCAGCAGCCAGAAGGCGGGCCAGGCGCCCGCGGCGTCCGGCAGGTCGGCGCGCATCTCGAAGTAGCCGTAGGTCTGGCTGAACGAGGCCTGGGTGCTCAGCAGGCCGGAGGTGTAGCCGTAGCCGAAGATCTCGGGATTGGACGACGGCCGGGCCCAGATGGAGACGGTGCCGTCGCCGTTTACCGCGAACGGCGTCTCGGCGAAGTCGCCGGGGTGGTCGCGGAAATAGGGCGAGGTGTAGATCTGCTTCTCGTCGTTGGAGACCAGGGTGTAGCTGCCGACCCCTTGCGTGCCCTGATAGCCGTACTCGGTCCGCCAGGTTCCGGCCGGCGCGCTCTCCGGATCGCGCAGCGACAGGCCGTTGAACTCGTCGGCGAAGGTCTGGGTGAAGCCCGTGAGGTCGAGCCCCAGCTTGAAGTTCGACGCGGTGAGCTGGCCCACGGTCAGGTTGCGGAACATCAGGCCGTCGCCGCCGCCCAGGTCCAGCTTCACGTCCGCGCCCACCTGGCTCAGCCGCGCCTGCACCTCGGCGAAGCTGGTGAAGCCGGCCCGCAGCCGCACCACGTCCTGGGCGGCGTTGAAGTCCTGGATGACGTCGTTGCCCTCGCCCTTCACGACGATGAAGACGTCGCGGCCGGCGCCGCCGACCAGCACGTCCTGCCCGCCGCCGCCGTAGAGCTGCTGGGCGCCGTCGCCGCCCTCGATGACGTTGTCGAGCCCGTTGCCGGCCCCGTAGATCCCGTCGAGGCCGACGTAGAGATTCTCGATGTTGGCGAAGTTCTCCAGCGACAGGTTCTGCCAGCCGGCCAGGCGGTCCACGCCGCCGCCAGCCTGCTCGACGACCTGCAGGCGGTCCTGCAGGGCCTGCAGCCAGTAGGTGTCGTCGCCCGCGCCGCCGGCCATCCGGTCGCCGTCGGCGCCCCAGAAGGATTCGGCCGCCGCCGTGCCGCTCATCGTCTCCGCGCCGGCCTGGCCGTAGAAGTCGGCCGCGGGCGCGCTGGTGACGCTCGCGGGCGTGCCGTCGTACTTGAGATAGGCCATTGCTGAAGGTCCGCCCGACACCCCGTCGTACGCGGCCACCGTAGCGGTTGAGGGTTTCCAGGACGTTCCGACCCAAGGTCGCAGCCTGGCCGGCCAAGTCTCGGAAAAGGCTCAGCTTCAGAAACGTAAGCTGCGGATATTGCGCGGCTTGTAGCTTGGCCTTGGCGTGGGCGGCGCAGGCCGCCGTGCGGCGACGCGCCACAGCTCCGCTGGTCAGACGGCCATGTTGTCTATCAGACGCGTGCGGCCGAGGCGGGCGGCGGCGAGGATGCGGGCGGGCGCTTCCGCCGGGCCGGGGCCCAGGCGCGCCAGGTCGTCGGCGTCCCGGACCTCCACATAATCCACCTGCTGGAATCCGGCGGCGGTGAGGGCGGCGAGCGCGTCGGCCTCCACGGGGGCCACGGCCTCGCCGGCTTTCAGCCGGTTCACCGCCTCGCGCAGGATGACGTTCAGTCGGCCGGCGATCGCGCGCTCCTGCGGGCTCAGGTAGGCGTTGCGGGAGGACAGCGCCAGGCCGTCCTCGGCCCGGGCCGTGGGCCCGCCGACGATCTCCACCGGCAGGTCGAGGTCGCGCACCAGCCGCCGGATCACCTGCAGCTGCTGGTAGTCCTTCTCGCCGAACACCGCGACGTCCGGCGCGCATTGCGTCAGGAGCTTGGTGACCACGGTGGCCACCCCGTTGAAGTGGCCGGGCCGCGCCGCCCCGTCCAGCGGCTCGGAGACGCCGGTGACGCTCACCGTGGTCGCGAAGCCCCGCGGGTACATCTCCGCCACGGTGGGCGCGAACAGCAGGTCGCAGCCGGCGTCGGCCAGTAGGCCCGCGTCCCGCGCCTCGCCCCGGGGATAGGCGTCGAAGTCCTCGTTGGGGCCGAATTGGGTCGGATTGACGAAGATCGATGCGACGGCCCGGTCGGCGCGCTGGCGGGCCAGCCGCACCAGCGACAGGTGGCCTTCGTGCAGGGCGCCCATGGTCGGCACGAAGCCCACCCGCTCGCCCGCCGCCCTCCAGCCGGCCACCCGCGCGCGCAGGTCGGCGACGGTGCGGACGATGGGCAGCGGGCGATCGGACATGGCCGGGCTTATGGCGGAGGCCCCGCCCGCCGTCCATCCACCCGGGGGGCGGCGAAGTGCGCGTTGACCCGACTCTGCGTCCTGGCTCACCTAGGGGGTGTGTGGGCCGCGTCGCGCGGCCCTCGGGGAGCTGTTTTCATGTCGGCCAGCGTGATCGTCGTCGGCAACGAGAAGGGCGGGGCGGGGAAGTCCACGCTCGCCATCCATATCGCCACCGCCCTCCTGCACGGCGGGGCCAAGGTCGCCGTGCTCGACCTGGACCTGCGCCAGCAGACCATGGGCCACTTCTTCGCCAACCGGGCCAAGTGGCTGGCGGCCCACAACGCCGAGGCGCCGATGCCGATCGAGCATGCGATCAGCTCGGCCGGCGACGCGCTCGCCAAGGCGCCGGACGCCGAACAGCTGGCGCGGTTCGAGCAGGCCTTCGCCGAGGCGGCGCAGGCCGCCGACTTCGTGCTCATCGACACCCCCGGCGCCGACACCGCGATCAGCCGCGCCGCCCACGCCAGGGCCGACCTCATCGTCACCCCGATGAACGACAGCTTCGTCGACTTCGACATGCTGGGCGTCGTGGATCCGGTGACGCTGGAGCTCACCCGCCACAGCCTCTACGCGGAGACCGTCTGGGCCTGCCGCAAGCAGCGCGCCACCGTGGACCGCAAGCAGATCGACTGGGTGGTCCTGCGCAACCGCCTGGCCCCCACCGAGGCGCGCAACCGCAAGCGCCTGGACGAGCGGGTGACCGCGCTGTCCCGCAAGGTCGGCTTCCGGGTCGGCCCGGGCCTTCGTGACCGGGTGATCTACCGCGAGCTCTTTCCCTTCGGCCTGACCATCGCCGACCTGTCGCCGTCCATCCGGCCGGTCGCCATGTCGCTGCAGCACGTGGCCGCGCGCCAGGAACTGCGCGCCCTGATGACGGCGCTGGGCTTCCAGGGGCTGGACGAGGCGGAGAAGATCGCGGCGGAATAGCCGCATGCTCTATCTCGCCCTCGGGGCCGCCGCGCTCGCGCTTCTTCTCGCCGTGGGCCGCGGCAAGCCGGTCCTGAAGCGGCGGGAGTGGCGGTTCATCTCGGCGGCCCTCGCCGTCGCCGCCTTCGCCGCCGCAGCCTGGCTCAGCGTCACGGGGCGCTGGGGCTCGGGCATAGTCCTGGTGGTCGTGGGGCTCTGGCTCGCCGTCTCCACCCGCCGCACGACGCCGGCCGCCGCGCCGGCCGCCAAGGGCCGGATGAGCGCTGAGGAGGCCCGCGCCATCCTCGGCGTGCCGGCCGACGCCGGTCCCGAGGAGATCAAGGCCGCCTACACGCGTCTGATGCGCAGCGTGCACCCGGACAAGGGCGGCACCTCCGGGCTCGCCGCCCAGCTCAACGCCGCCCGCGACCGCCTCCTGAAGGGATAGGCACGGGCAGGGCGCACAAAAAAAGCCCCGGGACCTGCCCGGGGCTCTTCCGTTGCTCTCTCGCGGATCAGGCGTTCGGCTCGATCACCTGGCAGGGCTGCTTCTTGGCCTTGATCGCCTTGCAGGCATTCTTGGCCTTGGCCTCGCTCAGGCCCACGAAGCGCGAGCGGTAGCGGCCTGCGGCCTTGTCGGTGACGGGCTTGGCGCCGGCCACCTGCTTGCCGAAGCGCTTCTCGATGATGTCGATCTGTTCCTTGGCGTCGGACCGCGCCTTGAAGGCGCCCACCTGGACGGCCCACTCGCCGGCCGGGGCCTCGGCCTTCTTCTTCGAGCGCGGCTCGACCACCTCGATCTTCGAGGTGCGGCTCGGCGGGGCGGCGGAGGCCAGCACGATCTTCAGGTCCTGGTCGCCCTGCTCGAGGCTACCCTCGACGCGGCCGGTCGGCTCCGGCTCGAACAGGTTCTGGGCGATGGTGATCTTCTCGCCGAGGTCGCGCCGGCGGATCACGTCGAAGCCGGTGAGCAGCAGGTCCTGGGCGTTCTCGTCGCGCGCCCGGGTGGTCGGGCCGCCGAGCACCACCGCGATCAGGCGGCGGTTGTCGCGCACCGCCGAGACCGCGAGGTTGAAGCCCGAGGCGTTGGTGAAGCCGGTCTTCAGGCCGTCCACGCCATACATCCGATGCAGCAGGCCGTTGTGGTTGCGCATCGTCTGGCCGCGGAAGGTCATCTCCTTCTGGCTGAACAGCCGGTAGTACTGCGGATAGTCGCGCATCACCGCGCGCGACAGGATGGCGATGTCGCGGGCCGTGGAGATCTGGCGGCTGTCCGGCAGGCCCGAGGCGTTGGCGAAGTTGGTGTTGGTCATCCCCAGCTCCTTCGCCCGCAGAGTCATCAGCGCGGCGAAGCGGCTCTCGGTGCCGCCCAGCTTCTCGGCCATGGCCACGGCCACGTCGTTGGCGGACTTGATGGCCAGCGCCTGCATGGCTTCGGAGACGGTGATCGTCTGGCCGGCCGGCACGCCCAGCTTGGTGGGGGACTGGGCCGCGGCGCGCGGCGAGATCAGCACCGGGTCGTCCAGCCGGATCTTGCCCGCGGCCAGCGCCTCGAAGGTGAGGTAGAGGGTCATCACCTTGGTGATCGACGCCGGATAGCGCGGCGCGTCGGCCCGCTTGGCGTAGAGCACCTCGCCGGTCTTCGCGTCCACCACGATCGCGGCGTACTTGGTCTGCGAGGCGGTCGCGAGCTGCTTGAAGGCCGGCTGCGCGTACGCGGGGGGCGCTGCAGTCGTAAACGCGACGGCTGCGGCGGCGCCTAGAGCGACAAACAGGCGGCGGGCGTGCTGGAACATGCTTCGTCCGTCGAATCAAAGGGTTGAGGCGGCCCCCCGCCGCCGTGAATCCCGCTTAACATGCCTCAAGGACCCTTGCTCGACAGTAAACAAGGCTTGAACGGGCGCAAATGTCGCGGCGTCGTCCGGGCGCCTGTGAAAGCGGCATGACACTTTTGTGCAGCGCACAATTTGCGCTTGACTGCTGCACTGCAACATGAGACAACATCTGCGAGTTCAGGGGCATGAGCCCCGAATCCCAGTTTGCGTTGCGGCAATGACGCCGCGTCCTCCCCGCCCTTGTCCAGGAGTTTCAACGATGTCCGCCGCTGAAACCGCGAAAAACACCGTCGAACAGTTCACCGCCGCTTCCAACGTCGCCTTCAAGGACGGCGTGGAAAAGACCCTGGCGGCGCTGAACGAAGCCAATTCCCACTCCAAGAAGAACCTCGAA
The DNA here is from genome assembly GCF_035539035.1 of Phenylobacterium sp. Taxonomy (GTDB): domain Bacteria; phylum Pseudomonadota; class Alphaproteobacteria; order Caulobacterales; family Caulobacteraceae; genus Phenylobacterium. The sequence goes on from NZ_DATLJI010000007.1 coordinate 73,012, forward strand.
GCCGTGGTCGCCTCGGTGACCGCCGCCACCAAGGGCGCCGAAGCGCTCGGCGCGCAGGCGATGGCTTTCTCCAAGACCGCCTTCGACAACCAGGTCACCGCCGCCAAGTCGCTCTCCGGCGCCAAGAGCCTGCAGGAAGTGATCGAGCTGCAGACCGCCTTCGCCAAGAGCGCCCTGGAAGCCTACATGGCCCAGGTCGGCGCCATGTCCGAGACGGTCTCCGCCTCGGTGAAGGACAGCGTGAAGCCCCTGAACGAGCGCATGACCGCCATGGTCGAGCGCCTGCAGGCCGCCCGCTAAGAGACACCTTCCGGGGGCTCTTCCTCCCTGGTTCCCGGAACGTGGAAGGCCCGGACCTCTGGTCCGGGCCTTTTCTCGTTTGGGGCGGTGTTCTAGACCACTCCCATGTCCCAGGTTGAAGACCGTCTCGCCGCGCTGGGGATCTCGCTCCCCAGGCCCAATCCGCCCGTCGCCAACTACGTGCCCTTCGTGCGCGCCGGCGACCTCGTCCACATCTCAGGCCAGGTCTCGGTGGACGCCGAGGGCGGCGTGAAGGGGATCGTCGGCGAGGACGTCGGGTCCGAGCAGGCGCGCCACGCCGCGCGGCTGTGCGGGATCAACCTGCTGGCCCAGATGAAAGCCGCCTGCGACGGGGACCTCGACCGGGTGGTGCGCGTGGTGAAGCTCGGCGGTTTCGTCCAGGCGGGCCCGAACTTCTACGACATCCCCCAGGTGGTGAACGGCTGCTCCGACCTGATGGTCGAGGCCTTCGGCGACGCCGGCCGCCACGCGCGCTCGGCCGTGGGCGTCTATCGCCTGCCGCTGGGCTTCGCGGTGGAGGTCGACGCGGTGGTGCAGGTGTCGTGAAGGCGCGCTTCGGCGAGGCCTGGGACCTTCTCTTCCACCCGCCGATCGCGCATCGCGGGCTCTGGAGCCCCGACGGCCCGCCGGAGAACTCGCTGGGCGCCTTCCAGGCCGCCTGCGCCGCCGGCTACGGGATCGAGCTCGACGTGCAGATCTCCGCCGACGGCGAGGCCATGGTCTTCCACGACGAGGACCTGAAGCGGATGACCGGCGCCGAAGGCCGGCTCTCCGACCGCAGCTCCGCCGACCTCGCCGCCCTTCGCCTCGCCGGCACGGACGAGGCCATCCCGACGCTCGCCGAGACGCTCGCCCTTATCGGCCACCGCGCCATGGTGCACATCGAGCTGAAGACCCCGCCCGGACGGGTCGGGCCGCTGGAGCAGCGGGTGCACGAGATCATCGTCGATCACTCGGGGCCCCTCTGCGTGATCGGCTTCAACCCCTACAGCCACGCCTGGTTCGCCGATCGCTTCCCGGGCGTCCTGCGCGGCCTCGACAGCTATTCCTACCGCAAGGCCCCGCACATCAGCGAGGACCAGCGCCGCGCCTACGCCAACCTCGAGCATGTGGCGATCGCCCGGCCGCACTTCCTGGCGCTCGGCCTCGACATGCTGCCCAGCCCCCGCGCGGCCGAGCTGCGCGCCCAGGGCATGCCGGTCGTCGCCTGGACGGTGCGCGACCCCGCCCAGTGGGAAGCGGTGAAGGACGGCTGCGACAACCTGATCTTCGAGGGCTTTAGAGCGTGACGCTGAAGCCGGCGGTCCGGCTCAGCCGCCGCATCTCCGAAATCGGCCGCGAGGCCTGGAACGCCTGCGCGAGCAACCCCGCCTACGCCGGCAACCCCTTCATGCTCTACGACTTCCTGCACGCCGCGGAGGAAGCCAACTGCGCCGTCGAGAAGACCGGCTGGGGTCCGCAGCACCTCTCCGTCGAGGACGAGGCGGGGCGGGTGGCGGCGGTCATGCCGCTCTACCTGAAGTCCCACAGCCAGGGAGAGTACGTCTTCGACCACGCCTGGGCCGACGCCTACGAGCGGGCCGGCGGGCGCTACTATCCCAAGCTGCTCTCGGCGGCGCCCTTCACGCCGGCCACCGGGCCGCGGCTGCTGGTCCGGCCGGACATCGACGCGGACGAGGGGCGGGCGCTGCTGCTGGGCGGGGCGCTCGCCGTCTGCGAGCGCTACGAGGTCTCCTCCCTGCACGTGAACTTCCCCACCGAGGCGGAGTGGCGCTGGATGGGCGGGCAGGGGCTCGCCCTGCGCGAGGGGCAGCAGTACCACTGGGAGAACCGCGGCTACGCCGACTTCGAGGCCTTCCTGGGGGCGCTTTCGTCGGGCCGCCGCAAGACCATCCGGCGCGAGCGGCGGGATGCGCAGGCCGAGGTGGAGATCCACTGCCTGACAGGCGCGGCGCTCACCGAGGAGCACTGGGACGCCTTCTTCGCCTTCTACATGGACACCGGCTCGCGCAAGTGGGGTCGGCCGTACCTGACGCGGATGTTCTTCTCCCTGCTGGGCGAGCGGATGGCCGACCGGGTGCTGCTGGTCATGGCCAGGCGCGGGGGGCGCTGGATCGCGGGCTCGCTCAACCTGATCGGCGACGACTGCCTCTACGGCCGCAACTGGGGCTGCGTGGAGGACGTGCCCTTCCTCCACTTCGAGCTCTGCTACTACCAGGCCATCGAATGGGCGATCGACCACGGCCTGCCGCGCGTGGAGGCCGGCGCCCAGGGCCAGCACAAGATCGCCCGCGGCTATCTGCCGAAGCCTGTCTACTCCGCCCACTACATCGCCGACCCGGCGCTCCGCGAGCCCGTCGAGCGCTTCCTGCGCCAGGAGCGCGAGGGCGTGGAGCAGGAGATGGAGTGGCTGGCGGAGGAGTACTCGCCGTTCCGCCAGGAGGACTAGGACCGCGCCTGCCTCTGGCGTTCGGCGAGTCCGGCCTCGCTCGTCGTTCCACCCCCGGGGGCGATTTGCTACGAGGCTTGGAAGCACCTCGGGAGCACGCCATGAGCCTGGACGGGACCTACGACGACGGCAACATCTTCGCCAAGATCCTGCGGGGCGAGATGCCTGCCGCGCGGGTGTTCGAGGACGAGCACGTCTTCGCCTTCATGGACGTCTTTCCGCAGTCGAAGGGCCACACCCTGGTGATCCCCAAGCACTCGACGGCGCGCAACCTCCTGGAGGAGGAGTCGCAGGTGCTCTCGGAGCTGATCCTCGGCGTCCAGCGGGTGGCGCGCGCGGTGCGCGCCGCGCTCAAGCCGGACGGGGTGGTGATCACCCAGTTCAACGGCGCGCCGGCCGGCCAGACGGTCTACCACCTGCACTTCCACATCATCCCGCGCTGGGAGGGCGTGCCGGTGGGCCGTCACGCCGGCGGCCAGATGGCCGACCCTGAGGAGCTGAAGGCGCTGGCCCAGCAGATCGCGGCCCAGATCACGTGAGCGGGCCTCCGGCGGTCCCGCCCTTCGAGGGTGCCGGCCTCGAGGCCTATCTCGCCGCCAACCGCTTCGACGCAGAGACCGAGGCCTTCGTCCGCAGCCTGGCGGAGAAGGGCTATGCCCTCGTCGACCTGGGCGACGAGGCCCGCGGCCTCTGCGACCGCGCCGTGGCCGACACCGATCCCTATTTCGCCCGCCGCCCGGGCGCCAACCGCATCCAGGACGCCTGGCTGCGCTCGCGGGCGGTGAAGCGGCTTGCGGCCTGGCCGAAGGTCGGCCGGCTGCTGGAGGCCGCCTACGGACGCCGCGGCTTCCCGTTCCAGACCCTCAACTTCCTGAAGGGCAGTCAGCAGGGCCTGCACCCGGACACCATCCACTTCCACAGCGTGCCCGAGCGCTTCATGTGCGGCGTATGGATCGCCCTGGAGGACGTGCAGCCGGGGGCGGGGCCCCTGGTCTACCGCCCGGGCTCCCACCGCCTGCCGGTGATGACCATGCGCGAGGCGGGCGTGAATACGCCCGAGCCCACGCCGGAGCACTACGAGAGCCACTTCGTGAAGCGGTTCGCCGAGCGCCTCGCCGCCAGCGGCTTCCCCGAGGAGCTGGCAATGGTGAAGAAGGGTTGGGCCTTCGTCTGGGCGGCCAACCTGGCCCACGGCGGCTCTCCGGTCACCGACCCGGCGTCGACCCGGCGCTCCCTCGTCGTACACTGGTACTTCGAGGACTGCCTCTACTACACGCCCATGGTCTCCGACGTGGAGGCCGGCCGGCTCGCCCTGCGCCTGCCTGCGGACGTCGCGGGCGGCGGCTGGGTGTGGCCCAGGCGCGGGGGCAGGGCGGTCTTCCCGGGCGTGAAGCCGCTGGCCGCCGAGGTCCTGAAGCGGGTCTTCCGGCCGCTGCACATCCTCTGAGGCGCACGAAAAAGCCCCGGTCCTCGCGGCCCGGGGCTCTTGTCTCGTCGCCGGATCGGCCGCCTACTCGGTGAGCTCGGCGGCGTCCTCCTCGGCCGGGTTCTCGATCACCGGGGCGCCGCGCTCGCGCGTCTCGCCCTCGATCTCGAAGCCCAGCTTGCCGTCCTTGAGCACCACGCGGACGTGGCCGCCCTTGACCAGCCGGCCGAACAGGATCTCGTCGGCCAGCGGCTTCTTGATGTTCTCCTGGATGACCCGGCCCAGCGGGCGGGCGCCGTAGAGTTCGTCGAAGCCGTTCTTGGCCAGCCAGTCCGCCGCCTCGTCGTCCGTCTCGATGGTGACGTGGCGGTCGGCGAGCTGCGCCTCCAGCTGGATGATGAACTTCTGCACCACCTGCCGGATGATCTCCGGGGTGAGCGCCTTGAAGTGCACGATGGCGTCCAGGCGGTTGCGGAACTCCGGCGTGAACAGCCGCTTCAGCGCCTCGTCCACCTCGTCCTCGGCCTTGCCGCGGCCGAAGCCGATGGAGTTGCGCTGGGCGTCCGAGGCCCCGGCGTTGGTCGTCATGATCAGGACGACGTTCCGGAAGTCGATCTTCTTGCCGTTGGAGTCGGTCAGCTGACCGTGGTCCATGACCTGCAGGAGGATGTTGTAGACGTCCGGGTGCGCCTTCTCGATCTCGTCGAGCAGGACCACCGCGTGCGGATGCTGGTCGACGGCGTCGGTCAGCAGGCCGCCCTGGTCGAAGCCGACGTAGCCCGGAGGCGCGCCGATCAGGCGGCTGACCGTGTGGCGCTCCATGTACTCGGACATGTCGAACCGCAGGAGCTCGATCCCGAGGGTGGAGGCCAGCTGTCGCGCCGTCTCGGTCTTGCCGGTGCCGGTGGGGCCGGTGAACAGGTAGCAGCCGATCGGCTTGTTGGCGTCGCGCAGGCCGGCCCGGGCCATCTTCATGGCCGACGACAGGCTGTCGATCGCCTCGTCCTGGCCGTAGACCGCGCGCTTCAGGTCGCCTTCCAGCTGCTTCAGCGCCTCGGTGTCCGACTTGGAGACCGACTTCGGCGGGATGCGGGCGATCTTGGCGACGACGCCCTCGATCTCCTTCAGGCCGATGATCTTCTTCCGCTTGCCCTCGGCCAGCAGCATCTGCGAGGCGCCCGCCTCGTCGATGATGTCGATGGCCTTGTCCGGCAGCTTGCGGTCGGTGATGTACTTCGCCGACAGCTCCACCGCCGCCTTGATGGCGTCGTTGGTGTACCGGAGCTTGTGGAAGTCCTCGTAGTAGGTCTTCAGACCCTTCAGGATCTTGATCGTGTCGTCGATCGTGGGCTCGTTCACGTCGATCTTCTGGAAGCGCCGGACGAGCGCCCGGTCCTTCTCGAAGTGCTGGCGGAACTCCTTGTAGGTCGTGGAGCCCATGCACCGCAGGGTGCCCGAGGCCAGCGCCGGCTTCAGCAGGTTCGAGGCGTCCATCGCCCCGCCCGAGGTGGCGCCCGCGCCGATCACGGTGTGGATCTCGTCGATGAACAGGATCGCGTCGGGGTGGTTCTCCAGCTCCTTGACGACCTGCTTGACCCGCTCCTCGAAGTCGCCGCGGTAGCGGGTGCCGGCCAGCAGCGCGCCCATGTCGAGCGAGAAGATAGTCGAGCCGGCAAGCACGTCGGGGACCTGCTTGTTGACGATCTTGCGCGCCAGGCCCTCGGCGATGGCGGTCTTGCCGACACCGGGGTCGCCCACCAGCAGCGGGTTGTTCTTGGTCCGGCGGCAGAGCACCTGGATCGCGCGCTCGACCTCGGCCATGCGGCCGATCAGCGGATCGACCTTACCCTGCTTGGCCTTCTCGTTGAGGTTGATGCAGTAGGCCTCGAGCGCCTCGCCGCCAGTCTTGACGGTGGGCTTGTCCTCTTCTTCGGCGCCCTTCACGGGCTTGGCCTCGCCGGCGCCGGCCTTCTTGGCGATGCCGTGGGCGATGTAGTTCACCGCGTCGTAGCGCGTCATGTCCTGCTCTTGCAGGAAGTAGGCGGCGTGGCTCTCGCGCTCGGAGAAGATCGCCACCAGCACGTTCGCGCCGGAGACCTCCTCGCGGCCCGAGGACTGCACGTGGATCACCGCGCGCTGGATCACGCGCTGGAAGCCCGCCGTGGGCTTGGCGTCCTCGCCGTCGTCCACGACCAGCGAGCGCAGCTCGTTGTCGACGTAATTGGTCAGGGTGGTGCGGAGCGACCCGAGGTCCACGTCGCAGGCGCGCATCACCGCCGCGGCGTCTTCGTCGTCCACCAGGGAGAGCAGCAAGTGCTCAAGCGTAGCGTATTCGTGCTTGCGCTGGTTGGCGTAGGCGACGGCGCGATGAAGGGACTCTTCGAGCTGGCGCGAAAATGAAGGCAAGAGCCTCTAATCCTTTTCCATGGTGCACTGCAGCGGGTGCTGGTGCCGGCGTGCGGTATCAACGACCTGGGCCACTTTTGTTTCCGCCACTTCGTACGTGAACACCCCGCACACACCCACGCCGTGCTGGTGTACGTGCAGCATGATCCGAGTCGCGTCTTCGCGCGACTTATTGAAGAATTGCTCAAGCACATAAACGACGAATTCCATCGGAGTGTAGTCGTCGTTCAGCAGAAGCACGCGATACATCGCGGGTTTCTGCGTCTTGGGCTTTGTCTGTGTGATCACGGCCGACCGAACGCCGGTGTCGTTATCACCCTGCTTGCGTTCGCTCATCGAACGGATCTCCTGACGAGGCCACCGCCCCGTCCTTGAGTGATTAGATATGGAAAACATTTCCATTTGGAAGGGCCCAAGTGTCACGCCCCCGCGCGGTGGCCGGCTTTTGTGCCTGCGGCGCGCGATCGGGGCCATGACGCCCATCAATCCTCCTTGAGCGCCGCCTTTGCACGCAGAATCCGGCCTGACGTCACGGCGCCCGCCCCGAAGCGGGCCCGAAGCGCGTCGAGCGTCTTCTCGGAGGCCAGAGCCCGACGCTCCTCTCCGGCGAAGAAGTCGCCTTCCACCGCGTCGGCCTCCACCAGCTCGGCCATGCCGATCCCGATCAGGCGGAACGGCCGCCCGTCCGCCTCCCGGGCCAGCATCTCGCGGCCCACCGCGAACAGGGTCTTCGCCGTCTGGGTGGGCAGGGCGATGGTCTTGCGCCGGGTGTGGATCTTGAAGTCTGTGGTCCGGAGCTTCAGCGTCACCACCCGGCCGGCGACCCCGTCCTTGCGGGCGTGGCGCGCGACCTTCTCGCTGAGCTCGGCCAGGACGTCCTCAAGGTCGGAGAGGGCCGACAGGTCCTCGTTGAACGTCGTCTCGGCGCTGATCCCCTTGCGCGCCTCGTGCGGATTGACCGCCCGGGTGTCGCGGCCGTGCGCCAGTTCGAAGAGCCGCAGCCCGTGCGCGCCGAAGCGCGAGGCCAGGTCCTTCTGCTCGGCGCGGGCGAGGTGGCCCACGGTGCGGTAGCCGGCCTTCTCCAGCGAGGCGACCATGGCCGGGCCGACGCCGGGCAGGATGCCCACCGGCCGGCTGCTGAGGAAGCTCTCGGCCTCCGCCGCCCCGATCACCGAGAAGCCGCGCGGCTTGTCGAGGTCCGAGGCGATCTTGGCCAGGAACTTGTTGGCCGCCAGGCCGATGGAGACGGTCAGCCCGGTCTCGGCCTCGATCCTGGCCTGCAGCCGGGCCAGCGTCAGGGCCGGCGCCGCGCCGTGCAGCCGCTCGGTGCCCGACAGGTCCATCCAGGCCTCGTCCAGGCTCAGGTTCTGGATCAGCGGCGTGAGCTCGCCGGCCAGGCCGAGGATCCGCTGGCTCTCGAAGCGGTACTTGCTGAAGTCCGGCTTGATGACCACGGCCTCGGGGCAGAGCTTCAGCGCCTTGAACATCGGCATGGCCGAGCGCACGCCGGAGATCCGGGCGATGTAGCAGCAGGTGGTCACGACGCCGCGCCGGCCGCCGCCCACGATCACCGGCCGGTCGCGCAGCTCGGGCCGGTCGCGCTTCTCCACGCTGGCGTAGAAGGCGTCGCAGTCCATGTGGGCGATGGACAGGCTCTCGAGCTCCTCGTGGGCCACCACCCGCGGCGAGCCGCAGGACGGGCAGCGCCGCACCGCCTGCGGGCCCGTGCAGAAGCAGTCGCGGCAGAAGGCCCTCATGGCGGCGGCCACAGCCAGGCCGCGCCGCGCACGCCCGACGAGTCGCCGTGGACCGCCCGGCGCACCGGCGTCTCGAAGACGTCGGAGAACACGTGTGGGGCGATGGCGCCGGGCAGGCGGTAATAGAGCAGGTCGACGTTGGACAGGCCGCCGCCCAGGACGATCACGTCCGGATCGAGCACGTCGCACACCATGGCCAGTCCCCGCGCCAGCCGGTCGACGTAGCGATCCAGCGCCGCGTCGGGCTCGGCGGCGACCGCTTCCGCGGGCCGCCCGGCGTCGCGGGCCAGCCCCGGCCCGGAGACCCACAGCTCCAGGCAGCCGCGCCGGCCGCACCAGCATGGCGGCCCCGGATATTCCTCGGCGCTGGGCCAGGGCAGGGGCGCGTGGCCCCATTCGCCGGCGAAGCCGTTGCGCCCCTCCACCAGGCGCCCGTCCACGACGACCCCGGCGCCCACGCCGGTGCCGAGGATGGCGGCGAACACCACCCCGGCGCCCGCGCCGGCTCCGTCCGTCGCTTCGGAGAGGGCCAGGCAGTTGGCGTCGTTGGCGTAGCGGACCGGCCGCCCCAGCGTGCGCGCCAGGTCCTGGGGAAAGGCGCGGCCGTTGAGCTGGGTGGAGTTGGCGCCGCGCACCAGACCGCTCTTCGGCGACACCGAGCCCGGACCGCCGACGCCCACGCGGGCGGCGCGCGCCCCCGCCTGCCGCTCGGCCTCGGCCACCAGGGCGCGCACGGCGTCCAGTCCTTCGCCGTAGTCCTTCGGCGAGGCCGCCCGCACGCGCGCCTGGAAGCGCCCCTCGGCGTCCAGCGCCGCGGCCTCGATCTTGGTCCCGCCGAAGTCCACGCCGATGCGGATCATCGGCCCTTGATACCTGATTTGTTCCCGCCGCGCCGAGCCCGGCCTGCGACCCTTCGGCTTTTCCCTACGGAAGGCTATAACCGCGCCTCCACAGGGAGGCATGAAATGAACAGGACCATCGCCCTCGGCGTCGTGGCCTCGGCTGCGCTGGCGGCCGCCGCGTTCGGCGTCCACGCGCAGGACAAGCCGAAGCCCGATCCCAAGATGAGCTTCTTCATCACCAGCGAGGGCGTCGGCGACGGGGCGAACCTCGGCGGCCTGGCCGGCGCCGACAAGCACTGCCAGATGCTGGCCGCGCGGGTGGGGGCCGGCAAGAAGACCTGGCGGGCCTATCTCAGCGCCGACGCCGCCGGCGGCAAACCCGCGATCAATGCCCGCGACCGCATCGGCCGCGGCCCCTGGTACAACTTCAAGGGCGAGATGGTGGCCCGCGACGTGGCCGACCTGCACTCCGACACCAACAAGCTCGGCAAGCAGACCTCCCTCACCGACGCCGGCGCGGTGGTCAACGGCCGCGGCGACACGCCCAACCAGCACGACATCCTGACGGGCTCGGCCCTGGACGGGACGCTCGCCACCGGCGCGTCGAACCTGACCTGCGCCAACTGGACGGCGAACGGCGAGGGCGCGGCCCAGGTCGGCCACCACGACCGCACCGGCGGGGGCGCCAACCCCACCTCCTGGAACTCGGCCCACCCCTCCCGCGGCTGCAGCCAGGCGAACCTCGCGGCCTCCGGCGGCGCGGGCAAGTTCTACTGCTTCGCCGCGAAGTAGGCGCCCGGCGCGGCGGTCGCCCCTAGCGGGCGATCGCCGCCTCGATGGCCGCTGCCAGCTCCGCCCAGTCGTCGTGCCGGGCGTGCCGGTCCGACCGGGGCGCCAGCGGCCGCAGCCGCTCGTCGGCCACGTGCTGGAAGGTGGCCACCCAGGGCGCGTGCTCGGCCACCGAATCGAGGTTCGGCAGCAGGTCGTCCACGAAGGCGGCCGGCTGCGGCGTCTGGGAGGCCAGCGCGTGGGTCACCGGCCCCTTCGGCCCGGTGTTGAGGATCAGCGGGTGCGGCAGACCGTGCCGCTTCAGCCAGGCCGAGCGCAGCCGCTCGGCGTCGGCCGGGGCGTTGGAGAGAATCAGGATCTCCGCCCGGCCGCCCAGGCGCTTCAGGGCCTCCACCGCCCCCGGCGCGGGTTCGATCTCGCCGCAGCCCGTGCGGAAGAACTCGTCGAACAGCCGCTTGCCCTCGTCCACCGGCAGGTGCTCCGCCGCCCCAGGGCGATAGATGTTCTGGAACAGGGCGAAGCGGTCGACGCGGAACTCGTAGCCCTGGGCGGCCAGGAAGGCCCCGAACCCCTGCATGAACAGGCCCAGCACCTCGTCCACGTCGACGATCACCAGCGGCCGCTCGACGGAGAGGCCGAGGTCCGCGAGGCGCGGGGCGGAACGGGCGGCGGGGTCTGCCAAGGCTTGCGTCCTGACGCGGCTAACGAAGTTTAAGGATATCCGGTTGATCAATGGGCGCGAGATGAGGATCGCCGTGTGCGGGTCTCCTCAGGAACAGCGCCGGGTCCCGAATGCCCAAGAAGGTCCTCATCGTCGAGGATAACGAGCTGAACATGAAGCTCTTTCATGATCTGCTCGAAGCCCAGGGGTACGAAACCCTCCAGACCCGCGAAGGACTCGCGGCGCTGTCGCTTGCCCGCGAGCATCGCCCCGACCTGATCCTCATGGATATCCAGCTGCCGGAGATCTCGGGGCTCGAGGTCACCAAGTGGCTGAAGGAGGACGAGGACCTCGCCTCCATCCCCGTGGTCGCCGTCACCGCCTTCGCCATGAAGGGCGACGAGGAGCGGATCCGCGAGGGCGGCTGCGAGGCCTACATCTCCAAGCCGATCTCGGTGTCCCACTTCCTCGACACCATCAAGCGCCTCCTGGACTAGGCGATGACCGCGCGGATCCTCGTCGTCGACGACATCGAGGCGAACGTGCGCCTGCTCGAGGCCAAGCTCTCGGCGGAATACTACGAGGTGCTCACCGCCCAGGACGGCCCCACGGGCCTGGCCATGGCCGCGGCCGAGAAGCCCGACATCATTCTGCTCGACGTCATGATGCCCGGCATGGACGGCTTCCAGGTCTGCCGGCGGCTGAAGGACGATCCCGAGACGCGCCACATCCCGGTGGTGCTGGTCACCGCCCTGGACGGCCGCTCCGACCGCGTGGCGGGGCTGGAGGCCGGGGCCGACGAGTTCCTCACCAAGCCCATCGACGACGTCATGCTGTTCGCCCGGGTGCGCAGCCTGACCCGGCTGAAGGCGATCATCGACGAGCTGCGCGAGCGCGAGGCCTCCGGCCGGCGCATGGGCCTGATCGGCGGCGCGGTCTCGCGCATGGGCGGGACCGGCGGGCGCATCCTCATCGTCGACGACCAGGAGCGCCAGGCCCGTCGGGTGTGCGTCGAGCTCTCCATCGAGCACCGCCCGATCGTCGAGACCGATCCGGAGAAGGCCCTGATGACGGCCCGCGGTCCCGTGGACCTGGTGATCGTCAACGCGGGGGCCAAGGCCTTCGATGGCCTGCGCTTCTGCGCCCAGCTGCGCTCGGACGAGGCCACCCGCAACCTGCCGGTCCTGGCCATCGTCGACTTCGACGAGCGGCAGCGGCTGGTGAAGGCGCTGGAGATCGGGGTCAACGACATCCTGGCCAAGCCGATCGACCCGCAGGAGCTGGCGGCGCGGGCCAAGACCCAGATCCGCCGCAAGCGCTACACCGAGCACCTGCGCGACAACCTCGACCATTCGCTGGAGCTGGCCGTCACCGACCAGCTCACCGGCCTGCACAACCGCCGCTACATGACCGGCCAGCTCGAGGCGCTGATGCGCCGCGCGGCGCACGGCGGCAATCCAGTGTCCCTGCTGGTGCTCGACATCGACCACTTCAAGAAGATCAACGACGGCTTCGGCCACGATGTCGGCGACGAGGTGCTGAAGGAGTTCGCCGTCAGGCTGGCCTCCAACGTCCGCGCCGTCGATCTGCCCGTCCGCTACGGCGGCGAGGAGTTCGTGATCGTCATGCCCGACACCAAGCTGGTCGACGCCCGGCGCATCGCCGAGCGGATCCGGCTGCACGTGGCCGGCTCGCCGTTCCGGGTGATGGGCGGCAAGGAGCTGCTCAGCGTCACCATCTCGATCGGCGTGGCCACCAGCCTGCCTGGCGAGGAGGCCCCCCAGAGCCTGCTCAAGCGCGCCGACGAGGCCGTCTACGAGGCCAAGGCCTCCGGCCGCAACCGGGTCATCGCCCACGCAGCTTGACTGTAGCGGGCCGGCTCGGCCTTCATGCCGCCGTTTTCGGAACGGGGGTATTCGATGAGGTTTGGAGTTCTTGTGGCCGCGGTCCTGAGCGCGGGGGGCCTGGCGACGTCCGCCGCGGCGGAGTGCACGGTGGTGACCAACGAGGTGGTCATCGTCAACAACGGCGTGTTCCTCGAAGCCGGCGTGCCGATTCCCCTGCAGCTGAAGGTGCAGTGGCGCGTCGAAGACAGCGTGTCGGGCTTCCTCGACGTTCCGCACGGGTCGAGCATCTCGCGTCCGTATCCCGGGAACTACCCGCTGATGGTGGACCTGCAGTACTCCGACAAGCTGCGGACCTGGCACAACGGCGGGAGCATCAACATCGTCGCGGCGGTGAACCAGAAGCTCCAGCAGGCCTGTCGCAACTCCAACGGGCAGGTGAAAGCTCTTACCCAGGTGATCATGGGGGAAGCCAGCGTGTCCGGCGTGGGCTACGGCGTCGAGACGAGCTTCGTCGCTGACCAGCCCTGAAACGAAAATGGCCCGGCGGGAGCCGGGCCATTCATCTGCGTCTGCGCTGGCGCGACGCCTTACTTGATCTTGCCTTCCTTGAACTCGACGTGCTTGCGCACGATCGGGTCGTACTTCTTCAGCACCATCTTGTCGGTCTTGGTGCGGGCGTTCTTCTTGGTCACGTAGAAGAAGCCGGTGTCCGCCGTCGAGTTCAGGCGGATCTTGATGGAGGCGGGCTTCGCCATGGGTCTCGTCCTCGGGCGGGGCCAAAGCGGATGGGCACCGCCGGCGGGTGTTCGAAAGAGCGGCGGAAAATACGAATCCGCAGCGGGAAGTCAATGCACTAGAGGTGTGCGGGCTTCATCCCGCCCGCCCGGAACCGCAGGAACGGCTTCGGCCGCTGCGGATCCTCCATGCGGGCCACGGCCTCGCGCAGCATCATCCGGGTGACCGAGGGCAAGGGCAGCGCCTGGGCCTCGTCGAAGTCCACCCAGGCGATCTCGTCCAGTTCGCCGCAGTCGGCCTGGCGGTCCAGGCTCATCAGCCGCTCGGCGTCGGCCAGCAGGAACCAGGTGTCGAACCGCTTGCCGACCATCGGCGGGGTGATGGCGCGGGCGATGACGTCCAGGGCCTCCAGGTCGGGCAGGGCGCCCTGCTCGATGAACGGCCGCCAGGGGCCGGCGGAGGGTCGCTCGGGCCCCGGGCGCGCCAGCAGCAGGCCCGCCTCCTCCCAGGTCTCGCGCACCGCGGCCAGGGCCAGCGCCCGGCCGCGGCCCGGCTTCAGATAGGCGTCGAACACCGCCTGCACGTCGGGCCGCAGGTCGGTGGCGAACGGGGCGCGGTAGTCCGCCCGGTCGATCCGCCCGCCGGGGAACACCCAGCGGTCGGGCATGAAGCTGTGGCCGCCGTGGCGCCGGCCCATCAGGACGCGCGGCTTGGCCGCGTCGCGGCGGATGATCATCACCGTGGCGGCGTTCTTCGGCCGCACGGCGCGCTGGCCGGGGACGCGCGGCGGGCCCTCGGGCTTGAATCCCGGGGGATCTGGCGGATCTGGCGGAGCGTCACTCATGCGAACAACTGTATGACCCGCGCCGGAGCCGTGGGAAGCGCGACGTAACGTCAGCCCGGCCGTGACCTAGCGCCGCTTGCCGCCGCCCATCTTCTTCTTGCGGCCGGTCTTGATCCCCGCGGGCCGGCCGCTGTGCGGCTTGGGACCGCCCGGGCGACGGTCGCCGCGGGCGCGGACGCCCAGGCGCGGGCGGGGCGCGTTGCGGTCCGGCGGGGCGGGCTCGCTCAGCATCTCGAACAGCAGGCCGCCGGTGATCGGGGTGGCCTCCTCCAGCCGCACGGTCACCGCCATGCCGAGCGGCCAGCGCGCCCCGGTCCGCTCGCCGACGAGCGCGTGCGCCCGGTCGTCGTGGACGAAGTACTCACCGCCCAGCTTCGACACCGGCACCAGGCCGTCGGCCCCGGTCTCGGCCAGCCGCACGAACAGCCCGAAGCGGGTGACGCCGGTGATCTTGCCCGCGAACTCCGCCCCGATCCGGTCGGACAGGAAGGCGGCGATGTAGCGGTCGGTGGCGTCGCGCTCGGCGGCCATGGCCCGCCGCTCGGACGCGGTGATCATCTCGGCCGTGAGCTTCATCTGGCTGATGTCGCGGTCCGAGAGGCCGTCGTCGCCGAAGCCCAGGGCCCGGACCAGCGCCCGGTGGACGATCAGGTCGGCGTAGCGGCGGATCGGCGAGGTGAAGTGCGCGTACTTGGCGAGGTTCAGCCCGTAGTGGCCGATGTTCTCGGTGGAATAGATCGCCTGCATCTGGCTGCGCAGCACCACCTCGTTGACGATCTCGGCGTGCGGCGTCTCGCGGGTCTGGTCCAGCAGCCGGTTGAAGCGCTCGGTGCGCGGCGCCTCGCCCTTGGTCCAGCTGATCTCCAGGGTCTGCAGGAAGTCCACCAGGGCCTGCAGCTTCTCCTGGCTGGGCGCGTCGTGGATCCGGTAGATCTGCGGCGTCTTCTTCTGCTCCAGGGTCTCGGCGGCCGAGACGTTGGCCTGAATCATCATCTCCTCGATCAGCCGGTGGGCCTCGAGGCTCGCGCGGGGCGTGATGGAGGTGATCTCGCCCTCGCGGTTGATGGCGATCTTCCGCTCCATGCTCTCGATGGCCAGCGGCGAGCGCGCGTCGCGGCCCTTCTTCATCACGCCGTAGGCGGTCCACAGCGGCCGGATGATCGACTCCAGGATCGGGCCGGTCTTGTCGTCGGGGGTCCCGTCGGCGGCGGCCTGGGCCTGCTCGTAGGAAAGCTTGGCGGCCGAGCGCATCAGGCCGCGCACGAAGCGGTGCGAGCGCTTGCGGCCGTCCGCGCCGAACACCATCCGCACGGCCATGCAGGCGCGGTTCTCGCCCTCCCGCAGGCTGCACAGCCCGTTGGAGAGCCGCTCGGGCAGCATCGGCTCCACGCGGTCGGGGAAGTAGACGCTGTTGCCCTTGTCGCGCGCCTCGCGGTCGAGCGCGCTGTCGGGCCGCACGTAGGCGGCGACGTCGGCGATGGCCACCCAGACGATCCAGCCGCCGGGGTTCTTCTCGTCGGTGTCCGGCTCGGCATAGACCGCGTCGTCGTGGTCGCGGGCGTCGGCCGGGTCGATGGTGATGAAGGGGACGTCGCGCAGATCCTCGCGGCCGGCCAGGGTCGGCGGCTCGGCGGCTTCCGCCTCGGCCTCGGCCGCCTGGCTGAAGCCCATGGGGATGCCGTGGGTGTGGATGGCGATCAGCGAGGCGGCGCGCGGCTCGTCCTCGCGGCCGACCACCTCCAGCAGCTTGCCGCTCTTGGGGCCGTAGCGGCGCTCGGCGGCGCCCACCTGGGCGATCACCAGGTCCCCGTCGCGCAGGCTCTCGGCCTGCTCGGGCGAGAGCACCAGGCTCTCCTTGGTGCGGCGGTCCACCGGCTCCACGCGCACCTCGCGCCGGGCCTTGCGGACGACGCCCAGGATGCGGTGGGCGCTCTGGCCGAGCCGCTTGATCAGCCGCGCTTCGAACTCGCCGCTCTCGACCCGCACGAACCGCACCAGCAGCCGGTCGCCCAGGCCCGGCGCCTGGCCCGCCTCGGCCTTGCGGTCGGGGGCCAGCAGCACCAGCGGCGCGTCCTCGGCCTTGGCCAGCTTCACCAGCAGCTCGCCGTCGGGATCGCGCTCCACCACGTCGACCACGCCGACCTCCGGCAGGGCGCCGGTCTCGGCGAAGCCCTTGCGGCCGCGCCGCGCCAGCGCGCCCGAGTCCTCCAGCTCCTTCAGCATCTCCCGCAGCGCCCGGCGGTCCGCCCCCTTCAGGCCGAAGGCGCGGGCGATGGCGGCGCGGTCGGCCTCGCCCGTCTCGCGCAGGTAGTTCAGCAGGGTGTCGCGGTCGGGCAGCCCTTGCGGGAATCGGGCGGCTTTGGGGATGCGGGGTCGGGCCATGGCGTTGCTTAGCACGAACGCCGCGGGCCTTTCGCGGTTCAGCCTTCCAGCAGGAAGGCGGCCATGGCGGGCGTCGCCGTGCGGTCCTGGATCATGAACAGGTGGCCGCCCTCGAACACCTGCAGGCGCGCACCGGGGATCCGCGCGGCGAGCCGCTCCTGGATGTCCAACGGGGCGATGCCGTCATAGCGGCCGGCGGCGACCAGCACGGGACAGCGGACCTGCGGAAGCCGGTCCCAGGTGTCGTGGCCCGCGCGGGCCTCCAGCTGCCGATGCGCGCCCGCGGCGTGGCCTGGCTCGTCGGCGAAGGGATCGGCCGAGGCGAGCTCCACGAGCTTTTCGTACGGGTCGGGATTGGCCGCGGCCCAGGCCTCGTCGCGCCGGGTGTCGGAGATCGGGATCATGTAGCGGGCCCGGGCCACGCCCTTCAGGTGCTCGATCTCGTGGAACGGGAAGGACGAGCCGCCCGCGCCGCCGGGCGAGGTGCAGGCCAGCACCAGCCGGCGCACGCGCTGCGGGTGTCTGAGCACCAGCTCCTGGGCCACCATGCCGCCGAACGAGACGCCGATGACGTACGCGTCCGCCCAGTCGAGGTGGTCCATCAGGGCCGCGGCGTCGTCGGCGTAGTCGGCCATCGAATAGGGGACGTCCGGCTTGTCCGACTGCCCGAGCCCCCGCTGGTCGTAGGAGACCATGTCAAAGCTGCGGGGCAGGGGCCCGTCGAACTGGTTGGGCTTGTTGCGCAGGTCGCCGCCGGTCCCGGAGATGAACAGCAGCGGCGGGCCGGACCCCGCCCGCTCGTAGTACAGCCCGATCCCGTTCGCCTTCGCCGTTGGCATCCACAACTCCGCTCATCCCGGCGGAAGCCGGGACCCAAGCCGAGTCCGAGGTTAGCCGCCGGGCCTGATCCCGCAACGCCGCTTGGATCCCGGCTTCCGCCGGGACGAGCGGTGGAGGAGGACTCTAAGCCGTCGCCTTCGCCTTCTTAGGCGCGGCCTTCTTGGCCGCAGGCTTTTTCGCGGCCGCCTTCTTCGCGGGCGCCTTCTTCGCGGGCGCCTTCTTGGCGGCGGCCTTGGGCTCGGCCTTGGCCGCGCGGGCCGGCTTCTTCTTGCCGCCGCCCTTGGCCTCGCGCTCGGCGAGCAGGGCCACCGCCTCCTCCAGCGTCACCGCCGACGGCTCCTTGCCGCGCGGCACGTTGGCGTTGGTCGACCCGTGCTTGATGTAGGGACCGTAGCGGCCCGAGAGCACGCGCACCGGCTGGCCGTCGCCGGGGTGGGCCCCCAGCTCCTTCAGCGCCGCCGATTCGGTGCGCCCGGCGCGGCCGGCCCGCTTCTCGGCCAGGAGCGCCACCGCGCGGTTCAGGCCCACCTCGAACACCTCGTCGGCGCCCGACAGGTTCGCGTAGGTCCCGTTGTGCTGCACGAACGGCCCGTAGCGGCCGATGCCGGCCAGGATCGGCTGGCCGTCCTCGGGGTGCAAGCCCACCTCGCGCGGCAGCTTCAGCAGCCTGAGCGCCTTCTCCAGGTCCATGTCCGGCGCGCTCCAGCCCTTGGGCAGGCTGGCGCGCTTGGGCTTGTCGCCTTCGCCGAGCTGCACATAGGGCCCGAACCGGCCGCTCTTCAGGTAGACCACGAGCCCGGTGTCCGGGTCGGTTCCCAGCTCCCGGTCGCCGTTCTCCGCCTGGCCCTCGGCGTCCTCGCCCTGGGCGATCGGCCGGGTGTAGCGGCACTCCGGATAGTTCGAGCAGCCCACGAACGGCCCGTAGCGGCTGGTCTTCAGGCTGAGCCGGCCGGTGCTGCAGGTCGGGCAGACCCGCGGGTCGGAGCCGTCGGCCTTCTGCGGATAGAGGAAGGGCGCAAGCGCCCCGTCCAGCGCGTCCAGCACCTCGCGGGTGCGGAGTTGGCCGATCTCCTCGGCCTTGGCGTGGAAGTCCTGCCAGAACTCGCGCAGCAGGACCTTCCAGTCGAGCTCGCCGGCCGACACCAGGTCGAGCTTCTCCTCCAGGTCCGCGGTGAAGTCGTACTCGACGTACTTCTTGAAGAACTCCTCCAGGAAGACGGTGACCAGCCGGCCCTTGTCCTCGGGGATGAAGCGGTTCTTCTCCATCCGCACATAGGCCCGGTCGCGCAGCACGGTCAGGATCGAGGCGTAGGTGGAGGGCCGCCCGATGCCGAGCTCCTCCATCTTTTTCACCAGGCTGGCCTCCGAGTAGCGCGGCGGCGGCTCGGTGAAGTGCTGGTCGGCCTTGGCGGAGACCACCTTGGCGGCGGCGCCCTCGGCGACCTGCGGCAGGCGGCCGCCTTCCTCGTCGTCCGGATCGTCGCGCCCTTCCTCGTAGACCGCCAGGTAGCCGTCGAAGAGCACCACCTGGCCGCTGGCGCGCAGGCCGGTCTTCCCGTCGGCGCTCTCCAGGTCGATGGTCGTGCGCTCGATCCGCGCGCTCTCCATCTGGGAGGCGATCATCCGCTTCCAGACGAGTTCGTAGAGCCGGCCGAGATCGCCCTCGAGCCGCAGCTTGCCGGGATTGCGGGCCAGGCTGGTCGGCCGGATGGCTTCGTGGGCCTCCTGGGCGTTCTTCGCCTTGGTCTTGTAGATCCGCGCGCTCTCGGGGACGTACTCGCGGCCGTAGAGCCCGCCGATCACCTGGCGCGCCTCGTCCAGGGCCTCGGGCGCGGCCTGCACGCCGTCGGTCCGCATGTAGGTGATCAGGCCGACGGTCTCGCCGCCGATGTCGACGCCCTCGTAGAGCTTCTGGGCGGCCTGCATGGTGCGCTGGGCCGAGAAGCCGAGCTTGCGCGCGGCCTCCTGCTGCAGGGTCGAGGTGGTGAAGGGCGGCGGCGGCGAGCGCCTCGCCGGCTTCTTCTCCACGGCGGCGACCTTGAAGGTCGCAGCCTTCACCGCCTCGCGGGCGGCGAAGGCGGAGGTCTCGTCGCCGAGGTCGAACTTCGAGAGCCGCTTGCCCTCGTGCTTCACCAGCCGGGCGTTGAACGGGTCGCCGCCGGCCGAGACGTCGGCGTCGACGGTCCAGTACTCCTGGGTCCGGAACCGCTCGATCTCCAGCTCGCGGTCGACGATCAGGCGCAGGGCCACCGACTGCACCCGGCCGGCCGAGCGCGAGCCCGGCAGCTTGCGCCACAGCACGGGCGAGAGGGTGAAGCCCACCAGGTAGTCCAGCGCGCGGCGCGCCAGGTAGGCGTCGACCAGCTCCATGTCGATGTCGCGCGGGTTTTTCATCGCCTCGGTGACGGCCGACTTGGTGATCGCGTTGAACACCACCCGCTGGACCTTGGCGTCCTTCAGGGCGCGCTTCTTCTGCAGCACCTCCAGGACGTGCCAGGAGATGGCCTCGCCCTCGCGGTCGGGGTCGGTGGCCAGGATGATCAGCTCGGCGCCCTTGGCGGCGTCGGCGATGTCGTTGAGGCGCTTGGCGGACTTGGCGTCCACGTCCCAGGACATGGCGAAGTCCTCGTCCGGGCGCACGGAGCCGTCCTTGGCGGGCAGGTCGCGGACGTGGCCATAGGAGGCCAGCACCGTGTAGCCGGAGCCCAGGTACTTGTTGATGGTCTTGGCCTTGGCCGGGCTCTCGACGACGACGACGTTCATATCTTTAGGGAATCTGACTTTCCGCGGGCGATGACGCCCGGCTCGGGGAGGGCGGAAGGTGGGGGCGGCGCCATCGGCCTGTCAACGGTCCTTGGACGCACAGTCGGGACGGGCGGCGTCTTCCCCCTTTGGGGGAATGTTCCCGTCCTCGTCATCCCCGGGACTCATCCGGCGGCCACCATGCCGCCGGGCTGCAGCTCGGCGCGGCCGGCCAGCGACAGCTCCACCAAGGCGGCGAACACGGCCGGGGCCGGCGCGCCGACGGCGCGAACGATCTCGTCGCGGCTGACCGGGGTGGGGGAGAGCAGGGCGGCCACCCGGTCCCGCAGGCCGTCGTCGGGCGGAGGGCCGGGGTCGGCGGCGTAGCGGCGGTCGGGCTCGCGGAAGCCGCGCAGGCCCTCCAGCGCGCGCAGCACGTCCTCGGCGCCCTCGCACAGCGCCGCGCCCTGGCGGATCAGGTCGTTGCAGCCCTTGGCCCGGGGATCGAGCGGAGAGCCCGGCACGGCCAGCACCTCGCGGCCCTGCTCGGCGGCG
This sequence comes from Phenylobacterium sp., assembly GCF_035539035.1. Lineage (GTDB taxonomy): Bacteria > Pseudomonadota > Alphaproteobacteria > Caulobacterales > Caulobacteraceae > Phenylobacterium. The sequence goes on from NZ_DATLJI010000007.1 coordinate 93,608, forward strand.
AGCCGGGCGGTGATCAGCGAGCCGGAGCGCAGCTCGGCCTCCACCACCACCACGGCCTGGGAAAGGCCCGAGATGATCCGGTTGCGGCGCGGGAAGTCGCGCGCCACGGCCGTGCGGCCGGGCTCGCTCTCCGAGACAACGCAGCCCTCGCGGACGATCCGGGCGTAGAGCCCGGCGTGCTCGGCCGGGTAGACGTCGTCCACCCCGCCGCCCAGCACCGCCGCCGTGCCGGTCGCCAGCGCCGCTTCGTGCGCCGCCCCGTCGATGCCACGGGCCATGCCGGAGACCACCACCAGCCCCGCCTGGCCGAGCTCGGCGGCCAGGCCGCGGGCGAAGCGCTGGCCGGCGGCGGAGGCGACCCGGGCGCCGACGATGGCCACCGAAGGCTTGTGCAGCAGCTCGACCCGGCCGCGGGTCCAGATCAGCGGCGGCGGCGGGTCCAGCGCCGCCAGCGCCTGCGGGAAGTCGGGCTCGCAGGACGCGATCAGCCGCGCGCCGAGGCGGTCGCCGTCCGCCAGCTCCTTGTCCGCCTCGTCGGGGGTCGTGATCCTCAGCCCGCCCATGCGCCCGCCGCGCCGGGCGAGCTCGGGCAGGGCGGCCAGCGCCGCGCCGGCGTCGGCGTGGCGCTGGATCAGCTGGTCGAAGGTGACCGGCCCTACGTTCTCGGTGCGCGCCAGCCGCAGCCAGTCGCGGCGCTCGGCGTCCGAGAGCTCGCGGATCACGCCTTGGGCTCGGCCGCCGCCTTGGACCCGCCGATGCGCGGCTCCTGGCCCTTCAGCAGGCGGCGGATGTTCTCGGCGTGCCGGATGTAGCTCAGCACCCCCATGAACAGCGCCATCACCGCGATCGGCGTGGGCCGCCCGAAGGCGAAGACGTAGAGCGGCGCCACCGCCAAGGCCACGAGCGCCGCCAGCGACGAGATCCGGAACAGGAAGGCCATGACGATCCAGGTGGCGCCGGCCGCCAGCCCCACCGGCCAGGCCGCCGCGATCAGGGTGCCGAAGAAGGTCGCCACCCCCTTGCCGCCCTTGAAGCCCAGCCAGACCGGGAACAGGTGGCCCAGGAACGCTGCGGAGCCGGCCAGCGAGGTCAGCACCGCCTGCGCGGGCAGGGTGTGGTCGCGGGTCGCCAGCCAGGCCAGGAAGACCGCCAGGGCGCCCTTGCCGCCGTCGCCCAGCAGGGTGATCGCCGCCAGGTCCTTGCGGCCGGTGCGCAGGACGTTGGTCGCCCCGATGTTGCCCGAGCCGATCGACCGCACGTCGCCCGTGCCGCCCATGCGTGTGGCGATCACCCCGAACGGGATCGACCCCAGCAGGTAGCCCCCGACCACCGCGAGCGCGACCAGCGTCGGGCTGAGACCTTCGAACATGGACGGATCCCCCAGAAGACGTCGCGCCTAGTTACCGCCGGTTGCAGGCGGCGTCACCGGCTACGGCGCGGGCAAGCCTAGCCGTGGCGTCCACGGCGGGCAAGAACGAACCGCGAACTCAGCCGCCGAACACCGTCCGCCCGTCCACCAGGGTCCTGAGCACCTTGCCCTGCAGCCGCCGGCCGTCGAAGGGCGAGTTCTTCGACTTTGAGATCAGCTGGTCGGCGTCGATCAGCACCGGCGCGTTGAGGTCGAACAGCACGAGGTCGGCCGGCGCGCCCTTGGCCAGCCGGCCCGCCGGCAGGCCGAGCAGGTCGGCCGGGGCGCTGGTCACGGTGCGGATCAGGTCGATCAGCGGCACGCGCCCCTCGTGGAACAGGGTCATCAGCGCCGGCAGCAGGGTCTGCAGTCCCACCGCGCCCGGCGCGGCCTCGTCGTAGGGCAGGCGCTTGTCCTCGGCCGGGGCCGGGGCGTGGGCCGAGACCACCACCTGGATCAGGCCCGAGGCGACGGCCTCGATCAGGGCGTTGCGGTCGTCCTCGCCCCGGAGCGGCGGGTCCACCTTGCAGAAGGTGCGGTAGTCGCCGATGTCGATCTCGTTGAACGACAGGTGGTTGATCGAGGTGGTGGCGGTCACCGGCAGGCCCCGGTCGCGGCCGCGCTGCAGGGCCTCGAGCGCCGCACCCGTCGTCACCTGGTCCACCAGCAGCCGCGCGCCGGTCAGCTCCACCAGCGCCAGGTCGCGCTCCAGCCCGATCCGCTCGGCGATCGCCGGGACGCTGGGCAGGCCCATCCGCGAGGCGAACTCGCCCGCCGTCGCCGCCGCGCCGGCCGCGAGCCACGGGTCGACCGGCCGGTGGGCGACCAGCACGCCGAACGACTTGGCGTAGGCCAGCACCCGCTGGAACACCTTGGAATCGACGATCGGCCGGTCGGCGTCGGTGACATAGAGGCAGCCGGCCTCGTGCATCAGGCCGATCTCGGCCATCCGCTTGCCCTCGCAGCCCTTGGTGGCCGCGCCGGCCGGATAGACGTTGACCAGCTCGATGTCGCGGGCGCGCCGCAGGATGAAGTCCACCACCGAGGGGTCGTCCACGACCGGATGGGTGTCCGGCTGTACGACCATCGAGGTCACCCCGCCCGCCGCCGCCGCGCGCGCCGCCGACTTCAGGGTCTCCTTGGGCTCGGCGCCCGGCTCGCCGGTCTTCACCCGGATGTCCACGAGACCGGGGATCAGCAGCTTGCCCTGGCCGTCGATCACCTCGACGTCGGCGGACAGCGCGCCGGGCCCGCCGCCCTGGACGACATCGGCGATCACCCCCTCGGTGACGATCACCGCGCCCGGGCCGTCGTAGCGAGAGGCCGGGTCCACCAGCCGGACATTGGTGAAGGCGAGGGGGCGGGCGGCGGTCATTGGTTGTCCAGCCGGGCGGCCAGCGCCGTCAGCACCGCCATGCGCGCGGCCACGCCCATCTCGACCTGGTCCTGGATCAGGCTCACCGAAAGGTCGTCGGCCACGTCGGAATCGATCTCGACCCCGCGGTTCATCGGCCCCGGATGCATCACCTTCACGTCCGGCGAGGCATGCGCCAGCTTCTCGCGGTCGAGGCCGAAGAAGCGGAAGTACTCGCGCTGCGAGGGGGCCATCACCCCGTCCATCCGCTCCAGCTGCAGGCGCAGCATCATCACCACGTCGCAGCCGGCGATGCCCTTGCGCATGTCGTGGAAGATCTCGACGTTCCAGCGGTCGGCCTGGGTCGGGATCAGGGTCGGCGGGCCGACCAGCCGCACATGCGCGCCCAGCATCTGCAGCAGGGCGATGTTCGAGCGGGCCACCCGGCTGTGCAGGATGTCCCCGCAGATGGCGACCTTCAGCCCCGCGATGCGGCCGAAGGCGCGCCGCATGGACAGCGCGTCGAGCAGCGCCTGGGTCGGGTGCTCATGCTGGCCGTCGCCGGCGTTGACCACCGAGCAGCCGACCTTCTGCGACAGCAGGGAGGCGGCCCCCGACGAGGAATGCCGCACCACCAGCAGGTCCGGCTGCATGGCGTTCAGCGTCACGGCCGTGTCGATCAGGGTCTCGCCCTTGGAGATCGAGGAGGAGCGGGGGCTCATGTTGACCACGTCCGCGCCCAGCCGCTTGCCCGCCAGCTCGAAGGAGCTCTGGGTCCGCGTGGAGTTCTCGAAGAACAGGTTCATCAGCGTCCTGCCCTTGAGCAGGTCCAGCTTCTTCGAGGTCTGGCGGTTCAGGGCGACGAATCCGTCGGCGAGGTCGAGGAGGTCGGCCACCTCCACCTCGTTCAGGTCCATCACGGAAAGGAAGTGCCGCTTCGGAAACGGGAAGGTCCTGCCGAGGACCTCGTTCAGACCGGTGGGGGCGCCGCTCATTAAAGCGCCCTCTTAAGTGGCTTTCCGCGGGGAGGGAAGCGCCCCTTTCGCCGGCCCGGCCGCGGCGCCATACCGGAGTGAGCGATCAACGGGGGAAACGGAATGACGGTCGATCTCTACAGCTACGTGCGCGGCTATTCGCGCGGCATGACCACCCTGCAGCACATCCTGAAGAAGGGCGCCGACCATGCGGCCGCCGCCGGCGTGCCGGAGACCGAGATGCTGCGCTGGAGCCTCGCGCCCGACATGTTCGACCTGCGCCAGCAGGCGATCACCGTGATCCAGTTCACCCAGCAGTGGCTGGCCCGCGCCGCCGACCTGCCGCAGCCGGTGACCATCGAGGGCGAGCCGGGCCTGGCCGAGATCCTCGCCCGCGTGGCCGAGGCCCAGGCCTTCATCGACGGGCTCACCCCCGCCCAGTTCCAGGGCCGCGACGACGTCCCGCTGACCTTCGACCTCGGCCAGATCAAGCCCACCCTGCCGGTCGGCCAGTGGATCGCGGGCTTCACCACCACCAACTTCTATTTCCACCTGTCGATGGCCTACGCAATCCTGCGCAACCGCGGCGTCCCGCTCGGCAAGCCGGACCTGTTCGCGGGCGGGCTCTAGGCGTTCCTGAGCCGCTCCAGGGCCCCCTGGAGGATCCAGGCGGCGGCGGCGCGGTCGACCACCTCGGCGCGCTTGGCGCGCGTCAGGTCGGCCTCGCCGATCAGCATCCTGTTGACCGCCATGCTGGACATCCGCTCGTCCCAGAAGGCGATCGGCACGTCCTTGAGCCTGAGCAGATTGCGGGCGAAGGCGCGGCTGGACTGGCAGCGGGCGCCCTCGCTGCCGTCCATGTTCACCGGCAGGCCGATGACGATGCCGGTGGCCCCGCGGCTCTCCATGGCCCTGAACAGGGCCGCGGCGTCGTCGCCGAACTTCGTCTTGCGGATCAGCTCCAGCGGACTCGCCACCGTGCGCGTGGCGTCGGAGACCGCCACCCCGATGGTCTTCTCGCCCAGGTCGAGGCCCACCAGCGGCGTGTAGGGCGCCGTGGCGGCGGGCAGCTCCAGGAGGTCGACGACGGGCATGGCGTCCCTTTAGGAGGGATCGCTTGCAAAAGCACGCCCGCCACGGCTAACCCACGCGCCTGAGTTTTAGGAGGGATGGTCATGGCCATCGACGCGGCGACCGTGCGCAAGGTCGCCAGGCTGGCGAGGATCGCCGAGCCCGAGGAGAAGCTGGAGCCGCTGGCTCGGGAGCTGTCGGGCATCCTCGACTGGATCGAGCAGCTCAACGAGGTCGACACCGACGGCGTCGAGCCCATGACCACGGCCGTCCACGCGACCCTGCCGATGCGCGACGACGTGGTCACCGATGGCGGCGATCCCGAGCGCGTGCTCGCCAACGCGCCGAAGCGCGCGGGCGCCTTCTTCGTGGTGCCGAAGGTGGTCGAATAGCCATGGCCGACCTCACCGCCCTGACCCTGAAGGCCGCCCTCGACGGCCTGGCCGACAAGTCCTTCTCCTCGCTGGAGCTCACCCAGGCCCACGTCGACGCGGTGGAAGCCGCCCGCGCCCTGAACGCCTATGTCCTGGAGACCCCGGACAAGGCGCTGGAGATGGCCAGGGCCTCCGACGAACGCCGCGCGCGTGGCGAGGCCGGCCGCCTGGACGGCGCGCCGCTCGGCATCAAGGACCTGTTCTGCACCGAGGGCGTCCGCTCGACGGCGGGCTCGAACATCATCGGCGGCTTCATCCCGCAGTACGAATCCACCGTCACCGCCAACCTCTGGCGCGACGGGGCGGTGATGCTGGGCAAGCTCAACATGGACGAGTTCGCCATGGGCTCGTCCAACGAGACCTCGGCCTTCGGGCCGGTGGTCAACCCCTGGCGGGCCACGGGCGGCAACGCCCAGCTCACGCCGGGCGGCTCGTCCGGCGGCTCGGCGGCGGCGGTCGCGGCGGGGCTCTGCCTGGGCGCCACGGCCACCGACACCGGCGGCTCGATCCGCCAGCCCGCCGCCTTCACCGGCACGGTGGGCATCAAGCCGACCTACGGCCGCTGCTCGCGCTGGGGCGTGGTCGCCTTCGCCTCCTCGCTGGACCAGGCCGGCCCGATGGCCCGCACGGTCGAGGACACCGCGCTCCTTCTCACCTCCATGTGCGGCCACGACCCCAAGGACTCCACGAGCCTGGCCGTGGAGACGCCGGACTTCGCGTCCTTCGTCGGCAAGTCGGTGAAGGGGCTGCGCGTCGGCGTGCCCAAGGAGTACCGCGTCGACAACATGCCCCCGGAGATCGAGAGGCTCTGGGAGCAGGGGATCGCCTGGCTGAAGGAGGCCGGCTGCGAGATCGTCGAGGTCAGCCTGCCGCACACCAAGTACGCGCTGCCGGCCTACTACATCATCGCCCCGGCGGAGGCCTCGTCGAACCTCGCCCGCTACGACGGCATGCGCTACGGCCTGCGCGTCGAGGGCGGCAACCTCACCGAGACCTACGAGAAGACCCGCGCCGAGGGCTTCGGCGCCGAGGTGAAGCGCCGCATCCTGATCGGCACCTACGTCCTCTCGGCCGGCTACTACGACGCCTACTACCTGAAGGCGCTGAAGGTCCGCCGCCGCATCGCCGACGACTTCGACAAGGCCTTCGAGAAGGTGGACGCCCTGCTGACGCCCACCGCGCCCTCGGCCGCCTTCCAGCTCGGCGACAAGTCGGACGATCCGGTCGCCATGTACCTGAACGACATCTTCACGGTGACGGTGAACCTGGCGGGCCTGCCCGGCATGAGCGTGCCGGCCGGCCTCGACGCCCAGGGCCTGCCGCTCGGCCTGCAGCTCATCGGCCGCGCCCTCGACGAGGGCACGCTGTTCTCGCTCGGCGGCGCCCTGGAGAAGGCCGCCGACTTCAAGGCCAGGCCGCAGAAGTGGTGGTGAGCCGCTAGGGCTTCGGCGGGACGTCCGGCTGCTTGTCGGGCGTCTCGTCGTTCGCCAAGCCGGCGCGGCCGGGCGGCGGCGGCTTCGGACACTCCGCCGCCTCGCAGGCCGGCGCCTGCGCGGCCCTTTCCGGTTCGGGACTCAGGAGCGTCGCCACGCCCTGGGTCGTCGACGCCTGCATGGTGACGTAGGACTGTTGCTGGTTGTTCGTCGCGTTGTGCGCGGCGTTCGAAAGCGCCTGGCTCGTGGCCACCGTTTCACTCGGAGGCGGCTGTGCGGCCGCCGAACCAGCGGTGAGCACCAGGGCAAGGCACGCGAGCGGCAGCTTCATGAGGCCCCTTTCCGGGGAGAAGCGCCCTCTCCGGAAGGAGAGGGCGGTCCTGCAGAGCGTTACTTCAGCTTGTCGAACTCGGCCTGGATGGCCTTCAGCTTGGCGTCGTCGATGGCGCCCTGGCTCATCGGCGCGACCTGAGCCAGCGTCATGGCGCCGATCTGGTCGTAGTACTGGGTGATCTCCGGCAGCGCCGCCTCGAGCGCGGCCTTGGCCTTCTCGTTCTTGATGATCTCGCCGATCGGGGTGGTCTCGACGGAGAGCGCGCCCGAGGGCTGGGCGTTGGCGGAGGCCTGGGCGGCGGCGGGAGCCTGGCCCTGGGCGAGCGCCGGCGTGGCGGCCAGAGCGGCGAGGGCCGCGAGGCCCGCGATGGTCATGCGGTTCATCTGGGTTCCTTGGTCCTTAGGGGATCTTGTCGAGTTCGGCCTGCACGGCCTTCAGCTGGGCGTCGCCAATGGCGCCTTCGCTCATGGGCGCGACCTGGGCCAGGGTGAAGGCCTTGAACTGGTCGTAGGCCGGGTGGCTGGTGATGCCGGGCAGCACCTTCTCCAGCGCGGCCTTGCCCTGTTCGTTGGCGGCGATGGCCTCGATCGGCGTGGTCTCCACCGACAGCTTGGCGGCGGCGGGCTGGGCGCTGGCCGAAGCCTGGGCCGCGGCGGGCGCCTGGCCCTGGGCGAGCGCCGGGGCGGCGGCCAGGGCGCTCAGGGCGGCGAGCGCCGCGAGCATCGTGCGGGTCATGACGTTGTTCCTTCCCCCATGGGTGTGTTCTTGTCCCCAAAGCTTGAGCCGAATTTACGGCGTTTGCGCAAGTGCCGTCTCGCCACGCCTTCCGCATCGCGCCGGGCCGCACTAGAACGCGGCGCATGAGCGAGAACACCAAGGTGATCGAGGGCCGCACCGGCCCGTGGGAAACGGTCCTGGGCCTGGAAGTGCACGCCCAGGTGGCCTCCAACGCCAAGCTCTTCTCGGGCGCGGCGGTGGGCTTCGGCGCCGGCCCCAACGAGCAGGTCAGCCTCGTCGACGCGGCCATGCCCGGCATGCTGCCGGTGATCAACCGCCACTGCGTGGAACAGGCGGTGAAGACCGGCCTCGGCCTCAAGGCCCAGATCAACACCTGGAGCCGCTTCGACCGGAAGAACTACTTCTATCCGGATCTGCCGCAGGGCTACCAGATCAGCCAGTTCAAGGACCCGATCGTCGGCGAGGGCGAGGTCATCGTCGAGCGCGACGACGGCTCCACCTTCACCGTGCGGATCGAGCGGCTGCACCTCGAGCAGGACGCCGGCAAGAGCCTGCACGACCAGGACCCCAACTTCACCTACGTCGACCTGAACCGGGCCGGCACGGCGCTGATGGAGATCGTCTCGCGCCCCGACATGCGCACCTCGGAAGAGGCCGCCGCCTATGTGAAGAAGCTGCGCACCATCCTGGTCTACCTGGGCACCTGCGACGGCGACATGGAGAAGGGCAACCTGCGGGCCGACGTGAACGTCTCGGTCTGCCGCCCCGGGGCCTACGAGAAGTACCGCGAGACCGGCGACTTCAGCCACCTGGGCACGCGCTGCGAGATCAAGAACGTCAACTCGTTCCGCTTCATCCAGCAGGCCATCGAGTACGAGGCGCGCCGCCAGATCGAGATCCTCGAGGACGGCGGCAAGATCGACCAGGAGACCCGCCTGTTCGACACGGTGAAGGGCGAGACGCGGTCGATGCGCTCCAAGGAGGAGGCGCACGACTACCGCTACTTCCCCGATCCCGACCTGCTGCCGCTGGAGCTGGACCCGGCCTGGATCAAGGAGATCGAGGCCAAGCTCCCCGAGCTGCCGGACGCCAAGAAGGCCCGCCTGCAGTCGCAGTACGGCCTCACCGCCTACGACGCCGGCGTCCTGATCACCGAACAGGCCCGCGCCGAGTTCTACGAGGCCGCCGCCAAGGGCCGCGACGCCAAGCTGGTGGCCAACTGGGTGACCAACGACCTGGCCGCCCGGCTCACCGCCGGCGGGATCGACATCGCCCAGTCCCCGATCCGTCCCGACGAGATCGCCGAGCTGGTCCGGCTGATCGAGGAGGGGGTGATCTCCTCCAAGATCGCCAAGGACGTGTTCGAGCGGATGTGGGCGGGCGACGGCCGCGCCTCGGAGATCGTCGAGAAGCAGGGCCTGAAGCAGGTCAGCGACACCGGCGCGCTGGAGAAGATCATCGACGAGCTGATCGCCGCCAATCCCGGCCAGGCGGCCGCGGTGAAGGACAAGCCCCAGGCCATCGGCTGGTTCGTCGGCCAGGTGATGAAGGCGACCCAGGGCAAGGCCAATCCGGGGACCGTCAACGAGCTCCTGAAGGCGAAGCTCGGGATCTGATCCCTAGCGGATCATGTCGAAGATCTGCCCGTCGGGGCCGACCAGGGCGTAGGCGCCGCCGACCCGCACCCAGCGGAAGCCGCGGGGCGGCGGGCGCAGGCGGTAGCGGCCGTAGTCCTCCACCTCCGAGCCCTGCGCCTGGGGCGGCAGGTAGCCGCCGCGGCGCAGGCCGTAGGCCCGTGGCGGCGCATAGGCGCCCGGCGGAGGGCCGTAGTAGTTGCGGCCATCCTCGCGGTCCTCGAAGCGCCGGTCGCCGCGTCGCTCGTCGCGGCGGTCCGGGCCGCGCCCGCGCTCCGGGCCGTCGGCCGCGCGCCAACGCTGCCGGTCCTCCCACCCACGGCCGCCGCCACCGCCGCGGTCACCACGCTGTTCCCAGCGTCCGCCGCGGTCGCCGTCCTTGGCGAACGCCATCGAGCCCGGCAGCGGGCCCGCGACGGTCGCGGCGGCGATGAGCGTGAGGAGCAGGCGTTTCATGCGGACGGTTCGATTCCCCGCGGGGTCCTTGAAGCTTGCCGCCGACTATGGCCCCCGGCGTCTGAACTGAGGCTGAACGTGGCTGCAAGCGATTGAAAAAGGCCGAAAACGCCGCGCCGCAGGGGGAGGGTCCTCCCGCGGCTCGGCGAGGTCAAGAACGCGCGCCTGTGGTGGAGGCTCCGCGTGCGCGGAACGTGGGGTGAGGCCATCGGTCGCGCCCGCGGGCCGGCCGGCCGGGTTCGCCCCCGAGAATTTTCGCCAGTGGAACGGCCGAATTCTTGGCGGCTCTTCTGAACCTGAAGATCGCACAACAGGCGGCTTAACCATGTGTTCAGCCTAACGCCTGTTTTCTATGTCCTCAGAAGACCGAGTATGGGCCCGCCAAGGGTCCGTCGGCTGATGAAGGGACTTAGGGTCATGCCGTCGAGCATGGAAATCGCGAGCGAAGGCCTTCCGCTTCCGGGACCGGAAGCGACGGGCGACGAGCTGTTCCGCATGGGGCTGCTCTATTCCACGGGCCAGGGCGGCGCGCCGCTGGACTACGTCTCGGCCCACATGCTGTTCAACCTGGCCGCCATGCGCGGCTCGGTGGAGGCCAAGGTCTACCGCAAGGAGCTGTCCGCCGAGATGGCCTCCGACGAGGTGGCCGAGGCCCAGCGTCAGGCCCGCGAGTGGCTCGCCCAGGGCTGAGCCGGGGACCCCGGACGGAATCCCCCGGCGCTCCGGGATAGGGAGGCCGGGGGCCCGACGCGACGGCCGCGCAAAGAGGGACGGAAGCGGCCGTCATCAGCAGAACGATCCCTCCCGCGCGTTTCGTCCGCGCCTTTCGCCGATTCCCAGAAAATTTGACGCGTCACCTTCGACGCTCAGCGCCGTTGCCCGACCGGGGGCGTTTCGGCTATGAGGTGCGTCCCTTCGGGGACGTCCTTGCCGCCCTGCCCAGGCGCGGCGGCCAGGCGATCCGGAGGTCGGGAGCGAACCCGAACAAAAACAATCTGGTGACGTGGCCGAGTGGCTGAAGGCAACGGTTTGCTAAATCGTCATACGTGAAAGCGTATCGAGGGTTCGAATCCCTCCGTCACCGCCACTTTTCTGCCGAAACCTCAGGTCACCGCCGCGCGCGTCCGGTAGGCCTCGTCGTCCCAGGCGCCGGTCGCCAGCACCTCGTGCAGGATCTCGGCCGCGCGCCAGACCTCCTCGTGGCTGAGATAGAGCGGCGAGAAGCCGAAGCGCATCACGTCGGGAGCCCGGAAGTCGCCCACCACCCCGCGGGCGATCAGCGCCTGGACGACCGCATAGCCGTGCGGGTGGGTGAAGGAGACGTGCAGGCCGCGCTCGGGGGCCTGGCGCGGGGTCACGAGCTGGACGCCCATCCCTGAGCGCCGGCCCTCCACCTCGGCGATGAACAGGTCGCAGAGCGCCTGGCCCTTGGCCTCCACCGCCGCCGGGTCGGCCTGCCGCTGCAGGTCCACCGCCGCCTCCAGCGCCGCCATGCCCAGTACCCCCGGCGTGCCGCAGAGCTGGGCGCGGATGTCGCCGGCCGGGCGGTAGCCGTCCTCGAAGGCGAAGGGCTCGGCGTGGCCCATCCAGCCGGAGAGCGGGGAGCGGATCTGCGCCTGGTGCCGCTCGGCCACGAACAGGAAGGCCGGCGCGCCGGGACCGCCGTTCAGGTACTTGTAGCCGCAGCCCACCGCCAGGTCGGCGTTCGCCCCGTTCAGGTCCACCGCCACGGCGCCCGTGGAGTGGCTGAGGTCCCACAGCATCAGGGCGCCGGCTTGGTGCGCGCGGGCGGTCACCTGGGCCATGTCCCAGCGGCGGGCGGTCTTGTAGTGCACGTGGGTCAGCACCACGACCGCGGTGTCGCCGTCGATGGCGTCCAGCAGCGTGTCCGGCGGCACGGCGCGCAGCTGCGCGCCCGCGGTCCGCGCCAGCCCCTCCAGGACATAGAGGTCGGTGGGGAAGTTGCCGGTCTCCGAGAGGATCACCCGGCGGCCGGGCCGCAGCCCCAGCGCGCCGGCCGCCAGCTTGAAGAGGTTCACCGAGGTGGAATCGGCCGCCGCCACCTCGTTCGGCTTCGCCCCGATCAGGCCGGCGATCTTGCCGCCCACCCGCAGGGGCGCGTCGATCCAGCCGTTGACGTTCCAGCTGGTGATCAGGTCGCGCCCCCACTCCCGGTCGGCGGCCTCCTGCAGCCGGGCGAGCGCCGCCCGCGGCGGCGGGCCGAGCGAATTGCCGTCCAGGTAGATCATCCCCTCCGGCAGGTCGAACGCGTCCCGGAAGCGGGCGAGGGGATCGTCGGCGTCCAGGCGCCGGGCGTCGTCGCGGGTCATGCGCAGGTCTTACGGCGGCAAGCGACGGCACGCCAACCTCGTGGTTAGATGCCAAGCGCGCGGTCCGCCGCGCCATTTGCACCAAAGCCATTTTGCGCGGGCGCCAAGACCCGCGGGGGGAAACGCAGACGATGATCAAGCTCAGACCTCTCGCCCTGGCCTCGGCCCTGGCGCTCTCGCTGGCGGCGGGGCCGCTGGCCCCGGCGCTCGCCCAACCGGCGCCCGCCGCCGCCGAGGCCGAATGGCCCGGCCTGCCGCCCGGCGCGGCGGAGGAATACGCCGTCATGCGCGACGGGACGCGGCTGGCCGCCAACGTCTTCAGGCCGGCGGGGAGGGGGCCCTGGCCGGTGATCCTCTCGCGCACCCCTTACCTGAAGGACGGCCGCCGCACCGAGCAGAATCCCAACCCGGCCGAGGGCCTCGCCAAGCAGGCGAAGCGCTACACCGACGCCGGCTACGTCTACGTCCTGCAGGACGTGCGCGGGAAGGGCCGCTCCCAGGGCTTCTACGCGGCCTTCGAGAACGACATCGAGGACGGCTACGACACCGTGGAATGGGCGGCGGCCCAGCCCTGGAGCAACGGCAAGGTCGGCATGACCGGCGGCTCGGCGCTGGGCATCACGGCCAACTCCGCGGCCATGGCCAACCCGCCGCACCTGGTGGCCGCCTATGTGGTCGTGGCCCCCGCCGACCGGCTCTCCTACAGCTATCCCGGCGGGGTGCTGAAGGAGAAGGACACCATCGGCTGGCTGCGCCAGCAGGGGACCTCCGAGGAGCAGCTCGACCGCGTCCGCCAGCGGGCCTTCGACGACGTGAGCTGGAACCGCGTCGCCATGACCGCCAACCGCAAGTACATCGACATCCCGATCTTCAACGTCGGCGGCTGGTACGACATCTTCAACGGCGGCACGGTCGACAACTTCCAGTGGCTGCAGAACCACGGCGCGCCGGGCGCGCGGGGGAACCAGAAGCTGCTGATGGGCCCGTTCGGCCACGGCCAGCTCTCGGGCGACCTGGAATACCCCGGCAACGACCGCATCGGCCTGGCCGGCGACCAGGAGATCCGCTGGTTCGACCACTGGCTGAAGGGGATCGACAACGGGATCATGGACGAGCCGCCGGTCAGCTACTTCATGATGGCCGCGGCGAAGAAGGGGGCGCTCAGCCCGAAGAACCGGATGGTCGCCGCCGCCAACTGGCCGCCGGCCCATCGGGAGGTGCGCTACTACCTGGCCGAGGGCCGGGCGCTCACCACCAGGGCGCCGACCGACGCCGAAGAGAAGGTCAGCTACCGGTTCGATCCGGGAAGGCCCGTGGAGACCTTCGGCGGCGCCAACCTCACCTTCGAGCGCGGCCCCATGGACCAGCGCGCCGTGGGCCAGCGCCAGGACTACCTGCGCTTCCAGACCCCGGTGCTGGCGAAGGACGTGGCCATCGCCGGGCCGGTGAAGATGGAGCTCTGGGCCGCTACCGACGGGCCCGACACCGACTTCGTGGTCAAGCTCGTGGACGTCTATCCCGACGGCTACGAGGCGCTGGTTCTCGACGCCCCCGTGCGGACCCGCTTCCGCGCCGGCCGCATGCCGGGCGAGGTGCGGATGATGACGCCCGGCGCGCCCGAGAAGCTCGAGATCGACCTCTGGCCCACGGCGCTCACCTTCGAGAAGGGCCACCGCATCGCCGTCCACGTCACCTCGTCGAACGCCCCGCGGTTCGAGGTGAACCCGAACACCGGCGAGGCGCCCGGCGCGGCCAAGCTGAAGCCGCGGGTGGCGGTGAACACCGTCTACCTGGACGCCACGCGGCCCTCGGCCATCGTCCTGCCCGTGGTCTATCCCGACGACGTGAAATAGCCCCCGCGTCCCGGACGGCCTCAGGGCCGTCCGGGACCTCGGGGCCGGGGGCGCGGCCTAGTGCTTGGACTCGTGCCCCTTGTCGCCGTCCTTGCGATCCTCAGCATCGCGGCGAGTGTCGCCGCCATCGGACGCGGCCTGGACCTGGGGCGGGGTGTTGCCGAACTCCGAGCCGCCGGCGGCTCCCGAGCCCTGCGCGCCGCCGCCGTGCCCCGTGGCCTGGCCGCCGGTCTGGGTGAGGGACGGGCTGTTGGTCATCGCCGACGGGCTCTCCAGCCGGCCGGACGGCATGTCGTCGCCGCCGCCGAAGCCCTCGGCCATCCGGTGCTGGCCGTGCATGCCCGGCGCGATGTCCTGGCGTCCCATGCCCGTGGACATGTTCCGCTGCGAGCGCCACTCGTGGAAGTTCTTGCCGAAGGTGTCGCGCCGTTCGGTGCGGAACTTCCGGTACTCGTCGTCCAGCTGCTGGTGCTGGTGGCGCCGCCACTCCTGGTAGTCGCGGTCGTGCAGCCGCAGCTGCTCCTCGCGCCAGTGCACATAGTCCGGCTCGAACTCGTGGCCCTGCGGCGGGTGGTAGGCATAGTCGTGCGGCGCGCCGAACTCCTCGACGCCGCTCGTCCGCGCGTTGAGCTCCAGGTCGCCGTAGGGGGCGCTGCCGTGCGGCCGCCACTGCTCGAATTCGCGCCGGCCCGGGTCCCGCTGCCCGGAGCCGCGCTGGGGCTCCTCGCGCCGACCGCCGGCCTCAACGCCGTACTCCTGGCCGCCATAGCCGCCGCCCTGGCCGCGGCCGTAGCCGCCGGTGTCGCGGTCGTAGCCCGAGCCGTAACCCGTGCGGTCCTGGTCGAAGCGGGAGCCGTAGCGGTCGCGCCGCCAGGGCTCGCGCTCGCCTTCGCCGGAGCCGCCGCGCCAGCCTTCGCCATAGCGGGCCTGGTCGGAGTTGAACCGGCCCTGGTCGCCGAAGCTGCGCCGCTCCTGGTCTCCGCCCTGGCGGCCGCCGGCCCGCCGCTGGTCGTCGTCCTGGCGCCAGCGGTCCCGCCCGCGGTCGCCGCCGTAGCCTCGATAGTCGTCCCGGTTGGCCATTGCTGCTTCCTTCCTCGGCAAGTGTCGTGGCGGCTCAACCGGCGAGGCGCAGGCGCTGTTCCGCATTGTCGCAGGCGCTCCGGCTCCGCTTGCTTTGGGGCGCCGGGCGCCCGACATCGCAGGCCGAAAGCCGTGGGTGAAAGGCGCTCCATGCCTCGCAAGACCGCCGACCGGGATCTCGCCGCAGCCTTGGACAAGGGCCTGCGCGACATGTTCCGTGCGCTGGAGGACCGGCCGGTTCCCGACCGGGTGCGCTCGATCGTCGACCAACTCGACGAGCCGGTGATCGAACCCGTGAAGAAGCGCGGCTAGGCCCGCGCGGCGACCATGTGGTCGATGGCCATCACGTCGGTGGCGTCGTCGGCGTCCATGATCTTCAGAAGGCGGGCGCGGGCGCGGTTCACCCGGCTCTTGATGGTGCCAAGCGCACAGCCGCAGATGTCCGCCGCCTCCTCGTAGGAGAGGCCGGCGGCCCCCACCAGGATCAGCGCCTCGCGGTGCTCGTCGGGAAGCTGCTGCAGGGCGTTCTGCAGCGAGCGCATCGCCACGCTCCAGTCCTGGGTCGGCGCGGACTTGAGCGTCGCGGCGTATTCGCCGGTCTCGTCGCGCACCTCGCGCCGGCGGCGCAGGACGTTGGTGTAGTAGGTGTTGCGCAGGATGGTGAAGAGCCAGGCGCGAAGGTTGGTGCCGGGCTCGAACTTGTCGCGATTGGTCCAGGCCTTGATCAGGGTGTCCTGCACGAGGTCGTCGGCGTCCGAGCCGTTGTGGCTCAGGGACCAGGCGAAGGCGCGCAGAGCCGGAATCAATCCGACCACTTGGTCCCGCCAGCTGGTCGTCGCGGTCATGGCGCCCTCTCGTCGGCCCAACCCGGGGCTCTTCTCGTCGCTCTGCCGATTTGGCGCGGGTTGAACGCAGCCCCATGGCATCTGTTCCGGTTGAGCGGAGGGAGAAAACGCCCGTATTTCGGGAACTTCGCGCCAGGCCTGCCGTTGGCCGGAACAAGGGCGTCAGCTTCACAATTGAGGCGGCGGCGCCGGCTTCCTATCTGATGAAGCGGCAGCACGCGGAGGGCCCCATGGCGCAACCTGAGGACGAGGCCCGCCTGCGCGCGCATGGTTGGCTGACCGAGCCGGCGGCGCTGCGCCGCTACCGGGCCGTGCGCCAGGCGACCCTGGCGCTCACCCGCAGCCTCACGCCCGAGGACCAGCAGGCCCAGTCCATGCCGGACGCCAGCCCCACCAAGTGGCACCTGGCGCATACCAGCTGGTTCTTCGAGACCTTCCTGCTGACCCCGAGGCTCGCCGGCTACAAGGCCTTCGACCCGCGGTTCGGCTACCTCTTCAACTCCTACTACGAGGCCGTGGGGCCCCGGCAGCCCAGGCCCGAGCGCGGCCTGCTCACCCGGCCCTCGCTCGCCGACGTCGTCGCCTACCGGGAGCACGTGGACGCCGGGATGGCGAGGCTGCTGGCCGGCGGGACGGACGGCTTCGCCGACCTCCTCGACCTGGGCCTCGCCCACGAGGAGCAGCATCAGGAACTGATCCTGATGGACATCCTCCACCTGTTCGCCGCCTCGCCCCTGAACCCCGCCTACGCTCCGCCGCGCCGCGCGCCGGGCGGCGCAGCCCCGCCGCTGGGCTTCGTCGACTTCGAAGGCGGGGTGGTGGAGATCGGCCACGACGGATCCGGCTTCGCCTTCGACAACGAGGGTCCGCGCCACAAGGTCTGGCTCGAGCCGTTCGCCCTGGCGGACCGGCTGGTGACCAATGGCGAGTGGCTGGGGTTCATGGCCGACGGCGGCTACGCCCGCCCCGAGTTCTGGCTCTCCGAGGGCTGGGCGCGCGCCCGCGCCGAGGACTGGCGCGCGCCGCTCTATTGGCAGGAGGGGCCGGACGGCTGGCAGGTGATGACGCTGCGCGGCCTGCGCCCCGTCGATCCCGCCCAGCCCGTCGCCCACGTCAGCTTCTACGAGGCCGAAGCCTACGCCGCCTGGGCCGGCGCGCGCCTGCCCACGGAGGCCGAATGGGAGCACGCCGCCGCCGCCTTCCCGCCGGAGGGCAATCTCCTGGGCTCCGGCCGGCTGGAGCCCGCCCCGGCGCCCGACGGGCGGGGCCTGAAGCAGCTCTACGGCGACCTCTGGGAGTGGACCCGCAGCGCCTACGCGCCCTATCCCGGCTTCCGGCCCGCGCCGGGCGCCGTGGGCGAGTACAACGGCAAGTTCATGGCCAGCCAGTTCGTCCTGCGCGGCGGGGCCTGCGTCACCCCGGAGGGCCACGTGCGGGCGAGCTACCGCAACTTCTTCTATCCCCAGCAGCGCTGGATGTTCTCCGGCGTGCGCCTGGCCCGCGACGCCGCCGGCCCGCGCGCCCGGGTCCCGTCGTTCGAGGACGACGTCGTGGAGGGGCTCGGCAAGGCCCGGAAGTCCGTGCCGCCCAAGTATTTCTACGACGCCGAGGGTTCCCGGCTGTTCGAGGCGATCTGCGAGCTTCCGGAATACTATCCCACCCGCACCGAGACGGCGCTTCTGCGCGCCAGGGCCGCCGAGATCGCCCAGGCGATCCCGAAGGGCGCGGCGCTGGTGGAGTTCGGCTCCGGCGCCAGCGTGAAGACCCGCATCCTGCTCGACGCCGCGCCGCAGCTCGCCGTCTACGCCCCGGTCGACATCAGCCCCGAGGCCCTCGCCGCGGCCGCCCACGACATCGGTCGCGACTATCCCACGCTCACCGTGGCCCCGCTGGCCGAGGACTTCACGCGCGCGCTCACCCTGCCGGCCCAGGCGGCCGGTCGGCCCGTGGTGGGCTTCTTCCCGGGCTCGACCATCGGGAACTTCACGCCGCACGAGGCCCGCGCCTTCCTGGAGGGCGCGCGTCGGCTGCTGGGGGAGGGGGCGGCCTTCATCGTCGGCATCGACCTGGTGAAGGACGCCGCCACGCTCACGGCGGCCTACGACGATGCGCTGGGGGTGACGGCGGCGTTCAACAGGAACCTGCTGGCGCGGATCAACCGCGAGCTCGGCGGCGACTTCGACCTGGACGCCTTCGACCACCGCGCCGTCTGGAACGAGGCGGACAGCCGCATCGAGATGCACCTGGAAAGCCGAAAGGCCCAGACCGTCCATGTGGCGGGCCGGGCCTTCCAGTTCGCCGCCGGGGAGACCCTCCACACCGAGAACTCGTGCAAGTTCACGGTGGAAGGCTTCGCCCGCCTGGCGGCGTCGGCGGGCTGGCGGCTCGAGCGGGAGTGGGTGAGCCCCGCTCCCGCCTTCGCCGTCGTCCTGCTTAGAGCCTAGCTCTCGCGGCCGCGGGAGCGGCCGCCGCCGCGGCTGGCCTCACCGCCCTTGCGGCCGGCGGAGGCCGCGAGGTCGCGGTCCTTAGCGAAGCTGCGCTTCTCGCCGGGCACGGAGGCCCCGCCCTTGCGGGCGATCTCGCGACGGCGTTCGGGGTTCATGGCGGCGAAGCCTCGGCGGGCTCGCGGCTTTCCAGTGTCAACGCTGGCCATCAGTACTGCTCTCCTCAATCGGGCGACGACAGGGGTAGGTCTGGCGTGGCGCCGGCAGGAACGGGCTTGTCGTCGGCCTGGCCTGCCTCGTCGGGCGACGCGTCCTGCGTCCGTCCGCGGTCCGGCTGGGGGGTGTCTTGGTGGGGTTTTTCCAGCTCGGACATGGCGTCTCGTCTTGGGTTGCGGTCTGGCTAACCATCGAGACGCGGCAGAGGTTGCGTTAGGAAATGACGGTTTTATTCCCGTCGCAGCGCCTCGATCGGGTCGAGGCGCGACGCCCGCCACGACGGGTAGGCGCCGAAGACCAGTCCCACGAAGACCGAGAAACCCAGCGCGAGCGGCCCCGCCCACGGGGGGACCGCGGCTGGCCAGTCGCCGATCTTGGCGATGCCGATGGCGCCCAGCACGCCGATGGTCAGGCCGATAACCCCGCCGGCTAACGAAAGCGTGACAGACTCCAGCGCGAACTGGATCAGCACGTCGGCGCGGCGGGCGCCCACCGCCATCCGCAGCCCGATCTCCCGCGTCCGTTCGGTCACGGCCACCAGCATGATGTTCATGATGCCGACGCCGCCCACGACCAGCGACACCGCCGCCACCGCCGCCAGCAGCACGGTGAAAGTGGCCACCGCCGCCTGTCCGGCCGCCAGGATCGAGGCCATGTTCTGGGTCTGGAAGTCGTCGTCCTCGCCGGGCCGGATGCGGTGCTGGTCGCGCAGCAGGTTGGTGACGTCCTCCTGCACCCGGTCGATGGTGTCCTCCGAGGCCGCCTTCACATAGATGGTCTGCACCGCGTCCCCACGGACGCGCCGGCCCACCAGGCGCGAGCGCACGGCCGTCAGCGGCCCCAGCACCAGGTCGTCCTGGTCCTGGCCGAAGCCGGACTGGCCCTTGCTCTCCAGCACCCCGATCACCTCGAAGGGCACGCTGCGCACCCGCACCCGCTTGCCCACCGGGTCCTGTTCGCCCCAGAGCTCGCGGGCGACGGTGGGCCCCACCACCAGCACCTTGCGGCCCTGGCGCGCCTCCCGCTCGTCGAACATCCGCCCCGAGGCGATCGTCAGGTCGCGCGCGGTCAGGTACTCCGGCGTCACTCCCTCGATGCGGGTGTTCCAGTTGGCGCCATCCGCCGCGAGCTGGCCCTGGCTGCGGACCACGGGGGCCACGGCGGCCACGTTCTCCACCTGCTTGCCGATCGCCTCCACGTCGCCGTCGGTCAGCGACAGCCCGCCGCCGGCCGCCTGGGCCACCGGACCCCGCTGGAAGTTCGGGGTGACGATGATCAGGTTCGAGCCAAGGCCCGCGATGGCGTCGGTCACCCGCTGCTGGGCCCCTAGGCCGATCGAGGTCATCATCACCACCGCGGCGGTGCCGATCACCACGCCCAGGGACGTCAGGGCGCTGCGCATCGGGTGGGCGACGATGGCCCCCATGGCGAAGCGGACGAGTTCGTAGAACCTCATGCCGGCTGCTCCGCCCGCTCGTCCGAGACGATCAGCCCGTCGCGGAAGGAGATCCGCCGCCGCGCCTCGGCGGCCACCTCGGGGTCGTGCGTGACCACCATCAAGGTGAGGCCGTCGGCGTTCAGCTCGTCGAACAGCTTCAGCACGTCGCGGCTGGTCTGGGTGTCCAGCGCGCCGGTGGGCTCGTCCGCGAGCAGCAGGTCGGGCCGGTTGGCCAGCGAGCGGGCGACCGCCACCCGCTGCTGCTGGCCGCCGGAAAGCTGGGTCGGCCGGTGGCCCATCCGGCCGCCCAGGCCCACCCGCTCCAGGAGCTCGGCGGCGCGCGCCCTGCGCTCGTCGCGAGGCAGGCCGGCGTAGATCATCGGCAGCTCGACGTTCTGCAGGGCGCTCAGCCTGGGCAGGAGCTGGAAGGACTGGAAGACGAAGCCGATCCGCCGCCTGCGGAAGTCGGCCAGCTCGTCGTCGGTGAAGTGGGCCACGTCCTCGCCCTCGAACCGGTAGTCGCCGGAGGTGGGCCGGTCGAGGCCGCCCAGGATGTTCATCAGGGTCGACTTGCCCGAGCCGGAGGGCCCGATCACCGCCACGTACTCGCCGCGGCCCACGTCGAGGTCGACGCCGGCCAGCGCCGCCAGCTCCTCCTCGCCCATGGTGTAGACCTTGCGAAGGTTGCGGACCTCGATCATGGCCGCGCTACATGCGCCCGCGGGTCTGGCCGCCGCCGCCGCTGAGCGGGGTGCGCGCCTGGACCTTGGCCTTGGGGCCGCCGCCCACGATCACCTGGTCGCCCACCTTCAGCTGCGGGCTCGCCACCTCGGTGGACGTGCCGTCGGTGGCGCCCACGCGCACCGGCACGGCCGAGGGCTTGCCGTCCTTCAGGACGTAGACCACGCCGGTCCGCATCCCGCCCGCGCCGCCGCCGGCCGCCAGCGTGGCCCTGAGCGCCGCCAGCTTCGCCTTCTGCTCCGCGTTCAGCGACGGCTCGATCTTCGCGAAGGCCTCGTTGCGGATGCGCGCCAGGGTCTCCCGCGCCGCGGCCCGGTCGCCGCCGGACGAGGCCATGGCGGCGCGGATCTTCTCGCGCATGTCCGTGGAGATCGTCTCCCATTGCTTGCGCTGGGCGGCGTTGAGGTCGAGCTGGTCGGCCACCTGCGCGCCCATCGCCAGCCGCTGGCCATTGCCCTGGCCTCCGCCGCCCTGGCGGAAGCCGGGACCGCCGCCCACCATCGCCCCGCCGCCCATGCCCGGCGGGCCGCCGGAAGGGGCCTGGGCGCCGTCCTGCGGCGGGGTCCAGCGCAGGGCCGCGGCGGGGACCTTCACGACGTTGGGCCGGGTCTCGATGACGATGTCGGCGTTGGCGGTCATCCCGGGCAGCAGCCGGCCGCGCGGATTGTCCGCCTCGGCGATCACCGTATAGGCGACCACGTTCTGCTCGGTGGTCGGCTGCTTGCGCACCTCGGTGACGATCCCGCGGAAGGTGTCCTCCGGGAAGGCGTCGACGGTGAAGCGCACCGCCTGGCCTTCCTGCACCTGGCCGATGTCGGCCTCGTCGACGCTGATCTTCACCTCCAGCCGCGACAGGTCGCGAGCGATGGTGAACAGCACCGGCGCCTGGAAGCTGGCCGCCACCGTCTGGCCGGGCTCGATCTTGCGGTCGATGACTATGCCGTCGATGGGCGAGACGATGGTGGTGCGGCCGAGGTCCACCTGCTGGCTGCGCAGCTGCGCCTGGCCCTGGGCGATCCGCGCCCGCGCGGCGGTGACGCCGGCCCGGGCGCTGCGCAGCGCCGCCGTCGCCTGGTCGAGCACCGAGGGGGCGTAGTAGCCCTTGTCCACCAGCTCCTTCTTGCGGCGGTAGTCGGCCTCGGCGTTGGCCAGGGTCGCCTCCGCCTGCCTGAGCGCCGCCACGCCGGCGTCGATGTCCGCCTGGCTCTGGGCGACGCGCGACTGGTAGGTCTGCGGATCGATCACCGCCAGGGTCTGGCCGCGCCGGACGGGATCGTTGAAGTCCACCAGCACCCGCTGCACGAGGCCGGAGATCTGCGAGCCCACTTCCACCTGCTCCAGGGCCTGCAGGGCGCCCGAGGCCGAGACCGACCGCGTGATCGCTCCGCGCTCCACGGCGCCCGTGCGGTAGGGATCCTTGGGCTCCTTGGGCCGCAGGGCGAAGGCCGCCACCGCGGCGATCACGAGCGCCAGGAGGCCCAGTCCGATGATCAGCGGCCGGGAGAGGCGCAGCCTGCGGCGGGCGGAGGGGGGAGGGGCCATGGGGTCTCGGATGGGCGGCGGAGGCCTTTGTCTGACCAGAGCGCCGTTGCACGGCGATTTCACGGCCCTGCCGTGTCTTGCCGAGGCGAAACGATTTCAGGCCCGCCCGCGTCCTTGCGACGCCGCAACACGGGCTAGATCGGCAGCGACACCCGCGCCGTCAGCCCGCCGCCCGGCCGGTTGACCAGCGCCACGTCCCCGCCGTGCCCGCGGGCGATGGAGCGCACCACGGCCAGCCCCAGCCCGATCCCGCCGGTCTGGCGGCTGCGCGAGGGCTCGCGGCGGTAGAAGGGCTCGAACACCCGCTCGGTCTCCTGCGCGGGGATGCCCGGGCCGTCGTCGTCGATTTCCACGACCGCGTTGGCGCCCTCGCGGAACACCCGCGCCCGCGCCCGCCCGCCGAACTTCACGGCGTTCTCCAGCAGGTTGGAGAACAGCCGCCTGAGCGCCATCGGGTCGCCCTCCAGCACCACCTTCTCGCCGAACTCGACCTCCGTCTGCGCGCCGGTCTCGGCCATCTCGTCGCACAGGCTCTCCAGCAGCGACGAGAGCTCCAGCGGCGTGCGCTCGCCCGGCCGCGTGGTGTCGCGCACGAAGGTCAGGGCGGCCGAGATCATCTCCTCCATCTGGTCGATGTCGGCGGAGATCTTCGCCTTCTGCTCGTCGTCGGGCAGGGTCTCGATGCGGAAGCGCAGGCGGGTCAGCGGCGTGCGCAGGTCGTGGGCGATGGCGCCCATCATCGCCGTGCGGTCCTCGACGTAGCGGCGCAGGCGGCCCTGCATGTCGTTGAAGGCCTGGGCGGCGACGACGATCTCGGCCGAGCCGCGGACGGCCAGCGGCGGCGCGCGCGGGTCGCGGCCCAGCCGCTCGGCGGCGTCGGCGAACAGCTTGATCGGGGCCGACAGCCGGCGGGCGAAGACGTAGGCGATCGGCGCCATCACCAGGGCCGACAGCACGAACCACAGGGCGATCCGCTGCTGCCAGGGGTTCAGCCCCAGGCCCGCCTGCGGCCGCACCACCAGCCAGCGGCCGTCCGCCTGGGCCACCGCCACCTGGAAGGGCTCCACCAGAAAGTGCTCGTCCCGGGGCCCCCCGTCGCGCGCCATCCGGTTGCGCAGGATGCGGAACACCCGGCGGTCGGAGAACGGCCCCCGGTCGCCCGCGATCATGATCCGCGTCACCGGCACGCCCAGCTCCTCGGAGAGCCGCAGGCGGATCTCCGGCGCCATGCGGCCTTCCATGACCGGCCCCGGCGGCTCGTTGCGGGTGACCAGCTCCAGCGGCCGCCGTTCGGTGAAGGCCGGCGGGGTCCCGCGGAACGCCTGGACGATCTCCGACAGCCGGTAGAAGTCCGGCGTCGGCGGCGGCAGGTTGAAGATCAGCAGGACGCTGATGATGTTCGCCGTCACCAGCGTCAGGCCGGTGAGGGTCAGCAGTTGGCCGAACAGCGAGGCGGTCGGGCGCCCGCGGCTGAAGCGGCTCATCCCCGCTTCACCTTCGGGGTGAACATGTAGCCCTCGTTGCGGATCGTGCGGATCAGGTCCTGGCCGCCGCCGTCGTCGAGCTTGCGGCGCAGCCGGCTGATCTGCACGTCTATGGCCCGGTCGAAGGCGTCGCTGTCCGGTCCGCGGGCGAACTCCAGCAGCTGGTCGCGGGTCAGCACTCGCTGCGGCCGCTCCACGAAGGCGCGCAGCAGGGAGAACTCGCCCGAGGACAGGTTCACCACCACGCCCTGCGGCGAGCGCAGCTCGCGGCGCACCAGGTCCAGCCGCCAGCCGGCGAACTCGCAGCCCGCGCCCACGCCCGCCCCCGCCGAGCGCTGCTCGGCCCGGCGCAGCACCGCGCGCACCCGGGCCAGCAGCTCGCGCGGATTGCACGGCTTGGCCAGATAGTCGTCGGCGCCCAGCTCCAGGCCCACGATCCGGTCGGTGTCCTCGCCCATGGCCGAGAGCATGATGATCGGCGGCGAGGCGTCGCCGGTGGTCAGGCGGCGGCAGACGGCCAGCCCGTCCTCGCCCGGCAGCATGACGTCGAGCACGATCAGGTCGACGGGCCCGCGCTCCAGCGCCTGCTCCATCTCCCGCGCGTCGCCGGCGGTCTCGACCTTGTAGCCGTGGCGCCCCAGGAAGTCGGAGACCACGTCGCGGATGCCCGGATCGTCGTCCACCATCAGGATGCGGGCGCCGGCCTGGCTCATGTCTTCGTGCAGCTCCATGGCCGGCATTGTCGGGCCGGGCCGTAACAGTCGGATTTCGTCCCTGAAATCACGATTCCGCCAGCACCGCGTCGGCGACGAAGGGGTTGGTCCGCCGCTCCTGGCCGAAGGTCGACATCGGCCCGTGGCCCGGCACGAAGCGCACGTCGTCGCCCAAGGGCCAGAGCTTGGTGGTGATGGCCTTGATCAGGTCGGCGTGGTTGCCGCGCGGGAAGTCGGTCCGCCCGATGGAGCCCTGGAACAGCACGTCGCCCACCTGGGCGAACTTGGTCTCCGGGTGGAAGAAGATCACGTGGCCAGGCGTGTGGCCGGGGCAGTGGTAGACCTCGAACTCCGTCTCGCCGAGGCTCACCCGGTCGCCGTCGTGCAGCCAGCGGTCCGGCGTGAAGCTGCGCGCCTCCGGCATGCCCCAGCGGGCGCCGGACTGTTCGATGTCGTCGATCCAGAAGGCGTCGTCCGGGTGCGGCCCCTCGATGGGGACCCCCGTCGCCGCCTTCAGCGCCGCCGTGCCGCCGGCGTGGTCGAGGTGGCCGTGGGTGATCCAGATCTTCTCGAGCGTCAGGTCGTACTGCTTCAGCGCCGCCAGCAGCCGGTCGACCTCGCCGCCGGGATCGATGATCGCGGCCTTCCGGGTCTTCGAGCACCAGACGATGGTGCAGTTCTGCTGCAGCGGGGTCACCGGCGCGATCACGGCGCGGATCGGCGGTTCGGGCGGGGGCGTGGCGTTCATGTCGCCCCTATGATCGGGATTCACCGGCCAAATTGGAAGGGTTGGCGGGCCGGAACGAAAAAGGGCGGAGCCGAGGCCCCGCCCTTCCTTGTCGCCATCGGCCTGGAGCCTAGGCCTTGCCGTCCTCGATCCCGTGCAGGATGGCCTGCTCGGGGCCGGTGCCGGCGTCCTGGTCGGCGTCCACCTGCGGCAGGCCGTTGCCCAGCCGCGAGTTGCGGTAGCCGTAGAAGGCGTAGAGCGCCGCCCCGATGGCGAAGTAGCTGCCCAGCAGGATCGCCGGGATCGGGTCGCCCGACGCCGCCTTGGCGAAGATGTCCATCACCAGCGGGGCGATCATGATCAGGGCGAAGAAGATGCCCGCGATCGGGGTGAACACGCCGAGCGGGGCGCGGAACGGCCGGTGCAGGTCCGGACGGTTCTTCCGCAGCCACAGCACGCTGATGCAGACGATGGCGAAGGCCGTCGCGGTGCCCAGGCTCACCAGGTCGCCGAGGATCTGGATCGGCAGCATGGAGGCCGCGAACGCGATGATCACGCCCAGCACGATGGTGCCGATCCAGGGCGTGCGGAACTTCTCGTGCAGGACCGAGAAGAACCGCGGCAGCAGCCCGTCCTTGGCCATGGCGAAGAAGATCCGGCTCTGGCCGTAGGTCAGGATCAGCATCACCGAGGTGAGGCCGGCCACCGCGCCGATTTTGATCAGCAGCGAGAACCAGGTCATGCCCATGACGTCCACGGCCAGGGCGATCGGGGCCGACACGCCCAGCTGGCGGAACGGCACCACGCCGGTCAGCACGGCGGCCACCAGCATGTAGATGATCGTGCAGACGATCAGCGAGCCCAGCACCCCGATGGGGATGTCGCGCTGCGGGTTCTTGGCCTCCGCCGCGGCCGTGGAGACCGCCTCGAAGCCCACATAGGCGAAGAAGATCACCGACGCCGCCCGGAAGATGCCGGGCACCCCGTAGGTGAAGCCGCCCTCGTTCGGCGGGATGAACGGCGTCCAGTTGTCGATGTTGATGAAGGCGACGCCCATGCCGATGAACAGCAGCAGCACGCCCACCTTGATGAAGACGATCACGTTGTTGACCGTCGCCGACTCCGAGATGCCGATCACCAGCAGGACGGTGATGGCCAGGATGCCGGCCGCGCCCAGCAGGTTGAAGCTGCCGCCGCTCTCGAAGGTGAAGCCGCCCTGGGGCAGCTGGACCGCGCGGATGAAGCTGTCGGTGAACTCGGTGGGAATCACCACCCCGAAGTCCTTGAGCAGCGAGACCACGTTGCCGGACCAGCCGGCGGCCACGGTGGCCGCCGCGACGCCGTACTCCAGCACCAGCAGCCAGCCCATCACCCAGGCGAAGACCTCGCCGAGCGTGGTGTAGGAATAGGTGTAGGCCGAGCCCGCCACCGGCATGGTGGACGCCAGCTCCGCATAGCAGAGGCCCGCGAAGACGCAGGCGAAGAAGGCGACGATGAACGACAGGACGACGGCCGGGCCGGCGAAGTTGGCCGCGGCGTTGCCGGTCATGACGTAGATGCCCGCGCCGATGATGCAGCCGATGCCCAGCAGCACCAGGTTCCAGGCGCCGAGCGTGCGCTTCAGCCCGTGGGTCTGCGATTCCCTTTGGACCTGTTCGATGGATTTTCGGATGAGGAGCCTGTTTCCGCGGGGTGCGGCGTCTACGCTCATGTGGTCGTTCCCCCTGGGCGCGGCGCAAGTTGGGGCGCCCGCCGGTTGACTGTTGGCGCGGACGTT
Source organism: Phenylobacterium sp. (assembly GCF_035539035.1). GTDB lineage: Bacteria > Pseudomonadota > Alphaproteobacteria > Caulobacterales > Caulobacteraceae > Phenylobacterium. The sequence goes on from NZ_DATLJI010000007.1 coordinate 120,634, forward strand.
AGTGAGGCACGCCCCTCTAGGCAACGCCCCGCGCGTGACCTCACCCCCAACCACGGCTATGGCGGGGAAAATATGCTCCCCGTCCACGAGATCCTGCCTGAACTGAAGTCGCGGCTGCGCGAAAGGGCGGCGGCCGTGCTGGTCGCGCCGCCCGGCGCGGGCAAGACCACGGTCGTCCCGCTGGAGCTGCTGGGCGAGCCCTGGATGGGGCAGGGCAAGATCATCGTGCTGGAGCCGCGGCGCCTCGCCGCCCGCGCCGCCGCCGAGCGGATGGCCAGGACGCTCGGCGAGCCGGTGGGCCGCACGGTCGGCTTCCGCGTGCGCATGCAGTCCAAGGTCTCGGCCGCCACCCGCATCGAGGTGGTCACCGAGGGCGTCTTCACCCGCATGGTCCTGGCCGACCCGGAGCTGGCGGGCGTGTCTTGCGTGGTCTTCGACGAGTTCCACGAGCGCAGCCTCGACGCCGACCTCGGCCTGGCGCTGGCCCGCGACGCCCAGGGGCTGCTGCGCGAGGACCTCAAGCTGCTGGTGATGTCCGCCACCCTCGACGGCGCCGCCGTGGCCCGCCTGCTGGGCGACGCGCCCGTGGTGGAGAGCCAGGGCCGCGCCCATCCGGTCGAGACCCGCTACCTCGGGCGCGACGAGCGCCTGCGCCTGGAGGACTGCGTGGTCCGCGCCGTGGAGAAGGCGCTGGCCGAGGAGACCGGCTCGATCCTCGTCTTCCTGCCGGGGCAGGGGGAGATCCTGCGCACCGCGGAGCGTCTGGCCGAGCGCGTGCGCCGCCCGGACGTGGACATCGACCCGCTCTACGGCGCGCTCGGCCCCGCCGAGCAGGACCGCGCCATCAGCCCGGCGCCGGCCGGGCGGCGCAAGGTGGTGCTCGCCACCTCCATCGCCGAGACCAGCCTGACCATCGAGGGCGTCCGCGTGGTGGTCGACTGCGGGCTGGCCCGCGTGCCGCGCTTCGATCCCGCGTCCGGCCTCACCCGGCTGGCCACAGTCCGCGTCTCCCGCGCCGCCGCCGACCAGCGCCGCGGCCGCGCCGGCCGCACCGAGCCCGGCGTCTGCTACCGGCTGTGGGAGGAGGCCGAGACCCGCGCCCTGCCGGCCTACGCCGACCCGGAGATCCTCGACGCCGACCTCTCGGGCCTCGCCCTCGACCTCGCCCGCTGGGGCGCCAGGGACGCCGCGGACCTCGCCTTCCTCGACCCGCCGCCCGCCGCCGCCTTCGCCGAGGCCCGCGCCCTGCTGGTCCGGCTGGAGGCGCTGACCCCCGACGGCGTGCTCACGCCGCACGGCCAGGCGCTGGCCGAGGTCCCGCTGCCGCCCCGCCTGGCGCACATGGTCCTGAAGGCCGCCGAAACCGGCCAGGCGGCCCGCGCCGCGCGCATCGCCGCCCTCGTCACCGAACGGAGCCTGGGCGGCCGCGACGCCGACCTCCGCCCCCGCCTGGAGGGCCTGGAGCGCGACCGCAGCCCCCGGGCCCGCGACGCCCGGGCGCTCGCCGACCGCTGGGCCTCCATGGCCGGCCGGGCCGGGAAGGGCGAGCCGCTCTCCGACGGCCTGCTGCTGGCCTTCGCCTATCCGGAGCGCATCGCCCGGGCCCGCGGTCCGCAGGGCGAGTTCCAGCTGGTCAGCGGCCGCGGCGCCTTCCTGGAGACCACCGACGCGCTGGCGCGCGAGACCTGGCTGGCCGTCGCCGAACTGGGCGGCGGCGAGCGCCGCGACCGCATCCTGCTCGCCGCGCCCCTGGACGAGGCCGAGCTGCTCGAGGCCTTCTCAGACCAGCTCACGACCGAGGACCGCCTGGAGGAGAGCGGCGGCGGGCGGCTCCGCGCCAAGCGACTCACCCGGCTCGGCCGCCTGGTGGTCCGGGAGCAGGTGGACGACAGTCCCGACCCGGCGCTCATCGCCCGCGCGCTCGCCGACCGCGTCCGCGCCGAGGGCGTGAAGCTCCTGCCCTGGGGCGCCGCCGCCCAGTCGCTCCGCGAGCGCATCGCCTTCCTGCGGGCCCGCGACGACGCCTGGCCGGACCTCTCCGACACCGCCCTGGCCGGCCGCCTGGACGAGTGGCTCACGCCCCTGCTGACCGGCGTCCGCAGGCTCTCCGACCTTCGGCCGGACGTCCTCGACGGTGCGCTCCGCACCCTCGTGCCCTGGGACCTGCAGCGGCGGCTGGAGGCCGAGGCGCCGGCCCGCTGGACCGCGCCCACCGGCAGCAGCTTCGCCATCGACTACGCCGCCGAGGGCGGGCCGAAGGTCGAGGTGCGCGTGCAGGAGGTCTACGGCCTCGCCGAGCACCCCGCGGTCGGCGGCGTCCCGCTCACCCTGTCGCTGCTCTCGCCGGCCCACCGGCCGATCCAGACGACCAAGGACCTGCCGGGCTTCTGGAAGGGCTCCTGGAAGGACGTCCGCACCGACATGCGCGGCCGCTATCCCAAGCACGTCTGGCCCGAGGACCCCGCCAGCGCCGACCCCACCACCCGCGCCAAGCCCCGCGGGACGTGAGGCGGATCAGCGGCCTCCGCAGGCTCGCGCCCCTTCCTCCTCGATGGAGGAAGGGTAGGGATGGTGGTGGTCGCAGGCCGCCACGAGGATGGGAGCTCGGGGGCTCGGCGCCATACGCGCCACTTCCGTCAGCTCGACGGGCACACCACCACCCAACCCTCCTCCATCGAGGAGGAGGGCTATCGGAGCGGCCGCCTAGGCCTTCGCCTTCCAGGCCGCCAGCAGGGCCGCCTCGCGCTCCGGCGTCAGTCCCGCGCGCAGCTTCGCCTGCCGCTCGGCCGGCAGGGTCCGGAACCAGGCCAGGGTGTCGGAGGCGGTCGTGGCCAGCGGTCGGTAGGTCAGCCCGGCCGCCTGCGCGCGGCTGACGTCGCGGTGGTGGAAGCCCGCGGTCTCGCCCTGTTCGGGGATCCACACCGGCATGTCGCTCCACATCCGCACGTTCTGCGCCGCGAGGAAGTCGGCCGGGATCCAGGTCAGCTTCGCGTCCGACCTCACCGCCTTGCCGACCACGTCCAGCATCTCGGCCATGGGGATCGGCCGCTTCGGCCCCGTGCCGTTGAAGGTCCCGGTGGTCCGCGTCTCCGCCAGCCGGACGATCCATTCGGCCAGGTCGCGGGCGTCCACGAACTGCACGGGGTCGCGGCCGTCTCCCGGCGCGGCGACCTCGCCGCCCTTCGCCAGCCGCACGGGCCAGTAGGTGAAGCGGTCGGTCTCGTCGCCCGGCCCGACGATCAGCCCGGGCCGCACGATGGTCACCGCGGCCTCGCCGAACTGGCGCTTCGCCTCCTGCTCGCTGGCCGCCTTCAGCGGACCGTACAGCGCGCCGTTCGCCCGGAAGGTCTCGGCGGTCTCGGCCAGCGGGTCCTTGCCGGGATAGGGCGCCAGCGGCGCGGTCTCGTCGCCCGGCCTGTCGTTCGAGGCATAGACCGAGATGGTCGAGAAGAAGACGTAGTGCTTCACCTTGCCTTTCAGCGCCTGCCCGGCGTCGCGCACCCAGAAGGGCAGGGTGGTGGGGTTGTCGATGCAGACGTCCCACTCGCGGCCCTCGAGCGCCTTCAGGTCGCCCGTGTTGCGGTCGCCGGTCAGCTCCTCCACCTCGGCCGGCCAGTCCTGCGGCCGCCGCCCGCGGTTGAACAGGGTCAGCTTGTGCCCGCGGGCCAGGGCGTAGCGGACCTGGTGCGGTCCCATGAAGCCGGTGCCGCCGAGGATCAGGATGCGCAGCGGCCTGCGGGCGGGCTGGGCGAGCGCGGCGCCGCCCAGCGCCAGGCCCGGCGCGGCCAGGGCGGCATATTCCATCAGGCGTCGGCGCGTCGGCATGGGGGTTCCTTCATGGGGCCGCTCCGGCGGCGAGGCGGTGATGATCCTGGCGACCACGGACGGTTTCAAGCCGCCTGCGACGGGAGGCGGCGGCTCATCGATAGGCGTCGCCCACCTGCACCTTGTACGTGGCCTCCACCCATTGGGAGATCTTCGGGTCGAGGGCGAGCGCCGCCTCCCGGTCGGCCCGTCCGCCGGCGGGATTGCCCCGGATCGCCGGAATCAGGCTGCGGCCGAAGAAGGCGGCGGCGTTCTTCGGATCGGCCGCGGTCACAGCGTCGAAATCGGCCTTGGCCCCGGCCAGGTCGTCGGTCACCAGGGCGAGGTAGCCGTGGTCGAGGCGCACGTTCAGGTCCGCGCCGTCCAGCGCCACCGCCCGGTCGCAGCTCTCCGGCTGCGGCGGCCGCAGGCGGCCGCGCACCGTCGCGGCGCACTTCCAGGCCTGGGTGTGGAAGTCGGCGGCGTCGGCGGAGGTCTTCACCGCGTCCGGCGGGCTCTGCACCTCGCGCTGGGCCGAGCGCCAGCCGGCGAAGACGCGCCCGCCCTTGGCCGCCCCGCACGCGACGTTCGCCTCCACCTCGGTGGGCTCCAGCGGCCGGCCCCTGCGCCCGGTGTTGATCACCTCCTGGTGCATCAGCTTGCCGGCGGCGTCGTGGTAGGCCGCGGTCTCGGCGGTGGTGCGCCCGATCTCGCAGTCGATGGTCTCGCGCTTCACGGCCAGCGCGTAGGTCTTGTTCACCGAGGTCGGGCTCGCCCCGAGGATCAGCACGGTGGCCTGGGCGGCGCCGTCGCCGGCCTTCAGGTCGTCCAGCGCCAGGAACCGGCTCTCGCTGACGCCGGAGGCCACGAGCTGAACCCGGCCCTGCGGCGGCGGCGGCGGCGCTTCCGGCTCGGGCGCCTGGCTGCAGGCGCCGAGCGATCCCGCCAGGCAAAGGAGCAGGCTGAAGCGGTGCGTGGTGTCCATGTGGCCCCCGATCTCGTCCGCCCACCCCTGGACGGACCCCCGGCGGAACCATCGGCCGGGTCGGCGCGCGCGTCTAGGCCGTGGCGGCGTAGATCATGATCCCCGTGGCCACCGACAGGTTCAGGCTGTCGGCGCGGCCGCGCATGGGGATCTTCACGTTCAGGTCGGGCAGGGCGGCCATGTCGGGGGTCAGTCCCTGCTGCTCGTTGCCCATCAGGATCAGGGCCGGCTTGCGGTAGGTGGCCTCGGCGTGGCTGGCGCTCGCCGAGAGCAGGGTGCCCACCACCGAGCCGGTCCAGCCCGTCCGCCAGGCGGCGAACTCGTCCTCGCTGGCGCGCGTCAGCGGCACGGCGAAGACCGAGCCCATGGTCGCGCGCACCGCCTCCACCGAATAGGGGTCGCAGCACTCCCCCACCAGGATCACCCCGCCGCAGCCGGCCGCGTCCGCCGTGCGGACGATGGTCCCGAGGTTGCCGGGGTCGCGCACCCGGTGCAGGGCGACCACGCACTGCGCAGGCCCCGCTTCCACCTCGACGAGCGGCCGGAACACCTGCGGGAAGACGCCCACCACCGCCTGCGGGTTCTCCCGCCGGGAGACCTTGGCCAGGATGTCGTGGGTCACCTCGATGACCTCGCCGCCGGCGGCCTGCGTCGCCTGCACCGCCTTGCGCATCATCGGATGGGCCGCAGCGTCCGGGCCGTGCATCAGGATCCTGGGCGCGTGCCCGGTGTCGACCCCCTCGATGACGTTCTTCAGCCCCTCGGCGACGAACAGGCCGGTGTCGTCGCGTTCCTTGCGCATGTGCAGGGCGCGCACGGCCTTCACCGTCGGGTTCTGCAGCGAACTGATGGCCCGGGCGCTCAAGACGCCCATCTCGCGTAGAAGCTCATGCCGATCTCGCGCGCGCCGCCGTCCTGGACCAGCGCCAGCTCGCCCCATTCGATCGAGCCGCCGCGGCCCTTCAGCTTCTCCGACAGGAGGCCCGCCAGCGCCGCCCCGGAGATCCGCTCGGCATAGGCGTTGAGGATCAGGAACGACGCGTTTTCCGAAAGCAGTCCAGCGCAGAGGCCGGCGAGCTCCGGCAGGTCCTCGAACAGCCGCCAGACCTCGCCCGTGGGGCCGCGGCCGTATTTCGGCGGGTCCAGGATGATGCCGTCGTACTGCGAGCCGCGGCGGGCCTCCCGGGCGACGTACTTGCGCGCGTCCTCGGTGATCCAGCGGATCGGCCGGTCGGCCAGCCCCGAGAGCTCGGCGTTCTCCCGGGCCATCGCCACCGCCTTCTTGGACGCGTCCACATGGGTCACGTGCGCGCCGGCCGCCGCCATGACGAGGCTGGCGACGCCGGTGTAGCCGAACAGGTTGAGCACCCTGGGCTGGCCGCCGTGGCCGCGGATCCGCTCGTCCAGCCAGGCCCAGTTCGCCGCCTGCTCCGGGAAGAAGGCCAGGTGCCGGAAGGCCGTGAACCTCGCCAGGAACCTCGCCTCGCCCCAGGCCAGCGGCCAGGCCTCGGCCGGCTTGCCGCGGAACCGCCAGCGGCCGGCGTCCTCGTCCTCGTTCGTGGGGTCGAACACCGCGTCGGCCTCCGCCCAGGCGCTCTCCGGCAGGCTGGGCGACCACAGGCACTGCGGCTCGGGCCGCACCACCCGGTAGGGGCCGTAGCGCTCCAGCTTCCGGCCGCCGCCCGAATCGACCAGGGCGTAGTCGGCCCAGCCCTGCGTGCGCATCACGCCGGGCGCCTCCGCCACCAGGGGATCGCGCGCGCTCATGGCTGCGCGCCTTACGCGGTTCGCGCCGCCTCCGTCCAGTGCGGGGCCGCGGCCCCGCGTCGCTCCGGTTGTGTCGCGGGGTTGTAACATTCCGGGTTTTGGGGTCCGCTACGCCCCAAAGAAAGTACCTGGGGGAAACGCTTTGTCTGCTTCAGCCGCCACCGCCCGCCGTTCGGCGCGCAAGGCCAAGGGCGACGGCCACCTGCGCCGCGCCGAGATCCTGGAGGCGGCGGAGCGCATCTTCGTCGCCGAGGGCTACGAAGGCGCCACCATCCGCAAGATCGCCGACGAGGTCGGGGTCTCCTCCACCGCCCTCTACATGCACTTCCCCGACAAGGGCTGCATCCTGCTGGAGATCTGCGAGCGCACCCTGCGCCAGCTCCTGGAGCGCAACTCCGAGATCGCCGGCAAACCGCTCGACGCGGTGGTGCGGGTGAAGATGATGCTCGAGGCCTACATGCGCTGGGGCCTGGAGCATCCGAACGCCTATCAGCTTGTGTATGCCGCGCCGCGTCCGCTATCGGCAGGGCTCTGGCCCGAGGACACGGTCGACCTCTCCACACAATGCTACGAGATCTTCTCAGGCGTGGTCCGCGAGATCGCGGCGTCCGGCAGGCTCCGCACGGGGACGGCCGACTCCGCGGCCCAGGCCCTGTGGATGTCGTGCCATGGGGTCGTGGCCCTGCTCGCCGCGCGGCCGAACTTCGGCTGGTGCGACCACCAGGCGCTGATGCAGGTCACCCTGGACGGCCTGCTGCACGGCCTCGTCGTCGACTGAGCCTGCTCGCCCTGGCGCTCGGCCTCGCCGCCGCGCCAGCCGCCCAGGCCGCGCCCCGGGTCCTCGCCTTCGACCAGTGCGCCGACCAGTACGTCCTGGCGCTCAGCCCGCGCGCGGCCATCGCCGGCCTCTCCACCCGCGCCGACGACGCCGATTCCCGCCTGCGGAGCCTGGCCGCCGGCCTGCCGCGCCGCCGGGTGGACCTGGAGACCGCGCTCGCCGCCCGGCCGGACGTCGTCGTCCGCTACTGGGGCGGCGACCCGCGCCTGATCCGCCGGCTCGAGGACCGCGGGGTCCGCGTCGTGACGATCGACGAGGCGACGGACTTCCCCGGCCTGCGCGCCAACATCCGCAAGGTCGCCGCCGCCCTGCAGCAGCCCGCCCGCGGCGAGGCCCTGGTCGCCCGCCTCGACGCCCAGCTCGCCCGCGCCGCCGGCGCGTGGAACGGGACCCGCGTCCTCTACCTGACCCCCAGCGGCGTCACCGCCGGTCCGGGCGCCCTGGTGGACGCCGTCCTGCGCGCCGCCGGCCTCGCCAACGCCGAGACCCGGCCCGGCTACCACACCGTCTCCCTGGAGGCGCTCGTCCTCGATCCGCCGGAGCGCGTGGTGCTGGGCTTCTTCGACACCTTCCAGCTCGCCGGCGACAGCTGGGGCCCCGGCCGCCACCGGGTGCTCCGCCGCGTCGCCGCCGAGCGCGCCATCGCCAGCGTGCCGGGCTCCATGCTCGCCTGTCCCGACTGGGGCGCCGGCGACGCCGTCGAGCTGCTGGCGTCCAAGGCGCCCCGGTGAGGGACGTGCGCCTCAACATCGGGCTCGCGGCGGGCCTGCTGGCGCTCCTGGCCGCCGGCCTGCTGCTCGGCGAGACCCAGCTCACCGCCGCCCAGCTCGCCCAGGCGTTCGCCGAGCCGGGCTCGGGCCCGCACGAGGTGCTGTTCGCCATCCGCCTGCCGCGCACCGTCGCCGCCGCCGTGGTCGGCGCGGCGCTCGGCCTCTCCGGCGCGGTCCTGCAGGGCCTGCTGCGCAACCCCCTGGCCGACCCCGGCGTGCTGGGCGTGGCGGGCGGGGCAGGGCTGGGCGCGGCGCTCGCCATCTCCCTGGGCTTCGCGGCCATGCCCGGCGCGGTGGAGGCCGCCTCGCTGGCGGCGGCGCTGGCCGCCGGCCTGCTGCTCACCGCCGTCGCCGCCCGCTTCCGCGAGCCCGAGACCCTGATCCTGTTCGGCGTGGCGCTGTCGGCCTTCGCCGGGGCGCTCACCTCGCTCGTGTTCAACTTCTCGCCGTCGCCCGTCACCCTGCAGGAGGTGTTCTCCTGGCTGCTCGGCTCGGTGGAGAACCGCGACTGGGACGACATCGGCCGCGAGCTCGTCCCCATGGCGGTCGGCGCGGGGCTGTGCGCCTACGCCGCCCGCGGCCTCGTCATGCTGACGCTCGGCGAGGAGACCGCCGCACTGTCTGGCCTGCCCATGGCGCGCCTGCGCACCGCCGCGGTGGCCGGCGCGTCGCTGCTGACCGGCGCCGCGGTGGCCATGGCCGGCATCGTCGGCTTCGTGGGCCTCGCCGCACCGCACCTGGTCCGCGCCGGCGCGGGGGCCGACCCCGGCCGCGTGCTCGTGCCGTCCGCGCTCGCCGGCGCCGGCCTGCTGGTCGCCGCCGACCTCGCCGCCCGACTGATCCCCACCGACCTGGAGCTCAAGCTCGGCGTCGTCACCGCCCTGTTCGGCGGGCCGCTGTTCGCCCTGATCGCCTGGCGCGCCGCCCGGAGCTGGCGCGGATGACGGCGCTCAGCCTCTCCGGCGCCGTGGTCCGCCGTGGGTCGCGCGTGGTCCTCGACCACGCCGATCTCGCCGTCGCGGCCGGCGAGCTGGTGGGCGTTGTAGGGGCCAACGGGGCCGGCAAGACCACCCTGCTGCGCGCCGCCCTCGGCCTCGCCCACCTCGACGAAGGCCGGGCGGAGCTGGGCGGCAGGCCCGTCCGCCAGCTCTCCGAGGCCGAGCGCGCCGCGCTCTGCGCCTACCTGCCCCAGGAGCGGCGGGTGGGCTGGAACCTGCCGGCCTGGCGGGTGGCCAGCCTCGGCGCCTTCCACCGTCCCCCGAAGGAGGCCCGCGACCGCGCCTTCGCCGCCCTCGCACGCGTCGGCCTGCAGGGCCTGGAGACCCGCGGCGTCCTCGACATGTCCGGCGGCGAGCGGGCCCGGGCGCTGCTCGCCCGCCTGCTGGTCGCCGGCGCGCCCCTGCTGGTCGCCGACGAGCCGGTCGCCGGCCTCGACCCCGACGCCCAGCTCCTGGCGCTGGCCCTGCTGCGCGAGGAGGCGCAGGGCGGGGCCGGCGTGGTCCTCACCCTGCACGACCTGGGCCTCGCCGCCCGCGCCTGCGACCGCCTCGTCGTCCTGCACGAGGGCAAGGTGATCGCCGATGGCCCGCCGGCCGAGGCGCTCGCGCCGGAGATCCTGCGCCGCGCCTTCCGCCTGGACGGCGGCTTGGCGGACTCGCCCCACGGTCCCATGCTGGTGGCGGGGAGGGCGCCGCCATGAGCTTCGCGAAGTGGGTGTTCACGCTGGCCGGCGTCTACGGCGTCATCACCCTGACGCCGATGCTGTTCCTGCGCGACGTTATCGAGGCCCAGGGCGGCCCGATGGCCTATCCGGAGAACTTCTACGGCTTCGTCGGCACGGCGCTGGCCTTCCAGCTGGTCTTCCTGGTGATCGGCCGGGATCCCGCGCGCCATCGCCCGCTGATGCTGCCCTCGGTCGTCGAGAAGCTCGCCTTCGGCCTGCCGGTCTGGTGGCTCTACGCCCGCGGCGAGGTGGAGGCCCCGGTGGTCGTCTTCGCCACCGTCGACCTCGCGCTCGCCGTCCTGTTCGTCCTGGCCTGGCTCAGGACGCGCCCGGCCTAGCTCACCGCGCGCTGGTCACCTGCGTCTGGGCCGGCGGCGGATAGCCGTAGCCGCCGCGCTTCAGGTCGTTCGAGAGCGTGATCGGCACGGCGCCGCCGTGCAGCTTGGCCCGGTAGACCTGCATCCCCTCCATCACCCGCATCACGTAGTTGCGGGTCTCCGAGAACGGGATGCATTCGATGAAGTCGATCGGGTCGGTGGTCCCGCCGCGCGGGTCGCCGCAGAAACCCGACCACTGCGTCGGCCGCCCGGGACCGGCGTTGTAGCCGGCCGTCGCCATGACATAGGACCCGGAGAACTGGCCGATCACCTGGCCCAGGTAGCTGGAGCCCAGGCGCATGTTGTAGTCCGGCTCGTCCAGCATGCCGGGCGAGTAGCCGACGCCGATCCGCCGCGCCACGATCTGGGCGGTGGCCGGCATCAGCTGCATCATCCCGCGCGCCCCGACGCCGGAGCGGACCAGCGGGTCGAAGCCGCTCTCCTGGCGGGTGATGGCCAGCACCAGCGCCGGCTCCGGCGCGTTGGACACCGCGGGCGGGGTGCGGAACGGATAGCCCCGCTCGGGCAGCAGCATGCCGCGCTGCGCCGCCGCCCGGACCACCTTCATGGAGGTGTCCTGGTCGCCGTAGCCGCGGGCGGCGTCCACCAGCAGGGCCTGGTCCTCGACGGTCGGCAGGCTGTCGTCCAGCGCCAGCGCGAAGGCCCGGAACAGGTCGCGGTAGCCCTGGTCGAAGAACAGCCGCATGGCCTGCACCTCGTCGCGGCCCTCGAAGCGGGCGCGGTGGGCCGGCGTCAGCTGCGGGTCGCGGCCCAGCACCAGCTGCATCCCGAGCTTCTCGCCCGAGAGCTGGCCGTAGAAGGTGGCGTAGTGCTGCGCCCCTTGCGCGTAGAACTCCTGGGCCGCGGCGTGGTCGCCCTTGGCCTCGGCGGCGCGGCCCTGCCAGTAGTAGGCCCGCGCCCGGGTGATCGGCGAGGAGCCGATGCGCTCGATGGCGGCGAAGTGGCGGGCCGCCCGGTCGGCGTCCTTCAGCTTCGTCAGCGCGATCCAGCCGGCGTAGAACTCCGCGTCGGCCGCGTCGCCCCCCTCGCGCAGGCCGCTGTCGGCCGCGGCGGCGTAGGCGGCGCGGGCGTCGCCGTTGCGCAGCGCCGCCAGCACCAGCCGGTGGCGTTCGTCCCAGATTTTGTCGGCCTGGTCGGAGGTCACGACCTCCTTCGGGAAATAGGGAAGCTGGGCGGCGGCCAGGGTGTCCATCCCGCCGCGGCGCAGGAAGGCCGCGCGCTCGAAGGCCACGCCCGGGCTCTGGGCGACGCCGGGGGGCAGGGCGTTCAGCAGGTCGTTGGCGTTGCCGGCGCCGGCGCGCAGCGCGATCCGCGCCTGCGCCGCCGCCTGCTGGTCGGCCGGCAGCAGGGCCACGATGTCGCGCGTCGCCGGGCCCTGCGGCCCGTAGAGCAGGATGTCGGCCCGCCGGGCGTGGTCGTCCATGGTCAGGACGTCGCCGAACCGGGCCAGCATGCTGCGCTGGACGTCGGCCTCGAAGCTCCGGTCCCGCCACCATCGACGGACCAGGGCGGCGGCCTCGGCGTTCCGCCCCTGCGCCCGGTGGGCGGAGGCCAGCGCCAGGGCGCCATGGGCGGTCTGCGGCTCGCGGCCGCCGAACCATTCGACGATCTGGTGCGGGCTCTTGCCGGAGGTCTCCAGCAGCTTCTCGGCGGCGTTGGTCCGCCGGCTCTCCCGCGGCCAGCCCTTCAGCTCGCGCCGCGCATTGTCCACCTCGAAGAAGCTGAGCTGTTCGGAGTTGGCGTCCACCAGGGCCCAGGTGGCGGCCTTGCGGGCCAGCGGATTGTCGATGCCCGCGATCGCCGTGCGCGCGCCGGTCACGTCGGCTCGCCGGGCCGAATCGACCGCGCGGCGGAAGTTGGCGGCGTCGGCGTCCGACAGCGGCCGGCGCACCGTCTGGTGCTGGGTGACGGGGGCCGGCGCCTCGGGGGCGGGGGTGTTGGCGATCAGGTCGCCTAGGGGATCCGGCGACTGCGCGCGCGCCAGGGTGCCGGCCATCAGGACGACGCCGGACAGGAGAAGCGCTTTACGGACCTTGGCGTGCAACTCTCGCCCCCCGGGGTTGAAACGCTGACATCGAGATTGCGGGCGCGACCCGCAACCCGATAATGTCGCGGAAATTCTGAACGACGCTTAACAAGCGCTCTATTCACGGCTTTTTGCAGACCATGACCGACCCTCTGTTCCGGGGCGTCCTCCCCGCGCTTGTGACGCCCTTCCGCGACGGAGCGGTGGACGAAGACGCCTTCGTGGCCCTCGTGGAGCGCCAGATCGCCGGCGGCGTCCACGGCCTCGTCCCTGTCGGCACGACCGGCGAGACCGCGACCCTCAGCCACGAGGAGCACCGCCGCGTGGTGGAGCTGTGCGTGAAGACCGCCCGGGGCCGCGTGCCCGTGGTGGCCGGCGCGGGCTCCAACTCCACCGCCGAGGCGATCGAGCTCGTCCGCCACGCCAAGACCGTGGGCGCCGACGCGGCCCTGGTGGTCACGCCCTACTACAACCGGCCCAGCCAGGAGGGGCTCTACGCCCACTACGCGGCGATCGACGAGGCCGTGCAGCTGCCGGTGCTGGTCTACAACGTGCCCGGCCGCACCAGCGTGGACATCTCCAACGAGGTCCTCGCCCGGCTCGCGAAGCTGCCGAACATCGTGGGGATCAAGGACGCCACCGGCGACCTGGCCCGCGCCAGCCTCCAGCGGCTGGCCTGCGGCGAGGACTGGGTGATGCTCTCCGGGGACGATCCCACCGCGCTCGGCTACATGGCCCACGGCGGCCACGGCTGCATCTCGGTCACCGCCAATGTCGCGCCCGAGCAGTGCGCCGCCTTCTACGACGCCGCCCTGGGCGGCGACTGGGCCGGCGCCCTGCAGGGCCAGGACCGCCTCGTGCGCCTGCACAAGGCGCTGTTCTCCGACGCCTCGCCCGCGCCCACCAAGTACGCGCTCGCCCACCTCGGCCTCTGCGCCGAGGACGTGCGGCTGCCCATCGTCCCCGCCTCGGAAGCCTCCCGCCGCGAGGTGCTGGAAGCCATGCGGGAAGCGGGTGTTGTCTGATGTGCCTCCCTCTTTCCGCTCACCCCCGCGAAGGCGGGGGCCCAGGCTTTTTCCTGTTCGGCCCGGGCTCACCGCAAAAACACCTGGGTTCCCGCTTCCGCGGGAATGAGCGGGTTTAGCGATGGCTGGAAAGCTCATCGCGGAGAACCGCCGCGCGCGGTTCGACTATTTCCTCGAGGAGACCTTCGAGGCCGGCATCGCGCTCACCGGGTCCGAGGTGAAGTCCCTGCGCAACGGCAAGGCCAACATCGCCGAAAGCTATGCGGCGGTGGAGGGCGACCAGATCATGCTGGTGAACGCCGACATCCCGCCCTACGCCCAGGCCGGCCCGCATTTCAACCACGAGCCCCGCCGCCACCGGAAGCTGCTCCTCAAGCGCAAGCAGATCGACAAGCTCATCGGCGCCGTCCAGCGCGAGGGCCGCACGATCATCCCGACGAAGCTCTACTGGAACGACAAGGGCCTCGCGAAGCTCGAGGTCGCCCTGGCCAAGGGCAAGAAGGAGCACGACAAGCGCGAGACCGTCGCCGCCCGCGACTGGCAGCGCGACAAGGCCCGGCTCATGAGGGAGAAGGGCTGAGGTGGAGGCCGGCCTCGTCGAGAGCCTGGAGCGCGCCACGGTCGCCGCCGTCGCCCCGCCCGAGGTGCTCGAGATCGATGGCTGGCTCGTCGCCTTCGACAATGGGACCATCGGCCGGGCGAAATCGGCCGTCCCGTTGCGTCACGAGATCTCGGCGGGGGCGGTTCCGGCCATCCTCGACGCCTACGCCGCCCGCGGGCTTCCGGCGGCCTTCCGCATTCCCGACACGGAGTCGCTGGCGCCGGTCCGGGCGGCGCTGGCCGCCGCCGGCCTCGCGGCAGGCCAGCCGACCCTCGTGAAGACCGGCGACGCCGCCCGGCTCGCCGCATTCGCGGACGGCGGCGCCGAGATCCTGGAGGCGCCGGACGCCGCCTGGGGGGAGGTCTTCCTCGGACCCGGCTTCGATCCTGTGGATGGCGCGCACCGGGTGAAGGTGCTGAGCCGCTCGCCCGGCGCCGCCTATGGCGTGGTGCGCGATGCGGGCCGCGCCGTGGCCGTCGGCGTCGCCAGCTTCGGCCACGGCTGGATGGGCGTCCACGGCATGCGCACCGCGGCCGACCATCGGGGCCGGGGCCACGCCGGCCGCATACTCGCCGCCTTCGGCCGCCTCGCCGCAGCCCGTGGGATCACGCGTGTCTTCCTGCAGGTGGAAGAGCCCAACCCGGCCCGCAGCCTCTACCGCAAGGCCGGCTTCCAGCCCGTCTGGCGCTACGGCTACTGGCGCTGAGCCCTCAGGCTGGCTTCAGCGCCGTCACCGTCACCTGCGTCCGGATGCGGAACCCCAGCGTCTCGTAGAGCCGGATGGCCCCGGTGTTGGTCGCATAGGCGTGCAGGAAGGGCGTCTCGCCCCGCGCCAGGATCTTCCCGGCCACGTGGCGCATCAGGCCCGCCGCGTAGCCCTTGCCGCGGTGGTCGGGGTGGGTGCAGACGCCGCTCACCTCGGTGAACCCCTCGGGCTTCAGCCGCTCGCCGGCCATGGCGATCAGCTCGCCGCCCCGCTTCACGCCCACGAAGTCGCCGAGCTGGTGCGTGCGCGCCGCGAACGGCCCCGGCCTGGTCAGGGTCGCGAGCGCCAGCATCGCCGGCGCGTCCGCCTCGCTCAGGGGCTCGAAGGCGAAGGCCAGCGGCGGCGCGTCGGTCAGCGCCTCGGCGACCATCTGCACGCCGAGCGCCTCGCTGATCGTCTCGGTCCCGGGCACGGGGGCGGCGCCCACCTCCATGCGCCAGGACTCGCCGTGGGCTCGCACCAGTTCGGCGAGCGCCGCCAGGCTCTCCGGCGAATCGTCCTGCGCGGCCACGAACACCCCGACGTCGGTGGCGATCCGGCGCGCGGGGCCGTCGCCCAGGGCGAACGGCGCCTGGCGGCCGGAGAGGGCGGCCCAGATCGGCCGGTCGAGCGGGTGGCGGTCGGTCATCCGTCCTGAGATAGCGCGCGGCGCGCGGCGGTCCAGCTTGGACCGGACGCCGCGTCCGATCTCCGCGCCTACTTGGCGAGGTCCTTCAGCAGGCTCTCCCAGTGCGCCAGCGAGCCGTCGATGGCCGCCACCGGCGCGCGCTCGTTGAGCCCGTGGGAGAAGTCGTCGGACGACTTCATGAACAGGCCCGCCACCCCGTAGCTCGGGACGCCGGCCGCGCGGAAGTGCATGGAATCCGTCGCCCCCGCCGACATCGACGGCACGATGGTCACGTTCGGATAGCGCGCGTTCACCGCCTTCTTCACCGCCGCCATCACGTCGGCGCGTAGCGGCGAGGCGGGGCTGTCGATGGCCCCGTCGCCCTTCACCCGCTCCACGGTGATCGACGGGTCTGCGATCACCCGCACCAGCTCCTGGCGCACGCTCTCCGACGGTGTGCCGGGGAAGATGCGGCAGTTGATGTTGGCCGTGGCGCGCTGGGGCAGGGCGTTCACCGCGTGCCCGCCGGAGACCAGGGTCGAGACGCAGGTGGTCCTGAGCTGGCCCACATATTCCGGGTCGGCCGCCAGGATCGCCACCGCTTCCCTGTCCTCCGGATTGGCCACGTAGCGCTTCATCGCCTCGCCGGTGGCGCCGCCGGTCTTGGACGCGCTGGCCCGGAAGTAGGCGTCGGTCAGCTCAGAGCGCATCACCGGGAACTGGTAGGCGCCCACCTTCGTAAGAGCCTGGGCCACGGTGTTGATCGCATTGGTCTTTCCGGGGCGGCTGGAGTGGCCGCCCGGATCGGTGACGGTGAGGGTGAAGTCGGCGTAGGTCTTCTCGCCGGCCTGCAGGCCGTAGACCACCGGCTGGCCGGCCTCGTCCAGCAGACCGCCGCCGCCGTCGGCGTTCAGCGCCATCTCCGCCCCCTTCAGCTCGGCGGCGAGCTTCTGGGTCGTGGCCATGGACGTCTCCTCGTCGCCCGACAGCGCCAGGATCACGTCGCGGCCGGGCGTCCAGCCCTCGCGTTTCAGGCGGGCGAGCGTCGCCACCGCCATGGAGACGTCGAACTTGTTGTCCACCGCGCCGCGGCCGAACACGTAGCCGTTCTCCACCACCGGGGTGAACGGGTCGCGCGTCCAGTCCTCGCGCTTGGCCTCCACCACGTCCATGTGGCCGAGGATGACGATGGGCTTCTTCCTGGCGTCGCGGCCGCGGTAGCGGGCGGTCATGTAGGCCGTGCCGTCGGACGGCGTGATCTTGATGTCCGCGGGATCGAAGCCCGCCTTCACCAGCACGCCCTTCAGGTATTCCGCATAGGCCACGGTCTGGTCCTGGTGGCCGGTCACCGTGCGGAACGCGATTCCCCGGGTGAGGATCTCCAGCGCCTCGGCGTGGGCCGCCGCATCGGGCTTGGCCAGCGCCGGCATGGCGACGGCGACGATCAGGGCCGCGACGGCGGCCGACTTCATGAGACGCAACGCTTGGAACTCCCCGACTTGAGACGCGCCGGGACGCTACGCCGCCAACCCACGGCGGCGCTAGTCCCCGTAGGCGAACCGATGCCCGGCGCCCGTTCCTGAGGCGACCGCCGCAGGGCTCGTGGGCAGACAAGCGGCGGTTCCGCCGCGTCTGCGCGGAGCGCGCCTTCAGGAAACCACGGACGACACGGACGCCTTCCGTGCCTTCCGTGTATTCCGTGGTTCTATTCCCCGATCAGCGCCCGCGCGCGCTCGAACACGGCCTCAAACATCTCAGGCGTCAGCCGGCCGGTGTTCGTGTTCAGCCGCGAGCAGTGGTAGCTGTTCAGCACCGTGTAGGGCCCGGCCTGGAACTCGGTCCCGTGGCCGGCGATGCCCGCCGAGGCCTTCAGGCCCAGCGCCCGCAGCACGTTGCGCCGCGAGACGTCGCCCAGGGTCACGATCACCTTCAGGCGGGGCAGGGCGGAGAGCCTCGCCTGCAGGAACGGCCGGCAGCTGGCCTCCTCGATCGTCTCGGGCTTGTTGCCCGGCGGGGCGCAGCGCACGGCGTTGGTGATCATGCAGTCCACCAGCCGCAGGTCGTCGTGGCCGTCCTTGTCGAAGGTCCCCACGGCGAAGCCGGTCTTCTGCAGGGTGGCGTAGAGCAGGTAGCCCGCGTGGTCGCCGGTGAATGGCCGCCCCGTGCGGTTCGCCCCCGTTCGCCCGGGGGCGAGGCCGGCCACCAGCAGCCGCGCGTTCTCGTCGCCGAAGGAGGGCACGGCGCCGTTGAACCAGTCCGGATTGCCGGCCGCGTTCGCCGCCCGGTAGGCCACCAGCCTCGGGCAGATCGGGCAGTCGCGCGGCGCCTCGGGTCCGACCAGGACCGCGTCCGCCTCAAGCCTCGGCATCGATGTCCGGTTCGTCCGCGTGCAGCCGCTCGCGCTCGCGGGTCTCCTGGATGAACCTGGGCAGCCGCGAGGGCCGGCCGATGATGTCCGCCAGGTCCGCCAGGTCCACGAAGGTGTCCGCCTGCCGGCGCAGGTCGTCGGAGGCCATCGGCGGCTGCGACTTCACCGTCGAGACCACCGTCACCCGCGCCCCCTTGCGCTGCACGGCCTCCACCAGGCAGCGGAAGTCCCCGTCGCCGGAGAACAGCACCAGGTGGTCGGCGGCGCCGGCCATCTCCATCATGTCGACGGCGATTTCGACGTCCATGTCGCCGCGCCAGCGCTTGCGCCCTTGCGCGTCCGTGTATTCCCGCGCCGCCTTCGTCACGAGCCGGTAGCCGTTGTAGTCCAGCCAGTCGACCAGCGGCCGGATCGGCGAATACTCCTGATCCTCCACCAGCGCGGTGTAGTAGTAGGCGCGCACGAGGACGCCCCGCTTGCGGAACTCCTCCAGCAGCTTGCGGTAGTCGATGTCGAAGCCCAGGCCCTTGGCGGCCGAGTAGAGGTTGGCCCCGTCGATGAAGAGCGCCAGCCGGTCCGTGGGGTAGAAGGTCATAGAAGAAGATATCCTGAAAGTCGGGCCGGACGAGGCCGTGATCGTGGCGCTCGGCGGCAACCTGGCGGGCGACTACGCCTCGTGCGAGGCGCTGCTCGAAGCGGCTCTGGCGCGGTTCCCCCAGGCGGAATTGCCTGTCGTCGCGAGATCGTCCTGGTGGCGCTCCGCCGCCTGGCCCGACCCCTCTGCGCCTGAGTATCGCAACGGAATCGCGATTGTCGAGGCGCACGCGGGACCGCAGGCCGTGCTGGACGCCCTTTTGCGCATCGAAGCCGACCTCGGGCGCGAACGCGGCGCAAGAAACGCCCCCCGCACCCTCGACCTCGACCTGATCGCCTACGGCCGCCAGGTGATCCGGACGCCCGGCCTGACCCTGCCGCACCCGCGCGCCCACGAGCGGCTGTTCGTCATGGGGCCGCTGGCCGAGGTCCTGCCCGACTGGCGCCATCCCGTGCTGGGCCGCACCGCCCGCGACCTTGCGGCCGAGGCTGTGGTGGGGCTCGATGCGCGGCCGGCCTGACCAAAATGTCGGCGCCGCCGCCGCGGCCGCGTCCTCCGCGCGGGGCCGCCATGCCGGGGGCCGACGACAGGAGATGACGCCATGCGCTTCATGATCATCCGCAAGGGCGACGCCGAGACCGAGGCCGGGACCATGCCGACCCGCGAGCTCGCCGCCGCCATGATGGCCTTCCACGAGGCCACCGGCCCGCACCTGAGGATCCTCGATGGCGCGGGCCTGAAGCCCACCGCCCGCGGCGCCAAGGTGAAGTTCCGGGGCGGCAAGCCCATGATCATCGACGGGCCCTTCGCCGAGACCAAGGAGCTGATCGCCGGCTACACCCTGGTCGAGGCGCCCTCGCTGCAGCACGTCCTCGACTGGCTGCGCGGCTGGCCGCCGCTCGACGCCGGCGGCGAGGTGGAACTGGAGGTCCGCGAGTTCTATGAGGTCGAGGACTTCGGCGACGTCTTCGACGACGAGCTGAAGGCCCAGCACGACCGCATCGGCCTGGGCGGCAAGACGAACGAGACCGCATGACCCTGCTCACCGCCCCGCTCTGGATCCAGCTCGTCCTCGTGGCCGAGGCCCTGGCGCTGGCCTGGCTCGCGGGGCGGTTCGGCCGCATGGGCTTCAGCGTCGGCGTCATCGCCGCCGCGGCCTCCTGGTTCCTGCTGGCGCTGGCCGCCTCGTTCCTCGTGGGGCGGCTGGAGGGCGGCGGGGCGGCCGCGCCCTCGGGCGTCCTGCAGGGGGCGCTCTCCGGGGCGATGCGGCTGGGCGCGATCGCCTGGCCGCTGCTGCTGGCCGGCGCCGCCGCGGGCGCGGTGGTCCGCTGGGCCTTCACCCGCCGCCGGCCGCGCGGGCAGGGGGCGTCCGGCGGCGCCTGAGGGGCTCACAGGCCGAAGGTGACGTGGCCCTGCGCGTCGATCGTCCAGGCGGCGTTCCAGGCGATCTCCCAGGCGTGGCCGTCCGGGTCGGCGACGTAGCCGCGGAAGCCGCCGTGCGGCGGGGCGTCGGCGGCCCTGAGCCGCCGCCCGCCCGCCGCGACCAGCGCCTCCATGACCGCGACCACCTCGTCCGCGCCGCTCACGTTGTGCGCCAGGGCCACGGCGCCGGAGCCCTCCGGGTTGCTCCGCTGCATGTCGGCCTCGAGCTGCGGCTTCAGCCAGGTCCCCAGGACGAGGCCGTTCATCTGGTAGAAGACGATCTCCTCGTTCTCGAACACCGGCCGCCAGCCGAAGCCCTCGGCGTAGAACCGCTTCGAGGCCGCCAGGTCGCGGACGCCCAGGGTGATGACGGCGATCTGCTGTTGCATGTCACGTCCTCTGCCGCCCCCGACGGTGCCGGAGCAAGCCGCGGGCTCAGTGGCGCATCGCGTCCCGCTCGGCCCGGTCGAGCTGCGCGATGGTCAGCGCCAGCTGCAGGCCCGCCTCCAGGTCGTCGTAGCTGGCCTGCGGGAACATCCTCAGCATCACCACCCGCAGCGGGGCGGCGTCGCCCTTGCGGCCGGAGCCGCACAGGTCGGTGAGGGCGGCGGCGCCCTCCGACGCGACCAGGGCCTCGGCGATCTGGACCGCTCTCATGGGCGTCGTCCTTTGCGCTCGGCGCGTCCTCGGGCGGGCGCGCCAGGTCTCCCCATGTTTTGACGATAGGGTCGAAACCGCCGGGCGCCAACGGCTCAGCTCATTGAATTCTCCGATGTTCCGGATCGGAATTATCGCTTTGCTTCGTCCCGCCGCGAGGTCGCCTAATGGCTCCACAAGGAGACACCCCATGGACGACGCCAGCCCCCTGTCCGATCCGAGGAAGGAACCCGCCGCGCTCCGGTCCCTCCTGGGCCGCACCAACCGCGACTGGTGGCCCAACCAGCTCTCGCTGGACATTCTCCACCAGCACGGCCGCCACGGAAATCCGATGGGCGACGACTTCGACTACGGCGAGGCGTTCAGCTCGCTCGACTACGCCGCCGTGAAGCGCGACCTCACCGCCCTGATGACCGACAGCCAGCCCTGGTGGTCGGCCGACTACGGCCACTACGGCCCGTTCTTCATCCGCATGGCCTGGCACAGCGCCGGCACCTACCGCACCGGCGACGGCCGCGGCGGCGCCTCGTCCGGCGGCCAGCGCTTCGCGCCGCTGAACAGCTGGCCCGACAACGCCAACCTCGACAAGGCCCGCCGCCTGCTCTGGCCGATCAAGCAGAAGTACGGCGCGAAGCTCTCCTGGGCCGACCTGATGATCATGGCCGGCAACGTGGCCATCGAGTCCATGGGCGGGCCGGTGTTCGGCTTCGGCGGCGGCCGCGCCGACATCTGGGAGCCCGACCGCGACATCTACTGGGGCACCGAGGAGGAGTGGCTGGGCGCCACCCGCATCGACGAGGAGTCCGGCCGGGCGCTGGAGAACCCGCTGGCCGCGATCCAGATGGGCCTCATCTACGTCAATCCGGAGGGCCCCGGCGGCAAGCCCGACCCGATGCAGTCGGCCCGCGACATCCGCCAGACCTTCGCCCGCATGGGGATGAACGACGAGGAGACCCTCGCGCTCACCGCCGGCGGCCACACCTTCGGCAAGTGCCACGGCGCCGGCGACGCCAAGAAGGTCGGGACCGAGCCCGAGGGCGCCGACATCGCCCAGCAGGGCCTCGGCTGGCAGAGCGGCCATGAGACCGGCATGGGCGACCACACCATCACCAGCGGCCTGGAGGGCGCCTGGACGCCGACGCCCACCCGCTGGACGATGAACTACTTCCACATGCTGCTCGACTACGACTACGAGCTGGTGAAGAGCCCCGCCGGGGCCTGGCAGTGGCAGCCGGTCGACCAGAAGCCCGAGGACATGGCGCCGGGCGCCCACAGCCCCCACCGCCGCCTGCCGACCATGATGACCACCGCCGACATGGCCTTCAAGGTCGACCCCGAGTACCGGAAGATCGCCGAGCGGCTCTACGCCGATCCCGACGCCTTCGCCGACGCCTTCGCCCGGGCCTGGTTCAAGCTCACCCACCGCGACATGGGGCCCAAGGCCCGCTACCTCGGTCCCGAGGTCCCGGCCGAGGACCTGATCTGGCAGGACCCGATCCCGCCCGCCGACCATCCCCCGGTCGACGCCGCCGACATCGCGCGGCTGAAGCAGGCGATCCTCGCCGCCGACCTCAGCGTGGCCGAGATGGTCAAGACCGCCTGGGCCTCGGCCTCCACCTTCCGCGGCTCGGACAAGCGCGGCGGCGCCAACGGCGCGCGCATCCGCCTGGAGCCGCAGCGCAGCTGGGCGGTCAACGAGCCGGAGAGCCTGGCCCGCGTGCTGGGCGTGCTGGAGCGCATCAGGGCCGACTTCGACGGCCAGGCGTCCGGCGGTCGCACGGTCTCCCTGGCCGACCTCATCGTCCTGGCGGGCTGCGTCGGGGTGGAGAAGGCGGCGCGGGACGCCGGCCACGACGTCGAGGTCCCGTTCACGCCGGGCCGCACGGACGCATCGCAGGACCAGACCGACGTCGCGGGCTTCGAGGTGCTGGAGCCCAAGGTCGACGGCGTCCGCAACTACCTGCAGACCCGGTTCAGCGTGCCCACCGAGGAGCTGCTGGTCGACCGCGCCCAGCTGCTCGGCCTCACCGCCCCGGAGATGACCGTGCTGGTGGGCGGGCTGCGGGTGCTGGGGGCCAACCACGGCGGCGCGACCCACGGGGTCTTCACCGACCGGCCGGGCCAGCTGACCAACGACTTCTTCCGCAACCTGCTCGACATGGGCACGGCCTGGAAGCAGGTGGACGACCGCGGCGACGAGGTCTTCGTCGGGACCTGCCGCAACTCCGGCGAGGAGAAGTGGACGGCCACCCGCACCGACCTGGCCTTCGGCTCCAACTCCCAGCTGCGGGCGCTGTCGGAGGTCTACGCCGCCGACGATGCGGGCGGGATGTTCGTGCGCCAGTTCGTCAGGGCCTGGGCCAAGGTGATGAACGCCGACCGCTTCGACCTGCCGCGCGACCAGCGGCTGGTCAGGGCGGCCTGAGGCCGCGAGGGCCCATCCCGCGGGGCGCGCCGGCGTCCCGCGGGGCAGGGCGGCGGCGGCGGATAGCGCGCCTGCGCGTTATGCGGCGTTGCACAATGGAGCCCGACGCTCTATTTTCGCCGGTTCTATCCTCCCCCAGAGAGACTCCATGGCCCGCGTCACCGTCGAAGACTGCATCGAAAAGGTCCCGAACCGTTTCGCCCTCGTGCTGCTGTCGGCCCATCGCGCCCGCGCCATCTCGGCCGGTTCGCAACTGCTGGTCGACCGCGACAACGACAAGAACCCGGTCGTGGCCCTGCGCGAGATCGCCGACGACGTGGTGGACGGCGAGGAGCTGCGCGAGAGCGTGATCGCCTCCCTGCAGCGCGTCGACGAGCGCTCGGAAGCCGAGGAAGAGGCCGAGACCCTGGCCCTGCTGGCCGATCCCACCCACATGCAGATGAGCGAGCTTGAGCTCGTTCGCGCCCTGCAGAGCGACCGCGACGGCGGTCAGGAGGAGCGGTACTGAGCCCCGAAGGCGCAGACCCGCTCACTCTCCCGGCGGCGTCCGACGCCGCCGCAACGCCCAAGGACGCCCCTCCGCCGCCTGCAGCCCAGGCGGCGGCCCCGGCCGGCGCGAAGCGCCCCAAGTTCCTCCGCCAGTTCGAGCTGATCGAGAAGGTCCGCTCCTACGACCCCACCGCCGACGAGGCGCTGCTCAACCGCGCCTACGTCTACGCCATGCGCATGCATGGCGCGCAGAAGCGGGCGTCCGGCGACCCCTACTTCGCCCACCCCATCGAGGTGGCGGGCATCCTCACCGACTACCGGCTCGACACCGAGACCATCGTCACCGCCCTGCTGCACGACGTGATCGAGGACACACCGGTCACCCGCAAGGAGATCGAGGAGCTGTTCGGCTCCGAGATCGCCGAACTGGTCGAGGGCGTCACCAAGCTGTCCAAGCTGGAGCTCTCCTCCGAGCACCTCCGCCAGGCGGAGAACCTGCGCAAGTTCATCCTGGCCATCTCCAAGGACGTCCGCGTCCTCCTGGTGAAGCTGGCCGACCGGCTGCACAACATGCGCACGCTCCACTTCATCAAGAGCCCGGCCAAGCGGGAGCGGATCGCGCGCGAGACCCTGGACATCTACGCGCCGCTGGCCCGCTCGATCGGCGTCCACCGCATCTGCACCGAACTCGAGGAGCTCGCCTTCGAGCACCTCAACCCGGTGGCCCGCGACGCCATCTACCGCCGGCTGGACGTGCTGCGCCACGAGCAGGGCGGGGCGGTCGCCCTGGTCAGCCAGGAGGTGGCGTCCAAGCTGGAGCACGGCGGCATCCCGGCCCGCGTCTTCGGCCGCGAGAAGCACCCCTATTCGATCTGGCGGAAGCTCCAGAGGAAGTCGATCGGCTTCTCCCAGCTCTCCGACATCTACGCCTTCCGGGTGATCGTCGACACCGAGGACGACTGCTACCGGGCGCTGGGCGTCATCCACCGCGCCTGGCCTAGCGTGCCCGAGCGGTTCAAGGACTTCATCTCCACGCCCAAGCGCAACAACTACCGCTCGCTGCACACCACCGTGGTCGGGCCCAAGGGCATGCGCATCGAGATGCAGATCCGCACCGAGGCCATGGACCGGGTGGCGGAGGAGGGCGTGGCCGCCCACTGGCGCTACAAGGACCAGTCCTACGGCTTCGACGCCGACGCCCAGAAGGAGGCCGGCGGCCGCGACCCGCTGGTCAACCTGCGCCACCTCGTCCAGGTGCTGGAGCACGGCGGCGACGCCGAGGAGCTGGTCGAGCACGCCAAGCTCGAGATGTTCCTCGACCAGGTGTTCGTGTTCACGCCGAAGGGGCAGCTGGTCAGCCTGCCGCGCGGGGCCATGCCGCTCGACTTCGCCTACGCCGTCCACACCGACATCGGCGACACCACCATCGGGGTGAAGATCAACGGCGAGCTGAAGCCGCTGCGCACCGTGCTCTCCAACGGCGACGTGGTGGAGGTGATCCGCGGCGGCAAGCCGGTGGTGCCGCCCGACTGGCGCAGCCTGACCGTCACCGGCCGCGCCCGCTCCGCCATCCGCCGCCACATCCGCCAGACCGAGAAGGAGGAGTTCCTCCGCCTCGGCCGCGCCACCGTCGACCAGACCTTCGAGGCCGCCGGCAAGGCCCGCAAGGAGGTCTCCCTGCGGCCGGCCCTCGACCGCTTCGCCGTGGCCAGCGAGGACGAGCTGTTCGAGGCCGTCGGCCGCGGCCGCGTCTCCCCGCCCCAGGTTCTGGAGACCGTCTTCCCGGGCCTGAAGCCCACCGAGCGCGAGGCGGCGTCCGCGCGCCGGCGCATCGAGGACGGCCGCGCCGCCAAGCTCTACGTCCGCGGCGGCGGCCTCACCCCCGGCGTCACCCTGCACTTCGGCGAGTGCTGCTCGCCGGTGCCCGGGGACCGCATCGTCGGCATCCTGGAGAGCGACGGGCGCGGCCTCACCGTCCACACCATCGACTGCGAGCGGCTGGAGGCCTTCGAGGACCGCGAGGAACTCTGGCGCGACCTGCAGTGGACGCCGGAGGCCGAGCGCAACTCCATCGCCCGCGCCCGGCTCACCGCCACCATCCGCAACGCGCCGGGCGTGCTCGGCCAGGCCTGCACCATCATCGGAGAGGCCGGCGGCAACATCGTCGGCCTGCGCATGCACCACCGGCAGTCGGACTTCTTCGACGTGGACTTCGACGTCGACGTCAACGACGCGCGCCACCTGACCCACATCGCCGCCGCCCTGCGCGCCAACCCCTCCGTCGAGACCGTCGACCGCGTGAAGGGGTGAGGGCTCAGCTTGGCCGCAGACGCTCCTTCCTCCTCGATGGAGGAAGGGTAGGGATGGTGGTGATCGCTGGGCGGTGCGGTGGGAGGCGCTCTTGGGCTCGGCGCCCTCACGCGCCCACCGCGGCGGCCTCGGGGGACACACCACCACCCAACCCTCCTCCATCGAGGAGGAGGGCTTTTGGCCGCTGCCGCGCCTAGGACCCCTTCTCCCAGACCTTGAGCTGCCAGCCCTGGTAGATCGGCCGCCAGCCGGGCGGGCCCGGCAGGTCGCGCACCGTCACGATGCGGCCGTAGGGCGCCGCCGCCGCCGCGTCCACGCCCTCCGGCGGCGCCATGGCGATCTGCACCTGGCCGTCGAGCGCCAGGAAGCTCAGGTGGGCGTCGTTGTTGTCCTTCACGAAGATCGCCCCGCGCCCCGCGCCCTGCGACAGCAGCGCCCCGGCCCCCCGCACCTCGGCGGCGAACTCGGCCCGGGTCCCGGCCATGGGACCGATCCAGAAGTCGTCGAGCTGGGTGGAGACCACCGCCAGCGCCAGGACGTAGGCCGCGCCCACCCGCCCGGGCCGCATCTTCAGGGCGAGGGCCGCGGCCGCCGCCAGCGTCAGGGCGGTGGCGATCTCGCGATAGGGCAGGCGCACTGTGATCAGCGCCCGCTCCGGGTGGGGCTTGAAGAAGGCGGTGAGCGCCCCGCCGTCCCAGGCGTAGAGCACCACCCCGGCCGCGAAGCAGGCGTAGAGGCCGGCCAGCCCCGCCAGCATCACCCCGGCCGAGGCCAGCCCCACGGGCCGCCGGCCGGCCAGCCTGGCGAACGACGGCGCCGCGGCCAGCCACAGCAGGGGGACGAAGAACTCGAAGTAGCGGCCCCAGATCCGCTTCGTCTCCCCGGGCGAGACCGAGATCTTGAAGGCGAACACCGTCACCATGGCCACCGTCGCGGCCAGCGACAGCAGGAGCAGGACGAAGACCAGGTCGGTCCCTTCCGCCTCCCGCTGGCCGGCCCTTCGCCGCTGGGCGATGTCCAGCACGCCTGCGACGATGGGCGGGCCCGCGAACAGGGCGACGGTCGCGGCCATGCCCGCCGCCGCCAGCGCCGCCAGGCCGAAGGCGCCGGGCGCCGGCGCGCCGCTCAGCGCCGCGTCGTAGAACGGGCCCACGAAGAACCGCAGCGGCGAGGCCACCGGCTGGTGCGCCAGCGCCTGGATGGCGTTGCCGGCGGCCAGGAAGACCGCGCCGCTCACCGCCAGCCGCAGGCCGGCGAGGCCCGGCCGCCGCGCCGACAGTCCCTCCAGCACGATCAGCGCCGCCAGTCCCGCCACCACCGCCAGGCCGTGCGGCTTGGTCAGCACCAGGGCCGCGCACAGGGCGCCGGCCAGCCCCGCATGGACCAGCGGCCGGCGCCGGTAGAGGCCCGCCGTCGCCCAGGCCAGCAGCGCCAGCAGCAGCACATAGAGCCCCTCGGGCAGGGCGGTGACCACGAAGCGGTAGTAGGGGAAGGCCAGCGC
Source organism: Phenylobacterium sp. (assembly GCF_035539035.1). GTDB lineage: Bacteria > Pseudomonadota > Alphaproteobacteria > Caulobacterales > Caulobacteraceae > Phenylobacterium. The sequence goes on from NZ_DATLJI010000007.1 coordinate 147,711, forward strand.
CAGCAGCAGGAAGGTGAGCCGCTCGGGCCGGGGCAGCGCCGGCGTCGTCGCCCGCCAGACCAGCAGGACGCCGCCGATATAGGCCACGAGCCCGATCAGGCGCAGCCACGGCAGGTAATGGAAGCTCAGCGCGCGGACCAGGCGCGCGACCAGGAAGTAGAAGCCGTTGGCCAGCTCCGGCACGGCCGGGTCCTTCGCCGCCGCCTCCGGCGGATAGAGCGCCCGGATCAGGTAGGCCCCTTCGTCGCCCGCATAGAGGGGCAGGGGCGCGAAGACGCGGTTCAGGTAGAAGCCCAGCACGCAGGCCAGGGCCACGACGGCCAGCAGGGCCGGGAGCTGACGCAGGAGGACGCTGGCACGCACGAGCTCCGCCATAGCCCACAACTCCCGATGGCGCCATCGCGCGCCCGTGGCGGCCCCGTGGCGGCCTCGTCTTCCGCTCCCGCCCGAACGGGATTATCTCGGCCCCATGAACACCGAAGACGTCCTCAACGAGTTCCGCGGCGCCGGCGCCCTGCGCGAAGGCCACTTCATCCTCGCCTCGGGCCGCCACAGCCCGATGTTCCTGCAGAAGAACCTGGTCTTCCAGTACGCCGACCGCACCGAGCGGCTCTGCAAGGCGCTCGCCGAGAAGATCGTCGCGCAGTTCGGCAAGCCGGACCTCGTGGTGTCGCCGGCCGTGGGTGCGATCATCCCGGGCTACGAGGTCGGCCGCGCGCTCGGCGTACCCTCGATGTTCGTCGAGCGCGAGGACGGCAAGTTCCGCCTGCGCCGCGCCTTCCAGATCCCGCCGGGCGCCAAGGTCGTGGTGGTCGAGGACGTGATCACCACGGGCGGCTCGTTCCGCGAGGCCGTGGAGCCGATCGCCGCCGCGGGCGGCGAGGTGCTCTGCTGCGCCTGCATCGTCGACCGCTCGGGCGGCAGGGCCGACGTCGGCTTCCCGCTGGTCGCGCTCGCCACCGTCGACGTGCCCTCCTACGCCCCCGACGAGATCCCCCCCGAGCTCGCCGCCCTGCCGGCCGAGGAGCCGGGATCCAAGAGGCTGAAGTCATGACGCTCAGGCCCGCGTCCTCCCTCCGCCTCGGCGTCAACATCGACCATGTCGCCACCGTCCGGAACGCCCGCGGCGAGAGCTATCCCGACCCCGTGCGCGCCGCCGAGATGGCCCTGGCCGCCGGCGCCGACGGGATCACCGCCCACCTGCGCGAGGACCGCCGGCACATCTCCGACGCCGACATCGACCAGCTCGCCGTCATCTGCCGCCGCCGCGGCCGGCCGCTGAACTTCGAATGCGCCGTGACGCCGGAGATGGAGGCCATCGCGCTGGCCCACCTGCCGCACGCCGCCTGCCTGGTGCCCGAGCGCCGCGAGGAGGTCACCACCGAGGGCGGCCTCGACGTCGTGAAGGGCCACAACGCCATCGCCCCGGTGGTCGGCCGGCTTTCCGCCGCCGGCATCCGCGTCTCCTGCTTCATCGACGCCGATCCCGCCCAGGTGGCCGCCGCGAAGTCGGCCGGCGCCCAGGTGGTCGAGCTGCACACCGGCGCCTATTGCGAGGCCGTGCGCCACCGCGATCCGCGCGCCGGCGAGCTGCTGGAGGCGCTGAAGGCGGCCGCCCGCCACGCGGCGGGCCTGGGCCTTGAGGTCCACGCCGGCCACGGCATCGACTACGAGACGGTGAAGCCGGTCGCCGCCATCCCCGAGGTCGCCGAGCTCAACATCGGCCACTTCCTGATCGGCGAGGCGATCTTCATCGGCCTCGGCCCCGCCATCCAGCGGATGCGCGCCCTGATGGACGAGGCCCGCGCGCAGGTGGCCGCGTGATCGTCGGCATCGGCTCGGACCTCTCCGACATCCGCCGCATCCAGGCGAGCCTGGACCGCTTCGGCGACCGGTTCCGCCACCGGGTGTTCACCGAGCTGGAGCGCACCCGCTCCGACCGCAAGGCCGACGCCGCCTCCAGCTACGCCAAGCGCTTCGCCGCCAAGGAGGCCTGCGCCAAGGCGCTCGGCACCGGCATGCGGCGCGGCGTCTTCTGGCGCGACATGGGCGTGGTCAACCTGCGCTCGGGCCAGCCCACCATGGCGCTCACCGGCGGCGCCCTGAAGCGACTGGAGGAGATCACGCCCGCGGGCATGACGGCGCATATCCACCTCTCCCTGACCGACGACCACCCCTATGCCCAGGCCTTCGTCATCATCGAGGCCCTGCCGGCAGAGTGACCGGCGTTAACCTGGTTTGTTTTGCGCGTCCGCACGGCGAGGCACAGTGCCGGGACTGGCCTCCTCACGGAGGCGCAACGGGAGAACGTCCTTGCGCTACCAGGTTACGGTGACGGATCCGAACGGCTCGCTCGTCTGCGGCGCCACCCTCCGATGCGAGGACACCGAGGCCGCCCTGCGCCGCTTCGAGGCGCTTCCCCTGCCGGAGGGACAGGCGGAGCTGCGGCGCGGGACGCGGCTGATCGCCCGGCGGGCGCCGCCCCTGGCCCGCACCGGCTCCTGACCCCTCAGGCGGCGCGGGCGGGGAGCTGCAGGTAGCCCGGCTCGAACTCGCCCGCCGCCATCAGGCCGGCCCAGTTGCGCACCCGGATTTCGCGGCGGCGCACGCTCACCAGCCCCTCGCGCTCCAGGGCCCCCAGCACCCGGTTGGTGTGCACCACCGACAGGCCGAGGGAATCGCTCAGGTGGGTCTGGGTGGCCGGGAAGGGGCAGCGCCAGCCGTCCGCCTCGCCGGCCGCCGCCAGCCGGGTGAACACCTCGCACAGCAGGTGGGCGATCCGCGCGTGGGCCGTGCGCCGCCCGACGCCCACCAGCCAGGCGCGGTAGATGGCGGCCTCCACCAGGCTCAGCTTCCACAGCGCCTGCGCCACCCGCGGGTGGTCGGCCATCGCCTGCAGCAGGGCCGCGCGCGGCGCGACCGCCACCTCGCCGGCGTTCAGGGCGGCCACGCTGTAGTCCACGCCCATGAACAGCCGCTGCAGGTCGAGCACGTCGCCGGGCGCGTGGAAGGACAGGATCTGCCGCCGTCCGTCGGGCAGGGTCTTGTGGCGGAACGCCTGGCCCTCCAGCAGCACCAGCACGGCGTCCCCGCCGTCCTCGCCGTCCTCGATCAGGTCGGCGCCCGCCCGGAACGCGCGGCGCGCGCCGAGGACGGCGGTCACCGCCCGGCGGTCGGAGTCGGTCAAATCCGCGTAGTTTTCGAGGTTTGCGAGGAATCGCCCGGCCATCCCGCCTTGGGAAACCACGGCCCGCGCCGAACCTGAATTAACTGGGTTAATGTCCCGCGTGCGGACGGCTCAGGGCCAGTAGCGCGCGCCGAAATTGTCCGCCAGCCGGGCTGCGATCCAGGCCTCGGCCTCGGCCAGGTCAACGAACACCGGCGACCCTGGCGTGTCCAGGGGCCCGAAGCCCTTCTCCAGGAACCAGCGCCCCGCGAGCCCTTCCTGCACGTCCGACAGCCGCACCAGCACGGCGATCAGATAGTCGCCGCGGTAGACCAGCTGGCCCTCGCCGTCCTCGCCGCTCGCGACGAGCGTGGGTTGGAAGTCCAGCTTCACGCCGCCTTGACGTCCTTCAGATGCAGGTAGCTGACGTCGAAGTCGCCGGCCGCCTGCAAGAGCTCCCAGTTCTCGATCACCACGAAACGCCCCTTCGACGAGATCAGGCGGTCGCGCCGCAGGTCCTGCAGCACGCGGTTCACGTGCACGGTCGAAAGCCCGAGCGAGTCGCCGAGTTCCGCCTGGGTGACCGGCAGCTGGAAGCTGCCGTTCTCCGTCAGCCTCATGGCCCGCATCCGCACATAGACCTCGCAGATCACGTGCGCGATCCGCTGGTGGGCGGTGCGGCGGCCGACGCCGGCCAGCCATTCGCGGAACACCGCCGCGTCGATCAGGGTGTCGCGCCAGAAGGCCACCGTGATCTCCGGATAGGTGCGCGTGATCTCGTTCAGCGCCAGGTGCGGCACGAAGGCGAGCTTGGTGCGCGTCAGGGCCATCAGGCTGTGATCCATCACCGGCAGGTGCAGGCTCTGCAGGTCCGGCATGTCCCCGGGGATGTGGAAGGACATGATCTGCCTCTGGCCCTCGCCGAGCAGCTTGTAGCGGCAGGCGAAGCCCTCCACCAGCACGGCGCACTCTCCCGGCCGGTCGCCCTGGCGGACGATGTCGGTGTTCTCGGCGAAGGTCTTCAGGCGGAACGGCAGGGCCAGCAGCGCCTGTTCGGCGGAATCCGGAAGCTCTGCGATGCTGCGCAGCTTGGCGATCAGGAGCCGGAGCTCCTGGGGTGGGTTGTCGGGGGCGGTCACAGGGACTCCGCGAGGCCGGACGTCCGAACGCCGGAGCGGGGCTGGTTTGTGGACCTCCCGTTCCATCTACGCGTTCTTTCGGAAAGCCCCGCACACATAGATCAACTTTCGCGGGATTTCGAAAGGCGGCCCATGACCAGCCCGGTGATCCGGAAGCTCCGCCACGGCGCCCCCCTGTCGCCCGACGACGAGCGGGCGCTGGCGGCCGCCTGCAAGGTGGTTCGCCCCTACGCCGCGCGCGAGGACGTCATCTCCGAGGGCGAGCGGCCGCACGACGTGCACGCCGTGCTGGAGGGCTTCGCCTGCCGCTACAAGATGCTGCCCGACGGCGGCCGCCAGATCATGGCCTTCCTTGTCCCCGGCGACTTCTGCGACCTGCACGTGGCCATCCTGGGGACGATGGACCATGGCATCGAGGCGCTCGCCCCCTCGCGCATCGCCGCCATCGCGCGGGAGGAGGTCGACCGGCTGACCCGCACCAGCCCGGCGCTGACCCGCGCCTTCTGGTGGGCCACCCTGGTGGACGAGGCGGTGCTCCGCGAGTGGCTGGTTGGCATGGGCCGCCGCTCAGCCGACCAGCAGGTCGCCCACCTGGTCTGCGAGCTCCTCCAGCGGCTGCGCGCCGTGGGCCTGGCGCCGGGCGACCGGTTCGACCTGCCGCTCACCCAGGCCGAGCTCGCCGACGCGGTCGGGCTCACCCCCGTGCACGTCAACCGCGTGGTCCAGCACCTGCGCGGGGAGGGGTTCCTGGAATGGCGGGGCGGCGTCCTGACGGTGCTGGACGAGCAAGGCCTCACGGCCTTCGCCGACTTCGACCCCAACTACCTGCACCTGCGCGCCGCGGCGGCGGTCTGACGCAGGAAAAAGGCCCAGCGCCTCGCTTGGCGTGCAGGGGCCGAGGGTTTACATGGATCAATATTCCGGGCGGCGACCTTCTGGGTGCCTGGGACCGAGAGACCGCGTGTGCTCCCCCTGGTCCTGCCTTCGGAGCTCCGTGTGCCCCGCTATCACTTCAACGTCGAGGACGGCCAGTCCATCCCGGATCCGGAGGGCACCGTGCTGCCCGACCTGGAGTCCGCCCGGCGCGAGGCGGTGCGGCTGGCCGGCCGCCTGCTGGACGACGACCCGGCGCATTTCTGGTCCTCCGGCGCGTGGCGCGTGGTGGTCACCGACGACGCCGGCCGGACCCTGTTCATCCTCGACTTCCGCGCCCGCGAAGGCGCGGAGCTGTCGGCCGTCGAGCCGCGGGGCTGACGGGCGTGGCCCGCATCCTGCTCGTCGAGGATGAGGCGGCGATCTGCGTGCTGCTCGCCGAGACCCTGGTCGACGCGGGCTTCGCGGTGACCGACTGCCTGTGCGCCGAGGAAGCCGAGGCGGCGCTCGCCGACCTGGACAGCTACGGACTCCTGATCACCGACGTGAACGTCGGCGTCCGCGGCTGGGGTTTCGACTTCGCCCGGCGGGCCCGGGCGGTTCATCAGGGGCTGGCGGTGGTCTACGTCACCGGCGACTCGGAGGCCGACGTGCCGCGCCACGGCGTCGCCGGCTCAACGGTCCTGCCCAAGCCCTTCCTGCCGCTGGATCTCGTGCGTCACGTCCGGCGCGTGCTCGCCCCCGTCGGCGGCTGACGGCGCGCCCACGGCGGCCAGCCGCCACTCGTTGGCCATCCGCAGCCACTCGCGCGCAGTCGTCGGGTCCGCGACCTGACCCGCGTTCAGCTCGCATTCGAGCGCCTTGGCCATGCAGAACGCGCGCGGCAGCATGGGCGGCGGTCTACGCCCCCGCGCGCCGCCGCGCATTCACATCGGCAAGCCGGGTTCCGCCCGGCCCGAAATCAGGCCGGCTCCTGCGCCTGCGCCGCCGTCCGCCGGGTCCAGGCCGGCCACAGGGTGTTGAGCGCCAGCCCGCCCAGCACCAGCCCGGCCGCCGTCAGCTTGGCCGGCGTCAGCGGCTCGGCCAGCAGGATCGCCGAGGCGCCCATGCCGAACACCGGCACCAGCAGCGACAGCGGCGCCACCGTCGCGGTCGGATAGCGGGCCAGCAGCCACGACCAGGCGCTGTAGCCGAAGATGGTGTTGCCCACCGACTGCCAGAGCACCGCGGCCCAGGCGCCGGCGTCGGCCTTTGCGATCGCCCCGCTCACCGCCGGCCAGCCCTCGACCGTCACCGCCAGGATCATCAGCGGCGGGGCGGCGAAGATGCTCGACCAGACGACGTAGGCCAGCATGTTCACCGGACCGGCCGTGCGCGCCACGGTGTTGCCCGCCGCCCAGGAGAGCGCCGCGACCAGCACCAGCGCGATGCCCAGCGGCCGGGCGTCGGCGTTCGAGTGGGTCATCAGCCAGGCCAGGCCCGCGGCGGCCAGCGCCAGCGCCACGAGCTGGAACCGCTTCACCCGCTCCCCTGTCAGCAGCATGGCGAAGCCGATGGTGAAGAAGGCCTGGGTCTGCACCACCAGCGAGGCCAGCCCGGGCGAGATCCACTGCGTCATGGCGATGTAGAGCACGCCGAACTGGCCGGCCCCGATCAGCAGGCCGTAGGCCGCCAGGTTCCACAGCGGCACGGCCGGGCGCTTGAGGAAGAACACCGCCGGCAGCACCGCGAAGGTGAACCTGAGCGCCGCGAAGGTCAGCGGCGGCAGGTCGTCCAGGCCCCAGCGGATGACCACGAAGTTGGTCCCCCATACCGCCACCACCGCCAGCGCGAGGAGGGCGTGCAGCGGGGTGAGGGCGGTCCGGGTCATCGCCGCGGTATGGCCACGGTCGCGCGGTTTGTCGATCACCGCGGCGAGGGCGGCGCGTCGCCACATGAGCAGGAGTTCATGGGCGCCGGCCCCAAGTCTGTCGTAGATCAGGGACCTGAATCGCGGCCCGCGCGCCGCCGAAGCGAAGAGGATGGCCGGTTTGGTTCGGGGCAGGCGGAAGGCGGGCGCGGGCGCCGGCGAGGGTGCGAACGAGACCTGGGAGATCATCAAGACCCTGTTCTGGGCGCTCTTGATCGCGCTCGTGCTGAGGGTCGTCCTGGTCCAGCCCTACACCATCCCCTCGGCCTCCATGGAGCCGAACCTCTACGAGGGCGACTACATCGTGGTCACCAAGTGGAGCTACGGCTATTCGCGCCACTCGGCCCCGTTCAGCCCGCCGCTGTTCGAGGGCCGGCTGCTGGCCCGGGCGCCGGCGCGCGGCGACGTCATCGTCTTCAAGACCCCGCTCGACAACCGAACCGACCTCGTCAAGCGCCTGATCGGCCTGCCCGGCGACCGTATCCAGGTGCGGAACAGCGAGCTTTGGCTGAACGGCGAGCGGGTGGTCCGCATGCCCGTCCCCGGCGCGGCCACCGACCCGCGCGCCATGGGCGAGATCTACCGCGAGACCCTGCCGGGCGGCCGCAGCTACCTGACCCAGGACTACGGCCCCGACGGCGGGCTCGACGACACCGACGTCTATGTGGTCCCCGAGGGTCACTACTTCATGATGGGCGACAACCGCGACAACTCCTCCGACAGCCGGGTGCCGGTCGGGGCGGGCGGCGTGGGCTACCTCCCTGAGGAGAACCTCGTCGGCCGCGCCCGCCTGGTCCTGGTCTCCTGGAAGCCGGGCGCCTCGATCCTCAAGCCCTGGACCTGGCTCAACCTCAACCTCGACCGCATCGCCAAGCCGCTCGGCTAGCCTCCTCTCCCCCGAGGCGCAGCCCGAGGGGAGAGGGTAGGGAGAGGGGCGGCTCAGATGTCCCGTTGCTCCGACGTTTCAGCCAGGACGCACCGACCCGCTGATCCTCGCCCCCTCGTCGACAAGAACCCGGCCGCCCAGCCGCCCCTCTCCCTACCCTCTGCCCCCCGCACTTCATGTCGGGGGAGAGGAGGGGGTTCGCCGCCCGAACTTGCCCCGGCGCAGCCCAGCGCGTAACGACGGGCCTTCGTCCGCCGCCGGACCTACCCGGGAACCACCATGAGCGAGAACGTGCAGGCCGCGCAGACCCCCGAAAAGTCCGGCGCGATGAGCGAGGTCGTGGAGATCATCAAGACGGTGGTCTACGCGCTCCTGATCGCGCTCTTCCTGCGGGTGCTGTTCTTCCAGCCCTTCACCATCCCGTCGGCCTCGATGGAGCCGAACCTCTACGAGGGCGACTACATCATCGTCTCGAAGTACGCCTACGGCTACTCGCGCCACTCCATCCCGTTCAGCCCGCCGGTCTTCGAGGGCCGGATCATGGCCCGCGCGCCGCAGCGCGGCGACGTGGTGGTCTTCAAGCTGCCCCGCGACGGCCACACCGACTATGTGAAGCGCCTGATCGGCCTGCCGGGCGACCGCATCCAGATGCGCGACGGCCTGCTCTACCTCAACGGCGAGCAGGTGCGGCGCGAGAACCTGGGGACCAGCCGGCACGTGTCGGAGTACGGCGGCGAGCGCGACGTGACCCGCTATCGCGAGATCCTGCCCGGCGGCCGCGCCTTCCTGACCGACGACTTCGGGCCCGAGCACGACCTCGACGACACCGAAGTCTATGTGGTCCCCGAGGGCCACTACTTCATGATGGGCGACAACCGGGACAACTCCCTGGACAGCCGCGTCTCCGGCGCGGTCGGCGGCGTCGGCTACGTCCCGGCCGAGAACCTGGTCGGCAAGGCGCAGATCATCCTGCTGTCCTGGCACCCGGGCGCCTCAATCTTCAAGCCCTGGACCTGGGTCATGGACGCCCGGCCCAGCCGCTTCTTCCACCCCCTGAAGTAGTCGATGAACGCGCGAGAGGCCGCCGTCGCCGAGCTCGAACGGCGCATCGGCTATGTCTTCCACGACCGCGACCTGCTGGAGCGGGCGCTGACCCACGCCAGCGTCGGCGACGGGGCCAGGACCGTGCGCCATAACGAGCGGCTGGAGTTCCTCGGCGACCGGGTGCTGAACCTCTGCGCCGCCGAGCGGCTGATGGCGCTCGACCCCGACGCCCGCGAGGGCGAGATGAGCCGGCTCCTGGCGTCCCTCGTGAACTACCACGCCTGCGCCCGGGCGGCGAAGCGGGCGGGCCTGCCGGAAGCCATGCGCATGAGCGCCTCGGCCACCAAGGTCGGCGCGCGCCAGTCCGACGCCGTGCTCGGCGACGCCTGCGAGGCCCTGATCGCCGCCCTCTACGTCGACGGCGGGCTGGAATGCGCCCGCGCCTTCTTCCTGAAGTTCTGGCAGGAGGAGTTCGCCCGCCTCGACGAGCCGCGCTCCAAGGACCCGAAGACCCAGCTCCAGGAATGGGCGCAGGGGCAGGGGCTGCCGCTGCCGGTCTATGAGATCATTTCCCGCGAGGGCCCGGATCACGCGCCCTCCTTCACCGTTTCGGTAGAGGTGGAAGGCTATCCGCCCGAACAGGCGCAGGGCCGCTCCCGCCAGGACGCCGAGAAGGCCGCCGCCCAGCAGATGCTGCTGCGTCGCGAAGGCCCCGAGCCACAGGTAGACGACGAATGAGCCGCGCCGGCTTCTGCGCCATCATCGGCGCGCCCAATGCGGGCAAGTCCACCCTCACCAACCGCCTGGTGGGCGCCAAGGTCTCCATCGTCACCCAGAAGGTGCAGACCACGCGCTTCCCGGTGCGCGGCGTGGCCATGGCCGGCGACGCCCAGATCGTGCTCGTCGACACCCCCGGCATCTTCCAGCCCAGACGGCGGCTCGACCGGGCGATGGTCCGCGCCGCCTGGGGCGGGGCCGAGGACGCCGACGTCATCGTCCACCTGGTCGACGCCGCCGCCGAGATCGCCGCCGGCGAGCCGGGGGCCAAGGGCGCCGACCGCAAGGCCGCCCAGGACGTGGAGTCGATCGTCGAGGGTCTGAAGAAGTCCGGCCGCAAGGCGATCCTGGCGCTCAACAAGATCGACCAGGTGAAGCGCGAGAACCTGCTGGCCCTGTCGCAGAAGCTGTTCGAGACCGGGGTCTACGACGAGGTCTTCATGATCTCCGCGACCTCCGGCTCCGGCGTCGAGGACCTGCGGGCCCGCCTGGCCGGGCTGATGCCGGAGAACCCCTGGTTCTACCCCGAGGACCAGACCGCCGACCTGCCGGCCCGCCTGCTGGCCGCCGAGATCACCCGCGAGAAGCTCTACCTCCGCGTCCACGAGGAGCTGCCCTATTCGGCGGCCGTGGAGACCACCAAGTTCGAGGACCGCAAGGACGGCTCGCTCCGCATCGAGCAGACCATCTACGTCGAGCGCGAGAGCCAGCGCCCGATCATCCTCGGCAAGAACGGCCAGACCCTGAAATGGATTGGCCAGAAGGCCCGCGAGGAGCTCACCGTCATCCTCGACCGCCCGGTCCACCTCTTCCTGCACGTCCAGGTCGACGAACGCTGGGCCGACAAGCGCGAATTCTACGGCGACGTCGGCCTCGACTTCGACGTCTAGACCCTCCTCTCCCCCGAGGCGCAGCCCGGGGGGAGAGGTAGGGAGAGGGGCGGCTCCGAGCTCCCGCCACCCGTACGCTTCCGCCAGCGCCCTCGTTGACCCCCGCCCGACCCCCGGCGTGAACCCTCACGCCCGGCCGCCCCTCTCCCTACCCTCTCCCCCCGCACTTCGTGTCGG
>NZ_DATLJI010000008.1:0-164089 GCF_035539035.1 Phenylobacterium sp.
GTGGCCGCTGAGCCGATGGGAGCTTCGCGTATGGGCGCCGCGCCCAACGGCGTTCATCGCCTCGTCATCCAGCAATCACCACCATCCCTTCCCTTCCTCCATCGAGGAGGAAGGGGTGCTCTTCCCGGTAAGCGCTGACCGACGTCGGGGAGAGGCGGCGCCTGATCGCGGCTTCCCCACCCCGCTCGCCTTTGGCGAGTCGACCCTCCCCATCAAGCGAGGGAGAGGGCCCATGCGAAAGGGCCCCGCAGTCGCCTGCGGGGCCCTGGAGCTTCGCGGAGGAGAGCCGGCGCTAGGCGGCGCCGCCCTTGTCGCGGCGTTCGGCGTAGATGATCAGCGGCTGGGCGCGGCCCTCGATGACCTCGGCGTTGACCACCACTTCCTCGACGCCGTCGTAGGTCGGCAGCTCGTACATGGTGTCGAGCAGCACGCCCTCGAGGATCGAGCGCAGGCCGCGCGCGCCGGTCTTGCGCTGGATGGCCTTGCGGGCCACCGCGTTCAGCGCGTCGTCGGTGAAGGTCAGGCCCACGTTCTCCATGTCGAAGAGGCGGACGTACTGCTTCACGAAGGCGTTCTTCGGCTCGGTGAGGATCTTCACCAGGGCCTTCTCGTCCAGGTCGTCCAGGGTCGCGATGACCGGCAGGCGGCCCACGAACTCCGGGATCAGGCCGAAGCGCAGCAGGTCGTCCGGCTCCACCTGGCGGAAGATCTCGCCGGTGCGGCGCTCGTCCGGATCGGTGACCTTGGCCCCGAAGCCGATCGAGGTGCCCTGGCCGCGCGCCGAGATGATCTTCTCAAGCCCGGCGAAGGCGCCGCCGCAGATGAACAGGATGTTGGTGGTGTCGACCTGCAGGAACTCCTGCTGGGGATGCTTGCGCCCGCCCTGCGGCGGCACGGAGGCGACGGTGCCTTCCATGATCTTCAGCAGCGCCTGCTGGACGCCCTCGCCCGACACGTCGCGGGTGATCGAGGGGTTGTCCGACTTGCGGCTGATCTTGTCGACCTCGTCGATGTAGACGATGCCGCGCTGGGCCCGCTCGACGTTGTAGTCGGCCGCCTGCAGCAGCTTGAGGATGATGTTCTCGACGTCCTCGCCGACGTAGCCGGCCTCGGTCAGCGTCGTGGCGTCGGCCACGGTGAACGGCACGTCGATGATTCGAGCCAGCGTCTGCGCCAGCAGGGTCTTGCCGGTGCCGGTCGGGCCGATCAGCAGGATGTTGGCCTTGCCCAGCTCGACGTCGTTGTTCTTCGTCGCGTGGTTGAGGCGCTTGTAGTGGTTGTGCACCGCGACCGAGAGGACCTTCTTGGCGTGGTCCTGGCCGATCACGTAATCGTCGAGCACCTCACGGATTTCCTTCGGCGTCGGGACGCCGTCCTTCGACTTCACGAAGGAGATCTTGTGCTCTTCGCGGATGATATCCATGCACAGTTCGACGCATTCATCGCAGATGAACACGGTCGGGCCAGCGATGAGCTTGCGGACCTCGTGCTGGCTCTTGCCGCAGAAAGAGCAGTAGAGCGTGCTCTTCGAATCTCCGCTCGCGGCCTTGGTCATGATCTTGTTCTCACTCTATCAGGCAACGCCGCCGACGCCGGCCGCGCCGCCCCGCAGGACGCCTGCGCCCCTACAATGCAGAATACGCGCCGCGGGTTGTCTAAGTCTTGACATTCCCCGATCCGGCTAAGGATCACAAGCCTTCGCTCGCCGGAGCGACAATTGGCGGCGCGGCGCCGCAGACCGCGGCGCCACATGGACCTAAATGGGAAACGGGCCGAAATGGCACAAGAGTTCGCAGCGGCCCCGTCCCAAGGCGATACGCCGGACGCGGACAGTCCGATCGTGGCCTTCGACTTCGACGGGACGCTGACGGTCAAGGACAGCTTCACGGCCTTCCTGAAATGGCGCGCCGGTCCGGTGCGCTATGCGCTGGGCCTCGCACGACTCGTGCCAGCCGCGGCGGCCTACCTGTTCCATCGCGACCGTGGCCGGATCAAGGCGGCGGCGGTGGGGGTGTTCCTGAAGGGCGTCCCCCACGACCGGCTGGAGGCGGACGCCCGCGCCTTCGCCGAGAGCCACGCCCGCAAGCTGCTGCGGCCCGACGCGGTGGCGGCCTGGAAGCGCTGGCGCGACCAGCGGGTGCGGCTGGTGATCGTCACCGCCTCCCCCGACATCGTGGTCGCCCCCTTCGCCCGGGGCCTGGGAGCCGACGCGATCCTGGGCACCCAGCTCTCCTACGATCCGCAGAACCGGGTGCTGGGGGCGTTTTCCGGCCCCAACTGCCGCGGCCCCGAGAAGGTGGTGCGGCTGCAGGAGGTGTTCGGCCACGACGTGAAGCTGAAGGCCGCCTACGGCGACACCAGCGGCGACACCGAGATGCTGGCCATGGCCGAGATCAAGGGCTTCCGGGTGTTCACCGGCAAACCGTAAAGTCCCGTCGAAAACGGCGCGCGGGCCGGCCTCACGGAAGCCCTCCTCCTGATGGAGGAGGGTTGGGTGGTGGTGCGCGCGCCGAGGCGAAGCGAAAGCTCCGTTGGGCGCCGAGCCGAGAGCGTCTTCACCGCACCACCCTGCGAACACCACCATCCCTACCCTTCCTCCATTGAGGAGGAAGGGGCGCGGACCCCGGCCGCCCTAGAGCTGGCGCAGGGGGGCGGCCAGGAGGGCCTGCACGAAGGCGTCGCGCCAGGCGGTGACGTCGTCGCGCTTCACGCCGTCCATGAGGTTCTCCCAGCGGCGCAGGCGCTCGGGCTTCTCCATGGCCAGACCCCGGCGGATGGCGTCGGACATGTCCTCGCGGCTGAACGGATTGACGATCAGGGCCTCGGTCATCTGCTCGGCGGCGCCGGCGAACTGGGAGAGGATCAGCACGCCGGGATCGGCCGGATCCTGGGCGGCGACATATTCCTTGGCCACCAGGTTCATGCCGTCGCGCAGCGGGGTGACGAGGCCGATGGCGGCGGCGCGGTAGATGCCGGCCAGCTCGTCGCGGCGGTAGCTGCGGTTCACGTAGCGGATCGGCACCCAGTCGGCGGTGGCGAAGGCGCCGTTGATGCGGCCCGACACCCCGTCGAGGCGGGCGCGGATCTCCTGGTAGGCCGGCACCTCGTCGCGGCTGGGCGTGGCGACCTGCAGCAGGAAGACCTGCTCCTGGGCCTCGGGCGTGCGGCTGAGGAACTCCTCGTAGGCCAGGAACCGCTCCTCCAGGCCCTTGGAATAGTCGAGCCGGTCGACGCCGACGATCATCCGGCGGCCGGCGAGGCTCTTCTCCATGCGCTTGCGCCAGGCGTGCGCGGCCTCGCCCTCGGCGGCGGCGACGAAGGCCTCGGTGTCGAGCCCGATCGGAAAGGCGCCCAGGCGGATGGTGCGGCCGAAGGCGGTGGCCTCGCCGTCGGGGCCGAGCGAGCCGCCCGCCTCCAGGGTGACGTACTCCTGGAAGGCGGAGAGCGCGTCCTGGCTCTGGAAGCCCACGAGGTCGTAGTCGAACAGCGACTGCACCAGCTCGGCGTGGTTCGGCAGGGTGGTGAACAGGCGGCGCGCCGGCCAGGGGATGTGCAGGAAGAAGCCGATCCGCGCGCCGATCCCGCGGCGGCGCAGCTCGCGGCCCAGCGGGATCAGGTGGTAGTCGTGGACCCAGATGAAGTCGTCCGCCTCCAGGAGCGGCAGGACGGTGTCGGCGAAGCGGGCGTTGACCCGAGAATAGCCCTCGTCGAACGAGCGCTCGTAGGCCGACAGGTCGATCCGGTAGTGCAGCAGCGGCCAGAGCGTGCGGTTGGCGTAGCCGTTGTAGTACTCCTGCCGGTCCTGCTCCTCGAGGTCGACGGTGGCGACGGTGACGCCGGCGCCCCGCTGGAAGGACAGGTGGCCGGTGAAGCTCTCGGTGGTGCGGCCGCTCCAGCCGAACCAGACGCCGTTGTGCTCGCGCAGGGCGGCGGAAAGCGCCATGGCCAGGCCGCCGACGCTGGCGCCGTGCTCGTCGCCCGGCGGGCTGACGCGGTTGGAGATGACGATCAGGCGTCCCAGCGGCTGAGGCCCCGAACGTCCGCCGCGGCCGGTCGTGGCGCGATCACCCTGTCGATGCGGTCCCCGGCCCTCGGCATGGCGTCCGGATAGGGCGCGGCGTCGGGCGCGCCAACACCCTGGCCGCTAAACTTCGCGTGAGCGCGCTGCGTCCTCATGGGCGCGCCGACCACGGCTCCACCTGGCCGACGACGGAGAACGGCAGGTCCTCGCGGACGGCGCGGAGCACGCCGCCGGAGATCTCCTGGTCGGTGAGCCAGCGCGCGGCGCCGGCCTCCACGCGGAAGCCCAGGACGACCTGGCGGAGGCGGCAGTCCGGGAGCCCGTCGGCGACTGCGGCGGCCGTGCGCAGGCGGTCCGGCCGGGCCGGATCGGCGACGGCGCTGCCCAGCACCTGGAAGAGCCGCCCCGACGCGGCGGGGGTTCCGACCCGCTCGGCCAGTCGGCGCGGCGCGGCGAGCTTGAGGGTGTGGAACCAGGCGACGGCGAGGTCGATCGCCCCCTGCCCGGCCACGGCGGCGTCCAGCGCGGCCGTGAACGCCGCCTCGTCGTGGTAGTCGGCGTCGAAGGCGCGGCCCGGCAGGCCGGCGGTCGAGGCGCGGCGGGAGACAAGCGAAAGGCGCCCGCCGTCGCCGGCGAGCGCCTCCACAAGACCTGCGAGCATGCCGGTCCCGCCCACCACGAGGATGTGCGGGGCCATGGGGCGGCTCAGGACTCGGCTTCGCGCTTTTCCCAGACGTGGTCGACGATGCCCCAGTCGCGGGCTTCCTCGGCGGTCATGAAGTAGTCGCGGTCGAGGGTGTCCTCGACCTCCTGGACGGTGCGGCCGGTGTGCTTGGCGTAGAGCTCGTTCAGGCGGTGCTTGGTCTTGATGATGTCCTCGGCGTGGCGCTCGATGTCCGAGGCCTTGCCCGAGAAGCCGCCCGAGGGCTGGTGGACCATGATGCGGGAGTTCGGGAGCGCGATGCGCTGGCCCTTCTCGCCGGCCATCAGCAGGAAGGAGCCCATGGAGGCCGCCATGCCGAGGCACAGGGTGATCACCGGGCTCTTGATGTACTGCATGGTGTCGTAGATCGCGAGACCGGACGTCACCACCCCGCCGGGGGAGTTGATGTACATCTGGATCTCTTTCTTCGGGTTCTCCGCCTCGAGGTGGAGCAGCTGGGCGCAGATCAGCGAGGCCATGCCGTCCTCGACGGGACCGGCCAGGAACACGATGCGGTCCTTCAGCAGGCGGGAGAAGATGTCGTAGGCGCGCTCGCCGCGGCTCGTCTGCTCGACGACCATCGGCACGAGGCCGAGCGCGGTGGTGACGGGGTCACGCATTGGGAGGAAGTCCTTCTTGGAAACGCTTCGCAGGCTGCCGTAACCCGCGTCCCCTCCGATATCGCGCGCCGGGACGGAAGTCGCAAGGTGGCGGCGGGCCGCGATCAGGCGGCGATGCGGTCGATCCAGGCCTTCAGCACGCCCACGACCTGGTCGGGCGGCGCGTAGCCGCGGGTGACCACCCCGAACTCCCCCGACTCGCCCGGGCCGGCGACGAGCGTCGGGAAGCCGGTGACCCCGGCGCGCTGGGAGATGGCGTAGTCGCGCCAGGTCTCCTCCCTGGCGTCCTCCTGCGACCACTGGGCGAGGAAGGCGTCGCGGTCGGCGCCCACCTCGGCGGCGAGATCGGCGAGGACCTCGGCCTGCGTCACGTTCCGCGCCTCGGCGTAGAAGGCCCGCTGGATGCGTTCCAGGTAGGTGAGCGCCAGCTCCGGGTCGTCGCGGCGGACGACGACCACGGCGCGGGCGGCCGGGTCGGTGTCGTAGACGAAGCCCTCGCCCAGGGCGGATTCGTCGAACGGCAGGCCGGTGGCGTCGTGGACGTGGCGCCAGTGGGCGGTCACCTCGGCGCGGGCGGCGAGGGTCATGGGCTCCTCCGTGCCGGGCCTGAGGCCGCCCATGACCAGGCGGATCGGCAGGGCCCGGCCGAAGGCGCGGCGGATCTCGGCCACCACGGGCGAGAAGCCGTAGCACCAGGAGCACATCGGGTCGGAAAAATAGATGAGGTGCGGTCCGTCCATGGCGGGTCCTCCTGCCGGCCGGGACAGGATTGCAGCGAACGGTCGGCGGGTCACGCCTCGATCGCAGCTCAGGACGCGCGGGCCGATACGCTTCACGCGCGAGTGACCGCGGGCCCGGTGCGGATCGCGGCGACGCTTGCGCGACCCGCAAGCATTAACCTCTAAGGGATTGCTTTCCCGTCGCAATGACCCGTCAATACTGCCGTTCCACGGAGCCCGCGCACAGTTCCGCGCAGGCCGGCGGGAACCTTCAGCCCGCTTCGTACGCTGAAGCTTATCGCGAGGGTTGTGCTGAATGGTTCAATACGCGGTCACCCTGAAGAACGGAGACTGGACGGTCTTCCGGGACGGCGAGGCCCTGGAGCGGGGCCTCTCGCGCTCGGCCGCCATACAGATGGCCAAGGACCTCGCCTTCGACGCCGAAGAGCGGGGCGAGGTCGTCGAGCTCCTGATCCAGGGCTACTACGGGGACATGTCCCGCCGGGTGAGCGGCGGGGACGACGACTAGCCTCTAGCGGCGGGACGCCGACTTGGCCTCGCGCTTGGCGCGGGCCGCGGCCTTCTCGGCCGCCTTGCGGGCCTTGCGCTCTTCCCGCTTCATCGCGAGCTGCGCCTCTTCGTCGTTGGCCAGGGCCTCGATGCGGGCCTTCTCGGCCTCCTCGGCGCGCAGCCGGGCGGCTTCCTTCTCGGCCAGCCGCTTCTGGCGGACCTCTTCCAGTTCCCGGGCCTTGCGCTGGGCGCGGGTCTCGAAGACTTCCGGCTTCACGGTGGGCTTGGGCTTGAACTTCTCGAGGAGCGCCTTCCGCGCTTCGGCCTGGGCCTCCAGCCGTTCGCTGAAGTGCCCGATCTTGGACTCTCGCATCGCTACTTTCTGATTGGGATTGGTGTCCGCGGGGCGTGAACCCCGCGGACGTCACTCGGTTGCCGGATCAGCCGACGATTTGATCGTCGGTGAAGAACTGGGCGATCTCGATCGCGGCGTTCTCCTGGCTGTCGGAGCCGTGGACGGAGTTCTCGCCGACGCTCTTCGCGAACAGCTTGCGGATGGTGCCGTCGGCGGCCTGGGCCGGGTTGGTGGCGCCCATCACTTCGCGGTACTTGGCCACCGCGTTGTCGCCTTCCAGGACCTGCACCACGACCGGACCGGAGGTCATGAAGTCGACGAGCTCGCCGAAGAACGGGCGCTCCTTGTGGACCTCGTAGAACTTCTCGGCCTGCTGGCGGGTCATGCGGATGCGGCGCTGGGCGACGATGCGCAGGCCGGCGTCCTCGATCACCGCATTGACCTTGCCGGTCAGGTTGCGCTCGGTGGCGTCCGGCTTGATGATCGAGAAGGTGCGTTCGGTCATGGTGTTGTTCTTGGTCTTCCGACTGGGAGGGAGGCCGCACGCCCCGGCGGGGCGGCGAAAGTGGGCGGCTCTATAGCCGCTGGGCCGGTGCTCGCCAAGGCGCCGCGCGTCTGCTATGAGCGCGCCCGGTCAGGCGGCGGCGCGGTCTCACTCTAAAGCCCTGGCCCTCCCATACCGCGATCCGGCGAGGCGCTGGTCCGCGCCCGCAAACCCTTTTCGTCTGTCCGCATGCTTCAGATCCAGAACCTCGTCTTCGACGCCTGGGGCCGCCGATTCTTCGACGACGCCTCGGTCAACCTGCCCAAGGACGCCAAGGTCGGCCTGGTCGGCCGCAACGGCGTCGGCAAGTCCACCCTGTTCAAGCTGATCAAGGGCGAGCTGGTCCCGGGCTCTGGCGAGATCAGCCTGCCCAAGGCCGCGCGCATGGGCTCGGTGGACCAGGAGCACCCGGCGACGCCCACGCCCCTGCTGGAGACCGTGCTGGCCGCCGACGTGGAGCGGGCCGACCTGCTCGCCCGCCTCGACACCGCGTCGCCGGAAGAGCTGGGCGACATCTACGCCCGGCTGATCGACATCGACGCCGACCGCGCCCCGTCGCGGGCCGCGGAGATCCTGGCGGGCCTGGGCTTCTCCAACGCCGACCTTTCCCGGCCGATGGCCGAGTTCTCCGGCGGCTGGCGGATGCGGGTGGCGCTGGCCGCTTCGCTGTTCGCCGAGCCGGACCTGCTGCTGCTCGACGAGCCGACCAACTACCTCGACCTGGAAGGCGCGCTGTGGCTGGAGGCGCGGCTCAAGAAGTACCCGCACACCGCCATCGTGATCAGCCACGACCGCGAGCTGCTCAACAACTCGGTGGATCACATCGTCCACCTGAAGGACGGCAAGCTGGAGCTCTATGTCGGCGGCTACGACGCCTTCGAGAACCAGCTCGTGGAGAAGCTGCGCCTGCAGGAATCCACCCGCCAGAAGATCGAGGCCCGCCGCGCCCACCTGCAGTCCTTCGTGGACCGCTTCCGCGCCAAGGCCTCGAAGGCCACCCAGGCCCAGTCGCGCCTGAAGATGATCGCCAAGCTGCCGCCGATCGACGCGGTGGTGGAGGAGCGGGTCGCGCCCTTCTTCCTGCCCTCCCCCGAACGGCCCCTGCCCCCGCCGCTGCTCAGGCTGGAGGACGCCTCGGTGGGCTACGGCGGGGCCCCGATCCTCAAGCGGCTGAACCTGCGCCTCGACATCGACGACCGCATCGGCCTCCTGGGGGTCAACGGGGCCGGCAAGTCGACCTTCGCCAAGCTGGTGGCCGGGGCGCTGGACGTGGAGGCCGGGCGCCTGCACCGCAGCCAGCGGCTGAAGGTGGGCTGGTTCCACCAGCACCAGATCGAGGCCATGGACCCGACGGACACGCCGCTGGAGATCATCCGCCGCGCCATGCCGGAGGACACCGAGGCCAAGCGGCGCTCGAGGCTCGCCCAGTTCGGGTTCAGCTACGAGAAGGTGGAGACCAAGGTGTCGAGCCTGTCGGGCGGCGAGCGGGCGCGGCTGCTGCTCAACCTCGTGGCCATGGAGGCGCCGCACCTCCTGATCCTCGACGAGCCGACCAACCACCTCGACATCGACAGCCGCCGCGCCCTGCTGGACGCGCTGAACGACTACGAGGGCGCGGTGATCCTGATCACCCACGACCGCTCGCTGATGGAGCTGGTCGCCGACCGCCTGTGGCTGGCGGCGGACGGGACCATCGCGCCGTTCGACGGCGACATGGAGGACTACGCCCGCTTCGTGCTGGACCGCGCCCGCATGGCCGCCCGCGCGCCGACCCAGGTGAAGGCCGAGGCGCCGCCTCCGCCTCCCCCGCCGCCGCCGGCGCGGGCGAAAGTGCCCACCGGTCCGGCGCGCCGCCGGGCGGAGGCCGCCGAACAGGCGCTGGCCCGGGCGACCGAGGCCCTGGCGGTCATCGACAGGGCGCTGACCGATCCCTCGACCTTCGCCAAGGACCCGCAGAAGGCCGCCGAGCTCGGCCGGCGGCGGGACCAGGCCCAGGCCGCCGTCGAGGCCGCCGAGCTGGAGTGGCTCGACGCGCAGGAAGCCTACGAGTCCCTGAAGGTCTGAGCCCCTTTACGGCGAAGCGCTGAGCCGCGTACGGTCAAGCTTTCCGAGGGGGCGACGATGGTGCGGATCGTGGCGGCGGCTCTGACCGCCCTGGCGTTGTGGGCGCCCGCGGCGCAGGCGGCGGATCCGCCGGGCGTCCCCACGGCGCCGCCCACCTGCCCCGGTGTGATCACCCGCCAGGTCGGGCCGCTGAGCGCGCCCTGGACCCTGCTGGCGGATTACGCCGACGAATACCTCGTCCTCACCGCCCGGGTCATCCGCAAGGGGCAGTTCGGATGCGGCTACGCCCCGGCCATGCCCGGCAGCGTCCAGGCCGGCCAGCCGACGGCGCAGTCGCCGGGAGAGGCGTCGGTGCTGATCCTCGCCCAGGGCGGCGCCCTGACGTGCCAGATCGACAATGACTCCCCCTGGACCCCTGCGCCGAACAACGTCTGCCTGCTGGCGAACGCGCCCTGCAAGGTGACCTGCGTGAAGTGACGGGCCGGGTCGCCGCGGGAGACGCGACCGCTCGCGACGCCTCGCAGGAACAGATCAGGTATTGGCGCTCGCCGAACATTGCTCGAGTTCCTGAGTCGGTGCAGGCTTCCTCCACGCACAAGCTGGAGGGGCCTGATGAGCGCGCTTCGGAAGACAGTAATCCCTGCTTTCCAGGATCCGGCTGAGGCCTGCATCGACGCCGCCCTGGCGCGGATCGGAGCCTACGCCGCCGACTTCGCCTGGCCCGACCTGCGGCTGATGGCGGGCGAGCAACGGGTGGTGGCGGGACCGGAGGACGGCCTGGGGCGGCTGAGCCTCGCCACCACGGACATCGACGAGCTGAAGGCCTGGATCGGCGTCGCCGACGAGGACGCGCGCGCCGGCCGGGCGGCCCTGCCGCCGCAGGGCCCCGAGAGCGGCCCCGACCACGCGACCGACCGGGACGTGCGGCGAGCGCTCTCGGCCTATGTGTTCGGCGACTCGCGCCTGATGCAGGCCTGGAGGCCGGTCATCGAACAGCGGATCGGACGCTTCGACGTCGATGTCGTCACCGTGGGGACCCTGTCGCTGCACCGCCGGTCCAGGCTGATCCTGGCCGGACGGCCGGTGGTGTTCATGGCGCGCAGGATCGTCTTCGACGGCGGCCACTTCGTCTCCACCGTGGACGGCCACTACGCGGTCGGCGAGATCGTCAAGCGGGAGGCCCGGTGATGGACGAACGTCAAGCCGCACGCCGGCGCTTCCTGCAGGCCGCGGCCCTCGGCGCCGGCGCCAGCCTGCTGAGGCCCGCCTCCGGCCACGCCCAAGGTCAGGCCGGCTTCGCCGCGGACTTCACCTTCGCCGGGACCGACGGGGCGGCCGGGGCCGAGGGCGCCCGCGGGGCGGACGGCACGCGAGCCCAGGGGAGCGCGGCGCCGGGCGGGCCCGGCGGCGACGGTGGCCAAGGCGGCGACGCGCCCAGCGCCACCCAGAGCATCGGCCGCGCGAGCGCCGGGGCTCCCGTGATCGTGGCCGTCCGGGCGGGTCGGGGCGGAAACGGCGGCAAGGGCGGCCGGGGCGGCGATGGCGTCGGGACCACCGGCCGCGGCGGCGACGGCGGCCGTGGCGGCGACGGCGGCGACGCCGGGGGCGCCGGCACGGTCACCGTGAACTACTGGGGCGCGGCCCAGGTCATGGTCTTGCCGATGCTCGCCGAGGGCGGCCTTCCGGGTGTGGGCGGCGATCCCGGCGGCTCGCAAAACGGCTGGATGACGGCCCCCGGCCCGGGGGGGCAGCCAGGCCGCCCGGCGCAGCCGCCGGCGTTCAGACTGAACCAGACGCCGCCGCCCGGCTGACGACGCCGCCAGACCGGAACCTCCCGGCCCGCCTGCCTGTTGCAGCCGGGCTGTTCAGGGAGGATCGATTGTCCAACGCGCTTCGCAAGGCCGCCCCGTTCCTGGTGCTGGCCGGGATCGCGCTGATGCCTCGCCCGCGGCGGGCGGTGCGCCCCCCGGCGCCCGCGCCGGCGCCGAAGCCGGCTGACGCGCCTCCCACCCTGGCCGACCGGCCGACTCCGCATCGCAGCACCCACGACCCGGCCGAGATCGCCGATCCCACGAGGGGCCGTACCGCCGAGGCGCCGCAGGAGATCCCGAAGAAGGGGTGGAAGGACATCCTGCAACGGACCCGCAAGGAGTTCATGGACGACCAGATCCCGCTGGTGGCGGCGGGGATCACCTTCTACTCGCTGCTGGCCATGTTCCCGGCGCTGGGCTCCTTCGTGGCGCTCTACGGCCTGTTCGCCGACGTCTCCGAGGCGCAGCGGCACCTGCAGCTGCTGTCGGTCGTGCTGCCCGGCGACGCCCTGCGGTTCCTGGGCGAGCAGATGGTGCGGATCTCCACGGCCAACGAGGGCGGGCTGTCGCTGGCCTTCGTGGGCGGCCTCCTGCTGTCGCTGTGGGGCGCGAGCGGGGCGGTGAAGGCGATGATCACCGCGCTGAACATCGCCTACGAGGAGACCGAGAAGCGGGGGTTCGTGAAGCGCACCCTGGTGTCGCTGGCCTTCACCCTGGGCTTCCTGGCGTTCGGCCTTTGCGCCCTGGCGGTGATCGCCGCACCGCCAGCCATCGAGGGCCTGCTGGGCAAGCCCGCGGCCACCATGTTCCGCTGGACCACCTGGCCGGTGCTGCTGGCGGCGCTGGGCGTCGCACTCGCCCTGCTCTACCGGTTCGGGCCGAGCCGCCACCGGGCGAAGTGGCGCTGGATCAGCTGGGGCAGCGGGGCGGCCCTCATCCTTTGGGTGGCGGCCTCGGCGGCCTTCTCGGTCTATGTGGCCAACTTCGCCCACTACGAGAAGACCTACGGCTCGCTGGGCGCGGCGATCGGCTTCCTGATGTGGGTCTATGTCTCCGGCCAGGTGATCCTGCTGGGCGCCGAGCTGAACGCGGAGATCGAGCACCAGACGGCGAAGGACACCACGGTGGGGCCGGAAAAGCCGCTGGGCGCGCGCGGCGCGATGATGGCGGACACGGTGGGGGCGCCGCAGGGACGCTAGACGCCCCTGCGGCGGTCTTCAGGACCTCAGGTGATGTGCTTGGGGCTGATGGGGTCGGAGCCCGGGAAGGTCTCCTCCACCGCCTCGTCGATCAGGGCCTCCTGGCGGTCCTCGCCGTGGGAGTCCTTGTCGGCGAGCTGGTCGTACTTCTCGCCCTCGGCCAGGGGCTCGGCCTTGCGGGCGTGCGGGGCGTCGACGCGCCTCTCCTCGGGGCTGCAGGAGCCTCCGACGGCCATGTCGGCGGTGGCGCCGCTGGATCCGTCGGTGAAGGCGCGCCGGGCTTCTTCCTCGGTTTGCTTGTGGGGCATGGGGGAGCGCTCCTTGTGACTGTCTTGACCGTAACCCCCGAGCCGGCGCGTGGGTTGCCGCCCGCCGGGGTTGCGCAGCGGACGCAATACAGCCTGAGGGTCGTGGCGCCGGCCTAGATGTTCTGCTTTTGTTCGCCCCACAGCAACAGGAGCTCCCCGTGGTTCGCGTACGTTACACAGGCGTCAGCCAGCCCAAGGAGGCGTTCGAAGCCCTCCGCCCCTTCCACGCGAGCCTGATCAAGCTGCAGATCCAGTGCCGGCCGTTCGGGCCCGACTACCTGGTGCTGGACGTGGTGAAGAAGGCCCTGAACACGGCCGCCTACCACTTCACCGGCGAGCCGGACTTCTTCGCCCTGCGCCCGCCGCGCTCGTGATCCCCCTGCCCCTGGACCGCAGCGCGACGCTGGCGGCGCACGAGGCCCATCCGGGAAGCCGCGTGGAACTGGTCTGCGCGGCCTGCACCTGGTCGCGGACCTACAGGCCCGAGCGGATCATCGAGGGCCTGAGCCGCAAGCAGCTGGGCGGGCGGCACACGACGGTCGCGTCGGTGGCGCTGCTCGTGCGCTGGCCCTGCCCCGGCTGCCGGCGCATGCGCTGGGCGACGCGGCTCTCGGCGCCGGCGCCGGATCAGGCGACCGAGCGGCCGCGCAGCATCTCGAGGATGGCGGAGAAGTCCTTGCCGCCGCCGCCCAGGCGGTCGAACAGGGCGTAGAGCCCCTCGGCGGTGGCGCCCAGCGGGGTCGCGGCGCCCGAGCGGGCGGCGGCCTCCTGGGCGAGCTTCAGGTCCTTCAGCATCATGGCTGTGGCGAAGCCGCCCTCGTAGCCGCGGTTGGACGGCGCGGCCGGCACCGGGCCCGGCCAGGGGCAGTAGCTGGTCAGGCTCCAGCACTGGCCGGAGGACTGCGAGGAGATCTCGTGGAACTTCACCGGGTCGAGGCCGAGCTTCTCGGCGAGCGCCAGGGCCTCGCACACCCCGATCATGGAGATGCCGAGGACCATGTTGTTGCAGATCTTGGCCGCCTGCCCGGCCCCGTGGTCGCCGGCGCGGAACACCACCCGGGCCATGGGGCCGATGGCCTGCTCGATCTCGGCGAAGTCGGCCTCGTCGCAGCCGACCATGAAGGCCAGCGTGCCGGCCACGGCCGCCGCCGTGCCGCCGGAGACCGGGGCGTCGGCGAAGCGGAAGCCGTGTTCGCGAGCCTGGGCGGCCACGGCGCGGGCGCTCTCCACGTCGATGGTCGAGCAGTCGATCAGCAGGGCGCCAGGCCTGGCGTTGGGGAACACCTGCTCGGCGTAGACGGAGCGCACGTGCGGGCCGGCCGGCAGCATGGTGATGACCACCTCGGCGTCGCGCACCGCCTCGGCGACCGAGCCGGCGGGCGTGCAGCCGGCGGCGGCGGCCTTCTCCAGCGCCGCCGCCGACAGGTCGAAGGCGCTCACGGCCCGCCCGTCCTTCGCCTGGTTGGCGGCCATGCCGCCGCCCATGTTGCCGAGGCCGATGAAGGCGATGCGGGTCATGAGAACCTCTTACGCTTTGAAGGACTTACTTGGGCTTGCGGAACTTCAGGATGAACTGGTCCGTATGCCCGCGCAGCGCCGGGTCGAACACCCCCTTGGTGTGGTCGTCGGCGGGATTGGCCAGGGCCTTGCTCTCGCCGACGTACTTGAAGCCGGCGGCCTCCAGGTTGCGGCGCACGGCCGCCGGATCGATCCGGTGCAGGGTGTTGGCGGTCTCGGCGACCGGCGCGCCGGGCGCGGCGGCGTGGTCGAGGACGACGAGCGTGCCGCCGGGCTTCACGGCGTTGAAGATCGCCTTGTCGGCCTGGGGCACGTCGAGGTTGAAGCGGGTAAGGTAGAGGTCGTGGTAGTTCTGCGAGGTCCAGAACACGTCCACCGGCTCCGGCAGGGCGAAGCTGGCGATGCCGGTGGCCACCACCTGGACGTTGCCGTAGGCCGGGTCGGCGGCGATCGCCTGGATCGGCGGCGGGTTCGGCGCGTTGGCCGGCGGCGGGTTGGTGACGGCGTAGACCTTGCCGGTCGGCCCCACGGCCTTGGCGAAGATGCGGGTGAAGTAGCCGCCGCCGGGGATGAAGTCGGCGACCTTCATGCCCTTCTTCACGCCGGCGAACTCCAGCATCTCGGCGGGCTTGCGGTCGGCGTCGCGGCGGGTGTCGGCCTCGGGCCGGGCGGCGTCGGCGACGGCCGCGGTGATGTGCTTGCCGGGCTTGGCCTCGACGGCCCCGGCCGAAAGCGCCAGCGCGGCGCAGGCCGCCACGAGCAGCTGGGTCTTCATGATGCATCCTCCCATGGCGGCCGTGCCGGCCGCCGTACGGTCAAGGTAGGGGCGTCCACTCCTGATCGGAAGGCAGGGGGGCGAAGATCTCGTCGAGCATGGCCTCGGTGACGCCCTCCAGGGACGCGGGGCTCCACTTCGGGGCGTTGTCCTTCTCGACGATCACCGCGCGCACGCCCTCCAGGAAGTCGTGCCGCCGCACCACCCGGGCGCCGATGCGGTACTCCATGGCCATGTTGTCGGCGAAGGTCCGGGCCTCGGCGCCGAGCTTCAGCTGGCGGAAGGCGACCTTCAGGGTCTGGGGCGACTTGGTGGCGAGGACCTTGAGCTGCTCGCCGGCCCAGTCGGTGTCCTCGCGCTCCAGGGCCGCCACGATCTCCTCCACCGAGCCCAGGCCGAAGATGCGGTGGATCTCGTCCTGGTGGGCGGCGAGCGGGGGGCGGCCGGGATCGGCCTCCATCTCGGTGAGCAGGGTCTCCATGTGGGCCGGATCGGCGACCAGGCCCTGCTTGAAGCGGTCGACCGCGGCGCTCTCGATGTAGTCGGTGGCGACGCCGACCAGCTCGCAGTCGGCGGCCTTGATCCGCGCGCCGGTGAGCGCCAGCCACAGGCCGATGCTGTCGGGCATCCTGGGCAGGTACCAGCCGCCGCCGACGTCGGGGAACAGGCCGATGCCGGTCTCCGGCATGGCGAAGGTGGTCCGCTCGGTGGCGATGCGGAACCGGCACGGCCGCGACAGGCCCACCCCGCCGCCCATGGTGATCCCGTCCATGATGGCGATGGTGTGCTTGGGGTAGTGGAACAGCAGGTGGTTCAGCCGGTACTCGGTGTGGAAGAACTCCCGCGCCGCGGCGCCGTCCCCCGCCCCGCTCTCGGCCAGCATGCGGATGTCGCCGCCGGCGCAGAAGCCGCGCTCGCCCGAGTGGTCGATCAGCACCAGCTTGACGATGGGATTGTCCTCCCAGGTCTGCAGGGCGTCGATCATCAGCCGGCACATGTTGGTGGTCAGCGCGTGCAGGGCGCCGGGCCGGTTGAGGGTGATGCGGCCCACCGCGCCCTCGATGCGGATCAGGACTTCGGGCTCGGTGCTCATTGGCGGAACAGCTCCCGGGCGGTGATCACCCGCATGATCTCGTTGGTGCCTTCGAGGATCTGGTGGACGCGCAGGTCGCGCACGATCCGCTCCAGGGGATAGTCGCACAGGTAGCCGTAGCCGCCGTGCAGCTGCAGGGCCTGGTTGGCGACCTCGAAGCCGGCGTCGGTGGCGAAGCGCTTGGCCATGGCGCAGTAGCGGGTGGCGGCGGGATCGCGCTTGTCGAGCGAATCGGCGGCCCGGCGGACCATCAGGCGGGCGGCCTCCAGCTCGGTGGCCATGTCGGCGAGGCGCCACTGCAGGCCCTGGAAGTCCTTCAGGGCGGAGCCGAACTGCTTGCGGGTCTCCAGGTGGGCCTTGGCGGCGTCGAGGGCGAGGCCCGCGCCGCCCAGCGAGCAGGAGGCGATGTTGATCCGGCCGCCGTCGAGGCCGGCCATGGCGAAGCGGAAGCCCTCGCCCTCCTGGCCGATGCGGTTGGCCTCGGGCACCCGGCAGTCGTCGAAGTTCACCTGGGCGGTGGGCTGGGCGTTCCAGCCCATCTTCTTCTCCTGCGCCCCGAAGGAGAGGCCCGGCGCGTCCTTCTCCACCACGAAGGCGGAGATCCCCTTCGGCCCCGGGCCGCCGGTCCGGGCCATGACCACATAGACGTCGGAGGCGCCGGCGCCGGAGATGAAGGCCTTGGAGCCGTTCAGCACGTACGAGTCGCCGTCCTTGCGGGCGGCGGTCTGCAGGGCCGCGGCGTCGGAGCCTGAGCCCGGCTCGGTGAGGCAGTAGGAGGCGATCAGCTCCATGGTGCACAGCCGGGGCAGATAGCGCCTGCGCAGGTCGTCGGAGCCGAACCGGTCGACCATCCAGGCGGCCATGTTGTGGATCGAGATGAAGGCCGCGGTGGCCACGTCGCCGTAGCTCAGCTGCTCGAAGACGATGGAGGCGTCCAGGCGCGAAAGGCCCGAGCCGCCGACGTCCTCGGCCACGTAGAGGCCGGCGAATCCCAGTTCCGCGGCCTTCCGCAAGGTCTCGACCGGAAAGTGCTTTTCCTCGTCCCAGCGGGCGGAATGGGGGGCCAGCTCCTCGGCCGCGAAGGCGCGCGCAGCGTCCTCGATGGCGCGCTGGTCGTCGGTGAGGCTGAAGTCCATGAGGTCGCGGTCTGATTGACGGGATTGAGCAATTCGCGCCAGTGGCGCACCCTGTCAACATCGACGGGTTGGCTTTGGGGGGCCAGCATGACGACCGAGTACCTGGCCGCCCCGGCGGCGGACAGTTCGCAGAACCTGGCCATGCTGGGCTACGCGCTGCTGTTCGCGTCGATCTTCTTCGCCGGCTTCCCGGCGCTGATCGCGGTGGTGATCGCCTATTCCCAGCGCGACGCCGCGCCCCGGATGGTGGGCTCCCACTTCGACTTCCAGATCCGGATCTTCTGGGTGGCCTTCGCGCTCAGCCTGGCGGCGGCGGCCTGCGGGCTGGCCGGGGTGATCGGCGGACTGGGCGAGGTGATCGGCATGGCCAGCATCACCGGCCTCGACCGCCTCGACACCGTGCAGATCGAGCTGCAGGACATCACCATCGGAGCCAAGGTGATCGCGCTCCTGGCGCTGGCGCTCCTGCTCACCTTCCTCTCCAGCCTCTGGCTGCTCTGCGCCCCCGCCGTGGGGTTCATCCGGCTTGCATCCGACCGGCCGATGGGCGACAGCCCCGGCCCATGACGAACGCCCCCCTCGCCGCCTATCCCGCCCTGCGTCTCCGCCGCCTGCGCCAGGCCGACTGGGTCCGGCGGCTGGTGCGCGAGACCGTGCTGACGCCGGCCGACCTGATCTGGTCGATGGTGGTGCACGAGGGCGAGGGCGAGGTCCCGGTGGCCTCCATGCCGGGCGTGGCGCGCCTGTCGGTCAAGGAGGCCGCCAAGGCCGCCAAGGAGGCGCGCGCTCTGGGCATCCCGGCGATCGCCGTCTTCCCGCACATCGACGGGGCCAAGAAGGACGCCCAGGGCACCCTGGCGCACGATCCCGACGGCCTGGTCTGCCGCGCCGTGAAGGCCATGAAGGACGCCGCCCCCGACGTGGGGATCATGTGCGACGTGGCGCTGGACCCGTTCACCGAGCACGGCCACGACGGCCTGGTCGAGGGCGGCAAGATCCTCAACGACGCCACCATCGAGCGGCTGGTGATGCAGGGGCTGGTGCAGGCGAAGGCCGGCTGCGACATCCTCGCGCCGTCGGACATGATGGACGGCCGCTGCGGGGCGCTGCGGAGCGCGCTGGAGGCCGAGGGCCTGCAGGACGTGATGATCATGTCCTATGCGGCCAAGTACGCGTCGGCCTTCTACGGCCCCTACCGCGACGCCATCGGCTCGGGGAAGCTGGGCACGGGCTCGGTGGACAACCCGGGCGACAAGAAGACCTACCAGATGGACCCGGCCAACCACGCCGAGGCGCTGCGCGAGGTGGCGCTCGACATCGCCGAGGGCGCGGACATGGTCATGGTCAAGCCGGGCCTGCCCTACCTCGACATCGTGCGCCAGGTCGTGGACGCCTTCTCGCTACCGACCTTCGCCTTCCAGGTGTCGGGCGAGTACGCCATGCTGATGGCCGCGGCCCAGAACGGCTGGCTGGACGAGGAGCGGGCGATCCTGGAGAGCCTGGGCGCCTTCAAGCGGGCCGGCGCGGCCGGGATCATCAGCTACTTCGCCCCGCGCGCGGCGCGGCTGCTCGGCGCTTGATCGTCGAGGTCGTCGGCGCGGTGATCCGCGACGCCGACGGCCGCCTGCTCACCGTCCGCAAACAGGGGACCGGGCGCTTCATGCTGCCCGGCGGCAAGCGCGAGCCGGGCGAGGACGACCGGGCGGCGCTGGCCCGCGAGCTCGCCGAGGAGCTGAGCGTGCGGCTGGTCGCAGCCGAGCCGCTGGGCGTGTTCGAGGCCCCGGCCGCCAACGAGCCGGGCGCGGTGGTGCGCTCGCATCCCTATGCGGTGACGGTGGCGGGGAAGGTCGCGGCGGGCGCGGAGATCGCCGAGCTGCGCTGGATCGACGTCGCTGAGCCGGGGGTTCCGCTGGCGCCGCTGCTGGAGCGCTGGGTGCTCCCCCTCCTCTCCCCCACGCGAAGCGGAGGGGGGAGAGGGTAGGGAGAGGGGCGGCTCCGACGCGCCGCTACGCCGTGGCGCAGCCAAGCTGTCGGGGGATCGCCGGGGCGAAGCCGTGACGGTGTCGGGGCCGAGCCGCCCCTCTCCCTACCCTCTCCCCTCGGGCTGCGCCTCGGGGGAGAGGAAGTCCGCCAGGATCGCGTTGACCTGTTCCGGGGCTTCCTGCTGGACCCAGTGGGAGACGCCCGGCAGGCGGCGGATGGTGAGGTGGCGCACGAAGCCCTCCGTGCCCTCCAGGGTCTCCAGGCCCAGCGCGGTGTCCTCCTCGCCCCAGACGATCAGGGTCGGGATCTCGATGGCCGGCCAGGTGCGGTCCTGGATGCGGTAGCGGACGGCGGCGCGGTACCAGTTGATCATCGCCCGCATGGCGCCGGGCTTCAGCGCATTGGCGGCGTAGTGGTCGAGCACGGCGTCGGGGAAGCGGCTCTTGTCGATGGCCATGCCGTGGAAGGCGCGGCGGATCGCCCGGGCGTTGCGGGCGGTGAGCATCCGCTCCGGCAGCCAGGGGATCTGGAAGAAGCCCACGTACCAGGAGCGGCGGCGCTGGGCGGCGGAATCGCGCAGCACGCGGGCGAACACCGCCGGGTGCGGCACGTTCATGATCACCAGCCGGGCCAGCGGCCGCACCCGGTCGGCGGCGAAGGTCCAGGCGACCAGGGCGCCCCAGTCGTGGGCGACGAGGGTGACCTCCCTGGCCCCGCTGGCGTCGATCAGGGCGGCGACGTCCTCCATCAGGCGCTCGATGCGGTAGCTGGCGACGTCCTGCGGCTTCGGCTCGGTGTCGCCGTAGCCGCGCAGGTCGGGGGCCCAGGCGCGGTAGCCCAGCTCCGCGAGCAGGGGGAGCTGGTGGCGCCAGGAGAACCGGCTCTCCGGGAAGCCGTGCAGGCAGAGCGCGAGCCGGTCGCCCTCCCCCGCCTCGTCGACGGCGAAGCGGAAGCCGTTGGCCTCCACGGTCCGGGTCGTGATCGCCGCCATGTGGTCCCCCTCAGGTGGTGAAGTAGGCGCTCGGCTCCTGGTAGCCCGGCAGGTCGATCATCTGGACGAAGCGCAGGCCGATCTTCTCCAGCACGCGCTGGGAGGCGGTGTTGCCGGGCGAGGTGACGGCGGCGATCTTCTCCAGGCCGAGGGTCTCGCGCGCGTGGGCGAGCACCACGGCGGCGGCCTCGGTGGCGTAGCCCTGGCCGGCGTGGCGGGCGAGGAAGGCATAGCCGATGTCGGGGCTGTCGAGGCCCTCGCGGCCCACCACGATGCCGCACATGCCCACCGCCTCGCCGTCCGCGGTGCGGACCACGAACCAGGGGCTCTTGGAGAACCGCTCGGCGATGTAGTCGCGGGCGGCGTCCAGGTCGCGCACGCCGCGGTCGCCGATGTTGGCGATCCAGCCCGGATCGTTGAGCAGCTCCAGCACGAAGGCGGCGTCTTCGGCGACCGGCGGGGTGAGCGTCAGCCGCTCGGTCCGCAGCGTGGGGCTCACCGCGGCGTCTCCAGGCGGGTGATCAGGCTGGAGGTGTCCCAGCGCCCGCCGCCCATGGCCTGCACCTCGCCGTAGAAGCCCTCCAGCAGCTCGGTCTGGGTGAGCGTGGCGCCGTTGCGCTTCGCCTCGTCGAGCACCAGGCCCAGGTCCTTGAGCACCCAGTCGACGGCGAAGCCGAAGTCGAACTTCCCCTCGCTCATGGTCTTCCAGCGGTTGTCCATCTGCCACGACTGGGCCGCGCCCTTGGAGATGGCGTCGTAGACCGCCTGCGGGTCGAGCCCGGCGCGCTTGGCGAAATGCAGGCCCTCGGCCAGGCCCTGGACGACGTTGGTGAAGCAGATCTGGTTGACCATCTTGGTGAGCTGGCCCGAGCCCGGCGGACCCATCAGCTTGATGGCCTTGGCGTAGGCGGCGATCACCGGCTCCACCTTGGCGAAGGCCTCGGGCTCGCCGCCGCACATGATGGTCAGCTGGCCCGCCTCGGCGCCGGCCTGGCCGCCGGAGACCGGGGCGTCCACGAAGCCGCGGCCGGACTGCTTCGCGAGCTCGGCCATCTCCCGGGCGACCACGGCGGAGGTGGTGGTGTGGTCGACGATCACCCCGCCAGGCGCCATCGCCGGCAGGGCCTCGGCGCACACCTGGCGGACGTCGTCGTCGTTGCCGACGCAGAGCGCCAGGACCTCGGCGTCCCGGGCGGCGTCGGCGGCCGTGGCCGCCGCCTTGCCGCCGAAGGTCTCGGCCCAGCGGCGGGCCTTCTCCGGCGAGCGGTTGTAGACCGTGACCTCGTGCCCGGCTTTCGCCAGATGACCCGCCATGGGGAAGCCCATCACCCCCAGGCCCGCGAACGCCACCTTCATCCCGATACGCTCCTCACGCTTAAGCTCAACGGCATCTTAACGAGCCCGGCCGCACCTTGCGCCCTCGTAGCAGGCCAAGTTGGGGTGAGCCATGTCGGTGGGCGACCAGCCGATCGTCATCAAGAAGGTCAAGAAGGGCGGCGGCCATGCCCACCATGGCGGCGCCTGGAAGGTGGCCTACGCCGACTTCGTGACCGCCATGATGGCCTTCTTCCTGCTGATGTGGCTGATCAACACCACCTCGCCGGAGCAGAAGCGCGGCATCGCCGACTACTTCGCCCCGGCCAGCGTGTCGGAGACCACCTCCGGCTCGGGCGGCATCCTGGGCGGCACGGCGCTCGGCGACGACGGCGCCAAGAGCGAGGGCTCGATGCCGATCATCGAGGCCCTGTCGCCGGAGAGCCCCAACCCCGACAACGGCAAGACCACCGACGAGGGCTCGCCCGCCTCCGCCGAGGAGCTCAGCACCGAGGCCATGCGCGAGGCGCTGCAGCGGCGCGAGGAAGCCGCCTTCCAGTCGGCGGCCCAGTCCCTGCGCCAGGCGCTGCAGGACATGCCCGAGCTCACCGAGCTCTCGAAGAACATCATCATCGACCAGACGCCCGAGGGCCTGCGCATCCAGCTCGTGGACCAGGAAGGCCGCTCGATGTTCAACCAGGGCTCGTCGCAGCCCAACGACCGGGCCAAGCTGCTGCTGCGGGCCGTGTCCAAGGTGATCAACCAGCTGCCCAACCGCATCAACATCTACGGTCACACCTCGGCCAACACCAACGGCGGCCGGCCCGAGAGCGACTGGTCGCTGTCGGCGGCCCGGGCGGACGCCTCGCGGCGGGTGCTGCAGGGCGCCGGCGTGGACTCCGACCGGGTCTTCCAGGTGGCCGGACGGGCCACATCCGAACCGCTCTACCCGGACGATCCGGCGCTCCCCGGCAACCGTCGCATTGCGATCGTGTTGTTGCGTGAGGCGCCGGTTCTTCCGCCGGACCGGGGGCTTTGACGCAAGCGCCTTGCGCAAGGGCCCGCCATGACGCCTAATCAGATCCAGGCGCAGAGTTAAGGGCGACCGCAGGTCCGTGACGCAGCACTTCCCGACCCGACAGCTCAGGTTCTTCCTGACCGCGCCGTCACCCTGCCCCTACCTACCCGAGCGGTTCGAGCGGAAGGTCTTCGCGCACCTGCCGCTGTCCGACGGCGCCTCGGTCAACGACAGCCTGACGCAGGTGGGCTTCCGCCGGTCGCAGAACATCGCCTACCGCCCCGCCTGCGAGTCCTGCGCGGCCTGCGTCTCGGCGCGGATCCCTGCCTCGGACTACGTCTTCTCCCGCTCCGAGCGGAAGGTTCTGGCCCGCAACGAGGACCTCGAGCGCCACCTGGTGGAGGCCGAGGCGACCATGGAGCAGTTCGACCTGCTCCGCCGCTACCTCACCGCCCGCCAC
The DNA here is from genome assembly GCF_035539035.1 of Phenylobacterium sp. Taxonomy (GTDB): domain Bacteria; phylum Pseudomonadota; class Alphaproteobacteria; order Caulobacterales; family Caulobacteraceae; genus Phenylobacterium. The sequence goes on from NZ_DATLJI010000008.1 coordinate 23,143, forward strand.
GCCGACGGCGGCATGGCCGAGATGACCTGGCCCGACTACGTGGCCATGGTCGAGGACACCGCCGTCCGCACCCACATCATCGAGTACCGCACCAAGTCGAAGGGCGGCGGCCCCGGCGACCTCGTCGCCTGCGCGCTCGTGGACCTGATGAGCGACGGGCTGTCGCTGGTCTACAGCTTCTACGATCCGACGCTGACCCGCCGCTCGCTCGGCTCCTTCGTGATCCTCGACCACGTGATCCAGGCCTGCCTGACCAGCCTGCCCTACGTCTACCTGGGCTACTGGGTCCGGGGCTCCGAGAAGATGGACTACAAGGTCCGCTTCTCGCCCATCGAGCTGCTGAAGCCGGAAGGCTGGAGCCTGCTGTCGGCGCGCGAGACCCGTCCCGCGGCCGAATAGGCCTGTGCGACACGGGGATGGATCGGCCGCCGCGCTGGCGAGCCCCGCCCGGGCCCGGTAGAACCCGCGGGTGATCTCCGCATCTGGAACCGGCGCATGGCGCGACAGCTCCGGCTGGGCCTAGGCCGCCCCACCTCCTACGCCCGCGACGCCTTCGTGCGCGGCCCCTCCAACGCCCAGGCCTGGGCGGCGGTGGAGTCCTGGCCGGCGTGGCACGGCGGCTGCCTGGTGCTCGTAGGGCCCGAGGGCGTCGGCAAGACGCACCTGGCGAGCATCTGGGCCCGGCAGGCGCGCGCCGTGACCCTGGACCGCGAGGCGCCCGACGTGGAGGCCGCCGCCGGCCGCCCGGTGCTGCTGGAGGACGTCGATCGCGGCGCGCCGGACGAGGCGCTGTTCCACCTGATCAACCTGGCGGCGCGCGAGGGCGGCGGCCTGCTGCTGACCGCGCGGACCATGCCGGCGGCCTGGGCGACCGCCCTGCCCGACCTCCGCTCGCGGCTGAACGCCCTGTTCGTGGCCGAGATCGAGCCGCCGGACGACCAGGTGCTGGAGGGCGTGCTGGAGAAATTCTTCCGGGAGAGGAGCATTCGCCCGCCCCGGGAGGTTTACGCCTATCTCCTGCGCCGCATGGAACGGTCGATCCCCGGCGCGCGGGAGATCGTGCGGAAGCTGGACGAAGGCGTCGATGGTGAAGCCCGGCCGATTTCCAGGGTGCTCGCCCGCGAGATCCTGGAGGGCGATAACCAAAATCTTGACCTTTTCGAGTGAAGTCTTGTTCCCGTCACACGGCGGGTCCAGAACCGGAGGCCGCCTCGGAAGGTCCGGAGCCGCCGTCTCATGAGCTACGCCGCGCCCATCGCCTCGCACGCTGCGAACGAGGTCCCGCGCGCCCGGCTCGAGTGGAATGAGGACCTGGCGGGGTCGCCGGGGCGGTTCTTCAACCGTGAGCTTTCCTGGCTGGCCTTCAACCGCCGGGTGCTGGCGGAGAGCAAGAACCCCCGCCACCCGCTGCTGGAGCAGCTCCGCTTCCTGGCGATCAGCGCCAACAACCTCGACGAATTCTACATGGTCCGCGTGGCCGGCCTGAAGGCTCAGGTGCGCGAGGGCGTGCGGGTGGTCAGCCAGGACGGCCTCACCCCGGCCGAGCAGCTGGAGCGGATCAACGCCGAGGCCGCCGACCTGATGGCCGACCAGCAGACCCGCTGGGCGGAGCTCTGCGGCGAGCTGGCCAACGAGGGCCTCACCGTCGCCCTGATGGGCGACGTGACCCCGGCCGAGAAGGACGCGCTGGAAGAGGCCTTCCTCAACCAGCTGTTCCCGGTGCTGACGCCGATGGCCATCGACCCGGCGCACCCTTTCCCGTTCATCCCGAACCTCGCCTTCTCCCTGGTCCTCAAGCTGAAGCGCTCCACGGACGGCAAGGCCTTCTTCGCCCTGGTGCCGATCCCGGCGCAGGTCACCCGCTTCTGGGAGCTGCCGCGACCGCGCGGCCGCGGCCGCCGTGAGCGGCGGGTGATCTCGCTGGAGAGCATGGTGGCGCTCTTCCTCGACCACCTGTTCCCGGGGTGCGAGACCCTGGGCCTGGGGGTCTTCCGGCTGATCCGCGACAGCGACGTGGAGCTGGAGGAAGAGGCCGAGGACCTGGTGCGCGAGTTCGAGGCCCTGCTGAAGCAGCGGCGCATGGGCTCGGTGGTGCGCGTGGAGGTCGAGGCCTCGATGCCCGAGGAGCTGCGCGGCTTCATCTGCGAGGCCCTGCACGCCCTGCCCGACGACATCATCCTGGTGGACGGCCTGCTGGGCCTGGACGAGCTCTCGCAGCTGATCCCCCGCGACCGGCCGGACCTGAAGTTCAAGCCATTCGAGCCGCGCTTCCCCGAACGCATCCGCGACCACGGGGGGGACTGCTTCGCGGCGATCCGCGAGAAGGACATCCTGGTCCACCATCCGTTCGAGAGCTTCGACGTGGTGGTGCAGTTCCTGCGCCAGGCGGCGCGCGACCCGAACGTGCTGGCGATCAAGCAGACGCTCTACCGGACCTCCACCGACAGCCCGATCGTGGCGGCCCTGATCGAGGCGGCGGAGAACGGCAAGAACGTCACCGCCCTGGTAGAGATCAAGGCGCGCTTCGACGAGGCGGCGAACCTGAAGTGGGCCCGCGACCTGGAGCGGGCCGGCGTCCACGTCGTGTTCGGCTTCGTGGAGTACAAGACCCACGCCAAGCTCTCGATGGTGGTGCGCAAGGAAGGCGACGGCCTGCGCACCTACTGCCACTTCGGCACCGGCAACTATCATCCGGTCACGGCGCGGATCTACACCGACCTGTCGCTGTTCACGACCGACGCGGCGCTGGCGCGGGATTCGGCGCGGCTGTTCAACTACGTCACCGGCTACGCGCTTCCGGAACGGCTGGAGAAGCTCTCCTTCTCGCCGGTGACCATGAAGCGCGACCTGCTCAACCTGATCCAGGGCGAGGCGGACAACGCCCGCGCCGGCCGGCCGGCCGGGATCTGGGCCAAGCTCAACGCCCTGGTCGACCCGCAGGTGATCGACGCCCTCTATTCCGCCAGCCAGGCGGGCGTGCCCATCGACCTCGTGGTCCGCGGCATCTGCTGCCTGCGGCCGGGCGTGCCGGGCCTGTCCGACAACATCCGGGTCAAGTCGATCGTCGGCCGCTTCCTGGAGCACAGCCGGATCGTCGCCTTCGCCAACGGCGCGCCCATGCCGTCGTCCGAGGCGCGGGTGTTCATCTCCTCGGCCGACTGGATGCCCCGCAACCTGGACCGGCGGGTGGAGGCCCTGACGCCCATCGAGAATCCGACGGTGCACCAGCAGGTCCTGCAGCAGATCATGCTGGCCAACCTGAAGGACGAAGCGCAGAGCTGGACCCTGGACAGCGACGGCCGCTATACGCGGGACCCGTCCTGGGACCATCCAAGCGCCTTCTCCGCGCACGAGTATTTCATGACCAATCCCAGCCTGTCCGGTCGGGGCCAGAAGGTGAAGGACATGCCGCGCGCGATCGACCATGTGGCCTCGCGCGGATAGCCGACCCGAACCGCGCCAGGCCGCCGTCATCGACGTAGGCTCCAACTCCGTCCGTCTGGTGGTCTACCGGATCGACGGACGGGCGCTTTGGACCGTCTTCAACGAGAAGGCGCTGGCCGGACTCGGCCGCGACCTGCCCGCCACCGGCCGGCTGTCGCAGGCGGGGCTGGAGACGGCGATGACGGCGCTGCGCCGCTTCCGCACCCTGCTGGACGGCTGGCCACCGGGGGACATCACCGCCGCGGCCACCGCCGCCGTGCGCGAGGCCGCCGACGGCCCCGCCTTCCTGCGCCGGGTGAAGGCCGAGACCGGCTTCGACGTGCGCGTGCTCTCCGGCGAGGAGGAGGCCCGCTACGCCGCGCTGGGCGTCCTGGCCGGCGATCCCAGCGCCCAGGGCGTGGTCGGCGACCTGGGCGGCTCCAGCCTCGAGCTGATCCGGCTGAACGGGGTCGGCGGACCCGCCGACGGGGCGACCCTGCCGCTCGGGCCCTTCGCGCTCGGCGCGCCGCGGGCGCTGGACATCGACCGCACCTGGCGGCTGGTGGAGACGGCGCTGGCTCCCATGACCCACCGCTTCAGGGCGCGCGAGTTCCACGCCGTGGGCGGCGCCTGGCGCAACCTCGCCCTGCTGCACATGCAGCTGGCCGACTATCCGCTGCACGTGGCCCACCAGTACGAGATGGGCCGCGCCGACGCGCTGCAGCTGGCCCGCTTCGTGGAGCGACAGTCGAAGTCGTCGCTGGAGCGGATCGAGGGCGTCTCGAAGAAACGCTTCGACACCCTGCCCTATTCCGCCCTGGTGCTGGAGGCGCTGATCGAGCGCCTGGGCGTGGAGCGGGTGGTGATCTCGGCCTATGGCGTGCGCGAGGGCATGCTGCTGGAGTCCATGACCCCCGAGGTGCGCCGGCAGGATCCGCTGATCGCAGGCTGCGAGGCGCTGACCGCCGTGCGCGGCCTCTCGCCGGAACTGGGCGGGGCGCTGGAGGCGTGGCTGACGCCGGCCTTCGAGACCCTGAAGCCCGCCTTCGACGACCGCGACCCCGTGCTGCTGGCGGCCGCCTGCCGGCTGGCCGATCTCGGCGCGCGCCTGCACCCGGACCATCGCGCCGACATCGCCTTCGAGCAGGTGCTGCGGGCGCCGATCGCCGGCATGAACCACCCCGAGCGGGCCTTCCTGGCCTGCACGGCGTTCTCCCGCCATTCCTCGGCGACCAGCACGCCGCAAGCCGGCACCGTGGCCCGGATCCTGACCGCCGAGCGGCGGCAGCGCGCCCGGGCCCTGGGCTCGGCCATCCGCCTGGGCTGCGACCTCTCCGGCCGCAACGCCCGCCTGCTGGAGAAGTCGGCGCTGGCGCTGAAGGGCGACCGGCTGGTGCTCACCGCCGCGCCGGGCTGGGAGGACATGCTGCTGGGAGAACAGGTGGCGAAACGGGCCCAGACCGTCGCCCAGGCGCTCAAGCTCAAGCTGGAGCTCGGCTAGCGCCCATAGCAAGAGGGCGGCGCCCGGGGAGACCCCGAACACCGCCCTCTGAACCAGATCCGTTGGGGGATCCAGGCCTTCAAGGTCGGAGGAAGCTCTGGGCCATCCTGAGGGTCGCCCCCCGCTCCGGCTTCGATCCACCTCCGGTGTCCCCGGGGTCGGAAGGATCCGGGTCGCCCCGCATCCCGCCATCTCCAGGAACCTCCTGCCCGCTTCCGGTCCGGTTTCCCGGTCCGCCGCGCCGCAGTCCCTCTCGGCAAGTGGAGGTTCACCCGAGCGCCGGCCGGGCGCAAGCGACCGGCGTCACCCGAATGTGGGAAAACACCGTTCGGCCGGTGGAGAAGCGGTGGACAAGCCTGTGGACGGGCCGGATTCCGCCGTCCGTTCAGCGACTTGGCTTATCCTCAGGAAGCTTGCGGATCAGCCCGCCGTGGCCGCCTTGGGCGCCCGGCGGACCTCCACGACCCGCACCCGGGCGCCGTCCAGCACCAGGGCGAGCTCGCCGCGCTTGAGCTTCAGCGCGTCCTCGCCGAACGCCTCGCGCCGCCAGCCCTTGAGCGCCGGGGTGGCCGCCTCGTCGTCGTTGGCGATCAGCTCCAGGTCCGAGACCGTGGCGATGAGCTTGGAGGCTACGCCCGCCTCCTCGGCCCGGGCCTTGAGGAGCACCTTGAGGAGCTCCACCACGGCGCCGGCGGCGGGCGACGGGGCGGTCTTGGCGCGCTCGATGACCGGGGCGTAGGCCTCCGGATCGCGCAGGGCCTCGCGCACGGCGGCGAGCAGGTCCGGCCCGAAGCGCGAGCCGGAGAAGCCCTTGGGCACCGAGCGCAGACGGTCCAAGGCGTCGGCGTCGGTGGGCGCCTGGGTGGCGATCTCGTCGATCGCGTCGTCCTTCAGGATGCGGCCGCGCGGCTGGTCGCGCAGCTGGGCCGTGCGCTCGCGCCAGGCGGCGACGGCGCGGTAGACGGCCAGGTACTTGGCGGTGTGCCGGCGGGGCCGCAGGCGCTTCCAGGCGTTCTCCGGCTCGACGTCATAGTGGGCCGGATCGGTGAGGTTGGACATCTCGTCGGTCACCCAGCCGAGACGGCTCTCCTTCTCCAGCCGCTGGCGCAGCATGGGGTAGAGCTCGGCCAGGTGGGTCACGTCGGCGAGCGCATAGGTGAGCTGGCTGTCGGACAGCGGCCGGCGGGCCCAGTCGGTGAAGCGGGAGCTCTTGTCGAGCTCGATCTTCAGCATCTGGCGCACCAGGGCGTCATAGGCGATCTGCTCGCCGAAGCCCGCCGCCATGCCCGCCACCTGGGTGTCGAACAGCGGCCGCGGCATGGCCTTCAGGTTGTTGAAGATCTCCACGTCCTGGCGGGCGGCGTGGAAGACCTTCAGGATGGTCTCGTCACGCAGCACCTCGAGGAAGGGCTCGAGGTCCATGTCCTCGGACAGGGGATCGATCACCGCATGCGCGTTGGGCGCAGCAGCCTGGATCAGGCAGAGCTTCGGCCAGTAGGTCGTCTCGCGCATGAACTCGGTGTCCACGGCGACGAATGGCTGGCCCTTGAGCTTGTCGCAAAACACCGCCAGTTCGGCGGTGGTCGTAATCGGCGTCATCGATTAGCTATAGCCCCGCGCGCGGCCGAGTCTGCAAGCCCGCGATACCGGCTGGCGCAAGTTTCTCAAGGGCTTTCCGCAATGTCTGAGCGGCCGAACGGTCTCACCTATGCGCAAGCCGGCGTCGATATCGACGCCGGGAACGATCTGGTGGAGCGCATCAAGCCCCTGGCCAAGGCCACGCGGCGGCCCGGGGCCGAGGCCTCGCTGGGCGGTTTCGGGGCGCTCTTCGACCTGAAGGCGGCGGGCTACGACGATCCCCTGCTGGTCACCACCACTGACGGCGTGGGCACCAAGCTGAAGGTGGCCATCGAGACCGGCATCCACGGCACGGTGGGCGTCGACCTGGTGGCCATGTGCGTCAACGACCTGCTGGCCCAGGGCGCCGAGCCCCTGATGTTCCTCGATTATTTCGCCACCGGGAAGCTGGACGTGGAGGCCGCGGCCACCGTGGTCGCCGGGATCGCCGAGGGCTGCCGGCAGGCGGGCTGCGCCCTGGTCGGCGGCGAGACGGCCGAGATGCCGGGCATGTACGCGGCCGGCGACTACGACATGGCGGGCTTCTGCGTGGGCGCGGTGGACCGGGCCCGCGTCCTGCCGCGCTTCGACGACCAGAAGCCGGGCGACGTGCTGATCGGCCTGGGCTCCTCGGGCCCGCACTCCAACGGCTATTCGCTGGTCCGCCGCATCGTCGAGCGCTCCGGGCTCGCCTGGGACGCCTCGGCGCCGTTCGAGGCGGGGCTGACGCTGGCCGAGGCCCTGCTCGCGCCGACGCGCATCTACATCAAGACGGTGCTGCCGCACCTGAAGGCCGGCCGGGTATCCGGGCTGGCGCACATCACCGGCGGCGGGCTGATCGAGAACCCGCCCCGGGCCATCCGGCCGGGCCTCGTGCCGCGGATCGACTGGGACGCCTGGACCCCGCCGCCGGTCTTCCAGTGGCTGCAGGAGGTGGGCGGCGTCGCCGACCAGGAGATGCGGCGGACCTTCAACTGCGGCGTGGGCCTGATGCTGATCGTCGATCCGAAGGACCTGCCCGAGGTGCTGGAGGGCCTGGTCCGCGACGGGGAAGACGCCTTCGTCATCGGGGAACTGGCCGCCGCCTGACTTCGCGCAAGGAATTGTCGCGCAGGTGATGCATCCTTTCGGCATGCAGACCCGTATCCGAGCCATGAAGTCCCTGTTCGTGCTGCCCCTGGCGCTGGCGCTCACCGCCTGCGCCTCCCATGCTCCCCGGTCGGGATTTCTGACCAGCTACGAGGGCCTGGCCGCCAAGGAGCGGGCGGTCCGCACCGGCGTGACCGAGCGCAAGGACCCCGAGGCGCTCGCCGGCGTCCGCAAGGTGCGCCTGCTGCCCGCCGAGCTGCGCCTCGGCCCCGACGGCGCCTGGCTCACGGACGACGAGCGCACGCTCCTGCTGCGGGAGGTCGACGCCCAGCTCTGCTTCGAGGTCTCCGAACGCTACGAGATCGTCCAGGACGGCGCGGACGCCAAGGTGCGCGCCGCCGTCACGCGCGTGGCGCCCACCGGCCGGGTCAGCTCGGCGGCCTCGGCCGCGGCGTCCATCTTCATCCCGGGCCCGCTCGGCGTGCGGCCCGGCGGCCTGGGCGGGATCTCCGCCGAGGCCGAGATGCTGTCGCCGCAGGACCGGCAGATCGCCGCGCTCACCTGGAACCGCAACGCCACGGCGGTGGGCACCGACAACCCCTCGCTGAGCCGGATCGGCGACGCCCTGCAGTTCGTGGAGCCCTTCGCCGACACCGCGGCGGCGACCATGACGGCGCCGGACGTGAAGCCGCCCGGCCCGCCGACGCCGGACCCGTGCGCCGAATACGGGCCGCGCATCCGGCCCGAGGGCTGGCTCGCCAAGTTCGCCACCGGCCTCTACGTGCCGCAGATGAGCGGCGCCAGGCCCGAGCAGGCGGAGCCCGAGACGACGCGATGAAGGACCCGCACGGGGCGCTTTCCGCCCTCTGGCTGAAGGTGGGCGTCATCGCGGTCGTCGCCGCGGCCATCGGTTCGCCCGTGCTGCAGGCCCAGCAGGACATCGGCCTCTCGCCCTCGGAATTCTCCGCCGGCGGCGACACCACGCTCAGGGCCGCCGGCTACGCCTTCTCCATCTGGGGCCCGATCTATGCGGGTCTCGCGGCCTTCGCCCTCTACCAGGCGCTTCCCGGGCGCGGCGCATCGAAGGCGGTGGGCCTGGCGCTCTCGCCGGCGATCGCCGCCGTGGGCCTGATCGGGGCCTGGATCTGGCTGAGCGCCGCCGACCGGGGCTGGGCGACGGTGGCGACCATCGTGCTGGCCCTGCTGGCGGCGATGAGCGCCACCCTCCTGGCGCAGCGCGGCGCCGGCGGCTCGCGCTGGGACCGCTGGTTCGTGGTCTGGCCGTTCGCGGCGCTCGCCGGCTGGCTCACCGTGGCCTCGGCGATCAACCTGCTGACCGTGATGACCAAGGAAGGGATGATCGGCGCGGGCCAGGCCCTGCCCGCCGCCCTGGCGGGGATCGCCGCCGCGGCCCTGGTGGCGGCGGGCTTCCTGCGGATCACGCGGCTGCTGATCTACGCCCTGCCCGTCGCCTGGGGCCTGGTGGCGGTGTTCGTGGCCGAGCGCGGCGACAACCCGATCGCCGCCTGGACGGCGCTGGCGGCGGGGGCCGTGATCCTGCTGCTGGCGGGCCTGTGGCTGCGTGGCGGCCGGCGGACTACCTCAGCCCGGCGTTGATCCGGTCGAGCGCCGCCTGCCCGGGCACGAGCTCGGCGGCGTCGAGCTGGTTCAGGGGCGTGTCCACGGTCTCCAGGCTCTCGTGCAGGTCGTGGGACGTGGGGTCGACGTAGAGCAGGCCGGTGACGATCTGCCCCCTCGCCTGCCGGGCCTGCAGATAGCCCAGGGCCTGGGCGCGGTTGTTGGGGTTGTAGAGCTCGGCCAGCTTGTGCAGCGACAGGACCGAGCCGTCGTGCTGGGCCACGCGCACGGTCTCGCCGGGCGCGTAGTCCACCTGGATCGGCGCCCGGGGGCTGATCACGTCCAGCCGGTTCACCGCCTCGTTGTGCTCGCGCACATAGTCGAAGCTCTTGGTGGAGCCCGGGTGGTTGTTGAACTGCACGCAGGGGCTGATGCAGTCGATGAAGGCCGCGCCCTTGTGCATCAGGCCCGCCTTGATCAGCGGGACGAGCTGGGCCTTGTCGCCGGAGAACGAGCGGGCGACGTAGGTCGCGCCGAGCTGCAGGGCGATGGAGACGAGGTCGATGCCGGCGTCGTGGTTGACCACCCCGCGCTTGGACTTCGAGCCCTTGTCGGAGGTGGCCGAGAACTGGCCCTTGGTGAGGCCGTACACGCCATTGTTCTCGACGATGTAGAGCATGTTGACGCCGCGCCGGATGGCGTGGGCGAACTGGCCGAGGCCGATGGAGGCGCTGTCGCCGTCCCCCGAGACCCCCAGGTAGACGAGGTCGCGGTTGGCGAGGTTCGCCCCGGTCAGCACCGAGGGCATGCGGCCGTGGACGGTGTTGAAGCCGTGCGAGTTGCCCAGGAAGTAGTCCGGCGTCTTCGACGAGCAGCCGATGCCGGAGAGCTTGGCGATGCGGTGCGGCTCGATCTCCAGCTCGTAGACCGCCTGGATGATCGAGGCCGAGATCGAGTCATGGCCGCAGCCGGCGCAGAGCGTCGAGACCGAGCCCTCGTAGTCGCGGCGCGTGTAGCCCAGGCCGTTCTTGGCCAGCAGCGGGTGATGCAGCTGAGGCTTGGTGATGTAGGTCATTCCGCCGCCTCGATGATCGAGCCCACCGCCATCAGCTGGCCGATCTCGCCGGCGATGAAGCGGGCGGTGATGGGGGCGCCGTCGTAGTTCAGGACCGGCACGAGCCTGGCCGGGTCGATCCCCAGCTCGGTGACCAGCAGGGTGCGGAGCTGGGCGTCGCGGTTCTGCTCGACCACGAACACCCGCTCGTGGGCGGCGATGAAGTCCTCCACCGCCTGCGGGAACGGGAAGGCGCGGATGCGGAGCGCATCGAGCCGCTTGCCCTGCCCTTCCAGCGCCTCCAGCGCCTCGTGCATGGCGGGCGTGGTGGAGCCGAAGTAGATCACCCCGTCCGGCGTCTTGCGCCGGGCCCGCGTGAGCACCGGCTGCGGGACCAGGGCCTTGGCGGTCTCGAACTTGCGCAGCAGCCGCTGCATGTTGTCGACGTAGACCGCCCCCTCCTCGGAGTAGCGGGCGTAGGGGTTCCGCGAGGTGCCCCGGGTGAAGTAGGCGCCCCGCGTCGGGTGGGCGCCGGGATAGGTGCGGTAGGGGATGCCGTCGCCGTCCACGTCGAGGTAGCGGCCGAAGTCGCGGCCGGCCTCCAGATCCTCGAAGGTCATCACCTTGCCGCGGTCGAGGGCGCGGCTGTCGTCCCAGGCGAAGGGCTCGGTCAGCCACTCGTTCATGCCGATGTCGAGGTCGAGCATGACGAAGACGGTGGTCTGCAGCCGGTCGGCCAGGTCGAACGCCTGGGCGCCCATCTCGAAGCACTCCCCGGGATCGGCGGGCAGCAGCATGACGTGCTTGGTGTCGCCGTGGCTGGCGTAGGCGGCGGCGAGCAGGTCGGCCTGCTGGGTGCGGGTCGGCATGCCGGTGGAGGGCCCGCCCCGCTGGACGTCGAAGATCACCGCCGGGATCTCGGCGAAGTAGGAGAGCCCGATGAACTCGGTCATCAGGGAGATCCCCGGCCCGGAGGTGGCGGTGAAGGCGCGGCAGCCGTTCCAGCCGGCCCCCACCACGATGCCGATGGAGGCGATCTCGTCCTCCGCCTGGACGATGGCGTAGCGCGCCTTGCCGGTCTCCGGATCGGTGCGCAGGTCCTCGCAGTAGCCGCTGAAGGCCTCGGCCAGCGAGGTGGAGGGGGTGATCGGATACCAGGCGCAGACCGTGGCGCCGCCGTAGACCGCGCCCAGGGCGGCGGCGGAATTGCCCTCCACATAGATGCGGTCGCCGACCTTGTCCGCGCGGGCCACCTGCAGGCTGAGCGGCTGGAGGTTCTTCTGGACGTAGCCGTAGCCCATGTGCAGGGCGCCGAGGTTGGCGTCGATCAGCTTCTGGCGGCCGGCGAAGTCCTCGGCCAGCAGGTCCTCGATCACCTTGGGGTCGATGCCCAGCAGGGCGGCGAGCGCGCCCACGTAGACGATGTTCTTGAACAGCTGGCGCTCGCGCGGGAGCTGGTAGGCCTGGTTGCACATGGCCGTCAGCGGCACGCCGATGAAGCTGATGTCGTCGCGCAGCCGGCCGGGCGGCAGGGGCTTGGTGGAATCGTAGAACAGGTAGCCGCCGGCCTCGATCTCGGCGAGGTCGCGGTCCCAGGTCTGCGGGTTCATGGCGACCATCAGGTCCACCCCGCCGCGCCGGCCCAGCCAGCCGGCCTCGGTGATCCGGACCTCGTACCAGGTGGGCAGGCCCTGGATGTTGGACGGGAAGATGTTGCGCGCCGCCACCGGCACGCCCATCCGCAGGATCGAGCGGGCGAACAGGCCGTTGGCGCTGGCCGACCCCGAGCCGTTCACATTGGCGAACTTGACGACGAAATCGTTGACGCGGGTCCTGGGCTGCCCGGCCTCCGCCGACCCCGTACTCATCTCCCCGGGCATGCCGCCTCCGCGTGGGTCATCTCGAGATAGAACTTCTGCATGTCCCAGGCCCCCGTCGGGCAGCGCTCGGCGCAGAGGCCGCAGTGCAGGCAGACGTCCTCGTCCTTCACCATCACCCGGCCGGTGGGCAGGGAGCCGGAGACGTAGAGGTCCTGGGTGAGGTTCGGCGCCGGCGCCTTCAGCCGGCCCCGCAGCTCGTCCTCCTCACCCGGCTCGGTGAAGGTGATGCAGTCCATGGGGCAGATGTCGACGCAGGCGTCGCACTCGATGCACAGCGGATCGGCGAACACCGTCTGGACGTCGCAGTTCAGGCAGCGCTGGGCCTCGCGGAAGCCGAGCTCGCGGTCGAAGCCCAGCTCGACCTCCAGACGCACGTCCTTCAGCGCCTCGGCCTTGTCCCGCGTGGGCACGCGGTAGCGGCGGTCGTTGGCGATGTCGTTGTCGTAGCTCCACTCGTGGATGCCCATCTTCTGGGAGACGAGGGAGGCGCCGGGCGGGGGCCGGATCGCCACGTCCTCGCCCTGGCAGTGCCGGTGGATCGAGACGGCCGCGTCGTGGCCGTGGGCCACGGCCCAGATGATGTTCTTCGGCCCGAACGCCGCGTCGCCGCCGAAGAAGACGTGCGGGACCGTCGACTGGAAGGTGATCGGGTTCACCTTCGGCATGCCCCACTCGTCGAACTCCAGGCCGATGCCGCGCTCGATCCAGGGGAAGGCGTTCTCCTGGCCGACGGCGACCAGCACGTCGTCGCACGCGTAGTGCTCGTCCGGCTCCCCGGAGGGCACGAGGCGGCGGCGGCCCATGTCGTCGTAGCGGGCCTCGACGACCTCGAAGACCACGCCGGTCAGCCGGCCGTCCTGGTGGGTGAATTCCTTGGGGACGCGGAAGTTGAGGATCGGGATGTCCTCGTGGAGCGCGTCCTCCTTCTCCCAGGGCGAGGCCTTCATCTCCTCGAAGCCGGAGCGGACGATGACCTTCACGTCCTCGCCGCCCAGGCGGCGCGAGGTGCGGCAGCAGTCCATGGCGGTGTTGCCGCCGCCCAGCACGATCACGCGGCGGCCGATCCGCTCGATGTGGCCGAAGGAGACGGACGAGAGCCAGTCGATGCCGATGTGGATGTTGGCGCGGGCCTCCTCGCGGCCCGGCAGGTCGAGGTCGCGGCCGCGCGGGGCCCCGGAGCCCACGAAGACCGCGTCGTAGCCGTCCTCCAGCAGGGCCCTCAGGCTGTCGACCCGCTCGCCCAGGCGCAGCTCCATGCCGCCCAGGCCGGTGATGAAGCCCACCTCCTCGTCGATCACCTCCTCCGGCAGGCGGAAGCGGGGGATCTGGCTGCGGATCATGCCCCCCGTCTTGGCCTCGGCGTCGAAGATGGTGAGCTGGTAGCCGAGCGGCGCGAGGTCGCGGGCCACCGTGAGCGAGGCCGGCCCGCAGCCGACGAGCGCCACGCGCTTGCCGTTCGACTGGACGGCGGGGGCCGGCATGCGCGCGGCCACCTCTCCCTTGTTGTCGGCCGCCACCCGCTTCAGCCGGCAGATGGCCACCGGCTCCTCCTCCACCCGGCCGCGGCGGCAGGCGGGCTCGCAGGGGCGGTCGCAGGTCCGCCCGAGCACGCCGGGGAAGACGTTGGACTTCCAGTTGATCATGTAGGCGTCGGCGTATCGCCCCTCGGCGATCAGCCGGATGTACTCGGGCACCGGCGTGTGCGCCGGACAGGCCCACTGGCAATCGACGACCTTGTGGAAGTAGTCGGGGCCCTCGGTACGCGTGCGCTGCAAAACGGAATCCTTCCCGACACGCTCTACTCCCGCGGCGGAAGGCGAACTCTGGTCGAACCAGAGAGGGCCCGCCGTCACGACGCGGCGTCCGACTGTGAGGTTACGTCCCGTTTCCGGCCGAAGCCAACCGGTTTCTGATCGTCGTTCGGTGATTTCCGGTCGCAGGAGGCGGCTGTGCGGGCGAATTCCTGTGGCGGCGCCGCATCACGCGAACGTCACGGGGGTGACGTAAGGGTCGGCCTAGGCGGGCGTACAGAGTAAATGATAGCTTAACAGCGGGAGCCCCTGCGCCAGGGGTTAGGGAGATCTGCCGATGAGCCTCGAGCGCGACGTCGCCTCTGCGCCTGCGTCCCCCCTGCTTCCGATCGAGCCCGCGCTCGCCCTGCCCCTCGACGAGGACACGGGCCCGCTCTCGCTCCACCAGGAGATCAACGAGCGCCGCGCCCGGATCGAGAACGCCGAGCTGCTGCGCCGGCTGCGGGGGCTGTAGGGCTCCACCCCATGACCGTCGTCCCCGGGGCTTGTCCCGGGGATCCATGAACTCCGTTGCGGCGATACTGCGCAGGCCTGCGATCATGGATGGCCGGCACAAGGCCGGCCATGACGAACCGGGATACGAAAACGCCCCCGGGGATGAGCCGGGGGCGCTTCCTGATGGCTGGCGGTGAGGCCTATTCTTCCGCGGCGGCCTCGTCCTTGGCCGCGGCCTTCTTCTTCGGGGCGGCCTTCTTCTTCGGCTTGGCTTCGGCCGCGTCGGCGTCGGCGTAGCCCTCGGGCAGGTCGTCCTCCTTCAGGAGGTCTTCCTTGCTGACCTTCTTGTCGGTCACGGCGGCCTTCTCGACGATCAGGTCGACGACCTTGTCCTCGAAGATCGGCGCGCGCAGCTGGGCCTGGGCGTTGGGGTTCTGGCGGAACAGGTCGAACACCTGCTGCGCCTGCGGACCGTAGCGCATGGCCTCGCGGCGCATGGCCTCGGCCAGCTCCTGGTCGGTCACCTGGACGTTGTTGGCGCGGCCGATCTCGGCCAGCACCAGGCCCAGGCGCACGCGGCGCTCGGCGATCTTGCGGTACTCGGCCTGCAGCTGCTCGTCGCTCTTGCCGGCGTCGTCGTCGGGCAGCGAGCCCTGCTCCTTGTCCTGCTGCACCTGGCTCCAGATCGAGGCGAACTCGGCCTCGACCATCTTCGGCGGCAGCGGAAACTCGTGGCTGGTGTCGAGCTGGTCGAGCAGCGCGCGCTTCAGCTTGAAGCGGCTGGCGCCGGCGTACTGCTGCTCGAGGTTGGTCTTGATGAGCTCGCGGAGCTTCTCGAGGTTCTCGACGCCCAGGCGCTCGGCGAAGGCGTCGTCGGCCCTGGTCTCGACCGGGGCCTTCACTTCCTTCACCTTGACGTCGAAGACGGCTTCTTTGCCGGCCAGGTTCGGGGCCTGGTAGTTCTCCGGGAAGGTGACCTTCACCTCGACGTCGCTGTCGGGGGCCGCGCCCACCAGCTGCTCCTCGAAGCCCGGGATGAACTGACCGGAGCCCAGCACCAGCTCGGCGTCGGTCGCCGTGCCGCCCTCGAAGGCGACGCCGTCCAGCTTGCCCACGAAATCGATGACGACCATGTCGCCGTCCTTGGCCTTCACGGCCTTGCCGGTCCTGGCCTCGTAGGTCTTGTTCTGCGAGGCCAGCTCGTCGACGGCCTCGTCCACCTCGGCGTCGGTGGGCTCGTAGACCGGGCGCTCCAGCTTCAGGCTGGACGGATCGACCGGCTCGAACTCCGGCATGATGTCCACGGCGATCTCGTAGGCCAGGTCGGCCTTGCCCTCGATCACCTGGTTCATGTCGCCTTCCGGCTTCAGGTCCGGGTCGCCGGCGGGGCGCAGGTTGTTGTCGGTGAGGACCTTCTGGGTGGTCTCGGTGAGGGTCTGCTCGACCACCTCGCTCATCAGCGCCTTGCCGTAGAGGCGGCGCACGTGGGCCGGCGGCACCTTGCCCGGGCGGAAGCCCTTGATGTTGAGGGTCGGCGTGATCTCGGCGATCCGCGCCTCCAGCTTCTCGGTGAGGTCCGAAGCGGGAACGGTGACGCCATAGACGCGGCTGAGGCCTTCACCGGACTTTTCAACGATCTGCATCGACATTCTGGGATTTCCGGACGCCGCGCCGTTGCCGCGCGCTCCGCCCGCCTTCAGTGTGAAATGGTGAGCGCCGCCGGAGGGGCTCCGGCGGCGGGGCGGCGACTTATGTCACGCGGCGTGCGCGCGTCCAAGCCCTAAGGCCCCTCCTTCGCCGTGAGCGAACCGGGATGGTGCGGATGAGAGGACTCGAACCTCCACGCCTTGCGGCGCTGGAACCTAAATCCAGTGCGTCTACCAGTTCCGCCACATCCGCAGCCGGGCGTGGAAAGCCCCTTAGGACAGAAGGCCGCGCGCCGCCAGAGCCAGCAGAGAGGCGCGGGCCGACGCTTTCGGATAACGTTGTGCTGGGAATCTTCGGAGCCGAAGGTCGCCGGATGCGAAACGACCCCATGTCGCGGCTGCGCGACGAGTACACGCGCGTGGCCAAGGGCCTCGTCGGACCGTTGCTCGACGTGCTGGCGGCCGGCCGCGCGGCTTGCGACGGCGACCTGGACCGCTTCCACGTCCTGCTGGTGATCGCCCAGCGCACCGCCGAGGACCGGCGCACGGCGGAGCTCCGCCTGGACGACATGCTGAGCGGCAAGGTCCAGGACCTGCCGAGCCTGACGACGAACGTCCGCTCCATCGCCGAATCCACCGGCATCCCCAAGGAGACCGTGCGGCGGAAGGTGGCGACCCTGGTGGCGGACGGCCTGGTGCGGCGGGAGGGCAACGAGCTGTCCTACACCCGGCTGGGCCTCCAGCGGCTGACCAGCGTGCGCGAGCCGATCCTGCGCTTCGCGGTGCGCGGCCACCAGGCCGTGGCCGCCCTGGAGCTGGAGGAGGACCGCGGGGCGGGGTGACAGGCGCGCCGTCCGCGCTATGAAGGCCCCATGGGGTCCGGCGTCCTCTTCGTGCACAACAACTTCCCGGCCCAGTTCCGGGACCTGGCCCAGACCCTGATGGCGCGCGGCGCGTCCTGCGCGGCGATCGGCGCGCACACCTCCCCCGGAATCCCGGACCTGCAGCAGGCCCGCTACAAGCTGGGCCGCGGCACGACGCCGGGCATCTTCTCCCTGGCCGTGCGGGCGGAGGCGGACCTGATCCGCGCCCGGGCCTCGCTGAAGGCGGCGCGCTACCTGCAGGACGCCGGCTTCGAGCCGCAGGTGATCGTCGGCCATCCCGGCTGGGGCGAGACCCTGTTCCTGGACGAGGTGTGGCCCAAGGCCCGCCGGGTGATGTTCTCGGAGTTCTTCTACCACGGTCACGGCGTCGACGTGGGCTTCGACACCGAGTTCAGCACGCCCACCGAGGAGGCGGCGCTGATCGCCAAGGGCAAGAACGCGGTCATGACCCTGGCGCTGGCCGAGGCCGACGCGATCGTCGCGCCGACGCCGTTCCAGGCCTCGGTGCTGCCCTCGGTGTTCTCGCCACGGGTGCGGATCATCCACGAGGGCGTGGACGTGGACGCCATCCGCCCGGGCCCGGCCGAGCCGTTCGCCCTGGACGACGGCCGGGTGATCCGGCCGGGGACGCCGGTGATCACCCACATCAACAACAACATGGAGCCGCTGCGCGGCCTGCACATCTTCGCCCGCGCCCTCCCCGCCGTGCTGAAGGCCGTGCCGGACGCCCAGGTGATCGTGATCGGCCAGGCCGCGAAGAGCGGCTATGGCGGCACGGCGCCGGACGACCTCACCTGGCAGGACGTCTGCCTGCGCGGCGTCGAGCTCGATCCGCAGCGGGTGCACTTCCTGGGCAAGGTGGAGCATGCGCGGATGCTGGCGGCGCTCAGGCTCTCCACGGCGCACGTCTACTACACCTACCCCTTCGTGCTTTCCTGGTCGCTGTCGGAGGCCATGGCCAGCGGCGGCTACGTGATCGGCTCCGACACCGCGCCCCTGCGCGACGCCATCGAGGACGGGGTGAGCGGACGGCTGCTGCCGTTCTTCGACGTCGAGGCCCTGTCGGAGGCGCTGATCGCGGCCTGCCGGGACCCGGCGGCGACGGCCCCGATGCGCGAGGCGGCGCGGGCCGCGGCGGTGGCGAAGTTCAACCGCGCCACGGGCCGGGCGGCCTGGCTCGACCTGCTGCGCGAGCAGGGCCTCACCCTGCCCTGAGCACCCGCCCTAGCCGCAGCGGATCTCGCGGATGATGCCGGTCTGGGCGTCGAAGAAGAAGTTGAGCCGCTCGGGGCTGAAGTCCTGGGTGACCGGACAGGTGGTGCAGGCCACCCGCTGGCGCTCCGGGCGCACCGGCACCGGGATCTCGCTGCGCGGCCGGCCGACGAGGTGCTGGAGCTCGGCGGCGCCGCAGCGGTCGCGCGGCGGCGGCGGCGCGGGCGCGGCCCGCGGCGGGGCGGCCGCGGGCGGCGGCGGGGCCTCGGCCGGGGGCGCGGCGCAGCCGGCGGCCAGGAGCGCGCCCAGAACGGCCAGCCTGATCCTCATGCCTGCTTCTCCCATCCGCGTGCCTGCTGCTTCCAGTAGGAGACCGGCAGGCCGGTCGCCTTGATCCGGCTCCACTGCGCCCGGGCGGTGGCGAGCTGCGCCTCGTCGCCGCCGTCGAACAGCACCACGCAGCGCGCGTAGCCCGCCAGGTCGCCGGGCTCGGCGCCGTCCACCAGGAAGAGCGCGTCGGCGTCGTTCGCGTTCTCGAAGCCCGTGGTCAGCAGCACCGGCTGGCGGGCGGCGCCCGGCTCGTCGGCCGGGGCGTGGGGCAGGAAGCTGTCCTCGCGGTAGCTCCAGAGCCAGCCGTCCAGGTGCTCGACCCGCTCGGGCGCGGGCGTGCGGACGACCGCGCGCCAGCCGCGCTGCAGCGTCTTCTCCAGGAGTTCCGGCAGGGCCTGGTCGAGCCCGGTCCGCTCCAGGTGGTAGAACCAGACCTCGCAGGGGTTTTCGGCCATGGCCCCTCTTAGCGCCGTTTCCGGCCCCTGGGGAGGTCAGGCGGCGCGCACCCGGCCCTTGCCCGGGCGGGCGACCGCGCGGCGGATGGCGGCGAACAGCTGCGGCGCCTGCAGCGGCTTGGCCGCCATGGCGGCGAAGCCCAGGCCCCGGTACTCGGACGCGTCGCGCGAGACCACGTCGGCGGTGAGCGCGATCACCGGCGTCGCGCGGTTCGGCCCCTCCGCCCCCCGCAGCGCCTTCAGCGCCTGGGGCCCGCTCATCCGCGGCATGTGGACGTCCATGAGGATCACGTCGAAGGCCTGGGCGGCGGCGAGCTTCAGGCCCTCGGCCGCGCCGGCGCAGACCACCTTGTGCCCGCGCTGGCCCAGGAGCTCGCGCAGGACGGTGAGGTTCACCGCATGGTCGTCGATGGCCAGCACCTTCAGCGGCCGCATATCGCCGCCGGCGTCCTCGGCGTCGGCCGCGCGCGGGCCGGCCTTGGCGACCTCGAGCACGAGCTCCAGGTGGAAGGTCGAGCCCAGGCCCTGCACGCTCTCGACCTGCAGGCGCCCGCCCATGAGCTCGGTGAGCTGCTGGCAGACGGCGAGGCCCAGGCCGGATCCGTCGGCGCGGCGCGAGGCGCTCACCCCGCCCTGGCTGTAGCGGTCGAAGATCTGCGGCAGGACCTCCTCGGAGATCCCGGCTCCCGTGTCGGTGACGGCGATGGACACCCGCGTCCGCCCCTGGCGCACGGGGCCCGCCCGGGCGCTGATCGTCACGGAACCGGTGTCGGTGAACTTCAGCGCGTTGCCGACCAGGTTGAACAGCACCTGGCGCAGGCGCACGGCGTCGACCTTGACGAACGCCGGCACGGTCTCGTGGACCTGCAGGTCGAGGGCAAGGCCCTTGGCCTCCGCCTGCGGGCGCCAGAAGGCGGCCACCTTCTCCAGGAAGCGCGGCAGGTCCTCGGGCTCGAACACCAGCTCCAGCCGGCCGGCCTCGATCTTCGACATGTCGAGGATGTCGTTGAGGATCGACAGCAGGTACTCGCCGGAATCCGTCAGGGTCTGCAAGCGGCTGAGCCGGGCGGGGTCGGTCTCGACCCGGCGCATGGCCTCGGCCATCCCCAGCACCCCATTCATGGGCGTGCGGATCTCGTGGCTCATGGTGGCCAGGAAGTTGGCCTTGGCCTGGCCGGCCTTGCGGGCGGCCTCGCGGGCCTCGTCGGCGGCGACCCGTTCGGCGAACGCGCGGTCGCGGGCGGCCTCCAGGTCGCGGATCATCTCCACCGAGGCGTTGTGGGTCTGGCGCCAGACGTCCAGCGAGGCGCCCCAGGTCAGGGAGACCATGGCCAGCACCCAGACCGTGGCGGCGAGCGCGATCAGCAGCGCGATGGCGGGGCCGAAGCCCAGGAGGTCCACCGCGGCCACGCCGAAGGCCAGGACCGGCGGGATGGCGAAGCCCCAGAACACCTTCGGCGAGAAGGCGCCGTACGAGAGGGCGACGGCGATCAAGGAATAGCCGCCCACCACCGCCAGGAAGAGGATCTCGGCCACCTCGCCGGTGCGAAGCGCCGCGGCCAGCGGGGCGGAGGTGTAGAGGGCCGAGCGGAAGACGGCGAGCAGGGCCATCTTCCAGGGGACGCTGGGATCCTCGACCTTGAGCGCCTGCCTGGTCCACAGGGCGAGGATCTTCTGGATGGCGATGTCGCCGGCCCAGGAGGCGGCCAGCCAGGCGAGCGCCATCCAGGGATGGCCCAGCAGCGCCAGGCACAGGGCCCGGACGGCGGACAGCGCGCAGAGGCGCCACGCCGGATAGGTCATCCCGGCGAGCGTCAGGTGGTACGGATTGAACAGGTTCGCCCGGTCCGGCTGGACGCGCGGCGCCCATCCCATCCGAGGTCCCCGGCTGTCGCTCATCGGCGCGCGGTCCCCTTTCGGCGGGGACTAGAGGCCGAAATCGTGAATTTTCCCGGAACGTCGTTCGTTAATTGCGCTGCGGCTCAACCGCGCATTGCGCGCCGCCGCGCCGGCTCGGGCGACGGTTTCAGCCGGTGGTTGTGCGGAAGGCGCGCCGCGCCCTCCGCACGGACGCCCCCGTCAGCCCTCGTACCTGTCCTGCACCATGCGGTTCAGCAGGCGCACGCCGTAGCCGGTGGCGCCTTCCGGGATGGTCGGCACGGTGGAGCCCTTCTTCCAGGCGGTGGAGGCGATATCCAGGTGCGCCCAGGGCAGACCGTTGACGAACCTCTGCAGGAACAGCGCCGCGGTGATCGAGCCGGCCGGGCGGCCGCCGGTGTTCTTCAGGTCGGCGATCTGGGACTCGATCTGCTTGTTGTAGGCCTCCGGCAGCGGCAGCCGCCACAGGGGCTCGCCCTCCTTGCCCGAGGCTTCGAGCAGATTGCCCGCCAGCTCGTCGTTGTTGGAGAAGCAGCCGGCGTAGTCGTTGCCGAGCGAGATGATGATCGCCCCGGTCAGGGTGGCGAGGTCGACCATGAACTTCGGCTTGAAGCGGTCCTGGCAGTACCAGAGGGCGTCGGCGAGCACGAGACGGCCCTCGGCGTCGGTGTTGATCACCTCGATGGTCTGTCCGCTCATGGAGGTGACCACGTCGCCGGGACGCTGGGCGTTGCCGTCGGGCATGTTCTCCACGAGGCCGAGGATGCCGATGGCGTTCACCTTGGCCTTGCGGCCGGCGAGCACGTGCATGAGGCCGGTGACGGCGCCCGCCCCGCCCATGTCCCACTTCATGTCCTCCATGCCGTCGGCCGGCTTGATGGAGATGCCGCCGGTGTCGAAGCAGACGCCCTTGCCGACGAAGGCCACCGGCTGGGCGTTGGGGTCGGCCGCGCCGTTCCAGCGGATGATGACGAGCTGGCTCTCGCGGATGCTGCCCTGCCCCACGCCCAGCAGCGAGCCCATGCCGAGTTCGGCCATCTCGGGCTCGCCGAGCACCTCGATCTCCAGGCCCAGGCGCTCGAGCTCCTTCACCCGGCGCGCGAACTCGGCGGGATAGAGGATGTTGGCCGGCTCGGAGACCAGGTCGCGGGAGAAGCTGACGGCGTCGGCGAGCGCGGCCAGCGGCGGGAAGGCGGCGAGCGCGGCGTCCGGGTCGGCGGCGGTCACCTGGGTCTTGATCACCGAGGGCTTCTTCTCGGCGGCTTCCTTGGTGCGGTACTTGTCGAAGCGGTAGCAGGCCAGCCGTACGCCGAGCGCGGCCCGCGTGGCCAGTTCCGCGCTCGCCTGGGGCAGCTCGACCCGCAGGGTCTCCAGGCCCGACAGCTTCACCGCGTTGTAGGCGTTGGCGCCGGCATGTTCGGCGGCCAGGGCGTCGAAGGCCTCGGACTTGCCGGCGCCGACCAGCACCAGCCGGTCGCCGCCGCCCTCGGGGGCGAGCACGTCGAGCGTCTGGCCCTTGGCTCCCGTGAACCGGCTGGCGGCCACGGCGCGGGCGAGCGCGCCCTCCTGGGCCTGCCCCTCGAAGACCACGCGGGCCACGGCGGTCCGGGGGGCCAGCGGGGCGTCGGCGGCGACGAACTCGATCTCCATCGGAACTCTCTTCTTCTCGCGTCTCAGGCTTGGCGCGGCCACGCTGCGGCCGCTCGTGCGACGGTTGTGCGTCGCGGCGACGCATGGTTTAGAACAGCTCCGCGGCCGGGGCGCGCCAAATCTCCGGGTGAGCCGTAAAACTTACCGATGCGCCTGATCGACCGATACCTGCTGCGCCAGCTCGCCGGCCCCACCCTGCTCGCCACCCTGGCGCTGACGGGCGTCGCGTTGCTGAGCCAGAGCCTGGCCGGTCTCGACCTGATCGTGAACCAGCGGCAGAGCGGCCTCGTCTTCCTGAAGATCACGCTGCTCTACATGCCGCAGCTCATCAACATCATCCTGCCGATTGCGGTGTTCGTGGCCGCGCTGGTGGCGCTGAACCGGCTGCACACCGAGCAGGAGATCGTCGTCTGCTTCGCCGGGGGCATGAGCCGCTGGCGGGTGATCTCGCCGGCCATGCGGCTGGCCTGCACCATCGCCTTCGCCGCCCTGGTGATGAACCTCTTCGTCCAGCCGGCCGCCTTCCGCACCCTGCGCCAGGAGCTGTTCGAGGTGCGCACGGACCTCGCCTCGACCCTGGTCCGCGAGGGGGAGTTCACCGAGCCGGTCCCCGGCCTCACGGTCTACGCCCAAACGGTTGAAGGCGATGGGGATTTCGGCAACCTGTTCATCCACCAGGAAAAGGCCGACGGCTCCTCGACGGTCTACACCGCTGACGCCGGCCGGATAGACCGGCGCGGCGGCCGCACGGTGCTGCTGATGGAGAACGGCACGACGCAGGAGTTCTCCGAGCGCGGCGTGCTGAACTACCTGACGTTCAATGAGTACGCTTACGACCTGCAGGCGATCACCAGCTCCGACGAGCTGATCCACTACAAGCCCTCCGACCGCTATCTCCACGAGCTGTTCTTCCCGGACCTGACGCAGGACTGGGAGCGGAAGAACCGCCTGAGCCTGCTGGCCGAGGGCCACGCCCGCATCGCCACGCCGCTCTACAACATCGCCTTCATGGCGCTGGCGCTGTCGGCGATCATCGGCGGCGGCTTCTCGCGGCTCGGCTACGGCCGCCGGATCGCCACCATGGGCGCGGTGGCCTCGGTCGTGCGGATCCTGGGCTTCGTGGTGCAGGCCGCCTGCGAGGACTCGGCCTGGCTGAACGTCCTGCAGTACGTGGTGCCGCTCGGCGCGACCGCGTTCGGGCTGCGCAGCATCTTCCGCCAGCGGGTCAGCCGGTTCATCGACATCCGCCGGCGGGCGCCGGCGATCGGAGCCGCGGCATGATCGGGGTCGGGCGCCTGGAGCGCTATGTCCTCTACCGCACCCTGGCGGGCGTCGGCGCGGCGCTGGCGGTGATCGCGGCGGTCATCCTGCTGATCCAGTTCGTGGACCTGTCCCGCTCGGTGGGCACGCGCGCGGACGTCGGGGCCACCACCATCTTCGGCCTGACCCTGCTGCGGGCGCCGGCGCTCATCCAGGTGCTGCTGCCGTTCGTGTTCCTGTTCGGCGGGATCAGCGCCTATGTCGGCCTGAACCGGAAGAGCGAGCTCGTGGCCATGCGCGCCGCCGGCGTCTCGGCCTGGCGCTTCATCCTGCCGTTCGCGGCGGCCGCCTTCGTGGCCGGGGTGCTGGCCGTGACGGTGCTGAACCCGGTGGCCGCGGCGCTGAACGCCCGCTTCGAGGCCGACCGCGCCCGGCTGATGGAGAACTACCTCGGGGACGCGCCCGAGGACATCTGGCTGCGCCAGGGCGACGAGCGGACCCAGATCGTCATCCACGCCCGGGCCCGCGACACGGTGGACGGCATGGTCCGGCTGCGCCGCGTGTCGCTGTTCGTCTACCAGAAGGACCCCAACGGCCGGCTGGAGTTCAAGCGCCGCCTGGAGGCCGCCGAGGCCCGGCTGATGCCCGGCTTCTGGCAGCTGCGCGACGTGCGCGAGGCCACCGCCGGCGAGAGCTCGGTGCGTTCCGAGAGCCTGTCGATCCGCTCGGCGCTCGATTCGCGCTCGGCCATGGAGCGGTTCGCCTCCCCCGAGGCGATCGCCTTCTGGCGGCTGCCTGACGCCATCCAGCTCACGGAGCAGGCCGGCTTCTCGGCCTACGCCTACCGGCTGCGCTTCCAGCAACTGCTGGCGACGCCGCTGCTGTTCGCGGCCATGGCGGTGCTGGCGGCGGCCTTCTCGCTGCGGCTGGCGCGGCTGGGGGGACTGGCGGGGCTGGCCGGGGCCGGCGTGGCGCTCGGCTTCGTGGTGTTCTTCTTCAATCAGTTCGCAGGGGCCCTGGCCCGCGCCGACATCATCCCGCTGTTCGCCGCGGCCTGGGCGCCTGCGGTGGTGGCGCTGCTATCGGGCCTGACCCTGCTCGCCTACACTGAAGACGGTTGAATCCTGGCCCCGCCCGGCTATGCATCGCCGCAAGGCCTTGCTGAACGCCGCGCCTGCGCGAGAGGGGATCTGAAGCGTAATGAGTCCGCGTCGGCGCATGCCGTCTGCCGCAGCCAAGCGCGCCCTGCTCGCGGGCGCCGCGATCGCGGCCCTGTGGGCGCCCGCGTCCCTGGTCCACGCCCAGCAACCGCCGGCCCCTGCCCCGGCGCCGGCCGCGCCGGGGCCGGACGGCCTGCAGCCCGGCGAGCTCTACATGGAGGCGGACGAGGTCATCCGTGACGACAAGGCCAAGATCACCACCGCGGCGGGCAATATCGAGGTCCGCTACGAGAACCGCACGCTGCGCGCCGACCGGCTGATCTACGAGGAAGCCAAGGAAGAGGGCGGCCAGGGGATCATCCGCGCCCGCGGCAACGTCGTGATCATCAACGACGACGGCACCAGCGAATACGCCGACGAGTTCGTGCTGGACGACGAGATGCGCGCCGGCGTGGCGCTGGGCTTCTCGGCGCGCCTGCAGGAGAACGTCAAGATCGCCGCCGCCAGCGCGGCGCGGCGCAACGAGAACGTCCAGGAGCTGAACCGGGCGATCTACACGCCCTGCGAGATCTGCGCCGCCGACGGCACGCCCAAGACCCCCACCTGGTCCATCGCCGCCGACCGGGTGGTGCAGGACAAGAAACGCAGGCTCGTCTACTACCGCAACGCCCGCCTGCGGGTCTTCGGCGTCTCCCTGCTCTACCTGCCGGTCTTCTGGCACGCCGACCCGCAGTCGCCGCGCGCCTCGGGCTTCCTGGCGCCGCGCGCGTCGGCCTCCGACCGCCGCGGCCTGTCCTACGAGCAGCCCTACTACTGGGCGATCAGCCCCTATTCGGACCTGATCGTCAGCCCGCAGGTGAACACCGACGTCAATCCGTTCCTGAACGGGCAGTACCGCAAGCGCTTCTACTCGGGCGATGTGGACCTGCGGTTCGGCTACACCTACGAGCAGGACTTCGACGGCCGCGGCGACCGGTTCGGCGAGAGCACCCATCGCAGCTACATCCTGGGCCGCGGCGCCTTCCGGGCGGGCGAGAAGTGGCGCTGGGGCTTCACGGCCGAACGGGCGTCGGACGACCTGATCTTCGACAAGTACGAGATCGGCGACGTCTTCGAATCGCGCGGGCCCTATGTGGCCGACGACCGGCGGCTGATCTCCCAGGCCTACGCCATCCGCCAGGACACCCGTTCCTACGCCTCCATCGCGGCGCTGAGCATCCAGGGCCTGCGGCGCGGCGGCGACGAGACCAGCAGCCTCGACGACGACAACGACCGCACCTTCCCGACCGTCGCCCCGCTGGTGGAGACCCACTACGAGCCGATGGCCACGGTCATGGGGGGCCGCCTGCGCGTGCACGGCAGCGCCGTGGCGCTGACCCGCGAGCAGTCGCCCGACTTCCCCGCCACCCGCCTGCCCGGCCTCGACAGCCGCCGGGTGACCGGCGAGGTCGACTGGCGGCGCAGCTTCACCTCGGCCGCGGGCCTCAGGGTCGAGCCGTTCGTGAACCTGCGGGCCGACGCCTACAGCCTGAGCGACATCCTGACCGGGACCGGCGCGGAGACCACCTCGCGTTCCACCTCCCGCGCGCTGGCCACGGCCGGGGCGATGGTCTCCTATCCGGTCTACCGCCGCTTCAAGGACTCCACCGTCGTCCTGGAGCCGCTGGCCCAGGTGGCGGTCTCCCCGGACGCCAAGCAGATCGTGCTGCGGCGCAACGCCGACGGCTCGCCGGTGTACCTGAACGAGGACAGCGTCGCCTTCGAGTTCGACGAGATCACCCTGTTCCGGGCCAACAAGTTCCCGGGCTTCGACCTCTACGAGGACGGCGCGCGGCTCAATGTCGCGGGCCGGGCCTCTGTGCTGTGGGACGACGGCCGCAGGGCCAGCCTGCTGGTCGGCCGCAGCTTCCGCACCGAGGAGAACGACGTCTTCCGCGAGCGCTCCGGCCTGCGCAAGAAGGCCTCCGACTGGATCGTCGCCGCCGACGCCCAGCCGGTGCGCGGCGTCTCGCTGTTCACCCGCGCGCGGCTCGATTCCGACAGCCTGGACATCCACCGCCTGGAGGCCGGCGCCAACGTCGCGCGCTCCTGGGGCTCGGGCTTCGTCCGCTACCTCACCGACGACTTCGACATCAACGCCCAGCGCCGGGAGAACCTCGACCTCGGCGGCGAGGTCTACATCGGCAAGAACTGGGGCGTGTCGGCCTACGGCAACCGCGACATGCAGCAGGAAGCCTGGGTGATCCGCGACGTGGGCGTCTTCTACCGGGACGACTGCATGCGCGTGGACGTCATCTACCGCAAGGAAGACACCGTGGTGGGACGTCTGGGGCCCCGGGAGTCCGTCAGCGTGCGCCTAACGCTCGCCACATTGGGCGGACCACTTTATGGCAGATAGGATAACGGGCCGCGGACCGGGTACGGAGCGGCCCCTCGAAGGAATGACCTCGTCCATGAATCACCTGCGTAACGTCACGGGCCGTGCGGCGCGCGGCGCGGCTGTCGCCGCCGCCCTGCTGGCGGCGGGACAGCCCCTGACTGGCCAGGCCCAGGAGCTCCGCGGCCCGATGGGCGGCCGCACCGAGGCGGCCCCCGCCCAGCCGGCGCCGGCGCAGCCCGCCGGCCCGCGGGCGATGTCGGAATCCGTGGCCGCCATCGTCAACGACGAGATCATCTCCACCTACGACCTCGGCCAGCGCATGCGGCTGCTGATCGCCACCTCCGGCGTGCAGCCCACCGAGCAGACCCTGCCGCAGTTCCAGCGCGAGGCGCTGATCTCGCTGGTGGACGAGCGCCTGCAGCTCCAGGAACTCCGCCGCCAGGAGAAGGAGCAGAAGATCGACCTCGTGGCCTCCGACGACGAGGTCAACGAGGAGCTCGCCCAGATGGCGCAGCAGAACAACATGCGCGCCGAGCAGTTCGTCGCCGCCCTGCGCGCCCAGGGCATCGGCTCGGAGACCCTGCACCAGCAGATCCGCGCCCAGATCAGCTGGCAGCGCTGGATCCGCGGCCGCTACGGCTCGCGCCTGCGCATCGGCGAGGACCAGATCAGCGCCACCCTGCAGCGCCTGCAGGCGGCGGCCAGCAAGCCGCAGTACCAGGTCTCGGAAGTGTTCATCGACGCCAACCGCGTGGGCGGCATGCAGACCGCCGTGCAGGGCGCGACCCAGCTCGTCCAGCAGATGCAGCAGGGCGCCCCCTTCCCCGCCGTGGCGCGGCAGTTCTCGGCTTCGGCGACGGCCGCGGCCGGCGGCGACGCGGGCTGGATCAGCCCGGGCGAGATGCCGCCGGAGGTGGACGCGGTGCTCGAGCAGCTGCGCCCCGGCCAGCTCTCCCAGCCGATCCCGGTGCGCGACGGCGTCTACATCGTCTACCTGCGCGACAAGCGCTCCGGCGGCGCCGCCACCCTGGTGAACCTGAAGCAGGCGGCCGTGCCGCTGGCGGCCGGGGCCACGGCGGGCGACGAAGCCGCGGCCAAGGTGAAGCTGGAGGCCATCCGGGCCGCCGCCACCGGCTGCGGCGACCTGGAGGCGGTCGCGGGCCGCACCCAGGGCGTGGTGGCCGGCGACCTCGGCGAAGCCGAGCTGGCCGACCTGGCGCCCCAGTTCCGCCAGGCCGCCGAAGGCCTGAACGTGGGCCAGATCTCCGAGCCGATCCGCACCTCGGCCGGCATGCACGTGCTCGCCGTCTGCGGCAAGCGCGGCGCGGGCGAGGAGGCCATCGACCGCGACCAGATCGAGAACCGGCTCTACGGCCAGCAGCTCTCGATGATCGCGCGGCGCTACATGCGCGACCTGCGCAACTCCGCCACCATCGAGACCAGGTGAGGACCGGCCCGCTCGCCCTGACCCTCGGCGATCCGGCCGGCGTCGGCCCCGAGATCGTCGTCAAGGCCTGGAGCGAGCTGCGCGCCACCGGCCCCGCCTTCATGGCGGTGGGCGACTTCCAGTCGCTGGCCTCCGCGCCCGGCGCCGTCGCCGGGAACCTGCGGCGCGTCACCACGCCCGAGGAGGCCCAGCGGACCTTCGCGGACGCCCTGCCCGTGCTCGACCTGCCGCTCAGGGCGCCGGTGGTGGCGGGACAGCCCTCCGCCGCCGCCGCGCCGGCGATCATCCAGTGGATCGAGACCGCCGTGGGCCTGGCCCTGCGCGGCGACGTCTCCGGGATCGTCACCGCGCCGATCGCCAAGGCTCCGCTCTACGAGGCGGGGTTCAGGTTCCCCGGCCATACCGAGTTCCTGGGCGAGCTCACCCAGTCGGCCAGCTACGACGGCGCGCGCGGCCCGATCATGATGCTGACGGCCGCCGACCTGCGGGTGACGCTGGTGACCGTCCACGAGCCCATCGCCCGCGTCGCGGGGCTGCTGAGCGTCGAGACGATCGTCAACGCCGGCCTGGTCACCGCCCAGGCGCTGCGGCGGGACTTCGGCATCCGGGCGCCCCGGCTGGCGGTGGCGGGGCTGAACCCGCACGCGGGGGAGAGCGGCGGCATCGGGCGCGAGGAGGTGGAGGTGATCGAGCCGGCGATCCGCGCGCTGCGCGACCTGGGCATCGACGCCGCCGGCCCCTACCCCGCCGACACCATGTTCCCCGACGCGATGCGGGCGCTCTATGACGCGGCGCTCTGCATGTACCACGACCAGGCGCTGATCCCGGTGAAGATGCTGGACTTCTGGGGCGGGGTGAACGTGACGCTCGGCCTGCCGATCGTGCGGACGTCGCCCGACCACGGCACCGCCTTCGACATCGCCGGCCGCGGCGTGGCCCGGCCCGACAGCCTGATCGCGGCCATCCGCCTGGCCGACGAGATCGGCCGCCGATGGGCCGCCTGATGGAGCTCGCCGACCTGCCGCCGCTGCGCGAGGCGCTGGCCGAGCACGGCCTGATGGCCCGCAAGTCGTTCGGGCAGCACTTCCTGCTGGACCTCAACATCACCCGCAAGATCGCCCGCCTGGCGCAGGTGGGCGACGGCGACACGGTGATCGAGGTGGGCCCCGGCCCCGGGGGCCTGACCCGCGCCCTGCTGGAGACCGGCGCGACCGTGGTCGCCGTGGAGAAGGACGAGCGCTTCCGGCCGCTGCTGGAGGACGTGGCGGCCGCGTCCGGGCGCCTGACGCTGGTGCTCGCCGACGCGCTGACCGTCGACGAGGCGGAGCTCGCGCAGGGCGGCCCCGCCCACGTGGTCTCCAACCTGCCCTACAACGTGGGCACTCCGTTGCTCATCAAGTGGCTGACCGGGCCGTGGAGCCCGGCGTCCCTGACCCTGATGTTCCAGAAGGAGGTCGCCGACCGGATCGCCGCGGCGCCCGGGGCCTCGGCCTATGGGCGGCTGGCGGTGATCGCCCAGGCGACCAGCCACGCCCAGCTGGTCATGGACGTGCCCGCGCGCGCCTTCACACCGCCGCCCAAGGTGG
Source organism: Phenylobacterium sp. (assembly GCF_035539035.1). Lineage (GTDB taxonomy): Bacteria > Pseudomonadota > Alphaproteobacteria > Caulobacterales > Caulobacteraceae > Phenylobacterium. The sequence goes on from NZ_DATLJI010000008.1 coordinate 53,419, forward strand.
ATTCCGCCGTGGTGCGCCTGACCCCCAGGGCCGACCGGCCGTCGCCGCAGCGCCTCGACGCCCTGCAGAAGATCACCGCAGCGGCCTTCGGCCAGCGCCGCAAAATGCTGCGGGCGAGCCTGAAGGCGCTGGGCGGCGAGGCGCTGATCGCGGCCGCGGGCCTCGATCCGCAGGCGCGGGCCGAGACCATCGACGTGGCCGGGTTCCTGCGCCTGGCGGACGCCTGGCTGGCCCGGCGGGCGGCCTAGTCCTCCTCGTCGGGCTTGCGTTCGCGGCCCGGCGGGTCCCAGGCCGGCGGGTCGCTGGCGGGGAAGGACTCCACGCCGGCCTCCTCCACGATGTCGCGGGGCTCGTCGTCGTCGCGCGGTTCGCTCATCGCCTGGCCTCCTGGCCCGCCAACCTACGGCGTTGCCGAAGGGCGCTCCAGACGCTCCTATGGCCGCTCACCGGATTCTGAGGAGCCTGGATGCTGACCCTGCTGGGCGTGGCCGTCGTCGTCCTGGGCTTCGCCGCCCGCTTCAATCCGCTCCTGGTCGTCGTGGCCGCGGCCTTCGTCACCGGCCTGGCCGCCGGGCTCGGCCCCGTGGAGGTGCTGGCGGCGTTCGGCAAGGCGTTCAACGAGAACCGCTACGTCAGCGCCGCCCTGCTGGTCCTGCCGGTGGTGGGGGTCGTCGAGCGGGCCGGCCTGCAGGAGCGGGCCCGCACCCTGATCGCCCGGTTCCGTGGGGTCTCCGTGGGGCCCTTCCTGATCGGCTACCTGGCGTTCCGGCAGATCACCTCGGCGCTTGGCCTGACCTCCATCGCCGGCCAGGCCCAGAGCATCCGGCCGATGGTCGCGCCGATGGCCGAAGGCGCGGTGGAGTCCCGCACGGGCGAGATCACCGACGACACCCGCCAGGCGGTGCGCGCCCAGGCGGCGGCCACGGACAACATCGGCCTGTTCTTCGGCGAGGACATCTTCATCGCCATCGGCTCGATCCTGCTGATGGTGGGCTTCCTGGCGGCCAGCGGCATCACGCTCGATCCCATCCAGCTCTCCGTCTGGGCGATCCCGACGGCCATCGTCGCCTTCCTGATCCACGGGGCCCGGCTGATCCTCTTCGACCGGCGCCTGCGCCGGGAGGCGGGCCGATGATCAAGCTGGGCGCCGTCTACCTGCTGGCGGGCCTGGTGTTCGGCGCCTTCGCGGTGCTGAGCGCCACCGACCGCAACAATCCCAAGCGCTTCGGCAACGCCGGGTTCTGGGGCCTGGTCTCGCTGAGCTTCCTGGCCGGGGATTACCTGGGCGACGTGGGGAACGGGCTCCTGGTCGTCGGGCTGGCCCTGATCGCCGGCTTCGGCCTGCTGGGCCGCGGCCAGCCCGCGACCACCTCGCCCGAGGAGCGCCGCGTGCTGGCCGAGCGTTACGGCGAGAAGCTGTTCGTGCCGGCGCTGACGGTGCCGGTGGTGGTGATCTTCGGGGTCCTGGTGCTGAAGCCGCTGACGGTGGGCGGGGAGCCGCTGCTCGATCCCAAGCAGGCGACGCTGATCTCCCTGGCGCTGGCCGCCGTGGTCGCCACCGTCGTGGGCCTGGTTCTGCTGCGCCAGCCGCCGATCAGCCCGCTCCAGGAGGGCCGGCGGCTGATGGACACCGTGGGCTGGGCCGCCCTGCTGCCGCAGGCGCTGGCGGCGCTGGGCGCGGTCTTCGCCCTGGCCGGCGTGGGCCAGGTTATCGGCGACCTGGTCACCGCCTGGATCCCCATGGACACCCGGCTGGCGGCGGTCGCCGTCTACTGCCTGGGGATGGCGGGGTTCACGGTGATCATGGGCAACGCCTTCGCCGCATTCCCGGTGCTGACCGCCGGGGTCGGCCTGCCGATCCTGATCCAGCGGTTTGGCGGCGACCCGGCGGTGGTCTGCGCCATCGGCATGCTCTCGGGCTTCTGCGGGACGCTGATGACGCCGCTGGCGGCCAACTTCAACCTGGTGCCGCCGGCGCTGCTGGAGCTGGACGACCGCTATGCGGTGATCAAGGCGCAGATCCCCACCGCCATCCCCCTGCTCATCGCCAACATAGGTCTGATGTATGCCTTCGCCTTCTGAGCGGCTGACGATCGAGCAGGCCTCGCTGTTCGCCCGGCTGGCGCTGGGCCACGTGACCCGCGAGTACCCCAACAAGCTGGACCATGTGCTGGACGGCCCGCAGGACGCGCGGGGGCCGCGCGACCTGCACCCGATCTTCTACGGCAGCTTCGACTGGCACTCCTGCGTCCACGGCTACTGGACCCTGGCGACGGTGCTGCGGCGGTTTCCGGCGATCCCCGAGGCCGCGGCGATCCGCGCGCTGTTCGACGAGGCCTTCACCGACGGCAAGGTGGCCCACGAGTGCGCCTATCTCGCGCGGCCGTCGGCGCGCGGGTTCGAGCGGCCGTACGGTTGGGGCTGGCTGTTGAAGCTGCAGGCCGAGCTGCTGGCCCACGAGGCGCCCTGGGCCCAGGTGATGACGCCGCTCGCCCACGCCTTCGCCGACCGGTTCCGGGACTTCCTGCCGCGTGCGCCCTACCCGATCCGCACCGGCGTCCACTCCTCCACCGCGTTCGCCCTGGCGCTGGCCAGCGACTATGCGAAGGCCGCGGGCGACCGGGCGCTCCTCGAGCTCTTCGCGGAGAAGGCGCGGGAATGGCACCTGGCCGACAGCGACGCCGCGGCCTGGGAGCCCTCGCTGGACGACTTCCTGTCGCCGACGCTGATGACCGCGGCGTGCCTGCGCCGGCTCCTGCCCGCCGACGAGTTCGCGGCCTGGTTCGCCGACTACCTGCCGCATCTGGCCCACCGCAAGCCCGCCAGCCTGTTCACGCCGGCCGTGGTCAGCGACCGCACCGACGGCAAGATCGTCCACCTGGACGGGCTCAACCTGTCGCGGGCCTGGTGCTGGCGCGAGCTCGCCGCCGCCCTGCCGCCGGGCGATGCCCGCCACGCCGCGGAGGCGGCCTCGGGCGTCCACCTGGCCGCCAGCCTGCCGCACGTGGCCGGCGACTACATGGGCGAGCACTGGCTCGCCTCCTTCGCCCTGCTGGCGCTGACCGCCGGGGAAGCCGGCTAGGGCGCAGCTCCGAGCAGGGATCGGACCGTGGCCGCACGCGTTTGGGGCCCGGGACGCCAGAAGGAGCACAGACCATGCGCACGCATGCCCTCGCCATGGCGGCCGCCGTCGCCTCCCTGACCGCCACCGCCGCGCCGGCCCCGGCCGCCGCCCAGGGGATGGGGCTCGGCTCGCTGTTCAAGTGCGACAACGGCAGCGGCAAGACCGGCGCGATCGTCGGCGGCCTGGCCGGCGCCCTGGCCGGCAGCCAGGTGAGCAAGAACGAGCGCACGCTCGGCGCCATCGTGGGCGCGGGCCTCGGCGCCTGGGCCGGCAACCAGGTGGCCTGCAGGATGAACGCCTCGGGCCGGGACCGCGCGGAGACCGCCTTCGAGCGGGCCCTGAACACCGGCCGCACCCAGACCTGGTCCGATCCCCGCACCGGCGCGTCCGGCCGGGTGGAGGTGGTCTCCGGCGGCTTCGACAGCCGCCAGGCGGCCTATGCCGGCGAATACTCCCGGCCGGCGTCGGCCAGCGACCTGCGCTACGCCCGCGGCGTCCAACGGGTCCGCTCCGGCCTGCGCCCCTCCGCGCCGGTCTACGAATCGCCGGGCCGGGTGAACGTCCGGGCCGCGCCGGGCGTGAACGCCCCGGTGGTCGACCGCCTGCGGGCGGGCCAGCAGGTCCGCGTGGCCGGCATGACCGGCGACGGCTGGCTGGCCGTGGAGGCGGACGGCTCGGTGCAAGGTTATGCCTCGGCCTCGGCGCTGCGCGCCGTGCCGGCGGTGACCTACGTCCGCAACATGGACAGCCCCTACGAGTGCCGGATCGTGCAGCAGACCATCAGCCAGCGCGGCTACCGCGCCGAGACGCAGCGCTTCAACGCCTGCCGCGACGCGGGCGGCGAGTGGCGCCTGGAGCCGATCTAGCGATCGGGCGGGCCGGCCAGGAGCTCGCGCGCCTGGCCGGTGAGCGCCCAGCGGCTGGCGCAGGCCGCGCCGCCGGGCGGTTGCCCCTCCCAGCCCATGAAACTCAGCCAGCCGCGCTCGCCGAGCGCGAAGCAGCGCCGGTCGCGGTCGAACCCGACCTCCACGCGCGCGCCGTCCTCGTAAAGCACATTCACCAACTGGCCCGCCGGCAGCGCCTGCATCAATAGGGCCCGGCTCACCGGCGAGAGGCTGTCGACGTCCATGGTCGTACTCCCCGAGATGCGGGGAGAAGGAGGCGCCGAGTCCGGCGCAGGTGCAAAGCCCCCGGTGCGCCGTTCTGTGGATGACCCGGCCTCTGGATGGGGACGAGACGGCCAAGCCTGTGCATGGCGGCCGGAGCGCCCGACGCCCGCCACAGGCGTCGAGAGGGGTCACAACGCGGCCAAAACGCAGGCCAGTCAGCCTACGGTCTCATGCGCGGACAGGCGGGATGCGATTGGAGGCGCCTATGAAATTGTGCGGCCAGATCTCGGTCGAACTGACGGTCGGCGACTATGTCGAGGCGGCCGAACACCAGCGGCGGCTGCAGGACATCCTCAGACAGGTGCGCGACGCCTATCCGGAGGCCACCCTGGCGGTGCGCGAACGCCGGCAACGCAAGCCGGTCCTGCCCCGCCTCCCGGCGCGCGCTCGGGCGGACTGACGGTCGACCGAGGCCGTAACATCGCCTGCCGATGTTACAGTGTCCGGCAGAACACCAAGGGCGAACCCAAGCTGATGGGCTCCTGGAGATCTGCCCGCGACACGCAAAACCGGAGACGAATACGCATTCCGTCGCACCGGCATGGCGGATGAACCCGAGTTAATTGTGAAACCGCCGATTCCTGTGGTTCGTCTGACGGACTGCCGGGAGCGCGAATTCATGGCCTATCCTCTCGATCGTCTGGACATCCAGATCCTCGCGGCCCTTCAGGAAAACAACCAGGCCACGGCCCAGGCGCTCGCCGAGCGCGTGCCGCTCTCCCCCTCAGCCATCCTGCGCCGCATCCGGCAGTACCGGGAGGAAGGGGTGATCGCCGCCGACGTGTCGATCCTCGCCCCCTCGACGGTGGGGGAGCGGATCTCGGTCCTGATCATGGTCCAGCTCGAACGGCATTCGCCGGCCGACGTGGCCGGGTTCCGCGCCCACCTGTGCCGCTCGCCACATGTGCAGGTCTGCGTCGAGATCTCCGGCGTCTACGACATCTCCTGCATCGCCATCTTCCGGGGCATGGACGAGTTCAACGCCTTCACCGACGCCGAGATCGCCGAACACCCCGCCGTGCGCCGCTACGAGGCCAGTTTCATCAAGAAGCGGGTGAAGTTCACCACCGCCGTGCCGCTCTGAAAGCCAGGCCGGCCCATCAGAGCCCTCCCCAGATATTATACTTCGCAACGACTATAATTCAGTCAAAGACGATTGAAGTACTGTTTGTGTCCATAACGAGACAGTTTCTTTGTAACTTCAGAACTCTCAGCTTCGTCGTTTGACCTTCCTCCAGGCTCCCCAGTAACTCCACCGTAACCGCGCTCCTCAGGAGCTCGGGACCTTGATCTTTGTGGGGAGCAGGCCGGCGCCTTCCGGGCGCGGCTGCTGGAGGATGTAGACCTTGAAAACCAAATCCATGCGGGAGCGCCTGCTGGCGTCTTCCATGATCTGCAGCGCGGCCCTGCTCGGCCTCGCCGCCACGCCGTCCTTCGCCCAGGACGCAGAGGGCGAAGTCTCCGAGATCGTCGTCACCGGCACCCGGATCCCCTCCCCCAACCTGGAGAGCGTGAGCCCGGTGACCGCGATCGGCGCCGCCGACATCAAGGCTCAGGGCATCACCCGGGTCGAGGACATGGTCAACAGCCTGCCCCAGGCCTTCGCGGCCCAGGGCGCGGCCCTCTCCAACGGCTCGACCGGCACCGCCACGGTCAACCTGCGCGGCCTGGGCGCCACGCGGACCATGGTGCTGATCGACGGCCGCCGGCTGATGCCCGGCACCCCGAACACCCTGGGCCCGGCCTATGCCGCCGACCTCAACTTCATCCCGTCGGGCCTGGTGGAGCGGGTCGACGTGCTGACGGGCGGCGCCTCGGCCGTGTACGGCGCCGACGCCGTGGCCGGCGTCGTGAACTTCATCATGCAGCGGGACTTCGAGGGCGTGCGCGTGGACGCCCAGTACGGCCTCTACCAGCACAAGAACGACAGCCCGATCGCCGACGTGGTCCGCGCCTCGGCCGCGGCCTCCGCCACCCCCGAGTTCTTCGGCCTGCCCGACGAGAACGTCCGGGACGGCGAGACCTCGGAAGTCACCCTGATCCTGGGCGTGAACGCACCGGACGGCCGCGGCAACATCACCGCCTACGCCGGCTATCGCCACGTGGAGCCCATCCTCCAGATCAACCGCGACTTCAGCGCCTGCACGCTCAACTCCGGCGACAGCTTCGCGGCCGCGGGCTGCGGCGGCTCGGGCACCGCCTTCCCCGCGCGGTTCGGCCCGCTCGACGGCGGCCTGATCGTGGACCTGGACGGCCCCGGCAACACCTTCCGGCCCTCCACCGGGGCGGACGTCTACAACTTCGGCCCGCTGAACTACTTCCAGCGCCCCGACGACCGCTACGTCATGGGCGCCTTCGCCCGCTACCAGCTGGCCGACTGGGCCGAGGCCTATGCGGACATGATGTTCATGGACGACCGGTCGACCTACCAGATCGCGCCGGGCGGCATCTTCGCGGGCACCTTCAGCGTGAACTGCGCCAACCCGCTGCTGTCCGAGCAGCAGCGCGCCCTGCTGCCGGCCGTCGGCGGCGGAACCTGCGCGCAGAACCCGGCCGGGACCTTCACCGGCACCGTGGCCCGCCGCAACGTGGAAGGCGGCGGCCGCCAGGGCACGACCGAGCACGTGCAGTACCGCTACATCGTGGGCCTGCGCGGCCAGCTCGGCGAGAACTGGAACTACGACGCGTTCCTGCAGTACGGGCGCGTCGCCTACAACCAGGTGCAGACGGGCTTCTTCCGCACCACCGCGATCCAGAACGCGCTGAACGTGGTCATCAACCCCGCGACCGGCCAGCCGGTCTGCGCCTCGGTGCTCAGCGGCGCGGACACCGCCTGCGTGCCCTACAACATCTTCCAGGTCGGCGGCGTGACCCCGGCGGCGCTGAACTACCTGGAGACCCCGTCCTTCCAGACCGGCAACCTGCATGAGCGGGTGGCCAACATCTCCCTGGGCGGCAACCTGACGGAGTACGGCCTGAAGAGCCCGTGGGCGGCCGACGGGGTGGGCGTCTCGTTCGGCGCGGAATACCGCCGCGAGCAGCTCGACTTCTCCGCCGACTTCGTGGCCTCCGCCGGCCTGCTGAACGGCTCCGGCGGCGCCAACCCGCCGGTGGACGGCAGCTACGACGTCTACGAACTGTTCGGCGAGGCGCGGGTCCCGCTGCTGCAGGACATGCCGTTCGCCCGCTCGCTCACCGCCGAGGCGGCCTACCGCTTCTCCGACTACTCGTCGAGCGGCATCACGCACACCTACAAGCTCGCCGGCGACTGGGAGCCGATCGAGGACCTGCGGCTGCGGGCCAGCTACCAGCGCGCCGTGCGCACGCCCAACGTGCTGGAGCTGTTCAGCCCGCAGAACGTGGTGCTGAACGGCACCACCGACCCCTGCGCCGGCCTCGCGCCGGGCGCCGCCCTGGTGGCCCGCTGCGCCCAGGCCTTCGGCCTGACCACGGCCCAGGTGCTGGCGATCGAGCAGAACCCGGCGAACCAGTACAACGGCCGCGTCGGGGGCAATCCGAACCTGGACCCGGAAACCTCGGACACCTACTCCGTGGGCTTCGTCTACCAGCCGTCGTTCCTGCCGGGCATGAACCTCTCGGTCGACTGGTTCGACATCAAGGTGAAGGACTACATCCAGCAGGGCATCAACCAGGACCTGGTCCTGACCCGCTGCCTGGACTCGCTGGATCCCTTCTTCTGCGGCCTCGTGAACCGCGACGCCCAAGGCTCGCTGTTCCTCTCGCCGCAAGGCTACGTGGAGGCCTCCTGGCTGAACTCCGGGGCCCTGCGCACCTCCGGGGTGGACATCAACGCCGGCTACCGGACGGACCTCGACCGGTTCGGCCTCAACGACATGGGCGGGATCGCGGTCAGCTTCGTCGGCACCTGGCTCGACGAGCTGTCGACCCAGCCCCTCCCCGGCGACCCGTACTACGACTGCGCGGGCCTCTACGGGGCGATCTGCTCGTCGGCCAACGCGCCCAACCCGAAGTGGCGGCACAAGGCGCGCCTCACCTGGAACACCCCGCTCAGCGTGGGCGACTGGGTGAACAGCCTGGGCCTGTCGGTCCAGTGGCGCCACTTCGACAGCATCTCGCTGGACGCCTTCGATGACGACCCGCAGCTGAGCAATCCGGACGTGGCCTACGAGAGCGACCGGGTGCTGGGCTCGCGCGACTACTTCGACCTGACGGCGACCTGGACGATGAAGGAGAGCGTCAACTTCCGGCTCGGCGTGAACAACGTCTTCGACAAGAACCCGCCGCTGACCGGCTCGTCCAACTGCCCGACCGGTCCGTGCAACGGCAACACCTGGCCGCAGATCTACGACGCCTTCGGCCGCTACATCTTCCTGGGCATGACCGCCGACTTCTAGCCGGCGTTCCTGAGAGCGCGAACGGGGGGCGGCGGAGCGATCCGCCGCCCCTTCCGCTTGCGCGCCTAGCTGACCGCCGCGGCGTCCAGGCGCCGGCGGATGAAGTCGGCGGCCAGCAGGATCGACTGCCGGGCCTTGGCCGTGTGCATCCGCTCCCAGACGTGGGTCTCCTCGGTCCAGAGCCGGACCGTGAGGTCGCCGCCCTCGTCGCGGACCTTCTCGGCGAGACGCACCGCGTCGTCGTAGAGGATGTCCCCCTTGCTCGCGTGGATCAGCATGGGCGGGAAGCCGGCGAACGAGCCGAACAGCGGCGAGGCGATCGGGTCCGTGGCCGAGCGCCCGTCGAGGTAGAACCGCGCCACGAGGGCGAGGCTCTCCATGGTGTAGGGCGTGGTCCCCATCAGGGAGGCGGCGGTGACCGACCAGCTCTGCAGCGACAGGTCGACCCAGGGCGACAGCAGGACGATCCCGGCGGGCAGCGGCGCGCCCTGGGCGCGCGCCTGCTGAAGGGCGGCCAGCAGCACGGCGGTCCCCGCGGACTCGGCCAGCGCCACCACCGGCTCGCCCGGCCAGGTCTCGTGGAACCAGATCCAGGCGGCCACGATGTCGTCGACCGCCGCCGGACAGGGATGCTCCGGGGCCAGCCGGTAGCTCGGCGCGAAGACGCGCGCCTCGGCGGTGGCCGCGAAGCGGGCCACCAGCTGGGTGATCCGCGGCGAGCGCTCGGCGACGAAGGACCCGCCGTGGACGTAGAAGACGAAGCCGCGGCCCTGCTTCTTGCGCGGCGCGAACCACTCCGAAGGCGACGGCGGCGCCGCCAGGCCCGGCCCCGGCCCGCCCTGGCGGACGGCCTCGGCCTCGACCATCGGCAGGATGGGCGCGTCGAACCGCTCGTGCAGGCGGCGCTGGCGATCGACATAGGCCAGCAAGGCCTCGGGGCCCTCGGCGTGGGCCCGGACGGCCGCCCGCATGGAGCCGGTCACCAGCCGCTGCATCGTCCGGTTGGCCAGCCGCCGGGCCAGGGTCTTCAGGCCCAGACCGCCGGCCTGGTCCATATGGCGGACCTCGAGACGGCCCGCCACCGGCTGGCCAAGCGTACGCGCAACACTCATTGTTCACTCGACTCCGACTAAGGCGTGACCATGAGCGACGACGACACGTTCGACCAGCGTCTCCTCAAGACCGCGCAGACTTACGCACGCACCTATCCGAGCGTGCTCACCCGGCTGCGCGCGGCCTACGAGGCCGGCCACCCGCTGGTCCGCCAGGTGGCGAAGGCTATGGACGTGGCCCTCGACCGCTCCGAGGCGGAGCGCGAGCGGCGCCTGAGGCACGAGCACGGCCTGAGCCCGCAGGAGACGCGGATCGTGCTTCACCTGGTGGACGGCGGCACCGTGCAGACCTGCGCGGCGACGCTGCAGGTCGCCGAGAGCACGGTGCGCAGCCACCTGAAGTCGATCTTCCTCAAGACCGGGGTGAAGCGCCAGGCTCACCTCACCACCCTGCTCAGCGGCCAGGCGCCGCCGGACGGACGCCCGCCCTCGCCCTAGAGCGCCCTTGCCGCCGATCCGCGTTCGGGTATCGTCCGTATCCGGTACAGTTCGCGTTGTTTCCGGGGGCGGGTTGCCTAGGGCTTGGGGTGTGGACCGCGTGGGGACGCGGTCCGCTGCGCCGCGTGCGGCGGCATGATCGTCAATGACGAGCACTGGCTCGCCGTGGCCGACCTGTTCAGCGCCGCGGCGCTGGGCGGCGACTGGCCGACGGCGCTCAGCGCCTTCGCGGACGCCTGCGGCGCGGAGCGTGGCGAGCTGATCGGCATCGGCGCGGACAAGGCCGTGCCCTTCAACTGGATGACCCGGACCGACCCGGCGGCGCTCGACGAGTTCCTGGCCATCGGCGGCGGCGACCCGCGCCGCAACCTGCGCGTCCGCGTGGGGAGCAAGGCGCCGATCCTGGCGAGCTGGCACGACGTCGCCTGCTCCACCGAGGACGAGCTGCGGCGCAACTTCCTCTACGCCGACTACTGCCGCCGGCACGAGGTGCCGTACGGCAGCCAGACCAACCTGATGCGGGACGACGGCATGCTGATCGGCCTGGCCACCCTGCGCAGCGAACGGCGCGGGGCGCCGCAGGCGGAGGACCGGAGGGCGTTCGAGGCCCTCGCGCCGCAGGCCCGGGCGGCCGTGCGGACGCAGCTGGCGCTGGAAGGTCGTGGCGCGGACATCGTTCGCGGCGCCCTCGACGGACTGGACGTCGCGGCCTTCGTCTGCGACGGCGCGGGGCTGGTGCGCACCCACACCCGGGCGGCGGAGGCCGTCCTCCAGCGGGGCGTGCTGCGGCTGCGGGGCCGGCGCCTGGGGGCCACGGGCGTCGAGGAGGCGCGCGGCCTGGAGGCCGCCATCGCCGCGGCGGTGGGCGGGCGCCTCGCTCCGGGACAGGAGCCGGTCCGCACGGTCCTGGTCCGCCCGGCGGACGGGCCCGCGGCCTTCGAGGTGGTGGACGTGATCGCCCTGCCCCCGCGGCCCCACGCCTTCGGGTTCGAGCCCCGCGCGATCGTGGCCGTGCGCGGGCGCCAGCGCGAGGGGCGCGAGTTGGCCGGCCTGCTCGGCCTCGCCTTCGGCCTGACCCCTGCCGAGGCCGACGTCGCCGTTCGCCTTGCCGAAGGTCATTCCCGCGAAGCCATCGCCGAGGAGCGCCGCGCGTCGCTGGAAACGGTGCGCAGCCAGATCAAGACGGTGTTCGCCAAGCTCGACGTCCGGCGGGAGACCGAGCTCAGCGTCCGGCTCAACCGTATGCGCTGACCCCGATGTCGCATCCCCCATTTGGGGGAAGCGCCGGTCCACGAGAGCCCTCTAGGGTCCCCACAACCATCACGGGAACCCCAAGTGCCTGATTTTCAGACCGTTTCGACCCGCTCGCCCGCCCGGCAGGGCTCCCCCCGCATCAGCCTGACGGCCTAGGAGGCCGCGCCGATGCCCAGCTACTACGCCTCGCAGAACTTCTCCGTCCCGGTCCGCGCCGGCTATGAGAACGCCTCGGTGCACGAGGTCGCGGTCGGCGACTTCAACGGCGACGGCAAGGTCGACGTCCTGCTGACCTACTTCCTCTATCCCCTGGAGAATCGCGGCACGCCGGTGCGCTTCCTCGCGGGCGACGGCGCGGGCGGGTTCACCGACCGGACGGCCGGCATCGCCGGCGGCGCGCCCGCCACCGTCCACGCCCGCGAAGTCGTGGTGGGCGACTTCAACAGGGATGGCCGGGCGGATGTCTTCGTGGCCGACCACGGCTACGACACCAATCCGTTCCCGGGCGCGCAGAACGCCCTGCTGCTCTCCAGTGGCGCGACGGGTCTCGCCAACGCCACGGCGCAGCTGCCCCAGGTGTCGGACTACACCCACTCCGCCGAGGCCGCGGACATCGACCGGGACGGCGACCTCGACATCTATGTGGGCAACGGCGGCGGCGGCACGGCCTGGGTCAGGCCCTTCTTCCTGATCAACGACGGCGCCGGCGGCTTCACGCGCTCGGCGTCGAACCTGCCGACCTCGATCACGGCGGCCGGGGGCCCGAACCACTGGGCCGAGGCCTTCATCGATGTCGACGCCGACGGCGACCAGGACCTGTTCCTGGGCTCGAGCACCAATACCGGCTCGCGCCTGCTGCTCAACAACGGTCAGGGCGTCTTCACCGACTCCGGCCGCAACCTCCCGCGGGGGCTCCCCAACGCCGACGCGGTGGACATCCAGGCGTTCGACGCCAACGGCGACGGACGCCTGGACCTTGTCGCCAACTATTCCGTGCCGGCCGGCGCGGAGATCCACCGGCAGATCCAGCTCCTGCTGAACGACGGCGCGGGCGGCTTCACGGACGCCACCGCGACCAGCCTGCCCGGCTCCATGAACGCCGGCATCTGGGTGCGGCGCGTCCACCTGGCCGACGTCAACGGCGACGGGCTCACGGACATGGTGCTCTCCGACCGCTCGAGCGCGCCGTTCTACCTGAACGACGGCATGGGGAACTTCATCCAGACGCCGTCGCTGCTGCCGGGCAACGAGTACGACCAGATCACGCCTGCGGACGTGAACGGCGACGGGCGGACGGACTTCATCGCCTGGCGCGGCAAGTGGGATGGCCAGGAGCAGCTCCGGGTGGACCTCGGGATCGATCCGGGAACCAACCAGCAGGGCACGGCCGCCGCCGAGGGGTTCATGGGCGACAACGACGCCGAGACCATGAACGCGGGCGGCGGCGACGATGTCATCGTGGGCGGCGGCGGGCGGGACTATCTGCGCGGCGACGAGGGCAACGATCGGATCGCCGGCGGCGACGGCTTCGACGACACCCACGGCAACATGGGCGACGACACGGTCTCCGGCGGGCTCGGCCCCGACTGGGTGGTCGGCGGGCGCGACAACGACCTGCTGTTCGGCGGCGCCGACCACGACGTCGTCTACGGCAACATCGGCGACGACACCCAGTCCGGCGGCGACGGCAACGACGTGGTCCGCGGCGGCCAGAACGACGACATCGTCCGCGGCGACGCCGGCGACGACTACGTCTCGGGTGACCGCGGGGACGACACGGTGACCGGCGGGGCCGGCGCCGACCTGTTCCACACCTTCGGGAACGCCGACATCGACCGCGTGCTCGACTTCAACCGGGCCGAGGGCGACCGCGTCCTGGTGGACCCCGGCACCACCTACGCCTTCGCCCAGGTCGGCGCGGACGTGGTCATCACCATGGGCGGCGGCGGCCAGATGATCCTGGTCGGCGTCCAGCTCTCCAGCCTCACGGGCGACTGGATCTTCGGCGCCTGAGCCCTTCCCCCCTTCGCGTGGAGTACCCCCAATGACGACCGTCACCGCCGGCCCCTCGGGCATGGATTTCGAGAACCTGAAGATCAGCGACCTGCTGCTCGGAGACCCGATCACCCAGACCGAGACGCGCTACGTCCTGAAGGACGGCGACTGGACCTATGAGTTCACCGGCCAGTTCACCTACACCGCCGGCGAGATCTCCGACGGCACGGTCACCGGCTGGCGGGAGACCTTCAAGGGCGAGGTCACCTTCGACGCCAGCGGCTTCTCGGTCCCGCTGGCCACCGGCGTCGGCTGGGCGGAGACCAACGCCAACGAGACCGCGCGCAGCACCATCCTGGCGGGCGCCGACAACCTGATCGGCTCCGCCGCGGCCGACCGCATGTACGGCTACGCCGGCAACGACACCATCGAGGGCGGCGCCGGCCGGGACTACCTGCGCGGCCACGACGGGGACGACGTGATCCGCGGCGGCGCGGACTTCGACGACGTGCACGGCAACGCCGGCAACGACACCGTCCACGGCGGGCTGGGCGACGACTGGGTGGTCGGCGGCAAGGACAACGACGTCCAGTACGGCGACGAAGGCTGGGACATCGTCTACGGCAACCTGGGCGCCGACACGGTGAGCGGCGGGGCGGACTCCGACTGGGTGCGCGGCGGCCAGGACAACGACAGCGTCAGCGGCGGCGCCGGCGACGACTGGCTGGCCGGCGACAAGGGCGACGACACCATCTCCGGCGGGACCGGCGCGGACCTGTTCCACACCCACGGCGACGCGGGGATCGACCGCGTGCTCGACTTCAGCCGGGCCGAGGGCGACCGGGTGAACGTGCTGCCGGGCACCACCTACTCCACCGCCCAGGTCGGCGGCGACGTGGTCATCACCATGGGCGGCGGCGGCCAGATGGTGCTGGTCGGCGTGCAGCTCTCCAGCCTCACCGGCGACTGGATCTTCGGGGCGTGAGGCGGCGCTACGAGGTGCGCTGGTCGCGGGCGCTCGAGCTGCTGGCGGTGATCGCCTCGGTGGCGGCCTTCGTCGCCTGGCTGCGGATGCTCTAGGCCTCCTCGACGGCGCGGCGCAGGAGCAGGCGGCGGCCGAGCCACAGCTCGGCCCGCCCGGCGGGCAGCGGCAGGGCCAGGAACCTGGCCCTCGCCGCCGCGTCGTCCGGACAGTTCAGCGTCGCGCCGACCACCAGCTCGTCCCTGTCGTCGAGCACCTGCACACGATAGGCCGCCAACGCTCTCGTCCCCTCTCCGCAGGGGGTAGATAGCCGAGCGGCGGATGAGTCCTTTGTCCCTCAGTCGACATAGCGCCGGTGCCCGGAGCTATTTCTTCTCCAGCAGGATCTGGCCTTCCTTCTGCAGACGGCCCTTCAGCTTGCCGGCGATCATGGCCAGCAGGTTGGGCAGCAGGACCTCCAGCTTCACGGCGGTCTCGGCGACCTCGATGGAGCCCGAGATCGCCTGCCCCATGGCCTGCAGGGAGAAGCGCAGGACGTCGCCGTCCCAGCTCTTGGTGAAGGCGCCGGCGGCGGCCCCCATCTGGCTGGAGAAGCGGCTGAACCCCTCCTCGATCCGGCGGCGGGCCTCGGCGCGCCCGAGCTCGTGGGGAATGTTGACGGTGATCGCCTTGCTCATGTGTCTTCAACGCCCGGGCTGCGCCGGGGGGTTCCGCACGGCGCGGATCACCCCTAGAGCATAGGGCCGTCGGGAGGAGGCTCATGAGCGAAGACCGCAGCGTGTTCGGAGAGGGACGCTACCCGGACTCGGGGCCGCTGGCCGTGCTGTCCCGGCTGTCGCTGCTGGGCGCCGGCGTGGCGATCATCGTCGCCAAGTTCCTGCCGCCGGAGCTGGTGCCGGACTTCGTCCGTTCGCCCAACCTGCAGCACTTCGCCGCCTTCTACGTGCTGACCCTGTGCGCGCTCGCCGCCATGCCGCGGACCAGGCTTCGCACCGCGGCCATCGGCGTGGCCCTCTTCGCCACCCTGCTCGAGGCGCTGCACCTCCTGAGCGGTGCGCCGCTGGGGCCCCTGACCGACAACTGGGTGGCCGACCTGGGCGGCCTCAGCGCGGCGGTCGCGCCCGTCGTGGTCGAGCGCTTCCGCCGGCGGTTCGCCCAGCGCTAGGCGTCAGATGAACGTCCAGCCGCGATCGCGCTCGCGGACGCGCAGGTTGTTCTGCACGTGCCGGACGCCGTCGATGTCGGCGATGTCCTCGATGCGGCGGCGGTCCTCCTTGCGGCGCACGGTGCCGTTGAGGGTCACCTCCCCGTCCTCCACGACGACGTCCACATCGCGCAGGTCGAGCCGGCGCTCGTCTTCCAGCCGCTCCACGATCACCGCCCAGAGCACCCGGTCCGAGGGGCCGCGCCGGCGCGCGTGGCGCTCGTCGCTCCGCTCGCGGCCGCCGAAGAAGCCGCCCGCCCGCTCCATCCAGGACCGGCCGCCGTCGGCCCGCTCGTGTTCGCGCCGCTCGTCGTCGCGGCGATAGTCCCCGGCGTCCATGCGGCGGCCGTAGTCCCGATCGTCTTCCGAGAACCGACGGTAGGCCCGGCCGCGCTCCTCGTCATAGGCGTAGTCGCTGGAGTAGTCGGCCTGGCCGTAGTCGTCCGTGCGGAAGCTCGCCGCCTCGTCCGCCCGGTAGCCGGCGCGCCGGCGCGGGTCGTAGCCGTAGTCGGTGGAATAGTCCGCCTGGCCGAAATCGTCCCGGTCGCGCGTCCGTCCGTAGCGCTCCCGGCGCTCATCGTCCCGCTCCCGCCAGTCATCGCGCGGCATGGCCATTCTCCTCCTTCGAAAGGGGTCCGCGGCTGAAACCTGCGCCGTGGGCATCGGTTCCCGCGCCTGACGCAGGCGTGACGCCCCGCGCGACTCCTGAGACACCAGGGCCGTGCCGACCCCGGACCCGCCGCCGCACGCCGAAGCCCCCGCGGACCACCCGCTGGAGGACGAACTCGCCCAGGCCCTGCCCGACCGTCGCACCACCCTGCCCGTCCTGATTCGCCGGTGGGCGCTCAGGCTGATCCCGGTGATCCTGCTGGGCGCGGCCGGCTATGTGCTCTGGCGCGACTATCACGACCTCGCATTCGCCGACGTGGCGGCGGAGGTGCGCCGCTGGGGACATCGCGCGATCCTCGGGGCGCTGGCGCTGTCGGCGGTCAGCTTCCTGCTGATGGGGGTGGTGGAGAAGGTGGGGCTGCGCTGGATGGGCGCCAGGCTGCCCTGGGCGCCGACCCTGGCCACCGCCTTCATCGCCAACGCCATCGCCCACTCGCTCGGGGCGAACCTGCTGGTCTCCGGCGCGGTGCGGGCCAGGCTCTACGACCGCTACGGGGTCGGCCTGACCCAGGTGGCGGGCGCGACCCTCTTCCAGGGCTTCTCGTTCGCGGTGGGCATCGCCACCCTGGCCGGCGCCGGCCTGCTGCTGGCCAGTCCCCAGGCGCTCGCCGCCTCCGCCATCGCCACGCCAGTGGCGCGAACCACCGGCGCGGTGCTGCTCGCCGCCGTGGCCGCCTACCTGCTGACCTGCGCCCTGCACCGCACGCCGCTGCACGCGTTCGGCCGGACGCTCGCCCTGCCCTCGCCGGGAAAGGCCCTGGTGCAGCTCTCGGTGGGCGCGGCGGACAACGCCACCGCCGCGGCGATCATCTGGATCCTGCTGCCGCCGGGCACGGTGGACTACCTGGCCTTCGTGGGCGCCTACGCCATCGCCTGCGTGGCGGGCCTGATCTCGACGGTGCCGGCCGGCGCGGGGGTGTTCGAGGGCACGCTCTCGGCGCTCCTGCCGCGGGCCCCGGCCGCCTCCCTGGCCGCAGCCTTCCTGGGCTACCGGCTCGCCTATTTCCTGCTGCCGCTGGCCGTGGCGCTGCTGGCCCTGCTGGGCGACACCCTGCGCCGGCCGCGCCGCCGCTAATCCGCCCGCCGGGGGGAACTGCAGCCATTCACATTTGTTGTGGCGGACTGGGACTGGGCGGGCTCCATGACCGCGGGAGGCGGCGAATGGACCTCAACACCGCAAGCCTTGCGGCGCTGACCAAGCTCGTCGGCCTGGAAGGCGCCTACGACCTGATCCTCTGGCGGCCCTATCTCAGCTGGGACGAAGTGGCGTGCGTGCCGGGCTTCGACCCGGAACGGGTGGCCGAGTTGCGCGCCGCCGGCGCCCACATCCGTCTTCCGGGGGATCCGCGCACCCTGCGCGACGACGAAGCCAGGCTCTAGACCAGCCTACTGGGCGAGCAGCATCCGCACCTGGTCGGCCAGCTCGACGGCGGAGAACGGCTTGGGGAACATCAGGGCGTCCTCCACCCCGTGCTTGGACAGGTGGGCGGCGTGGCCGGTGATGTAGACAACCTTGATCTCGCCGTTCAGCTGGCGGGCCTTGCGCGCGATGTCGAAGCCGGTGACGCCCACGCCCAGGTTGATGTCGGTGACCAGGGCCGCGAAGCTCCGCGCCTCCCCCTCGAGGGCCGCCAGGGCGGAGCGGTCACTCAACGCCACCTGCACGTCGAGGCCGACGTCGGCCAGGGCCTCCTCCACGAGCTCGGCGACATCCGGCTCATCTTCGACAAGGAGTACGCTGGTCATCGACTCACTCCGGGGCGGCACAGGGGCGGCCATGGTCCACCGATCGACCCGAAATACGGCGGACTTGGGGCAAGCGGCGCCATCCTCAAAAGACGAGGCCCCGTCGTCCACAGGGACTGACGGGGCCTTGCTGCGGCTGCCGGCTCGGGGGGAGCGCCTGCCGCTGCGAATCGGTAACCGCCGAGCCCGCCGCGCAGTTCCGGCCTAGAGCCAGCGCGACCGCTTGAACCAGAGATAGAGGCCCGCGCAGATCACCGCGATCGCGGCCAGAACGACGTAGTAGCCGTACCTCGCATGCAGCTCCGGCATGTTGTCGAAGTTCATGCCGTAGATGCCGGCGATGGCGGTCGGCACCGCCAGGATGGCGGCCCAGGCGGCCAGCTTGCGGGTGATGGAGCCCTGCCGCTGCTGCTCGAGCAGGCTGGCCACCTCGAACACGGAGGACAGCACTTCGCGCAGGCCCTCCACCCGCACGGACACCCGGCGCACATGGTCGAGCACGTCGCGGAAGTAGGGCCGCACCTCGGCGTCGATGCAGGGGGCCTCGAGGTGTTCCAGCCGGCCGGCCATCTCTTCCATGGGCCCCAGGATGCGGCGGAAGCGCATCAGTTCGCCGCGGATCTGGAAGATGCGCATGATCTCGGTGCGGGCGAGGAAGCTGTCGAGGGCCCGGCGCTCCATCTCCAGGACCTCCTCCTCGATCTCGTCGACGATCGGCACGTAGCCGTCGACCACGAAGTCGAGGATGGCGTGCAGGACATAGTCGCCGCCGTGGGCGAGCAGCCGCGGCGCGGCCTCCAGCTGGGCGCGCAGGTCGGTGTGGGCGCGGGCCGAGCCGTGCCGGACGGTGATGATGTGCTGGGGGCCCAGAAAGATGTGGGTCTCGCCGTAGGCGATGATCCGGTCCTGGGTCTGGGCGGTCTTGGCCACCACGAACAGCTCGCCGTCATAGACCTCGGCCTTGGGCAGCTGGTGCGCCTTCAACGCGTCCTCGACGGCCAGGGCGTGCAGGCCGAAGCGGCTGGCGAGCACCCGCAGCTCGGCCTCGCCAGGTTCGAAGAGACCGATCCAGGCGAATTCGTCGGGCGCGAGGCTGAGGCTCTCCACGCTGTCGAGGGTCAGCGCCCGGACCCGCTGGCCGTGGCGATAGACATAGGCGGCGACGACGGTCATGGCGCAGGCCTAGCAGGGTTCGCCGCAGGGCTCCAAACGAGGGCGTCTGGCGCTCCAGGGACCGGCGCCGGCAGATCGCGCCTGGGTTGCGGGTGACGGAATGTCGCGGCCGCAGAACCCCCATTTGGCCCAGAATGGGTTTCCTACAGGTTGTAGCAACTCTCCCAGCACGCGAAATTCGCCTGGCCGAGTTACCTCCGAAGGGTGTTCGGTTCGGTGAGCGGGACAGAGCCGAAGACATCGCCCGCAGCCTGGCTACGTCCCCCTGGACAGGGAGCCGGCCGCCCCCGGGGAGCGTCATGCCCCGTTTTTTTCCAGTCCGACGAGCGCCCTCAGTGGGGACGCATGGCCTCGACCTCCGCGGCCGTGACCGGCTCGGCGTAGGTGTTGCCGAAGTGGGTGCGCAGGTAGGTGACGAGCTCAGCCACCTGGGCGGAGGTCAGGGCGCCCCGGAAGGGCGGCATGCCGCCCTTGCCGTTCTCCACCATGTAGATGGCGTAGGCCGCGGTCCCCAGCCGCTCGTTGCGGGCGAGCGCCGGAAAGGCCCCTGCCCCCCTGGCGCCCGCGGCGTCGGCCATGTGGCAGGTCTGGCAGTACATCCGGTAGACTTCCTCGCCGGTCTTCGGCACGGGCGGCTTCGCGCCGCCGGGCCCGGGCTCGTCGGCGAGGCTTGGGGCCGCCATGGCGGCGGCGGCGATCGCGAAGGCGAACAGGCGGATCCGCATCTCAGGCCTCCAGGGCGCGTTTGTGCAGGCGGGTGATGGCGTCAAGCGCCGAGAGCAGCGAGCCCTCCATCCAGCAGCCGACGTAGGAGGCGTGCTCGCCGGCCAGGACGACCCGGTCTTCCAGCGCCACGAGCTCCTGGTAGTGGTCGCGGCGGGTCTCCTCGTTCCAGCGGGCGCAGCAGCCCATCACCCAGGGCGTGCGGCTCCAGGCGACCGAGGCGCCGCTCAGGAATTCCTTGCGGTAGCTGCCAGGGTGGAACACCGAGCCTTCGCGCAGCGCGAGCTCGATCCGTTCCTCCGGCGTCATGCCGCCCAGGTGATAGCCGCCCGGACCGTTGGCGAAGGCCCCCAGGAGCACCGCCGGTCCGTCCTGGAAGAAGTTGTTGTTGGGATAGGAGACGAGGCCGATCTGCTGGTTGGTGAAGGAGTGGCCGCCGTAGATGTCGTGGTCCTCCTCCCAGAACCGACGGCGCATCTCGAGCCCGATCTTCACGGAGGAGGAGTAGGGCACGGCCTGGATGGCGGCGTTCTTCTTCGCCGACAGATTGTTCTCGATCTGGCTCAGCACCGTCAGCGGGATGGTGCAGACGCAGAAGTCGGCCTTGGCCTCGGTCACCGCGCCGGAGCCGGTGTCCGCGTAGGTGACGGTGACGCCCGAGCGGTCCTGGTGGAGCTTCGTTACCTTGGCGTTGTAGGTGATCAGGTGGCCGACCTGCCGGGCGAAGCCCTCGCCGATCTTGCCCATGCCGCCCACCGGCTGGAACATGGTGGTCTGGAACTCGTCGTTCATGAAGAAGGCCATCTGGGCCCAGACGCCGGACTTCAGCACCTCGTCGAAGGGGAAGAGGTCCGAGGGCCGGGGCGCGCCGTTCACCCCGCCGCCGGGTGGAAGCTCGAAGCCCCGGTGGCTGGAGGACCGGAAGCCCTTCACATAGCGCATGTCGTCGTCGAGCATGCCCCAGCCGCGGAGCGCCTCCTTCAGGCGGTCCATGTCCTCGGGCGTGAGGCGCGCATCCAGGGCCTTCTGGTCGATGGCCTTGCCGAGCAGTTCGGCGACGTTGCCCTCGAAGTCCGCGGCCAGCGACCGGAACCGCTGCGGCGCGCCGCCGAAGGCCTCGGTCGAGTGGACATAGGCGTTGTGGTTGAACTGGATGAAGGGCTCCAGCGCCACGCCGAACGCCTTGCAGTAGTGCAGCAGGGTCCGGTGGTGGTGCGGGATCCGCCAGGGGCCCGGGTTGAGGTAGTTCCCCTTGGCGAAGCGCACGTGCTGGGTGGCGCCGCCCATCTCGGTGAAGGTGTCGCCGCCGTGCAGGGACCAGTTCCGGCCGCCGGCGCGGTTCTGGTATTCCAGGATGCGCACCTTGTAGCCCGCCCGGGTGAGCTCGTGGGCGGCGAGCATCCCGGCCAGCCCCGCGCCCAGGACGATGACGGAGGCGCCCTTCCGTGCGCCCGACAGGTCCGGCGGCCCGTCGAAACGGGTCTCCGCCGCGTGACCGAAGGTGGTCATCATCTGGTAGATCGCGGCCGTGCCGCCGATCATCCCGATCGCCTGGAAAAGCTGGCGCCGTGTCGGCGCCTGTCGTTCGGAAGCCATCCCCAACCCGCCCGCTGCTGAACTGGGACGAGGCTAGTGAACGGCGATAAGGCTGCGCGAGCGGCGAGCGGCCGCGGCGGCGCAGATTCCTCCGGATGGGCGGAACTCCGCCGCCCGCTGTCTAGCCGATGGGCAGAGAGGCCCTAGATCGTCTCGTCCAGCAGGCCCTCGACGAACTCCGGCAGCCAGGGATTGCGGCCGGGCTTCAGCCGTTCGGCGCGGTAGATGTGGCTCAGGTCCGCGTAGGCGCGGTCGAAGTCCTTGTTGACGATGACGTAGTCGTACTCGCCCCAGTGGGTGATCTCGCGCTTGCCCAACTCCAGCCGCTGGTTGATCACCTCGACGCTGTCCTGGGCGCGGGCGTGCAGCCGTCGCGCCAGGTCGGGCCAGGACGGCGGCAGGATGAACACCCGCACCGAATCGGCCGGCGCCTGCTCGGCGATCTGCCGCGCGCCCTGCCAGTCGATGTCGAACATCACGTCCTTGCCGGCTTCGAGGGCCGCCATCACCGGCGCCTTGGGGGTGCCGTAGAGCTGGCCGTTCACCTCGGCCCATTCGAGGAGCTCGCCCGCCGCGATCATCGCCTCGAACTCGGCGCGCGCCTTGAAGAAGTACTCGCGGCCCTCCTCCTCGCCCGGCCGCGGCTTGCGGGTGGTGGCGGAGATGGAGAGCGTCATGCCGGCAAAGTCGGCGACCAGGCGGCGCGACAGCGAGGTCTTGCCGGCGCCGGCGGGGCTGGAGACCAGCATCAGCAGGCCGCGGCGGACCGTCTCCCACGGCTTGGCGTGATGGTCGTCGTGGGTGCTCAAGACGCCCTACTCCACATTCTGGACCTGCTCGCGGAACTGCTCGATCACGGCTTTGAGGTCGAGCCCCACCGTGGTCAAGCCGGCGATGGCCGACTTCGAGCAGAGGGTGTTGGCCTCGCGCATGAACTCCTGGGTCAGGAAATCCAGCCGCCGGCCGACGGCGCCGTCACCGCCGACCAGGGCGCGCGCGGCGTCGATGTGGCCGGAGAGGCGATCGAGCTCCTCGCGGACGTCGGCCTTCACGGCCAGGGCCGCGGCCTCCTGCAGCACCCGCTCCTCGGGCACCGCGTCGCCGGCCAGCTCCGCCATGCGCCGCTCGAACCGCTCCTTGATGGCCAGGGGCTGGGCGGCGGCATGGCTCTCGGCCGCGGCCACGAGCTCGGCGATGCGCTCCATCTGCCCGGCGAGCACGCCCGTGAGCGCTCCGCCCTCCTCCCGGCGCGCGGCCAGGAGGCCGTCCAGGGCCGCGCCGATGGAGGCCGCCATGGCCGCCTCGAGCGCCGCCTGCGCCTCCGGATCGTCTTGCCCGTCGGCCGCCTCGATGACGCCCTTCAGACCCAGCAGGCCGTCGAGCCTCGGCGGCGCGACCATGCCGGTGGCCACATAAGGGCCGCCGGCCGAGAGGTAGCGCTCCAGCTGGTCGATGTTCACGCGGACCGATCCGGCGCCCTCGGTCCGGCGGGCCTGCAGGCCGATGGTGAGCTGGCCGCGCTGGAAGCGGGCCTGCGCGCCCTCGCGGGCGGCGCGCTCCAGGCCCTCGAAGCCTGGCGGCCCGCGGAAGCGGACCTCCAGGTTGCGGCCGTTGACCGAACGGGCCTCCACCGCCCAGCTCCAGGCGCCGGAGGCGCCCTCCGCCCGGCCGAAGCCGGTCATGCCCGAGATCGCCATGTCTACCGCCCCGTCCCCGGCCCCGCCGCCGTCCGGGCCGCGCGCTCACGCTCCACGCGCCGCCACTGGGCGACGTTGCGCTGGTGCTCGTCAAAGGTCGAGGCGAACACGTGGCCGCCCGAGCCGTCGGCGACGAAGAACAGCTCCGTGCTGCGCGGCGGGTTCAGCACCGCCTCGATCGAGGCCCGCCCCGGATTGGCGATCGGCGTCGGCGGCAGGCCGTCGATCCGGTAGGTGTTGTAGGGCGTGGCGGCGGCCAGCTCGGAGGCGAGGATGCCGCGTCCCAGCGGCCGGCCGCGCGAGATGCCGTAGATGATCGTCGGATCGCTCTCCAGGCGCATGCCCTGGCGCAGCCGGTTGACGAACACCGCCGCGATCCTCGGCCGCTCGGCGGCGATCCCGGTCTCCTTCTCGACGATGGAGGCGAGGGTCAGGGCCTTCTCGGGCGTGTCGAACGGCAGGCCCGGCTGCCGCTTCGGCCACAGCTCGGCCATCAGCTTGTCCTGGGCGTCGGCCATCCGCTGCAGGACCGCGGCGCGGCTGTCGCCCCGCTGGACCTGATAGGTATCGGGCAGCAGCGCGCCCTCGGCCGGGACCGGCGCCTGGCCGGTCAGCACCGGCTGGCGCTGCACGGCCTCCCAGGCCATCTCGCTGGTCCAGCCCTCGGGCACGGTGATCAGGTGGCGCACCACGCGGCCGGCGCGGATGTCGTCGAGCACCCGGGCCATGGAGGCCCCGCTACGGAACTCGTACTCCCCGGCCTTCAGGACGCCCGCCGCGCCCGTCAGCCGGGCCGCGGCCATGAACAGCGCCTTGGACTTGATGACGCCGGCCTGGGCGAGTTCGCCGGCGATCTCGGAGAGGCCGGAGCCGCGCTCGAGCACCACGGTGGTGGCCGCGCCCCGCGGGGCCTGAGGGCCGGGCCCGCGGTAGGTCCAGGTGACCCAGGCGCCGGCGACGATCAGGAAGGCGGCGAAGGCCACGGCCACGCCGGCGACCATCCGCAGCGGCCCCGGCGGGGCCTTGCGCGGAACGGCGCGGCGGCGCGGGCGCGGGCGTCGGGTCACGCGACCTTCTTGAAGACCACCGAGGCGTTGGTGCCGCCGAAGCCGAAGGAGTTCGACATGGCGACATTGATCTCCCGCGGCACCGCCTTGTGCGGCGCGAGGTCGATCGGCGTCTCGACCGACGGATTGTCGAGGTTGATGGTCGGCGGCGCGATCTGGTCGCGGATGGCGAGCACCGTGAAGGCCGCCTCGATGGCGCCGGCGGCGCCCAGCAGGTGGCCGGTGGCCGACTTGGTGGAGCTCATGGTGACCTTGGAGGCGGCGTTGCCGAGCAGGCGTTCGACGGCGCCGAGCTCGATCTCGTCGCCGAGCGGCGTCGAGGTGCCGTGGGCGTTGATGTAGTCGATGTCCGCCGGCTCGACGCCGGCGTCCTTGATCGCCGCCTTCATGGCCCGGAAGCCGCCGTCGCCGTCATCGGCCGGCGCGGTGATGTGATAGGCGTCGCCGGCCATGCCGTAGCCCGCCACCTCGGCGTAGATCTTCGCCCCGCGCGCCTTGGCGTGCTCGTACTCCTCCAGCACCAGGATGCCGGCGCCCTCGCCCATGACGAAGCCGTCGCGGTCCTTGTCGTAGGGGCGGCTGGCCTTCTCCGGCGTGTCGTTGAAGTTGGTGGACATGGCCCGGCAGGCCACGAAGCCGGCGATGCCCACGGGCACCACCGAGCCCTCCGCGCCGCCGGCGATCATCACGTCGGCGTCGCCGTACTTGATGATCCGGGCCGCGTCGCCGATGGCGTGGGCGCCGGTGGCGCAGGCCGTCACCACCGAGTGGTTCGGACCCTTGAAGCCCCAGCGGATCGAGACCTGGCCGCTGGCCAGGTTGATGAGAGCCGACGGGATGAAGAACGGCGAGATGCGCCGCGGGCCCTTCTCGTGCAGCTCGATGGCGGTGTCGGCGATGGCGCCGAGGCCGCCGATGCCCGAGCCGATCATCACGCCCGTGCGCTCGCGGCCCTCGCGGTCGTCCTCGCCGGGCATCCAGCCGGAGTCGCGCACCGCCTCGTCGGCCGCGGCGATGGCGTAGAGGATGAAGTCGTCCACGCGACGCTGGTCCTTGGGGGCCAGGGTCTTGTCGGGATCGAAGGAGCCCGGCACGTCCGGTCCGCCGCCGCCGCGGCCGTCCACCCGGGGCACTTCGCAGGCCACCTGGCAGGCATAGGCCGTCGGATCGAAGGCGCTGATGCGGCCCGCGCCGGACTTTCCGGCGAGGATCTCTTTCCAAACGTGCTCGGCGCCGGTCCCCAGAGGGGTGACGAGGCCGATCCCGGTGACGACGACACGACGCATGGCGGGTCCTCAAACGAGAACCGCCGCGGCTTCGGGTGGGACCCTCGGCGACGCGGCGGTTAAATTTCCAAGCAGATTGAGGCGCTTTAGGCGCCCAGACGCTCCTGGATGAACTTCACGGCGTCCCCGACGGTCTGGATGTGCTCGGCGGCGTCGTCGGGGATCTCGATATCGAATTCCTCTTCGAACGCCATCACCAGCTCGACGTTGTCGAGGCTGTCGGCGCCCAGGTCATCGATAAAGCTCGCCTTCTCGGTGACCTTCTCGGGATCGGCGTCGAGGTGTTCGATGACGATCTTACGGACGCGTTCAAGGACGTCGGACATTAGGTAGGTCCCTCAGGCTTAGTCGGTCATTTGCATTCGGCGACAGCGACGCTGGTGTCAACTGCCGCCGAGGTGGATTGGTTCGGGCCGCCGGGTAGCATGTTCGCTTCCGGGTGGCGAGGGCTAGATCATCACCATGCCGCCGTTGACGTGCAGGGTCTGGCCGGTGACGTAGGCGGCCTCCTCGCTGGCCAGATAGACGCACGCGGTAGCCACGTCCCGGCCCGCCCCCAGCCGCCCGGCCGGGATGGTGGACATGATCTGGCCGCGCTGCTGCTCGTTGAGCGCATCGGTCATCGGGCTCTCGATGAAGCCGGGGGCCACGCAGTTCACGGTGATTCCGCGGCTGGCCACTTCCTGGGCCAGAGCCTTCGAGAAGCCGATCATGCCGGCCTTGGAGGCGGCGTAGTTGGCCTGGCCGGGGTTGCCCATGACGCCCACCACCGAGGTGATGCCGATGATCCGACCCGTCCGGCGCCGCATCATCCCCTTCACGGCGGCGCGCGAGAGGCGGAAGTAGCTTTCCAGGTTCACCTTGATCACGGCGTCCCAGTCCTCGTCCTTCATCCGCAGGAGGAGGCCGTCCTTGGTGATGCCCGCGTTGGCCACCAGGACATCGATCGGCGCGCCCGCGGCGGCCTCGGCGGTTTCGATCAGCGCGTCGACGGCCGCGGCGTCGGACAGGTTGGCGGCGACGGTCGAGACGCGCTCGCCCATGCGGGCGGCGGCGTCCTGCAGCACCGCTTCGCGGGTGCCGGAGAGGACCACGTGGGCGCCCTGCTCGTGAAGGGCGCGGGCGATCTCCGCCCCGATGCCGCCGGTGGCCCCGGTGACGAGGGCGGTCTTGCCGGTCAGGTCGAACATGGGCGTCCTCTCTAAAGGCTCTTGGCGAAGGCTTCGAGGTCGGCCGGCGCATTGAGGGGGACCGCCTCGGCGTCGGGCGCGATCCGCTTGACCATGCCGGAGAGCACCTTGCCGGCGCCCGCCTCGGCGAAGCGGGTGACGCCACCCTCCCCGGCCAGCCACAGCACGCTCTCGCGCCAGCGGACCCGCCCGGTCACCTGTTCCACCAGCAGACGCCGGATCGCCTCGGGATCGTTGGTCGGCCGGGCGGTGACATTGGCCACCACGGGCGCCTTCGGGGCGAGGATCGCCGCCTCGGCGAGCGCCTGGGCCATCTCGTCGGCGGCCGGCTGCATCAGCGGGCAGTGGAAGGGGGCCGAGACGTTCAGCGGGATCGCCCGCGCGCCCAGCTCCTTGGCCTTCTCGATGGCGCGGTCGACGGCGGCCTTGGCGCCGGAGATCACCACATTGCCCTGGTTGTTGTCGTTGGCGACCACGCAGACGCCGAGCTCGGCCCCGGCGGCGGCGGCCTCCTCGGCGAGCGCCACATCGGTCTTCGGGCCGATCAGCGAGGCCATGGCGCCCGCGCCCACCGGCACGGCCCGCTGCATCGCCTGGCCGCGCAGCTTCAGGAGCCGGGCGGTGTCGGCCAGGCTGATGGCGCCGGCGGAGGCGAGCGCGGAGTATTCGCCCAGGCTGTGGCCGGCCACGAAGGCGGCCTTCTCCATGCCCACGCCGAACTCGCGCTCCAGGGTGCGGGCGACGGCGACGCTCACCGCCATCAGCGCCGGCTGGGCGTTCTCGGTCAGGGTGAGCTGGTCCTCGGGACCTTCCTTCATGAGCCGGAACAGCCCCTGCCCGAGCGCGTCGTCCACCTCCTGGAACACCTCGCGGGCGGTGGCGAAGGCCTCGGCCAGCTCGGCCCCCATGCCGACCGCCTGGCTGCCTTGGCCCGGGAAGATGAAGGCGAGGCTCATGGGCCGCTCCGTCAGGTCTCAAGAATCCGAGCGGCGAGGGTTAGGGGATAAGGCTATCGTGGGCAAGCAGCAGGGGGAGGACGCCATGAGAGCGGTCGTGCGGCGCAACAAGCAGCTGGTCTGCGACGAGATTCCGGAACTCGAGCCGGCGGAGGGCCAGGTGCTGGTGCGCACCCTGGCCTGCGGCATCTGCGGCTCGGACCTGCACGCGCTCCATCATATGGAGCACATGATTGACCTGTCGCGGCGGGCCGGCGGGATCGACAACGGCTTCGACCCCACGGGGGACACGGTGTTCGGCCACGAGTTCTGCGCCGAGGTGCTGGACTTCGGCCCCGGGACCAGGCGGACCCTGAAGCCCGGCGCGCGGGTGGTCAGCGTGCCGGCGACCATGACGCCTTCGGGCGTCGAGCTCCTGGGCTTCTCCAACCGGCTGCCCGGCGGGTTTTCCGAGCGGATGCTGCTCTCCGAGGCCCTGCTGCTGGAGGTGCCCAACGGCCTGCCCACCGACCAGGCGGCGCTCACCGAGCCCTTCGCCGTCGGCCTGCACGCGGTGGCCAAGGCGCGGATGGATGCGAACTCGGTCGCCCTCGTGGTGGGCTGCGGCCCCGTGGGCCTGGCGGTGATCGGGGCGCTGAAGGCGGCCGGCCACGGGCCGGTGATCGCCGCGGACTATTCTCCGCGCCGCCGGGCCGCCGCCGAGCGGCTGGGCGCCGACATCCTCGTCGATCCGGCCGTCGAGTCGCCGCACGAGCGCTGGGACGCCCTGGGCGTGCCGAAGGCGCGGGCGGCCCAACAGATGGTCCGCATGATGGGCGGCAGCTTCGGCCGGCCGGTGATCTTCGAATGCGTCGGCGCGCCCGGCGTGCTGCAGGGCCTGATCGAGGCGGCCCCCGCCGGCGCCCAGATCGTAGTGGCCGGCGTGTGCATGGAGACCGACCGGATCGAGCCCTCGATCGCCATCACCAAGGAGGTCGAGCTCACCTTCGTGTTCGGCTACACGCCCGAGGAGTTCGCCCAGACCCTGCGCCACCTGGCCGAGGGCGTGATCGACGTCTCGGACCTGGTCACCGGGAAGGTCGGGCTGGAGGGCGTCGCCGGCGCCTTCCAGGCGCTGGCCGATCCGGAGGCTCATGTGAAGATCCTGGTCGCGCCGGGCGCCTGATCCCGCAGAACAAAGCTCTGCCATTACGGGAGAGATCCCTGGAACTCGCCTGCGGAAGCTTGGCTTTCGGGCCCCAGAAGCGTCACATTTTGACGTGGCTCAAAAGCAAATCGGCGCTCGTGTGGCAGATTGCCACGTAACGAATACTTCTGATCCCAATTCGCAAGCCGATGCAACCCGCGATCCTCGAACGTCGTTCTCTGATTCACTATACTTCTACACCACGGGGTTGTCCGCCGGATGTACGGCGCCACCAAAAGGAGAGTGAACAAGTAAGGCATCCCACCCTGCGAGCCGCCTCAAGTCGGCAAGCTCTTGGGAAAAACAAACCTGCTCCTGTCCTTCCTGAGCACACCTCTTGCAAAACCTGGATTGCTCCAGGGCCAGTGTTTCAGTTCGGGACTTTGGACTTGGAGCCCCTCTAATGTGGTTACCGCCGACCGACAATCTTGACAGTAGGCAGGGACACCTCTAGAGGGCGCATGGATAATCGTCGGTTAAAGTGGCGACTTGCAACCAGACGTTTCGAAGGTAACCGCCGCGGTAGATGGCGGTCCCCGAGAAGCTTCCCAAGTCTCCAGCAGACCAAGCATCGCGTTCAACAGATCAACCCATCACACGCCAGGGGCTAAAATGAATACCCTTCGGAACCTCCTCATCGGCGCCGGCAGCGCCGTCATTCTGGCGGGTATGGCCACCGCCGCCAGCGCCCAATCCACGGACACGGACAGCGCCACCGTCAGCGCCAGCATCATCCAGCCGATCGCCATCACGAAGGACAACGACGTGAACTTCGGCACCGTGGCCCGCCCGAATACGACGGGCACCTCCACGATCGAACTGGACCCGACGGCGGCGACCAGCCCGGTTTCGGTCGACGGCGGCACCGCCATTGTCCAAGCCCAGGGCAGCCGCGGCCAGTTCACCATCACCGGTGACGGCGGCCGCGCTTACACCCTTTCCGGCTCGACGACCGCTTTCAACCTGACCCGTACGGGCGGTTCGGAGACCATCTCCTTCACGCCCGAGTTCGCCGTGGATAGCGGTACGGTCGGCGGCCTGCCCGGCGCGGCCTACTCCGCGGCCACCCAGCTGCTCTACGCCGGCGGCGAGTTCGACATCACCGACACGACCGTTCCGGGCGCCTACACGGGCACCATGACCCTCACGGTCACCTACAACTGATCCTGATTTCCGGAGCTGGACGCCCCGCGCGTTCAGCTCCGGTAAACTGGTGCGGGGCTAGGTGATGACCATGAAACGTGCGCCCCTTCTGATCGGCGTCGGCCTTGCCGCGCTCGCGTGCTGCGCCCAGGCGTTCGCGCTCAGCCGCGCCGACGGCGCGGTCGCCGCCCGGATCACCCAGCGCGCCAGCGTTCAGATCGTCAGCCCGCTCGTGCTGCCGAGCGTGACGGCCACGGCCGTCGCGCCGAACGGCGGGCTCCCGCGCTCGCGCGGCGCAACCCCTGGTGCAGCCCCCTTGAGCAACGCCACCTTAACCATTAGTGGTCAGGCTGGGGATGCAGTGTCGATGGCCGTGCCCGAGAGCTTCACGGTCGTCCGCGCCGGGGGGACTGAAGCCTTGACTGTCAAGACCAACACCAACGCCGAATTCGGCCTGTCGAGCGACGGCGTCGTGCTCGCCGGCTCCCTCATGGGCGGCAACACCATGAGCGTGAACGTCGGCGGAGCGATCTCGCTGGCCTCGGCCGAACCCCTGGCGCCCGGCGCCTATGAAGGCCTCCTGGTTGTCGTGGTTCAATACAATTGACCCGCGTCGCCCTCCCCGCCGCCTTCGCCGCCCTGGCCCTGCTCGGCGCGGCTGAAGCCTTCGCCCAGCCCGCCGCCCCTGCGGCGCCGCCCGCCGCGACGGTCACCACCGTCGGCGCGAACCTGAACATCTCGCCCAAGCGGGTGACGTTCGACCGGAACCGCCGTTCGGCGACGGTCTACATCTACAACCAGGGCAACGCCGCGGCGACCTTCGACGTCGCCATGGTGGACCGCGCCATGCTGCCGGACGGCCAGATCGTCGCCCTCACCGACACCGCGCAGCGCCCCGAGGCGAAGCCCTTCGCCGACAAGGTGAAGTCGGCCCAGGGCATGCTGCTGATCTCGCCCCGGCGGGTCACGCTGGCGCCCGGCCAGGGCCAGACGATCCGCTTGCGGGTCACCAACCTCCCCGAAGGGGCGACCGGCGAGTACCGCAGCCACCTGACCATCACCACCATTCCGCCGCGCGATGCGGGCCTCACCGCAGAGGCCGCCGCCGGCATCGGGCCCAACGAACTCCGCTTCCAGATCAACTCGGTCTTCGGCCTGAGCATCCCGGCCATCATCCGGGTCGGCGACACCGATGTGCGCGCGTCCATCGAGAACGCGCGCCTGGAGTACGCCGACCTGCCGCAGGAAGGGCAGAGCGCGCCGCGTCGCACGCCGATCATGACCTTCGAGGTCGTTCGTCTCGGCGCCAACTCGCTGTTCGGCAACATCGAGATCCGGCCGGTGGGCAAGACCGAGGTCGTGGGCATCGCCCGGGGCGTCGGCGTCTATCCGGAAGTCGATCGTCGGACCATCCGGGTCCCGCTCACCCGCGCGCCGGCGGCCGGGGAGAAGCTCGAGATCACGTTCACAGACGACGACACGTCTCCGGGCAAACTCCTTGCGAAACAGGCGCCGTAGGTGCGTTGCGTGGTCTGCCACCGCCGCACTTGCCATTCTCCGCGCGACCCCTGGCGCGGCCGCTGAGGCCGCCGCGCCTCCCGTCCCTGCGCCCGCCCAGGCTTCCGTCAGCACCGTAGATCGGCCGGTCGAGATCGATCCGGCCAGCCTGCTGCTCCTCTTCGTCGAACTCGACGACCTCACCCTCACCGACGGGCTCGCCGCCTACGACGCGCCCGAGGACCCGCTGCTTCCGGTGGGCGAACTCACCCGGCTGCTGGAGATGGACGTCGAGGTGCTGCCCGCCGAGCGCCGGATCATCGGGCGCCTGGGCGAGGAGCGCCGTTCGCTCGTGGTCGACCTCGCCAGCGGCACGGCCAAGGACGGCCCGCGCAACGTACCGCTCTCCCTGGCCGACGTGGCGGTCACCGAGACCGAGCTCTACGTCCGCGCCTCGGCGCTCCAGCGTCTGCTGCCGGTGACCTTCGAGGTGGATCCGGAATCGCTGGCGCTGAAGATCACCGCCAAGGAACTGCTGCCGGTCCAGAGCCGCATGCAGCGCATGGCGCGCCGTCGCGACAGCCTGCAGAACTTCCAGCAGAAGGACGAGATCTTCAAGGTCGAGACGCCCTATCGGCTGTTCAGCATGCCGGCCTTCGACGTGGCCTTCGGCATGGGCCTGGAGAACTCCGAGAACCGCACGCCGGTGCGCTACGACGTCCGGATCGGCGCGGACCTGCTCTACACCGGCTTCCAGGGCTATGTGGGCTCCGACGAGCGCGGCGAGCCGTCCACCGCCCGCTTCGTCCTGGAGCGCCGCTCGATCGAGGGCCGCCTGCTCGGCCCGCTGAAGGCGCGCACCATCGGCGTCGGCGACGTCTTCACCCCGGGTCTGTCCGTGGGGCCGCGCAGCATCGGGGGGCGCGGCCTGATCATCTCCACGGTCCCGCTCGACCAGACCAACATCTTCAACCGCATCGACCTGCGCGGCGAGCTGCCGCTGGGCTACGACGTGGAGCTCTACGTCAACAATATCCTGCGCAGCGGCCAGAACACCCCGGCCCAGGGCCGCTACGAATTCCTCAACGTGCCTCTGTCGCAGGGCATCAACGTCGTCCGCGTCGTCACCTACGGCCCGCGCGGCGAGCGCAGCGAGAACACCCGGATCATCAACGTCGGGGGCGGCGTGCTGCGGCGCGGCGAGGCCACCCTGGAGGTGGGCGTCGTCCAACAGGAGGAGCCCCTGCTCGTCCTGCGCCCACCGGGCCCCGACGAGCAGATCAGTCCGGCGCGCGGCGGCTGGCGGGCGGTGGGCTCGGTGAACTATGGCCTCACGTCCACCCTGACGCTGAACGCGGCGGCGGCCCTGATCCCCACGGGCGCGCCGGACAGCTATCGGCAGCTCTACAACGTCGGGGTGCGGACCTCCCTGTTCGGCTTCGCCACGCAGGTCGACCTGGCCTACGACGACGACGACCGCTCCGCGGTGGCCCTGGGGCTCGCGGGCCAGGTGTTCGGCGTCTCGACCGTGCTCCGTCACGCCGAGTTCCAGGGCGGCTTCATCGACGAGAACGGCCCCAGCGCGGACCTGACGCGGGCGATGTCGCGCCGCACTGAGATGACCTTCGACGGCAACCTCGAGGTCGCCCGCCACGTGGTGCCGCTCTCGATCCGCGGGCTGCGCAACGAATACGCCGACGGCCTCGTCGACATGGCGGCCTCGGCGCGGGCCTCCACGACCGCCGCAAGCGTCCTGGTCTCGGCCGGCGTGGAGTACCAGCGCACGACCGGGCTCGGGAACACAGTCCAGCGCCTCAATGGCTATTTCGCGGGCTCCACCTTCCGCGGCTACAAATGGCAGCTTCGCTCCACGGTCGACTTCGAGATCCTGCCGGAGCTGAAGGCCCGCTCGCTGGCGATCACCGCCGACCGCGACATCTCCGAGACCGTGGCCCTGCGGCTGGGGCTCGGCCAGGCGCTCGACGACGCCTCCAGCTTCAGCCTGACCGCGGCCGGCATCTTCAAGCTGCGGATGGCCGACTTCTCCGTGAACGCCGACTACAACAACAGCGACCAGAGCTGGCGCCTCGGCGCGCAGCTCAACTTCGGCCTCAACTACAATCCCGTGGCCGGCGGGTACCGGATCACCCGCCCCGGTCCCGGCTCCGGCGGCAGCCTGCTGTTCGAGGCCTTCCTCGACAAGAACGGCAACGGCGTCTTCGACGGCGACGACCAGCCGGTGCCGAACGTGACGCTCGAAGGCGCCGAGGTGAAGATCCGCACCGGCGCGGACGGCCGCGCCTTCGTCACCGGCCTGGGCGCCGGGCCGACCGGACGGCTGCTGGTCGGCCTGGACGAGGTGGAGAACACCCAGGTCCAGACGCCGCCCAGCACCATCCAGTTCTCGCCTCGGGCGGGCAGCTTCACCACGGTGCGCTATCCCATGAAGCCGACCGGCGAGGTGATCGTCACCATCCAGTTGCGCCGGGCCGACGGCGCGATGGTCGGGCTCTCCGCCGCCCAGATCCGGCTCGTCGGGGACAACGGCGTCGTGCTGGAGGCGACCACCGAGTTCGACGGCTCGGCGGCGTTCCAGAACCTGCCGGTGGGGACCTATCGCCTGGAGCTCGATCCGGAGCAGGCGCAGCGCCTGCGCATGAGCCTGGCCGCACCGGCCAGCGTCACCATCACCGGCGACGGCGGCTTCGCCCCCGACATCATGGCGGAAGTGAAATTCGCGCCACGGCCGCAAGAGAATGCTCAGCAAACCGAGTAGATTTGACGCGTCTTGTCTGGGTGCACTTGCTGCACAGAAGGTGTTATGAGCCCCGCATGCGTCCGTTGACGAGTATAACGCAACTCTCGATTGCAGCTCTCCTGCTGGCGAATGCTGGCGGGGCGGCCGCACAGACTCTCGGTGTCGGGGTGTCGAGCAGCACGCCGAACCTGGGCCGGGTGGCCTCTGGCGCTTCGGGAAACACCGTCTTCCGCATCGCCCCCTCCACGGGCGCGATCACCAAGCAGTCGGGCTCCGGCGCGCGCGTGGCCACCGGGACCTCCCGGGCCACGGTGACCGTCAGTTGCGGCAATCAGGGCTCGTGCAACTCCACCCAGGTGAACGTGCGCATCGGCGCCGGCACGTTCACCGGCCGCGGCCGCCAGCTGACCAACTTCCAGGTCTCCATGGGCACGGCCACCCTGGCGGTGGCGCCGAGCGGCTCGAACCCGATCAACTTCCGCATCGGGCCGGTCGGCAAGAACTCGTCCAAGACCTTCTACGTCGGGGCCGACTTCCCGATCGCCGGCGACGACTCCGGGTCGACCACCGGTTCGGCGTCCTCGGCCTTCTACGTCTGGGTGGCGGCCGCCCCGAACACGCCCACCGGCTCGGTCTCCGGCTCCGGCACGGCGGTGGCCACCGTCTTCCGCTCGATCTCGCTGGCCAAGACCGCCGACCTCTATTTCGGCCGCATCGTGAGGCCGCTGAGCGGCAGCGGCACGGTGGCGCTGGCGGCCTCCAATGCGGCCAAGACCTTCCCGCCCGGCGTCGCCTGGATGAACCTGCCGGCGGCGACGCGTGCGGCCTACACCGTCACGGGCGAAGGCGGCCAGACGCTGTCGATCAACATCCCGACCACCTTCAACATGACCGGCCCGTCGAGCTCGA
Source organism: Phenylobacterium sp. (assembly GCF_035539035.1). GTDB lineage: Bacteria > Pseudomonadota > Alphaproteobacteria > Caulobacterales > Caulobacteraceae > Phenylobacterium. The sequence goes on from NZ_DATLJI010000008.1 coordinate 88,669, forward strand.
CGCTCACGGTGACCACCAACAACAACCTCACGGCCACCCCGACGCTGAGCTCCATCCTGGGCAATTCGGGGACCTACAACTTCTTCGTCGGGGGGTCCTTCCCGATCAGTTCGTCGACGCAGTCGGGGGTCTATTCCGGGACCTTCACCGTCACGGTCGCGTACAATTAGCCTGGCGGCGCATCTCTTGCTCCGCCGCAAACCGGACGGTCGAACCCGCGGGCGAGGCTGTCATGAATTGAGACACCTGGGGGGCGCCCATGCCGGTCACGATCCAGTTCGAAAACATCCCTGACGGGCTGTTCCCGACCTATGCGGAGCAGGGCTTCACCTTCTCCACGGTGGTCACCCAGAACAACGGCTACAGCGACGCCTTCTGGAACCAGGCCGCGATCAACGACCTGGGCACCGGCGGCTACCTCATCAACCAGTACGCCACCGATACGGTCGTGGTGAAGGCCAGCAATGGCGCGGCCTTCGGGGCGACCTCGATCCAGGTGAACGGCTTCAGCTTCACGGGCTGGAACGGCACCACGCCGGTGACCGGCACCTCGGTGGTGGAGTTCTACTTCACGGGCGTGAAGGCCGACGGCAACCTCGTCACCTATCAATTCACCACCGACAACATCGACAACTTCCAGACGGTGACCCTGCCGGCCGCCTTCGCCGCGGGGCTGGTGGAGCTCAACTGGTTCACCAACCTCGGCACCGGCTGGGGCGCCTTCGACAACCTAACGCTCAACCTGAACAATCCGCCCGACGCCGATCCCTTCACTGGCCAGATCACCGGGGGCCAGACCTTCACCGGCCAGCTCGCCGCGACCGACCCCGACGGCCAGGCGTTGACCTTCGTGCCGGTGGGGACGCTGCCGGCGGGCGTGGTGCTGGACGCCGACGGGACCTTCTACGTCCAGCCGCAGCCGGGCGACGGCGACCTCACCGCCCCGCGGGTGGTGACCTTCCAGTACCGGGCGTTCGACGGGGCGGAGTATTCCCCGGCCGAGATCGTGAAGGTGACCCTGCAGCCTGTGGGCCTGGGCCCCGACATCCGCGGCGGTAACCATCCCCAGAACCTGACCGGCACGCTGCAGGGCGAGCGGATGTTCGGCGGCAACAGCGGCGACACCGTCTGCGGCCTGGGCGGCCCCGACACGCTCGACGGCGGCAACGGGACGGACTCCCTTTGCGGCGGCGACGGCAAGGACAAGCTGCTGGGCGGCAACGGCAGCGACTGGCTGGACGCCGGGGCCGGCGACGACCGCCTCGAGGGCGGCAACAGTCCCGACACCCTGGCCGGTGGCGCCGGCGCCGACACCATCACCGGCGGCAACAGCCCCGACCGCTTCGTCTTCGGCGCCGACTTCGGCCGCGACGTGCTCACCGACTTCGACGCTAAGAACGAGGTGATCCAGATGTCGCCGTCGATGTTCGGCAGCTTCGACGACCTCATGGCCCACGCCCAGCAGGTCGGGAAGGACGTGGTGATCACCTATGACGCCGACAACAGCCTCACCCTGAAGAACGTGAAGCTGTCGTCGCTGGCGATCGACGACTTCCTCTTCGTCTAGGCTCGCCTCGGCGCATCCGCCGGGCTAACGTCGCCGTATAAGGGCAGGTGAAGCCTCCGGAGAACGTCGTCATGAAGCGTCTTGCGTCCATCCTCGCGCTCGCCGCGCTCGCCGCCACGCCCGCCTCGGCGGCCCTGAAGGCCGGCGACAAGGCGCCCGACTTCACCGCGCCCGGCTTCCAGGCCGGCAAGCCCCTCACCTTCTCCCTCGCCCAGGCGCGGAAGAAGGGGCCGGTGGTGCTCTATTTCTTCCCGGCGGCCGACACCAAGGGCTGCAACCTCGAGGCCAAGATGTTCGCCGACGCCATGCCGCAGTTCGCGGCCGCGGGCGCGACGGTGATCGGCGTCACCGCCGGCAACCTCGACAAGCTGCAGCAGATCTCCGCCGACAGCGACAAGTGCTCGGGCAAGTTCCCGGTGGCCGCCGATCCGGGCGCGAAGATCGCCCGGAGCTATGACGCGGTCCTCGCCGCCAAGCCGGACTGGTCGGACCGCACCTCGTACGTGATCTCGCCGAGCGGCCAGATCGTGCACGCCTATTCCAAGCTGGACCCCAGCGAGCACGTGGCCCAGACGCTCGGCGCGGTGAAGTCCATCAAGAAGAAGTAGGCCGCTCTCAGGAGGGCCGCGTCTTCGGCGCTTCGCAGTCGAGCTTCTGACAGACGCGGATCAGCATCTCATCAGCCAGCCTGGGGATGAGGCCCTGGGTGGCCTTGGCCACCTTGGGAGCGAGCGTGGGAGTCTTGTCCAGGATCGAGCGGCCCACCGGGCTTTCGTAGAAGGTCGCCATCGCCTCCAGTTCGGCCTCGGAGTAGGTGGCGGCGTAGATGGGGATGACTGCTTCCAGCATCTCCGGCACGAAACTCTCGCGCATGGCCTCGAGCGTGGTCTCTGCGAGCACGCCGTGCTGGGCGGCGGTGATCTCCGGGTGCTCCTTGGCGATCCGCTCCTGCATCACCGGCAGCATGGCCGTCACGACGACGTCGATCTGCTTCTCGAAGTCCATGGCCTTGAGGACGCGCCGGACGAGGGCCTCCGCGCGGGGACCGGCCTCGGCCGCCGAGGCGGGCGGTGGCGCCGGCTGCGCCCGGACGACCGTGGTCGAAGCCAGGGCAAGCGCGACGGCGGCGAGAAGGGACCTGACGAGCACGAACGGGCCTTTCGGGCTAGAGGAACAGCGCCTTGGCGGCGAGGTAGAGGCCCGCGCCCAGCAGCACCGAGAGCATGGCGGCGAGAATCCGGTTGCGTCGCATGAGGCCCCTCCCCCGGGGCAGCCTCGACCATAACCGACCGGGGCCGACAAGGGGGAAAGCCCTTGCTCCCACAGCCTTTTTCGCCTATTTGCCCGCCTCTTCACGGAAGGCGGTCTCACGCGGAACGCGAATGGGTCGGGAAACTCCCGGCCGCCGCGCAGAGAGCCATCGTTTCCGGCGGACTTCCGCCGCCGGACGCGCCGCCCTCCACCAACGGAAGAAGGAACCTATGGCCCTCTACGAACACGTGGTCATTTCGCGGCAGGATATCTCGCCGCAACAGGCCGAAGCCCTCAACGACACGCTCAAGGCCCTCATCGAACAAGGCGGCGGTAACGTCGCCAAGATCGAGTACTGGGGTCTGCGCAACCTGACCTACCGGATCAAGAAGAACCGCAAGGGTCACTACTCCCTTCTCGCCATCGACGCCCCGGCCGACGCCGTGAAGGAGATGGAGCGCCAGCTGTCGATCAACGAAGACGTGCTGCGCTACATGACCGTCCGCGTGGACGAGCTGGATCTCGAGCTGTCCCCGATCCTCGCCCGCCGCGATCGCGACCGCGAACGCCGCGATGACATGCCCGCTCGCGAAGGGGCCTTCTGATGACCGACGTGACCAACGACGCCCCGGCCGCTCCGGCCGCCGGCGCTTCCGCGGGCGGCCAGCGCCGTCCGTTCTTCCGCCGCCGCAAGGTGTGCCCGTTCTCCGGCGCCAACGCCCCGAAGATCGACTACAAGGACGTCAAGCTCCTGCAGCGCTACGTTTCCGAGCGCGGCAAGATCGTGCCGTCGCGGATCACCGCGGTGTCCGCCAAGAAGCAGCGTGAGCTGGCCAAGGCCATCAAGCGCGCCCGCTTCCTGGCCCTGCTCCCCTACGTCGTGAAGTAAGGAGCACAGGCACATGAAAGTCATTCTGCTCGAACGCGTGGAAGGCTGGGGCGGCCTCGGCGACGTCGTCAACGTCAAGGACGGCTACGCCCGCAACTACCTTCTGCCGCGCTCCAAGGCGCTGCGCGCCACCTCGGCGAACCTGAAGGTCTTCGAAGGCCAGCGCGCCGACATCGAAGCCCGCAACGCCAAGGCCAAGGCCGCCGCCGAGAAGTCCGGCGAGAGCCTGGACGGCACGTCCTACATCCTGATCCGTCAGGCGGGCGAAAGCGGCCAGCTCTACGGTTCGGTCGCCGGCCGCGACGTGGCCGACGCGATCAACGCCGAGGGCGGCCAGAAGGTCGAACGTGCGATGGTCGTGCTGGACAAGCCGATCAAGACGCTCGGCGTCCACGAGGTGAAGGTCCGCCTGCACGCGGAAGTCACCGTGACCGTCACCCTCAACATCGCCCGCAGCCAGGACGAAGCCGAGCGCCAGGCGCGCGGCGAGAACGTCATCAGCTCGCAGTTCGAGGAAGAGCGCATCGCGGCCGAAGAAGCCGCGGCCGACCTCCTCGAAGGCGGCGCCGGCTCGATCGAAGGCAACTACGTCGAGGCCTGAGGCTCCGGCGGCCCTCGAGGCGCGAAAATGACGGCGCGGAGAGCGATCTCCGCGCCGTTTTTCGTGTTCGGCTACCGCTCGTCGTAGAGGCGGCGCAGGACGCCCGGCGCGAGACCGGGGAGGTCTTCGGAGATCAGGCCGGGGCCATGCAGCTCCGCGGCCTCGGAGTGGATCCAGGCGGCCGCGCAGGCGGCCTCGAAGCTCTCCATGCCCTGGGCGACCAGTCCGCCGATGAAGCCCGCCAGCACGTCGCCGGAGCCGGCCGTGGCGAGCCAAGGCGAGCCATTGAGGTTCACCGCCGCGCGCCCGTCGGGCGCAGCCACCACGGTGTCGGGTCCCTTCAGCAGGACGACAGCCCCTGCCCGTTCGGCGGCGCGGCGCGCGGCGGTGATCCGCTCCGGCGCGGCGGCCAGGACCCCGGGGAACAACCGCTCGAACTCGCCCGGATGAGGCGTCAGCACGTCGTCGCGGTCGAGGACCGAGAACAGCTCCTCCGGATCGTCCCGGAAGACGGTGATGGCGTCGGCGTCCAGCACCAGGGCCGCGCCGGTGCGCGCGAGCGCGAGCACGTTCATCAGCGTCGTCTCGCCGACCCCGGCCGCGGGCCCGATCACCGCGGCGTCCACGTCGGCGGCCGCCTGTTCCAGCTCCAGGTCGGTCTCGAAGGGCCGCAGCATCACCGCCTCGAGGTGGGCGGCGTTGGAGGCCAGGGACTCCGGCGGCGCATGGATGGTGACGAGGCCCGCGCCGATGCGCAGGCCGCCGCGCGCCGCGAGCCGCGCCGCCCCGGTGCTCCAGGCCTCGCCGCTGACCACGATCAGCCGCCCGCGGGCGTGCTTGTGGGAGGCGGCGTCGGGCCAGGGGAAGCGCTCCAGCCACAGCTCCGGGCCGTTCTCGAACAGCTGGGCCTTCGTCTCGCCGAGGCCGATGTCGGCCACCACGACCTCGCCGCAGGCTCCCCGGCCCGGCTCCAGGACGTGGGCGGGCTTGCGGGCGTGGAAGGTCACCGTCAGCGCCGCGCAGAAGGCCGCCTCCCCGAGCGGCCGGCCGGTGTCGCCGGAGACCCCGCTCGGCACGTCGATCGCCACGACCCGGTCGCGCAGGCGGTGGCTGGCGCGCGCCAGGCGGGCCGCCTCGCCCTCGAGCGGCCGGGCCAGGCCGGCGCCGAACAGGCCGTCCACGAGAAGCTCGGCCGTGCGGCCGGACTGCCCGAGTTCCAGGGTTTCGCCGGTCCAAGCGGCCGCGGCCGCGCGGGCGTCGTCGGTCGTGGGTTCGGCGAGGCGTTCCACCCACACGTTCCAGCCGCGGGACTTCAGCACCCGCGCCACCACATAGCCGTCGCCGCCGTTGTTGCCGGGCCCGGACAGCACGGCGGTGGGCTTGGGCCGGAAGCGGGCGCAGATGGCGTCGGCGACGGCCGTACCGGCCCGCTCCATCAGCACCGCGCCCAGCGTGCCGGCGGCGATCGCCGCCTGGTCCGCCTGGGCGGTCTCGGCGGTCGTGAGGATCTGGCGCGCCGGCAAGCCCGACTCCGTTGTTGTCTAGAGGACCCCGGTCGTGGCTTCGCGCCCCTTGGCCACCAGCGTCAAGCTCTCGCCGTCGGTTTCGAGCACAGTGACGGAAGCGTGGTCCGGCCGGAAGCTCACCACACGCGGGTCGTCGGTGAGGTGCGAGACCACCGCATTGATCGCCACGAAGTGCGAGAACACCGCGGTGTCGCCCCGGCGATGCAGGGACGCCACGATGCCCCGACGCCAGGCGTCGTAGTCGAGGTCGCCGCGGATCTCGCCCCAGGTCCCCTGGAACGCCTGCCGCAGCCAGCCCGGCCGTTCCTCGGCGGCGAGCGCCTGGGGCGTGCGGATCTCGCCGACCATGGGATCGACCTCGACCGTGACCCCCAGCGCCCGGGCGGTGGGCATTGCGGTCTCCTGGCAGCGGCGGAGCGGCGAGCTCACCACCCGCTCCGGCCGCTCGCCGGGCGGCAGCGCCAGCAGCCAGTCGCGGGCGGCTTCCGCCTGGGCCTGGCCGGTCTCGTCGAGGCCGGGATCGTCGTCAGCCCCGCCCCAGGTCGAGGCCGGCTTGCCGTGGCGGATCAGGTAGAGGCGCGGCATGAGGCTCAATCCGGGACGAAGAGGTTGGGCTGGCCGTCCCCGGCCTGGCGGACGGTCCCGGTGCGGCCCACCTGCTCCTGGGCTTCGAAGGCGGCCAGGAAGGCGGGATCGTCGGGGGTGTTGGCGGCGAAGCGGCGGCCGGCCTCGTCGCGGCCCACGACGATGCCGAGGAACGGTCCCTCGCGCTTGTGGACGACGGTGTAGGTCTCGATGGTCCCCCGCCCGCTCGGCAGCTCGACGATCTCGGGATGCGGCAGGGCGTCGATCTCCCGCTGCAGCACCGCCGGGTCCTCGCGCTCGAACGGCTTGTCGGGCCGCCGGGTGGAATAGATGCCGGTCGACTGCTTGGTCAGGTACCAGCCGTTGCCGGTGATCAGGCCATAGGCCCCGGGCCTGGCCCGCAGCTTCTGCAGCATCACCGCCACCGAGTGCATGACGTAGTTGTTGCCGGGCCCACCGGCGTAGGGCAGCCCGCCGGTGACCGTGAGGCCCCGCGGGTCGTCCAGCGACAGGCCCAGCTCCTCCGCGCCGATCTCCACCGCCACGGGGAAGCAGGAGTAGAGGTCGATCAGGTCCACCTGGTCGAGGCCGATCCCGGCCATGGCGAAGGCCTTCTGGCCGGTGCGGCGCATGGCGGGACTGGAGTGGAAGTCCTGCCGGTCCAGGGGGTGCCAGAGGTCGGCGGCGTCGGCGCAGCCGTGCAGATAGACCCAGCGGTCCTCCGGCACGCCCAGCTCGCGGGCCTTGCGCTCGCTGGCGATGATCACGCCCGCTGACTGGTCGACCTCCATGATGGCGTTGAGCAGCTTCGGATAGGGGAAGCCGATCATCCGGTTCTTCTCGGAGACGGTGACCAGCTCTTCCGGGGTCCGCTTCGTCGGGAACCAGGCCTCGGGATTGTCGACCGCGACTTCGGAGAAGCGGGCGAACAGCTCGCCCATCCGGCGCTGGTGCTCGGGGAGGGAGCGGCCGTCGCGGGCGCGGAGCGCATTCTCGAAGATCGGATAGATGTTGATCGGCCGCGAGAGCCCGTGGCGGATTTCGTAGGGCGTCGAGCCGGCGCGCGGGTCGCCGATCCGCTGCGGGGCCGGCAGGTCCTCCGGCTCGTCGGCGATCCAGTCGTCGAAGGAAAGCCCCTTCCCCAGCCGCTTCATGGCCGAGCCCAGGAACTCGCAGCCGACGGTGAGCGCCAGGTCGGCCTCGCCGCGGGCGATGCGCTCGCAAAGCGTGTTGATCAGGTACTGGGGCGTGTTGCCGCCCATCTCCGAATAGACGCTCCAGCGGGGATCGGCGCCGAGCTGGCGCGCGAGGCTGGCGGGCGGGTTGACCGAATGCGGGATCATCCCGCGCTTGGAGCCCGGGCTGTCGATCGTGTAGCCGACGACCGCCAGCGCATCGACGCCGGCCAGGCCCGCGGGACCGATGCCGGCGTCGAGCGCCGCCCGTTCCGCCGCAATCTTCAGCAGGGCGGTGGGCGACGGCGAGGCCGCCGGATCGCCCCGGTACGTGAATTGGCCCGCCCCGATCAGAACTGGGGTGTTTTCACCCATCTCAACCTGCCTCCCGACGCACTTGGTCCGCGATCCTAGGGGCCGAAACCCGCCTCACAAGGCGATTTCCGGCATGATCATTTTTTGATCCGATGGCGCCCATTTCTTAGGCGCCTGGTCATTTTCACAGGTGGCCGCGACGGCAAGCAACCGGATCGGCTTGTGGCGCGGACCCCCTCCGTGCTCCGTCCGCGGCGAGCGCCGGGGCGGCGCATCCCAGTCTGACGCCGGGGCCCATGAAAAAGATCGAAGCCATCATCAAGCCGTTCAAGCTCGACGAAGTGAAGGAGGCCCTGCAGGAGCTGGGCGTCCAGGGCATGACGGTGATCGAGGCCAAGGGCTACGGCCGCCAGAAGGGTCAGACCGAGCTCTACCGCGGCGCCGAGTACGTCGTCGACTTCCTTCCCAAGATCAAGATCGAGGTCGTCGTCGCCGACGACCAGCTGGACCGCGCCATGGAGGCCATCTCCACCGCCGCCCGGACCGGCCGCATCGGCGACGGCAAGATCTTCGTCAGCGACGTCATCGACGTCATGCGCATCCGCACCGGCGAGACCGGGCCCGCGGCCGTCTAACCCAGAACCATCGAGACCGGACCAAGAAGGGGATAACGAACATGGCTTCTGCCAAGGACATCCTGAACCAGATCAAGGAAAAGGACGTCAAATACGTCGACGTGCGCTTCACCGACGTGCGCGGGAAGATGCAGCACGTGACCTTCGACATCGACCTCGTCGATGACGAATTCCTCACCGACGGCACCATGTTCGACGGTTCGTCGATCGCCGGCTGGAAGGCGATCAACGAGTCCGACATGAAGCTGCGGCCGGACCTGGCCACCGCCCACATCGACCCCTTCTACCAGCAGACCACGCTCGTGCTGTTCTGCGACGTGGTGAACCCGGACACCAACACCCCCTACAACCGCGACCCGCGGTCCATCGCCAAGCAGGCGCTGAACTATGTGAAGTCGGCCGGCATCGGCGACACCGTGTTCTTCGGCCCCGAGGCCGAGTTCTTCGTGTTCGACGACGTGCGGTGGGACACCGCCCCGCACAACACCTTCTACTCCTACGACTCGACCGAACTGCCGGTCTCGTCCGGCAAGGCCTATCCGGAAGGCAACATGGGCCACCGCCCGGGCCCGAAGGGCGGCTATTTCCCGGTGAACCCGGTGGACTCCGGCCAGGACCTGCGCGGCGAGATGCTGGCGGTCATGGGCGAGCTGGGCATGCAGCCCGAGAAGCACCACCACGAGGTGGCGCCGGCGCAGCACGAGCTGGGGCTGAAGTTCTCGGACCTGATCACCATGGCCGACCGGATGCAGCTCTATAAGTACGTGATCCACAACGTGGCCCACGCCTACGGCAAGACGGCGACCTTCATGGCCAAGCCGATGTTCGCCGACAACGGCTCGGGCATGCACGTCCACCAGTCGATCTGGAAGGACGGCAAGCCGATGTTCGCCGGCGACAAGTACGCCGGCCTGTCCGACCTGTGCCTCTGGTACATCGGCGGGATCATCAAGCACGCCAAGGCGATCAACGCCTTCTCGAACTCGACCACCAACTCCTACAAGCGCCTGGTGCCCGGCTACGAAGCCCCGGTGAAGCTGGCCTATTCGGCCCGCAACCGCTCGGCCTCGATCCGCATCCCGCACGTGGACAGCCCCAAGGCCAAGCGGATCGAAGCCCGCTTCCCCGACCCGATGGGCAACCCCTACCTGACCTTCGTGGCCCTGCTGATGGCCGGCCTCGACGGGATCGAGAACAAGATCGATCCGGGCCCGGCCATGGACAAGAACCTCTACGACCTGCCGCCGCGCGAGCAGAAGAAGGTCCCCGAGGTCTGCGGCTCCCTGCGCGAAGCCCTGGAAAGCCTCGACAAGGACCGCGCCTTCCTCAAGAAGGGCGGCGTCATGGACGATGATTTCATCGACAGCTACATCGAGCTGAAGATGGAAGAGGTCATGCGCCTCCAGCTCCACCCGCACCCGGTGGAATTCGACATGTACTTCAAGTGCTAGTCGGCGGAAGCTGATCCAAGGTTCGAGGGGCCCGCGGAGCGATCCGCGGGCCCTTTTCCTTTGGCCTCACGCCGCGCTGCACTCGCCCGCGTGGTCGATGCTGGCGCCGGCCGCGCCTGCCTCGCAGGCGTTTCCGTAGGTCTTGCCGTCGCAACCGCAGACCGGCTGGTAGATGCGGGTGCACATGGGCGTCTTCGGCGTGCAGACGCCGGCGCCGTCGGCCACCCGGCACTGGCCCTCGGGGTGCTTGCAGTAGTCGTTCGGGTTGCGACAGGAAAAGCCGGCGATGCCGCCGCACATGCCGCCGGCGTCGGCGCCACGACCGGGCGCCTCGCTGCGCGGCGGCGGCTGGGGTCCAGGGCCAGCTTCCGCAGCGGACTGCTGGCAGCCGGCCAGGAGGAGGCCCGTGGCGGCCAGGGCGATGAGGGCGGATCGGATCGGCATGGGGCTCTCCTGTCGCCGGCGACGATTGCCGGGCGCGGCGGGCGCGCTCTACAACCCAACGCATGACCCTTCGACACCGCACCGCGCTTTCCGCCGCCGTCCTCGCGCTCGCCATCGCCCTGCCCGCCGCCGCCCAGGGGCCGCAGCCCCTGGACCTGCCGCCGCCGATCCCCGCCGCCCAGGACGTCCCCTACCCCGGCGTGATCAAGCTGGAGGTGGACGCCACCGACGTGCAGCGCCGCATCTACCGGGTGAAGGAGACCATCCCCGTGGCCCGGCCCGGCCGGCTGACCCTGCTGTTCCCCGAGTGGCTGCCGGGCAACCACGCGCCGCGCGGCCAGGTGGACAAGCTGGCCGGCCTGACGATCCGCGCGGGGGGCCGGGTGCTGCCCTGGAAGCGCGATCCGGTGGACGTCTACGCCTTCCACGTGGACGTGCCGCAAGGCGCGGCCGAGGTGGTGGCGGAATTCCAGTTCGTCTCGCCCACGGCCCCGAACCAGGGCCGCGTGGTCATCACGCCCGAGATGCTGAACCTCCAGTGGAACCAGGTGGCGCTCTATCCGGCCGGCCACTTCACCCGACAGATCACCGTCGAGCCCAGCGTGCGCCTGCCGGCCGGCTGGGGCTACGGCGTGGCGCTCGACACGGCCTCGAGCGAGGGGGGCGTCGCGCGCTTCAAGCCGGTGGACTTCGAGACCCTGGTGGATTCGCCGATGTTCGCAGGCCGACATTTCCGGCAGATTGATCTCGACCCGGGCGCCCGCTACCCCGTGCGGCTCAACATCGTCGCCGATGCGCCCGAGCACCTGGCGCCCACGGACGAGCAGATCCGCCTGCACCGCAACCTCGTCGACCAGGCCGACAAGCTCTATGGGGCGCGCCATTTCGACCGCTACGAGTTCCTGCTGGCGGTGACCGAGCGGCTGGGCGGCATCGGGCTGGAGCACCACCGCTCGTCCGAGAACAGCGTCTCCACCAACTACTTCACGGACTGGAAGAAGGCGCTCGGCGACCGCGACCTGCTGCCCCACGAATATGTCCACTCGTGGAACGGCAAGTACCGCCGCCCGGCCGACCTGTGGACGCCCACCTACGCCACGCCGATGCGCGGCTCCATGCTGTGGGTCTACGAGGGCCAGACCCAGTACTGGGGCTATGTCCTGGGCGCCCGCTCCGGAATGCTGAGCCGCAACGAGGCGCTGGAAAGCCTCGCCATGACCGCGGCCACCTACGAGAATCGTCCGGGCCGGGCCTGGCGTCCGCTCGAGGACACCGGCCAGGAGCCGGTGATCTCCGGCCGCCGGCCCGAGCCCTGGCAGTCCTGGCAGCGGCCGGAGGACTACTACTCCGAGGGCCAGCTCATCTGGCTCGACGCCGACACCCTGATCCGGGAGAAGTCCGGCGGGAAGCGCTCGCTGGACGACTTCGCCCGGACCTTCTTCGGCGGGCCCAGCGGCGACTGGACGCCCAAGACCTACACCTTCGACGACGTGGTCGCGGCGCTCAACGCGGTGGAGCCGCACGACTGGGCGGGGTTCCTGCGGACCCGGGTGCGGGAGGTGGCGCCGAAGGCCCCGCTCGACGGCATCACCCGCGGCGGCTGGAAGCTGGTCTACACCGACACCCCCACCGACGCCTGGAAGAGCGTCGAGGCCGACGCCAAGAACACCAACCTGACCTATTCCCTGGGCCTGATCCTGAACCGCGAGGGCGAAGCGACGTCCGTGCTCTGGGACAGCCCCGCGTTCAACGCAGGTCTTGCCGTGGGCGCGCGGGTGGTGGCCGTGAACGGCATCGCCTACGACGCCGACCGGCTGAAGCAGGCGATCAAGGACGCCAGGGGCGGCAAGCCCATCGAGCTCCTGGTGAAGTCGGGCGATCACTTCCGCACGGCGTCCATCGACTACCGCGGCGGGCTGCGTTACCCCCGGCTGGAGCGGATCGCCGGAACCCCGGACCGGCTGAGCGCCATCTACGCCGCGCGCAAGTAGCCGCATTGCGCGCGGGTTCGCCGCGATTCATACCCGCCTAGAATCCCCCTACGTTCCGCGAGTCATGTCCAAGTCAGCCGCCCAGCCCCTGCCCGACCTGTTCGACGACGCGCTGAACCCCGCGCCCGCCGCCCCGCTCGCCGAGAGCCACGAGCCGCGGCCGGACCCGGCGGTGGTCGGCGTGAAGCCGTCCGGCGGCGGCTATTCGGCCAAGGACATCGAGGTGCTGGAGGGGCTGGAGCCCGTCCGCAAGCGCCCCGGGATGTACATCGGCGGCACCGACGAGCGGGCCCTGCACCACCTGTTCGCCGAAGTGCTCGACAACGCCATGGACGAGGCGGTGGCCGGCCACGCCAAGGTCATCGAGGTCTCCCTCGACGCCGACGGCCAGCTCTCGGTGAAGGACGACGGCCGCGGCATCCCCGTGGACCCGCACCCCAAGCACCCGGGCAAGTCGGCGCTGGAAGTGATCATGACCGTCCTGCACTCGGGCGGGAAGTTCTCCGGCAAGGCCTACGAGACCTCCGGCGGCCTGCACGGCGTGGGCGTCTCGGTGGTCAACGCGCTCTCCGAGCGGGTCGAGGTGACCGTGTGGAAGGACGGCTTCGAGTGGCGCCAGGCCTTCACCCGCGGCAAGCCGATCGGCTCGATCGAGAAGCTGGGCCCGACCCGGAAGAAGGGCACCCAGATCGCGTTCGCGCCCGACCCGGTGATCTTCGGCGAAGGCGTCGCCTTCAAGCCGGCCCGGCTCTACCGGATGGCCAGGTCCAAGGCCTATCTGTTCGGGGGCGTCGAGATCCGCTGGAAATGCGATCCGAGCCGCATCCACGACCAGACCCCGGCCGAGGCGGTGTTCCGCTTCCCCAACGGCCTGGCCGACTTCCTCGCCGAGCGGGTGAAGAACATCGAGACCGTCACGCCCGAGCCTTTCGCCGGCCGCTACGAGCGTCCGGGCGAGGCCGGCAAGGTGGAGTGGGCCGTCACCTGGACCCCGGCCGGCTTCGGCGAGGCCGACGGCTTCATGCAGTCCTACTGCAACACCGTGCCGACCCCCGAGGGCGGCACCCACGAGGCCGGCCTGCGCGCCGTGCTCACCCGGGGCCTGAAGCAGTACGCCGAGCTCACCGGCGAGAAGCGCGGCTCGATCCTCACCGCCGAGGACGTGGTGGCCCAGGCCGGCGCGCTCGTCAGCGTCTTCATCCGTGACCCGGAGTTCCAGGGCCAGACCAAGGAGAAGCTCTCCTCGTCGGAAGCCCAGCGCCTCGTGGAAAAGGCGCTCGCCGACCCGTTCGACCACTGGCTCACCGCCCAGCCCAAGGCCGCCAGCGCCCTGCTCGAGTTCGTCATCGAGCGCGCCGAGGAGCGCCTGAAGCGCCGCAAGGACAAGGAGGTCGCCCGCGCCTCGGCGACCCGCAAGCTGCGCCTGCCCGGCAAGCTGGCCGACTGCTCCGGCCAGGCCACCGACGGCACGGAGCTGTTCCTCGTCGAGGGCGACTCGGCCGGCGGCTCGGCCAAGCAGGCCCGCGACCGCCGCACCCAGGCGATCCTGCCCCTGCGCGGCAAGATCCTGAACGTCGCCTCCGCCTCCCTCGACAAGCTCGGCGGCAACAAGGAGCTGGCCGACCTGATGCTGGCGCTCGGCGCCCAGGGCGGCTCGAAGTTCAAGGAAGAGGACCTCCGCTACGAGCGGATCATCATCATGACGGACGCCGACGTGGACGGCGCCCACATCGCGAGCCTCTTGATCACCTTCTTCTACCGGACCATGCCCGACATGATCCGCGCGGGCCGCCTCTTCCTGGCGCTGCCGCCGCTCTACCGGATCAGCCACGGCTCGAAGTCGATGTACGCCCGCGACGACGCCCACCGCGACGAGCTGCTGGCCACCGAGTTCAAGGGCAAGAAGCCGGACATCAGCCGGTTCAAGGGCCTCGGCGAGATGATGCCCGCGCAGCTCAAGGAGACCACCATGGATCCCAAGAAGCGGATCCTGGCCAAGGTCACCCTGCCCCGCGCCGAGGAGACGGTGGAGAGCCTGGTGGAGGCGCTGATGGGACGTAAGCCCGAGCTGCGCTTCCGCTTCATCCAGGAGAACGCCGAGTTCGCGGCCGCCGACCTCGACGTCTGATCGCGCGGGTCAGCCGACGACGCCGTGGCGGCGCATGTGCTCCGCCGCCGAACCCAGCATCTGCAGGAACATCCGGTCGCCGCGCTCGGTCTGGGTGACGATCATCGCCGCGAAGAAAGCGGTGCCGAACAGCAGGTAGGCGCCGCGCGCGTAGTGCCGCTCAAGGTCGGCCATGCCGTAGCCGGTCACGCCGAGGCTCTGCAGGGTGCGCAGGTAGAGCTCGAGCAGCTCGGCCTCGTGGGCGACCAGCACCTGCGGCTCCAGCGCGCCGGCCAGGAAGTAAGCCAGGTCGGTGGCGCCGGCGCCGTAGGCGAAGGACTGCCAGTCGAGGACGGTCACCGGATGGCCGCCCCGCGCGGTGCCGAACATCATGTTGTCGGGCCGGAAGTCGTTGTGGGTCAGGCACCGGGGCCCGTCGTGCGCCGCGCCGAAGTCGGTGAACCGCCGGCACAGCCAGTCGCCGACCTCCACCCACTCCGGCTTCAGCCGCGGGGCGTAGCGGGCCTTGAACCCCAGCCAGAGGGCCTCGACCATGTCGGGCGTGGCGGCGCTCGGCGGCGCGGCGCGCGAGCCGGAGACCCACGGCAGGGTGTCGAGCCGCTCGTCGCCCCAGTGGGAGGCGTGGAGGCGCGCGCCCTCCACCACCACCAGCCGCGCCTGCTGCAGGGTGACGCCGGAGAGCTGGTCGCCCTGCTCCGCCGGCGCCAAGTCCTCCATGATCAGCACGAAGTCGCTGGTGGGCTCGTCCACCTGCGCCAGGTAGCAGCGCGGGGTGCGCACCAGGGCCCGCGGCGCCAGCTCCTGGTAGAAGCGGACCTCGCGGAGGTAGTTGCCGAGGGCGTGTCCCGTGGCGCGGCTCTCGGCGCCGGCGGCGGGGAACTTGCCCACCAGGGTGTCCGGCGCGCCGGGCCCGCGGCGGGCGTAGTCCAGGTGGAAGCGGACGCTGTCGCCGATCTGGCCGGTGCCCACCGGCTCGGCGCGCGCCGCGCGGACGACGCCGTCGAGGCCGGCCTCGCGCAGCACGGCGGTGAGCCATGGGCCGTCCACGGCGGACGGCGGGCGGATGTCGGGGCGGAGGAGCAGGGTCACGGCAGGGTGTGGACGTAGACTTCGTTGAGCACGATGCGCTCCCCATCGAGGAGCACGAGGTCGAACCCGCGGAGGCGTGCGCCGCCCTCCACCTGACAGTACCAGCGGCCGCAGAAGCCGCCGGCGATCGGCCAGACCTCGTCGGGCGTGTAGGTCATCGCCGGCGTGGCGGCGAACAGGCCCTCCAGGTAGGCGCGCAGCGCCGGCCGGCCGCTGAGGCCCTGCGACGTCTGCGGGTCCTTGTAGATGCAGCCGTCGGCGTAGAAGGCGGTCAGGCGATCCACGTCCTTGTCCGTCCAGGCCGCCAGCCAGCGGGCGTTGTAGTCGGCGATGTCCAGGCCGGTGGCCTCCGTCACGCTCATGCCCGTTCCTCCTGGCCGCCCAGGACGCGGGCGCGATGGTCCTCGGTGAACAGCTCGGGGGGCAGCGTCTCCGGCCCAGCCATCACGGCGAAGGCGTGGGCCTTCAGCCCCGGGTCCCCGGCGGCGCGCTCGAAGAGGCTTCGCCGGCGGGCGCGGGCGGCCTCCCCGAACTCCATGTCCAGCGCCGCCTGGATCTGGGCGACGAAGCGCAGGCGGCGCATGCGCTCGGCCCGCTCCTCGCCGTAGGGTGAGAAGTCCACCGTCGCCCAGTCGTCGGTCGCCTTCAGGATGTCGCTGACCATCCGCACGTCGCGGTAGGTGATCGAGAGCCCCAGCCCCAGGATGGGATCGTTCCAGCCGGCGGCGTCGCCGACCAACACCGCGCCGGGCGCATAGGGCCGCTCGGTCCAGGAATCGGCGTTGATGTAGCTGAACAGCGGCCCGGCGGGGCGGCCCGCCACCAGCGCGCGGTTGGGCGGACTGCACTCCATGGCGAAGGCGTCGAGGAAGCGGCGGGGGGCGTCCGGTCCCCTGAACCGCTTGGCCTGGGACAGCGGATAGCCGCCGTAGATCCGGACGCGCCCCTCCCCTTGGGGGAAGGCCAGGAAGCCGAACTCCCCCTCCGTGCCGATCGCCTGCATCTCCGGGTCCCAGCCCTCGACGCCCTCGACGAGCAGGCCGGCGAACCAGTGGTGCGGCGTGTCCTGGTGAAGCCTGATCCCGAGCGTCTCGCGCACGTGGGAGGTCCGTCCGTCGGCCCCGACCAGGAGCCGGCCGCCGGCCGTCCGCGCCCGGCCGCCGTGCTCAAAGCGGATGCGCGGCCCGGGGCCAGGCTCGATCTCCAGGACGCGTACGCCGCGCAGCGCCGTCGCGCCCGCGGCCGCCGCGGCGTCGAACAGGGTCTGGCAATGCCGCGGATGGCCAAGGCAGAGCGGCCCCGGCACCCCTTCCCGGAAGATCCCCAGCGGCAGGGGCGAGGCCTCGGCCTGCGCGGGATCCAGGGTTTCGTCATAGGTGACGTGGCGGGTGATGTGATGGCCCCCCGCCCCCATCAGCAAGTCGTAGAGCCCGAGCCGCTGGACCTCGGCCACGCCCCAGGGCGCGATCCACTCGCCGCGCACCCGGTCCTCGTAGACCTCGGTCTGCTCAAGCAGCAGGGCGGACCGTCCGGCCCGGGCCATGACGGTCGCCAGGGCGGAACCGCCGATGCCGCCGCCTACGATGATCAGGTCGTAAGCGTCCACGCCTGTCTCCTCAGGGCGGTCTCCCGCCGTCTGGGACGAACGTTGGTCGGCGGGGCGGGCCGGGTCCAATCAATAGGCTTGGTCGATCTATAGGCGGGACTTATCAATCGGGAATGGAGCGTCGGGACGCCATCGAGCTGCGCCTGCTGCGGGCCTTCGTGGTGCTCGCCGAGGAGCTGAACTTCGGCCGCGCCGCGGAGCGGCTGCACATGACCCAGCCAGCCCTCTCGGCCCAGATCCGCCAGATGGAGACGCGGCTCGGCTTCGCCCTCTTCGAACGCAGTACGCGGCGGGTGGCCCTCACCGCCCAGGGCGCGGCCCTGCTGCCGCCGGCCCAGGCCCTGATGGCCGAGAGCGCGCGGTTCTCGGAGGCGGTGGCGCGGGCGCAGGGCCGCCGGGAGCGGCGGGTGGTGTTCGGCGCCGCCCTCTACACCCTGGAGATCCGCCAGCGGCAGACCCTGCTGGAGGCCTTCTTCCAGCGCTATCCGGACAAGCCCTTGACCGTGTCTCCGCTCTGGCAGCGCGAGGTGGTGCGCGCGCTCCTGCGCGAGGAGGCGGACCTCGCGCTGATGCTGGGCATGCCGGTTCCGCTCGACCAGTGGCAGGCCGAACCGATCGCCGAGGTCATGTTCCCCGACAATCTGCCGCGCATGGTGCTGGGCGAGGCGCGGACCGAGCTGCTGGTCCCCAAGGAGTCGCCGCTGGCGGCCTTCGAGGTGATCCCGCCCGAGGCGCTGGCCGACCTGCCGGTGGCCATGGTGGGGACAACCCACGGCAGTCCGATCCTGGGGCCGCTGCGCGCGGTGCTCGGTCGCGCCGGCGCCCGGCTGATCGTGCCGCCGGAGCCGCATGCGATCGGCGTCGAGCGCTACGGCCGCCAGTTCCGCATGGCGGCGGTGTCGCTGGGCTGGTTCAACACCGGCGGCGCGGGCGATCCGGACATGGTGCGCCGGCCGCTCGCCGGGCTCGACCTCACGACCCAGCTCGCGCTCGTGCGCGCGCCGGGCCGCGGCAATCCCGCCGCCGAGCCGTTCTGGCAGGAGGCCCGCCTGCAGTTCCCCGACGCGCGCCTGGTGGGCGCGGTGGCGTAGTCGTCAGGCGGCAGCCTTGCCCATGGTCGGCCCGCCCGCCAGCCGCTCGCACGCCGCAGACAGGGTCTGCATGGCGTCCTCGAGCCGCGACCGTTCGCTCTGCAAGGCCGCGATGCGGGCCTTGAAGACCTTCAGGGCGAGCGCGTTCTGAGCCTCCTCGCCGCCGTCCTCGTAGGTGTCGAGGATGTCGCGGATCTCGGCGATGGTGAGGCCCACCTTTCGGCCGCGGACGATCAGCTGCAGCCGGGCCCGGTCCTTGTAGGAATAGACGCGCTGCATCTGCTGGCGGCGCGGAAAGAGCAGACCCTGCTCTTCATAGAACCGCAGGGCGCGGGCCGTGCAGCCGAACTCCCGGCAGAGTTGGGTGATCGAATAGGTGCGGAATGGCGCGAGGCGACGCAGCTTTTCCACGGGCGCTCCTCCTGTGCATTGTTGATGCCCCGACGGCAGAGTGCGGAGCGCGCCGTCGCCCGTCCAATTGATGTCTGTGATGGATTGATCAGCAATCCTTATCAGTCACACCCTGAGCCGGGGCCACGCCTGGAACACCGCCATGGCGAAGCACGTTCAGGCATCCGGACGAGGAGGCCCGCATGGCCAAGAAGAAGCGCAAGACCAAGAGCCTGCTTCCCAAGCGGATCGCCGGGGTGAAGGTGCCCAAGGCCGTGCGCAAGGGCCGCTTCGGCGAGCTGCTGGCTTCGCGCACCGGACAGGTGCTGATCGCCGAGGCGATCATGGCCGCCGGGGCCGTGGCGGGCGCCAAGAAGGCGGGCGAAAGCCCCAAGGCGCGCCACCTGATCCACGAGGCGGCCGAGCGGGTGCGCCACGCCGGCGACGGCGGCGGCCGCGAGATGGGCGCCGCGAGCGCCACCCTGGCCTATGCGCTGGGCGAGGCGGCGCGCTCCTTCGCCGACGCACTTCGCCTCGGCGACGACGGCCACGAACCTGCCCGACACAGCGCAGCCGACGACGACGGCGACGCTGAAAAAAAAAGACAGCAGGCCTACGAGGCGGGCCCTCTCTGACGGCGCCGCCCGTTCCGCCTCCTGCCCTGCCCTACCATCCGCCCCGGCCGACGCTGGCCGGCAAGCTCGCCGCCGTCGGCACGCGCGGGCTCGTCCGCGTCGCCCAGTGGCGCGGCCGGCGCGCCGCCCAGGCGGCCTTCGCCCGTCCGCAGGAGCACGTCTTCCGCGGCGTCATCCAGATCAACCTGATCCGCCCCGGCTGATCTTGCGGCACAACGGAAATGCGGCGCGTGAACTGCTGGGGCCGGGAACGCGTTGACTTGAGCGTTGCTGCCCGTATCTTCCGCGCGCGCAAGCGATCTCCGCTCGCGCCGCCGCGGTACGCCAGCCATCTTCTCACACAGGGATCGGCGGGCCCCCGCTTTATTCGTACGAAATGACAGAATTTTCCGAACTGGGCCTTTCGCCTGCGACCCTGCAGGCCGTCGCCGACACCGGCTACACCACCGCGACCCCTATCCAGGCCGAGGCCATTCCCGTCGCCCTGCAGGGGCGTGACGTCCTGGGCATCGCCCAGACCGGCACCGGCAAGACCGCCGCCTTCACCCTCCCGATGATCGACCGGCTGAAGGCCGGCCGGGCCAAGGCGCGGATGCCGCGCGCCCTCGTCATCGCGCCCACCCGCGAACTCGCCGACCAGGTCTCGGCGTCCTTCGAGAAGTACGCCAAGGGCCAGAAGCTCTCCTGGGCGCTGCTGATCGGCGGCGTCTCCTTCTCCGACCAGGAGCAGAAGCTCGATCGCGGCGTCGACGTGCTGATCGCCACCCCGGGCCGGCTGCTCGACCACTTCGAGCGCGGCAAGCTGCTGATGACCGGCGTGAACATCATGGTCGTCGACGAGGCCGACCGGATGCTCGACATGGGGTTCATCCCGGACCTCGAGCGCATCTTCAAGCTGACGCCGGCCGCCAAGCAGACGCTGTTCTTCTCGGCTACCATGCCGCCGGAGATCACCCGGCTGACCAAGCAGTTCCTGCGCGATCCCGTCCGGATCGAGGTGGCGCGCCCCGCCACCACGGCCGAGACCATCAAGCAGTACGTCGTGCGCATGCCGGTCAGCGACCCCAAGGCCAAGCGCACGGCGCTCAGGACCCTGATCGGCAACGACGACGTCAAGAACGGCATCGTCTTCTGCAACCGGAAGTCCGAAGTCGACATCGTCGCCAAGTCCCTGCGGACCCACGGCCTCGACGCCGCGGCGATCCACGGCGACCTCGACCAGCAGACCCGCATGCGCACGCTGGAGAGCTTCCGCTCCGGCGAGCTGAAGCTGCTGGTGGCCTCCGACGTGGCCGCCCGCGGCCTGGACATCCCGGCCGTCAGCCACGTCTTCAACTACGACGTGCCACACCATGCCGACGACTATGTCCACCGGATCGGCCGCACGGGCCGCGCCGGGCGGAGCGGCCAGACCTTCATGCTGGTGACCCCGGCCGACGCCAAGAACATCGACAAGGTCATCAAGCTGATCGGCAAGACGCCCGAGGAGGTCACCCTCGACCTCGACTGGGCGAGCCTGAAGGACGAGCCCCGCGCCCGTCGCGACGGCGACCGCAGCGGCGGCCGCGGCCGTGAGCGCTCCACGAGCCGGGATCGCGACCGCGACCGCCGGCCCCGCGAGATCAAGGAGCACGGCCAGCGCGCCTCGATGGAGCCGTTCCAGCCGTCGGCCGAGACCCCGGCCCCGGCTGCCGAGGAGGACAAGCCCGCCCGCCGCTCGCGCAGCCGGAAAGCGGCGGAGCCCGCGCCCGTCGCGGAGGCTGCGCCCGTCGCCGCCCCGGTCGAGGAGCGCGCGCCGCGCGAGGAGCGTCCGCGGCGTGAGGAACGGCCGCGCCGTGAGGAGCGTCCCCGCGCCGATCGTCCGGAACGCGAGGCCCGCGCCGAGCGCCCTGAGGGCGAACGTGAACGTGGCCGGGACCGCGACCGCGGCCCTCGCCCCGAGCGGGACCGCGGCGAGCGCCGTGACCGCGATCGGGGCCGGGACCGCGAGCGCGGCGACGGCGAGCGGGTGGTCGGTTTCGGCGACGAGACCCCGGCCTTCCTGATGCGGGCCCCCGCGCCCCGGCCCGCCGACGACTGAGGCTTCGCCCGGCAGGGGAACGGCGGCGCGCGCCCGGCGCGCCGCGTCCCGCGCGGCCGCTCGCCTCGCACGCGAGGACAACGGCCCTTAACCGCCCCTCTTAACCGGCCGTTTGGCCTTCCCCACTAGGCTTCCTCCACGGAAGAGGGCTGGCCGCTCCGGCAGCGGAAACGGCCCGGTGTGGGAAAGAAGCGAATGTCCGCCGACGTCGAGACCGTCCTTCGCGCGCCGCAGGCCTACGCCATGGCGCGCAAGGCCATCCAGGCCATGGAGGCGCACAAGGTCTGGCCGACGCCCGTGAACTTCGAGCTCTGGGTCCACTACCTCTGCGACAAGGAAAGCCCGCTGGCCGCGGAGATCGATCAGCTGATCGAGTCGGGCGAGGCGTTCACCGACGCCGTGGGCGAGCATCTCGCCGCCCAGTACCTGCCCAAGGCCAAGCTCGACGGCGAGATCCTCCAGGCCGGCGACGCCCTGGCCCAGGAACTGGACAGCGTGTCGCGCGCCATCGAGAGCGCCCGCGAGACCAGCGAGGCCTACGGCCAGCAGCTGGCCACCGCGCACAAGTCCCTCGAGGCCGAGGACGCCACGGCCATCAAGGCCATGGTCGAGACCCTGACCACGGCCACCCAGCGCGTGCAACGCGAGAACCGGACGCTGGAGACCCAGCTCGCCGACACCACGGCCGAGGTCAGCCGACTGCGCGAGCACCTGGAACTCGTGCGGCGCGACGCCATGACCGACGCGCTCACCAACCTCGCCAACCGCAAGGCCTTCGACGAGGCGCTGGAACGCGCGTGCGCCCAGGCCGAGGCCGAGGGTCAGGTGATGACGCTGGCGGTGATCGACATCGACCACTTCAAGAGCTTCAACGACACCTGGGGCCACCAGACCGGCGACCAGGTGATCCGCTACGTCGCGAGCGTCATCGGCCGCGCCGGACATCCGCCCCGCCTGTCGGCCCGCTACGGCGGCGAGGAGTTCGCGATCATCTTCCCGGGCGAGGCGGCCGCGACCGCGCTGGCCACCCTCGAGGAGATCCGCGAGGAGGTCTCCTCCCGCGTGCTGAAGCGCCGCTCCACCAACGAGGACCTGGGCGCCATCACGATCTCCGCGGGCCTGGCCGAACGGCGCCCCGGCGAGGCCGTGTCCGGCCTCGTGGAACGCGCCGACGCGGCCCTCTACGCCTCCAAGCGCGGCGGCCGCAACCGCACCTCCACCGCCGACCCGGTCGCCGAAGCCGCCTGAGCGGCGCGCCGGGAATTTCCGCTGGCCTGACGCCGGGGTATCCTTGTTTCCATCGGACCCAAGAGAGTTCGAGGGAGGACACCTCATGGACGGCGCCCAGACGGCAGCGAAGGTGAAGACCGCGGTCGAGGACCGCATCGGCATCATCACCCTCTCCGACCCCGGCACGCTGAACGCCGCCGGGCTCGACCTCATGGAAGAGCTGCAAAGCGCGTTTGAGGACTTCGCCTACGGCGACAAGGTCCGCGCCATCGTGATCACCGGCGAGGGCCGCGGCTTCTGCTCGGGCGCCAACCTCAGCGGCGGCCGGGCCGGCTCGCAACCCAATCCGAACGGGCCGAACGAGTCCCTCCTGCGCACCTACAACCCGTTCGTCAGCATGGTGCGCAAGTCGCCCAAGCCGCTGGTCTCGGCGGTGAACGGCGTGGCCGCCGGCGTCGGCGTCTCCCTGGCCCTGATGGGCGACCTGATCGTGGCGGCCGAGAGCGCCTATTTCCTGCTGGCCTTCCGCCGCATCGGCCTGGTGCCGGATGGCGGCGCCACCTGGATGCTGCCCCGCCACCTGGGCAAGGCGCGCGCCATGGAGCTGATGCTGCTGGGCGAGAAGCTGCCGGCCAAGACGGCGCTGGACTGGGGCATGATCAACAAGTGCGTGCCCGACGCCGAGCTGATGGACGCGGCCATGACCTACGCTCGGGCGCTGGCCGATGGCCCGGCCTCGCTGGGGCTGACCCGCAACCTGGTCTGGGAGGCGCTGGACGCGCCGTGGCACCTGCAGCTCGAGGCCGAGGCCTACGCCCAGGGCCAGGCCGGCCGCACCGACGACGCGCGCGAAGGGATCATGGCCTTCGTCCAGAAGCGTCCGGCGGAGTTCAAGGGCCGCTAGCGGCGCTCGCGCAGCTTCCGCAGCTCGGCCTCGACGAGCTTCTCACGCGTCGCCACCGGGTCGGCGAAGGTCACCACCGCGTGCGAGGCGAGGCCCAGACCCCAGCCGATCGCCGGCCAGTAGGCCCAGTCGATGCCGGGCGAGGTCACCCAGTCGATGGCGAACAGGCCCGCGTTGATGATCAGATAGGCGGTCAGGTGGCTGCGGAAGGCGAGCTTCATGTCGGCCCGGCGCTCGGCCAGCCGGCGCAGTTCGGCGTCGTCGGTCATCTGGTTCTCCCCGATCCCTGCGGCAGCATAACGCCGGTCGGCGGAGAGATCGACGTCAGACCTCGCGGTCCTCGGCGGGCTGGATGGTGACGCTCTCGCCGCAGCCGCAGGCGTCGGTCTCGTTGGGATTGTGGAAGACGAACTTGGCCGAGAGCTTGCTGACCTCGTAGTCGATCTCGGAGCCCACCAGGAACAGCACCGCCTTGGGCTCCACCAGAATGGTCACGCCCTTGTCCTCGACCACCTCGTCGAGCGGGTCGGCCGCCTCGGCGTATTCCAGGACGTATTCCTGCCCGGCGCAGCCGCCGTTCTTCACGCCGACGCGCAGGCCGGCGTAGGGCTTCTCGGCCTTGGCCATGATCTCGCGGACGCGCTCGGCGGCGCGTTCGGTCAGGGTGACCACCTTCGGGCGCGGGCGGCGCGTGCGGGGGGCGGGGGTGAATTCCAGGTTCGCCATCAGAACATGTTCAGCTGCAGCTTGGCCTCGTCGGACATCCGCGAGGGATCCCACGGCGGATCGAACACCAGCTCGACCTTGCAGGACTTGATGTCGGGGATCTCCTTGACCGCGTCCTCCACCCAGCCCGGCATCTCGCCGGCCACCGGGCAGCCCGGGGCGGTCAGGGTCATGTCGATGACCACGTCCTTGTCGTCCGAGACGTCGACCTTGTAGATCAGGCCCAGCTCGTAGATGTCGACCGGGATTTCCGGGTCGTAGACGGTCTTCAGCTTCTCGATGAGCTGATCGGTCAGCACGTCGAGCTCCGCCTGGGTCAGCGGAGTCGTGGTCTTCGTCTCGATGGAAGCGGCGTCGTCCATGGGTCCCGTCTACGCGAAGAAAGCCTGGGTCTTGGTCAGGGCGTCGACGAAGGCGTCGGCCTCCGCCTCGGTGTTATATAGGGCGAAGGAAGCCCGGGCGCTCGACGTCACCCCGAAACGGCGCATCAGCGGCTCGGCGCAGTGCGTGCCGGCGCGCACGGCGATCCCGTAGCGGTCGAGGATCTGGGCCACGTCGTGGGCGTGGGCGCCTTCCACGGTGAAGGAGAGGATGGCCCCCTTCCCCGGCGCGTCGCCGATCACCTTCAGCCAGTTTGCGCCGTTCAGCCCCTCGCGCACCCGCTCGTAGAGCCGGTGCTCGTGGGCGGAGATCGCGGTGCGGTCCAGGCCGGAGAGCCAGTCGATGGCGGCGCCCAGGCCGATCGCCTCCAGGATGGGCGGCGTGCCGGCCTCGAAGCGGTGCGGCGGGTCGGCGTAGGTGATCTCGTCCACCGTCACCGTGCCGATCATCTCGCCGCCGCCCTGGTAGGGCGGCAGCGCGGCCAGCCGCTCGGCCTTGCCGTAGAGGATGCCGATGCCGGTGGGGCCGTAGAGCTTGTGGCCGGAGAAGGCGTAGAAGTCGACGTCGAGCGCCTTCACGTCCACCGGCTTGTGGACGACCGCCTGGCAGCCGTCGAGCAGCACCACCGCGCCCGCCTCGTGGGCCATGCGGGTGAGCTCCATCGCCGGGTTGATGGTGCCCAGCACGTTGGACATGTGGCTGAGCGCCACGACCCTGGTCTTCGGCCCCAGCAGGCGCTGGAAGGCCTCCAGGTCGAGCTGGCCGTCGTCGGTGACGGGGACGAACTTCAGCACCACGCCCTTGCGCTCGCGCAGGAAGTGCCAGGGCACGATGTTGGCGTGGTGCTCCATCTCCGAGAGCACGATCTCGTCGCCCGGGTGCAGGCCGGCGCCCAGCCCCGAGGCCACGAGGTTGATCGCCTCGGTGCCGCCCTTGGTGAACACCACCTCGGTCTCGGCCGCGCCGATGAAGGCGGCGGTCTTGCGGCGCGCCGCCTCGTAGGCGTCGGTGGTCTCGTTGGCGAGCGTGTGCAGGCCGCGATGGACGTTGGCGTAGGAGTGCTCCATCGCCCGGGTCATGGCCTCGATCACCGCCCGCGGCTTCTGGGCCGAGGCGGCGCTGTCCAGGTAGACCAGCGGCTTGCCGTTGACCTCGCGCTGGAGGATCGGGAACTCGGCCCGAACGGCTTCGACGTCGAAGGCCACGCTCATCCCCGCAGCCTTTCCGCCGCCCACTCGCGCACGACCTCGCGGGCGCCCTCGTGGGCGATGCGGTCGATCACCTCGCCGATGAAGGCCTCGGTGAGCAGGGCCCGGGCGTCCGCCTCGGGCATGCCGCGCTGGCGGGCGTAGAACAGGGCGTCCTCATCCAGGGCGCCCACCGTGTTGCCGTGCGCGCAGGAGACGTCGTCGGCGTAGATCTCCAGCTCCGGCTTGGCGTCCACCTCGGCGCGGTCGGAGAGGATCAGCGCGTGGTGGCCCATGCGCGCGTCCGTGCGGTCGGCGCCCTCGGCGACGACGATCCGGCCCTGGAAGACGCCGCGCGCCTGGTCGCGCACGACGCCCTTGGTGAGCTGTTCGGTGGCGCCGTCGAGGCCCTCGTGGGTGACGACGGTGGTCAGGTCGGCGTGGCGCTTATCGGCCAGCAGGTAGACCCCGTCGAGCCGAAGCGCCGCGTGGCCGCCGGGATGGGCCACCCGCGTCTCGATACGCTGGCGTCGGGCGCCGGAGACCAGCGCCGTCTGGGCGAAGCTCGCGCCGGGCGCCAGGCGCACCTCGGCGTGGCTGACGCTGACCGCGTCGGGCCCCTCGTCCGCCAGCACGATCCGCTCGGCGCTCGCCCCGGCCGCCAGGTGGATGGCGAGCGAGGTCTGGGCGAGATAGCCGCCCTCGCCCTCGTAGGTTTCCAGCAGGGTCAGGCGGCCACCTTCGGCCACCTCGACGCGCACACCCACGGCGTGGGCCCCGTCGCCGCGGCCGACGATCCGCAGCGCCACGGCCGCGGTCTCGCCCGCGCCCACGCTGATCGTCTGCTCGTTCCGCCCGTTGGCGATCGTCAGCACCCGCTCCGCCAAGCCGTCGAATGGGCCCGCGCCGAGGTCGCCGGACACCGGGGCGGAGGGCTCCGGCAGGACACGGATCAGACCGCGCAGGTCGGTCCAGCGCCAGTCCTCGTGGCGCTTGCCGGGCAGGTCGGCGACGTCGCGCGTCTTCAGGGCGAGGGCGAGGCTCAAGCGGCCCTCGCGTACTTGTCGTAGCCCTCGCGCTCGAGCTCGAGCGCCAGCTCGGGCCCGCCGGAGGCGACGATGCGGCCGGCCGAGAGCACATGCACCCGGTCGGGTTTGATGTAGTCCAGAAGCCGCTGGTAGTGGGTGATCACCAGCATGCCGCGGTCCGGCGCGCGCAGGGCGTTGACCCCGTCGGCGACGATGCGCAGGGCGTCGAT
This sequence comes from Phenylobacterium sp., assembly GCF_035539035.1. Classification (GTDB taxonomy): domain Bacteria; phylum Pseudomonadota; class Alphaproteobacteria; order Caulobacterales; family Caulobacteraceae; genus Phenylobacterium. The sequence goes on from NZ_DATLJI010000008.1 coordinate 115,804, forward strand.
GTCCAGGCCGCTGTCGGTCTCGTCGAGGATCAGGAAGCGCGGTGAAAGCACCGCCATTTGAAGGATTTCCATCCGCTTCTTCTCACCGCCGGAGAAGCCGACGTTGAGCGCGCGCTTGAGCATGTCGAAGTCGATCTTCAGCTCCCCGGCCTTGGCGCGGATCAGCTTCAGGAACTCGGGCGCGGTGACCTCGGGCTCGCCGCGGGCCTTCTTCTGGGCGTTCAGCGCGGTGCGGATGAAGGTCAGCGCCGGCACGCCGGGGATCTCCAGCGGGTACTGGAACGACAGGAAGACGCCCTTGGCCGCCCGCTCGTTGGGCTCCAGCGCCAGCAGGTCCTCGCCGTCTAGGGTGGCGGAGCCCTGGGTGACTTCGTAGCCCTCGCGGCCGGTCAGCACATACGAGAGCGTCGACTTGCCCGCGCCGTTCGGCCCCATGATGGCGTGCACCTCGCCGGCCGGAACCTCGAGCGAGAGCCCCTTGAGGATTTCCTTGCCGTCGATGGCGGCGTGCAGGTTCTGGACGGAAAGCATCAGCGGGTCTCGTCGACTAGGAACTGGGCCATGACCCGAAGGGCGTCCTCGACGCTCTCCACGGTCTCTTGCTTGCGGGGCGCCGCCGACCCCGGATGGGTGTTGCGCTTGTCGGAGGAGGTGACGCTGCCCTTGCCGGCTTCCCAGTAGGCGGCGATCCGGAAATTCTGGTGGTCCAGCGAGACCGTGTAGCGGCGCCGGTCGACGCTCAGGTCGTGGGCGGCGAGAAACGCCGGGTCCGACGCCAGGGCCGCGTGAAGCGCCTCGGCGTTGGCGAGGTCGGCCTCCTGCTGGCGGCGCTCGGCCTCGTCCCGGGCGCGGCGCTCCATCTCGCGGCGGGCGTGCTCCACCTCGAATGCGTCCTTGAGGGTGAGAGCCTTCGCGGCGTCCTTCTTGGTCTTCGACGTCATCCGACGCTCCCCTCCAGCGAGATGGCCACCAGCTTCTGGGCCTCCACGGCGAACTCCATGGGAAGCTCCTGCAGCACGTCCTTCACGAAGCCGTTCACCAGCAGCTGCACCGCCTCCTCTTGGCTGAGGCCGCGCTGCATGGCGTAGAACAGCTGGTCTTCCGACAGGCGCGTCGTGGTCGCCTCGTGCTCGAACTTCGCCTGGCCGTTGCGGGCCTCGATGTAGGGCACGGTGTGCGCCGCGCAGTGCTTGCCGATGAGCAGGCTGTCGCACTGGGTGAAGTTCCGCGCCCCCTTGGCCTTCGGGTGCGCCGAGACCAGGCCGCGGTAGGTGTTGGTGCTCTTCCCCGCGCTGATCCCCTTGGAGATGATCCGCGAGCGGGTGTTGGCGCCCAGGTGGATCATCTTGGTGCCGGTGTCGGCCTGCTGGCGGCCGTTGGTGATGGCGATGGAGTAGAACTCGCCCGAGCTCCCCTCCCCGCGCAGCACGCACGACGGGTACTTCCAGGTGATCGCCGAGCCGGTCTCCACCTGGGTCCAGGAAACCTTCGAGCGGTCGCCCCGGCAGTCGGCGCGCTTGGTGACGAAGTTGTAGATGCCGCCCTTGCCGGTCTCCGGATCGCCCGGGTACCAGTTCTGGACGGTGGAGTACTTGATCTCCGCGTCGTCCAGGGCGACCAGCTCCACCACCGCGGCGTGCAGCTGGTTCTCGTCGCGCATGGGGGCGGTGCAGCCCTCCAGGTAGGAGACGTAGGCGCCCTTGTCGGCGATGATCAGGGTGCGCTCGAACTGGCCGGAATTCTCGGCGTTGATCCGGAAATAGGTGGAGAGCTCCATCGGGCAGCGCACACCCGGGGGCACGTAGACGAAGCTGCCGTCCGAGAAGACCGCCGAGTTCAGGCAGGCGAAGTAGTTGTCGCTCACCGGCACCACGGAGCCCAGGTACTTGCGCACCAGATCGCCGTGCTCGCGGATCGCCTCGCTCATGGAGCAGAAGATGACGCCGGCCTGGGCCAGTTCCTTCTTGAAGGTGGTGACCACGCTGACCGAGTCGAACACCGCGTCGACGGCGTATCTCGGCGCGCCCTGGACGCCCGCCAGCACCTCCTGCTCGCGCAGCGGGATGCCGAGCTTCTTGTAGGTCTCCAGGAGCTCCGGATCGACCTCGTCGAGGCTCTTGGGGCCCTCCTTCTGCTTCGGCGCGGCGTAGTAGTAGGAGTCCTGGTAGTCGATCCGCGGGAAGGAGACCTTCGCCCAGGCCGGCTCGTCCATGGCCAGCCAGCGCTCGAACGCCTCCAGCCGCCAGGCCAGCATCCACTCGGGCTCTTCCTTCTTGGCCGAGATGAAGCGGACGATGTCCTCGTTCAGCCCCTTCGGCGCGAAGTCCTGCTCGATGTCGGTGACGAAGCCGTGCTTGTACTTCTCGAGGCTCTGGACGTGCTCGACGGTCTGCTTGACGGCGGCCATTACTCAACTCCAACGGCGGCGGGCGCGCGACGCGCCACGTGCCGGGCATGGGCTTCGAACCAGGCTTCGGCGAACCTGTTCCAATCGGTCTCGGACGTGTTCCACCCGCCGCTCACCCGGAGGGCGCTGGCGGCGAGGTCTCCCTGGCCCATGGCGGTGAGCACGGGGCTGGGCTTCACCTTGCCCGAAGAGCAGGCGGAGCCGGCGCTGACCATGACGCCCATCAAGTCGAGACCCATCACCTGCAGCTCCGACGCAAAGCCCGGCGTGGCGAAGCACAGGGTGTTGGGAAGGCGCGGCGCGTGCTCGCCCATGATCGTGCAGCCGGCCGCCTTCAGCCGCGCGGCGACCGCGTCGCGCCAGCCTTCCTGGGGCGCCAGCTCCCACGGATTGGCGGCGCGTGCGGCCGCGCCGAATCCGGCGATGCCCGGGACGTTCTCGGTGCCGGCCCGGCGGCCGCGCTCCTGCCCGCCGCCGTGCAGGCGCCGCGACAGGGTGGCCCGCGGGCCGAAGGTGAGCGCGCCGACACCCTGCGGCCCGCCCAGCTTGTGGGCGGAGACGCTGAGCGTGTCCGCGCCGATCCCGCGGCTGTCGATCACGATCTTGCCGGCCGCCTGGATGGCGTCGACGTGCAGCCAGCCGTCGGCGGCGCGGACAATCTCCGAGGCCGCCTGCACCGGCTGGATCACGCCGGTCTCGTTGTTGGCCAACATGAGGGCGACGAAGGGCTTGCCGTCGGCGGCGTCCCAGCGGCCGAGCCGCTCGGCCAGCCAGCCGAGGTCGGCGACGCCGCTCTCATCCACCGGCAGGATCTCCACGGCCGCGCCCGAGGCCTTGGCGCTCTCCAGCACGCTGGCGTGCTCGATGGCCGAGACGATCAGCCGCCGCGCGCCCGCCGCCACGGCGCTCTCGATGGCCAGCGCATTGGCTTCCGTGCCGCCCGAGGTGAACACCACCGTGGAGGCCGGCGCCGCGATCAGGTCAGCGACGGCGCTGCGCGCCTGTTCGACGGTGGCCCGCGCCGCGCGGCCGGCGGCGTGCACCGAAGAGGGATTACCGCCCGCCTCGAGCGCACGCGTGACCGCGGCGACGGCCTCGGGCCGCACCAGGGCCGTGGCGTTGTAGTCGAGGTAGACGGCCTGGCTCATGCGGCGACCTGCCGGTTCGGGCCGACACGGCCCCCGACCACGTCGGCCAGGCTCACCGACGCCAGGTAGGCCTCGATCTGCTGGCCGAGGTCTTCCCACAGGTCGTGCGTCAGGCAGCGCTCGCCCTTCAGCATGCAGCCCTTGCTCTGGTTGCCCCCGCAGCGGGTGGCGCGCAGGGGCTCGTCCACGGCGTGGACGATCTCGGCGATGGAGGTCTCGTCGGCGGTCCGCGCCAGGCGGTAGCCGCCGCCGGGACCGCGGGCGCTCTTCACCAGGCCCTTGCGGCGCAGGCGCGCGAAGAGTTGTTCCAGGTAGGAGAGCGATATCTCCTGCCGCGCGGCGATGTCGGCGAGCGCCACCGCCCGCTCGGCGTCGGTCTGGCGTCTCGCGAGGTCCGCCATCGCCATGACGGCGTAGCGGCCTTTGGTGGAGAGGCGCATGGCTTTGACCCAATGCAGTTTTCGCGCGCATCCGGGCTCGCCTGTGCTACAAGCCGCCGCCTTGCGCGCGGGCTCTAGCCCGGTTCGGCCGGATGGACCGGACTTAGGAAGACCTAGCGCGGCAGTCAAGTATTTGGGCTGGGAAGAGGGATCTTATGCCAGAGGTGGTTCTGACCGGCGCGGCCGGGCGGATCGAAGGCCGCTACACGCAGGGCAAGAGCGAGACCGCGCCCGTGGCGCTGATTCTCCACCCTCACCCGAAGGCGGGCGGCCAGATGAACAATCCGGTCACCGTGCAGCTCTTCCACCTGTTCATGAAGCGCGGCTTCTCGGTCCTGCGCTTCAACTTCCGCGGCGTCGGCCGCTCGCAGGGCGAGTTCGACGCCGGGATCGGCGAGCTGGCCGACGCGGCGACCGCCCTCGACTGGCTGCAGTCCACCAACCCCGCCGCCTCCCAGTGCTGGGTGGCGGGCTACTCCTTCGGCGCCTGGATCGGCATGCAGCTGCTGATGCGCCGGCCCGAGACCGACGGCTTCATCTCGGTCTCGCCGCCGACCAACGCCTACGACTTCTCCTTCCTGGCCCCCTGCCCCGCCTCCGGCCTCATCCTGCACGGCGGCGCGGACACCGTGGTGCCCCCGGTCGAGGTGGAGCGCGTGGTCTCCAAGCTGCGCACCCAGAAGGGCATCGTCATCGACTACGAGGTGATCGAGGGCGCGTCGCACTTCTGGATGGAGAACCTGCCGGACGTGGAAGCCCGCGTGGGCGCCTATCTCGACAAGCGCCTGGCCGCCGAGCCGGCTTAAGGCCCGTGACGGCGCCGGAAGACGCCATCCGCGCGCGCCGACGGCTAACCAACAAGCTGATCGCGGCGCACGAGGCGCCGCGCCTGCGGCCGTTCTTCGCCACGGACGCCCGGCTGATCGCGGGCGACGGGGCCCTGATCCTGGGCGCGGACGCCATCGTCGAGGCCTTCGCCGCCCAGTTCCGCGACCCGGACTTCGGGACCTATGTCCGCACGCCGGAGACGGTGGAGCTCGACGCCGCCGGCGACCGGGCCGCCGAGGCCGGCCGCTGGGTCGCCCACTGGAAGTCCGGCGAGATGTCCGGCGCCTACATGGCCGCGTGGCGCAGGCAGACGGGCCAGTGGGTGATCGAGAGCGAGCTCTTCGTCACCCTGGCCGGCTAGACGCTCCGGGCCGACGACCGTTCGAACGCGCTGAGGGTGAAGGCGGCGAAGGCGGCGCAGCGCTTCGCGCTCCTCTCGTCCGGGGCGAAGCCGCCGGCGTCACGCCCACCCGGCGTGGTCAGCCGCCAGAGCCACGCCTCGCCCGCCTCCACGACCGCCACCCGATAGCCGTCCGAGATCGCATACTGCACGTCGTCCATGGCCGTCCTCCGTCTGAAGGGACAACTTCCGCCCCGCGTGCGCAGAGGGCGTGGCGACGCCCGAGGAGTTCCGGTGCAGGCCCGGCTCAGGCGAGCGGCAGGGCCGCCTCGAACCGCGCCCCGGCGCCTGAGGTGGCCAGCGTCAGCCGTCCATGGCTCGCCGCCAGCAGGGAGCGGGCGATGGAGAGGCCGAGGCCTGTGCCGCCCTCGGCTCGCCGGCTGGTGAAGAAGGGCTCGAACAGGCGCTCCCGGTCGGCCGGCGGCACGCCGGGCCCGTCGTCGGTCACCGCCAGCACCAGTTCGGTGGTTCCGGCCTCGGCGGTGACCCGGGCGACCGAGGCGCCGGCCTGCCGGGCGTTCTGAAGCAGGACCGTCAGCACCGTCTCGATGGTCGCCTCCGGCACGGCGACGGCCGGCAATCCATCGGGCAGGTCCACCTCGATCCGGAACTCCACCCCCGCCTGACCGTCGGCGGCGCGGCGCACAGCAGGGTGCACGGCGACCGCCACGCCGGCCTCCGGCGTCGCCATGTCGGCGCGCGCCAGGTCCAGCAGCCGGCCGACGAGCTGGGAGAGCCGCTCGGCGTCGGCCTCGATGTTGGAGAGGAAGCGCCGGCGCTCGTCCGGGCTCATGGTCTCCAGGTGGTCCTGCAGCAGCTCCACCGCCCCGCGGATGCCGGCCAGCGGCGTCTTGAACTCGTGGCTCACCGCGGCGGCGAAGTCGCGCAGGTAGCCGCTGCGGCGCTCGATCCGCTCCGCCATGGCCCGGAAGTCCTCGTAGAGCGCCCGGATCTCCACCGCCGCCGTGGCGGGGGTCTCCGGGATATCGCCGCCGCCGGCCGCCACCTGCCGCGAAGCCGCGCTCAGCGCCTCGATCGGGCGGGTGACGCCGCGGGAGACGAGGCCCGCCGTCAGCACCAGCAGGCCGAAGATCACGCCCACCCCGATCAGGATCTTGCCGCGGTCCTCGTAGAGGCCGCGGAACAGGGCCCGCGGCGATCGGGAGAGCAGCAGCACGCCCACCACCTCCCCGTCGGCGACGATCGGCCGGGCATGATGCAGGCGCAGCGCCGAGGCGCGGCTCAGCCACTCGAACGAATAGGTCGGCTTGTAGTCGCCGTTGCGCCGGAAGACGGTCCGCGGCTCGCCGGCCAGGGCGTCGCGCACCTCCGGCAGCATGGAGAGCTCGCGGCCGAAGCCGCGACCGCGCACGATCACCCCCTTGCGGTCGAGGAGCAGGATGGAGGCCAGCGTCGTGCGCGTGGTCCGCTCGATGACCGGGTCCATGTGCCAGGCGACCGTGAGCGCGGCCGGGTCCGCCTGGCGGCGCGTGCGGCGGGGCGGCGGCCGCTCGGGCAGCACCGGCGAGCGGGAGAGGTCGATCGTGGTCTGCTCGGGGACGTAGTAGTTCAGGGCCCGGCGGTTGAACGGCCGCCGCTCCGGCGTCGTCCCCGGCCACTGGGCCGAGGCCGCGGCGGCGAGCGCCGCGCCCTGGGCCAGGAGCTCGGCCTCGGTCTGGCGGACCAGGGTGTTCTCGTAGACCCGCAGGGAGATGGCCGCCACGCCCGGCAGCGCCGCCACCAGCAGCAGCACGCCGAACAGGATCACCCTCAGCCGCAGCGGCGGCCAGTGGCGGCGGACGAGCCCCGTCAGGCTCACGCCGCCTGGCCGAGGCAGGCTCCGAGCCGGTAGCCGACGCCGGCCCGGGTCTCGATGACGTCGTGGCCGCCGAGGCTGGCGAACTTGCCGCGCAGGTTGCGCACGTGGCTGTCGATGGTGCGGTCCGTGATGGCGAACCCGGGGCCGTGCAGCCGGTCGATGATGGCGTCGCGGGTGAAGACCCGCGAGGGCGCGCCCATCAGGGTCTTGAGGATGGTGAACTCGGTGACGGTCAGCGGCGCCTCCTGGTCGCCCCAGCGGGCGGTCCAGCTGTCCGGGTCGAGGCACAGGCGACCGTGGGTGAGCAGTCCGTTGGCCGACGCCGGCTGGGCCGCGGCCGGGGCGCGGGCGCGCCGGAGGATCGCCTGCACCCGGGCCACCACCTCGCGCGGGCTGAACGGCTTGACCACATAGTCGTCGCCGCCGAGCTCGATGCCCAGCACCCGGTCGATCTCGTCGTCGCGGGAGGACAGGAACAGGATCGGCAGCTCACCCTGGGCGCGCAGCCGGCGGCAGACGTCCAGCCCGTTCAGCTTGGGCATGTTGATGTCGAGGATCACCAGGTCCGGCGCCGACTCGCCGACCGCCGCCAGCGCCGCCTCCCCGTCGTCGGCCTCCCGCGTGGCGAGGCCGGCCTTCTCCAGGGCGAAGACGAGGAGCTGGCGGATATGCGGGTCGTCGTCGACGACGAGGACGGTCTGGGACATCGGGCTCATGTTCTCGGTTACGCCTCAGGCGTCAACGGGCGGCACGCGGACCGGCCGATTGGGTAGCCCGTCGCAGCCGAGCTGGTCGGCCGCCGGGACGGCCGGGACGCCGGCCGCCAGGCGCTCGGCGCGGTCCAGGCGGCGGGCGGCGCGGAAGGTCCAGGTGCGCCAGTCCGCCTGGCGCCCGCGCACCCGCTCCTGCACGGCCACGCGGCCGCCGTGGACCCGCCGGCGCAGTTCATAGGGGATGGGCCGCCGCTCCAGCTCGATGAGCGAGACCAGGGCCGGCTCGCCCTGCCCGAGCAGGTAGCAGACGTCCAGCGGCGCTCCGCGGCCGCCGACCTCGCGGGCGTGGCGGACGTTCCAGGCCGCGGCGACGGCGCTCAGGTCGACGATGGCGCAGGCCGCCAGCACCAGGCCCGCGGCCGCGACATTGGCGTTCACCAGCCAGGACGCGCTGCGCCCCCGCAGCAGCCGGAAGCCGACCAGCCCCAGGCCCACCGCCACCAGGGCCATCCAGGCGAGCGCCGCGAGCCGCAGGGCGGTCAGGGAATAGGCGTCCACATAGGCCAGCGTCCGCAGGATGGTGGAGGCGACGAGAAACAGGTTCTGCGCCACCCACAGCGCCACGAGCCCCCGGACCAGGGACGAGCCGGCGGTGGCCGAGCCCGGCCGCAGGAAGACCACCACGAACAGTCCCGCCAGCAGGGCGGTGACGATCAGCGGATAGGCGCCGCGATGGGCGTACTCGGCATAGGTCATGCCGTCGGGCAGGCTCGCCCCGCTCCACAGGAAGACCAGGTCGAGCCCGTTCTGCAGGGCGAACACCGCGTTGAACACGGCGAGCGAGGCGGTGATCGACGTGGGCGTGACGCCCGGCAGGTCGAGGTCGCCGCTGGCCTCGGGCAGCCGCCGCGGCCGGCGCAGGAACCTTGGCCGCAGGATGCCCCAGACCGCCAGCAGCACCACGCCCAGGAAGAAGGCCCTGCCCGCGTCGAAGCCCGGCAGCTCGAGCGCCGGCAGCGCCTGCTCGATCATCGGGTTGGCCACGGCGAACAGGGCCAGGAAGACCAGCCCGCCCGCCACCGGCAGCACGGCCGACAGGGCCGCGACGCGCAGCTGCGGCGCGCGCCTACGAAGCTTCGGGTTCTGGAGCCGGCCCAGGTCCAGCAGCGGCCCGACGACGCCCTTGAGGCCCTGCACGAGTATCCGCTGTGTCCAGCGCCAGGCGTCGTCGGCGCGGCCCGCCCGCGGGGCCATGGCCGCCACGCCCAGGGCGATCCCGAACATCAGCCAGCCGATCAGGGTCGGCCGCTCGATCTGCAGGGCGGCGAAGAAGACCGCGGCCAGCAGCGCCCAGCGCCCCACGGGGTCGCGCCGCAGGGCCGGCGTCGCCACCGCCGCGGCGGCGACCCAGGCCAGGGCGAAGAGACCGAGATTGGCCCCCGGTCCCTCGCTCTGGAACAGCAGCCCGTCGGCGAGCCCCACGAGGCCGGCGGCGAGGACGGCCTTGGTCCAGAAGGTCGGCACGCGGACGGCGGCAGGCATGGGGCGGTCTCCGATACGAGCCGCCACCCTCGTGGAGTCGCGTCCAACCGGACGGGACGCTCCATGCATCGCCCGACCCGCTGACGTGCAGGTCCGGTGCAGACGGGCTCAGCCCTGGCCGATCAGCGCCGCCCGTTCCTCCGGGGTGAGCACCCGCCACCGGCCCTCGGGCAGGTCGCCAAGGTTCAGCGGGCCGATGCGGATGCGCACCAGGTCCATGACGTGCATGCCCACCAGCTCGCACATCCGGCGGATCTGGCGGTTGCGGCCTTCCTTCAGGATGAAGCGGAGCTGCTGGCCCTCGACGACGCTGACCTTCGCCGGCTTCAGCTCGCGGCCGTCCATCCTGAGGCCGTGGCAGAGCAGCTTGATCTTCTCCGGCGTGATCTTGCCGGTGACGCGGACCAGGTATTCCTTCTCCAGGTCGCTCTCCGGCCCGATGATCGCCTTGGCGAGCACCCCGTCCTCCGAGAGGATCAGCAGGCCGCGGGAATCCATGTCGAGCCGGCCGAGCGGCGCCAGGCGGGTGTCGCGGCCGGGGATCACCGGGCTCCCGCCGACCAGCGCCTCGCGGGTCAGCAGCCGCACCGCCGGGACCTGGCCTGGCTCCGGCTGGGCCGAGACGACGCCCATGGGCTTGTGCAGCACCACGCTGAGCGGCCCTGCCCCGCCGGCGTCGGCGAGCGTCAGGGTCTGGCCCGGCTGGATCTTGCGGCCGGCGTCCTCGACCACCTCGCCGTCGATGGAGACCCGGCCCTCGGCGATCAGGGTCTCGGCCTCCCGGCGCGAGCAGACGCCGTTCTGGGCCAGCCACTTGTTGACCCGCTGCGGCTCGGCCTCGTCGTAACGCTTGGTCCAGGCCATCAGCCGGCCTTCGGCGGATAGGGGTGGCGCACGCCGCGGAAGTCCTCGACCTCGCCGTCCTTGAGGAAGCCGGGACCCACCGGCGCCTTGCCGTGGCCGCCCGGTATGTCGAGGACGTAGATCGGCTGGCAGAGGCCCGAGACGTCGCCGCGCAGGCTGCGCATCAGCGCCTGCCCGTCTTCGATGCTGGTGCGCAGATGGCCCGTGCCGGGCGCCAGGTCGGCGTGGTGCAGGTAGTAGGGCTTGATCCGGGTCTCCACGAACGCGCGCATCAGGGCCGCCAGGCTTTCGGGGTCGTCGTTGACGCCCTTCAGCAGCACCGTCTGGCCCAGCATCGGGATGCCGGCGTCCACCAGCTTCGCGCAGACTGCCCGCGCCGCCGGCGTCAGCTCGCGGGCGTGGTTGGCGTGCAGGGCGACATAGACCGCCTTGCCGGAGCTCCGCAGCGCCGCGACCAGTTCGCCGGTCACCGTCTCCGGCTCGACCGCGGGGACGCGGGTGTGGAGGCGGACCACCTTCACGTGCTCGACCGCGTCCAGCCGGGCCATAAGGCCGGCGATCCGCCGCGGCGAGAGCACGAAGGGATCGCCGCCAGTGACGATCACCTCCCAGATCTCCGGCCGCCCGGCGATGTAGGCGATCGCGGCGTCCAGCGCCTCCGGCGACAGCGGCCGCAGGCCGTCGGGGCCGACCATCTCGCGGCGGAAGCAGAAGCGGCAGTAGACCGCGCAGTTGTGGTTGACCTTCAGCAGCACCCGGTCGGGGTAGCGATGGACGATCCCCTCCACCGGGCTGTGCGTGTGGTCGCCGATCGGGTCGGCGCTCTCCTCGGGCGCCTGGACCAGCTCGGCCGCCGTCGGGACGAACTGGCGCGCGATGGGATCGTCCGGATCGGCCGCGTCGATCAGGTCGGTCATGGCCGGCGTGATGGCCACCGCGTACTGCGCCGCCACCCGCTCCAGGGCCGGCAGGCGCTCGGCCGGGACCAGCCCCGCCTCGGCGAGGTCCGGCAGGCGTCGAAGCGTGCGCGCGGCGGTCATGGCGGGGGCATATGGCCCATGCGGACCGCAGGGGCAACGCGGCAGGCCGTTCCACGCGTTAGGCCCGCATGACCACCTCCCACACGCCCGTCCTCGGCGCCCAGCGCAGCCTCCACCTCCTGGAGGCCGGCGACGGCCGTCCCATCGTCCTGATCCACGGGGCGCTCGCGACCCACGTGGACTGGCTGGAGGCGCCCCTCGCCGCCTTCGCCGCCCGCGGCCGGGCCCTCGCCGTCGACCGCCCCGGCCACGGCGGCAGCGCCCGCCCCCGCTACGACGCCGCCCCCGGCGCGCAGGCGGCGCAGATCCGCGACGGCCTTGCGGCGCTGGGGATCCAAGGGCCGGTCCGGATCGTCGCCCACTCCTTCGGCGGCATGGTGGGACTCTCCTGGGCCGCCGAGTGGCCGGAGGAGGTGGAGAGCCTGGTGCTGTTGGGCCCCATCGTCCGGCCGGAGTTCCGCGCGGTCGAGCACACCTTTCTGGGCCCCCGCGCCGCGCCGCTCATCGGACCCCTTCTGTCGGAGGCGGCCCGCTGGACGGTGGACCGGCCCTTCCTGCGGCTGGTGCAGAAGCTGATGTTCTCGCCGGGCGATCCGCCCGCGGACTGGCTCGCACGCTACCCGGAGGAGGCGGTCCTGCGCCCCTCGCAGATGGTGGAGGAAGGCGAGGACGCCGCCGCCCTCCTGCCCGGCTCGCCGGCCGGCCTCGTGGACTTCCGCGCCATCCGCTGCCCGGTGGCGGTGCTGAACGGCGCCGACGACCGGATCGTCGACCACAGGCAGCACGCCGACCTCCTGCCGGCCCTCCTGCCGCAGGCCGACGTGACGATCCTCGAGGGCGTCGGCCACATGGTCCACCACCAGGCCCTGCCGCAGGTGCTCGCCGCCTTCGACCGGCTCAGCCTTCGGGAACCGGCGTCCACAGGACCTGCTCGATCCGCTGCGCCCCCGTCGCCAGCATGACCAGCCGGTCGAACCCCAAGGCGGCGCCCGAGGCCGGCGGCATGATCGCCAGCGCGTCGAGGAAGTCCTCGTCCACCGGATAGCGCTCGCCATAGACCCGCGCCTTCTCGGCCATCTCGGCCTCGAAGCGGCGGCGCTGCTCAGCCGGGTCGGTGAGCTCGCCGAAGCAGTTGGCGAGCTCGACCCCGCAGGCATAGAGCTCGAACCGCTCCGCGACGCGAGGGTCACGGGCGGCCGGCCGGGCGAGCGCCGCCTCGGCGGTGGGGTATTCGTAGAGGATCGTCGGCCGGCCGAAGCCCAGTTCCGGCTCGACCTTCTCGACGATGATCTTGCTGAAGATGTCGGCCCAGGTGTCGTCGGCGGCCACCCGCACCGGCGCCCGCGCCGCCAGCGCCTCGCGGTCCGTCGTCCCGTCCGCGGCGATGCTGGCCAGCAGGTCGACGCCCGCATGGCGCCGGAAGGCCTCGGCCACCGTCAGCCGCTCGGGCGCAGCGAACGGATCGGCCTCGCGGCCCTTCCAGGTCAGCGCCTTGGCCCCCGCCGTCTCCGCCGCCAGCGCCAGCAGGGCGGCGCAGTCGTCCATCAGGACCTCGTACGGCTCATCGGCCCGGTACCACTCCAGCATGGCGAACTCGGGATGGTGCAGCGGCCCGCGCTCGCGGTTCCGCCAGACCTTGCCCAGGTTGAAGATCCGCGTCTCGCCCGCCGCCAGCAGCTTCTTGGCTGCGAACTCCGGCGAGGTGTGCAGGTAGAGGGTCGAGGCCTCGCCGGCGGTGGTCAGCGCCTCGGTGGCGAAGGCGTGCAGGTGGGCCTCGTTGCCGGGGGACACCGCGAGCGCTGCGGCTTCCACCTCGGTGAAGCCGCGGTCCTCGAACCACCGCCGCACCGCCCGCGTCACCGCATTTCGCGCGACCAGGAACGGCCGGCGGTCGGCGTGCTTCTCGGGCGCCCACCAGGGCGAGGACTTGGAATCCGGCAAGGGGTGCGACCCGGCGTGGGGCTGGCGATTTCAGCGAAGGTCGCTATAGGGGCGCGACAACAATTCGATCAATGGAATCGCGCAGGACCGTCCTGCCCGCTTCCCTGCATCTTCGAGGACTATACGTGAAGGTCATCGCCAGCTCGCTCCGCAAGGGCAACGTCGTCGATCTGGAAGGCAAGCTCTACGTGGTGCTGAGCGCCCAGAACATCCATCCGGGCAAGGGCACCCCCGTCACCCAGCTGGACATGCGCCGCATCTCCGACGGCGTGAAGATCTCCGAGCGCTACCGCACCACCGAAACCGTGGAGCGGGCCGTGGTCGACGACCGGCCCTACACCTTCCTCTACCAGGACGGCGAAGGCTTCCACTTCATGAACCCGGAGAACTACGACCAGCTCGTGGCCTCGCCGGACGTGATCGGCGACGCGGCGCCCTACCTGACCGACGGCTGCACGGTTTCGCTGTCCACGCACGACGGCGTGCCGATCGCCATCGACCTGCCGCGCCTGGCGACCTTCGAGGTGGTCGAGACCGAGCCGTCCGTGAAGGGCCAGACGGCGTCCTCCTCCTACAAGCCGGCGATCCTGTCGAACGGCCTGAAGACCATGGTTCCGCCCTACATCACCGTGGGCACCAAGATCGTGGTCCTGACCGAGGACGGCTCCTACCAGGAACGCGCCAAGGACTGAGGTCCCTGCCACTCCGCTCATCCCCGCGAAAGCGGGGACCCAGGGGTTTTGTGTTGCCGAGCCTCCCTCCCGCTTCCGACGCCCGTCGTCGCGCCGGAACAGGAAAAAGCCGGGGTCCCCGCCTTCGCGGGGATGAGCGGGAATGAGGGGCGAGCATTTCGACGCCGCCATCGTCGGCGCGGGCGCGGCGGGGATGTTCTGCGCCATCGAGGCGGGCAAGCGCGGACGCCGCGTGCTCGTGATCGACCATGCGAAGGCGCCCGGCGAGAAGATCCGCATCTCGGGCGGCGGGCGCTGCAACTTCACCAACATCCACGCGGGCCCCGCCAACTTCCTGTCGCGGAATCCGAAGTTCGCGGTCTCGGCGCTGCGCCGCTACCGGCCGGCCGACTTCATCGCGTGGGTGGAGCGCCACGGCGTCGCCTGGCACGAGAAGACGCTGGGCCAGCTGTTCTGCGACGGCTCGGCCAAGGAGATCATCCAGGGCCTGCTTGACGACATGGCGGCCGCCGGCGTCACGCTGCGCCTGGGCCAGACCGTGGAGCGGATCGAGAAGACCGGCGAAGGCTTCCGGCTCCTGATCGGCGGCCGGCCGATCGACTGCCAGTCCATGGTCATCGCCACCGGCGGCAAGTCGATTCCGAAAATGGGCGCCACCGGCTTCGGCTACGACGTGGCCCGGCAGTTCGGCCTGGCGGTCACGGAGACGCGGCCCGCGCTGGTTCCCCTCACCTTCGACGTCTCCCTGCTCGAGCGGCTGAAGCCGCTGGCGGGCGTGGCCGTCGACGTGCGCGTATCCTGCGGCAAGGCCCGATTCGAGGAGGCCATGCTGTTCACCCACCGGGGAATCTCCGGACCGGCGATCCTGCAGATCTCGTCCTACTGGCGCGAGGGCCAGGAGATCGAGATCGACATGGCCCCCGGCGTGGACGTCTTCGACGAGCTGCGCCGCGCCCGCACCACCCATGGGAAGCAGGCCGTGGCGACGGTGCTCGGCCGGTTCGTCCCCCAGCGCCTCGCCCAGCTCCTGGCCGGGGATGTCCCCGGCAACGTGGCCGACGCCTCCGACAAGGTGCTCCGGCGGGTGGCGGACGCCGTCAACCGCTGGCGGGTGAAGCCGGTGGGTTCCGAGGGCTACCGAACGGCCGAGGTGACGCTGGGCGGCGTCGACACCGATGGGCTCGACAGCCGGACCATGGCCGCCAAGGCGGTCCCGGGCCTCTACTTCATCGGCGAGGTGGTGGACGTCACGGGCTGGCTCGGCGGGTACAATTTCCAGTGGGCCTGGGCCAGCGGCTGGTGCGCCGGCCAGGCCTGCTGAGGCGGCGCCCCCGGAACGACAGCTTGGCCGCGGGCGTTCGCGGCGGTGATGGACAACATCGAAGACCTGGAGGGGTTCGTCCTCTTCGCCATCGGCCGCACGCCGGTGACCCTCGGTGGCGTGGTCACGGGGCTGGTGATCATCGTGGCCGGGTTCCTGGCCGCGCGCATCGCCCGGATGGCGATCGAGCGGCTGCGGGGCCGCACCCGCCACGGCCAGGCGGCGCTCTACATCGTCGAGAAGCTGATCACCTACGGCATGGTGATCGTCGCCTTCGTGATCGGCGTGACCACCATCGGCATCAACCTGTCGTCGCTGGCGGTGTTCGCCGGCGCCGTGGGCGTCGGCATCGGCCTGGGCCTGCAGGGCGTGGTCAAGGAGTTCGTCTCCGGCCTCGTGCTGATCTTCGACCGCGTGCTCAACGTCGGCGACTATGTGGAGCTGGAGGACGGCAAGCGCGGCCTGGTGCAGGAGATCGGGCCGCGGGCGGTGCGGGTCCGCACCAACGACAACATCGACCTGGTGGTGCCGAACTCGAAGTTCATCGAGGGGCCGGTGGTCAACTGGACCCTGCACAACCGCGGCCGGCGCATCCACATCCCGTTCAGCGTCGCCTACGGCTCGGACCGCGAGAAGGTGCGCGAGGTGGTCCTGGAAGCCGCCCGCTCCGTGCCCTTCACCCAGCCGGAGACGGACACCGAGCGGACGCAGGTCTGGCTCGTGGGCTTCGGGGAGTCCGGGCTGAACTTCGAGCTGCTCGTCTGGCCGACGCTCGAGGCGGTGAAGCGGCCGGCCGCCATGCACGCGGCCTACACCTGGGCGATCGCCGACGCCCTGGAGTGCGCCGGGATCGAGGTCCCCTTCCCGCAGATGGACGTGCGGCTTCGCAGCCTTTTCGGCCACGAGGGCGACGATGCGCTGACCGCGCTGCGGCTCGACCACCCGAAGGCGGCGACGCGGCGGGGGCACGCGCCCAACCCGATCACCACCAACGACGCGGCCGAGGACCTGGCCCGGCCGCTGCCGCCGCCGGACGAGCCGGTCATGGAGCGGGAGCCACACTCCGCAGGTAGTCGAGCGCCGTGAGCGCCTGGGCGCGCACGCCCACCTCCAGCGCCCGCTCGTCCACCGTGAAGAACGGCGAGTGGTTCACCCCCGGCGGATTGCCGACGCCGAGGTCGTAGAACAGGCCGGGCACCTTCAGCTGGTAGTAGGAGAAGTCCTCGGCGCCGGTGATGTAGTCGATGTCGTCCTTGATGTTCCCGCCCTCGGCCGCCCGCTGCAGGGTGGGCTTCATCTTCGCCGTGAGCTCGCGGTGGTTGTTGGTCACCGGGTTGGGCGTACCCCAGGTCAGCTTGGCGCTGGCGCCGTAGCGCTCGGCGATGGAGGTCACGGTCTTCTCGATCCGGCCCATGACGTCCTTGCGCATGTCGGGATCGAAGGTGCGCAGGGTGCCGGCCATCTCCAGGTCTTCCGGGATGATGTTGTAGCGCAGGCCGCCGTGGATGGTGCCGACGGTCAGCACCGTCGGCGACTTGGCGACGTTCACCTGGCGCGCGGCGATCTGGTTGAAGGCGGTGACGATGTCGGCGGCCACCGAGGCCATGTCGATGCCGGACCACGGCTGGGCGCCGTGGGTCTGCTTGCCCTTCAGCGCGATCTCGTAGCGGTCGGAGGCGGCCATCATCGGGCCCGGCCGCCAGAACAGCGCGCCGACCGGCCCGGGCACCACATGCAGGCCGAACACCGCGTCGACCTTGGGGTTCTGCAGCACACCCTCCTCGACCATCACCTTGGCGCCGCCCTCCTCGCCCGCGGGCGCCCCCTCCTCGGCCGGCTGGAAGATCAGCACCACCGTGCCGGGGATTTCGGCCTTCATGGACGCCAGCACCTCGGCCGCGCCCATCAGGATCGCCACGTGGGCGTCGTGGCCGCAGGCGTGCATCACGGGCACCGTCTGGCCGTTGTACTGGGCCGTGGCCTTCGACGCGAACGGCAGGCCGGTCTTCTCGGCCACCGGCAGGGCGTCCATGTCGGCGCGCAGGGCCACCACGCCGCCGGGCCTGCCGCCCTTCAGGACGGCGACGACGCCGGTCTTGGCGACGCCGGTCTTCACCTCGTAGCCGAGCTTGCGAAGGTGGTCCGCGACGAGCTTGGAGGTGCGGACCTCGCGGTTGCCCAGCTCGGGGTTCTGGTGGATGTCGCGCCGCCAGGCGACCACCTTGGGCTGCAGCGCCTTGGCCTTGGCGAACACCGCCGCGTCATAGGGCGCCGCCGCCGGCGCCTGGGCGGCAGCCGGCAAGGCGACGGACACCGCGATGGCGGCGCTCGCCGCCAGGAACATCTTACGCATCGGAAGCCCCCTCACTGTTCGGTCTGGCGATCCGGCCGCCGGTCATCGGCTGCGGGACACCCGTGGTCTTCGGGAAAGAGATCGGCAGGCCGCGCAGGGTCCGCGCCGCCAGGTAGGCGCTGGCCTCGGCCTCGATGGCGTCGCCGCGCCAACCGTGGTCCTCCGCCGCGGTCACCGGGCACGGCAGCCGGGCGGTCAGCGCCTTCATGATCTCCGGATTGTGCCGCCCGCCGCCGGTGACGATCACCTCGCGCGGCGTCTCGCCGATCAGCTCCAGCCCAAGCCGCACCGCCTCGGCGGTGAAGGCCACCAGCGTGGCCGCGGCGTCCTCCAGCTCGCACTTGGCCAGCGGCTCCAGCGAGAAGTCATAGCGATCGAGCGACTTCGGCGCCGGCGCCTCGAAATAGGGATGCGCCAGCAGCGCCCGCAGCACCGGCTCTTGGACCTTGCCGACGCTGGCGTAGCGGCCCTTGTCGTCGAACCGGCCCGCGCCACGGTCCTGCATCAGCAGGTCGACCATCCCGTTGCCGGGGCCGGTGTCGAAGGCGGAGATCGCCTCGCCGCCCGACCAGAAGGTGACGTTGGCGACGCCGCCGACGTTCAGGACCGCCAGCGGCGGCTGCAGGCCCGAGGATCGCGCCCGGGCGAGGTGGTAGATCGGCGCGAGCGGCGCCGCTTGCCCGCCGGCCGCCATGTCGGCGCTGCGGAAGTCGAACGCCACCGGCACGCCGGTGCGGTCGGCCAGCCACTGGGCGTCGCCGAGCTGGACGGTGCGGCCGACCGCGCCGTCGTCCGGCCGCTCGTGCAGCACCGTCTGGCCGTGCATGCCGATCAGGTCGAGGTCGGCCCAGGCAAGTTCGTTGGCGGCCAGGAACACCTCCGCCGCGGCCAGGTGCTCCTCGGCCACGGCCCGCGCGGCGTCCTCGAAGACGGCCGGCGGCGGCGCGCCCCGCTCCCACTTCAGCGCCTGCAGCGTGGCCTCGATCAGCAGGTCCCGAACTGGTTCGCTCAGCTTGCGCTCGCCGGCTGGCCCGAAGGCCTCGATCGCCTCGCCGTCGGTCTCCAGCACCGCCATGTCGACGGCGTCGAGGGAGGTCCCGGTCATGAATCCGAGCACGCGCATGCGGCTTGACTGCCACGGCTCCGGCTCGGTAGCTAGCCGCATGATCGGACGCGACGCCCGCTTCGGCCGCTATTACCGCCTGCCCTCCTAGCAGGCGTCCGATCCCACGCGCCTGCCCTCCCGGCCGGCGCCCTCCCAGACCAGACGACGCCGGCCTCCATCCTCAAGGAGCCCGCCATGTCCCTCGAAATACCCGATCCCGCCGTGCTAGAGCGCGCCCACCGAAGTCCCGGGAATCCCCTGATGTCCGATGCGCCGTTCAAGTCCGAGTTCCTGAAGACCCTGCAGGCGCGCGGCTACATCCACCAGATCACCCACCCTGAGGAGCTGGACGGGGCCGCGGCGGCCGGCGCCATCGCGGGCTACATCGGGTTCGACGCCACCGCCCCCAGCCTGCACGTCGGCAGCCTCATCCAGATCATGATGCTGCGCCGGCTGCAGCAGGCGGGTCACAAGCCGATCGTCCTGATGGGCGGCGGCACGACCAAGGTCGGCGACCCGACCGGCAAGGACGAGGCGCGCAAGCTGCTCAGCGAGGACGACATCAAGGCGAACATCGCCTCGATCAAGACCGTGTTCGCCAAGTTCCTGACCTTCGGCGACGGCCCCACCGACGCGGTGATGGTCGACAACGACGAGTGGCTGTCGAAGTTCGGCTACGTCCAGTTCCTGCGCGACTACGGCGTGCACTTCACGATCAACCGGATGCTGGCCTTCGACTCGGTGAAGCTGCGGCTCGAGCGCGAGCAGCCGATGACCTTCCTCGAGTTCAACTACATGCTGATGCAGTCGGTGGACTTCCTCGAGCTGCACCGCACCCGGAACTGCGTGCTGCAGATGGGCGGGTCCGACCAGTGGGGGAACATCCTCAACGGCGTGGAGCTGATCCGCCGCGTCGACCAGAAGCCCGCCTTCGGCCTGACCACGCCCCTCCTCTCGACCGCCTCGGGCCAGAAGATGGGCAAGACCATGTCCGGCGCGGTGTGGCTGAACGCCGACATGCGCAGCCCCTACGACTACTGGCAGTTCTGGCGGAACACCGAGGACGCCGACGTGGGCCGCTTCATGCGCCTGTTCACCGACCTGCCGCTGGACGAGATCGCCCGGCTGGAGGCCCTGCCCGGCGCCCAGATCAACGAGGCCAAGAAGGTGCTCGCCAACGAGGCCACGCGGATGCTGCACGGCGCGGAGGAAGCGGCCAAGGCCGCCGCGGCCGCGGAGGCCGCCTTCGAGAAGGGCCAGCTCTCCGCCGACCTGCCCACCCACGAGGTGCCGGCGGCCGAGCTGGAGGCCGGCATCGTGCTGGCGGCCCTGGCGGCGGACGCAGGGCTTGCGGCCTCGCGCGGCGAGGCGCGGCGGCTCGCCCAGGGCGGCGGCCTCAGGGTCAACGACAAGGCCGAGACCGACGCCAACCGCACGGTGACCACCGCCGACCTGGTGGACGGGGCGGTGAAGCTCTCGGCCGGCAAGAAGAAGATCGTGCTCGTGAAGCCGGTCTGACGGAGGGACGGATGGCTGACGTGACCGAGGGCGCCCAGGCGCCCGACTTCGAGCTGGAGACGGCGGAGGGGCCCGCGCGCCTCTCCGACTTCGCGGGCAGGACGCTGGTGCTCTACTTCTATCCGAAGGACGACACCCCGGGCTGCACCCGAGAGGCGCAGGACTTCTCGGCGCTCGCGCCGGAGTTCGCCAAGGCCGGGGCGACGGTGATCGGCGTCTCCAAGGACAGCGTGAAGAAGCACCAGAACTTCGCGAAGAAGTACGACCTCGCCGTGCGCCTCGGCGCCGACCCCGAGGGCGCCGTCATCGAGCGCTACGGCAGCTGGGTGGAGAAGAGCCTCTACCGCCGCCAGTACATGGGCATCGACCGCTCCACCTTCCTGATCCAGGACGGGGTGACCCGCAAAATCTGGCGCAAGGTGAAGGTGCCGGGTCACGCCCAGCAGGTGCTGGACGCCGTGAAGGCCCTCTGAGACGACGGACGCCCCCTGTTGCAGCTTTGCCGCGCCGCCCGCCTTTGTGCGCGGCGGGCGCGGTCGGCGATGGACGACAGACTTAACGCCGTTCAGGCTGCGTTAACCGGAGCCGCAAACACTTGCAGTGTGCGGAGGTGCGTCCATTTGGGACGCCAACGCGTCTTGCGCGTCCGAAAATTCTCGTTGCATATCTCCAGCGTCCATGGGGCTGGGGACTTAGCGAAAAGCATGCAACGCCTAGCGCGCCTTCGCCGCTCGCTCGAAGACCTGTTTCCGGAACGCCACCTCTATGTCCGCTCGGGCGGCGAGATGAAGGCGTTCGTTCTCACCGCCAAGAAGCAGATGGCCGCCGCCGGCGTCGTCGCCGGGGCCGCGCTGTGGATGGGCGTGGCCACCGCCGCCATGCTGGTGAACGTGTTCTCGGCCTCGGCCGCGGACCGCGAGATCGCCCGCACCCAGGCCAAGTACGAGCGCTGGATCGCCGACCGGCAGGCCCGCCTGAACTCCGCCGTGGCGCAGCTGAACGCCGCCTCGGGCTCCAACGAGGACCTCGCCACCACCATCGAGAAGCGCCACGCCGCGCTCGCCCTGCTGCTCACCGACATGAAGGGCTCGCCCGGCGCCGCCGAGGCCCTGACGCCGGCCATCACCCGCGCGCTGGCCGCCCAGGACACCAACCCGGTGCGCCGGGTCGAAATGGTGCGGATCAGCCAGGAGCAGCTCCTCGACGCCGCCGACACCTTCGCCAAGAGCCGCGCCGACCGGCTGCGCCTGGCCTTCCGCCTCGCCGGCCTGACGCCCAACGCCTATGTGCCGAAGGGCGGCTCGCTCGGCGGGCCGCTGATCGAGTCCAAGGACCCCCGCGCGCTGGCGGCGGTGCTGGACGTGGACGAGGACTTCGCCGAGCGCATCCAGCACGCCGCCACCGACCTGGGCGAGGCCCGGGCCCTGGCCGTAGCGGTCGAGAAGCTGCCTTTGGCGCGGCCCACCGCGGGCACGCCCCAGACCAGCCGCTTCGGCGTCCGCTTCGACCCCTTCACCCGTCGGCCGGCGTTCCATTCGGGGCTGGACTTCGGCGGCGGCCACATGACCCCGATCTATGCGACCGGGCCGGGCGTGGTGTCCTTCACCGGCGTGCGCTCCGGCTACGGCAATGTGGTGGAGATCGACCACGGCCGGGGCCTGAAGACCCGCTACGCCCACCTGCACGCCATCGGCGTGCGCGTCGGCCAGCCGGTGGCCGTGGGGACCCGCGTGGGCGGCATGGGCTCCACCGGACGCTCCACCGGCACCCACCTGCACTACGAGGTGTGGGTGAACGGCCGCGCCCAGAACCCCGACCGCTTCCTCAAGGCAGGCGCCTATGTTCTCCAAGCCGGCTAAGCCGACCAAGTCCAGTTCCACGCGCGCCGAGACGCCCGAGGCCCAGCCGGTCCGCAGGCCCATCGCCGCCTCGCTGATCGCCGAGAACGTGACGGTGAACGGCGACCTCGCCAGCGACGGCGACGTGCAGCTCGACGGCACGGTGCGCGGCGACCTGCGGGTCGGCCGCCTGACCATCGGCGAGAGCGGCCAGGTGGAAGGCGCCATCGAGGCCGAGGCGGTCGACATCCGCGGCCGGGTCACCGGCTCGATCACCGCCCAGCAGGTGCGCCTGCACGCCTCCGCCCAGGTGATCGGCGACGTCACCCACACCCAGCTCGCCGTGGACGCCGGCGCCCGCTTCGAAGGCCGCAGCCTGCGCTTCGAGGCTCCGGCCGCCGTGGCCGAGGCCGCGCCGGTCGCCGAGGCGGCGGAGTAGGCCCTAGGCCCCTTCCTTCGCGTCGCGGGTGGCGCCCACGCGCTGGGCGAGCGCCGCGCCCATGAACTCGTCGAGGTCGCCGTCCAGCACCCCCTGGGTGTCGGAGGTCTCCACCTCGGTGCGCAGGTCCTTCACCATCTGGTATGGCTGCAGGACGTAGCTGCGGATCTGGTGGCCCCAGCCGATGTCGGTCTTCTGGTCCTCGATCGCCGCCTGGGCCGCTTCGCGCTTCTCCAGTTCCAGCTCGTAGAGCCGGGCGCGCAGCATCTTCCACGCCTGCTCGCGGTTCTGGTGCTGCGACCGTTGCGTCTGACAGGCGACCGCGATGCCGGTGGGGATGTGCGTCAGGCGCACGGCGGAGTCGGTCTTGTTGACGTGCTGCCCGCCGGCCCCGGAGGCCCGGTAGGTGTCGGTGCGCACGTCCGACGGATTGATCTCGATCTCGATGTTGTCGTCGATCACCGGATAGACCCACACCGAGGCGAAGCTGGTGTGGCGCCGGGCGCTCGAGTCGTAGGGGCTGATCCGCACCAGCCGGTGGACGCCGGCCTCGGTCTTCAGCCAGCCGTAGGCGTTGGTCCCCTTCACCTGCAGGGTGACGGACTTGATGCCGGCCTGCTCGCCCGGCGTCTCCTCGATCACGTCCACGGTCATGCCGTGGGCGCCGGCCCAGCGGGTGTACATCCGCAGCAGCATGCCGGCCCAGTCGTTGGACTCAGTGCCGCCGGCGCCGGAGTTGATCTCCACATAGGCGTCGTTTCCGTCCGCCTCGCCGGACAGCAGCGCCTCGAGTTCGGCGCGGGCGGCCCGCTCCTTGATCGCCTTGAGCTGGGCGCGCGCCTCCTCCAAGGAGTCCTCGTCGCCCTCCTCGTCGGCCAGCTCGGCGTAGCCGAGGGCGTCGGCGAGGCCGGTCTCGAGCGCCTTCACGGCGTCGACCTGGGCGGCCAGCCGCGAGCGCTCCCGGCTCACAGCCTGGGCCTCGTCCGGATTGTTCCACAGGCTCGGGTCCTCGACCCGGGCGTTCAGCTCATCGAGCTTTCGGAGCGCTGGCTCCCAGTCAAAGACGCCTCCTGAGCAGTTCGATCGACTGCTCGATGTCGGCCTTGGCGGCCTCGACATCCGCTCTCATGTGAGAAGCTCCAACGGTAAGGGCGCGGCAGATAGCCCGCGCCGGCGCTCAGTACAAGCCGGCGGTGTCGTCCGGCGGTCGCTTGGGCGGCGGCGGCGGGGCCACGGCGGCGCCTGCGCTGGGCGCGCCCGTCACGCCGTTCTTCCAGACCTGGTTGTAGGGCTGCGGGCCGCTGCGCGACAGGCCCCCTGCCCCGCCGATCGGCGCGGTGGCGACCCGGGGCTCGGTGCCCGGCCGGAACGCCTCCCGGATGCCGCGGATCGTGGCGAACTTGGCGTTCTTGGGCGCCTTGAATTCCTTCTTCTCCACGCCCTCCAGCGCCACCTTCATGAAGTCGATGAAGATCGGCACGGCCGACTGGCTGCCGGTCTCGCCCTCGCCCAGGCTGCGGTTGTCGTCGAAGCCGACGTAGATGCCGACCACGAGGTCGGGCGAGAAGCCCATGAACCAGGCCGAACGGTAGTCGTTGGTGGTCCCCGTCTTGCCGCCCAGCGGATAGCCGAGCGACGAGGCCGAGGCGGCCGTGCCGCGCTGGACGACGCCCTGCAGCATCGAGGTGATCTGGTAGGCGGTGATCGGGTCCATCACCTGGCCCCCGGCCGGAGCGATGCGCGGGCTCTCGTCGCCGTTGAAGCCCACGCCGCAGCGGACGCAGTCGCGGCGGTCGTGCCGGTAGATCGTCTTGCCCTCGCGGTCCTGGACCAGTTCGATCAGGTGCGGCTCCACCTTGCGGCCGCCGTTGACGAAGGCCGAATAGGCGCCGGCCATGCGGAAGACGGTGCTTTCGCCGGAGCCCAGGGCCATGGCCAGCACCCGGTCCATCTTCTTGGTGACGCCCATGCGCTCGGCGAGCCCGGAGATCTTGGTCATCCCCACGCCCTGGGCCAGCCGCACGGTCATGGCATTGCGCGACAGCTCCAGGCCTTTCCGCAGCTGCAGCGGACCGTAGTACTTCTTCTCGTAGTTCTCGGGGCTCCAGGCCTGGCCGCCGGCGCCCGCGAGCGTGATCGGGGCGTCCATGACGACGCTGGCCGGCGTGTAGCCGTTCTCCAGGGCCGCGGCGTAGACGATCGGCTTGATCGCCGAGCCCGGCTGCCGCTCGGCCTGGGTCGCCCGGTTGAAGCTGGACAGCGAGAACGAATAGCCGCCGACCATGGCCAGGACGCGGCCGGAGTGCGGCTCCATGGCCACCAGGGCGCCGTTCACCGCCGGCACCTGCTTCAGGCGGAAGCCCGGCGCGCCGTCCTCGTTGGGCGCCACGAAGACCAGGTCGCCGGTGCCGATGCCCTTGCCCCGGCGGGCCCAGGCCACGTCCTCGGACGCCAGGGCGCCGGTCTGGCCGTCGATGGTGCGGATCTGGACGTTGCCGCCGCCGACGTCGGTGACCACGGCCTGGCGCCAGCTGCGGCGCTCGGCCGGTCGGGATTCCTTGCGGGCGACGTCTTCCCAGCCGGTCAGGGTGGTGACGCGGCCCCAGGCGCCGCGCCAGCCATGGCGGCGGTCGTAGGCCTCGAGACCGTTCATCAGGGCCAGCCGCGCAGCGCTCTGCAGACGCGGGTCGAGGGTGGTGCGCATGTAGTAGCCGCCCTCGGTCAGCTTGGTCCCGAGGGTGGAGAGGCCTCGGCGGCGCACCTCCTCCACGAAATAGTCGGCGTCCCGGTACTTGGCGCGGGTAGGCTCGCCCTGGACCTTCAGGTCCTCGGCCTTCGCCGCGTCGGCCTCGGCGCGGGTGATCCAGCCGTGGCCGGCCATCTGGTCGATCACCCAGTTGCGGCGCTGCATGGCCTGACGCTTGCGCCGGATGGGGTGGTAGTTGTCCGGCCCCTTGGGCACGGCGGCCAGGTAGGCCGCCTCGGCGATGCTGAGCTCGGAAATCGACTTGCCGAAGTAGTTGTAGGCCGCCGCGCCCACGCCGTAGGAGCGGTAGCCCAGCCAGATTTCGTTCAGATAGAGCTCGAGGATCCGCTCCTTCGACAGCGTCTGCTCCAGCCGCCCGGCGAGGATCGCCTCCTTCAGCTTGCGGCCGATGGTCTGGTCGTTCGTGAGCAGGATGTTCTTGGCCACCTGCTGGGTGATGGTCGAGCCGCCCTCCAGCCGCCGACCCTGGGCGACGTTGATGACGTTCTTGGCCATCGCCCGGCCGAAGCCGCCGACATCGACGCCGCCGTGCTTGAAGAAGTTGTGGTCCTCGGCCGCCAGGAAGGCCTGGGCCAGGCGCGGCGGGATCGCGTCGTAGGGCACGTAGATCCGGCGCTCGCGGGAGAACTCGCCGATCAGGGTGCCGTCCCAGGCGTAGGCGCGGGTGGCGGTGGGCGGATGGTAGTCGGCCAGGTCCGCGGCGTCGGGCATGCTCTTGAACAGCCAGGCGGCCCAGATGGCCGCGGCGAATCCCGCCACCGCGATGGCGCTCAGCACCACCACGCCGGCCATCGCGACCCAACGCTCGGGTCTGCTCTCCTGGGGATTCAACTTAGGACCATGCCTCCAGGGCGATGTAGCCCCTTCAGACCTCGTCTAGCCTGCGTCGGCGCGGGCGCCAACGGCCCGCCGCCCCAACCGCGTCAGCGCGCCGCAAGCCGGGTGGTTTCGGCGAAGTAGTCGTCGATGGCGTCGCCGACGGCGTTCATCAGGGCGCCCCGGCGCTGGACGTCGCGCAGCAGCACCTCGTCCTCCGGGTTGGAGATGAAGCCCATCTCCAGGAGCACGGCCGGCACGTCGGGGGCCAGCAGCACCATGAAGCCGGCGTCCCGATGGCTGCGGCGCAGCAGGGGCGCCTCGCCCTCGATGTTGGAGACCAGGGTCTGGGCGAAGGCCGCCGAGCGGTTGCGTGTGGCCCGCTGGGTCAGGTCGAGCAGGATGTCGCTGACGCCGCGGTCGCCGGACAGGCTGGCCTTCATGAACCAGTCGTCCTTGCTGACGAACTGGGCGGCCCGCGCGCTCGCCTTGTCGGACAGGGTGTAGACGCTGGCGCCGCGCAGGCCCGGCTCCGGACCGGAATCGGCGTGCAGGGAGATGAACAGGTCGGCGTCGGCGCGCTGGGCGATCCGCACGCGGCTGGCGAGGCCGACATAGGCGTCGGTCTCGCGGGTCATGATCACCTTGTAGCGCCCGCTGCGCTCCAGGCGCGCCTTCAGCTGCCGGGCCGCGGCGAGGTTCAGGTCCTTCTCGAAGCCCTCGGCCCCGCGCGCGCCGGGGTCGTTCCCACCGTGGCCGGCGTCGATGACGACCACCTTCTTGAGCGACAGCTCGCCGCGCACCGGCAGCAGGCGGGGCCTGAGCTTCGGCGCGGTGGCCTTGGCGAGCTTCACCTCGGCGGGGGGCAGCGGCGCGAGGTCCACCACATAGCGGTAGTGGTCCACGCCGTCGGCCGGCGGCAGCAGGAAGCGCCGCTTCACCTTGGCGTCGGCGGAAAGGTCCATCTGCAGGCGGGCCCCGGCGGCGGTCTGGTCGACCATCCACGCCCGGACGAGGCCGTGGCCTCCGCCCTGCAGCCCCCCGGCGGCGGTGACGCCCGGCAGCACGACGGTGACGCGACGATCGGCGGCGCCGTCGGAGACCAGCTTGGCGCTGGCCGAGCGGTCGAGGTCGATGACGATGCGGGTCTGTGCGGCGTCCCCGCCCAGGCGGACCTTCAGCAGGTCGGCGGAGGCGGCGGCGGCGTGGCCCACGGCGACGCCGGCCAGGCACAGCACCGCGGCGGCCGAACCGATCGCGGCCCAGCCCTTATGCCTCCACAGACCCTGCCCCATACGCGCCAGCATTTGTTTGCGGGCTCCAGCCTACGGACTTCGAAAAGAGGATTGAAGGGCCATATAGACGCGGGGTCGGTGGACGAACGGTTAACGAGACCTTTCATCCCGCGCAGACGGGTTCGGCTTTCCTTTTGCGGCCCGGTGTTGCAAAGTCCGCCCGCGCGCCGAAACGGCATCGCCTGGTGCGCGCGACATCAAGCCCGCGTCGGCTTCGACCGAACCCTCGGTGACGACGCATCATCCGATCCGCGCCCAATCAAGGACGCGCCTGGGAACACACCTGATGGGCTGCGCAGCTCACGCCGATACTGGCCCCATGGCCTCCCGAGACGCCGATTCCGGCGTCTTCCCGGGCGGCGCGCGCGCCCATCCCATGCACCGGCAGCGCACCGCGCGCCGTGGAGATTCACTTAATGCCCAAGAACATGCTGATCGACGCAGCGCACGCGGAAGAAACGCGTGTGGTGGTCGTCGACGGGACCCGCGTTGAAGAGTTCGATTTCGAGAGCCAGAACCGCAAGCAACTCAGAGGGAACATCTATCTCGCCAAGGTGACGCGCGTTGAGCCGTCCCTGCAGGCGGCCTTCATCGAGTACGGCGGCAACCGCCACGGCTTCCTGGCCTTCAACGAAATCCACCCCGACTACTACCAGATCCCGGTCGCCGACCGCGAAGCCCTGCTGCGCGAGGAGGCCGAGGAAGACGAGGAGGACGAACGTCCCGCCCGCGGACGCCGCGCGGCCGCTTCGGAGGAGCCCTCCGAGGACGGCGACGACGAGGAAGCCGCCACCGCCTCCGAGGACGACGACGACGTCATGGAGGAGGAGCTTGCGCGCCGCCGTCGCCGGCTGATGCGCAAGTACAAGATCCAGGAAGTGATCCGCCGCCGGCAGATCATGCTGGTGCAGGTCGTCAAGGAAGAGCGCGGCAACAAGGGCGCGGCGCTCACCACCTACCTGTCGCTGGCCGGCCGCTACGGCGTCCTGATGCCGAACACCGCCCGCGGCGGCGGCATCAGCCGCAAGATCACGACGGCCACCGACCGCAAGCGCCTGAAGACCATCGTCCAGAGCCTGGACGTGCCCCAGGGCATGGGCCTGATCGTGCGCACGGCCGGCGCCAAGCGCACGAAGGCCGAGCTGAAGCGCGACTACGACTACCTGCTGCGTCTCTGGGAGAACATCCGCGAGACGACGCTGCACTCGATCGCGCCGGCCCTGATCTACGAGGAAGAGGACCTCGTGAAGCGGGCGATCCGCGACCTCTACGACAAGGACATCGACGGGGTGTTCGTCGAGGGCGAGAGCGCCTTCAAGGAAGCGCGCGACTTCATGCGCATGCTGATGCCCAGCCAGGCGAAGAAGGTGCAGCTCTACCGCGAGCCGACGCCGCTCTTCGTGAAGCACCGGGTGGAAGACCACCTCAGCCAGATCTACTCGCCCGTGGTGCCGCTGCGCAGCGGCGGCTACCTGGTGATCAACCAGACCGAGGCGCTGGTCGCCGTCGACGTGAACTCCGGCCGCTCCACCCGCGAGCGGAACATCGAAGCCACGGCGATGAAGACCAACATGGAGGCGGCCGAGGAAGCCGCCCGCCAGCTGCGGCTGCGCGACCTGGCCGGCCTGATCGTCATCGACTTCATCGACATGGACGAGGCGAAGAACAACCGGGCCGTCGAGAAGAAGCTGAAGGATTGCCTGAAGGACGACCGCGCCCGCGTGCAGATGGGCAAGATCAGTCCGTTCGGCCTGATGGAGATCAGCCGCCAGCGCCGCCGCACCGGCGTGCTGGAAGGCACCACCCATGTCTGCGAGCACTGCGCGGGCACCGGGCGGGTGCGCTCGGTGGAATCGAGCGCGCTGGCGTCCCTGCGGGCGCTGGAGATCGAGGCGCTGAAGGGCGGCGGCGAAGCGACGCTGACCGTGCCGCGCGCCGTGGGTCTCTACATCCTCAACGAGAAGCGCGCGCACCTGGCCCGCCTGCACCAGGCGTTCGGCCTGTTCGTGACCGTCGTCATCGACGACGACATGGCGCACGCCGACCACCAGATCGAGCGGACCGCCAGCGAGACCCGCGCCGAGCACGCCGCCATCGTCCACGTCCCGGTCCAGGCCTATGAGCCGGTGGCCGAGGACGACTACGACGACGAGGCCTACGAGGACGAGGAAGAGGAAGACGAGGACGACGAGGAGGCGGAAGAGGACGGTGAGCCCAGCTCCGCCGAGCCGCGCCGCCCGCGCGAGGAGGACCGCTCCGAGGACGCCGAGGGCCGTCGCGGCGGACGCCGCCGTCGCCGTCGCGGCCGTCGCGGCGACGAGCCGAGGGAAGCCCGCGAGCCGCGCGAAGGCGGCGAGGCCCCGCCCCGCCCGGTCGAGGCGCAGGACGACGAGGAAGGCGGGCACGGCGGACGCCGCCGCCGTCGCGGCCGTCGCGGCGGTCGCCGGATGCGCGACGACGCCCGGCCGCAGGACGCCTTCGCCTGGACCCGTCCGTGGGTGCCCTACGGCGACGACCCGTTCGTCTGGTACGACCCGGCCGAGGACCTGAGGCGCGCCCAGGCGCCGACGTCGCCGCCGACGCCCGCCAACGACGAGCGCGCGGCTCCGGCCCAGGCCCCGATCGCGGTCGCGGCGGAAGCCGTCGCCGCCACGCCGACCGTCTCGGCCGCCCCGGCGTCCACGTCGGGCGACGAGGAGATCTGGGTCGAGCTGCCGGCCGTCGAAGAGAAGCCGAAGCGCGCCCGCCGCAGCCGCAGCCGCAAGGCCGACGCGGCTTCGGAGGCCCCGGCCGCGGACGCCGCGGTCATGGAAGCCCCGCCGGCGGAGCCCGTGGTCGAGGCCGCGCCGGAACCGGTGGCTGCGCCGGAGCCGGTGCGCGAGCCCGAGCCGGTGGCCGCCGAGGCGCAAGCCCGTCCGGCGCGCCCCAGCCGTCGGAAGGCGGCGGCCCCCGCCGCGGTCGCCGTCGTCGGGCCCGCTCCGGCTCCGCCCGCCGCCCCGGCCCCGGCCCCGGCGCCTGTCGAGCCGGATCCGGCGGAGATCTCCGCCCCGCCCGCCGCGCCGCGCCGAGGCTGGTGGCGACGAGGCTGACGGGTTAGGGTTCCGACGGGGACGAGGGGGCGTAACAGGACGTTGAGCATGGTGTCCCTTTCCCGGTCGGTTCTCCGTTTCGCCCTGGCCCTCACGGCCGCGGCGAGCCTGGTGATCCACCCGGCTCCCGCGGTCGCCCAGGACGAGGGGATCTCCCTCATCCGCGACACCGAGATCGAGGAGATCCTGCGCAAGGACTCCGCCCCGATCTTCGACGCGGCCGGCATCGATTCGAAGACGATCGACATCCTGCTGATCGGGGGCAAGGACCTGCAGGCGTTCGCCGCGCCGCGGACGATGGGCGTCTACACCGGTCTGATCCTGGAATCGAAGACGCCCAACGAGCTGCAGGGCGTCATCGGGCACGAGGTGGCCCACTTGGCGGCCGGCCACAGCGCCCGCTCCGGCGAGATGAGCCGGGCCGGCATGCGGCCGTTCCTGCTGACCATGGGCCTGGGCGTGCTCGCCGCGCTGGCCGGCTCTCCGGAGGCCGCGGCGGGCCTCGCCGGCTCGGCCAGCTACTTCGGGACCCTGGGCGCGCTCGGCTACAGCCGCGAGCAGGAAAGCCGCGCCGACCAGGCGGGCGCCACCCTGCTGGAGAAGGCCGGCATCTCGGGCAAGGGCCTGGCCGACTTCTTCGACAACTTCCGCTACCAGGAGGTCTTCAGCGAGGGCCGCCGGTACGCCTACTTCCGCAGCCACCCGCTCTCTTCCGACCGCATCGAGGCCCTGCGGCGGCGCGTGGAGGCCCTGCCCAGCTACGACAAGGTCGACACGCCCGAGGCCATGGCCGAGCACGCCGTCATGAAAGCCAAGCTGGAAGGGTTCCTGAACCCGCAGGTGGCGATCGTGAAGTACGCCGAGGCCGACAAGTCCTATCCCGCCCGCTACGCCCGCGCGATCGCCTACTATCAGCTCAAGGAGCCCGACCGGGCGCTGAAGCTGATCGACGCGCTCCTGCAGGAGCAGCCTGACAACCCCTACCTTTGGGAGCTGAAGGGCCAGGTGCTCTTCGAGTTCGGCCGCGCCGCCGAGGCCGAGCAGCCGCAGCGCCGGTCGGTGGAGCTCAAGCCCGACGCGCCGCTCCTGCGGGTGAACCTCGGCCAGACCCTGATCGCCCTGGACGACAAGGCCAAGGTCGAGGAAGGCATCGCCGAGCTCAAGAAGGCGCTGACCCAGGAGGACGACAACGCCGTCGCCTGGCGCCTCCTGGCGGCGGCCTACGACCGGCAGGGGCAGGACGGCCTCGCCCGGCTCGCCACGGCCGAATACAACTTCAACGTCGGCGACAAGCGGCAGGCCCGGGTGTTCGCCATGCGCGCCCGCGAGATGCTGGACCGGAGCACGCCGCAGTGGCGGCGCGCCACCGACATCGTGCTGGCGTCGAGCCCCGACCGCGAGGACCTGAAGGACCTGGCGCGGGAAGGCTCCATCTCCGCCCGCCAGACGCGCTAGGCGCCGGAGCCTCCAGGCCCTATCTGAGCCCCATGCTGTCCCCTGTCCCCGCCGTCCTGGCGCTCTCCGCCGTGCTCGCCCTCTCCGCCTGCGACAAGCCGCAGGACGCCGCCTTCGGCGAGCGCGTGCGCGCCTACCTCCTGACGCACCCCGAGGTGCTGGAGGAAATGGCCATGAAGCTGAACGAGAAGAAGCAGGCGGAGGCGATCAAGGCCTCCACCGCGGCCATCGACAAGCACCGGGCGGCGCTGGAGCGCGACCCGCGCGATTTCGTGGCCAATCGGAACGGCAAGTACACGGTCGTGGAGTTCTACGACTACCGCTGCGGCTACTGTAAGGTGGTGGCGCCCGAGGTCGCGAAGCTGATCCGGGAGAACCCGGACGTCCGCTTCGTCTTCAAGGAGCTGCCGATCTTCGGCGAGGTGTCGGACACCGCCGCCCGCCTCGCCCTCACCCAGCCCGTGAAGGCCAGGGGGCTCGACGTCTACAACCGCTGGATGGCCGACAAGGCGCTCACCGAGGCCGCGTTGGACCGTCACCTGCGCGAGGCGGGGATCGACCCCGCCCAGGCGCGCCAGGCGGCCCAGGCGCCGGCCATCGCCCGCCACATCGCCGACACCCGGGCGCTCGCCCAGGCGCTGAACATCGAGGGCACGCCGGCCTTCGTGGTCGGAAACACCCTGATCCCCGGGGCCGACGTCAACGCCCTGCGCGCCGCGATCCTGCAGGTGAAGGGCAAGGACCTGAAGCGGATCAGCTAGGGATCGGCTTGACCGCCGTTGCGGCAAGCACCGACCCTTCCGCCTTCGGGACGCCGAGGCGGAGCGCGATCATGACCGAGAAGGTGCTGGTGGTCGGCGCCGGCATGGCCGGTCTCTGGACGGCCCTGGCCCTGGCGCCCACGGGCCGCGAGGTGATCCTGCTGGAGCGCGATCCGGGGCCGCCGCCCGGCGGCCCCGACGCCGCCTTCGCCGACTGGAGCCGACGCGGCGTCGGCCAATTGCGCCACAGCCACGCCTTCCTGGCCCGCCTGCGCAACCTGATCCGCGACGAGCATCCCGCCCTGCTGGCCGAGCTTCTGGCCGCCGGCTGCCGTGAGCTCACCTTCGAGGAGGGCCTGACCTCCGTCCACCGCCGCACCTACGCGCCGAAGCCGGTGGACGTCGACCTCTCGATCCTCACCAGCCGCCGCACCACCCTGGAGCTGGTCATCCGCGCCTATGTGGAGCGGCTGCCGGGCGTGACCCTGCGCGCGGAGACCTTCGTCCGGGAGCTGGTGATCGCGCCGGGCGGCCCGCCCCGCGTCACGGGCGTGCGGCTCGAGGACGGGACGGAGCTTTCCGGCGATCTCGTCGTCGACGCGGGCGGCCGCACCTCGGACGCGGTGGAGACCCTGGTCGCGGCCGGCGCGCAGGTGGCGACCGACACCGAGCCCACCGGCGTCCTCTACTTCACCCGCCACTACCGCCTGCCGCCCGGCGCCGCCGAGCCGCCGCGCGGCGGGCCGCCGTCCACCGGCGACCTCGACTACCTGAAGTTCGGCGTCTTCCCGGGCGACAACGGCTGCTTCTCGATCACCCTCTGCCTGCCCGAGGTCGAGGAGGAGCTGCGCCGGGCGATCATGGCCCCGGAGACCTTCGACGCCATCTGCAAGGCGCTGCCGGGCGTCGCGCCCTGGGTCGCGCCGGAGCGGGCCCACGGCGTCGGCCGCGTCCATGGCATGGGCGACCTCCAGAACCGCTGGCACGACCTGGCGCCCGGCGGCCGCGCGGCCGTTCTCGGCTTCTTCCCGGTGGGCGACAGCCATGTGCGGACCAATCCGCTCTACGGCCGCGGCTGCTCGGTGGCGGCGGTCGGCGCCACCCTGCTGCGTCAGGCGCTCCAGGAGACCACCGATCCGGCCGAGCGCCTCGTCCGCTACCAGGCCAAGGTGACCGCCGAGATCCGGCCCTACTACGACGTGATGCGCGACTCCGACCGGCGCGGCATGGCCCGCGCCCGGCAGGCGATGACCCCCGGCTACCGGCCGGGCCTTCGCCAGCGGCTGGGCAAGGCCTTCCTGGAGGACGGGGTCACCATCGCCATCCGCTCCGACCCGGACCTGCTGCGCGCCTTCCTGCGCGGCTTCCACATGCTGGAGCATCCGCAGGCCTGGCTGAAGCGGCCGGCGAACCTCGCCAAGGTGCTGGGCTACTGGGCGCGCGGCCGCAAAGCCAACGCCGCGGCCTACCGGCCCAAGGCCGGGCCGGGCCGGGCCGAGATGCTGACGATGCTGGGCCTGCCGCCCGACGCCGACCTGCGGCGGCTGGAAGCGGCCTAGTCGCGCTTCCCGAACAGGGACTGCTGGGCCATCTGGTCGCGGGTCGCCTCCGGGGCCAGCGTCGCCATCTTGTCCAGCTCGGCGATCTCCTGGGGCACGTACCAGTGCAGCTTCTCGGAGTGGTAGGCCTCCCAGACCACCTCGGCCACGGCGCTGGCCGGCATGGCCCTGAACATCCCCTCCTTCGGCGCGTTCTCCAGCGCCTCGCGCGGGAGGATCGGCGTGTCGATCAGGCCCGGCAGCACGTCGGCGACGCGCACGCCATAGGCCTTGAACTCCACCGACAGCGCCTCGGTCAGCCCCTTCACCGCGTGCTTGGTGGCCGAATAGACCGCGATGCCGGGCATGCCGAAGGTCGCCGAGGAAGACGAGGTCGTGAAGCACAGCGAGCCGGGCGTCGCCTTGAGCAGCGGGATCGCCTCATAGATGCCGATCAGCACGCCCACCAGGTTCACCTGCACGACGGCCAGGATGTCCTCGAACGGCTGCTGGTCGAACGGGCCGCCCTTGCCGATGCCGGCGTTGTTGAACAGCAGGTCCAGCCGCCCGCCCGCCGCGGGGCCGAAGGCGTCGAGCGCGGCGCGGTAGTCCGCGCGGTTCGTCACGTCCAGGCGGCGGATCAGGCAGTTCTCGGCGCCGAGCTCGGCCTGCAGGTCCTTCAGCCCGCCCTCGTTGACGTCATAGGCGCCGACGAACCAGCCCTTGCCCGCGAACAGCCGGGCGGTCTCGCGGCCCATGCCGGAGGCGGCGCCGGTGATGAAGATCGACTTCCTGGCCCCCGCCATGGCTCAGATCAGCCCCGAGAGCGGCGAGGACGGCTCGGCGTACATGCGCTTGGGCATCCGGCCGGCCAGATAGGCCTCCCGCCCGGCGATGACCGCGTGCTTCATCGCCCGCGCCATGCGGATCGGGTCCTTGGCCCCGGCGATGGCGGTGTTCATCAGGACGGCGTCGCAGCCGATCTCCATCGCCAGCACCGCATCGGACGCCGTGCCGACGCCCGCATCGACGAGCACCGGCACCTTCGCCTGCTCGATGATCAGGCCGAGGTTCAGGAAGTTCTGGATGCCCCGCCCCGAGCCGATCGGGGCGGCCGCCGGCATGATGGCCGAGGCGCCGGCGTCCTCCAGCTTCTGCGCATAGACCGGGTCGTCCGAGCAGTAGACCATCACCTGGAAGCCCTCCGCCACGAGCATCTTCAGCGCCCGCAGCGTTTCCTCCATGTCGGGCAGCAGGTGCTTGGTGTCGGACAGCACCTCCAGCTTCACCAGGTCCCAGCCGCCGGCCTCGCGGGCCAGGCGTAGGGTCCGCACGGCGTCCTCGCCGGTGAAACAGCCGGCGGTGTTGGGCAGGAAGGTGAAGCGGTCGGGCTTCACATGGTCCACCAGCATCGGTTGGCTGGGGTCGGAGAGGTTCACCCGGCGCAGGGCCACGGTGACGATCTCCGCGCCGGCTGCCTCGGCCGCGGCGGCGTTCTGGGCGTAGTCCTTGTACTTGCCGGTGCCGACGATGAGGCGGGAGCGGAAGGTCCGGCCCGCCACCGACCAGGTGTCCTCGACCTGCGCGTTGCCGTCCATCTCAGCCGCCTCCGATAAAGTGCACGATCTCGATCCGGTCGCCGTCCGAAAGCGCGGTCTGCGCATAGGCCGAGCGGGGGACGATTTCGAGGTTCCGTTCCACGGCCACCTTGCGCGCGTCCAGGCCCAGCTGCGCCACCAGACCCGCGACGTCGGCCACGCCCTGGAAGGCGCGCGCTTCGCCGTTGAGGATCAGGTTCATGCAGGCCTCCGGTTGGGATGCTTGTGACCCGCCGCCCTGCCCGTTACAAGACGCCGGAATCGACGGCGGAGCCGAATGTCGAAACCGATCTATGTGTTGAGCGGCCCCATTTCCAACCTCCGCGCGGATCGCGCGCCGGAGACCTGCGGGGCCGAGCCCCTTCGACCGCGCCACCGTCGCCACACCGAAACCGAACACTGAGGCTGCGCCGGGCGTTACCGGCGCATCCCCTTTGCTGAACAAGGGCTAATCCATGGCTAGCAGTCCCAAGGCTCCCGCCGATCCGTTCGACGCGCGCCTGGTGCGCAAACTGGCCGACATCCTCACCGACACCGGCCTGTCCGAGATCGAAGTGGAGCACGGGGAACTGAAGATCCGCGTGGCCAAGACCCTGACCGCGGCGCCCGTGCACTACGCCGCCGCGCCGGCTCCGGTCGCCCACGCGCCGGCCCATGCGCCCACGGCCGCCGGTCCCGCCGAGGCCGCGCCGGCCGAGCGCATCCGCGGCGACGCGGTGAACTCGCCCATGGTCGGCACGGTCTACCTGCAGCCGCAGCCGGGCGCCGACCCGTTCGTGAAGATCGGCGACACGGTCAGCGCCGGCCAGACGCTGATGATCGTCGAGGCCATGAAGACCATGAACCCGATCCCGGCGCCCAAGGCCGGCAAGATCGTGGAGATCCTCGTGGCCGACGGCCAGCCGGTGGAGTTCGGCGAACCGCTCGCGGTCATCGAGTAGATCGATGTTCGAGAAAATCCTGATCGCCAACCGAGGCGAGATCGCGCTCCGCGTCCACCGGGCGTGCAAGGAGATGGGCATCTCCACCGTCGCCGTGCACTCGGAGGCCGATTCCGGCGCCATGTGGGTGCGGCTGGCCGACGAGAGCGTCTGCATCGGCCCCGCGCCGGCGGCGAAGAGCTACCTGAACATCCCCTCGATCATCGCCGCGGCGGAGATTACCGGCGCCCAGGCGATCCACCCCGGCTACGGCTTCCTGTCCGAGAACGCCCGCTTCGCCGAGATCGTGAACGCCCACGGCTTCACCTTCATCGGGCCGAAGCCGGAGCACATCCGGATCATGGGCGACAAGATCACCGCCAAGCAGACGGTGAAGGAAGCGGGCATTCCCGTGGTGCCCGGCTCCGACGGCGGGATCACCACTGAGGAGGAGGCCTTTGCCGCGGCCAAGGAAATCGGCTTCCCGGTGCTCATCAAGGCGGCCGCCGGCGGCGGCGGCCGCGGCATGAAGGTGGCCAAGACCGAGGCCGACCTCGCCGAGGCGGTCGGCACCGCCCGCTCCGAGGCCAAGGCCGCCTTCGGCGACGACGCGGTCTACATGGAGCGCTACCTCCAGCGGCCGCGGCACATCGAGCTGCAGGTCGTGGCCGACAGTCACGGCAACGTCGTCCACCTGGGCGAGCGCGACTGCTCGCTGCAGCGCCGCCACCAGAAGGTGCTGGAGGAGGCCCCCTCCCCGGTCATCGACGCCGCCGCCCGCGCCCGGATCGGCAAGGTGGTCGTCGATGCGGTCCGCGCCATCGGCTACCTCGGCGTCGGCACCATCGAGTTCCTGTACGAGGACGGCGAGTTCTTCTTCATCGAGATGAACACCCGCCTGCAAGTGGAGCATCCGGTCACCGAGGCGATCACCGGCATCGACCTGGTGCGCGAGCAGATCCGCATCGCCGCGGGCGAGCCGCTGTCGTTCCGGCAGGAGGAGGTGGTCTTCGAGGGCCACGCCATCGAGTGCCGGATCAACGCCGAGAACCCGAAGACCTTCACCCCGTCGCCGGGCCTGGTGACCGACTTCCACGCCCCGGGCGGCCTGGGCGTGCGCATGGATAGCGCGCTCTACGCCGGCTATTCGATCCCGCCCTACTACGACAGCCTGATCGGCAAGCTGATCGTCCACGGCCGCGACCGCGAGGAATGCATCGCCAGGCTCTGCCGCTGCCTCAACGAGGTCGTGGTCGCGGGGATCGACACCAACATTCCGCTCTTCCAGGAGCTGATGACCAATCCGGACATCATCAAGGGCGATTACAACATCCACTGGCTGGAAAACTGGATGAAGGCCCAGACGGCGGCCTGACGGGGAGCTCTTGCGCGGCGTCCTGATCCTCCTCTTCGTCGCGCTGCTCGGCGGGGCGGCCCACGCCCAGGCGCCGGCGTCGAGGTTCGTCACCGTCTCCGACGGGACGCGTATCCACTACCTCGAGGCGGGCGCCGGCACGCCGGTCATCCTGCTCCACGGCAGCACCGGGACGGCACAGTCCAACTACGTCACGACCGGGATCCTTCAGGCGCTGGCGGCCAATCACCGCGTCCTGGCCCTGGACTTCCGCGGCCAGGGGCGAAGCGACCGCCCGGCGACGCCGAAGCGATACGCGTCGGACCGCTTCCCGCAAGACGTGCTCGAGATCATGGACCAGTTGGGGATCGGGAAGGCCCATCTCGCCGGCTACTCCATGGGCGGGGAGATGATCGCCCCCCTGCTGGCCCTGGCGCCTGAGCGGATCATCACCGCCACCTTCGGCGGCTCCGGCCTGCTGGAGCCCGACCGGCGGGCCGACGCCGCCGCCCTGGCGCAGGACCCGAAGGGCCGGGATGGAGACCCGCCGCCGCTGGCGCGCAGGCTCTGGGTCGAGCGCGACCTCGCGGCGCTGCGGGCCATGGAGCAGGGTCGGCGCGCGCAGCCGCCCACGACCCCGCCCATCGATCCGCGCAAGGTCACCTTCCCGGTGCTGGCGATCATCGGCGAATACGACACGCCGACCCGCTTCACCGCGCTCATGAGGCGCAGCCTGCCCGACTTCCGGCTGGTGGTCCTGAAGGGGCGCGACCACGCGACGGCGCTGGCCGACCCCGGCTACAGGCAGGCTCTGGTCGCCTTCATCAACGCCCACGACCCCCCAGCCCCCCAAGATCCATGAGCACCGGCTTCGGACCGCGCGATCTCCTGGCCTGCTACGCCCGCGGGGTCTTCCCCATGGCCGACGCGCGCGAGGACATGCGGGTCTTCCTGATCGATCCGGAGCGCCGCGGCGTGATCCCGCTGGACGGCTTCCACGTCTCCAAACGGCTGGCGAGGACCGTGCGCTCGGACGTCTTCGAGGTGCGCGTGGACACCGCCTTCCGCGAGGTGGTGCAGGCCTGCGCGGAATCGAAGCCCGGCCGGACGGAGACCTGGATCAACCATCCGATCGAGCGCCTCTACGTGGGCCTGCACGACCAGGGCTTCGCCCACAGCGTCGAGTGCTGGCAGGGCGGCGAGCTGGTGGGCGGCCTCTATGGCGTGGCGCTCAAGGGGGCCTTCTTCGGCGAGAGCATGTTCAGCCGCGCGCGCGACGCCTCGAAGGTGGCCTTGGTCCACCTGGTGGCGCGGCTGATCGCCGGCGGCTACCGGCTGCTCGACGCCCAGTTCATGACCGAGCACCTCGCCCAGTTCGGGGCCGAGGAGATTCCCCGCCGCGAGTACCTGAAGCGGCTGGACCGGGCCCTCGCCGTGGACGGCGACTTCTACGTGATCGGCTCTTCCACCGGCGCCGCGGCGGGCGGCGGCGGCTCGGCCTTGGGCGGCGGCGCGACCGGAGCGGCCGCCTTGGGCGCGGGCGTCGACGCCGCCTTGGGCGCCGGGGCCGGCGTGGCCGGCGACCTGGCCGGGGGCGCGGCGACCGCAGCCTTGGCCGGTGGGGCCGCGGGTCTCACCGCCGGCGCGGCGGCGGCCATCGGGCGGGTGGGCGCGGCCGCCGGGGCCGACGTCAGCGGCCGGGCGGCCCTGCAGGTGATCAGCCAGGCGTCGTAGCTCGGGTGCTGCAGCGGGTTCAGCCCCGGCGAGGAGGCGTACATCCAGCCGCGGAACGCCTGGCGGGCCGGCGGCGCAGGCTTGCCGGGCGCGGGCCTCGGCTGTGAATCGACGGTCAGGTAGGCGATCGAATCATCGATCGGCTCGTCCGGCGCCGAGCGCTCGCAGGCGCGCACTGTGAACACCAGGTTCTTGTAGCGGACGGGCCGGCCGACGGCCGCCTCGAAACGGAGGGTCTCGGCGGTGACCTTGTCGAGGGCCTGCAGGATGGCGATGTCGTAGCGGGCGCGGCGGACCGGCGTCTCGGCCGGCGTCTCCACCACCTGCGCCTTGGGCGGGGGCGCGGGGGCGACCTCCTTCTCCGAGATCGGCGGCACGACCATGGGCGCCGGCGGCGCCACGTCGATCGGGGGCGCCTCCTCGGCCACCGGCGCGGCGGGGCCAGGGGTCGGCAGCGGCGCGGGCGTCTGACCCTGCTGCGGCGCGGGCTGCGCCGACACCAGGCCTGCGGCCGCCATGCCGGTCAGCGCCAGGATCCAGGCGGCGCGCTTCAGCAGACGGGGCGGGACGAGTCGGGGCACGGCCGCGATTATTCCGGCGTCCAGGCCTCGTAGTCGCCTGTGGCCCTTTGGCGCTCCCCACCCCGGGCCAGAGAGCCCTTGGGACGATAGGCGTAGATGGTGCCCGACAGGTTCGGCCGGTGCTCCTTCTCCCACGCCTTGCGCGCCAGCGGCGCTTCGGTGGGCGGCTCGTCGAAGGTATAGTGCAGCCAGCCGTGCCAGTCCGGCGGCACCTTCGAAGCCTCGGCGTAGCCGTCGAAGATCACCCAGCGCCGCCGACGGTTCTTGTCGTAGCTGTCGCGGTCGTCCTTCGCCTCGTAGTAGCGGTTGCCGTACTCGTCCTTGCCCACCAGCCGTGCGCGGCGGGCGATGGTGAAGTGGATGCCGGGCGTGGCGCCGTTCCACCAGGTGAAGAGGGTCTTGAGAAGGTTCGACAAAGGACGGCTCGACTGCTCTGGGGAGGCTTGAACGCGCGCGGACTATAGGCGGCGCCCCTTGGGGCGTCCAGCGGCGCAAGAATGCCCGCGGAACGCCAAGATGTTGGGGATGAACCGGCTTGCGACCGCAACATCTATTGCTCGCACCTGAAACACCCGCCTACCCTTCCGCGATGGGAGTCGGATGATGGGCGATGGTGCGTGGCGGGCGGGAATCGAAGGCCGGGTGCTGGAGCTCTCCAGCGGCCTGGTCGAGCTGCAGGCGCCCGCCGCCTGGACCGACGCGCGCGCCGAAGCCTGGCTGGACTGGGCGGACGGAGAGGCGAACGTGACGGAAGCCATCACCCACTATGTTGAGGCGCTGGCGTTGCAGGCGCAGGCCCGCGGGATCGTGAAGGACGCGCGCGGCCGGGGCCGCTTCCGCGATGAGCTGGCCGAGGCGCTGGCGCGCGGCGTTCTGGCCATCGGCGCGCCGCCGCAGGGACCACGGCCGCTGGTTCTGGGCGCCACGGCGCCGCACCTGAGCTCCGCCCTGGCCGCCCTGACCGCCCAGCACCGCGGCCAGGCCGCCGCCCGGGCCGCGACGCAGACGCTCACCGGCAAGCTGCAGGCGGTGATGGACGCCATCCTGCGCTGCGAGGGCGACCCGGAGGCGTGCGCCGACCCGCAGAAGAACGCCAGCCTGGCCCGCGCCGCCGAGGCCGCCCGCGCCGCTGGGGCCGACGACGCCATGATCCTCGAGGCCATGGCGCTCGCCCGCGCCGGCGAGAGCGCCTGGACCGCCGAGCCGCTGGCGGAGGACGCTCACCGCCTGCGCCTCGCGGTGGCCGCCTCCAAGCGCGACCTGAAGGGCGACCTGGGCCGCGAGATCGCGCTCGCCGCCTGGACGACCGGCGCCGTGGCCGTGGCGCCCGGGCCGGACGCCGCCGAGCAGGTGGCCGCCCAGGAGGCGGGCCTCCGCGGCGGCGTGAACCTGATGGCCCTGTGGTCCGACGACGCCTTCGACATCGAGGCGTTCGAGGCCGCCGTCCGGCTGCTGGGCCAGGCGCTCGCCGCCACGGCCGACGGGCCGGCGCTCCTGGGCTTGGCCGGCCTGCACGAATGGCTGGTCGCCCACGGCCTCGACTATGACAGCCCCGAGGGCCGCGAGACGGCGCGGGAGCTCTATCTGGCGGCCGCCAAGGCGCTCGAAGGCGTGCCGCTGGAGGGCGGCCTCGCGGTCTTCTCCGATCCCGAGCTGTCGCTGCGCCTGGGCGGCGGCGGCCTGGCCGGCGCCCCGTGGACGGGCCCGGTGACCTGCGCCGAGACCGCCGATGGCGAGACCATGCGCGTCGTCTCCGACGCCGCCCTGCGCGGGCTGTCCGCCATGGGCGCGGACCTCGGGGAGGCGCGCGCCGTGCTGCTCGGCGCCGGCGACCTCGCCGCCGCCCCGGCCATCGACCACCGCGCGCTCGCCGCCCGCGGTTTCACCGACCACGAGATCGCCGCGGCCGAGGCCGCCCTGCCCTTCGTCGGGCGGCTGGAGGACGCCTTCGTCCCGGCCGTGGTCGGCGAGGGCTTCGTGCGCGACGTGCTGGGCGCCACGGCCGAGCAGCTCGCCAATCCCCGGCTCGACGTCCTGGCGCTGGCCGGCTTCAGCAAGGGCGAGGTGGCCCAGGCCCAGGCCTACGCCCTGGGCGCCGAGACGCTCTCCGAGGCCGCGTTCCTCGCCCCCGCCCAGCGGCGGGCGTTCCGCACCGCCGAGGAACTCGGCGAGGCTCCGGCACGGGCCATGCTGACCGTCCTGCAGCCGGTGCTCGCCTTCGCGCCGGTGCTGGAGATCACCCTGCCCTGGGCCGCCACCGTGGACGACGTGCTGGCCGCCTTCGCCGCGCCGCTGCCGGTCCGGGTGCGCCGCGCCGCGCCGCCGGCCGACCTCGCGCTCGACATCCCGGTGGTGGCCGAGGCCCGTACCGCCCGCGAGGCGCCGCCCGCGCCCGAGGAACGCATCGTCGAGCGTGTGGTCGAGCGCGAGCGCGTCCGCCGCAAGCTGCCCGACCGCCGCAAGGGCTACATCCAGAAGGCGGCCGTGGGCGGCCACAAGGTCTACATCCATACCGGCGAGTACGACGACGGCGAGCTCGGCGAGATCTTCATCGACATGCACAAGGAAGGCGCCGCCTTCCGCTCGCTGATGAACAACTTCGCCATCGCGATCTCCATCGGCCTGCAGTACGGCGTGCCGCTCGACGAGTTCGTCGACGCC
Source organism: Phenylobacterium sp. (assembly GCF_035539035.1). GTDB lineage: Bacteria > Pseudomonadota > Alphaproteobacteria > Caulobacterales > Caulobacteraceae > Phenylobacterium. Next base: position 158,781 of record NZ_DATLJI010000008.1, read on the forward strand.
TTCGTCTTCACCCGCTTCGAGCCGGCCGGGCCGGTCACGGGCAACGACACGGTGAAGTCGGCGACCTCGATCCTCGACTACATCTTCCGGGAGCTCGGGGTCTCCTACCTGGGCCGCCACGACCTCGCGAGCGACGACCCGGGCGCGCTGAACGCCGACGGCCTGGGTCACGGGAAGGCCGACGCCGTGCCCACCGACGAGCCGCAGCCGGCCTCGCGCTTCATCTCCCGCGGCTTCTCGCGGGGCGCGGCGCCGGACAACCTCGTGTTCCTGCCGACCCGCTCCGGCGGCGCGGCGCGGGACGCGGCCGAAGTCTGCGCGGCCTGCGGCGACATCGCCGTCGTGCGCAAGGGCTCGGCCCTGATCTGCGAGACCTGCGGGGCCCGCGCGGCCCGGACCGGCGAGGACCAGGCGACCTAATCCTTCAAGAATTACCGCGAATTAAGTGGCGCCCGCGGGTCGAACCGCTCACATGGCGAGGTAGTCGCAAGGATTTTGCCGCGTAATGAGCCGACTGAGCCCCCTGCTGACCGCCGCCGCCGTCCTCTGGCTGGCCGCGCCGTCCGTGGCGTCGGCCATGACCTTCGGTGAGAAGGAAGTGGCGCGGGTGAACTCCTTCGGCGGCTCCTGCGTGAAGTGCGAGCTCTCCGGGCGCAACATGGAAGGCGCGCGGATCGTCGGCGCCGACTTCTCGGGCGCGGCGCTGGTCGGCGCGAACCTGCGCAGCGCGCGCTTCCATGCCTCCAACTTCGCGGGCGCCGACCTGTCGCGGGCGGACCTGTCCGACGCCTCCATGGCCGGGGCCGACTTCTCGCGGGCCAACCTGTCCAGCGCCAAGCTGCGCGCCACGGAGGCCGACGGCGTGAGCTTCGGCTCCGCCAACCTGACCCGGGCTGACCTCTCGGACACCCAGGCCACCGGTGCGAACTTCCGCAAGGCGGTCCTGACCCACGCCACGCTGCGCGCCGTCGAGATGCGGGGCGGCATGTTCAGCGAGGCCGAGCTGACCCGGGTGAACCTCTCCGACGCCGGGCTGCAGGGCGCCAACTTCAGCCGCGCGGTGATGCAGAGCGCGGTGCTGCGGGCCGCCGAGATGCATGGCGCGAACCTCAGCCGGGTGGACGCCCAGGGCGCCGACTTCCGCGATGCGGAGCTGAACGGCGCGGTGCTCTCGTCCGGCCGCTTCACCCGGGCCTCGTTCCGCGCGGCCGACCTGACCGGCGCGGTGCTGTCGGGCGGCAGCTTCGACGGGGCGGACTTCCGTGACGCCGACCTCACCAAGACCCTGATCGCCGGCGTGGACCTGTCGAAGGCCCGCGGCCTCGACCAGGACCAGATCGACGAGGCCTGCGCCGACAGCCGCACCAAGCTGCCGGCGGGCCTGACGGGCCGCAGTTGCAGCAGCGTGCGCTTCGTCGTGCACCGCAAGCCGGCGAAGCCCGCGCGGCCGCCGGCCCCGCCCGCGCCGCCGGCTCCCCCGGCGCCGCGCTACATCGTCTCGATCCCCTAGGCCTTGATCGGCGGGGCCAGGCGGATGTGCAGCTCCTTGAGCTGCCTGTCGGCCACCTCGGACGGGGCGTTCATCAGCAGGTCCTGACCCTGCTGGTTCAGCGGGAAGGCAATGACCTCGCGGATCGCCGTCTCGCCGGCCAGCAGCATGACGATGCGGTCAATGCCGGGCGCCAGGCCGCCGTGCGGCGGCGCGCCGTGGCGGAAGGCGTTCAGCATGCCGCCGAACTGCTCCTCGACCACGTTCGGCCCATAGCCGGCGATCTCGAAGGCGCGGATCATGATCTCCGGCAGGTGGTTCCGGATCGCGCCCGAGCACAGCTCGTAGCCGTTGCAGACGATGTCGTACTGGTAGGCCAGGATTTCCAGCGGATCCTTGGTGTTCAGCGCTTCCAGCTCGCCCTGCGGCATGGAGAACGGGTTGTGCGAGAAGTCGACGCGCTTCTCGTCCTCGTTCCACTCGAACATCGGGAAGTCGACGATCCAGACGAACTCGAAGCGGTTCTCGTCGATCAGGTTGAGGTCCGTGCCGACCTTGGTCCGGGCGGAGCCCGCGAACTTGTAGAAGACCTTCGGGTCGCCGGCGACGAAGAAGGCGGCGTCGCCCTGGCCGAGGCCGAGCTGGCCCATGACCGCGGCGGTCTTCTCCGGGCCGAGGTTCTTGGCGATCGGGCCGCCCCAGCCGCCCTGGTCCTCGGACCAGAAGATGTAGCCCAGGCCGGGCTGGCCCTCGCCCTGGGCCCAGCTGTTCATCCGGTCGCAGAAAGCGCGGCTGCCGCCCTTGGGCGCAGGGATCGCCCAGACGGCGTTCTTGGCGTCCTCCAGGATGCGGGCGAAGAGGCCGAAGCCGCCGCCGCGGAAGTGGTCGGAGACGTCCTGCATGACCAGCGGGTTGCGCAGGTCCGGCTTGTCCGAGCCGTACTTCGCGATCGCCTCGCGGTAGGGGATGCGCGGGAACGGGTACGGCGTCACCGACTTGCCGTTGGCGAACTCCTCGAAGACGCCGTGCATCACGGGCTCGATGGCCGCGAAGACGTCCTCCTGGGTGACGAAGCTCATCTCCACGTCGAGCTGGTAGAACTCCAGGGAGCGGTCGGCGCGGAGGTCCTCGTCGCGGAAGCAGGGCGCGATCTGGAAGTAGCGGTCGAAGCCGGCGACCATCAGCAGCTGCTTGAACTGCTGGGGCGCCTGCGGGAGCGCGTAGAACTTCGACGGGTGCAGGCGCGAAGGCACCAGGAAGTCGCGGGCGCCCTCGGGGCTGGAGGCCGTCAGGATCGGCGTCTGGTACTCCAGGAAGCCCTGGCCGATCATGCGGTTGCGGATCGACTGGATGACCTTCGAGCGCAGCACGATGTTGCGGTGCAGGGTCTCGCGGCGCAGGTCCAGGAAGCGGTTCTTGAGCCGGATCTCCTCCGGGTAGTCGGGCTCGCCGAACACCGGCAGCGGCAGCTCGGCGGCTTCCGACAGCACGCTCACCGCCGACACCTGCACCTCGACCTCGCCGGTCGGCAGGTTCGCGTTCACGGTCTCGGCCGAGCGCGCCACCACCTTGCCGTCCACCCGGATCACGCTCTCGGCGCGCAGGTGATCGACGAGGTCGAAGCCCGGCGTCGACGGCGCCAGCACGAGCTGGGTCAGGCCGTAGTGGTCGCGCAGGTCGATGAAGATCAGCCCGCCATGGTCGCGCTTGCGGTGGATCCAGCCGGACAGCCGGACGGTCTGGCCTTCATCGGCGGCGCGAAGCGCGCCGCAGGTGTGAGTGCGGTAGGCGTGCATTGCTCAGGAAAATCGAGTGATTTGAGAGGCGCGGAAGGGCGCACGCACACCCCCGATTGTCAAGCAATGCCGACCATCCGGCGCCCTATCGCTCCGGGTGCGTGAGCGCCTGGTAGGTGAGCGTGCGGGCCGCCGCGCCGAGGTTGTCGCCGCCGGTGCCGCCGAGCCGCTGGATCATGCCCACGAAGACGATGTCGTTGGTGGGGTCGACCCAGAACCAGGTGCCGGCCGCGCCGCCCCAGCTCATCGAGCCCTTGCCCTCCAGGGAGCCGGCGACGCGGGGCTCGTTGACCACCATGAAGTCGAGGCCGAACCCGACCGCCTCGTTGAAGCGGGCCGCCGTCGTGCCGTTGGAGTTCACCAGCACGTCCTTGGGGATCATGTTGGCGCCCATCATCTCCACCGACGCCGGCGAGAGGATGCGCACGCCATCGAGCTCGCCCTTGTTGGCGATCATCTGGGCGAAGCGGGCGTAGTCCATGGTCGTGCCGACGAGGCCGCCGCCGCCGGACTCCATGCGCGGCGGCTCCAGGTAGGTCGGCAGGTCGGAGCCGAACAGGCGCTTCGCCTCCTCGATCTTCCCGGTGTCCTTGTTGCCGACGTAGACGGGGGCGAGCCGCGAGGCCTTGGCGGGGGGCACGTAGAAGGCGGTGTCGACCATCTTCAGCGGCCTGAACAGGCGCTGCTCGAGGAACTGGCCGAGGCTCTGGCCCGACAGCTTCTCGATGATGTAGCCCTGGATGTCGACGGCCGAGGAATAGTACCAGCTGGTCCCCGGCTGATACATCAGCGGGATCTCGGCGGTGCGCTGGATCATCTCCTGCATGGTCCCGCCCAGCACGCCCTTCTCGCGATAGAGCTTGTCCACCGGATGCTCGTCGCCCAGGCCGTAGCCGAAGCCGGCGGTGTGGCTCATCACCTCGCGCATGGTCGGCGGACGCTTCATGTCCTCCAGCGTCATGACGCCGTTGGCGTCGATGCTCTTGACCACCTTCAGGTTTTTGAACTCCGGCACGTACTTGGTCACCGGATCGTCCAGCCGCCACTTCCCCTCCTCGAAGAGGATCATCATGCCCACGCCGGTGATCGGCTTGGTCATCGAGTAGATGCGGAAGATGGTGTCGCGGCTCATCGGCTCGCCGGTGGCGAGGCTCTTCTTGCCGTGGGTGCGGAAGCTGACGACCTTGCCGTGGCGGGCGAGCAGCGTGGTCATGCCGGCCACCCGGCCGTCGGCGACGACCTTGGCCATGTAGGCGTCGAGCTTGGCCAGGCGCTGGGAATCGAAGCCGAGCGCCTCGGGGCTGGCGGCGGGGGCGAGCGCGGCGGCCGGCGCCTTGCGGGCCTGGGCGAGCGTGGCGGTGGCCGGCGCGAAGGCGAGCGCGAACGCGGCCGTGGCCGCCGCGAGGCGGTGACAGGAAAGCATGCCGATAGTCCCCCCGAACAGTTGTTGGGAGGAGCTTACGGGGCGGCGCCCGGGGCGCAAGCGCGAGTGCGTTTCAGCGGCGAAACGAGGAAGGAACCACGAAAGGCACGAAAGACACGAAAGGGGGCCGCGCCGAGAGTTCGGGGCTGGCGGGCGTGGGCGGACATGTACCGCGCGCCGGCGGCGCGCAGGGTGAGACAGGCGAGGCCCCGCATGAGGCCCGCCTTTCGTGGATTTCGTGGCTTTCGTGGTTCGTCGCGCGTCAGCGCGCCTGCGGACGCCCCTTGGATCCGTCATCCCCGGGCTTGTCCCGGGGATCCATGATCGCCGGGCGGGGAGTCATGCGGCGGCGCGCGGTGTTCATGGATGGCCGGGACAAGCCCGGCCATGACGATCGTTCTGGGATCGGGCGAGGGTCAGGAGGAGTCGGCGGGCGCCGGCCGGGCTTCGGCGGCCGGGTCGCGGATGTCGTAGAGGAGGCCGGCGTCGAGGCCGATGGCGTCGCAGGCCTCGATGACCAGGATGTCGAAGTCGGCCTCGAGGAGGTCGGGACGCTCCCCGGCGTCGGCCAGGAAGGCGTCGAGCCTGCCCCAGAGCGGGT
>NZ_DATLJI010000009.1:0-77852 GCF_035539035.1 Phenylobacterium sp.
CCAACCACACGCCGCAGAACATCCGCGACGCGGTGCAGCGGCTGAGGGACGCCTACGAGGTCGGCCACGCCGAGTTCGAGGCCCTCAACAGCGAGCCGGAAACCCTGCGCGCCACGGCCTGAGCCGCGTCAGCAGCCAGTACGACGAAGGGCCGGGCGGCGACCTGGTGTTCCGCCTGAACGACGAGGACGAGGTGCGCCCCCCTTCTCGGGGGTGGCGTGCGCGGCGGGATCCTGCCGCCCTCAGCGCGACCCGAGCAGCGCTCGCCCCTCCCCTAAAACGGCGGCAGCCCCAGAACGGTGCGCCCGAGCCAGGTCTTGAGGATATGGGTGGTGGGGCCCATCACATGGGCCGCCTGGGCGTCCCGCAGGAGCCGCCCGGCCTTGCCGTGCTCCTCGTAGCCCCGCCCGCCGAGAAGCATCATCGCGCTGTTGGCGGCCGAGACGCAGGCTTCCGCCACATCCACCTTGGCCGCGAACAGAGCCGCATTCGCGCCCGGCGCGCCGGCGTCCCAGAGCCCGGCCGCATGCGCCACGAACTGTCGGGTCCTGGCCACCAGCCGCCAGAGATCGGCGATCTGCTCCACGAGCAGCGGCTGCGCCATGAGCGGCTCGCCCGTGTGCACGTGAACGCGCGCCTGGAGATGCGACACCGCGGTGCGGAGCGCCGCCTCGGCGAGCCCGAGGTAGACCCCGGACATCGCCACCAGGAAATAGGGCGCGACCACCTCGAAGACATACCAGTCCTGGTCGCCCTCAGTCCCCAGCAGGTTTCCCGGCGGCAGCGTGGCGCCGTTCAGCATCATGCGGCGCGAGGAGTTCCCGCGCATGCCGAAACCTGCCCAGGGGGGGCCCCAGTCAAGCCCCGGCGCGGTGCTGTCCACCAGCAGGCAGGTGAAGGTGCCAGGGTCGATCTGCTCGTCACGCAGCACGGCGGACACGACATAGGAATCCGCGTGGCCGCCGTTGGTCACGAAGCTCTTCTCGCCCTGCAGGGCGAAGCCGCGGCCGGTCCGGCGGAAGGTGGTGCGCGGCAGGTAGAAGTTCGCCCCGGTCCCGGGTTCGCTCAGGGCGAGGCTGGTGATGTGGCGCCCCTGAGCGATGGGCGCCAGGTACCGCTGCTCCTGGAACGGCGTCGCCTTGGCGGCGATCACCGCCGTGCCGACGCAGTGCATGGCGTAGCACATGGCCGAGGACGAGCAGCCGACGGCGAGTTCCTCGGCGATCCGGGCCAGCGCGGCCAGGCCCAGCCCGTGTCCGCCGAGCCGCCGTGGCACGTGGAGCCCCAGCAATCCGGCGGCGGCGATCGCCTGCAGCTGTTCCGCGGGCCAGAGCGCCTCCGCGTCCGTCTGCTCGGCGCGCGGCGCCAGAACCTCGGCGCTCAGGGTTCGCGCGCGGAGGACCAGCGCCTCGACGGGATCGTTCGGCACGCGGCGGCGCTCCTCCAGCTTCCGGGCAGGTCCCCTTAGACGCCGGGGCGCGGCGAGTCATCAGGCTTGCCAGGGCCGCTCCGCCGGCCGTGGCGGATCCGAAGCAGGCCGCTATACTGGCCCGCTCTGGAAAAGAGGCCCGCGTGGACCAGAGACTTGCGGAGCGCCTTGCCGCTCGCCTGAGCGAGAGCCCGGCCCTGACGGCCGAACTCCGGTGCGCCGACGACCTGGAGGCGCTGCTCGACGGGCTGCTCCGCATCGTGGAGCACGAACTCGGGGGCGACATGCTGACCTCGATCCTGCTTCTGGACGAGACAGGGACGCGTCTGCTGCACGGTGCGGCGCCCCGCCTGCCGGACTCTTACAGTCGGGAGATCCACGGCGTAGAGATCGGCCCCAGCGTGGGCTCCTGCGGCACTGCGGCGTATCTGGGGCACCCGGTCTATGTCGTCGACATCGCCCGCGACCCCCTCTGGACCGACTACAGGGACCTGGCGGCCGCGCACGGCCTGGCGGCGTGCTGGTCGACCCCGATCGAACGCCCGGGGGGCGACATCCTGGGCGCCTTCGCGGTGTATCATCGCCAGTCCCGTGGGCCCTCGATGGACGAGGTCGACGCCATCGGCCTCGTCTCAAGGATGGCCTCGCTGGCCATCGAGCGCTTCCGGGCAGGCGGAGCATTGGTCCGGGACACTGCCACGGCGCGCTAGCGCCTCACGGGTGCTCCTGGGGTCCTCGGACGGGCGGCGGAACCCGCGGGAGCCGCCCGAAGTTGCCGCTGGCATGAGCAAGCTCGATCCCGACCACCTCTACGACGAGGGCCTTCAGGTGACGACGGAGGGCGCCGCCGTGGTGATCCTGGGCCCTGACTCGGTGGCGATCGCCCTGACGCCGGCGGCCGCCCGGCGCTCATCCGCCCGGCTGCTCGACGCGGCCGCGACGGCGGAACGCGCCGGGGGTCCCCCTGCTCCGACGCTGCCCATACAGCAGGAATGAGCCGCGCGGCGACGCAACCCCGACGCGTCGGCGGCGGCTAGAAACGGGTGCGGACGGCGATCCCGGCGGAGAGCTCCTGCCGGTCGATGTCGCCGCGGATGCTGGCGGCGGTGGCCGCAGGGCTGCCGGCGTAGAAGTCGAGGTCGCGCCGCAGCCCGGCGTCGGCGAAGTCGGCCAAGGCCAAGGCGACGTCCAGGTCCAGGCTCGATGTGGCCGCGAAGGTCGCCCCAACCGCCCAGGTCGTGCGGTCGGCGTCCGGCACGCCGGGCTCGCGCATCAGGTCCGGCGTCGGCGTCGGCTCGTGCGCGAGCCCCGCGCGCACGGTCCAGGCCGGACCCGCCCGCCATTCGAGGCCGGCGGCGAGGCTGGTGGTGTCGCGATAGGCCTGCTCGATGGCGGCGCTCTGGCCGGCGAAGCCGAGCTCGATCTGGTCGTACCGGCTCCAGCCGTTGCGCTGGACCTGGGCGTGCACGGCGAGCGACGGCGAGGCCTGCCAGCGCCCGCCGAGCGACACCACCCAGGGGGTGGAGAAGGCAACCTGCGCCGGCGCATCGAAATTGGCGGCGGCGAGCGGCCCGCTGAGGCCGGTCATGCGAAGCTGGCCGTCCAGTTCCCGGCTGATCGCAGCGCGGTAGCTGAACCCGAGGGTCAGGTTCTCCAGACGGGCGAGCCCGCCCACGGCCCAGCCGATGTCCCACCCCTTCGCGGTGAGCTGCTGCCGGGCGTCCGGGGACGCCGGGGCGAGGTTGGGCGAGGCGGCGTCGAGCGCGGCCCGGGTCTCCTGGGCGTCGATAGCGAGGCCAAGGTCGAGCCAGGGCGTGGCCTGCAAGGCCACCGCGCCGCGCACCTCCGTCGTCTCGATGCGGTTGCGGTCGAGGTCGTACCGGACGAAGCCGTCGGCGGGATATTCCAGCCGCAGGTGGAACGGCTTGGTCACCGCCAAGCCCACGGCCAGCCGCTCCCCCACCGGGGCGGAAAACGCCAGGACCGGCGCCCGGAAATCCTCCGCCGGATCCTCAAGGCGAGCGGCGCCGCCGACCGGGCCGGTCGGCTGGCCCGGTCGGGTGATCGTCGAGCCGCCGTCGGTCAGCGTCAGCTGCGTCTGGCGGAACATGGCCCCGGCCGCGGCCTGGCGCTCCGTGCGCGCAAGGGCGGCGGGATTCCAGGCCAGGACGTCGGCGCCCTCCAGGGCGACCGCGCCGGCGTTGGCCATGCCCATGGCGCGCACCGAGAGCTCCGGCGTCTGGAAGCCGCCCGCCCGAGCCTGACCGGCGGCCGCGAGGGCGATGGCGGCCGACAGAACCGATCTTCCGGCTGAAGAAAGGGCGGAACTCAAGATCTCAGCTCCCGGTGCAAGTTTATCGCTGCCGCGACTTGTGACGTGGAGGCATTACCACGGTGTTTATCGTGTAGGCTCATCAATGCGGGGGATGAGGAATTCCGTAACCCCAGCCGCCTATTGAGATGATCGGACCGGCGAAGTGGAGATCAAGGGACGTGGCGTTGCTTCTCATCGGGGGCGGTATGCTGGCGCTTACCCTCGGCGTCATGGCGCTCATGGCGCCTGCCCGCCGCCGTCGACCGGAGGAATCCGCGCCAGACGCCGAAACCGCCGAAGACCCGGAGCCCGGGTCCCCGCCCGCGTGACCCGGGCTCGCCGAGCCGCAACCTACTCCAGCCTGAACGGCCTTGTGAGGAGGCGCCGCCCGCGTCCAGCATACCGGTGCGCACGGGGGCGTTGCTCCTGCAGCCGGGGGCGTAGAGCAACTTAAGGCGAGGGCCGCGGCCCGCCGGGCGCGGGACGGGGCCGATCGGTCCCCTAGCCGGCGCCGCGGGGAGGCTCCATGTGCAGCCTGACCGTGAGGCCTTCCCTTCGCCAAGCGACCTCAAGGCTGGCCTGCAGCTGGCTGGGGAGGGCCTTGAGCAGGCGCGATCCGAAGCCGGCCTGCCCGGGCCCCTCCACCGCGGGGCCATCGGTCTCCCGCCACGTCAGCTCGAGGAGGCCCTTCTTCGACGCGCGCCAGCTGACCTGCACCCGGCCCGCGTCTACGGAGAACGCCCCGTACTTCACCGCGTTGGTGGCGAGTTCGTGGACGATCACGGACAGCGGCTGCACCTGATCGGCGGCGAGAAGCAGGTCCTCGCCCTCCAGGATCCGCGGCGCCCGTGGTCCGGAAGCCGCTCGGTGACGAGGGGTCGGTTCCGCCGCGGAGGAATGCGCCGCGAGAGGGAGCCAGAGCTCGAACGTTGAGCCCACCGCCAGTCTACGCTGCAGCATCAGGGCGCCGCCGAGTTGCCCCACGAGGCCGTGCACCATCGACAAGCCCAGCCCGGTTCCCTTGCGGATCGCCTTGGTGGAGAAGAATGGCTCGATGGCGCGGGCCAGGGTCTCTTCGTCCATGCCATCCCGGTGTCGGACGCCGTGAGCCGCACATAGGCGCCCGGCGGGAGACCGCACCGGTGGCCGGTGTCGACGTCCACGGGCGCGGCGGCGATGGTGATTTGACCGCCGTTGGGCATCGCGTCGCGGGCGTTCACCGCCAGGTTCAGCAGCGCCATCTCGAGCTGGTTGGCGTCAGCCCGGGCGGCGGGCAGATCCGGCGCCAGGTCCAGCAGGATCTGAACGCGGGGACCTGAGGTGCTGGCGAGCAGATCGATCATCCCTTCCACCAGCGTGTCGACCGCGACCGCCGTCGGCTGGAGCGGCTGGCGCCTTGGGAAGCCATGTGACACGTGAAGACGTGGAGAACGCCATGGAGGCTGCAACCAGGCGCACTGGTCGGCGGCTGAACAAAGCTGTCATATTGTTCGCGTTGCTCGTCCTGGCGGCGCAGCTGCTTGTCAGCCTTGGCTAGAGGGGCGGCCCAGGTGTCAGAGCGGCACAGCAAGAGCCGAGCCCGCAACCGCACCATAAAGCTCCCAGCGCGAAGCCAAGGCGCGCATCGCGAGAACGGCCACCCGCCGCACAGCTTGGCCTCCTGGGAAGCAGATGAGGGTATCTAGCGCGCTCCGCCGAAGGGATTGACCCCTCGCCTCCCTCGGGTCACTTGCGACCCTGAGGGCGCTGAGCCCAGCTCCGCTGGCTAGATTGCACCGCGCGTGCGATGCACCTAGGCCCCTCGCCGTAGTGTCGCACCGAGGGTGTCGAAACTCGGCGGCTGCTGACGCCGTCCGACATCGCCCCAGCAATCACCGACAGGACTCCTGGTTAGATGCCGCGCCTCTTTGCCACCGTCGCAGAGGCTTCCAGCTCACGCCAAGCCTTCGCGATTTTCTCAAGCTCATCGCGCACATGCGGGTCTTGAGCCCGCAGGGCTGCGCGTTCAGCTTGCTCCGCATTTTCCCGATATTCAGCGACACGATCCATGTCTCGGTGTGCGCGAGCCAGGCGATGCAAGCAAGGGCGTAGCAGCGTGCCAGGAGGGGCGAGCCCTCCGCAGGTTCCGCCGCGCACGAGCAGACTGGGTTTGCCGTAACCTCGTTGCAGCGTCTTGAACGGAACGCGCGCGCCCCCGATCAGTTGAGTTCTCTTGGACGGGCTTCGTCACGTCGGCAATCCCCGCCGTGGATGCCCTGGCCTGCCGATAAGCCATACGGGCAGCACGATGCTCCAGACTCACTCGGGCACAGTGAAGCGGTCACCGAACGGGGTGCTGTACGAACTCTATCGAACCGACGGACGCGCAATGCTCTACATCCCCGAGATACGTAGCTGGGAAGTGAACGCCCAGCGGCTCCCGGGGAATAGACACGCGCTCGTGGACTGGCTGCCCAAGCCAGGGATCGACCCTCAGGGAGCTTAGGCGCGAATAGCCGGGAACAGCGGTCGTCCGCGCATCGCTAGCCCCCGCCAGACGGGCGCGCGTTCTTGACGGCTCGCCCTGCTACGGCGTGCAGTTGCGCGCGAGGCTCGGCGCACTCGGGATGAGACGCTCCGGTCGAAGAGACAGCTGGCGCCCCAATCGAGCCTCGGCTCCTGATGATCGCCTTGCGGTACGCGGGTGAGCGGCGCGTGCGGGCGCCGGCCCCGGCAGGACGAGAAAGAGAGCGCTAGTCGCGGACGTTCACTCAACAGGCTCAGAGCCTGGTCCGGAACGACGCTCCGCCGGCCCCGGCGCCAGGTCGTCTTCGGGCGCCTGTTCGGGAAAGTCCCAAAGTCCCCTTCCATGCTCCCTCAGAAGCGAACACCCAGCCAGTTCCCGCCTCTCCCAGCGGAGAGCGGTAACAATCCATGCCACCGGGCTTGCAGTTGCGCCTCCATGCAGGCGGCACGCCACCTCCCGCGACCAACGTCGGCTAAGGGTGGTTAGGCGGAACACCGGCGCGGCTGGCGGGTTGCCTCTGCCCAGCAGGTAGGACCAGCCATGCCACTTCTCTCGATCATTCGCTTCTTCACCACGCTCCTGTCCCTCCTGGTCCTTGGCGCGGCCGGATATCTCCTGTGGACCTGGTACCAGGGGGAGTGGGTCCGCGATGCCGTGGGCGTGCCGCGGACCGTTCGGGAGGACTGGCGGCTCTGGGCGGGTATGGGCCTGCTCGCATGGTCCACCCTGGGCCGTTTCCTGGTTCTTCCGCTGATTGCCCGCGGTGACCACCGACCGACCGAACCGCGGCGCGGCAATGGCCACGAAGTCAACGGGGCGAACGGCTCGAGCCTGTATGTGGAGCGACACGGCCGTGCGGATGGGCCCCCGATCATCTTCACGCATGGCTGGGGGATGGACAGCACCTTCTGGTCCTACGCGAAGGAGGATCTCGGCGACCGCTTCGATCTCACGTTCTGGGACCTGCCAGGGTTGGGTAAGAGCCGGGCGCGCCACATCGGCCTTCCGGCTTTCGCGGCGGATCTGGCCACGCTGCTCGAGGCGTCGGGCCGGCGTCCGGTCGTCCTCGTTGGACACAGCATCGGCGGCATGACGATCCAGACCCTTGTGCGGGACCGACCGGAGCTGGCTGAGCGCATCGCCGGGGTGGTGCTGCTGAACACCACCTACACCAACCCGCTGCGGACGATGATCTTCAGCGGCCTGCTGCGCGCCCTCCAGAAGCCGGTCATCGAGCCTGCCATGAAGCTCACCAAGATCCTGCATCCGCTCGTCTGGCTGTCGAAGTGGCAGAGCTACCTCAGCGGCTCGTCACACCTCGCCCACCGCTTCGGGTTTGGGCGGTACGTGACGCGCAGCCAGCTGGAGCACGTGACGCTGCTCTCGACCCGCAACCCGCCGGCGGTTGAGGCCGCGGGCAACCTCGCCATGCTGCACTGGGACGCCACCGGCGCGATGACCAGCTTCCGCCGACCGGTGCTGGTCATCGGCGGTGACATGGACCTCGTCACCAAGCTCGAGGCCAGCCGCGAGATCGCGGACACCTCGCCCAAGGGCGAACTCCACATCGTCCAGGGCGTGAACCACCTCGGCCCCATGGAGCGTGCGGACCTCTACAACCGCCTCATCGCCGACTTCGCGCTTGCGGTGCAGCCCGCCGCATCTGCGGATCTGCCGCGCGACCGCCCGCAGGGCCCATCGGCCGGCGCCGACTGGCGCATTGACGGCGACAATCCAGCTATCTCCCGCGGCGCGGGGCCCCTCTAGCGCACCCAGGTCGGGGCGGCTGCACAAGCCCGACTTAGGATCGCCGCCGGCGCGGGATAGCTATGGTGCGCAGTGGCCACGCAGGTGAGTAGCACGGGTTCTGGAGCCCTTTAGGCCGCGAAACGGAGCTCTGGAAGCTCGCCAAGGCGCGGTGGACGTGCAGAGGCTTGGAGATCCCTGCTGAACTATCTAGGCCGGCGAATTGGAGACGTTGATCAGCCCGGAGATGGCGATGACGATCTGACATGGCGCAAAGGGCTTGGGCACAAGGACGCTACCCGGCACGCCCTGGGAGGTCCACTCAGCCTCGCTGTCACCGCTCACGTACACTACCGGCAAGCCGGGTCTCTGCTCCCGAACCTTGCGCGCAACGGCCCACCCGTTGAGTCCAGGTCCCAGCCGAATGTCTGTCACCAAGGCGACAAACGCCGGGTCGCTGCCGAGCCAGGCCAGGGCTGCGTCTCCGGAATCTACCACAACGACCGCGAACCCCACTTCTTCAAGCGCCGACTCCACGAGGTCAGCTACGAGAGCTTCGTCCTCCGCCAACAGCACGAGCGGTCTTTCCGTCATTTGAGGCTTCCCGCGGTGCGGCTGGATAGGCCATGCCACCTGGATGAATCCCACTTCTGATCAACGCTCGGCAGGCGCTTTGGCCTCCGATCCGCCAAAGAAGTTCTCGGAAGCTGCCGCGAGGGGGCCGTTGCGCGGGCTATCGTCGAATGGCGTAGGTGCGCAGCGCCAGACGCAACTGAGAGCTACGAGTTCGCTGGAGCCCTGTAGGCCCCGCTGCCCTCCTTCACGCGAGAAGCAGCCGCTTCGAAGGTCAGCCGAGGGTGGCTAGCGGCCACTGCCGCCTTCGTCGCGTGATGGGCGTGCCCCGGTCGCGACTGGACCTTCTGTAGCGGACAAGATGAGGCTCAACACCGTGAGGCCCCGCTCATCAGTCACGGTCATCTCCCACTCGCCGGTTTTCCAGAATTCGACCTCGTGGGCGAGAAGCAGCTCGGTCATGGATCGAAGCGCAATTCGTCGAGCCCCGCCGATGTCCGGCAGCTCGACGCCTTCCTTGTCCGGATAGCTGCGCCCGTCGCGTTGGTGAAAATGAAATCGAGGCATAACGGCACGCCCAACCAACTCATGCCCACGGCGGTTGCAGCCAGCAGCAGTTAATGTCGGGAACCCGACGCCGAGCTTGGCTTTGTGCCGATTGCGCTTGGGTCTAGCGGACATTGGCTCACGCGTGCCTCTCGGCAACTTTCAACGATTGCAGTAGGTTGATGTTCGTCCGGGGACGAGCCTCGTTCGAGGAGCCCCAGATGCCCCGCTACTTCTTCCACTTCGGCGAAACCCCGAGCGGCGTGGACAGCCGGGGTCAGGAACTGCCTGACCACAACACCGCCCCGCATCGAGGCTGTCCGCCTCCTGGGCGAAGTGCTGAGGGACAAGGCGGGAGAGTTCTGGGACGAGCAATCAATGAAGCTCATCATCACTGATGACACAGGCCTGATGCTCTTCGTGCTCGACGTTTCCGCGATTGAAGCGCCCGCTGTCACTCGTCTGCGAACAGGTCCTAGATCGATCGGCTGAGCCTATGCGGGGCTTGGGGTGCGGACGTTCTGGACGTCTGCGATGGGTCGATAGCGGAACTTGGCTCTGCCACCAGAAGCTGACCTTCAGCCGAACCTAGCGCCGGAACACTGCCTACGAGCGTAGAAGGGGCAGCGCACGCAGGCACCCTGCACGGTCAAGGAGAGTTCGCGCCAGCGCTGCTCCATTTCTCGCCGCTGCAGTGAGAGGCTGATCACCCCATCTCGGCGTGCCCGATACCCCGTGGCCGCCGGGATTCGCTCCATGATCTGCCGGCATTTGCTCGTCAGTCTTTTGACGGAGCGAGAGCGCCCTTTGGCTCCGAAAGCGAGACCGAACCGCATTCCAATGATTACGTCCGCGACGTCGACCAGCCGTTGAGTGTCGGAGGGTGCCATGAACGATCTCCTGCGCTGCGCTTGAAGGCAGCGGAAGCGGGCTCCCAATTTGGTGGACCGACAAGCGCCAGGACCGGACGGTGACTGCTAGGTGCCTCACGCCAGACGGCAGCCCAGCCCCCGCACATGCCCCCGTCGGCCATTTCGGCCGCGCCGGTCCGCCTGTGCAACCGACTGACCAGCGAATACGCATCGAGGGTCACCGAGTCCTACTCGTCGAACTTGAGGATGTACTCTCCGGGTTCGTCCTGCTCCATCTATTGCGCACCAGTACAAGGAGCTACCGCTGGACGGACGACGGCCAGCGGAGGCCCCGGCGGCGTGACGCTCACGCTGCTGCCTTCAGGAGCCCTCTTGCCCACTGCCCCGCGGGCTCGCGGCCCGCAAGCCTGGACCGACCGCGCCAAGGCTTGCCAGCTCTCGGCGCAGTTGAGTTCTGGCGTGCGGCCGGAAACAAGACGGCGGACGAACGTCGTTCATTAATTTGATCCCGATCGTGTTCTTCAGGCGGATGCGACCGATGCTTGCAGGATGCTGGCTGTCTACGAGTTCTATGTCGCCGAGCGGAGCCGACAGCTGCGGTTCGTACCCGTGGCCTGCCGTTCGGCACACGAGCTTGTCACGCGCGCCCGGGAACTCCTGGAGCGGGACAGCGCGGAGTTCGTCGAGGTTCGCGAGGGGGCCTCTGTGCTGTTCAGGCTCCTGAACTAAACAGCCACTGGCGGAGACCGACGGATCCGCCTTGGAGCGTGCGCGTTGCAGGTGGTGCGCATCTGCGCAAGACAGTTCCCGGCGTCGCCCTCCTCAGCCTCGGTCGCGCAGGCGACCGAGGTCTTCTTGTGCCTACAAAGGGCGATTGTGCGGCGAGGCGCGCCACCCGCCTACTCCTCCTGACGGAGCTCCCGCATGTTCAGCTCCGCCACAAGACTTCCCTTGTGCAGGATCTCTACGGCGTGGCAGCTGCGATGCTCCCGCAGCCACTTCCGAGCTATGGCGGCCACCGCCTCGGGGCTCGGCGCTTCCACCAGCTCGACATGCGGTGAAGAGCCGTCCAGCCGACGGCCCACCAAGGTATAGAACGGTTCGGCGGACACACCCGACCATAGCTGCGGCGGACGGTTGTGTCGACGCTCCGACACTTCCCCCTCGGGTCGGAACCACAGTGCCGGTCAGGCTTTTCTGAACAGCAACCTTGTCCATGACGGGCCTCATGCTCACGTGCCTCGGCGTTTGCACGCCGGCCTTCCCAACACCGCAGATGCTGCACACGGGCCTGGCCCAGTGGAACCGCCGCCGCCTGGCGGTGGCGACGCCGCACGAGGACTGGCAGGGCGAGCTCAGCGCCAACCAGCGGATGCTGCGCCTGGAGGGCGCCTTCGTCGAGGCCTTCCGGGCCCACGTCCAGCCGCTGGTCGCCGACGTCCCCTCCGATCCGGAGGGCTTCATAGCCTGGTTCGAGGCGCTGAAGGACAACGGTCCCGGCCAGTACGACCCCCTGTTCGCCTGGCTCGAGGCCGACGCCGACCTCGAGCAGATGAAGTGGTTCCTTACCCAGGAGGCCGCCGGCGAGGCGGGCTTCGACGACCTCGTGGCCATGACCCAGGTGAAGCTGTCCGCCCGCCCGAAGATGGAGCTGGCCCGCAACTACTGGGACGAGATGGGCCGCGGCCACATGGGCGGCATGCACGGCCCGATGCTCGACCGCACGGTCCAGGGCCTGGGCCTGAAGCCGACCATCGAGGGCACCTGCTGGCAGTCCCTGTGCCTGGCCAACACGCTCACCGCCTTCGCCACGACCCGCCGCTACGCCTATCAGTCGATCGGCGCGCTCGGCGCCGTGGAGCTCACCGCCCCGACCCGGTGGGCGCCGTGGCCGAGGGCCTCAAGCGCCTTGGTTGCCCGCCGGAGCAGCGCAAGTACTTCGTCCTCCACGCCCAGCTCGACATCGAGCACTCCAAGGCCTGGAACGCCGAGGCCCTGGTCCCGCTGGTCGAGGAGAACCCGGATTGCGCGAAGTACATCGCGGAGGGCGCCATCATGCGCCTGGTGGCCGGCGAGCAGTGCTTCGAGAGCTACCGGGCCCACCTCTGGGCTAGCGCAAGCGTCGCCCACGCAGCGGAATAGGCGCACTGGGAAAGCGAGTTCGGGGACGGGGGAAGCTCGAGGTCCGTTCTCGCCAAAGTGGGAGGGCGAGTTGCTACGTCCACAGCGTGGGCGCTGTCCGTTGTGGTTCTTCGACGGCTCCCTAGAGCACGAACCAGATCGTCAGCAGGATCAGGGCGATGGTGACGACCGCCCAGAGGGTCGGCCAGACCGCCGGCGCCCCCTCCTTCACCGAGACCTTGGCGAGCGGTTCGCTGCCGTGCATCTCATCCGAATAGCCGCTGTCGACGGAGCGCTTCAGGTCCGGGTTGAGCCCCGGCCTGTCGCCGCCGCCCGTGGGTTCGGAATTTGTCATGAGGGCTCCCTTTCCGTCTCCGGCTCCTCCGCCGGCGCTGGACCGGCCTGGGCGAGCCGCCATTCCAGCATGGTCTGCAGGCAGGCCCAGCCGGCGTCCTGCCGGTCCCGCAGCCGCGACATGAGGTGCGTCCAGTCCTCGGCGCCCGCATAGTCGGCGAAATCGGCCACCGCCATCCGCAGGAAGTCCCCGGGCGCGACCTGCTCGCGCTCCGCCGCCGCCGCGAGCTTCCGGCCCAGCGGCTCGGGCAGGGCGGCCAGGTCCAGCGCCGCCGCCGACCGCCGCGAGGCGGCCAGGAGTTCGCCCAGCGTCAGCATCCGGTCCCGTCCGCGCAGGAGCCGAAGCCGGCGTCGGGGGGCGTCACCTGCACGCCCTCGATCTGCGCGGCGTCGGCCAGTTCGGCCACGTACTGGGCCGCGCCGATCGCCCAGGCGCGGGCCTCCAGCATGTCGCGGATGCGGTCATGGACCACCTCGAACGGCAGGGCGCGGCCGGGGATCTTCCGCTCCAGGCGCACCACGTGCCAGCCGAACCGCGAGCGGACCGGCTCGGCCCGGGTCTCGCCCTCGGCGAGCGCCTCGATCGCGTTCTGCACCTCCTCCACCAGCTCGCCGCGCCGGATTTGGCCGAGCGAGCCGCCCTGGTTCTTGGTCGGGCAGGCCGAACGCGCCGCGGCGGCCTCGGCGAAGGCGGGCCGGCTGTCGCCGACGAGCTCGATGATCGCCCGCGCCTCCGCCTCGGCCTCGGACCAGGCCGCGGCGTCGTCGCCGCCCGGCTCGATCAGGATGTGGGCCGGCTCGAACAGCGTCGGGGTCACGAACCGCGCCTGCAGCCCCTCGTAGACCCGGCGGCATTCCTCGTCCGACGGTTCACCGGGCTCGACAGCCGCCTCCAGCGCCTGGCGGACCAGGCTCTCCTCGGGGGTCTCGTAGCGGCCGTCGCCGACGGACTCAGGATCGGGGGTGAGGCCCCGGACCCGGGCGTCGGTCAGCAGCAGCTCGCGCACCACCAGCGCCCGGGCCGCGGCCTCCCAGGAGGCCTGCGCGTCGGCCCCCGGATGGTTCTGCGTCTCCTGGGCGATCGCCTCGGGCTCGATCTCCACCCCGTTGACGCGCACGACCGGCATCAGCGGCCGGCCCACGGGCGCGCCGCCGCATCCGCCGCGGCTGCTCCTGGCCGGTTGCGGCGGCGGCTCCGGGGCCGGCGGCGGGGGGCGCGGGGCTGCGCCGCCGCGCGAGGTGGTGAGGACGAACCGCACGTCACTCATTGGCTCTCCTCCACGGCCGCCCGCTGGACCACCGGGCCGCCGTAGCTGGGGGCCGAGCCCGCGACACCGTGCGACAGCGAGGCCGGCTGCGGCTGCTTCACCGATCCGCGCGTGCGGACCAGCTGGTAGCCCGGGCGGATCAGGAAGAAGAGCGGGATGCTCCAGATGTGCACCAGCCGGCTGAACGGCGTCACCAGGAAGAGCGTCAGGCCCAGGATGATGTGCAGCTTGTAGACCAGCGCCGCGTCGACGATCAGGTCGGCGGCGTTGGGATTGAAGGTCAGCAGGCCGTTGGCCCAGCCCATGAAGAGCAGCATCTCCTCGCCGTTCAGGTGCTGGATCGTCCAGTAGGTGGTGGCGAGCCCGAGCGACAGCTGCAGCCAGAGCAGCAGGAGCACGGCGATGTCCGTCCAGTGCGAGCTGCGCCGGATGCGGGCGTCGAACAGGCGCCGGTGCAGCAGGAGCGTGGCGCCGATCCACGCCATGATCCCCGCCGCGCCGCCGACGATCAGGGCCGCCCGCTGCTTGAAGCCGTGCTCGATGCCGATGGCGTCGAAGACGTTGATCGGCGTCAGCAGGCCCACGAAGTGGCCGCCCAGCAGGACCAGCACGCCCATGTGGAAGAGGTTGGAGCCCAGCATCATCTGCTTCCGGCGCAGGAACTGGCTGGACTGCGAACGCCAGGTGTACTGCGCCTTGTCGAAGCGGAAGATGCTGCCGACGATGAGCACGGTGATGGCGAGGTAGGGAAACCAGCCGAAGGCGAGTTGATTGATGAAGGCCTGCATCGCGCGCTCCCTCAGCTCTCGGCCGGCGGCCGGTCCGCCGGACGTTTCCACGCCCTGAGCTTGGCCACGAAGCCGGTCGGCTCGGGCGTCTCGGGGCCGAACTTCACCGGCGCTTCCTCCCAGGCGGCGTCCACCGCCACGAAGTCGTCGGCGCTCGGGTCAGGTTGTCGCCGCAGGTCCTCCAGCGCCTCGGGATCGACCCGCCCGCCGGAGAGCTCGATCAGCGCCTGCAGCACCGCGCCGTACGGCGTCCGGCGCTTGGCCAGGCGCTCGAAGAGGCCGTGGAAGACGTGCGCCGGCTGGGCCAGCATCTCCCGGGCCTCCCGGGGCGGCAACAGGGACGCGAACTCGAGGAAGGCCGGCAGGTAGTCCGGCAGCTCCTCGGGCGTCATCCGGAAGCCCTGGCCGAGATAGGTCTCGCGCAGGTCGATCATCGCCTGGCCGCGCTCCCGGCTTTCCCCGTGCACGTGTTCGAACAGGTGCAGCGACAGCGACCGGGTGCGGTCGAACAGGTCCACGTAGCGGCCCTGCAGGTCGATCAGCTCGTCGCGGGCGAATTCCTCGAAGAGCGGATCCAGGGCGTAGCGCGTCCTGGGCTTCAGCGCCCGCTCCTCGGTGATCGCCGCCCGCAGTTCGCCGGCGCCCGCCTTCAGCTCCTCGGTCGGATACGACAGCAGGAGCGAAAGCGCCTTTAGGGTCCGGCTCATGAGGGGATGTCCATGTACTTCTTGCGGGGGGTCTGCTGCCGCCGTCCGAACAGGTCGGCCTTGGTCGTGCCGTTGGACCCCTCGCGGAAGGCGAAGCCGGCGGCGCCGCGCAGCCAGTAGGCGTCCTCCGCGTCCTCCCGATGGGTGGTCGGGATGACGTAGCGGTCCTCGTAGGCCGCCAGCCCCATGTAGCGGTACATCTCCTCGATCACCGCGCCGGTGAGGCCGACCTTGCCGGCGATGCCTTCGTCGATCACGCCCTCGAGGGTCTTCGCCCGCATGTAGGCCCGCATGGCGAGCATGCGCTCCAGCGCCTGGGCGATCGGCTCCTCCGCGCCGGCGGTCAGCAGGTTGGCCAGGTAGCGCAGCGGGATGCGGAGCGAACGGACGTCCGGCATGCCGTCGTTGACGGTCATCTTGCCGGCCTCGGCCGCCGACTGGATCGGCGACAGCGGCGGCACGTACCAGACCATTGGCAGGGTCCGGTATTCCGGGTGCAGAGGGAATGCGACCTTCCACTCGAACGCCATCTTCCAGATCGGCGAGCGGGTGGCCGCCTCGATCCAGGTCTCCGGCACCCCGTCGCGGCGCGCCTGCTCCTGCACCGCCACGTCATTGGGGTTCAGGAAGACCGACAGCTGGGCCGGGTAGAGGTCCTTGGGGTCCTCGACGCTGGCGGCTTCCTTGATCCGGTCGGCGTCATAGAGGATCACGCCGAGGTAGCGGATGCGGCCGACGCAGGTCTCCGAGCACACCGTGGGCTGTCCCGCCTCGATGCGCGGGAAGCAGAAGATGCACTTCTCCGACTTACCCGAGGACCAGTTGTAATAGACCTTCTTGTAGGGGCAGGCCGAGACGCACATGCGCCAGCCGCGGCAGCGTTCCTGGTCGATCAGCACGATGCCGTCCTCGGCGCGCTTGTAGATCGCGCCCGAGGGGCAGGCGGCGAGGCAGGAGGGGTTCAGGCAGTGCTCGCACAGCCTGGGCAGGTACATCAGGAAGGTGTTCTCGAACTGGCCGTAGATCTCCTTCTGCACGCCCTCGAAGTTGTAGTCCTGGGAGCGCTTGGAGAACTCGCCGCCCAGGTCGTCCTCCCAGTTGCCGCTCCACTCGACCTTCTTCATCACCTCGCCGGTGATCAGCGACCGCGGCTTGGCGGTGGGCTGGGCCTGCAGCTCGGGGGCCTTCTCCAGCCACTCGTATTCGAAGGTGTAGGGTTCGTAGAAGTCGTCGATCTCGGGCAGGTCGGGATTGGCGAAGATCTTCGACAGGATCCGCCACTTGGCCCCGATGCGCGGCTCGATGCGGCCGTTGGCCTTGCGCACCCACCCGCCCTTCCAGCGGCTCTGGTTCTCCCAGTCCTTCGGGTAGCCGATGCCCGGCTTGCTCTCGACGTTGTTGAACCAGACGTATTCGACGCCTTCCCGGTTGGTCCACACGTTCTTGCAGGTGATCGAGCAGGTATGGCACCCGATGCACTTGTCGAGGTTCAGCACCATGCAGACTTGCGCGCGGACCTTCATCAGACTTTCGCCTCCTGCTCGGACTGGGCGGCGGCTTTGTCGAACCAGTTCAGCTGGCTCATCTTCCGCACGATGATGAACTCGTCCCGGTTGGCCCCGACCGTGCCGTAGTAGTTGAAGCCGTAGGCCAGCTGGGCGTAGCCGCCGATCATGTGGGTGGGCTTCATGTTGATGCGGGTGACCGAGTTGTGGATCCCGCCGCGCTGGCCGGTGATCTCCGAGCCGATGGTCCCGACCAGCTTCTCCTGGGCGTGGTACATGATCGCCAGGCCCTCGGGCACGCGCTGGGACACGATGGCCCGGGCGGTGAGCGCGCCGTTGACGTTGAAGGCCTCGATCCAGTCGTTGTCGCAGACCCCGGCCTTCTCCGCGTCCGCCTCGCTGATCCACACCGTCGGGCCGCCGCGGCTCAGCGACAGCATGATCAGGTTCTCGCAGTAGGTGGAGTGGATCCCCCACTTCTGGTGCGGGGTGACCAGGTTCAGCACGATCTCGGCGTTGCCGTTCGGCAGCTGCCCCACCACCGACTGGTAGGAGCGGGTGTCGATGGGCGGGCGCCAGGTGCAGAGCTCCTCGCCGAACGCCCGCATCCACGGATGGTCCTGGTAGAGCTGCTGGCGCCCGCTGAGCGTCCGCCAGGGGATCAGCTCGTGCACATTGGTCCAGCCGGCGTTGTAGCAGACCTCCTCGGACTCGATTCCCGACCAGGTGGGCGAGGAGATGATCTTCCGCGGCTGGGCGGCGACGTCGCGGAAACGGATCTTCTCGTCCTGCTTGCCCTCCGCCAGGTGGGCGTGCTCGCGACCGGTGAACTCGCTGAGCGCGGCCCAGGCCCGCATGGCCACGTCGCCATTGGTCTCGGGCGCCAGCATCAGGATGGTCTCGCAGGCGTCGATGTCGGTGAGCACCCGGGGCCGTCCCTTGGTCGGGCCCTCGGGGACCGTGCCGTTCAGCGCCGCCAGGTGCTTCACGTCGACCTCGGTGTTCCACACCAGGCCCTTGCTGCCGTTCCCCTTCGCCTCCAGCAACGGCCCGATGGCGGTGAAGCGGGCGTAGGTGTTGGGGTAGTCGCGCTCCACCAGGCTGACCTTCGGCATGGTGACGCCGGGGATCGGCTCGCACTCGCCCTTGCCCCAGTCCTTCACCTCATGGGTCTGGGCGAGCTCTTCGGCGGCGTCGTGCTGGATCGGCGTCAGCATCAGGTCGTGCTCGACGCCCAGAACCTCCGGGCACACCTCGGAGAACGTCCTGGCGATGCCGCGGAAGATCTCCCAGTCGGTCTTGGAGTCCCACAAGGGGTCTACCGCCGCCGTCAGCGGGTGGATGAAGGGGTGCATGTCGGAGGTGTTGAGGTCGTGCTTCTCGTACCAGGTGGACGAGGCGAGCACGATGTCGGCGTAGAGGGCGGTGGTGGAGAGCCGGAAGTCGATGCTCACCATCAGGTCCATCTTCCCGGTGGGCGCGGTCTCGTGCCAGGCGACCTCCTCCGGCTTCGCCCCGCCGGTGGCCGACAGGTCGTCGCCGATCACCCCGTGCAGGGACCCGACGAGATGCTTCAGGAAGTACTCGTGGCCCTTGCCGCTCGCGCCCAGGACGTTGGAGCGCCAGAAGAAGATGTTGCGCGGCCAGTTCACCGGGTTGTCGGGGTCGTGGCAGCTCATCTTGAGCTCGCCGCTCTTCAAGGCCGCGGCGGTCCAGGCGCCGGGGTCCTCGCCGCTCTCGTGCAGCTGGCGGCCGAGGTCGAGGGTGTTCCGCTCCAGCGCCGGGGTCGAGGGCAGCCAGCCCATCCGCTCGGCCTTGACGTTCCAGTCGATGGCGCTGGTCGGCCAGGTCCCCTCCGCGGCGGTCGGCGACAGCATGTCGGTCATCCGCAGGCTGTCGTAGCGCCACTGGTCGGTGTGGGCGTACCAGAACGAGGTGGCGTTCTGCTGGCGGACCGGGCGGATCCAGTCCAGCGCGAAGGCCAGCGGGAGCCAGCCGGTCGCCGGCCGCAGCTTCTCCTGGCCGACATAGTGGGCCCAGCCGCCGCCCGACTGGCCGACGCACCCGCACAGCACCAGCATGTTGATGATGCCGCGGTAGGTCATGTCCATGTGGTACCAGTGGTTGATACCCGCCCCGACGATGACCATCGACCGGCCGCGGGTCTTCTCCGCGTTCTCGGCGAACTGCTGGGCGACCGAGATGATCGCCTCCCGCGGCGTGCCCGTGATCCGCTCGGCCCAGGCCGGGGTGAACGGCACGTCGTCGTCGTAGCTCTTGGCGACGTTCTCGCCGCCGAACCCGCGGTCGAGCCCGTAATTGGCGCAGAACAGGTCGAAGACCGTGGCCACCAGGCCCTCGCCGTCCTTCAGCGCCAGCCGGCGGGCGGGCACGTTGCGGGGCAGGACGTCGGGGTGGTCGGTGGCCACGAAGCTGGTCGGCGCGTCGCCGCCGAAATAGGGGAAGTCGACCGGGACGATCTCGTCATGGGCCTCCGCCAGGGTCAGCTGCAGGTGGATGTCGCGGCCCTGGCCGTCCTTCTGCTCCAGGTTCCACTTGCCCTTGTCGCCCCAGCGGTGGCCGGCCGAGCCCGTGGGGCAGACCGGCTGGCCCGAGGCCTGGTCGATGCCGACCGTCTTCCAGTCCGGCTTGTTCGCCTCGCCGAGCGCGTCGGGGAAGTCGTCGGCCCGCAGCATCCGGTCGGCGACGTAGCGGCCGTTCCTCTGGACCAGCCGCACGAGCAACGGGAGGTCGGAGTACTTGCGGATGTAGTCGTCGAAATAGGGCGTCTGCCTGGCGAGGTGGAACTCGCGCAGGATCACGTGGCCCATGGCCAACGCCAGGGCGGAGTCGGTGCCCTGCTTGGGGTGCAGCCAGAGGTCGGAGAACTTGGCCGCCTCGTTGAAGTCGGGCGCGACCACCACGCTGCGGGCGCCGCGGTAGCGCACCTCGGTGTAGAAGTGGGCGTCGGGCGAGCGGGTCATGGGGATGTTGGAGCCCCAGACGATCAGGAACCCCGAATTGTACCAGTCGGCGGACTCCGGCACGTCGGTCTGCTCGCCCCAGGTCTGCGGGGACGACGGCGGCAGGTCGCAGTACCAGTCGTAGAAGCTGAGCGGCACGCCGCCGATCAGGGACAGGTAGCGGCTGCCCGCGGCGTAGGAGATCATCGACATGGCGGGGATCGGCGAGAAGCCGGCGACCCGGTCGGGCCCGTACTTGCGGATCGTGTAGGCGTTGGCCGCGGCGATGATCTCGTTGGCCTCGTCCCAGCCGACGCGGACGAAGCCGCCGCGGCCGCGCCGGCTGACCCAGTCCTGGCGCTTGTCGGGCGCCTCGGCGATCGAGCGCCAGGCGGCGACGGGGCTCAGGGACTTGCGCGCCTCGCGCCAGTGGCGCAGCAGCCGGCCGCGGACCAGCGGGTACTTCAGCCGCGCTCCGGAATAGAGGTACCAGCTGTAGCTGGCCCCGCGCGGGCATCCGCGGGGCTCGTGGTTGGGCAGGTCGGGCCGCGTGCGCGGATAGTCGGTCTGCTGGGTCTCCCAGGCGACGATGCCGCCCTTCACATAGATCTTCCACGAGCAGGAGCCTGTGCAGTTCACCCCATGGGTCGAGCGCACGATCTTGTCCGCCGCCCAGCGCTTCCGGTAGGCGTCCTCCCAGCTGCGGTCCTCGCGGGTGGTCATCCCATGGCCGTCGGAGAAGGATTCCTTCTCCCGCTGGAAATAGGTCAGGCGGTCCAGGAGATGGCTCATCGGCTTCCTTCCGGGGCAGGGACGGTCGTGGGGGGAACAGGCGAGCGGCGGCGCTCCACGTCATGCAGCAGGCCGCCCGGGCGCGTGTAGACAGCGAAGGTCAGCACGGCGCAGGTCACGTAGAAGCCGAGGAAGCCCCAGAGGGCCGCGTCGGCGGCGCCGGTGCCGGCGATCGACGCGCCATAGGCCTTGGGGATGAAGAAGGCGCCGAAGGCGGCGATGGCCGAGGTGAAGCCGATCACCGCGGCCGCCTCGCGGTCGGCGACGCCCGGAGGGGTCGTCCGCCCGACCGTCTCGCGCCAGATCGCCGGGATCATCTGGAAGGTGGAGGCGTTGCCGACGCCGCTGAAGAAGAACAGCAGCATGACCATGCCGAAGAAGCCCCAGAACGAGCCGGCGTGGAGGAACCAGACCATCCCCGCGACCGCGGCGATCATGCCCAGGAAGACGACGAGGGTGATCCGCCCGCCGCCGTAGCGGTCGGCGAGCCAGCCGGTGCCGGCCCGCGACGCCGCGCCCACCAGGGGCCCGAGGAACACGTAGCGGAGGGACTCCACCTCGGGGAAGGCGAGCTTGGCCAGCAGCGGGAACCCGGCCGAGAAGCCGATGAAGGAGCCGAAGGTGCCGGTGTACAGCCAGCACATCAGCCAGGTGTGCGGCCGCTGGAAGATGGTCGCCTGTTCGGCGAAGGAGGCCCGGGCGCTGGCCAGGTCGTCCATGCCGAACCAGGCCAGGATGGCGCCGGCGATGACGAACGGGACCCACAGGAAGCCCGCATTCTGCATCCAGACGCGCTCCCCGGCGCCGGTGGTCTGCCCCTCGCCGCCGAGCGCCCCGAAGAGGGCGAGCGTGACGGCGATCGGCACCACGAACTGCATGATGCTGACGCCCAGGTTGCCCAGGCCGGCGTTCAGGGCGAGCGCCGAGCCCTTCTCCGCCTTGGGGAAGAAGAAGCTGATGTTGGCCATGGACGAGGCGAAATTGCCGCCGCCCAGGCCGCACAGCAGGGCCAGGACCACGAAGATCAGGTAGGGCGTGCCGGGATCCTGGACCGCATAGCCGATGCCGAAGGCCGGAACCAGCAGGGAGGCGGTGGACAGGGTGGTCCACAGCCGCCCGCCGAAGATCGGCACGAGGAAGGCGTAGAATATCCGGAGCGTCGCGCCGGAAAGCCCCGGCAGCGCCGCCAGCCAGAACAGCTGGTCGGGCGTGAAGCGGAAGCCCACGGCAGGCAGGCGCGCGACCACCACGCTCCACACCATCCAGACGGCGAAGGCGAGCAGCAGGCAATAGGTGGAGATCCAGAGGTTGCGGCGGGCCACCGGGCGCCCCGCCGCGCGCCAGAACACCGGATCCTCGGGCCGCCACTCCGTGATGGGGGGGCGCCGCAGGGGCGCGGCGCCTCCGGCCGCGAGCGGCTGCGGGCCGGGACCGACGCGGGCCGGGTCATGGATCGCCTCCATCTCCGGCAGCTCCGGCAACGCCTCGGGCGGGGCGCCGGACCGGATCTCCATCCGGCGCACTGCGACGTGCATCCAGGCAAGCGCCGTGCCCACCAGCAGGAAGAGCAGGAAGAAGCAGCTGGTCCACACGCCCGTGAGGTCGTTCAGCACCCCGAACACCAGCGGCAGCACGAAACCGCCCAGCCCGCCAACCATGCCGACCACGCCGCCCACGGCGCCCACATGCTGCGGATAGTAGACCGGGATGTGCTTGAAGACCGCGGCCTTGCCGAGGCTCATGAAGAACCCCAGGACAAAGATGGTGACGACGAAGGGGACCAGGCCCATGGACGTGGAAAAGGCGATCGGCCCCTGGACGCCGTGGATCACATAGTCGGTCGGCGGGTAGGACAGCATGAAGGTGCAGAGCGCCGACACGCCGAACGTCCAGTAGAGGACCTTTCGCGCGCCATAGCGGTCGGAGAGCCGCCCGCCGTAGATGCGGAACAGGCTGGCCGGCACCGAGTAGAAGGCGGCCAGCATGCCCGCCGCCTTCACGTCCAGGCCGTAGACGCCGACCAGGTAGCGCGGCAGCCACAGCGCCAGGGCCACGAAGGCCCCGAAGACGAAGAAGTAGTAGAGCGCGAAGCGCCAGACCTGGATGTTGGCCAGCGGCTTCAGCTGCGCCAGGAACGGCTCCGGCTTTACGCCCGCCGACCGGCGGCGGGCAAGGTCGGGGTCTTCCTTGGTCGACAGGAAGAAGAGGACCGCGGTCAGCAGCAGCACGCCCGCCCAGATCTGCGCCACGGCTTCCCACCCGAACGCCACCATGACGAAGGGAGCCAGGAACTTGGTGACCGCCGCGCCGACGTTCCCGGCGCCGAAGACGCCGAGCGCCGCACCCTGCCGTTCCCGCGGATAGAACCTGGAGACGTAGGAGACGCCGACCGCGAAGGCGCCGCCGGCCAGGCCCACCCCCAGCGCCGCGGCGAGCAGCTGCGGATAGGTCTCCGCACGGGAGACCAGGAAGGTGGCGATCGCGGCGAGCGCCATCACGACGGCGAAGACCCGCCGCCCGCCGATCTGGTCCGACCAGATCCCGAGCACGAGGCGGACCAGCGAGCCCGTCAGCACAGGGGTGCCGACCAGCAGCCCGAACTGGGTCTCGGTGAGGCCCAGCTCCGCCTTCAGGCCAAGCCCGATGATCGAAAAGATGGTCCAGACGGCGAAGCAGACCGTGAAGGCGAGCGTGCTCGCCCATAGCGCACGCGCCGCACCGGGCGCGCTCCCGTCAGCAGCCATCGTCACGGCATCACCCCGTCCCGGGACATCCACCTGGAGGCTCAATCCGCCACCGGTGGGATTGTTCCGCCCGCCGGCAGCCAGGCCTCGCCGCGGCCCTCGCCCGCGCCCGCGGCCTGGGGATCAAGGCTGCGGCGCTTCAGAGGGCGCCCGGGGCCGCGGGGCGCCCTCCTTTCTGCGGCCGTGTTGGCTGCGGCCGCGCACGGCGCGACGTCGTGCCGGCGGCGGCACGCCGTCCCCGGGGGCCGGGTGCAGGCGCGGCGCCCGGGCGGATAGGAGGGAGGCGCCCCGGCCTCCGGCCGGTCGGGCGCTTAGGCCGCGAGATCGACCGCGGGCAGCGCGTTCTCCAGGTTCAGCAGGGTGACGATCTCGTCCCCCAGGGTGATGACGCCCCGGACCATCTCCGCGCCGCCGTCTCCCCCCAGCTCCGGCGGCGCCTGGATGTGGGCGCCATCGACGGTGATGATGTCGCAGACCGCGTCGACCAGCAGCCCCACCGGGCGGTCGCCGAGCTCCGCCACGACCACCACGGACGAGGCGTCCGGCGATCGCGGCGGCAAGCCGAGCCGGGACGAGAGGTCCAGCACCGGCAGTACGGCGCCCCGCAGGTTGATCATCCCCAGCACGTACGCCGGGGCGTGCGGCAGGGGCGTCGAAGCCGACCAGCCGCGGATCTCACGAACCGTCATGATGTCGAGCGCGAACAGCTGCTCGTCCACCCGGATGGAGATCAGTTCGTGGGCGCCCGGCGAGCTTTCCGCGGCCTCCATCAGAACTCCTCCCAGGTGTCGACGTCCGCCGCAGGCTCGGTTTCGGGCTGGCGCATCGCCCCCCCTCCGCCGGCATGGGTGGAGACGGTCTTCAGAGCCGGGCGCGAGACCGGCCCCGCAGGGCGGGCCGTCGGCGTGGGCCGGCGCGCGGACGCCGCGGCGTTGTCCTGGCCCACCTGGAAGCGGCTGATCAGCCGCGCCAGCTCCTCGCTCTCCTGGGCCAGGCTGTGGCTGGCCGCGGTGGACTGCTCGACCATGGCCGCGTTCTGCTGCGTCACCTGGTCCATCTGGTTCACGGCGGTGTTCACCTGGTGCAGGCCCGTGGCCTGCTCCTGGGCGGAGGCGGCGATCTCCGAGACCACGGTGGTGATGTCGGCCACCTGCTCGACGATGCGGGTGAGCGCCTCGCCCGTCTGGCCCACCAGCGACACCCCCTGCCCCACCTGTTCGCTCGACGCCGAGATCAGGGCCTTGATCTCCTTGGCGGCGTCGGCGGAGCGCTGGGCGAGCGCCCGGACTTCCGAGGCGACGACCGCGAAGCCGCGGCCGGCGTCGCCGGCGCGGGCCGCCTCGACCCCGGCGTTGAGGGCCAGCAGGTTGGTCTGGAAGGCGATCTCGTCAATCACCCCGATGATCTGGCTGATCTGCTGGGCGGACTTCTCGATCTCGCTCATGGCGGCGACCGCCTGGCTGACGATCTCTCCCGAGCGCTCGGCGTCCGCGCGGGCGGTGGAGACCACGTCACGCGCGTGGTTGGCGCCCTCGGCGGTCTTGCGGACGGTGGCGGTGATCTGGTCCAGCGCCGCCGCCGTTTCCTCCAGGCTCGCCGCCTGCTGCTCCGTCCGCTTCGAGAGGTCGTCGGCGGCCTGGCTGATCTCCTCGGCGCCGGAGCGGAGGCCGCGGGTGTTGCCCGTGATGACCTTCATGGTCTCCTGCAACTGTCCCATGGCGTCGTTGAAGTCGGCGCGGAGCTTCTCGTAGTCCTCGGCGAACGGCTCGTTGAGCCGGAACAGGAGGTCGCCCGCGGCCAGCTTCTCCAGGCCGGTGGCGATACCCTCGACCACCTTCTGCTGCTGGCGGGCGGCCTCGGCCTTGGCGGCCTCCTGGCGCCGCCGCTCTTCCTCGGCGGCCTTCGCCTGCTCGGCCGTCATGCCCTCGAGGCGCAGTTTCTCGATGGCCGCAGCCTTGAAGGTCTGCACCGCCTCCGCCATCTCGCCGATCTCGTCCTTGCGGCCCATGCCGGGCACGTCGACGGTGTTGTCGCCTTCCGACAGCTTGCGCATGACCCCGGTGATCTCCGACACCGGCTGGCCGATGGTCTTCGACAGGAGCAGCGCCATCGCGGAGGCGGTCGCCAGCGCCAGGAGGGCGCTCACGGCGAGAATGATCTCGGACTGGCCGATTACCTCGAGCTGGCGGAGCCCCGCTTCGTCGTCGCGCTTCGCCTGCACGGCGCGGATCTCAGCCATCACGGCCCGCACCTCGGTGAGCGTGTTCTGGCCGGTCATCGCCGCCCCTTCCGCATGCGTGGCGGGATTCGTCAGAAGATCGAGCTGCCGCTGCGCCTTGTTGGCGCGCCATTCGTCATAGGCGGCCTTCAGCTTCTGCCGCCGCGCGCGGACATCCGGCGTCTTGGCGTGGGCGACGAAGGCGTCCAGCCGCTTCGTCGTTTGTTCGACATTCTGGTTGTAGGTCTCGATGAACCTCGCGTCCGGGCTCACGGAATAGGCGCGGATTGCGTTCTGCTGCTCGAGGATGCTCGCCATAATCTCGGAGACCTCGAGCACCGCCTCGGCCGCATCGTTGTGCGCCGCGCTGGCGCTTCGGATGTTCTGCAGCTGGAGAAACAGCGCCCCATTGGCGACGACCAATATGCCGATCACCACCGCGAAAGCGATGATCAGTTTCCGCGAGATCTTCAGGTTACTCAGAAGCATTCTCTTATCCCCCCGGTTGTAGATTTAGGAAATGGTCTGCCCGAATACCTTGCTATATCGTTACGGGATAGTTTTGGGCGATAATTGTTATCTTGCTAATCGCCGTCCACGGCGAATACTTCGGCAGGTTATTATAGAGATGGGCGATCGGCTGATCAGACCTGCAGCCAGCTGCGCCGAACAGGAGCGGTCGCGCCAAAGCAGACCCGGGGGCGGTGCTGAGCGGCGCCTCGGTCATGCCGCTCCGCGTTCGAGCGTCTGACCTCGCGACGGCAGACGTGAAGGCCCGGACGCGGGCCCGATCACCATCGGAGACAGCGCCGGACGGGTGCCGCCAGCATCGACGAATCAGCGCCGTTGCAGGGCGCTCCGGAGGGGGCCGTCGCGGGGACGCCGCGTCGGCGCCTCAGGTCGGCCAGGCCATGGGCAAGGCCCGGTCACCCCGCCAGCGAGCGTGGCCCCGTAGGCGCCAGGTCCAGGACGGCTTCGAACCCGTCGTCCCGTCCGGCGGCGGGCGAGCGCACCGTCAGGCGCGCGCCGGCTCCGGAGGCGATGCGCTCGGCAATCGCGAGCCCCAGGCCCGCCCCGTCGGCGGCGGAGCCCCCCCGCTGGAAGCGGCGCAGGACCGTCGCCAGGGTGTTCTCGTCGACGACCGGGCCGGAATTGATGACCCGCAGAACGCCGGACGGGGTGAGCACCACGTCTACGGGGCGCCGGCCGTCGCCGTGCCGGAGCGCATTCTCGATCAGGTTCCGGGCGAGGATGCCGAAGGCGTCCGGATCCATGCGGGAGCCGTGGGTCTCCGCCTCGGGGACGCTCAGGCGCAGCCCCCCCGCGTAGGGGTGCATCCGCCTGACGTCGTGGGCCACGTGGGCGAGCACCGGCCCGAACCGCTGAGGCGTTTCTGCGAGCACCCCGCCGCCTTCGGCGCGCGAGAGCTGCAGGAGCTTTTCGCAGAGCCGCGCCAGCTCGAGCAGCGAGTTTTCGACCTGCCTCGCGCGCCGAAGCGCCACCTCGTCGCGCAGCTCGGCGATCAGCCGCTGCGTCTGCGCGAGCGCAGCCGCGACCGGCGTCCTCAGCTCGTGGGCGCTGTTGGCGGTGAAGGACCGCTCGGCCTCCAGCGCCTGGCGCAGCCGCTCGATGAGCCTGTTCGCCGCCGTCCCGATCGCGAGCGTCTCCCTGGGCAATCCGTCAAGCGGGAGCGGCGCCAGGTTGCCGGCGCCGCGCGCCTCCATCTCCGCCCGGAAGGCGCGAAGCGGGCGGAGACTCGCGCGCACCAGCCACCAGGCGCCGGCCAGGGTGAGGGGCAGCAGCAAACCCAGGGGGACGAGAAGGGCGACGGCGGCTTCGAGCACGGCCTCCCGCCGGTGAGCCATCTGTTCGGCGATCTCGATGACGACCCGGCCGCTGACGGCGCCTTCGCCGTAGATCCGGTGCGTTCCTGTGCTATGGAACCCGAGCTGCGGCGTGCGGGGAAACACGCTGGGATCGGCGTCGTGCGAGCGCAGCAGCACCTCCCCTTCGGGACTGCGGACCACATAGGACATGAACTCCTCATGGCGCGCGAACCTCGACACCTGGCGGGCGCCGGCCGCGGCGTCGCGATCGGTGATGTCCAGCACCGCCAGCGGAAGCAGCCGTTGCGCCGTCTCCTGGAGGGCCGAGTCATAGGCTTCGTCCAGCTCGTGCCGGATCACGACGGCGGCGCACAGGGTGGCCACAAGCCAGGTGAGGCCCACGGTCAGCGCGACGCCCACGCCGAGCCGCGACTGGAGGCTTCGCGGCCACCTCATCCGGAGCCCAGGCGGTAGCCCACCCCCCGGACAGTCTGCACGGCCGCGTGGCCGAGCTTCTTGCGCAGCCGGCTCACATGCGCCTCGATGGTGTTGCTCTCGACCTCGTCGCCAAAGGCGTAGAGACGCTCCTCGAGCTGGGCCTTGGACAGGATGGCCGTGGGGCGCCGCACGAGGGCCTCGAGGAGGCTCCATTCCCGGCCGGTCAGATCCACGCGCTTCCCGCCGCGGTAGACGGCCCGCGCCGCCAGGTCGGCCTCGATCGCGCCCACCCTGACGATCGGGTTCGGATTGCCCCCATAGCGCCGCGAGACGGAGCCGATGCGCGCCGAAAGCTCCTGCAGGCTGAAGGGCTTCACCAGATAGTCGTCAGCCCCGGCCTGAAGGCCAGCGATCCGCTCGGAGACCTGGTCGCGGGCCGTGAGCACGATCACCGGGGTCGCATCCCCGCCGCGCCTGAGCTCGCTGAGGAACGCCAGGCCGGAACCATCCGGGAGCATGAGGTCCAGCAGCAGCAGATCATAGGCCGCAGCCCGGACGCCGCTCCGCGCCTCATCCAGGGTCTGGACCCAGTCCGTCGCATGGCCGTCCGCGGCCACCTGGTCGCGCACCGCCTCCCCCAGCCTCACATCGTCCTCGATCAGAAGGACACGCATGCTCGCCACCGCCCCGCGGAAACCACCGCAGCTATCCCACGAAGCTGACACGGACCTGAAGGCCAAACACGCGCGGCGTCAGGCGCAGGTCAGGGTCTTGCGGGACCGTGCCCATGTCGAAACCCAGGAGGAGATCCGACATGAAGCCCCTGCTCACCGCCTGCGCCGCCATGCTGCTCGGCGCCGGCTCCGCCTCGGCCGCCGAACTGTGCAGCGTGCCCGTCGCCGAATGGCAGCCGCGCCAGGCGCTCGAGAAGAAGCTCGCAGCCGACGGCTGGAAGGTGAAGCGGCTGAAGACGGAGGACGGCTGCTACGAGGTCTACGGCCTCGACCGCCAGGGCCGCCGGGTGGAAGCCTATTTCAACCCCAGGACGCTGCAGAGCGTGAAGGTCAAGGTGGAGCGCTGAGATGGACCAGCCGTCGATCCGGGTCTGGGACCCGCTCGTGCGGCTCTTCCACTGGAGCCTCGCCGCCAGCTTCGCAGTTGCGTGGCTGACGGCCGACGCGTGGGAGGACCTGCACCGCTGGGCCGGCTACGCCGCGGCGGCGCTCATCGTGTTCCGGCTCGTCTGGGGGCTCGTGGGGCCGCGCTACGCGCGCTTCCGGCAGTTCGTCCGCCGACCGGGCGCGACCGCCGCCTACCTGGCGGCCATGCTGCAGGGACGCGAGCCGCGCCACCTCGGCCACAACCCCGCAGGCGCCGCGATGATCGTGGCCCTCCTCGCCGTCCTCGGCGTCACGGCGCTCACCGGCTGGCTCTACACGACCGACGCCTTCTGGGGCGCGGAATGGGTCGAGGAAACACATGAAGCCGCCGCGAGCCTGATGCTGCTGCTCGTCATCGGGCACATCGCCGGCGTGACCCTGGCCAGCCTGCGCCATCGCGAGAACCTCGCCTCCGCCATGCTCACGGGCCGCAAGCGAGCGCCCTCCCCGGCGGACATCATCTGAGCTCGCCAGACCAAGGAGACACACCATGACCCTGCCCAAGCACTTCCGGATCGCCGGGGCCCTGGCCGGGCTGAGCCTGGCCGTCCTCGCAACCCCCGCCGCCGCGCACTGCGACGCCATCGATGGGCCCGTCGCGGCGGCCGCGCAGGCCGCCCTGGCCAGCGGCGATCCCTCGCCCGCCCTGATCTGGGTGAAGCCCGAGCGCGAGGCCGAGGCGCGCGCTGCGTTCACGCGAAGCCTCTCGGTCCGGCGCCTCGGGCCGGAGGCCCGGACGCTGGCGGACCGCGCCTTCCTGGAAACCTTGGTGCGGCTGCACCGCCAGGGCGAAGGCGCGCCCTACACGGGGCTTGCGCCAGCCGGCCAGGACCTGGGGCCCGCCATTCCGATCGCCGATGCGGCGGTGGCGTCGGGATCGCAGGCGGAGGTGGAGGCGCTCCTCGCCAATGCGGTGAACCGGGGCCTGGCGGCGCGCTTCACGGCGCTGCGGGACCACAGGCCGCGCGACCCTGCCGACCTGGCGGGCGGGCGCGCCTATGTCGAGCGCTATGTCAGCTACCTGCACTATGTGGAGGGATTGCACAGGGCCGCGTCCGAAGGGGTCGCCGCGCCCGCGCGTGCGACGGCCGAGGATCACTGATCAAGCCGACGCGGCGACCGGGCTCGGACTGCGGCGGAGCCGTGGGGCCGATCCCTGGATTCCTTGCAGCATCCGCTGCTCGCGGACGCGGCGGCCATGATGAGCGGCCGGGTTCCGCCCCGCCCAGCCCGGGCCCGCCTCACCGAGGGGGCGGGTCCGGGCGAGCCGCAGCCGGACCGCCGGTTGCCGCGGCCTGGGCGAGCCCGGCCGGCTAGTCGGCGATGGCCCGGGGCGCGTCGGTGGTGCTGGTCGGAAGCGCCGCGAGCTTGCCGACGGACATCAGCTTCGGGAGCCCGGCGCTGATGCGGGCAAGGTTCCCCATCTGTCCGGAGATCGCGCCGGCCGCGTCCTTGACCTTAAGGAGCTTGCCGCCGCCGCTGGCCATGGCCATGGGATTAGCCCCGGCCGACTGCAGGAGGCCTCGGCCCTGGTCCACCGCCTGCTTGTCCATCAGGATCGCGAGGGCGAGGTTGTAGACCGCAACCCCGATCTTCCTGCGCTCCGCCTCGGTCGCCTTCGCCTCCAGCTCCTTGCTCTTGGCCGAGAAGTCCACCGCCGCGAGCTGGGCGGCCGCATCCGCGGTCACCTGCCGGAGCGCGGCTTCACGTTCCTTGGGGTCCGACTTGGCCTCCGCCGCCTTCAGCAGGTCCCGCAGACGCGTGGCCTCCTCCTTGGAGCTCACCGCCTCGAGCAGCGAGATGGCCGACACACGGGTCAGCTGCTCGGCCTGCTGGGTCGTGGCCAGGAAGGAGTCGATGTCGCCGGGCGCCGCGGCGGCGCCGCCGCCAAGCCCTGGCACACGCGCCTTGAGCGCGCCGATCTGCGCGGTGGCCGGCGCGGCGGCGCCCGAGATGGCGATGACGGCCAGGGCCGCGGCGAAATGCTTCTTCATGGATCTTCCCCCGGTTCAGCGGCCGCTCAGGGCCTGTTGGAAATCGGATTTCTCGGCCAGCGTCCGCAGCAGGGTCGCGGCGGCGGAGGCCACGTCCGCGTCGATGAGCGCCTCGCGCTCCGCAGGCGCGACACCGCTGTAGTAGGCGCGGGTGCGTACGGTGGTCTCAAGACCGCTCCGGAAGACGACCTCGGCGTCCCGCTTGAGGCGATAGGTGACGCGCAGCGCCACCTCGCTCGTGCAGACGCCGCGCTCGTCGCAGGCCTCCTTCACCAGGTCGACCCGGCTCACCGGCTCGACGCACATGGCCGCGCCCGCTGCGCCGAGCGGCGCGGCGGCCTCGAACTGGCCCGTCTGGGCGAGCGCCTCGGCCGTCGCGCCCGCGAACTCGGCGAGTTCGGTTTCGCGGCCCGGGGCGCTGGCGAAGCGGTTGAGCGCGAGGGGTTCGAAGCCCGTCACCCGCCGTGCGCCCAGGGTCTCGGAACCGCTGCAGGGCCGGACCGGCGGCGTGCGGACCGGCGGGGCCCCCACCGTGGCGACACGCACCACATCACCCGCCCGCACCGCAGGCGCCCCGGCATAGACGGGCAGCGCCAGCTCGCCGCCGGCGGATCCCTCCGTTGTCGAGGTGACCTGCCCCGACCAGATGGGCGCAAGCACCCCGCCAGGCGCGTAGGGCGCGGGCGCGGCCGGGCGCACGATGCTGAACGCCGCCCCGACGCGCAGCAGGCCTTTGGGATCTGCGATGGTCACCGTCCCGCCCGACGCCGCCTGGACCCGAAGATCCGCCCGGTCGAGCTTCAGCTGGGCGCCCATCTTGCGGGCGAGGTCCAGGATGGCGTTTCGAACGGCCACCTCGGCGCGCGCGGCGCCGTCATAGCCCATCCCGCCCGTGATCTCGTCCTGCAGGGTGTCCTCGCCGAACCCGGCGTACTGCACCCGCCCGTTGCGGTCGACGATCTCGGCCAGCACCCGTCCCTGCGTCACGCGGACGGTCTTGTGCGCGACATTCGTCGGCATGACGAAGGTGATGGTGGGCGCCACGCTGAGACGCACGAAATAGTCGGGGAGCCTTCGGCCGGTGGTCCGGTCCGCCCGCAGATCGGTCAGCTGCCGGACCGAATCCACCACCGCCGAGTAGCTGGCGTTCACCGGCACGAGGTTGAGGGGCGCCTTCTCGCCGAGGGCGTCCGCGAACATCTGCTCCAGCGCCGCGTCCGCGAACGGCGAACCGTTGGCGGCCACGCGCACCACGGCCCGAGGGCGGTCGATCTCACCGAGCCGGTTGGTGGAGATCTTGGACCATTGTGATCCCGCCGCCGGCCGGCCTCCGAGCTGCGGCTGCGCCACGGCGTACTGGGCCTCGGCGAACACCACGCGCAGTTCGCCGTCGGGGCTGAGGAAGGAATCGTCCACCCCGACACCCGCCGCGGCGCCCTTGTCCAGGATGACGAGCTCGCCCGCGAACCCCTTCACCGCGGCGGTGATCTCGAACGGCCGGAACGCGGCCCGGCTCTTGCCGACCAGGTCGGCCAGGAGCGCGTCGTAGAGGTCATGCAGCCGCGCGCGCTGGAGCGCCTCCGGCGGCGGCCCCGCCGACTGGAGGGCCGTGTCCGAACGATAGGCCGTTGCGGTGTAGCTGAAGAGCACCTCCCCCGTCACCACGTTGGTGAAGTAGAGGCTGCCGGTCATGGCCAGCTGGCGCTCCACCGTCCCGTTCGCCTTGGGAATGCTGTACTCCGAAACCCGTGGGACCTGCAGCGAGACCACGAAGGTCTTCAGCCGGTCGCCGTCGGACATCCGCTGGACGACATTGGGATAGGCCGCCCGGAAGCGCGTCGCGAACAGCTCCCGCGCCGCGGGCGCGCCCAGCACCCCGCGGGCGAGCTCCGCGTGGTCCCCGGCAAGCGAATTCGTGAGGACCGCCGGCAGCACGAAGAGCTGCGGCTCGGCGGCCCGGGCGGGCGCGCACACGGCCGCGCAGGTCGCGGCGGCAAGTCCCAGTCCGAGCCGGCGCACGTCAGACGCCGGGCCTGCACGCGCTGAGGCAGAGCACCACACGCTGGCCCTCGGTCCTGGAGTCCAGGGTCGCGAAGCTTGGATCGCTGGCGAGCGCCATGGCGAGCGCCTGGTCGATCGGTTCCGCGCCCTTGTAGGACACCGTCAGCTCCACCTCGGTGGAGCTCGCCGTGCGCTGGACGCTGCTTTCCACGCCGGGCAGCGAGGCCACGGCCTGGCTGAACCGGGCGCGGACGGGCAGCGGGATGAAGCTCCCCGTCAGGCGCAGGACGAGCTCGCGTCCGTACATGCCCCGCTGCTTCCAGTAGGTCTGCACCTGGCTTCCGATCTCCGGCCCGACGGCCATGGCGAGCTTGCGCGCCACGTCGTCCGCGCAGGCGTCCGTGTTGATGCCCGAGCCGTAGGCGGACATGGTCTCACCGGCGATGGATTCCCCATCCACGGTGGAATAGGCCTTCACGGTCACCACGCCGCTGCAGGCGTACTGGCCCGTGGCGGCGTTGATCCCCGAGTCCACGATCACTGAGGTTCCGGCCATGAAGAAGTCCGCGGCCTGGTCCTTGCGCGCGTAGCTCACATAGCGGGCGAGCTCGCCCGAGCTGGTCATCTTCTCGAGCGTCAGGGGCTGGTTCTGGAAGTAGCGGCTCCGGAAGACATCGTTGTCCAGCACGCGCAGATCATAGCCCCGCAGCTGGCCAAGCAGCGCCGCGTAGGTGCGATTCAGGTTCTCCGGCGCGGTGGCCTGCGGCTGATACTTCACCAGCTTGCGGTAGCTCAGGTCGTCGTGAACCTCCGCCTGGACATCGGTCCTGGAGAAGCTGGACGAACCGCTCGACTGGGCTGACGCGCTCGATGCCGAGGCGCTGCCCCGCACGGACGAAGCGCTGTTGCTCGAGCCCGAGAACTGGCCGCTGGACTTCGCATTCACGCTGCCCGACTGCCGGGCCGAGAACTGCGCCTGCTGCGCGGCGCTCAGCGACGCGGCGCCGCCCTGCCCCGAGGTCGAGGCCGCCATGTTCGCCGAGCCGCTGCCGGAGGCCTGGGCGGCGCCCTTCGCCTTGAGGCTCTCGCTGTAGCGGCCGCTGGCGCTGCTCGACTCGGAGCTGCGCGCGTCGATCG
Organism: Phenylobacterium sp.; assembly: GCF_035539035.1. Taxonomy (GTDB): domain Bacteria; phylum Pseudomonadota; class Alphaproteobacteria; order Caulobacterales; family Caulobacteraceae; genus Phenylobacterium. The sequence goes on from NZ_DATLJI010000009.1 coordinate 34,003, forward strand.
TGGAGGCGCTGCGCGAAGCCTGGGCGCTGGCCGAGCGCGAGGAGGCGCCTTGCGAGGACCGGTCCGAGAAGCTCGCGCCCTTGCGGGTGCTGAACTCGACCAGCTCCTCCACCGGAGCCTTAAGGTCCCGCGGCGTGGTGCGGTACTCGTCCATGACCGCCAGCAGGGAGTAGCTCCGCGCGGTCGAGGTGTTGAGCGCCACGCCCTGGTCCGACAGGAGCTCCCTGAACGCCCGGTCGTCCAGCGACAGGGTCAGCGAGACCTCGAACTGGCCGGCGATGTTCTGGGCGGAAGAGTCGGCGATGGTCTCGTCCCCCACCTGCTCGACGATGCTGTCGATCCGCGCGGCGACAGCCGGGTTGGCGGTCGTCCCTGCGCCCAGGACCTTCTCGATCGCCGCGATCACCGCCTTGCGCTTGGCTGCCCGTGTCGCGAGCGCCCGCACGGTCTGCGGATTGCCCTTGGCGGCCGCCGCGCCCGTGCCCCGAACCGTGAATTCCGCAGCCCCGGCCGGGCTGGCCGCGAGGCAGCACGCCGCCAGCAGCGCGATCTTCAGCTTCATCTTGCCCCCCTTGCCGCGGATCGTCCGGCCACGGCTGAACGCGCCCCATTCTGGGCCAAAAGGTTGCGTTATCCTGAACACCGACCTGCGATCCGAACGCTGAGCCTTCCCCGCCACTCCCGCCTCCCGGCCGACGGGTCATGGAATTGCGAGCCGCCGGAGCCTCAGCGACGCGCCGGCTGACAGGCTGTGGGGACCGCGAGAGGGGCGGAAGCTCAACGACGGATCGGGCTTGCGTCCCGGGGACTTAGGGCTAGGACCCAGGCATGAAGAAGGCCTCGGAATACCGGCAGCACGCCCGCCAATGCCGCACCCTCGCTGCGAGCCTGGACGGCGAGGCTCGGGCGCAGCTGCTGGAGATGGCGGCGACCTGGGATCGGATGGCCGACGACCGCGCACGCCTGGTCCGCAATCATCCGGACCTGGGTCTGGAGGGCGAGGCGGAGGAAGAGGGCGAAAGCCCTCCTGACTCATGAGACGCTCACGGGCGGCGCCACGGGGGCCAGCCTCGGGCTCGCGCAGCCGCCACATCGGCTCGCGGAAGCGCCGCCGGCGGCCACCGCGGACGAAGAGTTCCCACGGCCGCGGCCGACTTGCGCCTGCGCGCGGCGAGCCGCCCGCGCGGACGCGCCTTGCGCCCGGAGAGCTCGTATGGGGGGCCCACCCGACGGCTGGCCAGACCTCGGATGCAATACTGCCTATTCGGAGCTGAGCTTCTCCAGTTGCTCCAGCAGGGCCGCGAAGGAGGGCGCAATGAGCCTCAGTTCCCGCAGGTTCTTCGTCGATAGCGCCTCGAGCACGCCCTCGCCCTTAGGAGTGAGGGAGATCAGGACCCGGCGACGGTCCTCGGGATCGGCCCTCCGCTCCGTGTACCCCCCTCTTTCGAGACGACTCACCAGCTCCACCGCGCTGTGATGCCTGAGCAGCAGCTCCGCGGCGAGATCGCCGACCGACATCGGGCGGCTCAGCGAATACGCCTTGATGGCCAGGAGCGCCTGGTGCTGCTGCGTGGTAAGGCCGACGGAGCGCGCGCCGGCCTCCGTGAAGGCGAGGTAACGGCGGACCGCATAGCGGAACGACGCCAGCGCCTCATAATCGGCGGTGGCCACGGCGGGCTTGACCTTTCGGCGCGACGACGGCATCCGCCCCTCCTCTCAGGTGCAGCCCGATAGATCAACACGCGCCCGCGCTGCATGGGCTGCGGAATCGCCGGCCGCCAAGAGTCCGCCATTCCCTGTCTGCGTGTGACCGCGTGGGTGCCGGTCATCTGCCGGGCCGAGCCCCTCGGCGTGGGCAGGACAGCCGTCGTCTCGTCGTCGATCCGGACGAGCTTTGCAACGCCGGGGGCTTATGAGGTCTGGGTGGACGGCTTCGCCCCTGAGCGCGGCGCCGAGCCGACCGGTGGCGGCGGTATAGCCCTCTCCGAAGGGTTCGACCCGCGCACGGCCGACGAACCTATCGCACGTTGGGCGCCCACAACAGGGAACGCGTGCTGCACGGGCCTCTCCGCGCCTAGGCGCCGTCGCCGAACGCCGGGGCGGTCCCGGCCCGCACGGTGGTGCGGGAATCCGGCGCCAGACCAAGGCGGCGGCCGAAGCTGCCGTACCGGCCGAGCCCGAGTTCGGCGGTTGGCGGTGTAGCCGGCCTGGCCCAGGTTCACGCCCGAGGCGCTGCGCTCGAGGTCAAGCGCGGCGTTGTAGGCGCCCACCCCTCGCCCGCTCTGCGCTGATACGAGAGGCGGCTGGCGTCGAACACACGGTCGGGGACGAGCCGCCGGCTGGACCGGGCGCGGACCGCATGGTGACGCCGCGCACGGAGGCCACGAGAATCGCGGCCGCGGCAGGCGGGGCCAGGACGGCGGCGCGTCGCGGTGCGGAGCCGCCCGCGCGGGGGTCTGCACCGCCGTCCGCCGGCCGCGAGAGGGGCGGCCGGCGCGGGCTCCGGAGGCGGCCGGGGCGTCCCGAGGAACGACGCCAGGCCCGCCCAGCCACTGAGCACCTTGGCCGTCGCACTTCAAGTCCCGTCGTCCCTGGCGCAGGGAAACTGGTGCGACATCGGCCGGAGCCGGGGCGGGCGATGGCCTGGCGCTCAGGGCGCCTGCATGTCGCCCCCGGGTCACCGCCAAGGCCGCCGTCGCAAGCGCCCAGGCCGCCGAGGCGATCGAGCCGGATGAACAGGCGCTGGACATCGGCCGCGTTCTCCTCGACCAGGGCGGTGGCCTCCGCCCGGACGAGCCCCCCGCGAGCGCGACCAACTCCGCGAGCCGTGCGCCGGCAGAGGCCGGCTCGTTCGGCCGCCCCGGCCCGGCGGCGCAAGGCCTCCGGCGCGACGTTGAGGTGTGCGGCCACGACCGAGATCGGGACCGGCCGGCGCCCCTCGTCGGGCGCCGGCACCGCCGTCTCCAGGAGCAGATTCTGGGTGTTGGCCCGCGCCGCTTCCAGAATGAAAAGTCCGGTGGGCGGGTCCGGAGCCCAGCGCATGACGCCCTCGATGAAGCGCGGAAGGTGCTCGTGCAGCAGGCGATTGACCACCCGAACAGGCGTTTCGGTGCGGGCGGGGCCGGGCCGAGCAGGTCCCGGGCAGCTCGGCGCATGATGTTGGGGGCCCGGAGCGGCGACTGCAGCGCTGCCGTGAAGTCCGGGACGTTGCGCCCCAGAGCCTCATGCGCGCCCCAGCCGTGGAGCGGAATCGCCCCGGCCTGTTCGGTTGAGCGGTGTCGTTCCAATAGGCCACGCCATGTCGGGGCGAGAACCCAGCGCCTCGTCCAGCGCCGCCGCGAGATCGCTCCGCCCCGCGCGTTCGAACCGCGGGCAGTTCGCGATCCTCTTCGTAGATCCGCTCCCCGGCGCTGCTGGCGTGCGATCGCAGGAGGGCTCTGCCGCAGACCGGGCCGCGGGGTCGGCCCTCTCACGCACCTCGAAATCCGGCGCATCGCCAGACGCGAACAACAGAAACCGCCTGCTCTCGAGGCGCCTCCCTGCTCCTGAGGCGCCCAGCACGCGCCCCTTCGCGGCGCGAGCGGGGAACGGTCTCTGAGGCAGGCGGCGCCGTGGCCGGACTCGCGGGTGCGAGGCCGCCCCCCCCCCGCGCCCCCAGGCCGTCGCGACAGCCTCCAGCGCCTCCGGTGGCTCCGGCCGGCTTAATGGGCTGGTCAGGCTTGCTAGCGCAGACTCCAGCCGTGTTTGGGGGGTAGGATTGTGTTGACGGCTGCGAGTAAGAACAGAGACTTAACCCAGCTGGTGCTGGTGGGCGGCGCGGTCTTCGGCCTCGCCTACATCTGCCTGGCGGCGCCCCGCGGGCTTGACCGTGTCGCGCCAATCTGGCTCCCGAACGCCCTGCTCCTGGCGCTTTTGCGGCTCTCGCCCGTGCGCCGATGGGGCGCGCTCTCGGCGATCGCTTGGGTCGGGAACGCTATCGCCAACCTTGCGGCGGGCGACCCGGCGCCCCTCGGGCTCGGCCTGGCGCTCTGCAATGTCCTGGAAGTGCTCGGCGCGGCGGCCGCGCTTCGGAGGCCAAGGGGGTCTTCGCTCGACATCATGCGCGTGCGGGACGGGCTTCGCTACGCCGCCGTCACCGTCGCGGCGGCGGGGGCCGGTGCGGCGCTGGCCGCCCTCATGCTTCACATCGCGGGCGCCCCCCCTCGCTTCGCGGGCGCCATGACGTGGGCGATCGCCGACTTCGCAGGCCTGTTCATCGTCGCGCCCTGCCTGGTCGTGCTCCTGAGCGCCTCCGAGCCGCTCCGACGCCTGAAGGAGCGGCCGCTGTGGCCCTTCGCGCTCCTGCTGGCGGCGACGCTCCTGGCGTTCCTTCAGAACCAGTTCGCGCTCGCCTATCTCGTGCTGGGGGCGCTGCTGCTCGTCACCTGGCTCACCGGCTTAATTGGTGCGGCTGTCGGGATTCTGCTTACCCTTGGACTGGCCGCCGGGGCGACGATGGCGGGCCTTGGGCCCTTCGCCATGGGCGGCGGTTCCGTCGTGAAGCAGGTCGTCCTGCTGCAGCTCTTCCTGGGGGTCTGCTTCAGCCTCAGCCTGCCCGTGGCGGTCCAACGCCGCCGCGCCCGCAGGCTCGCAGATGCGCTGGCGCAGGCGCTGGAGGTCTCGCGGGACGCTGAAGAGCGCTACCGCCTCATCGCAGACAGATCCCACGACATCATCGTCCGGGCTGATTGCGACGGCACGTTGCTCTATGTCTCACCCGCCTGCCGCACCTATGGTTACGAGCCGGAAGACCTCATCGGGCGGCACGCGGACGAGTTCCTACATCCAGATGACGTCGCCCACCACAACGAGAACATGCGCCTGCTGTTCGCCGGACAGATCCCGCCCGCCAGCGAGCGCCAGCACCGGTTCCGCAGCCACAACGGGGCCTACGGGTGGCTCGAGGGCAATCCAGTGCTCATCCCCGGGCGCGACGGGCGGCCCGTCGAGATCCTGAACGTGTTCCGCGATGTCTCCGAGCACAAGGCGCTCGAGGCGGCGCTGTCGCACGCTCGCGAGGAAGCCGAGGCCGCGGCCCAGGCGAAGTCCGAGTTCCTCGCCAACATGAGTCACGAGCTGCGCACGCCGCTCACGAGTGTAATCGGCTTCACCCGGCTGGCGCTGGAGCGACCCGCCCTGGACGACCTGTCCCGGACCTATGTCCAGCGGGTCAACGACGCCAGCCAGGCCTTGTTGAGCACCGTCAACGACATCCTCGACTTCTCGAAGCTCGAGGCCGGCCAGGTGACGTTCCATCCGCGGCCGACGCCGCTGCTTGCCCTGCTGCGCGCGTCCCTGTCGCTCTTCGAGCCGCAGGCGACGGCGAAGTCGATCAGCCTCGGGCTCGAGACGGACATCAACGGCGAGCTGATGCTGCTGGCCGATCCCGACAGGCTCCGTCAGGTGCTGCTCAACCTGCTGGGCAACGCCGTCAAGTTCACGGCGGCGGGCGGCGTCACCCTGCGGGCCGGATATGCCGCCGGCGCCGGGGTCCTGCGGGTAGAGGTGGTCGACACCGGTCCCGGCATAAGCGAGGAGGACCGCGCCCGCCTGTTCCGCCGCTTCAGCCAGATCGACGGTTCGCTGGCCCGAAGCCATGGCGGCACGGGACTCGGACTGGCCATCTGCAAGGGGATCGTCGAGGCGCTGGGAGGCCACATCTCGGTTCGCAGCCGCCTGGGTCAGGGCAGCGCCTTCTGCTTCGAGGTCCCGCTGGACCAGGCCGCTGCGCCAGCCGAAGGGCCGGAGGCGGCGCGGCCCTCGATCGCCGCCGGCCTGCGCGTGCTTGTCGTCGACGACCACGCGATCAACCGGGAGCTCGTCGGACTATTGCTCGCGGGGGTCGCCGCGCAGGTGAGCGACGCAGGCGGCGGAGAAGAGGCGATCGAGATGGCGGAGTTGTGGCCTTACGACGTCATTCTGATGGACCTGCGCATGCCGGGCCTCGATGGGGAAACCGCGCTGCGACGGATCCGGGCCTCGCTTGGCCCCAACGCCCGCACGCCGGTCCTGGCATTCACCGCCGACGCCACGCCGGAGCTCGAAGCCCGGCTGTTTGACCGGGGGTTCCAGGGGATGGTCGGCAAGCCGGTCGCCCCCGATGCGCTCCTCAGCGCCATCGCACGGGCGTGCCCCGAGCACGAGGAGACGGCGGACTCGCGCCAGGTCGGCTGACCGACCCGGGTCGCCCGCGAAGCCTCCCACCGGAGCGTCCGCCTTCGCCGGGGTGGAGCGGCCGTGAGCCGGTGCGGCCGCCGCCCCGCCGCTCCCCCGCCGAGCCACCGCCACCGCTCTGGAGGCGTGGTGATTGACAACTCGACGATTCGGCAGCGCCATCAGGCGAAATGGACCTCCCGTCCGGGCAGAGATGCGCCCGCAGATGAAGGCTCGAACAGGATGAGCACGTCCGGCAGCAACATCCTGCGGTTTCCCGGCGCTCGGCTCGGGACGCCCCGGGCGTCCGGGGCCGGGCCGGCCAAGCCGCCGGCAGACCTCTTCCCCTTCCCGCAGGCAGGCGGCGATCCCACGCCGCCCTCAGCCCAGTTCACGGCTCTCGTCGAGGCGATCTGCGCCAGCGCCGAAGGGCCAGGGGGCGCGGGCGGGCCCGGACGCCCGGGACTGCTCCAGGACCTCGGTGAGCGCTGGGGCGGCGACGAGGCGCTCCGCCGCAGGCTCGCCGAGGCCGTCCGCGTCGTGCTCGCGCGTGCCGCCGGAGACGCGGCGTCCCGCCCCCGCTGACCGGTCCCGGTCCGCCGGTCCGCGCAGGACGCGGCCGGCGCTCATCACGGGTGTCCGCGCCGCGCGCCGCAGAGGACGCCGGAACCTGCGCGCCTCTCGGGGCGGGGCGCCCGGCGAAACTCACGCAAACCTCTGCTGCCGGTTGACGGCCACCCCGGGCGCCGTCGGACCTGGGCTGCGTGCCGCGCCACGGGGATTTTCGCGGCGCTGTGGTCGAGCTTATGCGGCCGCGTCCTCCTGTTCGCAGGCGGTTACGGGCTTGTGGCGTCCTCGGCCCCGTCGGCCTTTCAGCCGGGCCTCATCCCCCAGCCCCCCTTGGCCAGCGGCGTCGTCGCCCGGCCGCGAGGGGCGGGCGTAAGGGGCGCCTCCTCGCCTCATGTGCGTCTGCGTGAGCCTCGCCTGTCGTCTTCGCCGACCGTTCAGCTTTCGCGGCGGCCGGAAGCCGAAGCCAAGGCGGCTCGCGATCGCATTGACGCACAGCGCCACATTATGTCCTGTGGCCCGCAGAGGCCCGAATGACGATCCCCATCGACTGGGTGCAGAAGCGCTTTCAGGCGCAGGGCGGAGGGCTCTTCGAAGAGCTTCTTCGCCGGACAGGCGTCGCCCGCGACGCCACCGCCCTGACCCGGTCGGAAAACACGCTGCTGATGCTGCACAGCATCGTGGTGCTCCGCGACGAGGGCCATGAGCTCGGCAGCCGGCGCCTGCCGCCCGGCTTCGCGTCGGTAGGCCTGCGGGTCATGGGGAGCGGCCGCACCCTGGGGGCCGGGCTCGCGGCGCTCGCCCGGTACTTCGCCGTGGCGGACGCCACCTTTGACCTGGATCTGCGCATCGACGGAGACCAGGCGGAGGTCTCGCTGCGCGCCTCTGGTCCCGACCGAGCCCAGGCCGCCCTGCTGGAGGACATCTGGCTGGCGCCGCTCAACGCCTTCATCGCGTGGCATATCCGCGACCGCACGCCCGTCACCGCCATGACCACGGCGCGTCAGGACCACCCCAGCCTGGGCGGCCGACACTACTGGGACCGGGCGACGGTCGCCGCGCACGACCGGACGGCGTTGCGCCTGCCCACCGCGAGCCTTGCGCTGGAACGACGCGCCAGGGCCTTCGAGGAGCCGCTCTGGGACGCGCTGCGCTTTTCGCTATGCGGCGAGCGTGACGCCGCCAGTCTGCCGGACGGCCGCGCCATCGACGCACAAACCACCCGGCAAGCGTTCATGGCCCTGCCGCATCTCGGCGCGCGCCAAGCCCGCCGCCAAGTGCGCGAGGCCACCGGCGCCAGCTTTCGCGACCTCCGGGCCGAGGCGATCGTAAGCCGGGCGCGAGCGATGCTCTGCGAGACGGACCGCCCCGTGGCCGACATCGCCGCCGAGCTGGGTTACGCCGAGGAGCGCAGCTTCCGCCGCTTCCTGCGCAGGCGCACCGGCTTGTCGCCTACCGCCATCCGGGCCGCGGGCGCGGCCGGCGTGCGGCTGTCGGCGGTGCATCGCCAGATCCACGAATTGACCCGCATTATGGACACCTAGCGAGCGACGTCGGGGGCCGGCGTGGCGCAGGTGAAGCTCTCGGCGTTGCGCGGATCGCCTGCACCTCGGTACCGGACCCACGCCGGGTAGGCGCATAGCGGGCGCTCGCCCCGCGCTGCGCGCGAGCCGTCGGTGAGGCTCAGGCCATCCGGCGCCGTCCCGCCTTCCCGCCAGGTGTCCAGGGCCAGCAGGGGGTCCCAGACCGGTTCGAAGGCGCTGAGACCGCCCGGCCCGTGCCCATAGCCGGGGATGGTGTAGAGCCGGGCCGAACGCGCAAGCGCCGGGCCGCCATTCGCGGACTGGAGCCGCCGCCAGTAGTCGTAGGTGGACCAGGGGCTGACGACCGCGTCGGCCAGGCCATGGACGACGATCAGCTTGCCGCCCCGCGCCATAAACGCCGACAGGTTGGCCGGCCGGACGTCGAGGCTCGAGGCGGCCGCCGCCAGCGCGCCGGCCAGGGCGCCGGGCGTGGTCGGATTGACCTCCAGGGCATTCAACGAAGGATCGCGGGTCGCCACGAAGCGGAGGAACCCGTCCCAGAACCAGCCGATGATTGGCATGTCCGGGATGGGAGGCGAGACCGGCGCCGCCTGGCCAAGTTGCTGGGCCCCACGCAGATCGGCGCCCTGCAGAACCGGCCAACCCGGATAGGCCGTCTCGCCGGTCCGCCGATAGCTGAACCGAACCGGCGTCGCGTAACGCCGCAGCGCGGAGAGCTGTGGCGCTGTCAGGCACGGCGTCGTTGCTTCGGCGGAGCCGCAGGTAATCGGCGCCACGTCCGCCCGGCAGGCCGCCGGGTTGGAGATCAAGTGGTCGGTCAAGCCGTCCAGGGCGTCGCACTGCGCCATCACCGTCTGGAACAGCAGCGCCTGCAGCTCCGGCCCGACGTAGGCGCCGGGCGCGGCGAACCCGCGCATGACGTGACCGAACGCGAGGGCCGCCGTGCCGCCATTCCAGAACGGATAGAGCGCGATCGCGCCGTCGAAGTCCTCCGGCCAATGCGAGACCGCCAGCAGCGCCTCTCTGCCGCCGTTCGAGCCGCCAGCAAAATAGACCCGGGTTGCGGCGCGGCCGTAGTAGTCCTGCATCAGGACGCCGGCGAGATCACGCGTCTTCTTCACGGCGTCGCCCGCGTAGTTTCGGAAAGCCTCTCCGTTCAGCGCGAACTCGGCGTCGACCGCCGGGCTCGGTGCAGCGGGGCTGGCCGCCTGATGGCCGCTGTCGCTGCCGAACACGGCATAGCCCCGGTAGACGGGCGGCGGGACCTTCTCGGGTGGCATGTTGAACAGCGGCCCATCGGTCACCGGGGTCACGCCGTCGAAGCCGCCGCCGCCCATCATCAGCGCCTTGCCGCCCCAGGCCGTCGGCAGGGTCATCGACACCCCAATCACGGGCGCCAGGGCGTCCACGGGGCGAATCGCCGCCTCCACCCTGCAATAGCCGCCGCCGCCCGGCGGGGTCGCGAAGGTCGTCGAGACCACATGCGCCCCGCGAGTCGGCAGATTCATGGCCGTTGCCGGCACCTCCCGGCCCTGCAGGGCCGCGCAGGCCGCTGGACCGGGCGCCTCCGCCCTCGCCGCCGTAGCGGCCGTCAACGCCAGCACGGCGGCCACGATCCCGATGCGCATCAGAAGCGCGCCTTGAGCTCCGCGCCAACCTGGCGCGGAGACCCGAACGAGCCGTCGCGGCTCCCAAACCCATCCACCGCCAGCATGGACGTCCAATAGCCCTTGTTGAACAGGTTCGTGGCGAACACGCGCACGCTGTAGGTGTCGTCGGGCGCGTCCCAGATGACGTTGGCGTCGACGACCGCGAAGGCCGACTGGCTCTCCGCCGGATCGTTGAACTCCCGGAAGTACAGCTTGGACCGATAGGCCACGTCGCCGCGAATCGTCAGCTGCCCCCAATCCTGCGGGCCAGTCATGTACTGGGCGCCCAGGGCGCCGGAATACTTGGGCGCGTTCGGCAGGCGGTTGCCGCGCACGTTCTGGGAGCCCAGCGCGGGGGCCAGGGAGTCGACGCTGACGAAGTCGAGGAACTTGGCGTCCAGGATGGAGGCGTTGGCGTTGAAACTCCAGTGCTCCACGGGCGCCCAGTTGGCCTCGACCTCCAGGCCCTTCAGGCGCGCGGCCGCCGCATTGGTGATGCGGCCGGCGATGCCGACGACCTGGGTAAGCTGGAAGTCGGTGTAGTCGTACAAGAAGGCCGACGCGTTCAGGCGCAGGGTGCGGGCCAGCAGTTCGCTCTTGAAGCCGGTCTCGTACGACTTGATGTACTCGGGCGCGAACGCATTATTGCACCCGGAGTTGTTCACCCCCCCGGCCTTGAAGCCCTTCGCGACCGTCGCGAAGGTGTTGAAGGTGTCGCTGACCTCGTACTGCGCGCCGGCCCGATAGGTGACGCCGTCGTAGGTCAGGTCATCCACCTGTCGGGGGCAGGTGTTCAGCGTGGTGGCCCCGGTCACGAGGCTGCCGATGTAGTTGCGGTGTACCACATCGATGTCGTCCCGGGAGTAGCGCAGGCCGCCGATCAGCTTCAGGCGCTCGGTAACCTTAAGGGTCGCGTCGGCGAAGGCCGCACGCGAGAGGGTCTTGTTCTCCGGCATGTCCTGCACGAGGAACGAATTCCGCGGCAGCGGCGCGAAGCCCAGCGGAAAGGCGTAGAAGGTCACGATCGAGAGCTTGTCGCGGGCATAGTAGGCGCCGGCCACCCAGTCCAGGGGCCCCGTCGCGCCACCCAGGTTGAACTCCTGGGAGAAGGTCGTCGCATGCTCGTCCGCATGGGACTCCACGATCGCCAGGTCCACCCCGTCGCGGTCCATGTCGAACTGGTTATCGTAGCGCTGGAACGCGGTGATGGACTTCACCTGCAGCGCCTCGCCCTGCCACGCGAGAGTATTGCTGATCTGCTCGATGTTGCGCGCGCTGCCGGTGACGCCGAGAGCGCTCGTCCGCAGCTTCTTGGTCGGAATGATCGCCGCGGCGATGAACGGGTTGAGCGCCAGGCCGGTGGCGTTGGGGGCGGTGGACGGCACATAGTAGTCCGCCGCCCCGCTGGCGCGGATCGCGCTGAAGGCCAGGTCGTTTGTCAGGCCCGGCGCGAGGTCGAGGCTCACCCGCAGGCGCGCGGCGGTGGTGGAGAGCGTATCGAGGTCCGGTCCACGGGCGATGTTCTTGACGAAGCCGTTGCTGCGCCTGTTGCGGTCGATGACCAGGCGAGCGCGGACACGGTCGCCAACCGGCGAGTTCAGCACTGCCTGGAGGTGGTGCTCGTCATAAGTCGCATAGCTGGCCAGCACCTGGCCGCCCAACTGGGCCTTCGGCGCCACGCTGACGAAATTGATAGCGCCGGCGTTGGCGTTTCGGCCGTAGAGCGTGCCTTGCGGCCCGCGGAGAAGCTCGACCCGATCGAGGTCGGATTGGGCCAGCACCATGCTCGGGCTTCGCGGCTGGTAGACCCCGTCGATGTTCACCGCGACGGAGGGTGCGCCCGTGGTTGTCGAGCGGCCGACGCCGCGGATCGCGATCTGCGTTGTGCCCAGGCTCCGGCCGAAGGTGACGTTCGGGACGGCGAACTGCAGGGTCGAGACGTCGTCGATCCCGCGGTTGGCCAGCGTCGCGCCCGTCAGCGCCGTGATCGCGGCGGGAACGTCCTGCACCGACTCGGAGCGACGCTGCGCCGTGACGACGAGTTCCTCCAGCTGCCCGCCATCGCTGCTTCCGGGCGGACCCCCTGCGACCTGGGCCATGGCCACGCCTGAGAGGGCCGTGCTGCCGATCAGAACGGCGAGGCCGGTCACCATGCGATGGCGGCGATGCGAAGGCGTCATCTGGAAGTCCCCCCTTAGGTCTCTTGCTTGCGAGGGACATGCCGCGGAACGGGCCGCGCGAGGAGGTCCGGTTCGGACCTGCGGGGGGGCCGTTTCGGCGCTTCCGCAGTGTCCGCGCCTGCGACGGGTGGCGCGAGCCGCCCTGGGTTCGATGGGATGGCGTCCAACGCCGGCCGCGAGCGCCGCAAGAAGGGCCCCGGACGAACGTCGGCGCATGCCCGGCGTTCTGCCGTAGGTCCGCAGCGGCAGAGGCGTCTGAGGGCGAGGACTCCGCTGGAGCTCCATAGATCGCGAGAGGACCTCGCCGGGGTCTCCACGGGGTGCACACCGCCCCGCCCGGAGGGACCGGCGTAGCCCGCCAGGCCCCGGCTCATGGCGGCGCGTCGCAGGGGCGCGAGGCGCTGCGGCGAACGAGGTCGCCGCCAGGGCCGTCGACGATCGCTCGCGCCCGCATCCGCTTGCACCTGTGGTCGGTTCCCAGTCGCGGACGGCCCGACATCGAACGGGCGAAAGGCGCCGGGCCGACCGGCGTCCGCTCGCGGGAACACCGGGTCGTCTGGCGGGTTGCGGTACGGCGGTGGCGCGGGAGGCGACCTCTGCGCCCGTGCCGACCGGGAGGGTCGCGCGTGGACAGGGCGGCCGCGGCGCCCGACGGGAACGGCGGCTTGGCGCGCGCCCTCGGGCGCCCCATCATCCGCCGATGACCGACCGCTACCGGATTCGCCCCGACCGGGAGGGCTTCACCGTCTACGACCTGTGGACGGGCGAGGCCGCCGTCATCGCCATGGCCCCGCAGACCGGCCTCAGCCGCGAGGACGCCGACCACACCGCCGCCCTCCTCAACCTGCGCGCCAGGCGCGGCGAGCGCGCCGTCTTCCAGTAGCTCAGCCCCCGGGCCAGGCCTCGATCGCCAGGTCGCGGGGCAGCAGCACCCGCAGCGGATGGCCCGGCTCCAGGGCGATGCGCGGGCCGGCGTCCAGGGTCCGGCCCACCACCTGCCCGCCCACCTGGCCGCCGACGTCGGCCACCCCGCCGCGCAGGGCCCGCCAGGCCGCCGCGTCGCTGTCCCGCACCGCCAGCTCGCCGGCCGTCGCCAGGCCCAGCGCCACCAGGGTCCCGGCGGCCATCTCCCGCCACCTGTGGTCGACGCGGCCCGCCAGACCGGCGGCCCCGTCGGCGTCCAGCGCGGGGGCGCCGCCCAGCTCCACGGAGCGGCCGTCGGGCAGGACCAGCCGGCTCCAGGTCACCCGCAGGCGCCCCTGCCCCCAGGCCGCGGGGCGCGCGTACTCGCCCAGCAGCCGGCTGCCCTGGGGGATGAGCAGGCGCCGTCCCGTGGCGCTGTCGTAGGCGTTCTCCGTCACCTGGGCCGTCGCCGGCCCCGGCAGGTCCGAGCGCACCGCCGTCGTCAGCGCCGCCCGGATCGTCTCCCCCGCCGCCAGCACAAAGGTCGGGGCCGCCGGCGCAGCCGCGGCCGGCCCCGACCCTTCGCGCCCAACGGCCGGCGAGGTCCGCGACCCGCCCGACGTCCCCGCCACGAACAGCCCGCTGGCCCGCGCCCGGTCGCCCTCCGCCTTCGCGGCCTCGACGGCCGGGATCATGGGGCCGGGGGTCCCCGGCGCGACCAGCGCCGGCGGCTCCGGCGGCGCCACGGACGGCAGCCGCAGGTAGTCGCGCGGCAGGGCCAGCAGCCGCTCGGGCGGCGGGGGCGTCGGCGGCGCCGGCTGTTCCGCGACGGCCGGCTCGCGGCGGGCGGTGAGCGCCCAGCCGGTGACCGCCGCCAGCGCCGCGGCCGAGATCGCCGCGGTGAACAGGACGGCGCGCCGGGAGAGCCGCACGGCCTGCGGCGCCGGGCCGCGCAGCCGCAGCCGCCGGGCGAGCGCCCGCTCCTCGTCGCGGGCGCCGCTCACGGGCGCGGATCCCGCACCAGGCGCACCCGGGCGGCGCGCCGGCCGGTCCCGAGCCGCAGCTCGGCGGCCGGGAAGACGCCCTCGACGATCATCCGCGTCCCGCGGACCCGGACGCGGGCCGCCTCGAGGCCGCCGTCGGCCGAGGCCACCAGGAGCGGCGGCAGGCCGCCCTTGGCGAGGGCGGGCGGGAAGTCGACATAGGTGCGGCGGCCGTCGTCGAAGACCCTGAGCGGCCGGAACGGCGCCCGGCCCTCGATCCGCCACCCGAAGTGCAGGTCCGCCGGGTCCGGGGCGGCGTCCGCGGCCGCGGGCGGAGCCGCCGGGGCCGGCGTCCCGCGCACCGCCACCAACTCGCCCTCCGGATAGCGCCAGGTCACCGAGGCCGCCCAGTCGGACGCCGTGGAGCGGAGCTCCAGGTGGTAGGTGCGCCGGTCGGTCTGGACCACCAGGTTGGTGGCGAGGCCGGACGCGGTGGGCTTGACCAGCACATGCACCCGCCGCCCCGGGCCCGCGCCGCTCTCGGCCTGGCCGATGATCCAGCGGGCGGTGTCGCCGGCCGCCACCGGCCCGGTCCCGGAGAGCTGCTCCCCGGGCTCAAGGGCGATGTCGGTGACCCGGCCGGGCGCGGTCGTGACCACGTCCAGCCGGGCCGGCGAGAAGGGCAGGACGAGGGGCGGCAGGGGCCCGGCGGCGGCGGGGCCGGCCAGGGCGCAGAGCGCGCCTGCGAGGCGGAGGACGGACATCAGGAGAGTTCCCTGGACCAGTCGAGGTGGGTGACGAAGACGCCTAGGGGGTTGCGGCGCAGGGCGTCGGGATCGCGGGGCGGCCGGAGCGCCACGCCGAGGATGGCGCTCCAGCGCTCGGCGCCGGCGAGCGCCCCGTCCACGTAGCGGCGCTCCACCCACTCCACGCGGAAGCTGTCGGGGGAGGCGCGCACCACGCTGGCCACCTCCACGCTGACCTGCTCGCGCCCCAGCCGCCCGAACGGGTCGGACCGGTGGGCGTGGTCGTTGAGGGCGAGCGCGGCCACGCCTGCGGCGTGGTCGTACGCGCGCAGCCAGTTCTCGCGGAGCACGACGGGATCGGCCGGCAGGGCGCGCACGTCGCGCACGAACTGCGCCAGCTGGGCCGCCACCTGGGCGTCGCCCGGCCGCCAGCCGGCCTCGGCGGGCCCCACCGCCCTCACCTCGCCCAGCCGGTCCACCTCCACCACCCACGGCGTCACCGTCCCCTTCCCGGCGGTCCACACCAGGGCCGCCCCGCTGCCGCCCGCCAGGGCCAGGGCTCCGAAGGCCATCAGCCGCCAGTTGCGGGCCTGGACCCGGGCCGAGCCGATCCGCTCGTCCCAGGCCTGGCCGGCCCGCTGGTAGGGGGTCTCGGGCTCCGGCGCGCGGCCGTAGCGGGCGGACGCCCGTCGGAAGGGGATCATGGGGACTCCTCTCTCAGGGGTACGGCGGCGCCGCCGCCGGAGCTGTCGCCGGCGCGCAGCGCGTGGGCCGCCGCCCCGACGCCGGCCGACACGGCCTGGGCGGCCCGCAGCCGCCGGGCCCAGGCGGGCGCCTCCGACGCCTCGGAGCTGGCCGGGCCGCCGCCGCCGGGCGCATCGCCCGAAGGACCGGAAATACCGGAAGCCCCGGAAGCAGCGGAAGGACCAGAAGGCCCCGAAGACGGGGCGCGCGGACCGCCCGCAGGCGGACCGCCCCCCGCCCCGGGCGGGCCCGGCCGGAAGGCCGGCGCCCCGCTCCGCAGGCCCCGCGCCGAGGCGAGCGCCCCGGCCGCCGAGCGGACGCCGGCCGCGCCGGCCACCGCCAGGCCGCCGGTCATGAGCGCGGTCCCCACGGCGGCGCCGGCGCCCAGCTGGGGCGCGCCGGAGACCAGGCCGGTGGCGATCCCGGGACCGAAGATCCCCAGGCCGAGCAGGGAGAGCGCCCCGAGCGCCACGGCGAGCGCCTCCTCGAGCGTCGGCTGCTCGCCGGCGAAGTCCGCCACGAAGCCGTCGAACAGGGTCGAGCCGACGCCGACCACCACGGCCAGGACGAGGACCTTCACGCCGGAGGCCACCACGTTGCCGAGCACCCGCTCGGCGAGGAAGGCGGTGCGGCCGAACAGGCCGAAGGGCACGAGGACGAAGCCCGCGAGCGTCGTCAGCTTGAATTCCAGCAGGGTCACGAAGAGCTGCACGGCCAGCACGAAGAAGGCGACCAGCACCACCAGCACGCAGGCCAGCAGCACGGCCAGCTGGACCAGGTTCTCGAACACCTGCGGGAAGCCGGCCAGCTCGCCGGCGGCGGCCAGCAGCGGCCGCACGGCGTCCACGCCCGCGGAGGCGATCCGCCCGGGCCGCAGGAGGTCGGCGGCGGTGAGCGCCGAGCCGGCGGCCTTGAGCCCCAGGCCCGCGAAGCTGTCGAAGACGATCTGCGCCAGGCGCTGGAAGTCGCCGATCAGGAAGGCGAAGGCGCCCACATAGAGGGTCTTCTTGACCAGCCGGGCGAGGATCTCCTCCCCGGGGCTCCAGGCCCAGAACAGGGCCGCCAGCGTCACGTCGAGGGCCACCAGCAGCCGGGCGAGCGAGGCCACGTCGCCGCGCACCAGGCCGAAGCCTGAGTCGATGTAGCGGCTGAACACCGCCAGGAACTGGTCGATGACCCCGGGATCGGTCACGGCAGGGGCTGTCCGAGGAAGCGGGCGAGCCGCGCCCGGGCGTCGGCCGCCGCCGCGGCCGCCCTCGCCCGCTCCAGGGCCTCGGCCTGGCCCTGGGCGGCCAGGAGCGCGGTGAGGTCGGAAAGCTGCTTGGATTGCACCGCCAGCAGCTGGTTGCCGGCCTGGGCCGCCTGCAGGGCGCCGCCGGCCCCCTCGCTGGCGCGCGCCAGGGCGGAGGCCTGGGCGTTGGTGGCCGAGAGGCCCGCCACGACGCCGGCCTGCACCTCCAGGGTGCGGCGCAGGGACTCGACCGCCGTCTTCCAGCGGGTCTCGGCCGCCTCCGCCATCGCCCGCCCGGAGGCGTCGGTCACCCGGTCCGGGTACTGCGCCGCCAGCTGGGCGCGCAGGGCGCCGGCCTCCTGCGCCAGCCGGCCGGCCCGGGTCAGCAGGCCGTTGACCCGGGCGAGGTCGCCATCCAGGACGCCGGCCGCCTTCAGGTCCAGGGCCGCGAGGTTGCGCGCCTCGTTCTGCAGGCTGGCCAGCTGGTGCTGCACCTGCTCCAGCGCCCGGGCCGCCTGCAGCAGGTTCTGGGCGTGGTTGGCGGGGTCGTAGACGGCGAGCTGCGCCCCGGCCGGGGTTCCGGCCAGGGCCGCGGCCAGCGCCAGCCCGACGAGCCGCCTCACGACCGCGGCTCCATCAGCGGCGCCACCGCCCGCGCCGCGGGATCCGCGGCGACCAGCTCGGCGGCCCAGGGCAGGCCGCGCCGGCGCAGCCAGGCGGCGGCGAAGCCGTCGGGGCCGGCCTCGCCGAGGACCTCGTCGATGGCCGCCTGGTCGGCGCGGCCCGAGGCGGCGCAGACGGCGAGCGCCAGGCGCCCGAGCTCCAGGTCGAACAGCCGCGCCCCCTCCGGCGACTGCAGGTAGTAGTCGCGCCGGGGCTGGGCGCGGGCGAGGATCTCCAGCTGGCGCTCGCCCAGGCCGAAGCTCCGGTAGAGGGCGGCGATCCCCGGCTCCAGGGCGCGGGGGTTGGGCAGGAAGAGCCGGGTCGGGCAGCCCTCCACCAGTGCCGGGGCCACCGGGCTGTCCGCCAGGTCGGCCAGGGACTGGGTGGCGAACACCACCGAAGCGTTCTTCTTGCGCAGGGTCTTCAGCCATTCGCGCAGGCGGGGCGCGAAGACCGCGTCGGACAGCGCCAGCCAGCCCTCGTCCACCAGCACGAGCGTGGGCCGGCCCGAGAGCCGCCCCTCCACCCGATGGAACAGGTAGTCGAGCACGGCCGGCGCCGCCCCCTGCCCCATCAGGCCCTCGGTCTCGAAGGCCTGGACCTCGGCCTCGCCCAGCCGCTCCGCGTCGGCGTCCAGCAGCCGGCCGAACGGACCGCCGAGCACATAGGGCGCCAGCGCCTGCCGCAGCGCCTGCGACGGCAGGAGGGCGCAAAGCCCGGTGAGGGTCCGCTCGCCCCGGGGCGCCGAGGCCAGGCTGCCCAGGGCCGACCACAGGTGCTCGCGCAGCTCCGGCGTCGAGGGGGCGCCGGCGCGGGCCAGCAGCCGGCCCAGCCATTCGGCGGCCCAGGCCCGCTCGGCCGGTTCGTCGATGCGGGCCAGGGGCTGCAGGGCGACCCCGCCCGCGGGGCCCAGGTCCACGAAGCTCCCGCCCATGCCGAGGACGGCGGCGCGGATCGAGCCGCCGTAGTCGAAGGCGAAGACCTGGGCGCCCGGATAGCGCCGGAACTGCAGGGCCATGACCGCCAGCAGCACGCTCTTGCCGGCCCCCGTCGGCCCGACCACGAGGGCGTGGCCCACGTCGCCGACGTGCAGGGCCAGCCGGAACGGCGTGGAGCCCTCCGTGCGCGCCTGCAGCAGGGGCGGTCCCGCCAGGTGGGCGTCCGCCTCCGGCCCGGCCCAGGCGGCCGACAGCGGCAGGATGTGGGCGAGGTTCAGGGTGGAGATGGGCGGCTGGCGGACGTTGGCGTAGGCCTGGCCCGGCAGGGAGCCCAGCCAGGCCTCCACGGCGTTGAGGGTCTCGATCCGGCAGACGAGGTCGCGGCCGCGCACCAGCTTCTCGGCCTGGCGGATGCGGACGTCGGCCATGGCGGGCGACGGGTCCCAGACCACGAGCACGGCCGTCACATAGGCGTGGCCCACGGCGTCGGCGCCGAGGTCCTGCAGGGCTGCGTCCGCGTCGGCCGCCTTGTTCTCGGCGTCGGTGTCCACCAGGGGCGCGGGCTCGCCGGTCAGCGCCTCGCGCAGGATCGCGGCCACCGACTTGCGCTTGGAGAACCACTGGCGGCGGATGCGCCCCGCCAGCCGGGCGGCGTCGGCCCGGTCCAGGGTGATGGCCCGGGTCATCCAGCGGCAGGGGAAGGCCAGGCGGTTGAGGTCGTCGAGCAGGCCGGGCCAGGTCTCCACCGGGAAGCCGGTGACGGTGAGCACCCGAAGCGCCGCCCCGCCCAGGCGCGGCTCCAGCCCGCCGACCAGGGGGGCGGACGCCAGCAGGGCGTCCAGGTGCATGGGCGTCTCGGGGACCGCCACTCGCCCGGCGTCCGGGGCCACACAGGCGTGCAGGTAGGCCAGGGTCAAGGCGTCGCCCAGCCAGGCGAGCTCGGCCATGTGCGGCTCCAGCTGCGCCAGCATCCGGTCGGTCCGGTCCATGAATCCCGCCAGCTCCGCGCGCCAGTCGGTCTCCTGCGCCTCCCGCCCCTCCAGGAACCAGCGGCCCAGCCTGCCGGCCCGGTCCGCGGGCGGCAGCCACAGGACGGTGAGGAAGTAGCGGCTCTCGAAGTGGGCGCCCTCGGCCTCGAAGCCCGCCCGGCGCTCCTCGTCCGCCAGCCGCGACAGCGGGTCGGGGAAGGCGCCTTGCGGATAGGCCAGGGCCGGCCGGCGCTGCGCCTCCACGAAGACCGCCCAGCCGGAGCCCAGGCCGCGCAGCACGGCGTTGGCGCGGGCCGCGGCGGCGGCGAGCTCCGCGGGGGTGGCGCTGTCGAGGTCGGCGCCCCGGAAGCGGGCGGTGCGCTGGAAGGCGCCGTCCTTGTTCAGCACCACGCCGGGCGCCACGAGCGCCGCCCAGGGTAGGTAGTCGGAGAGCCGCGCGCCGCCGCGGCGGTACTCGGCGAGGTCCAGCATCTCAGGCCTCCAGCCAGGCGGGCAGGCGCAGGTGGCGGCGGACCACCTCCAGGACCTGCGGGTCGCCGCGCGCCGCCCACATGCCGCCCAGGTGCCCCACCGCAAAGACCACGAACCCCGCCAGCCAGGCCCGCAGGCCGAGGCCCACGGCGGCGGCCAGGGTGCCGTTCAGGATGGCCAGGCCCCGCGGCGCCCCCGCCAGAAGGATCGGCTCGTAGAGGGCCCGGTGGACCGGCGCGCGGAAGGCCTCGTCCATCAGACGAGCGCCCCGCCGCCGAACGAGAAGAAGGAGAGGAAGAAGCTGGAGGCCGCGAAGGCGATCGACAGGCCGAAAACGATCTGGATCAGCCGCCGGAACCCGCCGCCGCTGTCCCCGAAGGCCAGCGTCAGGCCGGTGACGATGATGATGATCACCGCCACGATCTTGGCCACCGGCCCCTCCACCGACTCCAGGATCCGCTGCAGGGGCTCCTCCCAGGGCATGGACGAGCCGGCCGCCAGCGCCGGACCCGCGGAAGCAAGGCCGGCGACCAGCGCCAGTCCGGCCATGAAGATGCGCGAGGGATGCATGCTCAGGACTCCGCAAGGGCCGGCCGCAGCCGGTAGGCGCCGGCGGGGTCGAGCCCCTCCAGCCGGGCGAGCTCCACCAGCCGCCGGCCCGCGCCGCGGCCGTCGAGCACGGCGATGAGGTCGATGGTCCCGGCGATCAGCGCCCTGGGCACGGTCACCACCGCTTCCTGGACGAGCTGCTCGAGCCGGTGCAGGGCGCCGAGCGCCGAGCCCGCATGGATCGTCCCGATGCCACCCGGGTGGCCCGTGCCCCAGGCCTTCAGGAGTTCGAGGGCCTCCCCGCCCCGCACCTCGCCGATGGGGAGG
Organism: Phenylobacterium sp.; assembly: GCF_035539035.1. GTDB lineage: Bacteria > Pseudomonadota > Alphaproteobacteria > Caulobacterales > Caulobacteraceae > Phenylobacterium. The sequence goes on from NZ_DATLJI010000009.1 coordinate 54,679, forward strand.
CGGTCGGGCCGCAGCCGGAGCGCCGAACGCACCAGGTCGCCCAGCCCCACCACCCCGTCCCGGGTGCGCAGCGCCACCACGTTCGGCGCGGCGCACTGCAGCTCGCGGGTGTCCTCGATCAGCACCACCCGGTCGCCGGTCCGCGCGACCTCGGCCAGCAGGGCGTTGGCGAGCGTCGTCTTGCCGCTGGAGGTGGGCCCCGCCACCAGGATGTTGCGCCGCTCGGCGACGGCGCGCGCCAGCACGCCCGCCTCGCCCGGAGTCATCACCCCGGCGGCCGCATAGTCCGCCAGCGGAAAGACCGCGACTGCCGCCCGCCGGATCGCGAAGGCCGGGGCGGCCACCACCGGCGGCAGCAGCCCCTCGAAGCGGGCGCCCGACCCCGGCAGCTCGGCTGAGACCCGCGGCGCCCCGCCGTGCACGTCCGCGCCCACGTGGTGGGCCACCAGGCGTATGATCCGCTCGCCCTCGGGCGGCGCCAGCCGCTGGTCGGTGGCCGCAAGCCCGCTCCCCAGCCGGTCGACCCAGAGCCGGCCGTCCGGGTTGAGCATGACCTCGCTGACGTCCGGCTCGTCGAGCCAGGCGCAGACCTGCGGCCCCAGCGCCGAACGCAGCATGCGCAGGGCCCGGGCGGCGGCCTCGTCACGGAGGGAGATGAGGGACAAGACGGCGTCTCCACGTCGAAGGAGACGCTCAAGGAAACCCCGCCCGCGTCCGGATCAACAGCAACTTGCGCCGGTCGCGCCCCGGCGCGCAGCGACAGGAGAAGGCGGGGCGGACTCCTTCACGTGTCCCGGTTGCGACGGGGAAAACCGTGGCCTCGCCCATCAAAAGATCGAACCGCACGCGCCGCGCCAACCTTAGCTCCCCCCCACGCCCGGACGGCCAAGCTCGGCCTCGCGGGCGGGAACGAACTGAGGGACTCCAGATGAACAGGATGCATGCCGCCGCCAGGTCGTACCTCGAGACGGTCCTCGCCCGCCTCCGGGGGTTCCGCCGGGACGAGGGCGGGGCCGCGCTCGTCGAATACGCCCTGCTGATCGGCCTGATGGCAGTCGCCGTGATCGCCGCCGCGGGAGCGCTCACCCCGAGCCTGACCCAGGCCTTCGGGAAGGTCGGGACCCAGCTCACGACGCTCAAGTAGCCTGGAGCGGAAGGGGGCGCCCCATGCGCAAGCTCGGTCTCATGCTGCTGGCGGCGTCGCTGGCCATCGGCGCCGCCGCGACCCTGGGGCTGCGCCTGCTCTCGGGCCCGGAAGCCCAGGCCGCAGCGCCGGCGCTTCCGCAGGCCGGCGTCGTCGTCGCCGCCCGGCCGATCGGCTACGGGGAGGCGATCACGCCCTCGGCGTTGCGGATCCAGCCCTGGCCCGCCGGCGCGGCGCCGCAAGGCGCCTTCCGGTCGGTCGCGGAACTCGGCCCCGAAGCCCGCCATGCGCTGGCGCCGATCGCCGTGAACGAGCCGATCCTGCGCCAGAGGATCACCGGCCCGGGCGGTCGGGCCACCCTGTCCGGCCTCATCCGTCCCGGCCTGCGGGCCAGCACCATCCGGGTGGACGACGTCATGGGCGTCGCCGGCTTCGTGCTGCCAGGGGACTTCGTCGACGTCCTCGTCACGCGCCGTGCGGGCGAAGCCCCGATGCGCACGGACGTCCTCCTGCGGGGGGTGCGTGTTCTGGCCGTCGACCAGATGGCAAACGACAGCAGGAACGATCCGATGGTGGCCAGGGCGGCGACCATAGAGGTCACCCCGGAGCAGTCCCAGAAGCTGGCTCTCGCGGCGGCGGTGGGTTCGCTCTCGCTGGCGCTCCGCGGCGCCGAGGAGGGGCTGCCGGACGCCTCGCCTGGACCCGCGGCGCGAACAATCCGCGAAGGCGACCTCACGCTCGTGGCCGCGCCCTCCGCCGGGCCTGCGCGCCCGGGCCGGCGGGCCAGGCCTCCCGGCCCTTCCGTGCAGATCTATCTCGGCGCGCAGGCCCGGACCGTCCCCGTCGCCCGCGACTGACCGCCGCTGGCGCCACCTCAAGCAGACAGGAGTGGGTCATGAACGACCGTGAACACGGCCGCACGCCCGCGAGGCGCCTGATGACGGCCGCGGCCGCCATCGTGGTCCTCGCCACGGCGTCGCCCGCCCCGGCGGCGGCGGCGGCGGCCTCCGACCAGGGCGCCGGGACGCCGCGCCTCGTGGCCGTGGACGCCTCCGGCTACGGCGGGCAGCTCGACCTGCCGGTGGGAGGGTCGCGGATCCTGCGGTTTCCGCGCCCGATCGGACGCGTGATGGTCGGCGACCCCGGGACGGCCGACGTGATCCCGCTGAGCGACCACGCGCTCTATGTGCTTGGCAAGGCGGCAGGCGCGAGCAGCCTGACGGTCTTCCCGGCCGGCGAGGGGACCCGTCCCGCCGCGACCCTGGACCTGCGCGTGGGCTTTGATCTCGCCGCCCTGGGACGTGGCCTCGCGGCGGTGCTGCCCGGCGAGAAGGTGAGCGTCCACGCCGAGGGCGACGGCCTCATCCTGAGCGGCGACGTCTCCTCCTCGGCCGCGGCGAGACGTGCGGGGGCGCTGGCCGAACGCCATGCGCCGGGCAAGGTGGTCAACCTGCTCGCCGTCCGCGGGCCCGAGCAGGTGATGCTGTCCGTGCACGTCGCGGAGGTCCAGCGCTCGGCCCTGCGGCAGCTCGGCATCCGGAGCCTCACCGGGGCGTGGAGCGACATCGCGCCCGTCGCCCTGCCGGGCGTGAGCCTCGATCCGGAGGCCGTGGCGAACCTGTTCGGCCGCACTCGCATCGGCGAGAACATCAGCCTGCAGGCGCTGTTCAGCGCGCTGGAAAGCCGGGGCTACGCCTCCACCCTGGCCGAGCCCACGCTGATCGCCCTCTCCGGCGAGACGGCGGTGTTCTTCGCCGGCGGCGAGTTCCCGGTGCCGGTGCCGCAGCTCGGCGCCCCCGGCGAGACGCGTCTGACCGTCGACTACAAGCCCTACGGGGTCAGCGTCGCGTTCACGCCGACCGTTTACGGCGACACCATCAACCTGCTCGTCGCCCCTGAGGTCAGCGCCCTCGACCGTGAGAACAGCGTCGTCCTCGAGGGATTCCGGGTGCCGGGCATCACCACCCGCCGCGCCAAGACGACAGTGGAGCTGCGCAACGGCGAGAGCTTCGCCATCGCGGGCCTGATCAAGCGCGACTTCTCCGACAGCATCCGCGGCCTCCCCGGCGCCGCCAGCCTGCCGGTGCTGGGGGCGCTCTTCCGCTCGACCGCCTTCCAGAACAACGAGACCGAGGTGGTGATCATCGTAACCGCCCACCTGGCGAAGCCCGGCGCGCGGCGGGACTTCCTCCTGCCCACCGACACGCGTGAGGCTCCGAGCGCCGCCGAACAGCTGCTCACCCCCACCGTCGACAAGCCCCGGGCGCCCGCCCCGGGCGCACCCCAACAGGAATCCCGCCCATGACCCTGCGCCTTGCGCCCGCGGCCGCCGCCCTCGGGCTGTGCGCCTGCAGCACCGCCCCGCTTGGCGCTCCCCTGGACGCCCCCCTCTCCAGCAGCTTCGGGGTCGCCGCCGCCACCCTGGGGCGCCAGGCGGCCGCGGCGGCTCCGTCCGCCGGCGGGCCCGCCGCGAGCTCCGGCGCGCGCGGAGCCGAGGCGATCCGCCGCTACGAAGCCGGCGAGGTGAGGCCCCTTGAACCCCAGGGCGCGTCGGGAGGCGGCGTCCAGGCCCCCGGCGCCCCGCCTCTCCTGGCGCCGCTTCCCTGAGATCCCCGCACCCGCAGAAGGATGTCGAAGATGGCCCCGAACCCCTCGCTGCACGTCCTGGACGCCGGCCCGGACCTTATGGTCGACCTGCAGGCTGCGGCCGCGCGGGCGGGACATGTCCGGATCCACGCCCCCGGCTGCGGCGCCCTGCCCGCGCCGGCGCCGGCCGCCGCCTTCCTGCTCGCGCTGGAGGACTGCGGCCCGGCCGGGTTGGAGCGCGTCCGTGCGCTCGTGGGCCGCGCCGCCCCCACGCCCGTGGTCGTGGCGGCGCCCGGCGCCGACAGCCACGCGGTGCGCCAGCTCTTCCGCCTCGGCGTCCGGGACGTGCTCGCCGGCCCGCAGGATGCGGCCAGCCTGGCGATGGCCCTTCGGGACCTGTTCGCGCCACCGCCGGCCGCAGACCGCGCCCGCGGGGCGGTGATCACCGTGCTCAAGGGCTGCGGGGGGGCCGGCGCCACGACGCTCGCCCTCAACCTCGCCGCCCTCGCCGCGGCAGGCGCCCCGGGCGCAGCGGCCGTCTCCAGCGCCGTCCTCGACCTGGACCTCCAGTTCGGCGACACCGACCTGGCCCTCGACCTGCAGCCCCGGACGGGCCTCCTCGATCTCATCCGCGGCGAGGCCAGGCTGGACGCCCGCCTGCTCGACGGCCTGCTCACCGACCACGCGAGCGGGGTCCGGCTGCTTGCGCCCGCGCCGACGCTCACGCCGCTCGAGGCCATGCCCGCGGCGCTCGCCCTCGACCTGCTCGACCTTGCGGCGGCGCGGTTCGACCGGGTCTTCGTCGACCTGCCGAGCGCCTGGACCGACTGGACCCTGCCCCTGCTGGCCCGCTCCGAACTCGTGGTTCTGGTCACCTCGGCCACCGTCGGCGGGGTGCTGGGCGCACGGCGGGTGCTGGACGCCCTGAAAGGCGCCGGGGTGTCGCCGCCGCGCCTGCTGGTCCTCAACAGGGTCGCCGGGCTGATCGAGGCCCTGGACAGGCCCGCGCGGGTGCGCCGGGCGCTCGCCCGGCCCGTCGACGCCGCCCTGCCCTTCGACGCGAAGTTCGCCCGGGCGACCGAGCGCGGCCAGCTGGTGGTGGAGGCCTGTCCCAAGGCGAACGCGACCCGCGCCCTGCGCGCGCTGCACGCCGCGCTGGAAGCGAAGCTCGCCGCGCCCTCTCCGGCGCCGGCGCTCCTGGAGGCGGCGGAATGAAGCTCGCCTTCACCCCCCCCTCGACCGCCGCCCGGGCGCCGGCCCCGACGGACCGGCGCGCAGCCGAGCCCCCCACAGCGGACTACTTTGCGCTCAAGTCCAGCCTGCACCAGCGGCTGCTCGAGCGCCTGGACCTGGCCGGCCTCGGGCAGCGCGCCGCCGAGCAGGTGCGGGCCGAGGTGGCGGAGCTGGTGCTCGCCATGCTGAAGGAAGACGCGCGGCCGCTGAACGGAGAGGAACTGCTCCGCCTGCTCGACGACCTGATGGACGACCTGACCGGGTTCGGCCCGCTCGAGCCCCTGCTGCAGGATCAGGACATCTCCGACATCCTCGTGAACACCGCCCGGGAGGTCTATGTGGAGCGCGGCGGGCGGATCGAACGCACCCAGGTCCGTTTCGCCGACGAACGGCACCTCCTGCGGGTGATCGAGCGGATCGTCGACAAGGTCGGTCGCCGGATCGACGAGAGCCAGCCGATGGTGGACGCGCGGTTGCCGGACGGCTCCCGGATTAACGCCGTGATCCCCCCCATCGCCGTCGACGGGGCGCAGCTCTCGATCCGGCGCTTCGCCCGCATCCCCTTCGACCTGGACCGGCTGGTGGCCACCGGCGCGCTCGACGCGCGCGCCGCGAGCCTCCTGCAGGGCATGGTCGCCGCACGCCTCAACATCCTCATCTCCGGCGGGACCGGAACGGGGAAGACCACACTGCTCAACGCGATGTCCACCGCGATCGGGGCGCAGGAACGGGTCGTCACCATAGAGGACGCCGCCGAGCTCCAGCTCCAGCAGCCGCACGTCGTGCGGCTCGAGACGCGCCCGGCGAACATCGAGGGCCGCGGCGAGATCACCCAGCGCGATCTCCTGCGCAACGCGCTGCGGATGCGCCCGGACCGGATTATCGTGGGCGAAGTCCGCGCCGGCGAGGCGTTCGACATGCTGCAGGCCATGAACACCGGCCACCACGGCTCCATCACCACGGTCCACGCCAACACACCCCGGGACGCGCTGTCGCGGCTGGAACAGATGGTGGGCATGGCCGGTCTCGACCTCGCGCCCCGGGCGATGCGGTCGCAGATCGCCAGCGCGATCGAGGTGGTCATCCAGCTGCAGCGCTTCGCGGACGGCGCCCGCCGGGTGGTGAGCATCCAGGAGATCGCCGGCCAGGAGGGCGAGGTGATCACCATGCAGGAGCTCCTTCGCTTCGACGCCGAGGGCGTGGACGAGCTGGGCCGGACCCGCGGCCGCTTCGTCTGGACGGGCCTGCGACCGCTCTGCCTGGAGAAGGCCCGGGCCGCCGGTGTGCGCCTCCAGGAGGGCCCCGGCGCATGACCCACCTGACCGGCGCCCTCCTGTCGCTCTCCCTGGGGCTCGCCATCCTCGGCGCCGGGCTGCTGCTGAGGTCGCTCGGCGGCGATCAACGGCGCCTGGAGCGGCGTCTCAGGCGCGCCGGCGCCAGCGCCGGCGCGGATCCCGGCGCCCCCGTCGGACCCGTGAACGGCCTCGACCGCGTCATCGATCGCCGGTGGCCCGGGCTGCGGCGGCGGATCCTCGCCGCGGGAGGCCGCTTCACGCCCGCCCACCTGGTGCTGGGCTGCCTGGCCGTGACGGCCGTGGCGCTGCTCGGCTGTCTGCTGGCGGGGCTCGATCCCCTCCCGAGCCTTGCGTTGTCGGCCGCGGCGGGCGGCGCGCTGCCGGGGGTCCTGCTGTCCGCGCTCGCCGCGCGCCGATGCGACCGCCTGCTCGCCCAGTTGCCGCAGGCCGTGGAGCTGATCGCCCGCGGGCTGCAGGCGGGACATCCGGTCGCCGCGGCGATGCGCGTGGTCGCCGGGCAGATGCCCGCGCCCATCGGGCCGGAGTTCGAGGCCGTGCTCGCCGAGATGAGCTTCGGGCGCGACCGCGCGGGGGCGCTCCGGGCGCTGACCGAGCGCTACCCCATCGCGGAGCTGCGCATGTTCGCCGCCTCCCTGGAGGTGACGCGCGAGACCGGCGGCAACGTGGCCGAGGTGCTCCTCAAGCTTGCCGACGACCTGCGCGCCACGGCCCACCTGAAGCGCAAGGCCCGGGCGATCACGTCCGAGGCGCGGCTCTCGTTCTGGGTGATCTCGAGCCTTCCCTTCCTGGTGGTTGCGGCGGTCCTGCTGGTGCAGCCCGACTACTACCGCGACGTCGCCGCCGATCCCCTGTTCTGGCCGCTGATGTCGGGGCCTCCCCTGCTGTGGCTCGCCGGCGCGGCGGCGATCTGGCGGATGGTCAACTTCAGGGTCTGACAATGACGCACCTGCTCCTGCTGATCGTGATCGCCCTCTCGCTTGCGGGGGCCGCCTCCGGAGCCGTCGCCCTGACCCTCGGCGACCGCCGTTTCGAGGCCCGCCTCGCCGCCCGCCGGCCCCCCGGGCCGGACGCGGGCGCGGCGCTGCAGCCCCTCGCCCGGGCGCTGAGGGCCCGGATCACGCGCGGGCTCGCCGCCTGGGGCGGTCGGGCCGGCCGCGGGAGCCTGGACACGGCGGCGCGGGGCGCGCTGCGCGATCAGCTCGTCCAGGCCGGCTTCTTCGGAGAACGCGCGGCCGAGGTCTTCTTCGGCGTGCGGGCCGCGGCCGCCGCGGCCCTGGCCGGGGCCGGCCTGGCGATCGCGCTACCCGCCGCGCTCGGTCCGCTCTGGGTGGCGGCCCTGGTGCTGGGCCTCGCCAATGTGGGCCTGTTCGGCCCGGTGGCCTGGCTCCGCCGGCGGCTCGCGCAGCGCGCCGGGGCGATCGCCCGCGGCCTCCCGGATGCGGTCGACCTGCTGGTGGTCGCGGTGGAGGCCGGCGCCACCGTCCCCGCCGCCGTGCAGCGCGTCGTCGCCGAGTTCCACGACCTTCACCCGGAGCTGTGCCAGCTCCTGGCCATGATGCTGGCCGAGATGCAGGCCGGCGCCAGCCGGGCCGAGGCGCTGTCGCGGCTAGCCCGCCGGGCGCCCGCTCAGCAGGTGCGCGGCCTCTCCACCCTTCTCATCCAGTCGGACGCCGTGGGCGCAAGCCTGGGCGGGGCCCTCCGCACCGCCTCCGAGGAAATCCGCAAGGCCCGCTACCTGGACGCCGAGCGACGCGCCGCAGAACTGCCCGTGAAGCTCGCCTTCCCCCTGGTGTTCGGCATCTTCCCGAGCCTCGTGGGGGTGATCTTCATCCCGATCGTGATCCTGTTCGCGCGCACCCTTCTCTCGGCCTGAGCCGCCCAGGTCGGCCCGACCGGAGGGGCACCAGCGATGGCGGCGAGGTCGGGCAGGCGCCCCCGTCCGCCGGGCCGCGCCTTGGGAGTCTAGCGCGAGATCCGCAGGGCGGAGATCTCCTCGCCGATCTGGTGGAACGCCGCCTTCAGGTCCGCCCCGCTCTCGGGCAGATAGACGTTGTCCGGGCTCGAGGCGCAGGCGCCCATCAGAGCCCGGGAGGCCGCCGCTTCCGCAGGCGACTGGCGAGCCAGATCGAACCCCACGGCGTAGACCAGCACGCCCTGCGCCTTCATGCCCTCGCACAGGGCGAGCGCCTGTTCGAAGGAACCGCCATTGGTCGCGTCGCCGCGGATGTGGTCGCGGGCGGGGCCCGACCCGCTCTGCGAGTCCTCGCTGATCACGCCCTTCCGGTACGCGGTGTTGAACATCCCGTCGGTCATCAGCACCACCACCTTCAGGAGCCGCTTAGGATCGTAGGCGGCTGGCCGGCGCGCCGCCGGCCACAGCTCCGCGAAGCCGGGCGCCAGGCTGTACCAGCCCCAGGCAAGGCCGATATGGCCCGCGGTCGAGCCCTCGGCCCTGAAGCCGTTGATCTCCGAGGTGAGCGCCGCCCTGTCAGAGCTGAGCGGCACGATGCGGCTGGCGAGGCAGCCGTTGGAGCCTCCAGCGTAGTGGAACCCGACCGGTGCGATCCTGTAGCTGGCGTCGGTGTACCGGTTGCTCGCGGTCCTCTCGGTGACGCAGGTGCTTGCCGGGAAGGTGCGTTCCTCGCCGGTTGCGGAGATGAACCGGAACCGCTCGCACCCGTAGGCGACGCAGGCCGTCCCGGCCTCGCCGCGCGCTTCGCTGGCCCGGCTTCCCAGGTTCACGGCGGCCGAATAGGGCACGAGCGCGACCTTCGAGTAGTATGGGATCTGCTCCTCCCGGACGAGGAGCCGCACCAGGTCGTTCGCCGCTCCCTTGAGCGCCTCCAGCTTGCTCCCCGACATGGAGCCGGTGACGTCGAGCACCAGCGCCGCCTCGAGGTTCTTGGCGCCGCGCACCACCTCGGCATGCGCCGTCACCCGGAGTGGGCGGCCGGCCAGGACAAGTCCGCCCAGGATGGTCTGGAGCTCGGCCTCGGCGTCGCCGATGGCCACGCCCGGGCGGCCGCGGTCGAACCGGAAGCTGGCGTCCGCCAGCCGCAGATCGCTGCGGGCCCCGAGGTTCTCGTCCAGGGACGGGATCGCCGCCGCCGTCAGCCGCGCATCGTCGCCGGCCGTAGGCGGCGAGGCCGCGGGGGTCACCGCCCCTGCGGCGGCCAGCGTCGCCGCGTCGAGCGCGTCCTGCAGCTGGGACCGCGCGGAGAGGCCCCGCTGAAGGTCGACCGCTCCAACGGCCGCGATGGCGAGGGGCAGCAGCGAGATCGCCAGGGTCACCGCCATGGCGCCGTCGGTGTTCCGGGCCAGTCGCCGCGGACCGCGGCGTTCGTGTGGACGGGCGTTCAAATGATCGGCTCCTGCAAGCGGACATGCCCGAGACTAAGCGTCGCCGTCGCGGGGGCCTCCTCGTCAAATGAGAGCCGCCCCGCGCGGGACCAGGGGATGGAAGATGTCCGCACGACGCCCGATGGATTGCGAAGCCGGCGGCGCGCTCGTGGAGTTCGCCCTGCTCGCGCCGCTGTTCCTCGGCCTGCTGCTGGGCGCGCTTCAGCACGGGATCGCCGGCATGGTGTCGGCGAGCTTCGACAACGCCGTCCTGTCCGCCGGCCGCCACATCCGCACCGGTCAGCCGGACGGAACCGGCAGCGCCGCGGCCTTCAAGGCTCTGGTCTGCCGCTCCATGCTCGACCCGGAGCCGACGTGCCTCGCGCGGCTCCACGTGGATGTCCGCCCGCTCGATCGTTTCGCGGAGGCGGAAGGGGTGCTACGCAAGGTGGACCCGGACGAGGACGGGTTCACGAACGGAGGGCCCGGCGCGATCATGCTCGTGACCGCGACCTACGATTGGCCGATGTTCACGCCCTTTCTCGGCGACGGGTTCTCGCGCGCCGGCCCCGGCGCGGTGCGGATGACCGTCCGCCAGATTTTCCGGAACGAGCCCTACCGGTGAGGCGCAGGATCGCCACAATGGGTCCGGACGCGCGGGGAGCGGCCTTGGTGGAGTTCGCCCTGCTCGCGCCGGTCATGGTCCTCCTGTTCTTCGGAACGGTCGAGGTGGTCCAGGCCGTCCAGGCGCACCGCAAGCTGGCCCACGTGAGCGCCGCGATCGGCGAGATCGTCGCCCGGGAGCGGACGCTCGGAGCGGGCGAGGTAGAGGACATCCTGTCCGCCGGCCCGGCCATGATGGCCCCCTTCCCGGCCCGCGGCCTGGGCCTGCGGGTGATGAGCTTCAGCGCCGACGAGCGCGGGACCGTCCGCCTGGACTGGCAGGCGGCGGGCCCGGCCTACGCGGGAGATGCGCTCCCAGGCCTGGGAGGCCGGCCGGTCACGCCGGGCGAGAGCGTCATCGTCACGGACGCCAGCTACGCCTACACCCCCGTCTTCAATCTTCCCCTCAGCCGGCCGCTGACCTTCCAGAAGCGGACCATCCACCGGCCACGCCTCGCGCGCGCCGTGGAACTCGACTGAGCCCCCGCGGGCGCCGAGGCCGCAGACCCCATCCCGCCGGGTCTGGCGTGGCCGCGCTCCTGGCGGGGGCGGCGACGCCTGCGCCAACTCCTCGTCGCGCCAGCCCCACCGCGTCCGGCCCGCAGGATGCGGCGGGTCTGCGCAACCGGGACGCCAAATGACGCAGCCGCGCCTGCCCGGCCGCGTAAACATTCAGGGATGACCGCCGAGCTCCGGCGGCAGGGGGACAGGCGGCGCTGCCTGCGCTTCCTCTGAGGAAGGAACGGATGAACGCCGACGCGCCCGGCACGATGCGAAGGAAGGCGGTCGGCGACGTTCTCGTCCAGAAGCTCGCCGGAACCTGTCCGCTCGGGGTCGAGGCGCGGCGCGCGCTGCGCAGCCTTCCCGCCGCGCTCCGCCGTTACCGGCGCCAGCAGGTCATCGTCCAGGCCGGTGACGCGCCGGACGCCCTGATGGTGGTGCTCGACGGGTCTGCGGCTCGCGTGAAGGTCACGCGCGCAGGCGAACATCCGATCGTCGGCTTCGTGCTTCCGGGCGATGTCTTCGACTGGCCGGCGCTGGCGCTTCGGGCCGGGGGCGTCCCGGGACGGCACGCCCTGCTCGACCATACCGTGGTGGCGGTGGCCGCCTGTGTCATCGCCACCATCCGGGCCGGTCCCCTGCTGAGCGTCCTCGAAGAGCATCCGGAGATCCGCCAGGCGCTCGACGCCGACGCCGTGGTGGGGAGGAACATCGCGCACGAGTGGCTATCCTCCCTGGCCTGCCGGCCAGCCGCAGAACGCGTGGCCCACCTCCTTTGCGAGTACTTCCACCGCATGCGGATCATGGGACTGACGGAAGGCGACACCTGCCCTTTTCCATTCAGCCAGTCGCGACTGTCGGCCTCCCAGGGGCTCTCGACGGTGCACACCAACCGCCAGCTCCGGCGGCTCCAGCGGGAGGGACTGGTGCGGGTCGAGAGACGAAGGATGAGGATCCTCGACCGGGTGCGGCTGGAAGCCTTCGCCGACTTCACGCCCGACTATCTCAGCGCCTACGCCCCCACGCCCCCCGTCGCCGCGCGCATGGCGCACGGCGGCGGCGCGTCCTGAGCCCCAGGTCCGGGTCTTCAATCCGCGAGAGCCGCCATGCCCTCTCAAATCCACGACTCCGTGCTCCCCGCCGGCCTCGGCCGGGGCCTGTTCGGCGAGGGAAGGGGGGAGCCCTGGTTCGACACCGATCCCACGCCGGTGCTGCTGCTGGGCGCGGGCGGGGCCGTCATCGACCTGAACGCCGCCGCCGCCCGCCTTCTCGGCGTCACACCCGGAGCGGAGATCTCGGCAGGCCGATTGGTGTTCACGACGCCCCCGGCGCAGGAGGCCTTCCTGCGCGCCCTGGCCGACGTGGTGTCCGGCCTGAGCGGATGCACTCCGCTCGTGCTCCGCTTCAGGGACGGCGGCTGCCGGCGCTTCGAGCTGAACCCCCTCGGCCCGACCCCGCCCCACCAGGTCTACCTCACCCTGCGGTGGGACCCGGCGGCGCGCCCCGACGTCGCCCCGCTGAGCCGGACCTTCGGCCTCACGACCCAGGAAGGAGAGGTGCTCAAGGCGCTAGCCGAAGGGCTGTCCCCGCGCGAGGCCGCGGAGCTCCTCGGCATTTCGGAGCGCACGATCCGCACTCACCTTCGCGCCCTCTACGTGAAACTGAACGTTCGCGGACTTCAGGACCTCGCCCGCTTCACCGCGCGCTTGGCCGGCTAGCGCGCCGCGCAGCCGGCCCACAGGCGCCGGAATGCTCAAATGACGCGGCAGCCCGCCGACGGCCCTGCTACCGAGGTCGCGGAGCAGTCGCCGACGCCCTGCTCCCTCTCCGGCGCCCCTGGCGGAGCCCGGCGCTCCCCCGGCTCCCCCAACCCGCCGGGGGAGCTTTTTTCCCGAGCGCCTCAAGCCGGCCCGGCTCTTCGCCCCCGCCCGGTAGCGACGCGGCGGCAAAGGGGCCCGGCGGCGCCTCCGCACACTACCGCGAGGCCGTGCTGGGGCGATCCCCGGACGCCGGCGCCGGACGCGGGGCGAGCGCCCTGCGGGCGCGCCCGAGCCAGGTCGCGAGCCCTGCGGCCAGGAGGTCGACGGCCCCGGAGGCGCGGACCCTCACGTGCAGGTCGGCGACCTCCTGCCGTTCCGGCCAGAACCCGTTGGCGCCGTTCGGATCGGTGAACTCGCGGTTGTTCGACATGTCGGCGAGCACGAGCGAAGGGTCCGCCAGCAGGGCTCGCGTCAGGTCCTCGAAGAGCAGGAATCCAGGCCCGAGCGACCGGAGGCTCTCGTCGTACGCGCACTTCCAGGTGTGCACCACGCCGCCGCAGCGCAGCAACACCTCCATGGCGACCGCACGCCCGTCGAGGCGGAGCGCCACGATGGTGACGAGCCCGTGGTCCGCCAAGCCCCGGATCATCGGCCGGACGAAGGCGAGCGCCCCTTCCCCACGCCGCGCCAGCGCCGTACCCGCCCGGCCCTTCCAGCCGGAGGCCTCCAGGGCCAGGAACGTCTCGAACTCCGTCTGGACCTCCTGCCGCGTGCGATGGAAGGTCACTTCCGTCATCCCCATCTCCCCCAGACGGCGACGCCGGCGGCGCAATCCTGCTCGGCGCCCTGCGGAAAGCGATCCCGCCAGATAGCCGTCAGCATCGTCCCGGGACGTCAGCTTCGGCCGCAGCAGCCGTCGCCGCACCAGCAGTCCGCTGCGACGCCTGGCGAGGACGCGGCGGAGGCCCTCGAACAGGGGCCCCTCTGTCGGCACCTCCCTCAGCTGGAGGATCGCGGGCAGCGACCGGATCGCCGCCACGGCGTCAAGCATCGCGGACAGGGTGTCTTCCACGGCGGCGCGGTCGACCACCGGGACCCCCAGGATCAGGTTGCGATCCGCTGGCCCGACGAGCACTGGCGCGGGCCAGCGGCGGTGCAGCCTGCCCACGCCGAGGACCCATGCGCCCACGAGCTCCCGCGCGACCTCCGCCCCGTGGCGCCGCCACGCGAGGATCACGTACGTCCGGGCTCCGGCGTCCGCCGCCGCCAGCGCGACCGCCGGATGCATGGAGACATTGGGCAGGATCGCGCGGGTCACGAGCGACTCCCACTCGGCGTGGAGTCGCGAATAGTGCGCGGCGTCGGTGATCTCCGCCTCCACCATTGCGGCGGATCGCCCGGCGCAGGCTGCGGTCTCCGTCGGATCGATCAGGGCCATGTGCGCCTCCATCCGCTATTCGAGGGCGGCCTTCATCCCGGCCAGGTCCTGGCGGGTGAGCCAGAGGCGCGGGAACGGCAACCGCAGCTGGGTGACAAGGCCGCCCCAGGCTAGGGCCAGCCGCACGCCGGTCCCGGCGAGCAGGCCGCAGGCCGCCCCCGCCGCGCCGTGGTCCGGCGTCAGGATGATCATGACCGCGACCATCACCCCCAGTTCGGCGCCGCGGAAGCAGGAGTTCAGGCCGGGCCGCCCGAGGGCCAGGTAGAGTTGCGAGGCGATCGCGGCGAACCGGGCAAGCACCCGGTCGACGACGAGGATCCGGAACACGAGCACCGCCGATGCGAACTCCGCCCCGTAGACCGAAGTGATCAGCAGCGTGTCGACCAGGAACAGCACCGCCAAGACCGGCAGGCAGGAGGCGATGGTCACCCTGAGCGCCAGGTGGTGCAGCTGCGCCGCCTCCGCGGGCCCCTCGCCGCTCATCGCCGACAGCAGCAGGCTCGTCCTGGGCGTGAACGCCGTGATCCGCTGCGCGAGGCTGGCCGCCACGACGTAGGCTCCGAGCTGCGCCGGCCCAAGAAGGAAGATCAGCAGGAGGCGGTCCGTCCAGGTGGCGCAGAGAGCGAACAGGTCGGCGAAAACCGCCCTGCGGGCGAAGTCCATGAGGTCCCGCGCGGCTCGACGGAGCTCCGATAGCGGTCCCTGCAGCTGCCGCAGAAGGGACGGCAGCACGAGGCCGACCGCGAGGGCCGACCCAGCGAGGACGCTCGCGACGGCCGTGGCCACCTCGAGCCGCCCCATGGCCAGGACCCCGAGCAGCACCGCAGCGTGCAGGGCGGTGGGCAGGAACGCGCTGAGGTTGGCCGCCAGATAGCGGCCCTGACCCGCGTAGACCTGCCGTACGATCACGCCGACCGCGCCCACGTGGGCGAGCACCAGGCTGGCGCGGGCGAGGTCGAGGGAGGCCTCCGCCCGCCTTCCGAGGAGGAGTGGCATCGAGGCGAATGCGAGGAGGGACAGCGCCGTGGCGACAGCGAGGGCCGCGACCAGGCCGCAGAGCGCGATCGCGCGGGACGCCTCGGGCCGCTGGCGGATGCGGATCAGCACCGCGTCGGCGAGCCCGACCGTGGAGGCCGAGCCCAGAAGCATCGCCCAGGCGGTCGCGGCGGCGTAGACACCGCGTCCTTCGGCGCCGAGCACCCGGGCCGTGATCACGCCGGTCAGGAAGTTGATCAGGACCGCCGCGACCTGCATCAGGACGGCCTGCAGGGCCGCATACCCGAGGCGGTCGGCGGCGACCAGCTTCAGCAGGAAGCGCGACATCTCTTCGCCCCGGGGGATGCCGTCGCCCGCCCACCGGCGGAGGGATGTTCAAGGGTCCGGGAGGTCATCGGGCCATTGGCGTGCACGGACCCGCGGCGCGCGACGTCATTTGAGCCCACCCGGCCCATTGAGGACGGGATGGCTTCGGCGGAGCGCCTCGGGGCGCCGGGCGGTCGCAGCCGACGGTCCGCCCGCCCACGCAGGAGCGCGCCTCAGGATAAGGCCGCCAGGCGCCGGGTCAGGACCGGCCGAGCAGCCAGACGAGTCCGGACCACAGGGCGACCGACACCGCCAGCGCGATCAGCAGGCCGTACCCCACCGGCAGGCGGCGCTCGGGCCGGTCCCTCTCCGGCGGGTCGGTGTGCGCCAAGTCCTTGCCCCTTGCGAAGGTCGCAGATGAACGATGCTGGCCCGGGAAAGTTCGGGCGCATCCTGCGACCGCACGTCGCAGTATCCACCGATTCATCAATTGATGCCGCGTTCGCCGTCCGCAGGGGCGAGGCTCCTCGCAGCACGGGAGAGATGCGGTTGCAGATGACGAGAACCGTCGCCTTCTGGGCGACCGTCGGGGCGTTCTTCCTGGGCGCCATCGCCGGCGCCCCGCTGGTGACCCCCCTGTTGGCGCGGTTTCCTGCGCCGGCCGAAGGCGCCGGGACGGGGTTGCGCCCGGCGCCCCCGGCCAGCCCACCGGCCGGACCCTTCGCCACGGCGCCGACCTCGCCATCGATCGTGCCTCGCCCCGTTCGGTGACGCACGGCCATGAGGCCGCCGGGAGCGCCTCAGCCGCCGCGGCGCTAGCCGACCCGCTGGCGGGAGAGCGTGCCGGCCGGCACGCCGGAGCGCGCGGCGAAGTCGGCGATCGTGCGTTCAAGCCCCTCGCGCAGCCGCTGTTGCGGATGGATCTCGGAGCGGACCTCGCCCGCGACCGGACCATCCGCCTCGGCCCCCGGGTCCGGGCCGCAGGACAGCCCTGCGGCCTGGAGGATCGCGTTCGCCAGCACCGCAATGGCCACTTCCGTCGGCTCGGCGGCGGCGCGCGGCCCCGTCGCTTCCCCGTCCATGAGGCGGATGCACCCCTGCACCACGTCGTCCACGAAGCAGAGCTGCAGGCGCCGCCGGCCGTCGGGGACCGTCAGCGGCTCGCCCCGCAGCGCGCGCATCACGTACCCAGCCACTTCGCAGCCGGAGTCGAGATGCATCCGAGGTCCGTAGGAATCGAAGATCCTCGCCACCCGCAAGGCCACGCCGCGTTTCGCCGCGCAGCGCATGAACAGGTCCTCCGCCGTGCCCTGGCCAGGGGGCCGCGTCTCCCGTCCCGGACGGGCCGCCGTGGCGAGAAGGACACGGGCTCCGTCGCGCGACGCCCGGTCCAGGACGTGCACGGCCACGCGGGCGGAGCGCCGGTACCCCGCAGCGGGTTCCGGCGCAGCGACAAGGTGGTAGATCTCGTCGAACCGGGGCAGGTGGTCGGGAAGTCGCCGCGCGACGTCATGGCAGACGACCTGCCCCCGTGGTTCTCCGATGAGGCCCGCCAGGTTGTGCACCGTGCCCCGCTGGAGATTGTCGATACAGACAACCTCGCGACCCCGCGCCAGAAGCGCCTCGCACAGGTGGGAGCCGATGAACCCGGCGCCGCCGATCACGGCCGCCACCCGCGGTGCGGGGGCCTTGCGACCGGCGGGGCCGAAGCTCACCACCGAAGGGCGATCAGAGCGCATGGGTCCCTCCCCTGCCCGCACGCGGGCTGACGGACCTGGCCAGGCGCAGATCCTCAGACAACTGGATGCGTCCGACGGTGGCATGGGGCGGCGCGGGCCAGGACGTCAAAAGTCAATGTTCGGTGGCGCCGGCGCCGTCGGGCCCGGGCCCCGCATCCGACGGGCTGCGCCCCGGCCGAGCGCCAGTCCCGCGGCCACGGTCCTTCGCATGCCGACGCCGCCCTGATGCATTTTCTAAGGGGCGGTCCTGACGAGCCCTGCAGGCCCGGCCTATGCCGAAATGCCCAGACACCATGCGTCAACTGATCAAGAGCAAGGCTTACGCGGACTTTCGATTAAATAGGTTATGGTTCCCTGCACAATCTCCATACAATTCAGCAGTCGAGCCAAGTAGAGCTTGGCCGTCCGAGGCGCCCGCGGCCGTGTCTGGATGGTTCAATTGATGGGGCGCACACACTTTCGTTAGCAGACTAATCAAAAACGACGTTTTCAAACGAGAGATCATGACGCCAGACTGCTGAAGACCTTAGACGAGGTCCCGCCGGTCGGCCGAGGCGCCAGGACATCCTCGCGCCGGCCGCCTGTGAACGAGCTGGAGGGGGTTAGCATGTCGGCACTCGCACAGGCGGTGCGTCCTTCAACGGCGTCCGTGACCTTCAACGCCTTCGGCGGACTGCAGGCGCTCCAGGTCGAGCAGGTTCGGGCCTTCTGGCGGAGCGTGGAGCGGTTCGAGCCGGGCGTACAGCTGGAGTGCGCGCCTGGCCAGGGCGTGAAGCGCGGCGTGATCCTTTCCGGATGGGCCTGCGAGATGCGGATCCTTCCGGACGGACGGCGCCAGATCTTCTCCTTCCTCCTCCCGGGCGACCCCTTCCTCATCGAGGAGCACGCGGACCTCGGGGGACGCGGCGTGGTCGCGCTCACCCGACTGGAGGTGATGGACTGGGCCAACCCCTTCCTGGCCGGCGCCGAGGCGCGCGAGACCCTCGCGCGGGCCATGAACGAGGCCGGAGTGCAGAAGCAGGACCGCCTGATGGACCAGATGGTCCGCATCGGCCGCCTGACCGCGCGCGAGCGGGTGCTCCACCTGCTGCTGGAGCTTTGCGACCGTCTGGAGGCGGTGGGGCTTGTGAGGGGCGACACCTTCCGGATCCCGCTCACTCAGGTCATCTTCGCCGACGCGCTGGGCCTGAGCCTCGTGCACATCAACCGCACCCTCAAGCAGCTGCGGCGGGAGGGGCACATCGTGCTGAAGTCCGGGTCGGTGACGCTGCTCCGCCGGGAGAAGCTGGCCGGGCTCGCCTTCTACCACCCTCCTGGCATGGCCGGCGTCGCCTAGCCGACGCCGCCCCGCAGGTCGAATGGCGCACGGGACCTTCCACGCCCGGCGTGTCGGCGCCCGCCCACGCCCGCGGCTCCGGTCCGGAGGGTAACAAACCGCCCCCTTCGCACCGTTTGTTAAGGCCTGGGCGCGGCGTCCCACCTTTCCTCCTCGGAATGGATGACCCTGCTGGGCCGAACTCTGGGGGACGCGCGCCATGTCGCGGCTGACGAGACCGTGCCCTGCGTTCGATGCCGCCCTTGCGGGCCTGGCCGCCAACGCGGGCCTCGGCGCAGACGAGGTGGAGCGCCTGCGCCCCCTGTGCGACCGGCTCGAGATGTGGACGGCGGGCGCGCAGATCGAGGCTCCGCGCCGGACCGACCGCTTCCGGCTGATCACGTCCGGCTGGATCTACGAGGCGCGCCTGCTGCCTGACGGACGCCGGCAGATCTTCGGCTATGTCTTGCCCGGCGACCTGATCTGCAGCCGCCACGGCGCGCGGGCTGCGCCCAGCGTGCTCCTCGCGCTCACCAGGGTCGAAGGCGTCGACGTCCCCGCCGCCTTGGCGGTCGCGCCGGACGGCCGGCGGACGCCGCTCGGGGACGCCATGGCCCATGCGGTCGAGAAGCAGGAACTGCGGGGCTACGACGCCCTGCTGCGGCTCGGCAAGTATTCGGCCGCCGAGCGGCTGGCGCACCTGGTGATCGAGCTTCGCGACCGGCTGTGCCGGGTCGGGCTGGCCAGCCGCGAAGCCTTCCGGGCTCCCCTCACCCAGGAGCATATCGCCGACACCCTTGGGCTCAGCGTCATTCACGTGAACCGGGTGCTGCGGACGTTCCGCAGTTGCCGTCTGCTGACCATCAAGTTCGGGATGGTCACCCTGCTTCAGCCGGAGAAGCTTGAACGGCTCGCCGCGGGTGTCGCCGCCTCATCGGCTCCGGGGGGCGGGGGCCCCGGGGCGAGCGCCCCGTAGCCGGCGCGGGCTCTCGTCGGCCACGACCAGCAGCGACGCGCCTGCAGCGCGGTCGGCCACCGCCGAAGCCGGGGGAGCCGCGAGCTCCACGAGGTCGCCGGCCCTGAACCGCCGGCCGTCGAGATCCAGCGCGCCCGCCGTGACGAGCACGACGAAGGCGGAGCTCAGGCTCGCCGCCCCGATGTCTGCGCCCGGCAGGGCGCGCAACAGGTAGACGAACTCGCCGAGCCCGCTGACGTGCGTCGCATGCGATCCCTCGACCCCCTTGCGCATGGGCGACCAGCTTTCTGCACAGGCGTGGCGGACGGCCGTCGGCCACGGCGCCGCGTGGGTGTCCGCTTCCGACCACGACGCACCCGTGTCGGGGTGCGCCGCGGAACCCGCGAGCGCGGCGCCCGCCAGCCGGCACGCGGCGCAGAGGTCGAGGTGCGCCCCGACCGCGAGCGCCACCCCTGGGGACAGGTTGGCGATGAGGTAGTCCGAGAGCAGCTGAGCGGACGGATGGTGATCGATGGCCAAGGGTTTCGGCTTCCCCCCTCGCATGGGGGCCTCCCAGTCGCGCCACCTCCTGCGAGGCGTCACCTGAGCATGCCGGTCATGAACCACGGGTGAAAGTCGCCGCAGCAGGGGGCGCCGCGTCCGCGAGCCGCACGGACCACCGGCCCGTACCCCAGAACTGATGAGCCAAGTCCCTCTCCTCGTTCGAAGGGGCGCCGAGGTGGGCGACACGCCGGATGCGCAGGCGTCCGTGCCCAGGACGCGAACAACACGACCTTCCGAGGCGGAGTCAAGCGCCCGTCGCGCGGCGGGGGTCGGGGGAAGGAAGGTGCAGCGTCGCGGCTCTGCGGGTTCGACCCGTTGGCGCCGAGGCGCCGTCCTGGGCCGGCCCCGCGACGCGCCGGGGCGAGCGGACGCGCCGTCGCGGCCGTGGTTCAGCGAGGCTGGTCCGCAGAGCTTACTCCGCGGCGCGGAACACCCGCCCCTCCCGGTCCGCGGCCCGGCCCTGCTCCTGCCATCGGGCCACGGCCCGGTAAGCGCCCATGATGTGGTAGAGGGAGCTGGCCGGCGCAGGTTCCTCCACGAAGCGTCCGTCGGCGAGAAGCTTGTCGCGCCAGAGCCCGCGCACGGGCGTGTCGAGATACGCCCTGATCGCGTCGGCCGCGTCGGCCGCACACGCCAGGTATCGCGCCCCGTCCGGCTCGCGCGCCGCCTGCGCCAGGGCGGCGCGAAGGTGTTCGGTCTGGGGCCACAGGCGAGCCCGGCCGCTGCGGATCGAGGTCACGTTGTCGAGTTCGTCGACGACGACGCCGCGGGTAGCATCCAGTCCGAGCCGCCCGGTGTCGAACAGCGTCCGCGCCACGGCCGCGGCGCGCGCATCGCCGACCACGTCGTCCCAGCGGCCGAGGAGCCACGACCATTCCAGCTGGTGACCGGGCTCCACAAGACCGCGGTCGGAGCCCGCCGCCGGCGACCAGTCCGCGCTGAAGAACTCCCGGAGGAACCCCTCCCCGTGATCCACGAACCGGGAGAGCGCCAGGTTCACCACCTCGCTGGCCAGCTCCAGCCAGCGCTCGCCGCCGCCGGCGTCGATCCAGGCGAGCGCCGCCTCCAGGAGGTGCATGTGCGCGTTGGCCTGGAAGGGGTGCGCCCCGGACTCGCGGAAACCGCCAGCGGAATGGCGCATGTAGCGGACAACCCGGTCGAGCAGGTCGTCCGCTGCGGCGCGGGCTTCCCGCGGGGCGGGCGAGATCCAGCTCGCCGTGGCCAGGGCCAGCAGAACGAAGGCATGGTCATAGAGGTAGGCGTGTTCGTTCAGCGGATTGCCGTTGGCGTCCACGAGGGTGCGATAGAGGCCGTCCGGCCGGCGGTGCCGGCGCTGCAGGTATTCCAGGCCCCAGGCGGCGGCCTCTCCCCAGTCGCCGGGCATCCCGAGCCGTGACGCTTCCGCATAGACGAAGCTCTGCCGGGCCTGCACCCGGGCCCGCTTCGGCCCGGCCACCGGCCGTCCCCCGAGGTCGATGAGGTCCACGTAGCCGCCGTCCCGCGAGTCCGCGCCGACCGTCCACCACAGCGGCAGGGCCGCGGTCCTCAGCCACAGGTCCAGCTCCCCCGCGAAGCGCTCGAGCCGCTCGCGCGGCGGCGGCGGCGGCGGCTCCTCGGCGAGCGACTTCACGCCCTGGCTGCAGGCGAGGCTGCAGAGCAGCAGGTGCTCGCCGTCCCCGACCACCGCGATGTCCGAAAGCCCGAGCAGGGTCACGTTCGGGCCTCCCGGCGCCACGCGGACGAGACTGCGGTCCGTATCCACGAGGCGCACGGCGCCCTGGGCCGCATTGCCGCGCCGGTCCTTCGCCGAAGCCGCCAGCACCGCGTCCCAGGCGCCGAGGTCGCTCCAGCGGAAGTCCACCGGCAGGACCAGCGCCCGACCGGTCTTCTCCATGATCGCGTAGTCGAACGATATTCCGGGGGCCTTCAGGAACCCGTCCCCGAGCCGCCATCCGGCGGGGGTTTCCACGCTTTCGGCCACCGCGGCCTGCGCGGCATCGAGGACTGCCGGGGCGTGGGCGCGGAACTCCTGCAGCAGGATATCCGCACGGGCGATGAAGTTGCCGCTGTTCCAGAGATGGCCCGCCGCCACGCAGTCCCGCGCGACCTTCGGCTGCGGCTTCTCCAGGAAGCGCCTGACCGCCCGCACGTCGCCAGCCACGCCCACCCCCGGGGCGATGTAGCCGTACGCCGTGGAGGGCGCGGTCGGCCGCACCCCGAGAGTGACCACGCCGCCGGACCCGGCGGCCCTGGCCGCCGTTGCGATCGCCCGGGAGAACGCCGCCGCGTCGGGGATGTGATGGTCGGCAGGCACGATCACGAGCACCGCCTCCGGGTCGCGCGCCGCGACCCAAGCCGCTGCAGCGGCCACGGCGGCGGCGGAGTCGCGCGGCGCGGGCTCGATGAGGATGTCGACGGCGCCTTCGGGGGCGCCCCGGCGGACCCAGCCGGCGTGCGCCGGTCCGCAGATGACCAGGGGCCGGCTGGCGCCGTCGAGGGCCTGCAGGCGCAGCAAGGTGGTCTCGAACGTCGAGCGTTCGTCGACGAGCGGAATGAACTGCTTGGGACGGTCAGGCCGCGAGGCGGGCCACAGGCGGGAGCCTGAGCCGCCGCACATCACGACAGGATAGATGGTCATCAGGCCCTCCAGGTCTCCCCTGCCCGGGGAGGACACGGCGCCGCGGCGGTTGCGCGCGAACGGGGCTGAATCTGGAAGGTCTGCAGGCGGATAACCTGCTCATAAGACACATGCCCCGGCCGGCGAATGATCTTCACAGGCATCGTCGCCTTCGCCCGAGGCGCGCCGGAAAGCCCCTCCGACGATCACTGGGCGGCGAGCCGGGCGAGATCGCCGTCGCCGGCCCGCAGCAGGCCGTCGAAGTAGGCGATGGTCTTCTTCAGCCCGTAGTCGAGCGCGATCGTCGGCTCCCAGCCGAGGATCTCCCGGGCCTTGGCGATGTTCGGCTGGCGCTGCCGGGGGTCGTCCTGCGGCAGGGGCCGGAACTCGATCTTCGACTTCGAGCCGGTGAGCGCGACGACCTTCTCGGCCAGTTCGCGGATCGTGAACTCGCCCGGATTACCCAGGTTGATCGGGCCGGTGACCTCGTCGCCGGTCGCCATGAAGCGCAGGAAGGCTTCCACGAGGTCGTCGACGTAGCAGAACGAGCGGGTCTGGTTCCCCTCGCCATAGAGGGTGATCGCCTCGCCCTTCAGCGCCTGGACGACGAAGTTCGAGACCACGCGCCCGTCGTTCGGATGCATGCGCGGGCCGTAGGTGTTGAAGATCCGCGCCACCTTGATGCGCAGGTTGTGCTGGCGG
>NZ_DATLJI010000010.1:0-207800 GCF_035539035.1 Phenylobacterium sp.
CCAACCACACGCCGCAGAACATCCGCGACGCGGTGCAGCGGCTGAGGGACGCCTACGAGGTCGGCCACGCCGAGTTCGAGGCCCTCAACAGCGAGCCGGAAACCCTGCGCGCCACGGCCTGAGCCGCGTCAGCAGCCAGTAGGACGAAGGGCCGGGCGGCGACGCCCGGCCCTTTTTCGTGGGGAGCACGAACGGCGCCGCAAGCGCGTCCGTCCTTAGGTCCACGGCGGCAAGTTTGCTCCGGCTTCCGGTCGGCTCAAGGACGAGCGCGAGGCGCTCGCCGCGGAGCGGCGCGCCGGAGGCGCGTCCTTGACCCGCCCGGAACCCGGAGCAGACGATCTGCCATGAGGCTTAAGGGCCATCAGCATCCCGAGGGATGCCGTCCAGCCACGCCGCAGCGCCCTACGCCGCGGCCGCCTGCGCCTTCAGCGGCAGTTCCACGCGGAAGACCGAGCCTTCGCCCTGGCGGCTCTCGGCGGTGATCGTCCCGCCCATCAGCTCAACCAGGCCGCGACAGATGGCGAGGCCGAGACCCACGCCGCCGAACCGGCGGGTGAGCGAGCCGTCGGCCTGCTCGAAGGGATTGAACATCCGCCGCGCCGTCTCCTCGTCGAAGCCGACGCCGGTGTCGCGGACCTCGAAGGTCAGGGCGTCGGCGGCGCGCGCCACGCGCAGCGAAACCTCGCCGGCCTCGGTGAACTTCACCGCGTTGTCGAGCAACTTGCCCAGCACCTGACGCAGCCGCTGCGGGTCGCACTCGATCGGGGCGGCGGCGTCCTTGCTGATGCCGGCGCTGAACGCGAGCCCCTTGGCCTGGGCCTTGGCGGCGGCGACGCCGGCCGCCTCCTCCACGATCGTGTCGAGCGCGGTGATCTCCGGGCTGAGCTTGAGCCCGCCGGCCGTGAGGTCGAGGGTGTCCAGGAGGTCGGCCACCACCCCGTGCAGCTGGTCGGCGGAGGCGTTGACGATGCCGACCATCTTGCGCTGCTGCTCGCTGAGCTCGGTGCGGGCCAGCATCTGGCCCATGCCGATCATGCCGTTCAGCGGCGTGCGCAGCTCGTGGCTGACGATGACCAGGAACTCGTCCTTGGACCTGTTGGCCGCCTGGGCCTCGGCCAGCGCGTCGCGGAGCTGCTCGGTGCGCTCGGCGATGCGGCGCTCCAGCTCCTCGTTGGCGCGCGACAGGGCCTCGTTCGCCCGCCGCACCTGCTCTTCCGCCTGGCGGCTGCGCACCTGGGTGGAGACCCGGGCGAGCGCCACGGCGAAATCCACGGGCTTGGTGATGTAGTCGTTGGCGCCGGCGGTCAGCGCCTCGACGATGTCCTGGCTCTCGGTCTTGCCGGTCACCATGATCACCGGCAGCTGCACGTCGGTGTGCTTCTCGCGGATCCGGCGCAGCACCTCGAGCCCGTTCATGTCGGGCATCATCACGTCCAGCAGGACGACGTCGAAGGTCTCGCGCGCGATCATCTCCAGCGCGCCGCGCCCGGAGTCCGCCTCGGCGATCTCGAAGCCGCGGCGCTGGAAGCGGCGGCCGAGGATGGTTCGGTTGTCGGCGATGTCGTCGACGATCAGGATCCGCGCGGGCGGCTCGTCGTCGGCGATCCTCGCTTGGCTCTCCTCAGCCATAGCTACCCCAATAGCGCGAAGACACGGTCTACAATGGGACCGCATACTGGTCCTGACGGTTTAAATATCCGTGCACATTATAGAGCGCGCCCGCGTATAGGGACCGCGAAAACTATATCTCCGATTGCTATATCTGCTCCTACAGCAACCAGCGGTTTCCCCTTATGGTTACCTGGTTATTATTACCGCGTAAACTAGTGATCAACGTTCACCTCAGCGTTTCTTAAGGTTTACACCGTAGAACCGCATCCAACGATTGAAGCAAGTGGGATGCAGGTGATGGCTTCCTTGAAGACTGCGGCCGCGGCCGCCCTGGCGTTGGCCTCCCTGGCCGGCGCCGCCAATGCGCAAGAGGCGAGCCGCTGGTTCGTCCACCTCGGGCCGGCCTATGTCGACCCGGTGGAAAGCGCCTCCATGACCGCCGGCGGCGCGCCGGTGGCCGGGGCGAACGTCTCGATCGACGGCCGCTGGACCCTGGAGGGCGAGGTCGGCTACTTCGTCACGCCCAACGTCGCCTTCGCGGTGGCCGCGGGCCTGCCGCCGAAGTTCAACGTCGACGCCGACGGCACCCTGGCCGCGCTCGGCCGCGCCGGCACCATGACCGGCGGCCCGGCGGGCGTGCTCGTCCAGTACCACTTCAACCCGGAAGGCCGCATCCAGCCCTACGTGGGCGCCGGCGCCTCCTTCCTGATCGTCTTCGACACCGAGGACGCCGCCCTGAACGACCTCGAGGCGGACAGCGCCGTCGGCACGGCCCTGCAGGCCGGCGCCAACTTCATGGTCAACGACCGCTGGGGCGGCTTCGTGGACGTGAAGAAGGCCTACGTCGGCACGGTGGCCAAGGCCAACCTCGGCCCGACGCCGGTCCGCGCCAAGGTGAAGGTCGACCCGCTCGTGTTCAACGCGGGCCTGACTTACCGCTTCTAGAGTAAGAGCTTCAGGCGCCCTCGGGCGGCCGCTTGCGCCGCTCGGGGCCCTTGTAGTCCGGGTCCTGCCGCCGACGGCGGTCGGGCCCGAAGTAGTCTTCGGACCGCACGAATGGACGGGGCGCGTGGATCAGCGCCTCCATCCGCTTGAGCAGCCCCACGATTGTGAACGGCTTGCTCAGGAACTCGGTGACGCCCGCGTCCCGGGCCGCCTTCACGCGCCGCTGCTCGGTGTAGCCGGTCAGCATGAGGATCGGCAGGTAGGGGTTGGCGCTGTGGGGGTCGGTGCGGATCCGCTTCACCAGCACGATGCCCTCGTCGCCCTTGCCCAGGTTCTGGTCGACGATGATCAGGTCGTAGGGCTCCGCCTGCAGCAGGTGGAAGGCCTTTTCCGCCGTGGTCGCGAACTCGACCTGCTGCGCGCCGACGCTCGCCAGGACCGATTTCACGATCTCGGCGGCGTTCCGGTTGTCATCGACGATCAGTAGACGAAGGGCTCTGAGGTCCATGCGTCCGCTTTGAAAAGCCCCCCGTGCGCCGTGACCGGCGCTCCCCCGAACGCCTGAACGGCCAAACCAGACACCCGGATTGAGTCGAACGGCCGGGCCACGACCCTATCTGACACCTAAGGCCGAGCTTCGCCAAGCCCTTGAGAACGCGGGCCTTGCCGGAAATCGCGCCTCGCGCCAGCGCTGGTTGAGCCGCCGACACCCTGGCCGTGTGCGGACGGCCTTGCCGCGGCCCAGCAGCCTCAGGCGTCCGGCGCGACGGGCGAGAGCAACCCCTCGAACAGCGGCCGCACGTAGTGGGCGGCGGCGGTTTCCGGCGCCAGGCCGGGCGACCAGAAATTCAGCTCGGCGGAGGCGTTGATCATGGCGGTGATCATCTGGGCGGCGATGTTCACGTCCACCGGCCGCACCGAGCCGTCGGCGATGCCGTCCGACAGGATCGAGGCGAAGCGCATGGAGATCCGGTCGAACTGGCGCACCAGGTGGGCGTTGATCGACTTGGGCACCGTGGTGAGGGCCGAGGTTCTGAGCAGCGGCAGGTTGCCCGTCATTTGGTGGTGCACCAGCGCCGCGCTGGCCTGAGCCAGCACCTTCAGCCCCGAGCCGCCCTCCGCCTCGGCCGCCCGGATGGCCCGCCACATGGTCTCGCAGGTCCGCTCGAAGCAGGCCACCACCAGGTCGTCCTTGGTCTCGTTGTGGTGGTAGAAGGCGCCCTTCGAGACGTTCAGCCGGGCCGAGATCCGCTCGACGGACGCGCCGTGGTAGCCCTCTTCGTTGATCAGCGCGGTCGCCGCCCGCAGGAAGAGCTCGGCGGACGCTTCGGCGCTCGGGTCCTCGTCCCGCGTCAGGCGCGGGATCTCGAAAGCCGGCCAGGCGAGGCCCGCGGGCACGAGCCCGTCGGCCAGGATAGACCCCATGCGCCGGGACACCCGGCCGTAGTCCTGCACATCGGTCATCACCAGCCAGGCGACGCTCCAGAACAGCTCCGACAGCAGGAGGTGGGTGCGGGCGTTGCGGTCGAGCCGGGGAAGCTCCGCGCCGGGCGGCCCCGTCAGCAGCTCGCGCGCGTGGCGGAACATGGCCACATAGGCCTCGCTCACCGGCTCGGAGTTCAGGGCGCGCACGTCGTTGAACACGGCGATCTGCTCGGCCTCGCCGAGCGCGGCCTGCCGCTTGAATTCGAAGTAGGCGTCCACGAAGGCGCGGAGGCGGGCCCGTTCGTCCGTCCCCGCCGCCAGACCGGCGTCGATGAGCTCGTTGAAGCGGTCGATCGCCCGCGCGAAGCAGGCGGCGGCGAGCTCCTCCTTGTTCTTAAAGTAGTAGATGACCCCGGTGGGCACCAGGTCGAGCCGCGCCGCCACGTCGCCCAAGGTCATGCCGCGCACGCCCTTGACGTTTATCTCGGCCACGGCCGAGGCGATGATGGCGTTGCGCCGCGCCTCGAACCGGCGCGTGGGCGTGCGCGGCGCCTTCACCGTCGCAGCTCCAGAGTCGGCAGCAGCCATTCCCGCCTCATGATCTCCCGTCCTGCATGCACGATAGCCTGCGGAAGGAGGCGCCAAAATGGCCGAGGGCGGACGACTAGGCCAGCCTGATCCAGGCGGGGGCATGGTCGCTGGCGCCGGGCTCTCCGCGGACCTCCCGGTCGACGCCCGCCGCCGCAAGGCGCGGCGCGAGTTCGGGGCTCAGCAGCAGATGGTCCAGCCGCATGCCGGCGTCGCGGCCCCAGGCGTCGCGCAGATAGTCCCAGAAGGTGTAGATCCGCGCGTCCGGGTGCAGGGCGCGGATCGCGTCGGTCCAGCCCTGGTCGAGCAGCCGGCGGTAGGCGGCCTTGGTCTGCGGCTGCTGCAGGGCGTCCGTCGTCCGCGGCTTCACCCGGTAGATGTCGAGGTCGGTGGCGACCACGTTGTAGTCGCCGGCCAGCACGACGGGCACGTCGGCCGCCAGCAGGTCCGCGGCGTGCGCGATCAGCCGGTCGAACCAGGCGAGCTTGTAGGCGAACTTCGGCCCGGGCTGCGGATTGCCGTTCGGCAGGTAGAGGCAGCCCACGAGCACCCCGCCCACCGCCGCCTCGATGTAGCGGGCCTGCCGATCCTCGGGGTCGCCCGGCAGGGCGCGGCGCGTCGGCACCGGCGTCCCGCCGCGGGCCAGGATCGCCACCCCGTTCCAGGTCCGCTCCCCGGTCCACACCGCGCCGTAGCCGGCCGCCTCCAGCGCCTTCGCCGGGAACAGGGCGTCGGGCGTGCGGGTCTCCTGCAGGCAGACCACGTCCGGCTGGGCGGTTTCCAGCCAGGCCAGCAGGTTGGGCAGGCGCTTGCCCACGTTGTTGATGTTGAAGGTCGCGATCTTCATCGGCTGGGCTGCATTACGCCCGCCGATCCGCTAGCGTTCCGGCCAACGGCGGACACACGCCGGATCAGGGAGCGAACCATGGCGGATTCCGGGGCCGAGACCATCAAGCTATTGACCGACATCCCGCGCGTCCATGCGCGGGGACGCGGCGATCGCGTGGCCGTGGAGTTCGAGGGACGGCGGCTGACCTACGCCGAGCTGGAGCGGCGCTCGAACCAGGCGGCGGGCCTGCTGCAGGCCCTCGGCGTGAAGCCGGGCGACCGCGTCGGCTGGCTCGGGAAGAGCTGCGAGGCCTGGTACGAGATCATGTTCGGGGCGGCCAAGGCGAGGGCCTGCCTGGCCCCGATCAATAGCCGCCTGGCGATCCCGGAGATCGTCTTCATCCTCAAGGACTCCGGCGCCGATGTCTTCTTCGTCACCCCCGACTTCTTCGCCGCCGCCGAGGCGGTGACCGCCCAGATCGACCGACCGATCCGGGTGCTGGCGGTGAACGGCGAGCACCCCGGCTTCGAGAGCTACGCGGCCCGCCGCGACTCCGCGCCGGCGCCCGCGCTGGACGCCCCGCAGCCCGACGACGATGTCCTGCAGCTCTACACGTCCGGCACCACCGGCCTGCCCAAGGGCGTGCGGCTGAACAACGCCAACTACGCCGCCTTCCTGGCGCTGCGGCACCAGGTGGAGGGCTTTGACTACGCCCCTGACGACACCGTCCTGATCGTCATGCCCCTGTTCCACGTGGCCGGCACCAACATCAGCTACGCGGGGCTCTCGGCCGGCGGCCCGCTGATCGTCATGGCCGACTTCAACCCCGTCGAGGTGCTGCGCCTGATCGAGCAGGAGAAGGTCGCCCACATCTTCCTGGCGCCGGTGATGATCAACGTCCTGCTGCAGACGCCGCAGGCGAAGACCACCGACTTCTCCAGCCTGAAGACCGTCTCCTACGGCGCCTCGCCGATCTCCGAGGCGGTGCTGAAGGCGGCCACCGAGACCTTCGGCTGCGGCTTCATCCAGTTCTATGGCATGACCGAAACCTGCGGCGCGGGCACCACGCTGGCCCCCTCCGAGCATAGGGGCGAGCTGATGCGCTCCTGCGGCCGGCCCTGGGCGACGCTGGAGGCCCGCATCGCCGACGAGAATGGCCGCGAGCTGCCGCCGGGCGGCATCGGCGAGATCGAGATCCGCGGCCCGATCGTCATGGCCGGCTACTGGAACCGCCCGGAGGCCACCGCCGAGACCATCCGGCCCGACGGCTGGCTGCGCACCGGCGACGCCGGCTTCATGAACGAGGACGGCTACTTCTTCGTCCACGACCGGGTGAAGGACATGATCGTGTCCGGCGGCGAGAACGTCTATCCGGCCGAGGTGGAGAACGCGATCCTCGGCTGCCCGGGCGTCGCCGACGCCGCCGTGATCGGCGTGCCGGACGAGCGCTGGGGCGAGGCGGTGAAGGCCATCGTCGTCCCCGCGCCGGGCGCGGAGCCCGACCCGGAGCAGATCATCGCCTACGCCCGCCAGCGGATCGCCGGCTTCAAGGCGCCCAAGTCCATCGACTTCATCGAGGCCCTGCCGCGGAACCCCTCCGGAAAGGTGCTCCGCCGCGAGCTGCGCAAGCCCTACTGGGAGGGCCGCGACCGCAACGTGGGCTAGGCGCTGGCGGCCACGCTCGGCCGCTCGCGCACCCGCGCCATCCAGCCCTGCAGGCGCTCCAGCTCGGCCGGCAGCGGCTGGCCGACCATGCCGCCGAAGTCGAGGAAGCCGAACAGCAGCACGTCCGCCAGGGTGAAGCGGTCGCCCACCACCCACGGGCCTTCGAAGTTGGACTCCATCCACTGCAGCCCGTCGCGGGCGATGGCCTTCAGGCCGTCGGCCGCTTCTGGGAGGCAGCGCATGCGGCTCTGGAACAGCGGCAGGCCCTCGGCGAAGCGGAAGCCGTTCGCCATCGGCTCGCAGACCTTCAGGTCGATGCGGCGCACCCACATCCGGGTCCTGGCCCGCTCCTCCGGCGTACGGCCGATCAGCGGCGGATCAGGGAAGCGCTCGTCGAGGTACTCGCAGATCGCCAGGATCTCGGTCAGGTGCGTGCCGTCGTCCAGCTCCAGCGCCGGCGTCTGGCCGGCGGGATTGATCTTCAGGTACGGCTCCTGGCGGTTCTCGCCCCCGCGCAGATCGACCTCGACCCGCGGAATGTCCTGACCCTTCTCGGCGATGAACATCTTCACCACCCGCGGATTGGGACCGACCGACGTGAACAGCCTCATGAGCTTCCCCCTTGTTGTGGACGCGGAGCCTAGGGGCCTGCCGTAAGGGTGGTCAACGCGCCTCGGGGCCCGTGAAGGAGAGCTGCTGGGCGCTCTTGCCCGCACCGGCGGCCAGGGCCTGCTCGAGCGCCTCGCGGAACGCCGTCCAGGCGACCTCGCGCATCTCGAAGACGTCCTGTCCCTCGAACGGCACGGGCACGCTCGCCGTCACCGTCGGGTGGATCTGACCCTCGTCCTCGAGGGCCACTTCCACGCTCGCCCACATCCAGGGCTTGGGGCCCGGCTGCAGCCCGCCCTCGAAGGCGATCTTCAGGGTGCGGATTTCCGCCATGCTCGGGGTCCCTTCACGAATCAGTGAGTCGTTAACCAAGGCGTAACCTTTGCCTGTGGCGTTCGGTCGCATACAGGCGTATAAACCCGCGCCATGGCCGATCGACACTTCAAACCAGACTTGGTGGGATCGGACGAGAGCCTCGAGCACCTGCTCGACCGTCTCCGGTCCTTCAGCATTCGAACCCCGTCCCGCAGCGGTCGCAGCGGCCTTTCGGACTGGGAAGCTTTTGTGACCTCGCGGCGGCCCCCGAGGGGCTCGGGCGGCGCGGAAGCCCCGATCCCGGTCGAGCGCCCGATCCAGGACTGCTACGCCGTCTGAGGCCGCCGCAGCCCCGCAGGCTCCGGCCCGCCCGTCGCCCAGTCCAGCAGCTCCACGGGATGGATCACGGCTGCGTCCAACGCCGGCTGCATCTGGGCGATGCAGCCGATGTTGCCGGCCGCCACCACGCGCGCGCCCACCGCCTTCAGGTTCGCAGCCTTGCGGTCGCGTAGCTGCGTGGCGAGCTCGGGCTGCAGGATGTTGTAGACCCCGGCCGAGCCGCAGCAGAGGTGGGGCTCGGCGGGCTCGCGCACCTCGAAGCCCGCCTGGGCCAGCAGCGCCGCCGGCGCCGCCTTGATTCCCTGCCCGTGCTGCAGCGAGCACGGCGCGTGGTAGGCCACCGCCATCCGCACCTCCCGCGTCACCGGCGGCAGGCCAGCCTCCGCGATGAACTCCAGGATGTCGCGCGCCTTGGCCGCGGCCGCCTCGCCGTCCGCGCCGGCCTGCTTGCCGTAGGCCTTCAGCGTCGTGCCGCAGCCGGCGGCCGTGGTGACGATGGCGTCGAGCGGCCCCGCGTCCGCCCAGGCCCGCAGGTTGCGCCGGGCCATTCCCGCCGCCTCCTCGGCTCGGCCCAGGTGCTCGGACAGCGCGCCGCAGCAGCCCTCGCCCTTAACCTCCACCACCTCGAACCCGGCCCGGGCGATCAGCCGCGTGGCGGCGGCGCGGATCTGCGGCGCCAGGGCCGGCTCCACGCAGCCCTGCAGCAGCGCCACGCGCCCGCGCGTCCCCGGGGCGGGATGCTCCGTCGTCTGCGTCGACACCCGCTCGGGAAGCAGCCGCAGCATGGCGGCCAGCGGAGCGAGCCGCAGCGTCTCCAGCATTGGCGCCAGCGGCCGGGCCGCGCGTCCCAGGGTCAGCGCCGCGCGCAGCCGCTTCGGCCGGGTCAGGACGGCGGGGATCAGCGCCCGCATGACCCGCTCCGGCCACGGCCGGCGGTAGTGGTCCTCGATGTGCCGCCGCGCGTGGTCGATCAGGTCGGCATAGTCCACGCCCGATGGGCAGGTGGTCTTGCAGGCCAGGCACGAGAGGCAGCGGTCGATATGGGTGACGGTCGCCTTCGACGGCGCCTGGTCCGGCCGCTCCAGCATCGCGCGGATCAGCTCGATCCGCCCGCGCGGGCTGTCGCGCTCGTCGCCCAGCAGGACGTAGGTCGGGCAGGTCGCCGTGCAGAAGCCGCAGTGCACGCACTTGCGGATCGCGGTGTGGGAGCGGGCGAAGTCCGGCTCCGCCAGCCGCCCGGGCGGGAAGTCCACGCGCATCAGCCGAGCCTTCCGGGGTTGAGGACGCCAAGGGGATCGAACGCCGCCTTCACCCGCCCGCTCAGCGCGCCGAGCGGGCCCTCCAGGGGCGCGAAGGCCACGCCCTCGCCGCGATAGAGCGCCGCGTGGCCGCCGAGCGCCCGGGCGGCGGTGCGCACCTGCGCCGGATCCTCCTCGGACAGCAGCCAGACGAGGCCGCCGGCCCAGTCGTAGAGCACGTCGCCCGAGAGGGCGTGGCCCGCCTTCCAGCCGGCGGCGGGCGGGACCGAGATCCGCCAGAGCGGCCGCGGATCGTCGGCGAAGGCAGCGACCTCCCGCACATCGGCCCAGAACTCGCGGCTGTGGCGGGCGTCCAGCGCCTCCACCCGGCCGAACCCCGTCAGCCTGCCGACCAGCGCCTCGGCGCGAGCCTGGACCGAGGCCGGGAAGCCCTCCAGCCGGAGCGCCGTCACCGCCATCTCGGCCTTCAGGGGCGCGCAGCGGGCGGCGAAGTTCGGCAGGTGGGCCGCCGCCGACACCTCGGCCGGCGAGCCCATGGCGATCGTCATGGCCTCGTTGGCCTTGCGGTCCTCCAGGCCGAAGAACAGCAGCGTGAGCTCCGTCCGCGCAGCCGGCAGCACCTTCAGCGTCAGTTCGGTCATCACCGCCAGCGTGCCCCACGACCCGGCCATCACCTTGGAGAGGTCGTAGCCCGTGACGTTCTTGACCACCTTGCCTCCGGCCTTGAACACCTCGCCCCGGCCGGTGACGCCGGAAAAGCCCAGCAGGTGGTCGCGCGCCGCGCCCGCTCGGATGCGCCGCGGGCCGGAGAGGTTGGCCGCCACCGTCCCGCCGATGGTGGCGCGGCCCTTCGACCCCAGCGTCTTGGCGAGCCCCGGCGGCTCGAACGGGAGCATCTGGCCATGCGCCGCGACCAGCTCCTCCAGGTCCGCGAGCCGCACGCCCGGCTGCACGGTCAGCACCAGCTCCTCCGGCGCGTAGTCGACCACCCGGTCCAGCTTCTCCAGCGACAGCACGGTGTCAGCGCGCACTTCCCCGATCCTGCGCTTGGTCCCGCCGCCCACGACCTCCAGGGTCCGGCCCGCCGCGCCCGCCTCGGCGATGGCCGCCTGCACGTCCTCGGCTGTCTTCGCCCGCAGGATCTCCTTGGTCTCCAGCATCAGAACCGCGGCAGTTCCGGGAAGGCGAGCTTCCCGCGGTGGACGTGCATCCGGCCGAGCTCGGCGCAGCGGTGCAGGGTCGGGAACACCTTGCCCGGATTGAGCAGCAGGTCGGGGTCGAAGGCGCACTTCAGCCGCTGCTGGCAGGCCAGGTCGGTGTCGTCGAACATCGTCCCCATCAGGTCGCGCTTCTCGACCCCCACCCCGTGCTCGCCGGTGAGCACCCCGCCCACGGCCACGCAGAGCTTCAGGATCTCGGCCCCGAACTGCTCGGCCCGCTCCAGCTCGCCCGGCCTGTCGGCGTCGTAAAGGATCAGCGGGTGCAGGTTGCCGTCGCCGGCGTGGAACACGTTGGCCACGCCCAGGCCGTAGGCCTTGGCCATCTCGTGGATCGCGCGCAGCACCCTGGGCAGCTCGCGCCGCGGGATGGTGCCGTCCATGCAGTAGTAGTCCGGCGCGATCCGCCCCACGGCGGGGAAGGCCGCCTTGCGCCCGGCCCAGAACCTCAGCCGCTCGGCCTCGTTCTCCGAGACGCGGGCATAGTCGGCGCCGCGCGCGCGGGCGATCTCCAGCACCGCGGCCGAAAGCTCGGCGCACTCGGCCTCCGGGCCGTCGAGCTCGACGATCAGCAGGGCCTCGGCCTCGATCGGGTAGCCCGCATGCACGAAGGCCTCGGCCGCGACGATGGCCGGCCGGTCCATCATCTCCATGCCGGCCGGGATGATCCCCGCCGCGATCACGTCGGCGACGCAGGCGCCTGCCGCCTCCACCGAGGGGAAGCCCAGCAGCATGGCCCGCGCGGTCTCCGGCGTCGGCAGGATGCGCACCGTCACCTCGGTGACCACGCCCAGCAATCCCTCTGAACCGGTCACGACGCCCAGCAGGTCGTACCCGGCTGCGTCGTAGCCGCGCCCGCCCAGCCGCACGACCTCGCCGTTCATCAGCACGATCTCGCAGCCCAGTAGGTTGTTCGTCGTCAGCCCGTACTTCAGGCAATGCACCCCGCCCGAGTTCTCCGCCACGTTGCCGCCGATGGTGCAGGCGATCTGCGAGGATGGGTCGGGGGCGTAGTAGAAGCCGTCCGCCTGCACTGCATGGGTGATGGCGAGGTTGGTCACGCCCGGCTGCACGACGGCGCAGCGGTTGGCGTAGTCCACCTCCAGGATGCGGTTGAACCTGGACATGCCCAGGACGACTCCGTCGGTGAGCGGCAGCGCGCCGCCCGACAGCGAGGTCCCGGCGCCGCGCGGCACCACCTTCACCCCGTTCGCCTGGCACCAGGCCAGCACCTTCGAGACCTGCTCCACGGTCTGCGGCAGCACCACCGCCAGCGGCGTCTGCCGGTAGGCCGAGAGCCCGTCGCTCTCAAACGGCACCAGCCCGTCGGCGTCCGAGACCACGCCCTCCCCCGGCACGATCCTACGCAGCGCCCGCACGATCTCCCCCTTTCGGGCGATCGTGGACGCGTCGGGCACGGGCATCTTCATGGAGCGATCAGTAAGGGCTGAGGGCGCCGCGCGCCACCGTCACGCGCCGCCGAACTGCGCCGTCCGCTTCTCGTTGAAGGCCGCCACGCCCTCGCGCCGGTCCTGGGTCTTGAACAGCCGGTTGTAGTGGGAGAGCTCCAGGTCCATGGCCTCGGCCAGGTGCATCGCGGCGCCCTCGCGGACCACCGACTTCAGAGCGCGCACCGACAGCGGCGCCTTGGACGCGATGGTCCCCGCCACCTCCAGCACCGTCCCCATCAGGCCGTCCGGCGCCGTCACCTCGTTCACCAGCCCGTAGTCGAGCGCCTCGGCGGCCGTGAACAGCCGGCCCGTCGTCAGCAGCTCCACCGCGCGCCGCTCACCCACCGCCCGGCGCAGGAGCTGGGTGCCGCCGAGCCCGGGCATGATCCCAAGCCCCACCTCCGGCAGGCCGAACCGGGCGCCCTCGCCGGCGTAGGCGAAATCGCAGGCCAGCGTCATCTCGCAGCCGCCGCCCACCGCCGCGCCGTTCACCGCGGCGATCACCGGCACGGGCACCGAGAGCTGGGCGCGGATCATCGCCTCGAAGATCTCGTGCTGGGCGGACCAGGCCTGGTCGCTCATGCCGTTGCGTTCCTTCAGGTCCGCCCCGGCGCAGAAGTGCCGCCCCTCGCCGGCCAGCACCGCGCAGCGCAGGTCGCTCCGCGCCGCCAGGTGGCTCCAGGCGTGCAGCAGCTCCTCGCCCATCTTCGTGTTCAGCGAATTGGCCGCGTCGGGCCGGTTCAGGGTGACCACGGCCACGCCGGGGGCGACGTCTTCGATCTTGATGGTTTCGGGCATCAGAAGGACTTCGGCAGGCCCAGCACGTGGGTGGCCACGTGGCTGAGGATGAGGTTCGTGGAGATCGGGGCGACCTGGTAGAGCCGGGTCTCCCGGAACTTGCGCTCGATGTCGTACTCCTCGGCGAAGCCGAAGCCGCCGTGGGTCTGGAGCGCCATGTCGGCGGCGTACCAGGAGGCCTCGGAGGCGGCGAGCTTGGCCATGTTGGCCTCCGTCCCGCAGGGTTCGCCCGCCTCGAACAGCGCCGCCGCGCTGGCCACCATGTGCTCCGCCGCGGTCGTCTGGACGTATGCCCGAGCGATCGGGAACTGCACGCCCTGGTTCTCGCCGATGGCCCGGCCGAACACCTGGCGTTCCTTCGCGTACGCCGAAGCGCGGTCGATGAAGAACTTCGCGTCGCCGATGCATTCCGACGCGATCAGGATCCGCTCGGCGTTCATCCCGTCGAGGATGTACTTGAAGCCCTTGCCCTCCTGGCCCACCAGGTTCTCCGCCGGCACCTCGAGGTCCTCGAAGAACAGCTCCGTGGTGGCGTGGTTGAGCATGGTGCGCACCGGCCGGATGGTGAGCCCCTTGCCCACCGCCTCGCGCATGTCGACGATCAGCACGCTCATGCCGTCCGGCGGCTTGGCCACGTCCTCGCGCTTCGCCGTCCGGCAGAGCAGCACCATCAGGTCGGAGTGCTCGGCCCGGCTGATCCAGATCTTGCGGCCGGAGACCACGTAGCGATCTCCCTCGCGCCGGGCGAAGGTGGAGATCCGCGTGGTGTCGGTGCCGGCGTCCGGCTCGGTCACCCCGAACGCCTGCAGCCGCAGCTCGCCGGTGGCGACCTTCGGCAGGTAGGCCTCCTTCTGGGCCGGCGAGCCGTGCCGCAGGATCGTGCCCATGGTGTACATCTGGGCGTGGCAGGCTGCCCCATTACAGCCCGAGCGGTGGATCTCCTCCAGCACCGCGGTGGCGGCCCGCAGGCCCAGGCCCGACCCGCCGTACTCCTCCGGGATCAGCACCGACAGGAAGCCCGCCTCGGTCAGGGCCTGCACGAACTCGGTCGGATAGGCCCGCTCGCGGTCCAGCTCGCGCCAGTAGGCGCCGGGAAAGCGCGCGCACAGCCGGCGCACCGCCTCGCGGATCTCGGGAAAGGTCTCTTGGGTCACGGAACCTTCCTGCCACGCCGACCCCGCGTCAGCCTAGCCTGCGCCTAACCAGATGACACCGCCGCCCCCGACCGCCATCCTGCCGGGAAAGCACAAGGGAGGAGGGACCATGGCGGGCTTGAGCTACGTCCATGGGGCGAGCGCGCGGCCGCTGATCGGGCGGACGATCGGCCAGGTGTTCGACGAGACCTGCGCCGCCCATCCCGACGGCCTGGCGCTGGTCTCCCGCCACCAGGGCGTCCGCTGGAGCTGGCGCGAGCTGAAGGACCGCGTGGACGCGCTCGCCGCCGGCCTGATCCTGCAGGGGCTGGAGCCCGGCGACCGGGTCGGGATCTGGGCGCCCAACTGCTGGGAGTGGGCGGTCACCCAGTTCGCCACCGCCAAGGCCGGCCTCGTCCTGGTCAACATCAACCCCGCCTACCGCCTCGCCGAAGCCGAGTACGCGCTGAATAAGGTGGGCTGCCGGGCGCTGGTCACCGCGGTGCGCCACAGGACCTCCGAGTACCTCGCCATGGTCCGCGACCTGCAGGCCGCGGACCGCCTCCCGAGGCTGGAGGCGGTGATCACCCTGGGCGACGAGCCGCACGAGGGCTGCCTGCGCTTCGCCGACGTCGTGGCGCACGCCCAGGAGGACGCCGAGGCCTACGGCGACCTCGCCCGCCTGGCCGGCCGCCTGCAGTTCGACGACCCGATCAACATCCAGTTCACCAGCGGCACCACGGGCTTCCCGAAGGGCGCCACGCTCAGCCACCACAACATCCTCAACAACGGCTACTTCGTCGGCGAGGCCATCGGCCTGCAGCCCGGCGAGAAGCTCTGCATCCCGGTGCCGCTCTACCACTGCTTCGGCATGGTGATGGGCAATCTGGGCTGCCTCACCCACGCGGCGACCATCGTCTACCCGGCCGAGGCCTTCGATCCGCTGGCCGTGCTCGAGGCGGTGGAGGCCGAGCGCTGCGCGGGCCTCTACGGCGTGCCCACCATGTTCATCGCCATGCTGGGCCACGCCGACTTCGACCGCTTCGACCTGACCAGCCTGCGCACCGGCATCATGGCCGGCTCCCCCTGCCCCATCGAGGTCATGCGCCAGGTGATCGCGCGCATGCACATGCCGGAGGTGACCATCGCCTACGGCATGACCGAGACCTCCCCCGTCAGCTTCCAGTCGGGCACCGACGATCCCCTGGAGAGGCGGGTCTCCACCGTCGGCCGCATCCAGCCGCACCTGGAGGTGAAGATCGTCGACGGCGAGGGCCGTATCGTCCCGCGCGGCGAGCCGGGCGAACTGTGCACCCGCGGCTACTCGGTCATGCTGGGCTACTGGGACGACCCGGAGAAGACCGCCGAGGCGATCGATCCGGCCGGCTGGATGCACACCGGCGACCTCGCCACCCTCGACGACGAGGGCTTCTGCAATATCGTCGGCCGGATCAAGGACATGGTGATCCGCGGCGGCGAGAACATCTATCCGCGCGAGATCGAGGAGTTCCTCTACCGCCACCCGGCGATCCAGGACGTGCAGGTGGTCGGCGTGCCCGACCCCAAGTACGGCGAGGAGCTCTGCGCCTGGATCGTCATCAAGCCCGGCGAGCGGCTCGACGAGGATGCGGTCCGCGACTTCTGCCGGGGCCAGATCGCCCACTACAAGATTCCACGGCACATCCGTTTCGTGGAAGGCTTTCCCACCACCGTCACCGGCAAGGTGCAAAAGTTCGCCATGCGCGAGGCGATGATCGCAGAGCTTGACCTCGTGCTCGAAAAAACGGCCTAGACCTGTCGCATGAGGAAGCTTCAGACCGCCGTCGATCCGGCCTCGGACGCCTTCGCCGCCAACGCCCGGGTGAACCGCGCGCTCGCCGAACAGCTGCGCCAGAGGGCCGGCCAGGCCGCGCTCGGAGGGCCCGAGGCCAGCCGCCAGCGCCACGAGAGCCGGGGCAAGCTCCTGCCGCGCGACCGGGTCATGCGCCTGCTCGATCCAGGCTCGCCGTTCCTGGAGGTGGGCCAGCTCGCCGCCTTCGGGCTCTACGGCGACGAGGCCCCGGCCGCCGGCGTGATCACCGGCGTCGGCCGCGTGTCCGGCCGCGAGGTGATGATCGTCGCCAACGACGCCACGGTGAAGGGCGGCGCCTACTTCCCGATGACGGTGAAGAAGCACCTGCGGGCCCAGGAGATCGCCCTGCAGAACCGCCTGCCCTGCGTCTACCTGGTGGATAGCGGCGGCGCGAACCTGCCCCACCAGGCGGAGGTCTTCCCCGACCGCGACCATTTCGGCCGCATCTTCTTCAACCAGGCCCGGATGAGCGCCGAGGGCATCGCCCAGATCGCCTGCGTCATGGGCTCCTGCACGGCCGGCGGCGCCTATGTCCCGGCGATGAGCGACGAGACGGTGATCGTCCGCAACCAGGGCACCATCTTCCTGGGCGGTCCGCCGCTGGTGAAGGCCGCCACCGGGGAGGTGATCACCGCGGAAGAGCTCGGCGGCGCCGACACCCACGGCCGCCGCTCCGGTGTGGTCGACCACGTGGCCAACGACGACGAGCACGCCCTGGCGATCGTCCGCTCGATCGTCGCCAACCTGAACACCACCAAGACCGTCGATCTCCACCTGGAGGAGGCGCGGCCCCCGGCTTACGACCCGGAGGAGCTCTACGGCATCGTCCCCACCGACGTGCGCGCGCCCTACGACGTGCACGAGGTGATCGCCCGCATCGTCGACGGCAGCCATTTCGACGAGTTCAAGCCGCTCTACGGCACGACCCTGGTCACCGGCTTCGCGCGCATCTGGGGCTATCCGGTGGCGATCCTCGCCAACAACGGCGTGCTGTTCTCCGAGAGCGCCCTGAAGGGCGCCCACTTCATCGAGCTCGCCTGCAAGCGGCGCATCCCGCTGGTCTTCCTGCAGAACATCTCCGGCTTCATGGTCGGCGGGAAATACGAGGCCGGCGGCATCGCCAAGGACGGCGCCAAGCTGGTCACCGCGGTCGCGAGCGCCGAGGTGCCGAAGTTCACCGTCCTGATCGGCGGCTCCTTCGGGGCGGGCAACTACGGCATGTGCGGCCGGGCCTACTCCCCGCGCTTCCTGTGGACCTGGCCCAACAGCCGAATTTCGGTGATGGGCGGCGAGCAGGCCGCCTCGGTCCTGGCCACGGTGCACCGCGACGCCGACAAGTGGAGCCCCGAGGAGGAAGAGGCGTTCAAGGCGCCCGTCCGCCAGAAGTACGAGGACGAGGGCAGCCCCTACTTCGCGACCGCCCGCCTGTGGGACGACGGCATCATCGACCCGGTGCAGACCCGCGACGTCCTCGGCCTCTCGATCTCGGCCGCCCTCAACGCCCCCGTGCCCGAGACGCGCTTCGGCGTGTTCCGGATGTGAGGCGGCAATGAGCAGCGCAGTGACGCGGCGAAGCCGCAAGGATTCAACCACGGAACACACGGAATACACGGAAGAGGTTCGGACCGGGCTCGGGGCCATTCCGTGTATGTCCGTGTATTCCGTGGTTCATCTTGTTGCGCCTGCGGCGCGCGGAGCGATCCGATGATCACCTCCATACTCGTCGCGAACCGGGGCGAGATCGCCCGCCGCGTCTTCGCCACCGCCCGCCGGCTGGGGATCGCCACCGTGGCGGTCTATTCCGAGGCCGACGCCGACGCGCCGCACGTGCGCGACGCCGACCGCGCCGTGCTGATCGGCCCGGCCGTGGCGCGCGAGAGCTATCTGGTCGGCGAGCGGATCATCGCCGCGGCCATCGAGACCGGCGCCGACGCCATCCACCCGGGCTACGGCTTCCTGTCCGAGAACGCCGACTTCGCCGAGGCGGTGATGGCCGCCGGCCTCGTCTGGATCGGCCCGCCGCCGGCCGCCATCCGCGCCATGGGCCTGAAGGACGCCGCCAAGGCGTTGATGCAGCAGGCCGGCGTACCGGTGACGCCCGGCTACCTGGGCGAGGACCAGGATCCGCAGACGCTGGCCCGCGAGGCTGAGCGCATCGGCTATCCGGTGCTGATCAAGGCCGTGGCCGGCGGCGGCGGCAAGGGCATGCGCCGCGTCGAGGGCCCGGGCGACTTCGACGCCGCGCTCACCTCCGCCAAGCGCGAGGCCAAGGCCAGCTTCGGCGACGACCGGGTGCTGCTCGAGACCTATGTCACCCGCCCGCGCCACATCGAGGTGCAGGTGTTCGGCGACGCCCACGGCAATGTGGTCCACCTGTTCGAGCGCGACTGCTCCCTCCAGCGCCGCCACCAGAAGGTCATCGAGGAGGCCCCGGCTCCCGGCATGACCGACGAGGCCCGCGCCGCCGTCACCGCCGCCGCCGTCCGCGCCGCCCAGGCGGTGGGCTACGTGGGCGCCGGCACCGTGGAGTTCATCGCCGACGCCTCCCAGGGCCTCCGCCCGGACCGCATCTGGTTCATGGAGATGAACACCCGCCTGCAGGTGGAGCATCCGGTCACCGAGATGGTCACCGGCCTGGACCTCGTGGAGTGGCAGATCCGCGTCGCCGCCGGCCAGCCCCTGCCGATGCGCCAGGACGAGATCACCCTCTCGGGCCACGCCGTGGAGGCGCGCCTCTACGCCGAGAACCCGGCCGCGGGCT
Organism: Phenylobacterium sp.; assembly: GCF_035539035.1. GTDB lineage: Bacteria > Pseudomonadota > Alphaproteobacteria > Caulobacterales > Caulobacteraceae > Phenylobacterium. The sequence goes on from NZ_DATLJI010000010.1 coordinate 18,798, forward strand.
TCCTGCCGTCGACCGGCGACCTCGACCACTTCCGCCTGCCGCCCGGCGTCCGCGCCGACGCGGGCGTGGAGGCCGGCGGGCGGATCACTCCCTTCTACGACCCGATGATCGCCAAGCTGATCGCCCACGGCCCGACCCGCGAGCAGGCGCTCGCCGAGCTCGCCGCGGCCTGCGACTGCGTCGAGGTCTGGCCGGTGAAGACCAACGCCGGCTTCCTCGCCCGCTGCCTGGAGGCCCCCGGCTTCATCGCCGGCGACGTGGACACCGGCTTCATCGACCGCAACCTCGCCGAGCTGACCGAGGCGGCCGAGCCGTCCGTCGCCGCGCTCGCCGCCGCCGCCGCGGCCGCCATGATCGCCGAGGAGAGCGGGCTCTCGGAGGAGGCGCCCTCGCCCTGGCGCGAGCTCGCCGGCTTCCGCCTGAACGCCGAGCCCGAGACCGCCGTGCGCCTGTTCCTTGACGGCCGGCCGGTCATGGCCGCGCCCTCCGCGACCGCCACCGAGCCACGCTCGGTCCTGCTGGACGAGGACGGCCACATCGTCGTCTTCGAACACGGCGAGGCCTTCGCCTTCGCCTCCCATCCGCCCAGCGCCGACGCGGCCGAGGGCGGGGCCGGCGACGGCCAGGTCCGCTCGCCCATGCCCGGCAAGGTGACCCAGGTCTCGGTGAAGCCCGGCGAGACGGTCGCCAAGGGCCAGCCGCTTCTGACCCTCGAGGCCATGAAGATGGAGCACGCGCTCACCGCCCCCTTCGACGGCAAGGTCGAGAGCATCGCCTTCGCCGTCGGCGCCCAGGTCACGGAAGGCGCGGTGCTGGCGGTGCTGACGGCGGCCGAGTAGGGCTCCGGACTCCCTTCTCCCCCTTGCCGGGAGAAGGATCAGGCGTAGCTCAGGCCACCACGCCCTGATCGTGCAGCCGCCCGATCTCCGCCGACGGCAGCCCGAGGACCTGCGCCAGCACCTCGTCGGTGTGCTGGCCGAGCCGCGGCGCCGGCTGCACGGGGAGCCGGGCGTCCTGCGGGATGGTGCCCATGGCCCCGGGCGCCGGATAGCTGAGCCCGCTCGGGTGGCGGACGGTCTCGAACAGCGGGTTGTCCTTGAACAGCCGCCGGTCCTCCAGCGCCGCCTCCAGGGTCTGGTAGGCGCCCCAGGTGACGCCGCCGGCATCGAAGGCCGGCGTCAGCTCGGCGGCCGTCTTCGCCGCGAAGGCCCGCTCGAACAGCGGATAGAGCCTGGCCCGATGCGTGAACCTCAGCCCCTCGTCGGTCGCGAAGGAGACGCTCAGCTCAGCCTCCACCGCGGCCACCTCCGCGGCGATCCCCAGCGCCTCCAGCGCCTTCGACCACTGCTTGGGCGTGATCGCCAGCAGCATCAGCTTCTGGCCGTCCTTGGTCGTGAAGTCGCGGCCGAAGGCGCCGAAGATGTCGTTGCCCATCCGGAGCCGCTGATGGCCCGCCAGCATGGTCTCGGCGGTGAAGCCCAGGTTGGCCATGGTCGCCGCCCCGATGTCTGACAGCGGCGCGCGGATCTCCCGCCCGCCCTGGCCGCGCATCCGCGCCAGCAGGGCCGAGACGAGGGCAAACGCGCAGTAGGCGCCGGTGAGCAGGTCCCAGGCCGCCAGCACATGGTTCACCGGCCGCTCGTCGTCCGCCGGGCCCGTCATGAGGGGCAGGCCGAGCGCGGCATTGATCGTGTAGTCCATCCCCTGGGCGCCGTCCGCCCAGCCCATCACCCGCACGCAGATCAGGTCGTCGCGCAGCGCCTTCAGCTTCTCGTAGGCGAGGAAGCCGTCCACCGGGAAGTTGGTGACGAAGAGGCCGCCGTCCTCGCCGGGCGCGGCGGCCAGCGCCTGGGCGATCTCCCGGCCCTCGGGGCGCGTCAGGTCCAGGGCGACCGACTTCTTGCCCTTGTTCAGCCCCTCCCAGTAGAGGCTCTCCCCGTTCGGCGCGAGCGGCCAGCGGCGGAAGTCCGGCCCACCGCCGACGTTGTCGAAGCGGATCACCTCGGCGCCCATCTGGGCCAGGTAGAGCCCGCAGGTCGGCGCCGCCACGAACGCCGCCCCCTCGATCACGCGCAGGCCTTTCAGAAGGTCGTACATCAGGCCGCGAGCCCGGTGACCTCGGCCACCTCCTCGGGCGTCAGCCGCCAGGCCGCCGTGGCCGCGTTGGCCTTCACCTGCTCGGGGCTGGTGGCCCCGGCGATCACCGAGGAGACCACCGGCTGTCCGAGCAGCCAGGCGAAGGCCAGCTCCAGGATGGTGTGGCCGCGCTGTTCGGCCCAGGCGGTCAGCCGCTCCACCCGGTCGAAGTTGGCGTCGTTCATCGCCTGCTGGCCGCGCTGCCCCCAGGCCGCCAGCCTTGTGCCCTCCGGCGGCGGCTCGCCGCGACGGTACTTGCCGGTGAGCAGCCCCGAGGCCAGCGGGAAGAACGGCAGGAAGCCCAGGCCGAAGTGCTCGCAAGCCGGCAGCACCTCGAAGGCCGACTTCCGCTCCAGCAGGGAATAGAGGTTCTGGGCCGAGACGAACCGCGCCTGGCCGGCCGCCGTCCAGTCGGCGTCGGCGATCTGCCAGCCTGCGAAGTTCGAGTTGCCGATGTAGCGGACCTTGCCCTGGGTCACGAGGTCGTCGAGCGCCCGCAGCGTCTCGTCGACCGGCGTCTCCGGGTCCGGCGCATGGAACTGGTAGAGGTCGATCCAGTCGGTCCCCAGCCGGGTCAGGCTGTCCTCCACCGCCTGCATGATCCAGCGCCGCGAGCCGCCCTTCTTCCGCTCGTCGCCGCCCACCGCCATCCCGAACTTGGTGGCCAGCACGATGTCCCTGCGTCTCTTGCCCAGCGCCTTGCCGAGGAATTCCTCGGACTTCGTCCCACCGTAGATGTCCGCGGTGTCGAAGAAGGTGATGCCGGCCTCGATCGCGGCGTCGACCACGGCCTGGGTCTGGGCCTGGTCGATACGCATGCCGAAGTTGTTGCAGCCGAGGCCCACCTCGCTGACCTTCAGCCCCGAATTCCCGAGCCTGCGATGCTGCATCGTCCCCTCCTCGTCTGGCGGCGGGGGAGCCTAGCCGACTGCGCGGCCGCCGCCAGGGGGCCGCAGCGTCAACCCTTCAGAATGCTTGCTGCGCCGTTCACCAGGTTTGTTGGGGATATCGCAAGGGGACGCTCGCTAACCTTACGATCCTAAAAAGGAATTTGGTGGGGCGGACGGAATGCGCGTCGTCACGATCGTCAGTCTGGGGGCTTCGGCCGCGCTCGGCCTCGCGGCCCTCGTGGTCGCCAAGACCGTGCTGCCCAACGCAGCCGCGGCCAAGGATGCGCCCGCCGTGGTGCAGCCGGTCGCCGGCGTCCCGGTGGTGGTGGCGTCGAAGCCGCTGAGATTCGGCGACAAGCTGGACACCAGCGCGCTCACCGTCATCAACCTGCCCAAGGACGCCGTCCCGCAGGGCGCCTATTCCAACGTCGCCGCGGTGCTCGCCGCCGACAACGGCGGCGCCCCCGTGGTCCTCGTCCCGATCGCCGCGCGCGAGCCGATGCTCGCCGCCAAGCTCTCCGGCCCCGGGGCCCGGCCCTCGGTCGCCGCCGAGATCGCTGAGGGCATGCGCGCCTACACCATCAAGGTGGACGACGTCACCGGCGTCGGCGGCCACGCCCTGCCGGGCGACCGGGTCGACGTCGTGCTGATGCGCGACCTCACCCCCAACGGCGAGACCCGCAACCTGATCTCCGAGGTGGTGCTGCAGAACGTCCGCGTGCTGGCCGTCGACCTGAACCTCAACACCGTCGAGGCCAAGCCCACCACCCCGAACACCGCCACCCTCGAGGTTTCCGTGCCCGACAGCCAGAAGCTCGCCGTCGCTGGCGATCTCGGCAAGCTGTCGCTGGCGCTGCGCCGCACGGGTTCCGCGGAGCTGGCAGAAACCGCCCCGGTCCGGGTGGGCGGCGGCCGCCCCGCCGTCGTGCAGCGGGCCGTGGTCCGCCGCGCTCCGTCCTCCGGGCCGGCCGCGCCGCGCCTGATCCAGATCGTGGAGGGCGACGGCCGCGGCGGATCCAGCCGCACGCGTCCCACCCCCGCGCCGGCCCCGGCCGCGCCGGCTCCCGCCGCGCCCGCGCCGACCGCCGACTGAGAGTGAGTACCCCCATGTCCCGCACGCTCGCCGGCGCCTTCGCCGCCACGCTCGCCCTGCTGGCCGCCGCCCCCGCCGCCGCCGACGTCTTCCCGTCGGAGTCGGCGCCGAGCCGCGTCATCCACGTCCCGCGCGACAAGTCGCTGTCGTTCCGCCTGGACGCGCCGGCCTCGAAGATCGTGGTGGCCCAGCCGGACACCGCCGAGATCGTCGCCACCACCGACCACAGCTTCTACGTCCGCGGCCGCGAGTACGGCTCGACCAACCTCCTGGTCTACGGCCCCGGCGGCCGGCTGAAGGAGGTCATCGACGTCCGCGTGGGCTACGACGCCGCCGCGCTGGAAGACGACCTGCGCCGCGCCCTCCCGGGCGAGGACGTCCGCGTCCAGACGCTGGGCGAGGGCCTGCTGCTCACCGGCCTGGTCTCCACGCCCTCCGTGGCCGCCCGGGCCAAGACGCTGGCCGACCGCTATGCGCCGGACGCCGTCACCTCCACCCTCACCGTCCAGGCCGCCCAGCAGGTGGTCCTGGAGGTGCGCGTGCTGGAGGCCACCCGCTCGGCCCTGCAGGACTTCGGCCTCTCCGGCCTGATCCGCGGCAACGACTTCACCTTCGGCTATGGCAACGGCGTGCTGGGCAACAGCGCCCCCAACGGGGTGCTGCAGATCTCCGGCCGCTCGGGCTCGGTGAGCTTCGACCTTGAGCTGCAGGCGCTGGAGGAGAAGGGCGTCATCCGCACGCTGGCCCGGCCCAACCTGGTCGCTGTCTCTGGCGAGAAGGCCAGCTTCCTGGCCGGCGGCGAGTTCCCCTATCCGGTGCCGCAGGACCTCGACAAGATCACGCTCGAGTTCCGCACCTACGGCGTGAAGCTCGACTTCCAGCCCTTCGTCCAGGACAACGGCCTGATCAAGCTGGTCGTCGCCCCCGAGGTCAGCCAGCTCGACCCGGCCAACGCCCTGCGCGTCAACGGTATCAGCGTGCCCGGCCTGATCACCCGGCGCACCTCCACCACCGTGGAGTTGAAGAGCGGCGACTCCTTCGCGGTCGCGGGGCTGCTGCAGAACGACTACCAGAACATGATCCGCCAGTTCCCGGTGCTGGGCGACATCCCGGTGCTCTCGGCCCTGTTCCGCTCCAGCCGCTGGAAGCGCAACGAGACCGAGCTGGTCATCGTGGTCACCCCGAGGCTCGCCACCGCCACCGACGTGACGGCCGGCCATGCAGCCACCGTGGGCGGGTCCGATCCCAGCTCCATCGACCTGATCCTGATGGGGAAGGCGCTCGACAAGCCGCTGACGCGCAACCCGGCGCGGAAAGGCAAGTGAGATGCTGAAGCCCAAGTCCAAGACCAGCGCCATGAGTGCTCCGACGACCGGCCGCCGCGTGCTCGCGCTCGGCGACTCGCTCGCCCCCCTCGCCCAGGGGCCGCTCGCCGGCTTCGCCTGGGAGGAGGCCGGCCTCGACCGCCTGGCCGGCGCCCGCTCCACCTCCTGCGACCTCGTGCTGGTCGACGCCGACGCCTGGGAGGCGCCGGCGCTCGCCCAGGCCCTGCAAACGCTATCGGCGTCCCCGGCCGCGCCCGCCGTCCTGCTGGTCGGCGAGCGCCTGCCCACCACCGTGGTCCGCAACCTGCTCCGCCTGGAGCGCTCCGACGTGCTCGAGGCGCCCTTCACGCCCGACCAGGTGGCCCAGGCCGTCGCCGGCCTGATGGCCGCCGGCGCGCCGGCCCAGGCGAACACGCCCTCGGCCGCGTCCTCGCGCTGCTGGGCGATCACCGGCGCCGTGGGCGGCTCGGGCGCCACGACGCTCGCCGTCGAGACCGCCACCGCGCTCGCCGCCCGGGCGGGCAAGGACAAGAGCGTTTGCCTGATCGACCTCAACCTCGCCGACGGCGCGGCCGCCGCCTACCTGGGCGCCCAGCCGGCCATGCGGCTCGCGGACTTCGGCCCGGCCGCCGACCGCATCGACGCGGCCATGCTGCAGGCCTTCGTCACCCCGGTGACCAAGGAGCTCGACTTGCTGGCCGGCGTGCGCGAGCCCAACGCCTTCGACGCCATCAGCCGCGAGGCGGTGCTGCGTATCCTGGAGGTCGCCTGCGAGTGCTACGAGTGGGTGATCCTCGACATCCCCCGCCACCGTCGCGCCTGGACGCTCGAGGCCCTCTCCGGCTGCGATGAGATCCTGGTGGTGTCCGAGCTCACCGTGCCGGCCCTGCTGGCCGCCCGTTCGCTGGCCGACGAGATCGAGGAGGCGCTGGGTCCCGCGTCCAAGCCGCGCATCGTGCTCAACCGCCTGGCCAGCCGCATGTTCGGCCCCGCGCCCTCCATGTCCGAGGCGGAGCGCGCGCTCGGCCGCAAGGCCGACGCCGGCATCAGCTCCGACTGGGAGGCCGCCGCGGCCTCCGCCAACCTCGGCGGACCGATCGCGCAGCACCGGCCCAAGTCCAAGATCGTCAAGGACGTCCAGACCCTCGTCGAGCGCCTGGCGGCGGAGCCCGCCCGCAAGGAAGCCCCCGGCAGGAAGGCCGCCTGATGGGCCGCTTCAGCCTCGCCCGCGCGCCCGCCGCCAAGCCTGAACCGGAAGCGGCGCCCGTCGCCGCCGCCCCGGCCCCTGCGCCGAAGTCGGCCGCCGAGCCCCAGCCGGCCAAGGCCAAGCCCGCAGCCAGCTCGGTCCTGCCGGCCCGCGACGGCCGCCTCGACATGCGGCTTCGCCTGCACGCGCGCCTGATCGACGAACTCGACCTCGCCAAGCTCGACAAGCTTTCGGAAGCCGACCTGCGCCGCGAGGTGATGAAGCTCACCGCCGACTTCGCGCGCGCCGAGCGCATGGCGCTGAACACCGCCGAGCTCGAGGAGCTGGGCGCCTCGATCTACGACGAGATGGTGGGCCTGGGCCCCATCGAGCCGCTGCTCAAGGACGAGACGATCAACGACATCCTGATCAACGGCCCGTTCCAGATCTATGTGGAGCGGCAGGGCGAGCTGGAGCTCACCCCCGTCCACTTCCGCGACAACGACCACCTGCTGCGCATCGTGAACCGCATCGTCGCCGGCGTCGGCCGCCGGATCGACGAGAGCCAGCCCATGGTCGACGCCCGCCTGGCCGACGGCAGCCGGGTGAACGCCGCCATCGCGCCGATCGCCATCGACGGCGCGGCGGTCTCGATCCGGAAGTTCTCCAAGAAGCCGCTGACGCTGGAGAAGCTGGTGGCCGTGGGCGCCATGCCGACCGCCGTCGCCGACTTCCTGCACGGGGCGGTGAAGGCGCGGGTCTCCACCGTCATCTCCGGTGGCACGGGCTCGGGGAAGACGACGCTGCTCAACGCGCTGTCGGCCGCCATCAGCGAGGGCGAGCGCCTGATCACCATCGAGGACGCCGCCGAGTTGCAGCTCCAGCAGCCGCACGTGGTGCGCATGGAGACCCGGCCGCCCAACATCGAGGGAAAGGGCGAGATCCGCCAGCGCGAGCTGGTGAAGAATGCGCTCCGGATGCGTCCCGACCGGGTGATCCTGGGCGAGGTCCGCTCCGAAGAGGCCTTCGACATGCTGCAGGCCATGAACACGGGCCACGAAGGCTCCATGGCCACCATCCACGCCAACAACCCGCGCGAGGCCATCGGCCGCCTGGAGCAGATGGTCGCCATGGGCGGCATGAACATCAGCCCGGACGCCATGCGCCAGCAGATCGCCTCGGCCATCGGCCTGATCGTCCAGGTGATGCGCCTGCCCGACGGCAAACGGAAGCTGACCTACGTCACCGAGATCGTCGGCATGGAGGGCAATGTCGTGCAGATGCAGGACATCTTCACCTTCGTGCGCACCCACACCGCGCCCGACGGCACGGTGCACGGCGAGTTCCGCGCTTCGGGCCTGCGCCCGCGCTGCCTCGACGAGATGACCCGCCGCGGCATTCCCTATGACGTCGCCAACTTCGACCCCAGCCGGGTCCTGGGCCAGGCGTGAGGGGGCCGGCATGAGCATCGCCCAGATCGCCTTCCTGATCCTCGTCTTCGCCGCGGTCTTCACCGCCGCCCAGGCGGCGATCGGCCTCCTCAGCGTGGCCACCCAGAAGCGCAAGCTGAACGCGCGCCTGAAGGTGGCCGAGAAGGTCGACGGGGTCTCCGCCCTGGTCATGGAGCTGCGCAAGCAGCGCGGCCTCAACGCCGAGGGCAAGAAGGGCGAGCGCCTGAAGTGGCTCTCGGACCTGATCGTCGCCTCAGGGGTCAAGTACGAGCCGCGCAAGTGGATCATGATGGCCGCCACGGCCGGGATCACCGCCGGCCTCTGCGTGGCGGTCCTCACCAAGACCGTGCTGCTGGCGCTGCCGGTGGCCCTGCTGGTGGGCCTCGGCGGGCCGATCTTCTACCTCAAGTACATGGCCGCCGACCGCGCCAAGAAGCTCGGCTTCCAGCTGCCCCAGGCGCTGGAGATCATCGTCCGCTCGCTGGAGGCCGGTCACCCGGTCCCCACCGCCATCGCCCTCGTCGGCCGCGAAATGCTCGATCCGATCGGCTCGGAATTCGGCATGGCCGCCGACGAGATCTCCTATGGCGCGACAATGGAGCAGGCCATCGAGCGGATGGCCGAGCGCTGCCAGCACCCGGACGTCGACCTGTTCGCCGCCACGGTGCGCCTGCAGGAGCGCGCCGGCGGCAATCTCACCGGCCTCCTCAAGCTCAACGCCAGCACCGTGCGTGAGCGCCACAAGATGCGCCTGAAGATCAAGGCCGCATCCTCGGAGGGCCGCGCCTCGGCGATGATCCTGACGCTCGCCCCGTTCATCGCCATCGGCTTCATCGTGATCACCTCGCCCAACTTCTACGGCGACGTGATCCACGAGCGGTTCGTGCAGATCGGCCTGGGGATCCTCGGCGTCTGGATGTTCATCGGCAACATGGTCATGCGGCGCATGATCGACATGCGGCTCTAGGCTCATGACCCTCCTTCAGCTTCAGAACCTCGTCTGGATCGCCGGCCTCGTCCTGGTGCTGGCCGCCATGGGCGGGGCGGCCTGGATCGCGGCCACCGAGTTCCGCCTGCGCGCCGTGCGCCGCCTGCGGATGACCCCGGCCGCGGCCGGGGGCGGACCCGCCGTCGTTCCGCCGAAGACCGCCGGCGCCATCGGCGGCCAGGTGATCGACACCGTCCGCCGGCTCGGACAGCAGAGCGCCGTGCGCGACCCGGCCAAGCTGTCCCTGCTGCGCACCCGCCTGATGCAGGCCGGCTTCTACAACCGCGAGGCGCCCGTCATCTACCTGGGCGTCAAGGCCGCGGCCCTGGTCGTCGCCACCGTCGGCGTCGTGCTCACCCTGCCGATGATCGTCGGCGGCAAGGCCGGCATGGGCGGGCTGATCGTCGCCTGCGTCCTGGCCGGCCTGGCGATCATGGGGCCCGAACAGGTCCTGAAGTCGCGCAAAGGATCGCGCGAACGCGAATACGCCGACGGCTTCCCTGACCTCCTCGACCTGCTGGTCGCCTCAGTCGAGGCGGGCCTCAGCCTCGACGCCGCGGTCACCCGGGTCACCGAGGAGCTCGCCCGGCGCTACCCGAACCTCACGATCCACCTGCGCTTCCTGGTGCTGGAGTTGCGCGCCGGCCGGGCCCGCAAGGACGCCTGGAGCGCCTTCGCTGACCGCCTGGGCATCGACGACGCCCGCTCGCTCGCCACCATGCTGCGCCAGGCGGAGGAGATGGGCACCAGCCTGGGGGAGACCCTCTCGGTGTTCTCGGCCGACATGCGCGCCAAGCGGATGCTACGGGCCGAGGAGAAGGCGCTCGCCCTCTCGGCGAAGCTCACCGTCCCGCTCATCCTGTTCATCTTCCCCTGCCTGCTGGGCGCCCTCATGCTCCCCGCCGTCGCCCGCCTGATCCACGTCTTCAGCGGCCAGTAGAAGGCGTCTGCCGAAAGGACACCCCTTCCTCCTCGATGGAGGAAGGGTAGGGATGGTGGTGAGTGCAGGGTGATGACGGGACGGGCGTCCTCGGGCGCCGGCGCCCACCCGCGCCACATGCGTCAGCTCGGCGCCCGCACCACCACCCAACCCTCCTCCATCGAGGAGGAGGGCTCCCCTAGTCCTCCGGATAGGGCGTCCCGTCGCGGTGGCAGTAGCCCTCGCGGCAGGTGACCATGTCGATGTCGGGATAGTCGCAATCGTCGGTCTCCGGCTTACGCGAGCCCACCTCCAGGTAGACGGCGTCGCGGTCGGAGCGGTTCTGCAGGTGGTGGCCGTTCGGCTCGCCCGCCTTCCACGCCGCGAAGTCGCCGGGCCGGAGCACCTGGTCGCCGTCGTCCTCGACCAGCACCACCTCGCCCTCCAGGATCCAGACGAACTCGTCCTCGGCGGTGTGCCAGTGGCGCTGGCTCGACCACTTGCCCGGCGGCAGGCGCACCAGGTTGACGCCGAAGTCCGTCAGCCCCGCCGCGTCCCCGAGCCTGCGCCAAGTCGACCCCAGGCAGATCTCCTTGAACGGATGCGGATAGCTGCACCCGGTACGCACCGCCTGCGCCGCGATGTCGATCTTCGGCATGGCTCCCTCCCCTTCAGTGTCATCCCGGTTTCGGCGCAGCCGAAGACCGGGACCCATACGCACCGTCTCACCGGGCGTGGCTCGACGGTGGATCCTTCCGAAATGAGGCGCGCATAGGTCCCGGACAAGCGCTTCGCGCTTTCCGGGATGACACATCGTGGTAAGGCGCTCGCATGATCGACGCCCTCGAGCTCACCCGCGACCTGATCCGCCGCCCCTCGGTCACCCCCGCCGACGCCGGGGCCATGGACGTCGTGCAGCAGACCCTGGAGGGCCTGGGCTTCGCCTGCCGGCGCATGCGGTTCGGCGAGATCGAGAACCTCTACGCCCGCTACGGGACCGCCCAGCCGAACCTCTGCTTCGCCGGCCACACCGACGTGGTGCCGGTGGGCGACGCCGCCGCCTGGTCCAAGGACGCCTTCGCCGCCGAGGTGGTGGACGGGGTGCTGATCGGCCGGGGCGCCGTGGACATGAAGAGCGCCATCGCCGCCTTCGCCGCCGCCGCCGCCAAGGCCATCGCGGCCGGCGAGGTCACGGGCTCGCTCTCCTTCCTGATCACCGGCGACGAGGAGGGCGTGGCCCTCGACGGCACCAAGAAGGTGGTCGAGGCCCTGATGGCCGAGGGCGAGGCCATCGACCACTGCGTGGTGGGCGAGCCCACCTCGGCCGAGTCCTTCGGCGACATGGTCAAGGTCGGCCGCCGCGGCTCGATCAACGTCGAGATCACGGTGGAGGGGGTCCAGGGCCACGTGGCCTACCCGCACCGGGCCGCCAACCCCACGCCGGTGCTGATCCGCCTGCTGGCCGCCCTGCAGGACCGGGTGCTGGATGAGGGTTATCCGGAGTTCCAGCCCTCCAACCTCGAGGTCACCTGGATCGACGTTCCCAACTCGGCGACCAACGTGATCCCTGGCGTCGCCAGAGCCCGTTTGAACATCCGCTTCAACCCCAGCCACACCGGGCAGGCGCTCGCCGACTGGATCGCCGCCGAGGCCGAGAAGGCCGCCGAAGGCTTCCGCGGCAAGGTGACCGTCACCCCGCAGATCAGCGGCGAGGCCTTCCTCACCGAACCTGGCCCGTTCACCGAGGTGGTCGCCGCCGCCGTCGAGGAGGCGTCCGGCCGCCCGCCCGAGCTCTCCACCTCCGGCGGCACCTCCGACGCCCGTTTCATCCGCGCGCTCTGCCCGGTGGTCGAGGTGGGCCTCGTCGGCCGCACCATGCACCAGGTCGACGAACGCGCCCCCGTGGAGGAAATCCGCCAGCTCCAGGCCGTCTACGAAGCCCTGATCCGGCGGTACTTCGAGCGGTTCGCCACATAATCCCGCTCACGGTGTAGGGTCAGTAGCCCACGTAGGTCAGATACAGACCATCCGCCGGCGCCACAGGCCCGCAGGCCCGCCGGTCGCGCGCCTCCAGCGCCGCCTTCAGGTCGTCCGCCGTCCAGCGGCCCAGCCCGACCTGCGCCAGGCTGCCCGTCATGGAGCGCACCTGCCGGTGCAGGAAGCTGCGCGAGGCGAACTCCAGCAGGACGTGATCCCCCTCCCGCCGCACCGCCGCGACGTCGAGCGTCTTCATCGGGCTCTTCGCCTGGCAGCCCAGGTCGCGGAAGGTGGTGAAGTCGTGGTGGCCGACCAGCACCTGGGCGGCGGCGTGCATGGCGTCCGCGTCCAGCGGCTTCTTCACGTGCCAGACCCGTCCGCGGTCCAGGGCCGGCGGGCCGATGCGGTTGAGGATCCGGTAGAGGTAGCGCCGCTCCCTGGCGGAGAACCGGGCGTGCCAGTCGCCCACCGCGACGCTCGCCTCCAGCACCGCCACCGGATCCGGGATCAGGTGGAAGTTCAGCGCATTGCGCACCGTCTCGGCCGGCCAGTCCTTCTCCAGGTCGATGTGCACCACCTGGCCGGTGGCGTGGACGCCGGTGTCGGTGCGGCCGGCCGCCTGCAGCCGCAGGGTCTCGCCGCAGAAGGCCTTCACCGCCCGCTCGATGGCCCCCTGCACCGACGGCAGGCTGGCCTGGGCCTGGAAGCCGTGGAACGGCCGGCCGTCGTACTCGATGAGGAGCCGGTAGCGGGGCATCAGCCGAGCACGGTCCCGGCCGCCACGGGCGTGCCGTTCAGGAAGACCTCGGCGTCCTGCGGCCCGCGGCCCTCGCGCTGCACGCGCAGCAGCCTGACCGCCCCCTCGCCACAGGCCACCAGCAGGCGGTCGTCCAGCACCGCGCCGGGCGCGCCGTCGGCCTCCTCGTAGGCCGAGAGCAGGGCCTTCACCCGCACCGGTCCCTTGTCGGTCGGCAGCAGGAACCAGGCGCCCGGGAAGGGCGACAGGCCGCGGATCTTGCGGTCCACCTCGGCGCCGGGCTTGCCCCAGTCGATCCGGGCTTCCTTCGGCCGGATCTTCTTGGCGTAGGTGACGCCGTCCTCGGCCTGGGGGACCGCCACGGCGGTCCCGTCCTCGATGGAGGGCAGGGTGCGCGCGATCAGCTCGGCGCCCGCCGCGGCCAGCCGGTCGTGCAGGGTGGCGGCGGTGTCCTGGGCGTCGATCCGCACCGTGGCGGTGGCCAGCACCGGACCCTCGTCCAGGCCCTCTGTCATGCGCATGACCTGCACGCCCGTCACCTTGTCGCCGGCCATGATCGCCCGCTGGATGGGGGCGGCGCCCCGCCAGCGCGGCAGCAGGGAGGCGTGCACGTTGTAGGAGCCCAGCCGCGGCGCCTCCAGCACGGCGCCCGGCAGGATCTGGCCGAAGGCCACGACCACGGCAGCGTCCAGGTCCAGCGCCCGGAAGGCCTCGATCTCGGCGGGATCGCGCATCGAGGCCGGCGTACGCACGGGGATGCCGCGCGCCTGCGCGAAGGCGTGCACCGGCGAGGGCTGCAGGGTCTGGCCCCGCCCGCGCGGCGCCGGCGGCTGGGAATAGACGCAGGCGATCTCGTGCCCGGCGTCGACCAGGGCGGCGAGGGCGGCTACGGAGAAGTCGGGCGTTCCCAGGAAGGCGAGGCGCATGGGCGGGGTTTAGCCGCCGCGGCCCTCCAAGGGAACTTAGGTCCAAGCGCGGCCGTTGCACGGCCGATCGAAGGGAGCCGTCAAATGCGAACCATCGTCTCCGCCGCCGCCATCGGCTTTGCGCTGGCGCTCGCCGCCTGCAGCCAGGGCGAGCAGGACAAGGCCCAGGCGGAAGCCAACCAGGCCGCCTCCACGGTCAAGGAGAACGCCGTCGAGGTCGGCAACGAGATGGAGGTCAACCTCGACAAGGCCGGCGAGGAGCTGAAGGAGATCACCTCCGATCCCGAGGTGAAGGAGGCGGCCGGCAAGGCCCGCGAGGCGCTGGGCGAGATGGGCTCGGCCATCAAGGACGCCGCCGATGAGGACACGCCGGCCGACGGCGCGGCGGCGCAGAAGAAGTAGTCGGCATGTCCCGCTCAGCCCGGCGAAAGCCGGGGTGAAAGCTGAGTTGCCGGACTTCTCGGTAAGGCCGTTTGGGTCCGGCTTTCGCCGGGATGAGCGGTGGTCAGGCCGCCTTCACCATCTTCTTGACCTTCTTCACAGCCTGCTCGCGCTTCAGGCGCGACAGGTGGTCGATGAACAGCACGCCTTCCAGGTGGTCCATCTCGTGCTGGATGCAGACGGCGAAGAGGCCCTCGGCGTCCTCCTCCACCTGCTCGCCCTGGTAGTTGAGGTAGCGCAGCTTCACCCGCGCGGGGCGCTCCACCTCGTCGTAGTATTCCGGCACCGAGAGGCAGCCCTCCTCGTAGGGCTGGGTCTCCTCCGAGGCCCACAGGATCTCCGGATTGACGAAGTAGCGCGGCTGCTTGTCCTCGTCGGCGCGGGCGAGGTCCATGACGATCACCCGCTTGGGCACGCCGATCTGGATCGCCGCCAGGCCGATGCCCGGCGCGTCGTACATGGTCTCCAGCATGTCGTCCATGAGCGCGCGCAGCTCGTCGTCGACTCGTTCGACGGGCTGCGACACCTGCTTCAGGATCGGATGCGGAACGACGAGGATTTCGCGGATGGCCATGGCGTGCGAGGTAGGTTCCCTAGGCGCGAGCGTCAAGGTGGCGGCCGATGGCCTCAGGCCTCCTCGCCGGCCACCAGCCGCACGGTCGGCGCCTCGGCCATGCCGAGCTTGGCGAGCGGGCGGACGGCGCTTTCCAGCGGCTCGAGCTGCGGCACTTCCTTGCCCTCGTGGTCGACCTTCAGGTCCTCGAAGCGGCGGGCCTGGGTGAGCACCTGGGTCTCCAGTGAGCCCACGAACTGGTTGTAGCGGGAGACCGCCGCCTCCAGGGCCTTGCCCACCGAGCCCGCGTGCGCGCCCATCACGGCGATCCGCTTGTAGAGCTCGCGGCCGAGGTCGGCGATCTTGCGGGCGTTGGCCGCCTGCTCCTCCACGCGCCAGCCGTAGCTCACCGCCTTGCACAGCGCGAACAGGGTGGTGGGCGTTACGATGACCACCCGGCGGTCCATCGCCTCGGTCATCAGGTCCGGCGCCCGGTCCAGCGCCGCGGCCATGGCGCTATCCAGCGGCACGAACATGGCCACGAAGTCGGGCGAGTTCTCGAACTGGTCCCAGTAGGCCTTCGCCGAGAGCCCGGCGATGTGGCCGCGCACGCTCTGCACGTGGCGCAGGCCGCAGGCCTCGCGGGCGGCGTCGTCGGCCGCCTCCTGCAGCTCGAGGAAGGCGTTCAGCGAGCACTTGGCGTCGATCACGAACACGCCGCCGCCGGGCAGCCGTATGGTCACATCGGGACGCCGGCGGCCCTCCTCGGTGTCGGTGGAGGCCTGTTCCTCGAAGTCGTAGCGGTTGGAAAGCCCCGCCGCCTCCAGCACGTTGCGCAGGGTCTGCTCGCCCCAACGCCCCTGCACGCCGGCCCCGCGCCGCAGCGCCGCCGACAGCTTGCGGGCCTCCTCCTGGGTGGCGGTGGAGGCCTGCATCAGGGCGGTGATCTGCGCCTTCAGCCCGCCGGTGTCCTCGGCGCGCTGCTTCTCCACCGCCGCCACCTGCTCCTGGAACTTCTGCAGGGTCTCGGCCACCGGCTTCAGCTGGGCCTCGATGCGCGCCTGGGCGAGCTGCTCGCGGTTCCGGAAGGTCTCCTCCGTCTGCCTGACCAGCGCCTCGGCCACGGCGCTCGCGGATTGGGCGGCCTGGGCCTTCAGGTACTCGGCCTGCGCCCCCGACTGCTCCTCCAGCATCCGCAGCCGTCCTTCGGCGAGGCTCGCCCGCAGCCGCTCCTTCAGCGCCCAGGCGACGGCGCCCGCGGCCAGCAGGGCGAAGACGACGGCGGCGAGGATGGCGGCGTTCATGCTGCGTTCTTACCGCGAACGCTGAGTCGGGGCTATCAGCCAAAACACCGCTCATCCCCGCTTTCGCGGGGATTAGCGGAAAAGCCTAGGCCGGGCGCCGCGCCCGCATGGCCTGGGCGATGGTGCCGTCGTCGAGCCAGTCGAGGTCGCCGCCCACCGGCACGCCGCGGGCCAGCATGGTCACGCTGACGTCGGCCCCGGCCAGCCGGTCGGCCAGGTAGTGGGCGGTGGTCTGGCCATCGACCGTGGCCGGCAGGGCCAGGATCACCTCGCGCACCCCGCCCTCCGCCGCCCGGGCGACCAGCGGCCCCACGCGCAGGGCGTCCGGCCCCACCCCGTCCAGCGCCGAGAGCAGGCCGCCCAGCACGTGGTAGCGACCGCGGAAGGCGCCCGCCCGCTCCATGGCCCAGAGCGCGCCCACCTCCTCCACCACGCAGATCAGCGAGGCGTCGCGCTGCGGGTCAGAACAGATGGCGCAGGGGTCCTGGGTGTCGAGGCTGCCGCAGACCTGGCAGGTCCGCACCCGCCGGGCCGCCTCGGCAAGCGCGTCGGCCAGCGGATTGAGCAGCTGCTCGCGCCGCTTGAGCAGGGCGAGCGCCGCGCGCCGGGCCGACCGGGGCCCGAGCCCCGGCAGCTTGGCGAGCAGGCCGATGAGCCGCTCGATCTCGGGTCCGGCCGAACTCGCCAAATCAGAACTTCGGCATGCCCGGCAGGCCCATGCCGGCCAGGGGGCCCGCGGCCTCGCGCATCATCTCGGCCTGCTGCGCGTCCAGCTTGCGCTTGGCGTCGGCGTGGGCCGCGACGATCAGGTCGGAGACCACCTCGCCCTCGCCCGGCTGCATCAGGCTCTCGTCGAGGTCGACGCGGGCCAGTTCGCCCGAGCCCTTCAGCGTCACCTTGACCATGCCGCCGCCGGAGGTCCCCTCCACCGAGAGCTCCGCCAGCCTGGCCTGGGCGTCCGCCAGCTTCTGCTGCATCTGCTGCGCCTGCTTCATCAGGCTGTTGAGGTCCTTCATCGGCGGCTACTCCTCGTCACTTTCGTCTTCCGGCGGCGGCTCGGCGGCGGCCTCCGGCTGGGGCTGGTTGCGGATGGAGACGATCTCCGCGCCCGGGAAGGTCTCCAGCACGGAGCGCACGAAGGGGTCCTGCTCGATCTGGACGCGGACCTCGCGCTCCTCGCGCTTCTGCTTCTCCCACAGGCTCTCGGCCCCGCCGCCGCCCTGGGCGACGATCAGCCAGCGCTCGCCGGTCCATTCCTTCAGCCGCCCCACCAGCCGCTGCGCGAGGTTGGCTGGCGCGCCGGGCGCCGGCTCGTATTCGATGGCGCCGGGCCGGAAGCTGATCGGCCGGACGTAGCGCTCCACGTCGAGCTTCAGGGCCACGTCGCGCCGCTTGTCGATCAGCGCCAGCACGTCCTCGAAGGACTGCAGGGTCGCCACAGGCTCGGCCGCCTGGGCCTGCGGCATGGGCCGGCGCGCCACCGCGCTCGCCCCGCCGCCGCCGCCCTGCGACTGGCCGCCGCCGCCCCCGCCGCCGGACGGTCCCGCGCCGCCGCTCACCGGCTCGCCGGCCTGCAGCTTCTTCAGCGCCTCCTCCGGCCCCGGCAGGTCGGCGGCGTAGGCCATGCGGATCAGCGCCATGTCCACGGCCGCCGCGGCGTCCGGCGCGCGCCGCACCTCCTCGTAGCCCTTCAGGATCAGCTGCCACATTCGCGACAGCACGCCGGCCGAGATCGAGGCGCCCACTGCCGCCAGCCTGGCCGCCTGGTCCTTGGGCATGACCAGCGCCTGCGGCCCGATGGCCTTGGCGACGCTGGCCCCGTGGCAGTGGTCCAGCAGGTCCAGCATCACCTGGTCGGGGTTGGCCCCGTAGCCGTAGAGCTGGCGGAAGGTCTCGATCGCCTGGCCCGCCTCGCCGCGCATCACCTGCTCGAACAGGGCGATGGTCTGCGCCCGGTCGGCCAGGCCCAGCATGTCGCGGATGCTCTCGGCGGTGACCGTCTGGCCGGGCTCGGCCTGGACGATGGCCTGGTCCAGCATCGACTGGCCGTCGCGCACGCTGCCCTCGGCGGCCCGGGCGATCAGCATCAGCCCCTCGTGCTCGACCCGCGCGCCTTCGTTCTCGCAGATCATCTCGAGGTTCTTCAGCAGCACCTCGGGCTCCACCCGGCGCAGGTCGAACCGCTGGGTCCGCGACAGGATGGTCACCGGCACCTTGCGGATCTCGGTGGTGGCGAAGATGAACTTGGCGTGCGGCGGCGGCTCCTCCAGCGTCTTCAGGAGGGCATTGAACGCCCCCGTCGACAGCATGTGGACCTCGTCGATGATGTAGACCTTGTAGCGGGCCTCGACGGGGGCGTAGCGCACGCCCTCCAGGAGCTCGCGCATGTCGGCCACCCCTGTCCGCGAGGCGGCGTCCAGCTCCAGCACGTCCATGTGCCGGCCCTCGATGATCGAGCGGCAGTGGCGGCCCTCGCCCTTGAAGTCGAGGGTCGGCTCGTGGATCTCGTCGGTCTCGTAGTTCAGCGCCCGGGCCAGCAGCCGCGCCGTGGTGGTCTTGCCCACGCCGCGCACCCCGGTGAGCATGAAGGCGTGCGCGATCCGGCCCGTGGCGAAGGCGTTGCGCAGGGTCCGGACCATGGCCTCCTGGCCGTAGAGGTCCTCGAAGGTCCTGGGGCGGTACTTTCGCGCGATGACGGTGTAGGCGGCGGACTCCTCCGCCGGGACGGCCGGCGGCGGCTTCGGCGCCTCGCCGAACATGTCGCCCGTGTTCGGGTCCCGCTCCGGCGGCAGGTCAGAATCGAGCGTCAGGTCTTCGTCCGCCATGCGGCCATCTAACGGGACCGCCCCGTCCCAGCAAAGTGGAAAGCCCGGGCAAAGTGGAAAGCCCCGACTGGGGGCCCTTGAAGCGGGGAAAGGTGGAGACCGGACAACGACCCGAAGGGAATCTCGTTGTGGCTGCTGCCTTCCGGCCCTGACCAGGTTGGCGAGGCCTTCGCCCGTCGCCGATCTCCGAGCGGGCATATGGAGGAGAAGGGCCGTGGGGGCAAGGGGAGAGGGGGGAGCCCCCGGTTCCTGGCCCGCTCTCCTCGATACCACCTGAGTCGTTCAGCCATGCCGGACCGATGGCCGAGGCCACCCGGCCTGGGGCCTGCCCGAGCGGGCGCGCGCATGTCGGATGACGCGGGGCGGCAGAACCGCTTAGAAGATGCGGCATGGCTCTCGACGTCTTCCTCAACACCTTCGCCGGCAACCCTCTGGACCGCGCCAGCGACCGGCGCGGCGACGCCGAGTGGCTGGCCGCCCAGCTGGCCAGCCCCGACGCCCTCGGCCTCGCGCTCTGGAACGGCAAGCCGCTGGTGGAAAAGGCCGCCGAGCCGCGCCCGGACGGCGGCGACCTGCAGATCGCCTACCTGCCGGCCCGCCTCGTGGGCGAGCTGGCCGGCGGCATGGAGCGGCTGCTGTTCATGGGTCTCTGGAAGGAGACGGCGATCTTCGCGGTCGACCTCGGCGGCTCGGCGGATCCCGCCGACAGCGCCCTGCAGGGGCTCGGCCGGTTCGAGGACCTGCGCGCCGTGGCGCTGCGCGTGCCCGCCCCCGAGGCCGCCATCCTGGCCACCGCCAAGGCGATGTTCGAATGGCGCCGCCGGCACGACCACTGCGCCGCCTGTGGCGAGCCCAGCCTCGTGGTCGACGGCGGCTGGAAGCGCCAATGCCCGGCCTGCGAGGCCGAGCACTTCCCGCGCACGGACCCGGTGGTGATCATGCTGCCGTTCCATGGCGACCGCTGCATGCTGGGCCGCCAGGACGCCTGGCCGAAGGGCATGTTCTCGGCGCTGGCCGGCTTCCTGGAGCCGGGCGAGAGCATCGAGGAGGCCTGCGCCCGCGAACTCGCCGAGGAGGCGGGGCTGCGGGCCGTGCGCGTGCGCTACCACTCCAGCCAACCGTGGCCCTATCCGTCGTCGCTGATGATCGGCCTGATCGCCGAGGTGGAGGACGACGAGGGCACGCCGGACCAGACCGAGCTCTCCGAGGTCCGCTGGTTCACCCGCGAGCAGGCCCGCGACCTGCTGGCCGGCAAGCTCGACGGCGTCGCCGCCCCCAACCGCCTCGCCATCGCCCACCAGCTGATCAGGGCCTGGGTGGAGGAATAATCAGCCCCGGCTGCGGAACGGGTCGGCCGGATAGACGCCCAGGATCTCGAAGCGCTCGGAGAAGAACTTCAGCTCGTCGAAGGCCAGCGCCACGCCGCGGTCCTCGGGCCGGCCGTCCACCTCGGCGTAGAAGAAGGTCGCCGTGAAGGCGCCGTTCTCCATGTAGCTCTCGAGCTTGGTCATGTTGACGCCGCTGGTGGCGAAGCCGCCCAGCGCCTTGTAGAGCGCCGCCGGGATATTGCGGACGCGGAAGACGAAGCTGGTCACGCAGGGGCTGGTGAACGGCGGCGCGGGCGGGTTCGGGTCGGCGGTCATCACCAGGAAGCGGGTGGTGTTGTTGTGCTCGTCCTCGATGTCGCGGGCGAGGATCTCCAGGCCGTAGATCTCGGCCGCCAGCGCCGGCGAGACCGCGGCCTTGGTCGGGTCCGGCCGCTCCGCGAGCAGCTTGGCCGCGCCGGCGGTGTCGCCCGTAGCCTCGGTCTTCAGCTTCAGCCGCCGGATGGTCTTGCGGCACTGGCCGAGCGCGATGGGCATGCTCATCGCGACCTTCACGTCCTCCAGCCTCACGCCGGGGTTGGCCATCAGCTGGAAGTGGATCGGCTTGAACCGCTCGCCGATGATCTTCAGGCCGGAGTTGGGCAAGAGGTGGTGCACGTCGGCGACCCGGCCGGCGATCGAGTTCTCCACCGGGATCATGCCCAGCTGGCAGTCGCCGGACTTCACCGCCTCGAAGGCGTCCTCGAAGCTGGCGTGCGGCACGGCCTCGTGGTCCGGGAAGTGCTGGGCGCAGGCCTCGTGGGAGTTGGCGCCCAGCTCGCCCTGGAAGGCGATGCGTCCCTTGCTCATGAGGCTTCCTTCGCGAAGTCACGGGCCCGCTCCAGGTCGGAGGGGCTGTCGACGGAGATCGGCGCGTCCCGGGCGACGGCCGCCCAGATGGAGAGGCCGAGCTCCATGGCGCGCAGCTGCTCCAGCTTCTCGCGCTGCTCCAGCGGCGAGGGCCGGGCGGCGTTGAACGCCTCGAGCGCGGCGCGCCGGTAGCCGTAGATGCCGATGTGCCGCCAGACCGGTCCGTCGCCGTAGAGGGTCGAGCGGGTGAAGTAGAGCGCCCGGCCCGTGCGGCCGCCGCCCTGCATGGCCAGCACCGCCTTGACCACGTCGGGGTTCGTCCGGTCCGCCGGGGAGGCCTCCGGGGCGACCACCGTGGCGATGTCGCAGGCCGGCTCGTCGGCCAGCAGCCGCGCGCAGGCCGCCACTACCGAGGGCTCCACGAACGGCATGTCGCCCTGCAGGTTGATCACCACGTCGTGGACGCCGGCGGGGTCCAGCTCCGCCAGCGCCGCCAGGATCCGGTCGGAGCCGGAGGGCAGGTCGGGATCGGTCAGCACGGCCCGGCCGCCGGCCTGTTCCACCGCCGCCACGATCTCCGGATCGCCCGCCGCCACGGCCACCGGACCGGCGCCCGCAGCCTCCGCCCGGCGCAGCACGCGGACGATCATCGGCATGCCGCCGATATCCGCCAGGGGCTTCCCCGGCAGGCGGGTCGCGGCCATGCGCGCGGGGATGAGGATGATGGGGTTCATGGCGGAGCAGTGGAGGTTGCGCGAGCGGCGGTAGCGTGTAAGAGAGCCACGCGCAATAAGGGGCGGGATTCCCGCGCGTTTCGCCGGTGCGCGCGCCGGCCGTGGAGAGGGCCAACTTAGGGACTATGAGCGACCTCACCTTCAACAAGGTCGCCGGCGCGCTGCTGGCGACGGGCCTGGCCATCGTCGGCCTCCGCGAACTCTCCAACGGCCTGTTCGCCCCCCACGAAGTCGAGAAGCCGGGCTACCTGGTCGAAGTCGCCGTGGAAGAAGGCGCCGGCGGCGCGGCCGCTGACGCCCCGATCGACTGGGGCACGGTCCTGCCGACCGCCGACGTCGCCGCGGGCGAAGCGGCCTTCGCCAAGTGCAAGTCCTGCCACACCGTCGACGCCGGCGGCGCGAACGGCACCGGCCCGAACCTGTTCGGCGTCGTCGGCCGCGCGCCCGGCAGCCATGCGGGCTTCGCCTACTCCGATCCCATGAAGGCTCTGGCCGGCACGGTGCCGCGCTGGGACGACGCCCACCTGTCCGAGTTCCTGACCGCGCCGCAGAAGTACCTGCCGGGCACCAAGATGACCTTCGTCGGCCTGAAGAAGGCCGAGGATCGCATCAACATGATCGCCTACCTGCGGTCGAAGGGCGGGACCCTGCCGATCCCGGCGCCGAACCCCGCCGCCGCGGCGGCTCCGGCCGAAGCCGATCCGAACGCGGCGCCGGCCGAAGGCGCTGCTGCCGAGGGCGAACCCACGGCGACCGGCTCCACCGCGACCCCGGCCACCACCTCGGGCGGCCCGGCCGGCCAGGGCGCCGGTGCGGTCTCGCCGGGCGCGCCCAGCCAGCAGCGCGGCGCGAGCGCCGCGTCGCCCACGGCCTCGGGCAACAGCCGTCAGTAGAGACGTCGGAAGGCGGTGGGCTCGCCGTAGCCCCCGCCCGATATCCTCGCGATCGCCGCGTCCAGCGGCTCGATGACCGTCGCCATGTGGTGGCCGTTGGCGTGAACGATGCGCTCCGCATCCACGCCGATGGCCACGTGGCCCTTCCAGAACACCAGATCCCCGCGGCCGAACTCGCCGCGGCCGAGTCCGCGGCCGAGCTTCTCCTGCTGGTCGGCGTCGCGCGGGCAGGCCCGGCCGCAGGCGAACAGCGCCTGCTGGACGAGGCCCGAGCAGTCCAGGCCCAGGCTCTCCCGGCCACCCCACAGATAAGGCGCGCCGACGAAGCGCTCGGCCACGCCGGCCCAGTCGGCCTCGAAGACGCCCACGGGCGCCAGGTGCTCGGCGGTCATCCAGCCTGCGCCGGAGACCTTCGCCAGCCGTCCCTCCTGCGCCTCCACATGGGCGAGCGCATTGAGCGAATAGGGTCCCGACGCGCGCGACTTGATGCTCGGTTCGGCGAAGGCGTAGGTGCGGATCGCGGCCACGCGGTGGGTCGGGGCCGGCGCCCGCGGGACGAGCCGCGACGCCTCCACGAAGCCCACATAGCCGTCGCGGCTCGCCTGGCCGAAGACGAAGGCGCCCTCCTCCTCCAGCACCTCGAAGGTCTCGCCGAACAGCAGCTGGTCCATCTGCTCCGAGGCCGCGTCCGGCGCCCGGTGGATCCCGGCCGCGGGCGCCGCGCAGGTCATCGGCCTCGGGTCCAGGTAGACCTCGGCCGAAACCAGCCCCTCCAGCGCGCGGGCGGCGATGCCGTCGCGAACGAGGGTCACGCGGGGATCGAAGCTCACGCGAAGCGCTCGCGGATCATGGCGTAGAGGCCGCGGATCGCCTGCGCCTCGCCGCCGGTGGGCCAGCCCGGACGGTTGCGCGGGTTCCAGGCGAAGATGTCCAGGTGGACCCAGGGCCCGGACGGCGCGAACTTCTGCAGGAATAGGGCCGCCGTCACCGAGCCCGCCTGGGCCCAGCCGTCGGGGTCGTTCTTCAGGTCGGCGATGTCCGAGTCGAGCGCGTCCGCATAGGGCGCCCAGAGCGGCAGCCGCCACAGGGGGTCGCCCGCGGCCTTCGCATGCCGCTCGATCTGCGCGGCCAGCTCCTCGTCGTCGGTGAAGAACGGCGGCAGCTGTGGCCCCAGCGCGATCCGCGCCGCGCCGGTCAGGGTGGCGAGATCGATGGTCAGCGCCGGCTGCAGCTCTGCCGCCCGGGTGAGCGCGTCGGCCAGGATCAGCCGCCCCTCGGCGTCGGTGTTGCCGACCTCGATCGTCAGCCCCTTGCGGGAGGCCAGCACGTCGCCCGGCCGCATGGCGTCGCCGGAGATGGCGTTCTCTACCGCCGGCACGAGCACGGCCAGCCGCACCGGGAGGTTCGCCGCCATGATCATCCGGCCGAGCGCCAGGGCATGCGCCGCCCCGCCCATGTCCTTCTTCATCAGCCGCATCCCGGCCGACGGCTTGATGTCGAGCCCGCCGGTGTCGAACACCACGCCCTTGCCGACGACCGCCACCAGCGGCCGCCCCGCCTCGCCCCAGGCGATCTCGATCATCCGCGGCGCGCGTTCCGCCACGGCCGCGCGGCCCACGGCGTGCACCGCCGGATAGTTGGCCTCGAGCAGGCCCTCCCCGGTCACCACCGTGCACGTCGCCCCGTGCTGCTCGGCGATCTCGCGGGCGATGGTCTCGATCTGCAGGGGGCCCATGTCGTTGGCCGGCGTGTTCACCATGTCGCGGGCCAGGGCGCAGGCATGCGCCACCTGGCGGACCTCGGCGACCTCCACGCCCTCCGCGACCAGCCGGGGCCGCTCGTCCTTCTTCGCCTTGTAGCGGTCGAACCGGTAGCTCCCGAGCGCGAAGGCCAGCGCCGCCTGGTTGCGGTCGAGGCGCTCCGGCGCCTGGGCGATGCGGTAGGTCCCGGCCGGCAGCTTCGCCGGCAGGGCGCGGAAGCCCATGGCGTCGGGCGCGGCGCCCAGGCCGAACAGCACCGTGTGCAGGCCGCCGTCCTCGCCGGGGACCAGCAGGACCTGGCCGGCCTTGGCCTTGAACTCGGAGAAGGTCGCGAAGCCCTTCACGAAGGCCGGGGCGGCGTCCAGCGCCGCCGAAAGCTCGGCCTCGGCGAGGGCCTGGATGGGGGTGGCGGTCTCGGCCGCCTCGAGGATCACGTCGGACATGGCCGCCTCACCTAGGCGGAAGTCGCCGGCCGCCGCAACCGGTCAGGCGAGGACCTCGAGGCCCTTCATCAGCGGCGACACCGGCAGGGCGGCGAGCGCGCCGACGCAGATGGCCACGCCGTAGGGCACGTTCTCGCCGGGCTCGGCCAGCCGGTTCAGCCACGGCGGGCCCGAGATCACCAGTGGCCGCAGCCAGACCGAACGGATGGCCAGCAGCGACAGGGCCAGGGCGCCGCCGGCGATGCAGGTGACCAGCAGGAAGGTCGTCACCGCGGGCCATCCCAGCCAGAGCGAGGCGGCCGCGAACAGCTTGGCGTCGCCGCCGCCCAGCCATCGCAGGGCGAACATGGCCATGCCGGCGATCAGCGCCAGGAAGCCGATGCCGGCGTGGAGACCGATGGCCGGCAGCGGCAGGCCGAGCGCGAGGGCCGCCAGCGGGAAGGCCGCCAGCAGGGCCAGCGAGATCCAGTTGGGGATGGTGTAGTTCACCGCGTCGCGCAGAGCCGCCACGATCAGCAGGGCGGGAAGAACGAGCACGAGCGCGGCGGCGAGGAGCTGGATCATCGGGACCTCCGTCGGGCCAGCATCGCGCCTGCGGATGAACGGAGCGTTGCCCGCATCCATAGAAAAGGCCCCCGGCGCGGGCGCCGGGGGCCTCTTACTCCGATCAGGCGGAGCTTAGGACGCCGGAGCGGCCGGGAGCTTCGAGGCGACCGTGTCGAAGGTGCCCGAAAGCTTGGTGCCCATGGCGGTCAGGGCGGTGACGAGCACCACGGCGACCAGGGCGGCGATCAGGCCGTATTCGATGGCGGTGGCGCCGGACTCGTCTTTGATGAAGCGGGTCACGAACTTGGACATGGTTAGGTCTCCCAATAGTCTTGCAAGCAGTCTTCGCAGGGCGTCCAGCGATTGCCTGCTCGCCCCAAGTGCATCCTCAGTTTCCACGGCCACGCTTAATCTGCCGTGAACACGTTGTATTAATTCATATTGTTGGTTTACTTCCGTTCACCACGTCGGGATTCCGCCGCCGGGCCCACAAAAGAAAACCCCCGGCGTCGCCGCCGGGGGTTTCGCTTGGACCTAGGCTCGGAAGCTTAGGAGGCCGGCGCGGCCGGCAGCTTGCTGCTGACGGTCTGGAAGGTGCCGGACAGCTTGTTGCCCATGGCGGTCAGGGCGGTGACCAGCACCACGGCCACCAGGGCGGCGATCAGGCCATACTCGATGGCGGTGGCGCCGGATTCGTCCTTGGCGAAACGCGCGATGAACTTCGACATTACTCGTCTCCTTTACAGCGGGCGGCGGGGCTTCTGGCGAACGCCACCCGCGCCGGTATCGAGACGAGAATGCCGGCCTCCACTTAATCCGCCGTAAACGCACAAGTATCTCGCACGATGACACATGGTGAACGACGATTTACTATTAGTACCCGTTAACCATGTGGCTATTTCGCGTGATTTCCTGGACTTAAATGTTGATTAGCCGCAGGCGCATAACTTCACCCTACCAGTAAGAGGATCGAAGTCGTGCGACCCCTCCGCCTTTCCTGCCTGCGAGCGGCCGCCGCGCGGTTCGCGCACGCCGAGCGTGGCGCGACGGCGGTGGAGTTCTCCCTCATCAGCATTCCCTTCCTGATGCTGATCTTCGGCGTCATCGAGTTGGCCATGGTGTTCATGGTCACCACCACGCTCGAGACGGCCACGGAGCACGCGTCGCGGCAGATCCGCACCGGCGCGTTCCAGACCAGCGCCGCCAATACCAAGGCCGACTTCAAGGCCCTGGTCTGCAGCGGCATGACCTGGCTCTCGGACTCCTGCGCGGCGAACCTGCACGTCGACGTGCGCACCTTCGGCAGCTTCGGCAACCTGGCCGTCGCCCAGCCCCAGCCGGGCTCGACCTTCAACCCGGCGACCACCTGCTGGTCGCCAGGCCAGCCCTCCGACATCGTGCTCGTGCGGACCTACTATCAGTGGCGGCTGTTCACGCCGCTGCTCGACCGGGCCCTGGAGAACATGGGCGGCGGCTCGGGCATGCGCCTGCTGTCGACCGCGACGGCGTTCCGCAATGAGCCTTACAGCGACGATCCCCCGGGAGGCGCGGCATGCTGAGGACCTTCGGCGCCGACCGGCGCGGCGTGGCGGCGATCGAGTTCGCCCTCATCGCCCCGGTGATGATCATGCTCTACCTGGGGCTGGCCGAGCTGACGCTGGCCATGATGGCGGAGCGGCGCGCCAGCCACGCCGCATCCGTCGTCGCGGACCTGGTGGCCCAGTCCAGCCAGATGAATTCCACCCAGATGACCGACGTCTTCCAGGTGGGCGATGCGATCCTGGCGCCCTTCCCCACCTCGACGCTCAACATGCGCGTCAGCAGCGTGAAGGCCGACGTCAACGCCGTGCCGAAGGTGGTCTGGAGCCGCGGGGACGGGATGACCGGCTTTGCCGCGGGCGCCACCGCCACGGCCGTACCCGCCAACCTGCTGGCGGCGGGCGACAGCGTGATCATGGCCGAGGTCGCCTACACCTGGGATTCGCCGCTCAAGAAGACCCTCCCGAACGCTCTGACCTTCCGCCAGACCTTCTTCCTGAAGCCCCGGAAGTCGCCCGAGGTGGTCTGGCTGGGCTAGCCGGCCACCGCCGGGGCCGACACCTCGCGGCCGCCACCGCGCACGAAGAACAGCGCGACCAGGCCCACCGCGAGCAGCAGGTTGATGGTGGCGAACCCGCCCTGCTGGGTGCCCGTCAGCCGGGTTCCCAGGTTCACCAGCGTCGGCGCGAGCCAGGCCGTGGCGACGCCTGAGAGCGCATAGACGCCGAAGAAGGCGCCGGTCTGCTCCGGCGGCGTGATCCGCGTCAGCATGGTGCGGCTGGAGGCGTACTGGGCGGTGATGAAGACCGCATTCACGAAGCTGACGCCGACGAACACCAGGTCCGGCAGATGGCGGAACACGGGCCCGTTCCACAGCGGCGCATGCGCGGCCGCGTCATAGGTCCAGAAGAACAGGATCCGATCGGGCGCCATCCCGAGCAGCGACACCAGGGCCAGGATCGTCATCGAGATCTCGATCCGCAGCGCCGTTTTCGGCCCGACCGCCGCGTCCATCCAGCGCGCCAGGAATCCGCCGAACACCGCGAAGATGGAGAGCAGGATGCCGAAGGCCAGCATCTCGAGCGCCCCCCACTTCATCACCCCCACGGCGTAGACGCCGGCGTAGATCAGGACGCCGTTCATGCCGTCCACGAAGAACATCCGCGACACGAGATAGACCACCGCGTCGCGGTAGCGCCGCACGGTCTTCAGCATGCGTCCGAGCTCGGCGGCGCCGTCGGCCCAGGCTTTCCAGGTGGGCACGCCGGTCTTCGGCGCGTCAGGCGTGAACAGGAACAGCGGGATCGACCCAACCGCGAGCAGGGCCGCGGCCATGAGCGCGACCACCCGCTCCGGCTCGTGCGTCGCCGGATCGAGGCCGAACAGGGGCGCGGCCGGGACGAAGGCCCAGTCCACCTTTCCCGGCAGGGCGAAGGCCCAGGCGGTGAAGGCCAGGGCGATCACCGAGAACAGGTTGCCCAGCGACAGCGCCAGGCCCGACGCCTTGTGCGCCGCGCCCAGGCCCGCGGCGCGGATCAGCAGCGAATTGTGCAGCACCTCCGCATAGACGAAGAGCACGCGCGCCCCGATCACCAGGACGGCGAGGCTGGTCAGGCTGAGCGGTCCGCCCGGCTTCGCCCACCACAGCGCGGCGATCATCGGGACCATCAGACCGACCACGAGGCCGAGCCAGCCCTTCCGCGGCCCCAGTTTGTCAATGGAGGCGCCGAGGAAGGGCGCGGTGACCACCACGATCCAGCCGATGATCTGGTCCCATCGGGAGATCATCTCCTGGCCGCGCACCGGATCGCCCACCAGCACCGAGGCGACGTAGGGCATGAAGATGTAGATGGTGACCAGGATGATGAACGGGTCGCGCCCGCCCTGGTGGATCGACCAGGCGAGCCCGCCGCGGTTCAGCCGCCCGTCGCCGCCAAGGCCGGCGATCACGGGCGGCTCCACGACGGCCGCCGGGCCGTCGGCGTCGAGCGATCTGGAATCGGTCACCTGTTCCCCCTTCGCCGCGTCTGGAGCGCGGCTTGGCGGGAGGTTAGACGCCGGAGGATCAGGCCGCCAGCCTCGCGTCCGCGGCGGCCAGGACGGCGGCGGTGTCGACCTTGTGGCCCTGCGCCGCCAGGGCTTCGCACAGCGCCGTCAGGCACAGGCGCACGTGCCACGGCGTGGCCGAGGCGCCCATCAGGCCGATGCGCCAGATCTGGCCCTTGAGCGGGCCCAGGCCCGCGCCGAGCTCCAGGTCCCACTTGGCGAGGGCGTGCGCCCGCACGGCGGCCTCGTCGATCCCGTCGGGCACACGCACCGCGTTGAGCTGCGGTAGGCGGTGCGGCTCGGCCACGAGCAGTTCGAGCCCCGCGGCCTCCAGGCCCGCCACCAGCGCCTCGTGCATCCGGGCGTGGCGGACGACGGCCGCCTGCTGGCCTTCCTCGAACAGCATGACGAGGCTCTCGTGCAGGCCGTAGAGGGCGTTGATCGGCGCGGTGTGGTGATAGGTCCGGCCGCCCTCGCCGCCCCAGTAGCTCATCAGGAGGTTGAAGTCGCAGAGCCAGTTGCGGACCTTCTCCTTGCGCCCGCTGATCGCCGCCTGCGCCCGCTTGGAGAGCGCGATGGGCGAGAGGCCCGGCGGGGCGGAGAGGCACTTCTGGGTTCCCGAGTAGATGACGTCGGCGTCCCAGGCGGCGGCGTCGACGGTGATCCCGCCCAGCGAGGTCACGCAGTCCACGATGGAGAGCGCTCCGTGGCGCCGGGCGATTCCGCAGAGCGTCGCCGCATCGCTGCGCGCGCCGGTGGAGGTCTCGGCGTGCACGAAGGCCAGCACCTTGGCGGGCGCTTCCGCAAGGGCGGCCTCCACCCGGGCGGGGTCCACGGGCTCGCCCCAGGCGTGGTCGACGGTGACCACCTCGGCCCCGGCGCGCCCGGCCATGTCCGCCATCCGCCCGCCGAAGGCGCCGTTGATCGCGATCACCGCCCGGTCGCCCGGCTCCAGGAGGTTCATGATCGCCGCCTCCATGCCGGCGGTGCCGGGCGCGGGCAGCGGCACGCAGGCGTGCTCGGGGGCGTTGAACAGGCGCTGGAGGGCGGCCTTGATCTCCTCCATCAGCGCCTGGAACTCGGGATCCAGGTGGCCGATGGTCGGGCGGGCCAGCGCCTGCAGGACGCGAGGCGGGACGTCGGATGGACCCGGTCCCATGAGGATCCGCCGGGGCGGCTGGAAGCTCTGCATCATCACTCCGTGAAACACGCCGAGGTGATTAGGCTCGACAAGGGCCGCTGCGCAATTCTTGCGGCAGGCTTCTCCCAAGAGGTCTGTCCCTGAAAGCGCCCGTCGCGGTTTGCGGAGGCTGCGGCGGGCGCGGTCGCGTCCGGCGCCCGGCTAGCCCAGGATCCGGTCGTGGATCCGCTCGCGCAGCGGCGCATCCAGCCCCAGCACCTCGTCGAGATATCCGTCCAGCGACCCGTGCTGCTCGCGCATCACGGCGAACGCCGTCTCCATGTATTCGGGGGCCACGCTCATGGCGACGCGCACGGCGCCCAGGGTCGGGCGCCGGCCGGTCTCCTCCCGGATCATCTCCTGCAGCACCGGCGCGCGGGCCTCGATGCGCTCCGGATCATTGGTCAGGAGATAGTCCTCGACGATGTCGTCGTCGTGCACCCCAGCAAGATGGTGGGTGAGGGCGCAGATGATCCCCGTCCGGTCCTTGCCCGCCGCGCAGTGCACGAGGATCGGCCCCTCGGTGCGGGCCACGGCCTCGAAGTAGCGCCGGTAGAGGTCGATGTGCCGCGCCTCGTGCGGCAGGGCGCGGTAGTAGGCCATCATGTAGTCGTGGAACGAGCCCTCGCTGAGGTCCGACTCCTTCAGGAACTCGTGCCACGGATCGGCCCGCTCCTGGCCGATGTCGTTCTGCACCACCTGGGCGGAGAAACCTTCCCACCGGCGGCAGGGGTCGCGCTCGCGCTCGTTGGACCGCCGCAGGTCGACGATCACCGCCAGCCCCAGGCCCGCCAGCTTCTCGAGGTCGGCGTCCGTCGCCCTGGCCTGGTGCGCCGAACGGTAGAGCCGGCCGCTGCGAAGTCGCCGCGTGCCCGCGGCGTAGTCCCCGAAGTCCCGGAAATTGTCGATGCCCTCGAAGGCGATGCGGCGGCTGGTCATGAAAGCGGTCTAGCGGGCTTGGGCGGCGGAATGAAGACGCAGAACGGCCCCGCGGCTCCGGATCGTCACCGGAACGGCGGCTCGTCGAAACTGCGCAGCTTGCGCGAGTGCAGGCGCGCGCCCTCCTGGCGGAGCAGGTCGACGGTGGCGATGCCGATCTGCAGGTGCTGGCCGATGGCGCGCTCGTAGAAGGCGTTGGCCTGCCCGGGCAGCTTGATCTCCCCGTGCAGCGGCTTGTCCGACACGCAGAGCAGGGTCCCATAGGGCACCCGGAACCGGTAGCCCTGGGCGGCGATCGTGGCGCTCTCCATGTCGATCGCCACCGCCCGGCTCTGGTTGAACCTCAGCGCGCTTGAGGAGTAGCGGAGCTCCCAGTTGCGGTCGTCGGTGGTCACCACCGTGCCAGTCCGCAGCCGGCGTTTGAGGATTTCGCCCGTCTCGCCGGTGACGGTCTCGGCCGCGCGATTGAGGGCGACCTGCACCTCGGCGATCGGCGGGATCGGGATCTCGGGGGGCAGCACCCCGTCCAGGACGTGGTCGTCGCGCAGATAGGCGTGGGCCAGGACGTAGTCGCCGATGGTCTGGGAGCCGCGCAGGCCGCCGCAGTGGCCGATCATCAGCCAGGCCTGCGGGCGCAGCACCGCCAGGTGGTCGCACACGGTCTTGGCGTTGGAGGGGCCGACCCCGATGTTCACCAGGCTGATCCCCGCCCGCCCCTCGGCCATCAGGTGGTAGCCGGGCATCTGGTGCTTGCGCCACGCGGCCGCCGAGATCACGCCCTGCGGGTCCGGAGTGTCGCGCGTGACCAGCACATGGCCGGCCGCCGACAGCGCGGTGTAGGGCGTGTCGCCCTTCAGCTGCTCCAGCGCCCAGCGCACGAACTCGTCCACGTATCGATGGTAGTTGGTGAACAGGATGAACTGCTGCACGTGCTCGGCCGGGGTGCCGAGGTAGTGGGCCAGCCTGGCCAGGGAGAAGTCGGTGCGCAGGCCATCGAACAGCGCCAGCGGCCGCGGCGCCTCCGGGTGAGCCATCCAGGCGCCGTCGGCGATCTCGTCGCCGATGTGGGCGAGCTCGGTGGTCGGGAAGTGCCGGGCGATCGCCGCGGCGCCGACGTCCGCCAGCGCCAGGTCTTGCGCGCCGTCGAGCACGTAGGGAAACGGGATCTCCTGGTGCGAACGGCCGACCTCGACCTCGATGTCGAAGTCCTGCATCAACAGGCCCAGCTGCTCGACGAGATAGTCGCGATAGAGGCGCGGCCGCGTCACCGTGACGGAATAGCGTCCCGGATTGCCGATCCGCGCGAAGGCGCGGCTGATCCGCGGATAGGTCAGGCCAGGGGGCCAGGTCAGGCGCAGCTCGGGATAGGCGTAGGCCCCGGAGCTGCGGACGTCCGGCGCGGGCGGCGGGCCGCCGCCGAGGAAGCGCTTCAGGTCGCTCCGCAGGGCGTCGACGCTCCTGCGGTATTCGTCTTCCAGCCGATCAACGATGCCGGCTGCATCCATTTTCGTCGTCATCCGAGGCCTTATAGACGGCCGAGCTGACGGTTGCGAGACGGCGCGCGCGCCCGGGATGGACGCCGCCGCGCTTCCCGGCCACAAAGGCGCCGACGAAAAACTTCGCCGGGGCCTCAATGAACCGCGTTTTCACCTACTTCATCGTCGGCTCCATGGTGCTCGGCGTTCTGGTCGGCTGGCTGCTCAACCAGACGCTCCCGGCGGAACAGGCGGCCACGGTGGCCGACAACCTGTCGATCCTCACCGACGTCTTCCTGCGGCTGATCAAGATGATCATCGCGCCGCTGGTGTTCTCGACGCTGGTCGCGGGCATCGCGCACATGGGCGACGCCTCGGAGATCGGCCGCGTCGGGGTGAAGGCCATCGGCTGGTTCATCCTGGCCTCGATCGTCTCGCTGACCCTGGGCCTGGTCATGGTCCATCTGCTGCAGCCGGGCACCGGCATGTCGCTCGCCCTGCCAGCGGCGGACGCCGGCTCGACGGTGGACGTGGCCAAGTTCAGCCTCAAGGAGTTCGTCACCCACCTGGTGCCCGCCTCCATCGTCGAGGCGATGGCGCGCAACGAGATCCTGCAGATCGTCGTGTTCTCGGTCTTCGTCGGCACCGCCGTGTCGGCGATCGACGACCGGGCGCCTGCCGTCCTGGCGCTCGTGGAGCAGGTCGCCGCGATCATGCTGAAGGTGACGGGCTACGTCATGCGCACGGCCCCTGTGGCCATTTTCGCGGCGTTGGCGGCGACGATTGCGGTGCAGGGGGTGGGGGTGCTGGCGACGTATGCGAAGTTCGTCGGCGGGTTCTACCTGTCGCTGGGGCTGCTGTGGGGGCTGCTGGTGGCGGCGCTGGTGGCGATCGTCGGGACGCGGGGGCTGAAGCTGATGGCGGCGATCCGCCAGCCGACCCTGCTGGCGTTCAGCGTCGCCTCGTCGGAAGCCGCCTATCCGCGCACCCTGGAGGAGCTGCAGAAGTGGGGCGTCAGCCGCAAGGTGGCGAGCTTCGTCCTGCCGCTCGGCTACTCGTTCAACCTCGACGGCTCGATGATGTACTGCACCTTCGCGGTGCTGTTCATCGCCCAGATCTACGGCATCGAGCTGTCCATCGCCCAGCAGATCACCATGCTGGCGCTCCTGATGGTGACCTCGAAGGGCATGGCCGGGGTGCCGCGCGCCTCGCTGGTGGTGATCGCCGCCACCCTCACCTACTTCGGCCTGCCGGAAGAGGGCCTGCTGCTGATCCTGGCGGTGGACCACCTGCTCGACATGGGCCGCTCGGCCACCAACGTCGTCGGCAACTCCGTCGCCAGCGCCGTGGTCGCCAAGTGGGAGAAGCAGATCGAGGCGCCGCCGGACGAGGGCCAGCCCGCCCGGGCCTGACCTAGACCCCCGGCCGGGCGCGGTAGACCGCCTCGTCCAGCTCGCCCTCCCAGCGGGCGACGGTGACGGCCACCGCCAGGTCGGCGGTGTTGTTGGGCACGGTGCGGGTCATGTCGAGCGGCCGGTCGAACGGCAGCACGAAACCCACCACCAGGGCCGTCTGCTCGGGCGAGACGCCAAGGGTCGAGAGCACCGCGGCGAGCATGAACAGCGAGGCGGACGGCACCGGCGCCGAGCCCACCGCCACCAGCACCGTGGTGATGCCGGCCAGCAGGACCTGGGGCAGGGTCAGCTCGATGCCGAAGGCCTGGACCGCGAACATCGACAGGATGCCGAGGTAGAGCGCCGTGCCGTCCATCGAGACGGTCGTCCCGATGGGCAGGGCGGTGGAGGCCACCGTGTGGCTGACGCCGAGGTTGTCCTTCGCCACCCGCATCGCCACCGGCAGGGTGGCGGCCGAGGAGGAGGTGGTGAAGGCCACGATCACGGCGTCGGGGATGCCCCGGAAGAACGGCAGGACCGGCAGCCGGGCCACGAGCCTGAGCAGCAGCCCGTGCACGACCAGGGTCTGGATCAGGGAGCCGGTGAGGACCGCGGCGGCCAGCAGGGCCACGTGCTGGAAGACCGCGAGCCCGACCGTGCCGGTCACCCACGCGATCAGGGCGAAGACCCCGAACGGCGCCGCCTCCATGACCATCCGGGTGATGAACAGCATCAGCTCGACGCCCGCGTCGAACACCCGCCGCACGGGCTGCGCCGCCTCGCCCGCCGCGATCATGGCGACGCCCAGCAGGATGGAGAAGAAGATCACCGCCAGCATGTCGCCCTCGGCGAGCGCGCCCAGCGGGTTCAGCGGCACGATGTTCATCAGCTGCTGGCCGACGGAGGGAGCCTCCGCCACCGGGCGGGCGGTGACGCCGCTGAAGTCGATCCCGGCGCCCGGCCGGAACAGCGCTCCCAGCCCCTGGCCCAGGCCCACCGCGACCACGGTCGTGGCGAGGTAGAGCAGAAGGGTCCGCCCGCCGATAGAGCCCAGCCGGCGGGGATCGCCCATGGCCGCCACGCCGGAGACGATGGAGACGAAGACCAGCGGCACCACCACCATCCGGATCAGGCGGATGAACAGGTCGCCCAGCCACTTGATGGATTCCGCCGCATCCCCCAGCAGGACGCCGGCGACCACGCCCAGGACCAGGGCGCCCAGGATGCGCTTCCACAGCGCCACGTCGAACCACCAGCGGCGGAGCCAGCCGCGGGAGGTCGCCGCAGCCGGCGGGTCATCTTGGGCTGGGGCCATGCAGCGCTCCGTTATCCATGTCGCTTAACGCGGGATTCGCCCCGTCGGCCCACTATGCCGCCTTCGATCCCGAGGCGTCCCGCCCCTTGCCCGACCATCCTGACATCCTGGCCGAGCTGGCGGCCCGTGTCGCCGAACTCGAGGCCGAGCGCGCGCAGACGCTCAGGCTGGCGCAGACGGACTCGCTGACCGGCCTGGTCAACCGCGGGGCGTTCACCGCAGCCCTGGCCGAGCGCCTGGAGGCGGCGCGGGCGAGCGGCGAGGCCGTCGCCCTGTTCGTCATCGACCTGGACCGCTTCAAGCACCTGAACGACACCCTGGGCCACCATGCCGGCGACCTGCTGCTGGCGGAGGTGGGCGCCCGGCTGCGCCGCGCGGCGGGGCCCGACGGGCTGGTCGCCCGGCTGGGCGGCGACGAGTTCGCCCTGATCGCGCCAGCCGCGGACGTCCCCCGCCGGGCCCACGAGCTGGTCAACGCCCTCTCCCAGCCGCACGCCATCTACGGCCGGGTGGTGGCGCCGGGCGCCTCGGTGGGCGTGGCCGTGTTCCCGACGGACGCCGCGGACGCCGCCGACCTGCAGCGGTTCGCCGACCAGGCCCTCTACCGCGTGAAGACCCGCGGCGGGCGCCGCTGGAGCGCCTTCGACGCCGAGCTGCGGGCCGAGAACGAGCGGCGCCGCACCCTGGAGGCGGAGCTGCGCCGGGCCATCCCGGCCGGCGAGATCGAGCCCTGGTTCCAGCCGGTGGTGGACGCCGCCGGCGGGCGCATCGTCGGTGTCGAGGTGCTGGCCCGCTGGCGCCATCCGGAGCAGGGGCTGCTGGCCCCGGGCGCCTTCGTGCCGATCGCCGAGGAACTGGGCCTGATCGGCCGCATCGACGAGGCGGTGTTCGAGGCCGCCTGCCGGCACGCCGCGCCCTGGGTGGCCGACGGCCTGATCGAGCACGTCTCGTGCAACGTCTCGCCCCGGGACCTGCTGGACCCCGCCTTCTCGCGCAAGCTGATCCGCAGGCTGGGCGAGACCGACCTGCCGGCCACGGCCCTGTCGGTGGAGATCACCGAGACCTTCCTGCTGCAGGACCTCGCCCTCTCGCGCCGGCATATCGAGCGGCTGGCCGCCAAGGGCGTGAACATCGCCCTCGACGACTTCGGCACCGGCTATTCGAACCTGCGCGCGCTCATGCACCTGCCGATCCAGACGGTGAAGCTGGACCGCAGCCTGATCAACGACGTGGCCAGCGACGCCCGCGTCTCGCGGCTGGTGGGCTCGATGCTGCACGCGGCCCGCGCGCTCGGCGTCTCCATCGTCGCCGAGGGCGTCGAGGACCCGGCCCAGGCGATATTCCTGCGCGCCGCCGGCTGCGACCGGATGCAGGGCTACCTGTTCGCCCGGCCCATGCCGGCGGACGAGATGGACGCCCAGCTGCGGGCGGAGAACGTCGGCGGCGCCGAGCTGCGGCCGCCGGCCCTGGCCCGGCGGGCGCGCGGGTGACACCTCGATTGGAGGACTGAGCGGCGCTTAAACCGGCCGCTCCCGATCCCCATATTTCCGCCAGGGGCATGAGGCCCCGCGAGACCTAAAGGACCGATGCGCAACCATCTTCGCACCTTCGTGCTGCTGGCCGCCCTCACCGCCCTGTTCGTGGGCGCGGGGTACATGGTGGGCGGGACCACCGGGATGGCGATCGCCTTCCTGCTGGCGGCCGGCATGAACCTGGTCAGCTACTGGAACGCCGACAAGATCGTGCTCTCGATGTACCGCGCCAAGGAGGTGGACGAGAGCCACCCCGAGCCGCTGGTGCGCAACTACGTCGCCGACACCCTGGAGCTGGCGGCCCGGGCGGGCCTGCCGCGGCCGAAGATCTACGTCATCGACCAGGACCAGCCGAACGCCTTCGCCACCGGGCGCGACCCAGCGCACGCCGCCGTCGCCGCCACCCGCGGCCTGCTGGGCATGCTGGACCGGCGCGAGATCCGCGGGGTCATGGCCCACGAGCTGGCGCACGTGAAGAACCGCGACACGCTCACCATGACGATCACCGCCACCATCGCCGGCGCCATCGGCATGCTGGCCAACTTCGCCTTCCTGTTCGGCGGCCGGGACGAGAACGGCCGGCCCACCGGCATGGTCGGCGCCCTGGCCCTGATGATCCTGGGCCCCATCGCCGCGGCGCTGGTGCAGATGGCGATCAGCCGCCACCGCGAGTACGAGGCGGACGCCGAGGGCGCGGCCATCTCCGGCGACCCGCATGCGCTGGCTTCCGCCCTGCAGAAGATCGAGGCCTACGCCAAGGGCGGCTACTTCAACCCCGACGCCGAGCGCAATCCGGCCACCGCGCACATGTTCATCATCAACCCGCTGGCCGGCGGGCGCGGCGACAACCTGTTCTCCACCCACCCGGCGACGCACAACCGGGTGAGCGCGCTGATGGCCCTGGTGGGCCAGGGCGGGGCCCGGCCGATCGTCTCGGGCGGGACGCGCCCCCGCGCGGCGACCGCCGTGCCGGTGACCGAGACCCGCAAGGGCCCCTGGGGGTCCTGACCTTACCGACGCCGGGCCTCCCCGCGGCGTGGGCGGCGGTCACTCCCGGACGCCCCGGTCGCGCTTCGGCTGGCCGGGGATGCGGCTGAGACGGCCGAGGCGGCGCCTGATGGCGGCGACCCGGCGTCCGGCGCGGCCGGCGGTCTGGGGCGTGCAGGCCATGGCGATCTCCACCATCCGCTCCGAAAGCTCCTGCTCGCGGGCGTGGCAGGCCTGCTCCACCGCGTCGCCGAACTCCGGGCAGGTCCGCATCCACGCGTAGAGGGTCGCGCGGCAGGGCATGTCGCGGCGCAGGCCCAGGTTGGCCAGCGAGGCGCCCTGGCGGATGCGATGGGCGACGGTCTCGATCAGCTCCGGCGTGCAGCGCGCGCGAAGGCGGGCATGGCGGTGGCCGACCGCCAGGGCGACCTTCAGCTCCTGTTCGAAGTCCGGGTTCTCCGTGCGCCAACGCCTGACCACCGCGCGGCAGGGGAGCTCCGGGTCGGCGGCGAGCGTGCGTTCCAGCCCTGCGCCGCGGCCGACCCGGACCAGGATGCGGTCGGCGAGGGCCGGGTCGAAACGGCGGAAGCGGGGGTGGTTGCGGTGGCTATGCTCCGCCCGGCGGTCCTGGTGCAGCCGGTGCAGCTCCTCGGCGATGTGGGGCTGGGTGGCGCGCCAGTAGGCGAACACCCGCCGGCTGGGCATGTCGGGCGCGGAGAGCACCTCGTGCAGCTTTCCGCCGGCGCGGACACGGACGAGCACCGCCTGGGCGCGGGCCTCGTAGAACAGGTAACGGCGCCGCCAGGCGCCCTGCAGGCGGGCTGTCCGGAGCGCCTCGGCGAAGGCCGGGTCGGCGAGCGCCCACAGCCGGAAGGCGACGTAGCTGGGCATGTGGGGCGCTGCGCAGACGGACGCCATCGTCTCGCCCGAGGCGACGCGCTGGAGGAGCTCGGTCTGCAGGCCATGGCGGTTCGGATAGGCGAAGGGCATTCCCCGAGCCTACCGCCCAAGGGCCGAAGACTGCGAACATTTGCAGAACAAAAGCGCCATTCCCCCCGGGGGCCTACGGGTTTCCCACAGGTTGCCGGAGCTTGGCCTCAGGAACATGCTCGCGCGGGGTATGCGGCTGGGGAGCCTGCAAGATGAACACGGCTCTGGCCGCGCCCGAAGCCGTCGGGTCCGACGATCCGGTGGGCCAGCTGCGGCTTCTCAGCCGGCTGACGGCGGCCTTCCTGCTGGACACCGTGGCCATCGTCCGCGGCGACGACGGCCACCTGATCGACACCCTGCTGATCAGCGCCGCCACCCAGGCCAACATCGCCGACATCATCCGCCAGCCGGAGCTGCAGGCGGCGTTCGCCGACGCGGTGCCGCCGGACGAGTTGCGCCGGCCGGTGAGCATCAACGCCCTGGCCGGCTCCCTGAGCCTGCCGTTCGAGACGGTGCGCCGGCGGATCGCGGGCCTGGCGCGGGAGGGCCATTGCGTGATCGTGGAGGGCGGGGTGATCGTGCCCGGGTCGGTGCTCTCGGCGCCGCGCTACTATGCCGACGCCTTCCGCGGATACGAGCGGCTCAGGGCCTTCTACTACGAGCTGCGCGACCAGGGGCTGCTGCCGCCTCCCCCGCCGGCGGAGGCGGACCTCTCGCAGGGCGCGTTCCCCATCCGGGCGGTGTCGCGGATCGCCGGCGCCTACGTGCTGCGCGTGGTGGAGCTGCTGGCGAGCTTCGGCAGCGTGGCCGACAGCATCATCACGATGGAGGTGTTCCGCTCGAACACCGAGCGCCTGCCGCACGCGGTGCGCGGCGGGCCGGGCTATGACGAGATGGTCGCCGACGAGGAACGGACGCCGATCTCCGTCGGCGCGCTGGCGAGGCGCGTGGGCATGCCGCCGGAAACCGTGCGGCGGCACGTGCGGCGGCTGGAGGGGTTCGGCGTCATCGTGCGCGTGAAGGACGGGCTGATCGTGCCGACGCGGTTCCTGACGCGGCCGCTGCTGCGCCGCAAGCTGGTCGCCAACGCGGGCAACCTGCAGCGGATGTTCGCCTCCCTCGCCAGGCTCGGCGTGCTGGAGGTGTGGGACTCCCTGCCGGTGATCGAGGCCCAGTCGCCGGGCCGGACGGCCTAGGCGGCGGCCGCGGCCACCGGGCGGCGGCGGCGCGGGAGGCGGACCTTCAGCATCCAGAACGCCAGGGCGCCGAGCGCCGCGAAGGGCGGGACGGCCAGGTGCGGTCCGCGCAGGGCGGCGGGGACCTCATCGGCCTGGCCGAAGAAGAACGAACCGGCGGCGATGAACAGGGCCAGGCACATGCGCCACAGGTGGCGCGAGGTGCGCGCGGGCCCGGCGAGGCCGCCGCGGCGGATGACACGGACGTCCATCAGGGCGGCGAACGCGGCGAGGACCCCGAAGGCGTAGTAGATCGCGGGATCCAGGCCGGAGGTCGGGTCGCCGTCGGCCAGACCGCCCGGCGT
Organism: Phenylobacterium sp.; assembly: GCF_035539035.1. Classification (GTDB taxonomy): domain Bacteria; phylum Pseudomonadota; class Alphaproteobacteria; order Caulobacterales; family Caulobacteraceae; genus Phenylobacterium. The sequence goes on from NZ_DATLJI010000010.1 coordinate 58,996, forward strand.
GGAGGCGATGAGGCCGCCGATCCCGAAGCCCGCGGCGGAGACGGCGACGGCCCAGAGCGCGGCCCAGGGCTCCAGGCGCGAGGGCGTGGCGGCCGGGCGGCGGACCGCGGTCCAGGCGGTGACCACCAGGTAGAGGGTGAAGGCCGCGGCGATGGCGTTGAGCTTCTGGACCCGGAGCGCCGCCACCACCAGGGCGAAGCCGGCCATGGCCAGCATGGCGGCGAAGAACACCCGGCCGGCCAGCCGGTGCGCATCCCCGCCCTTGCGCACGGCGAGCGCCCAGAAGCCGGACAGGATGCCGAGGGCCCCGCCGGCGATGTGCAACGCGATGGCGGGCAGCATGGGAAGCTCCTTAGGGCGGTACGGAGCTTGAGGGTAGCGGCGGGACAGCCGGCGGCCATGACGCGGGGCGCCAGATGCTTGGCCGCAGGTTGCAGGGGGCTGTCGGGGAGTGGGGGTGGCGTGAGGCCCTCTCCCTACCCTCTCCCTCTCCGCTGCGCGGGGGGAGAGGAGGCGCACGCGGAAAGTCGGGACGGCATCGCGAGATGCTTTCCAGCCATTGATCTCCCGGTCAGACGGGAGCCTGCGGGTCTCGGCAAGTCAAGGACGCGCCCGGCGGGCGCGCCGCGGCGCGGTGGCGCTGCGCGCCATCCTTGAGTTGCCGAGGCCCGCAGGCAGAATGGCCGCCGTGAGATCAATGCCGGGGTCCGCCCCAAAGGGACGGCAGGCCATGGCCGCTGCCCCTACCCGCCCGCCACGCGCTGCCCGCCGCCACCCGGCTGCGGGGCGAACGGCAGGAAGGGCGAGGGCCCGTAGATCCAGGCGTCGCGGATGAAGAAGCCGGTGTCGACCGCCTCGGCGCCCTCGGGGCCGAAGATCCAGCCCTGGCTGATCCAGAAGCCGGTGCTGACCGGCTTGCCGACCTCGGCCACGTCCCAGACCCAGCCGTCGTGGATCCAGAAGCGGCCGCTCTGGGCCGCCTCCCGGCTGTAGATCCAGTCGTCCTCGATCCAGGCCGCGGCGAGCGCCACCGGCGGCTATTCCGCCGGGAGGGTGTTCTCGCTGCGCTTGGCCATCATGGCGTCGAAGCTCGCCCAGACGCCCTCGTTGCCGTGCCACTGCCCCTTGGTCGCGGCCTTGGAGTACTCGGTGGCGCGGGCCTCGAAGAAGTTGGCGTGCTCCACGCCCGACAGCATCGACTGCAGCCAGGGCAGCGGGTTCTCCTTCACGCCGTAGACCTCCGGCAGGTGGAGCTGGCGCAGGCGCCAGTCGGCGATGAAGCGGATGTAGCTCTTGATGTCCTCGGGCGTCATGCCCTGGACCTCGCCGGCCTCGAAGGCCAGGTCGATGAACTTGTCCTCCAGGCCCACCACCGTCTTGCAGCAGTCGACGATGTCGTCGGCCACGGACTTGGTGACCACGCCGGTCTCCTTGTTGAAGGCGTGGTAGAGCTTGATGATCCCCTCGCAGTGCAGGCTCTCGTCGCGCACCGACCAGGAGACGATCTGGCCCATGCCCTTCATCTTGTTGTGGCGCGGGAAGTTCATCAGCATGGCGAAGCTGGCGAACAGCTGCAGGCCCTCGGTGAAGCCGCCGAACATGGCGAGCGTCCGGGCGATGTCGGCGTCGGTGTCGACCCCGAACTGCTGCATGTAGTCGTGCTTGTCGCGCATCGCCTGGTAGTCGAGGAAGGCCGTGAACTCGGCGTCGGGCATGCCGATCGTCTCGAGCAGCAGGGCGTAGGCGGCGATGTGGATCGTCTCCATGTTGGAGAAGGCGGCCAGCATCATCTTCACCTCGGTGGGTTTGAAGACGCGGCTGTAGCGTTCCATGTAGTTGTCGTTCACCTCGACGTCCGACTGCGTGAAGAATCGGAAGATCTGGGTGAGCAGGTTGCGTTCGCGGTCGTTGAGCTTGGAGGCCCAGTCCTTGAGGTCCTCGCCGAGCGGGATCTCCTCCGGAATCCAGTGGACCTGCTGCTGCTTCTTCCAGAACTCGTAGGCCCACGGATAGCGGAAGGGCTTGTAGGCGTAGGACGGCGTGAGCAGGCCCGGCAGGGCGCGGTTCTTGGACGTGGTCACTGGCGGCTTCCCCAACGCACGGGATCGTGAGCTTGATGGACCTAAGGTGGCGCCGATTTAGGACAACATCTAGCGCCAAGTTGGCGCAGCTGCCCAACATGTTGTGAAGAACCTGGGGATGGAATGATGGCTGGCCGCTATGTGCTCTATGGCGCCCGGGGCTTCGGCTCGGTGGTGGTCGAGGCCGCGCTGACGCTGATGGGCGAGCCGTTCGAGCGGGTGGACGTGGCCGACGGCGCCTATGTCCACGACGACGAGCGGGTGACGCGGATCAATCCGCTGAAGCAGGTGCCGGCGCTGGTGCTGCCGTCGGGCGAGTTGATGACCGAGAGCGCGGCGATCCTGCTGTGGCTCGCCGAGCAGCATCCGCAGGCCGGGCTCGCGCCGCCGCCGGGGGACCCCGCGCGGGGCCAGTTCCTGCGCTGGATGGTCTATGTCCCGGCGCAGATCTATTCGATGTACTGGGTGCGCGACATCCCCTCGCGGCTGGCGGACGGGGCCGAGGCGGAGCAGGTGATCCTGTCGCGCACGGCCGAGCGGATCGCCGACTGCTGGAAGATGATGGACGAGCAGGTCTCGCCCGGCCGCTACATCCTGGGCGACGCGCTGAGCGTGCTCGACCTCTATGTGACGGTGGTGTCGCGCTGGACGCCGAGGCGCCGGCGCTTCTACGCGGTCGCCCCGAAGATGGCGCAGGTGGTGAAGCGGGTGGACGCCGAACCGAGGCTCGCGGCCTTCTGGGCCGAGCGGATGCCGTTCGAAGAAGGCTGGGAGGGCTAGGAGCGCGCCTCGCCCCTACCGGCCGGGCCGGATGGCGAAGGTGAAGGCCGCGACGGTGTCGTCGGTGGTCTTCTGGCCGAAGATCATGTTCTCGCCGCGCACCTCGCGGTGGACGACGCCGAACGAGGTCTGCACCGAGCCCTTGCGCCAGCCGACGCCGACCTGGGCGTCGCCGACCAGGGACGACGTGGGATCGGTGGTCCAGCCGGCGCGGTCCCAGTCGCCCTCGTTGCGCAGCATGTTGAGGCCGACGGCGCGGCCGGACGCCGCGGCGAACAGGTACCAGCGGCCGCGGTCGCCGAAGGCGGCGCCGTCGCCGACGCCCATGTCCTTGAGCTGCTCGACGGCGCGCTCCTCGCGGGTCTTGGGCGCGGAAAGGCGGACCTCGGCCCCGGCCTCCGCGGAGCCGCCGCGGTTGCCGACGCCGACGCCGGCGTGGGGCGAGACGTCGAGCTCGAACTTGCGGGTCTCGAAGCTCATGGCCCGCGGCCAGCTGCGGATCAGGGAGACGTCGTAGTCGCGGGCGTCGAACTGGGCGCGGTCGAGGTTGAGCGGAAGGCCGCCGGGCGTGTCGAGCACGCCGCCGACGCTGACGCGCAGCGAGTCCACCGGGCCGCCGGTGCGGCCGGGGAGCTTCACGGCGCTGGAGTTGAAGCGGGCGGGCGAGCCGTCGAGGAAGGCGTCGCGCTCGGCGAAGGCGGCCTGGTTGAGGGCCTCGGCGGGGGATCCCGGCGCGAAGGAGCCAGAGACCAGCCCCTGGGCGGCCGCCTGGCCGGCGGCGCCGCATGCAAGACCGATGGCTGCACAGGCCAGCCGCCGCATCCTCGTCATCTCCCAGCCCACGTCGTAGAGCGCGTGGTTTCGAGCTCTACTGTTTCACGTCCAGGCTAAGCCGCAAACCGAAAAGTAGTTCCCCATGGCTAACGGAGACACGGCGAAATCCGGCTGGCAAGGGAATAGTTGACGTTAAAGAGGCCGCGGTGGCCCGCGGCCTCTTCGGTACACTCAAGGTTAAGACGAATGCTGGCGGCTTAACCTTTAGAGCGCAACTATTGGCAGGCGAGGCATTCCTCGTAGTCGGTCTTGCCGGTGTCCATCATCTCGACGACGGCCAGGCCCTCACCGCCGGCGTGGGCGGCGCGCTGCACGGACTTGGAGCGCAGGTAGTAGAGGCTCTTGCAGCCCCGCTCCCACGCCTGCCAGTGCAGCATGTGCAGGTCCCACTTATCCACGTCGCCGGGCAGGAAGATGTTGACCGACTGGGACTGGCAGATGTCGGGCGTGCGGTCGGCGGCGAGCTCGACGACCCAGCGCTGGTCGATCTCGAAGGCGGTCTTGAAGACGTCCTTCTCGTCCTGGGTCAGGAAGTCGAGGTGCTGCACCGAGCCCTCGTTCTCGAGGATCGAGTCCCACACCTGGGCGGTGTTCTGGCCCTTCTCGTCGAGGACGCGCTCCAGGTAGGGGTTCTTCACCGCGAAGGACCCCGACAGGGTCTTGTGGGTGTAGATGTTGGCCGGGATCGGCTCGATGCCGGCGCTGGTGCCGCCGCAGATGATCGAGATCGAGGCGGTCGGCGCGATGGCCAGCTTGTGGGAGAACCGCTCCATGACCCCGCGCTCGGCGGCGTCCGGGCAGGGCCCGCGCTCGGCGGCCAGCGTGCGGGAGGCCGCGTCGCACTGGCGGCGCAGGGTCTTGAAGAGGCGCATGTTCCAGGACTTGGCGAGCGCGCTCTCGAAGGGGACGTTCTGCGCCTGCAGGAAGGAGTGGAAGCCCATCAGGCCCAGGCCCACCGAGCGCTCGCGCTTCGCCGCGTAAACGGCGTTGGCCATCTCCGGCGGGGCGCGCTGGATGAAGTCCTCCAGCACGTTGTCGAGGAAGCGCATGACGTCCTCGACGAAGGTCGGGTGGTCGCGCCACTCCAGGAACTTCTCGGCGTTGACCGAGGACAGGCAGCAGACCGCGGTGCGCTCGGCGCCCAGGTGGTCCTTGCCGGTGTGGAGCATGATCTCCGAGCACAGGTTGGACTGGCGGACGCTCAGCCCCAGCTCGCGCTGGTGCTGCGGCATGGCGCGGTTCACGGTGTCGGAGAAGATCAGGTAGGGCTCGCCGGTCTGCAGGCGGATCTCGAGGATCTTCTGCCACAGCGAGCGGGCGTCGACCTCGCGGATCACCTCGCCGGTCTTGGGCGAGCGCAGGCCGAACATGGCGCCGTCGCGGACCGCCTCCATGAACTCGTCGGTGATCGACAGGCCGTGGTGGAGGTTGAGGCTCTTGCGGTTGAAGTCGCCGGAGGGCTTCCGGATCTCCAGGAACTCCTCGATCTCCGGGTGGTGGATGTCGAGGTAGACGGCGGCCGAGCCGCGGCGCAGCGAGCCCTGGGAGATGGCGAGCGTCAGCGAGTCCATCACCCGGATGAAGGGGATGATGCCGCTGGTCTGGCCCGCGCCCTTCACCTTCTCGCCGATGGAGCGGACGCCGCCCCAGTAGGTGCCGATGCCGCCGCCGTTGGAGGCGAGCGCCACGTTCTCGTTCCAGACGCTGACGATGCCTTCGAGGTTGTCCGGCACGGCGTTGAGGAAGCAGGAGATCGGCAGGCCGCGGTCGGCGCCGCCGTTCGACAGCACCGGCGTGGCCGGCATGAACCACAGGTTCGAGATGTAGTCGTAGATGCGCTGGGCGTGGTCGGCGTCGTCGGCGAAGGCCGTGGCGACGCGCGCGAACATGTCCTGGTAGGACTCGCCCTGCAGCAGGTAGCGGTCCTCCAGCGTCGTCTTGCCGAAATCGGTCAGCAGGGCGTCGCGCGACCGGTCGACCTCGACCTTGCGGACCAGCTGCAGTTGCGGACGCTCCGAACGCGCCCCCGCGCGCTCCGCACCTTCGGCAATCCCAACCTTGGCCGCTTCACTCATTTTCCCGTACCCGTCCTGTAGGAACCCCGGCTCTCCGTCCGTCGTTCCCGCTGCCCCGCGCTATATGTTGTGTGCCAAGCACCTCAACCAGCCCAGATATGGGGCCACAGTGGCTAAGGAGTCGTCAATGAGGCGACCCGTCCGCCCCCAGGCTTTTTTCGTAAACCAGTGGTTAACAAGCTAAGCGCTCCCTCGGCAGATCAAGGTCTTGGTCATGAGGTCGCAGGTCCCGCTCACGAGAGTGTGACCGGCCAACTCAACCCTGCAGCGGCCACACCAGCGAGATGAGCAGGGTGCCTGCAACCAGCACGAGCAAGCTGAGCGGCGCCCCCAGCCGGGGATAGTCTGAGAAGCGGTAGCCGCCGGGCGCCATCACCAGGGTGTTGCACTGGTGCCCGATGGGGGTGAGGAAGTCGCACGCCGCGCCGAGCGCCACCGCCATCAGGAACGGGTCGGGGTTGAGGCCGAGCAGCTTGGCCAGGGCCGCCCCGATCGGGGCCACGATCAGCACCGTCGCGGCGTTGTTGAGGAAGGGGGTGGCGGCCATGGCGACCAGCATCACCGCCCCCAGGGCGAAGAGCGGCGCCTGTCCCTGGAAGGCCACGGCGAGCCCACCGGCCACGAGATCCGCACCGCCGGTGGCGCGGATCGCGTCGGAGATCGGAATCAGCGCCGCGATCAGCACCAGCACCGGGCCATCGAGGGCCGAATAGGCCTCGCGCATTCGGATCGCGCCCACCAGCACCATGGCCACGGCGGCGGCGAAGAAGGCCATGGCCACCGGGACCCAGCCCACGGCGACGGCGACCATGGCGGCCAGCAGGATCAGCGCCGGGGCCACGCGGTGGCGGATGCCGCCCAGCCGCACCTCGCGCTCGGCAAGCGGCAGGAGGCCCAGGGTCTTGAGCGCGCCCGGCAGGGTCCGCTCCCCGCCCTGCAGGACGATGATGTCGCCGGAGCGCAGCCGCACGGTGCGCAACTCGCGCGTGGTGCGGTAGCCGGCGCGGCTCACCGCCAGCAGGTTCACCCCGTGCTGGCCGTAGAGATCCTCCTGCTTGGCCGAGCGGCCGACCAGCAGGGAATCGGGGCTGATCACCGCCTCGACGACCCGCACCTCCTCGGTGGGCTCCTCCATGGCCACCGGACGGTCGGAGCGGGTGAGCTTCAGCTTCGCCCGCTGGATGAGCCCGTCCAGCGCCTGCTGCTCGCCCTCCAGCAGGAGGACGTCGCCCGGCTGGAGGCGGCTGTTGGGGTGCGGGGCCGAGCGGCGCTTGCCGCCGCGGCGCAGCGCCATGACCGTGACGTCCCCCTGCCCGAGCGCGTGCAGGTGGCGCACCGTGCGCTTCTCGAGGCTCCAGTCCTCGGGGATCTCCACCTCGGTGAAATAGGGGGCGGCGTCCAGGGCGGCGTCGAGGGTCTCGGCCGGCGGGCGCGACATCGGCAGCAGCCGATAGGCGAACGACAGGAAGACCAGGCCCAGGGCCGTCACGCCCAGGCCGACCGGCGCGTAGTCGTACATCTGGAACGGCTTGCCGAGGATCTGCTCGCGCACCTCCGAGACCAGGATGTTGGGGGAGGTGCCCACGAGGGTGACGGTGCCGCCGATCAGCGAGCCGAAGGCCATGGGCATGAGCAGGCACGAAGGCGCCGTGCCGGTCCGCTTCGCCACCTGCAGGGCGATGGGCATCATGATGGCGAGCGCGCCGACGTTCTTGGTGACCATGGAGAGCAGGGTCACGGCGCCCACGAACAGCGGCACCTGGGTGCGGGCGCTGGTCAGATAGGGCAGCACCGGCCGCAGGATCGATTCGACGATGCCGGAGCGCGCGAAGGCGGCGCTCACCACCAGCGCGCAGGCGATGATCACCGTCACGTCGTTGGCGAAGCCGGAGAACGCGTCCTCGGCCGGGACCACGCCGATGGCGACGCCGAGCAGCAGCGCAGTCAGGGCGACCACGTCGTAGCGCCAGCGGCCCCAGATGAAGCACGCGATCGTAAGCCCGATCAGCCCGAAGGCGAGGCCCTGCTGGAAGGTCATAGGCGTCCCTCTCGCCGGCGTCGGACGGCGATCCGGAAGCTACAACGCTCAAGAAGCTGTGAGGGTGCGCGAGCCGCCTCGCCGCTATTTCGCCCTGGCCGCCGCCTCCCGCTCCTGGACCCGGGCCCCGGCGAGGATGTTGGGAAGGGAGTAGTTCCCCTCGTGGCAGGCGTACTCGTAGATGGGTCCCGGCGCGGCGCGCCAGGGCATCTCGGCGCGCCAGACCTGGGTGAAGGTGTCGGGGTCGTCCACCGCGAACTGGTAGAGCATCCCGTCCTTCGCCGTGCGGGTGAAGCGCTCGGTGAGCCTGGCCCTGGGCCCGTAGGCGAAGCCGCCGCCGAGGCTGCCGATGAAGTGCTGGGCGCGCAGGTTCGCCGTCTCCACGACCAGGGTCTCGCCCTCCCACCAGCCGACGGAATCGCCCAGCCACGAATCGACCGCCGCGTGCGGATGCCGGCGGTCGGCCAGGCGGACGATGCGCACGTCGTGGTTCATCTCGATGTGGATGGCGACGTGGTCGCGGGTCTGGACGATCTGGTAGTGGCCGTTGAAGCCGGAGTTCATCATCGGCGGCCCTTCGGTGGAGCCGATGGCGGTGATGCAGCGCTCGTCGGTGGGGCGATACTCGTAGCTCGCGTAGCCTCGGTCGCGGCCGATCTCGCGGCTCGCCTTGCGGCCGGCCTCGGTGAACGGCAGGCGGCCGTCGGCCGGCTCGACGATCCAGGAGGAGCGCGGCTTTCCGTCGATGCGGCCCGCCTTGAGCTGCATCTCGATGAAGTCGGAGTTGTCGACCTCCTTCACCTCCGGCGGCGCGGGCAGGGTCGGGTCGATCGGCTCGCCGCTGACCAGCGGGCCCACGTACTTCAGGAAGCCGGCCTCCAGCATGGCCGCCTCTTCCTCGGTGAGGACCAGGTTCTTGAAGCCCTGCGGCCGCTGCAGGAAGGTCACCGCGGTGTTGGTCCAGATCCCCTGCAGATCCGGCTGGCCGTGGGGGGTGCGCGGCGCCCTGTAGGGCGCGGCCTGGGCGGCGGCGGCGGCGAGCGAGAGGCCGAGGGCGAGGCCGGCGAGGAGAGCACGGGACATGCCGTCGAGCCTGCCGCCACGGCCTGGCCCAGGCCATGGCGGCGGGCGCCAATCCCTTGATCCGCGGTTGCACGCGCCCTGCCGCGCACCCGGCGCGGGAGGGCCACGCGGCCGGTCAGGCGTCGAGGTTCAGCAGGGCCGGGTCGCCGCCCTGGGCGGCGATGTTGACGCTGATGGCGCGCTCGACGGCGTAGCGCAGGAGGGCGTGGGGGCCGCCCGCCTTGGGACCGGTGCCGGACAGGCCCTCGCCGCCGAACGGCTGGACGCCGACCACCGCCCCGATCATCGAGCGGTTGACGTAGACGTTGCCGGCGGGGACCGCCTGCTGCACGGCCTCGGCGAAGGATTCCAGCCGGCTGTGGACGCCGAGCGTCAGACCGTAGCGCGCGGCCGCCACCGGACCGGCGGCGCGGGCGAGATCGGTCGGGTCGTAGCGGACCACGTGCAGGATCGGGCCGAACACCTCATTGCCGAGGAAGCCCGGGTCCGGGATTTCGGCGAGCGTCGGGGCGAAGAAGTGGCCGCCTTCCGGCACGCCGATCCGGTGCAGGACCTTGGCCTCGCGCTGCAGGCGCTCCACGTGGGCTTCCAGCATGGCGCGCGCCTCGGCGTCGATCACTGGACCCACGTCGGTGCGCGGATCGGCGGGATCGCCCACCACCAGGGTGTCCATGGCCCCGATCAGGCCCTCGATGAGCTGGTCGGCGGTGTCGTTGGGCAGGAACAGCAGGCGCAGCGCCGAGCAGCGCTGGCCGGCGGAGCCGTAGCCCGACAGCAGCACGTCATCGAGCACCTGTTCCCGCAGCGCCGTGGTGTCGACGAACATCGCGTTCAGCCCGCCGGTCTCGGCGATGAACGGGACGATAGGGCCCTGGCGGGCGGCGAGCGTGCGGTTGATCGCCCAGGCGGTGTCGGTGCCGCCGGTGAAGGCCACGCCGTCGCAGCCCTCGTGGGCGACCAGGGCCTGGCCGATCGTGGCGCCGTCGCCCGGCAGGAGGTGCAGCAGGTTGGGGTCCAGCCCCGCCCCGTGGAACAGCTTCACGGCCTCGGACGCGATGATCGGGGTCTGCTCGGCGGGCTTGGCCAGCACGGCGTTGCCGGCGGCGAGCGCCGCGGCGATCTGGCCGGTGAAGATCGCCAGTGGGAAGTTCCACGGGCTGATGCAGGCGAAGACGCCACGGCCGCGCAGCTGCAGGCGGTTCGTCTCCCCCACCGGCCCCTTCAGGGTTTCGGCGTGGGCGAACTGCTTCTCGGCGAGGCTCGCGTAGTAGCGGCAGAAGTCGGCGGCCTCGCGGACCTCGGCGATGCCGTCCTGCAGCGTCTTGCCGGCCTCGCGGGCGCAGATGGCGATCAGCCGGTCGCGGTCGGCCTCCAGCGCGTCGCCCATGGCCCGGAGCACCTTGGCGCGCCGCTCGCCGCCCAGGGCGTCCCAGGCCGGCTGGGCCTTGCGCGCGGCGGCGTAGGCGGCGTCGACTTCGGCCGGGGTGGCGTCGCCCGCCCGGCCCACGGTGCGGGAAACGTCGGAGGGCGACAGCCGAGGCGTCGCCCCGGCGGTCATCCGGCCGCCGACGATGGGTCCGCCCTCCAGCGCCGGCAGGGCGGCCACAGCGGCGGTGAGCCGCTCGCGGTCGGCGGCGATGGAGAGATCGAGGCCGGTCGAATTGCGGCGCGACGGACCGTAGAGGTCCACCGGCAGCGGGATGCGCGGGTGCGGCGCGCCGCCGGTGGCCTCCACCGCGGTGATCGGATCGGAGACCACCTTGGCGACCGGGGTGCGCTCGTCGAGCAGGGCGTGGACGAAGGAGGTGTTGGCGCCGTTCTCCAGCAGGCGGCGGACCAGGTAGGGCAGCAGGTCCTCGTGGCTGCCCACCGGGGCGTAGACCCTGAGCGGGAAGTCGCCGTAGCGCTTGTGGGCGGCGGCATAGAGCGCCTCCCCCATGCCGTGCAGGCGCTGGAACTCGCAGGTGAGCCCGGCCTGGCGGGCCATCTGGCGCACGGCGGCGAGGGAGTGGGCGTTGTGGGTGGCGAACTGGCCGTAGAGGTGCGGCGCGGCGCCCAGCAGGGCCCGGGCGCAGGCCAGGTAGGACAGGTCGGTGGCGGCCTTGGTGGTGTAGACCGGATAGCCCGGCAGGCCGGCGACCTGGGCGCGCTTGATCTCGCTGTCCCAGTAGGCGCCCTTCACCAGCCGGACCATGAGGCGCCGGCCGCTGGATCGGGCGATGGCGGCGACCGCCTCGATCACCTGGGGCGCCCGCTTCTGGTAGGCCTGGACGGCGAGGCCGAGCCCCTTCCACGACCCCAGTGATGGCTCGTTGGCGAGCCGCTCCAGCAGCTCGAGCGAGATGACCAGACGGTCGGCCTCCTCGGCGTCGAGGGTGAGGTTGATGTCCGCGTCCGCCGCCTGGGCGGCCAGGCGGACCACGCGGGGATAGAGGTCGGCGAACACCCGCTCGCGCTGGCGGGCGTCATAGCGCGGCGACAGCGCCGAGAGCTTCACGGAGATGCCGTGCCCGGCCTCCGGGCCCTGGCCCTTGGCGGATCTGGCGACGACGGCGATGGCCGCGGCGTAGGCGGCCTCGTAGCGGTCGGCGTCGGCGTCGGTGCGGGCGCCCTCCCCCAGCATGTCGAAGGAGCAGACGAAGCCCTCCTGGGCCGAGCGCCGGATCGCCCTGTCGATGGTGGCGCCTAGGACGAACTGCTCGCCCATGATGCGCACGGCGGCGCCCACGGCGCGGCGGATCACCGGCTCGCCCAGCCGGCCGGCCAGCCGCCTGATGAAGCCGGAGAGGTCGTTGCGGGCCTCGTCGTCCGGCTCGATCAGCTTGCCGGTGAGCATCAGGCTCCAGGTGGAGGCGTTCACCAGCAGGGAGTCGGAGCGGCCGGCGTGGCTGGCCCAGTCGGCGGAGGCGATCTTCTCGGCGATCAGCCGGTCGCGGGTCTCCTCGTCGGGCGTGCGCAGCAGGGCCTCGGCCAGGCACATCAGGGCCAGACCCTCGCGGGTGGAGAGGCTGAACTCCTGCAGGAAGCTCTCCACCACGCCCTGGCGGTTGGCGGCGCGGCGGGCGGCGCGGACCAGGGCCTCGGCCTCGTCGCGGACGGCGCCGCGCTCCTCGAAACTCAGGGGCCTGGCCTCCAGGGCCGCAGCGACGGCCGCACGCTCATCGGTGAACTTCAGGTCGTCCAGGTGATCGAACGGCACGGGCAGGCTCCTGCGCTAGATCATCCGGGATAACGATGTATCGCCCGAATGTGCTACGTGACTTTGGCCAGTTGGCCGGAGAAACGCGGAGAAACAGGGCGGATGGCGAACAACCTACGGCTGGACGACACCGACCGGCGGCTGCTCAGGACCCTGCAGGCGGACGGACGCATCAGCAACGCGGAACTGGCCGAGCGGTGCAACCTGTCGCCGTCGGCCTGCTCGGACCGGGTCAGGCGGCTGCGCGAGACGGGCTACATCAAGGGCTTCACGGCCCTGGTGGACCCCGAGAAGGTGGGCCGCGGCGTGCTGATCTTCGTGGAGGTGGTGCTGGACCGCACGACGCCCGAGGTGTTCGACACCTTCGCCGCCGCCGCGCGCCGCTCTCCCGACGTCCTGGAGTGCCACATGGTGGCGGGCGGCTTCGACTATCTGATCAAGGCCCGGGTCGCCGACCTGCCGGCCTGGCGGACCTTCCTCGAGGAGGTGCTGGTGCGGATCCCCGGCGTGCGGGAGACGCGGACCTACGCGGTGCTGGAAGAGGTGAAGTCCACGACCCAGCTGCCGGTGTGAGGCCCCCAAACGCAAGGAGCCCGGCCTTTCGGCCGGGCTCCCGCTAGCGTTCCGACTTTACCGTCGGCGATCGAGATCAGGGATTGATGTCGATCGTGGAACGACGGTTCAGCGGTTCCTTGACGCCGTCGCCGGTGGCGACCGCAGGCATGGTTTCGCCCTTCCAGTCGACGGAGAGCGAGGTCTGCGTCACGCCGGCCGAGACCAGCGCGTCGGCCACCGCCTTGGCGCGGCGTTCCGACAGGCGGACGTTGTAGGCCTGCGAGCCGGAGGTGTCGGCGTGACCGACGACCACGACGCGGGTGGCGTTGCCGCCGCGGGCGTAGTTCGCAGCTTCCGTGACCACCGTCTGGGCTTCCGGCGTCAGGATGTACTGATCGAACGGGAAGTAGACGATGAACTGCCGGGCTTCGAACGCCGGGGCCGGAGGCGGCGGCGGGGGAGGCGGCGGCGGGGGCGGCGGGGGCGGCGGGGGCGGAGGCGGCGGCGGCGGCGGAGCGGCGAAGGAGTACCGCAGGCCGAGCGTCACCGATTGGTCGCGGTATTCGCCGCTGAACACGCCGGGTTGCAGGGTGTTGGTGCCGGTGGAGGCGAAGTCGAGCTCCGAACCGCCGAGGTAGCGGTAGGTCAGGTCGACGTTCAGGCGGTCCGTGGCGCGCCAGGCGAGGCCGGCGAGCACCTGCCAGGCGAAGGCGGTGTCGTCGTCATCGATGGCGAGGTTCTGGAACGCCGGGCCGGTGGCGGCCGTGAACGGCGGCGTACCCGGGATGTTCGAGAACTGGCCCAGGACTTCCATGGACGTGTGGTTCACGCCCAGGCCCGCGCCGACGAACGGATTGATCATCGAGCCCGGGGCGAAGTCGTAGATGATGTTGCCCATCACGGTCCAGGACGTCATGTCGCCGTCCGGGGAGCCGCAGACCGGCGACGCGGTGGTGCGCGTCACGCCGGGGGTGCAGAGGCCGACAACCGCGTTGGTCGTGCCGCCGCGGACCGACTCGATGTCGCCGCCGCGGTAGCCGAGCTCGAGCTCGACGCGCCAGTTGTCGTTCAGTTGGTAGCCGAGACGGGCGAAGCCGGCCCAGTCATCTTCCTGATTGAAGTCCCACACGTAGGGGGAGCCGTTCGGGGCATTGGCCGACGACGTGCCTTCGATCCCCTCGGGCCAGTGGTAGCCGAGGTCGACAGCGCCGTACCAGCCGACTTGCGCAGCAGCCCCGGTCGCGGTGAAGACCGCAGCCAGAGCGGCCCCTGCCAGGAGTTTCAACTTCATAATCAGAGCCCTCTCGTTGCCCTCAGTGCTGCGGCGAAACGCCTCAGCATCGTTATATCAAGGCCGGTTGGTTGCGTAAGTGTCGCCAGAGCCACACTCAGACCGCAATTTCCCCTGCCAGACGAACCTAAGCCAGGACGTATACGACGTTCCCCTCAGTGATCAACTTCGGGTGGAGGCCCGGGGCCTCCATCTGACGGCAGAGCGAGAGGCCTGGCGACCCCCAAACTGCCGAAACCTTCGCCTTGGACTTAACCGCGCCTTGCCGGCGCGCGATTTGCGCCAGGTCAAAAGCCTTCGAAGTCCTTGGAATGACTTGTAAAGTCCAGTCGTTGCCGCAGGTCGAGGCTGTGCGGCCGCCAGCGGCGGCGCAGGCCCGGTCCTCGCAGGTCTTCAACGATCTCGGCGTCATCCCCAACCCAAGCAGCCCGCGCGCACCCCTGCGGCGTCGCCCCCTCAACGTCCATGGCCGCGCTTGGTTCCTTTTCGGGGGCTGCAGGCGGACGATTTTATTTCGCCCTTTTTCCGGCGCCGATCAGGCGCCGTCGGTCTGGCGCCTCGCGCGGGTGCGGCCGCCGAGCGCCTCGGGCCGGTTGAGCTCGGCGCGGAAGGCGTCGCGGCGCTCGTGGATCGAGGCGATGACCAGGCCCATGGGCACGCCGATCTCCACCAGCAGGGCTTCGGAGAGCTGCAGGCTGGCCTCGACCGTCTCGGGGACCGCGTCGGTGGCGCCAAGGTCGTAGAGCCGCTTGGCGTGGCGCGCGTCCCGGGCGCGGGCGACGATGGTCAGGTCCGGGCGCAGGCCGCGGGCGGTGGCGACGATGGCCTCGGCGCCGTCCGGATTGTCCATGGTGACCACCAGCGCCGGGGCGTCGGACAGGCCGCAGCGCTGCAGGAACTCCGCCCGCGAGGCGTCGCCGAAGAAGATGGTCTCGCCGGCCCGGCGGGCCTGCTCGACGATCCGCGGGTCGCTCTCGGCGGCGACCCAGGGGATGTCGTGGCTGCGCAGCATCTCGCCCACCAGGCGACCGACGCGGCCGTAGCCGGCGATCAGCACGCGGGGCTCGGCGTCGGGCGCCGGGTCCGGCTCGGGCGGCGGCTCGGCCGGATTGACCTGCCGGCCGCCCAGCTTCAGCCCCCAGGCGGCGAGCAGCGGGATGGCGAACATCGAGATCGTCACGGTGACCAGCACGCTCTCGCCGAGGGTGCGGTCCACCAGGCCCTGGCCCATGGCCTCGGAGAGGATGACGAAGGCGAACTCGCCGCCGGCCGCCAACAGCAGGGCCGACTCGACGGCGCGGCGGGTCTCCAGGCCGAACAGGCGGGCGAGGCCGAACACCACCGCCCCGTTCACCAGGATCAGGCCCAGCGCCGCGCCGATGATCGGCAGCGGCTGCTCCACCAGCAGCGGCACGTTCAGGCGGATGCCGACGGAGACGAAGAACAGGCCGAGCAGGAGGCCCTTGAACGGCTCGATGGTGACCTCGACCTCGTGGCGGTACTCGGTCTCGGCGAGCAGCAGGCCGGCGATGAAGGCGCCGAGCGCCATGGACAGGCCCGTGAGCTCGCTGACCAGCCCCGCCCCGATCACCACCAGCAGGCAGGCGGCGACGAACAGCTCCTCGCTCTTGGCCTTGGCCACCGAGCGCAGCATGGGCCGCAGCAGCAGGCGGCCGAACACCAGCAGGATCAGGAGGCCGAGCGCCCCGGTGGCGAAGGAGACGAAGAGGTCCGAGGCCGAGGCCTCGCCGGCCCGGCGGCCGAACAGGGCCAGCGCCACGAGGATCGGGGCCACCGCCAGGTCCTGGAACAGCAGCACCGAGAAGGTCACCCGGCCGGCCACGGCGTGCTGGCGCTTCTGCTCGGTGAGGACCGGCATGACGATGGCGGTGGACGACAGGGCGAGCGCCGCGCCGATGGCGATCGCGGCCTCCAGCGGGGCGCCGAACAGGTGGGCGGCGCCGGCCAGCGCGGCGACGCAGACGCCCACCTGCAGGGCGCCGAGGCCGAAGACGTACCTGCGCATCCGGCGCAGGCGCTCCCAGGAGAGCTCCAGCCCGATCATGAACAGGAGGAAGACCACCCCGAACTCGGCGAGCTGGGCGACCTGGTCGGGGTTGTCGATGGTCAGGGCCGAGAGCCAGCCGAACTCGTCGGCGAGCGAGCCCAGCCCGTAGGGCCCCAGAAGCACGCCGGCCCCGAGGAAGCCCAGGATGGGGCTGATCCGCCAGCGGCGGAACAGCGGCACGACGATCCCGGCGGTGGCCAGGAACAGCACCACATCCTTATAGGCGGCCGCCTCGACCTGGCCTTCCATCCGCACTCCGATTCACCGCGTGGCGACTATGGCGCACGCCCGGCCATTGAGGAATCTCCCAGGCGGCGTATGACGCCTGCCCGGAACGAAAGCCCCCGGAAAGGCGCATCCATGCGAGCCCTGCTGACCGCCCTGGCCCTCGCGGCCGCCCCCGCCGCCGCCGCCGCCGCCGCGGCCACGTCGATCGAGGTCAGCCAGGCCTGGAGCCGGCCGGCGGTGGCCGGCGGCACGGGCGCGGGCTTCCTGACGCTCACCAACCGCGGCAAGGCCCCCGACGCGCTCACCGGGGCGGAGAGCCCCGTGGCGCGCAAGGTGGAGATCCACCGCACCACCATGGCGGGCGGCGTGATGAAGATGGGCAAGGTGGAGCGCGTGCCCGTGCCCCCGGGCGGCAAGGTCATCCTCGCGCCGGGCGGCCACCACCTGATGCTGTTCGGCCTGACCAAGGCGCTGAACGCCGGCGACCGGGTCCCGGCCACGCTCAGCTTCGCGAGCGGGACCAAGGTGAAGGTCGAACTCGTCGTGGGAACGGGCGCAGGCGCGCCGGCCATGGACCACAGTCACCACTGACTGTGACGCATCCCCCGTCCCAAGGGGCGGGAAAACCTGACGAAAATGTAACGAGTGTGACAGGCCGCGGCCGGGGCATGGTCCGGCCACGACCCTCCAGCGAGTGAGCTCATCCGCATGAAGACCCTCTGGCTCGGCGCCGCCGCGGCGGCCGCCCTCCTCGCCGCGCAGCCCGCGGCGGCCCAGCAGCAGCCCGCGACCCAGACGGCGCAGGCCAACGCCGCGGCCCGGGACCTCTCCAAGGCCCCGCGCATGGGGACCTGGGGCTTCGACCTCTCCGGCCGCGACATGGCGGTGACCCCCGGCCACTCCTTCTTCCGCTGGGCCAACGGGACCTACCTGGACCGGCTCGAGATCCCGGCCGACCGCTCGACCTACGGGGCGTTCAACGCGCTCGACGAGCTCTCCCGCGACCGCATGCGCGCCGTGGCCGAGAAGGCCGCGGCCGACCGCGCGGCGAGCGGCCCCTCCGCCCAGGTTGGCTCGCTCTACCGCAGCTTCATGGACGAGGCCCGGGTCGACGCCCTGGGCGCCAAGCCGCTGGCCGGCGACCTGGCCCAGATCCGCGCGGCCAAGACCCGGGCCGACCTCGCCCGGCTGATGGGCGAGTCCATGCACGACTTCGGCGGCTCGTTCTTCTCCGGGGCGATCTACGACGACGCCAAGGACCCGATGAACTACACGGTCTACCTCGGCCAGGCGGGCCTGGGGCTCCCAGACCGCGACTACTACCTGGTCGACCGGTTCGCCCCGCAGAAGCAGGCCTACGAGGCCTATGTGGCCAAGATGCTGACCCTGGCCGGCTGGCCGAACGCGGCGGCCAACGCCAAGGCGATCGTGGCGCTGGAGACGGAGATCGCGAAGGTCTCCTGGACCCGCGCCGAGCGCCGGGACGACGACAAGACCTACAATCCCTTCGAGATCGACAAGCTGGCCGCCTATGCGCCGGGCTTCGACTGGGCCGCCTTCATGCAGGGCATGCACCTGCCGGCCCAGAAGCGGGTGGTGGTCAGCGAGAACACCGCCTTCCCGAAGATCGCGGCGATCTACGCCCAGGCGCCGGTCGACACGCTCAAGGCCTGGATGGCCTTCCACCTGGCCGACAACGCCGCGCCCTACCTGTCGAAGGCGTTCGACGAGGCGCAGTTCGACTTCCGCTCCAAGACGCTCTCGGGGCAGCCGCAGCAGCAGCCCCGCTGGAAGCGCGGCGTGAACCTGGTGGACAACCAGGTCGGCGAGGCGCTGGGCAAGCTCTACGTCGACGCCTACTTCCCGCCGGAGAGCAAGGCGAAGATGGACGCCCTGGTGGGCGACATCAAAACCGCCATGAAGGGCCGGATCGAGAAGCTCGCCTGGATGGGTCCGGAGACCAAGGCCAAGGCGCTCGACAAGCTCGCCAAGTTCACCGTGAAGATCGGCTACCCGGAGAAGTGGCGGGACTACTCCGCCCTGCAGGTCCGCGACGACGACCTCTACGGCAACGTCAAGCGCGCCGTGGCCTTCGACTGGGACTTCCGCGCCCGGCGGATCGGCCAGCCGGTGGACCGCGCCGAGTGGGGCATGACGCCGCCGACCATCAACGCCTACTACTCCTCGACCAAGAACGAGATCGTGTTCCCGGCCGCCATCCTGCAGCCGCCGTTCTTCGCCCCCGAGGGCGACCCGGCGATCAACTACGGCGGCATCGGCGGGGTGATCGGCCACGAGATCACCCACGGCTTCGACGACCAGGGCCGCAAGTCTGACGGCGACGGCCGACTGACCGACTGGTGGACCGCCGAGGACGCGGCCAAGTTCAACGCCGAGGCGGTGAAGCTCGGCAAGCAGTACGCGGCCGTGGAGATCCTGCCCGGCGCCCACATCAACGGCGACCTGACCATGGGCGAGAACATCGCCGACCTGGGCGGTCTGCTGCTGGCGCTGGACGCCTATCGCATCTCGCTGGACGGCAAGCCCGCGCCGGTGCTGGACGGCCTGACCGGCGAGCAGCGGGTGTTCCTGGGCTGGGCCCAGGTGTGGCGCGGCAAGTACCGGGACGACAGGATGAAGCAGCTGCTGGTCTCCGACCCGCACGCTCCGCCGCAGGCCCGCGTGGACCTGCCGGTGCGCAACATCGACGCCTTCTACGAGGCGTTCGGCGTGAAGCCGGGCGACCCGATGTACGTCCCGCCGGAGATGCGCGTGCGGATCTGGTAGCAGCGGGTCCGATCCCTCCCCTTCCAGGGAGGGATTTGACGTCTTCGTCAAAAATAGGCTTTGGCCAAAAAATTTGGCCCGCTGCGGGGGATAATCGCAGCGGGCCATTTTTTGAGCAGTCGCTCGAAAGAGCGGGCGTTTCCTCCCCGAAACGCCGGAGACCTCAGGACTGAGCGCCTTCATGTCTCTCGCGTAATGAAAGAACGGCAAATTCCTGCCTGAGTCAACGGTCTGCTGACGGTTTGCCAGCAAAGGTTCATCAGAAATTCGCGATTAAACCAAAATTTACACCGTCTTTTGACGCAAACGTCAAAGAACGTGTTTCGCGAGCGCCTCGTAGGACGCGCAGGCCACATCGAACACGAAATCGGGCCGCGCCGCAGTGACCGGTCCGAGGCCCGCGGCGGTGAGCGCGGTAGCGGCGTCGGCGATTCCCGCCACGTCGACCAGCAGCCCATTGGGCCTGCGCGAGGCGCCGGCGGCCACCAGCCGGTCGACCACCGCGGCCTCGGCGGCGTCGCCCGTGGACGGCCAGATCAGGGCGGCCGAGCGCAGGGCGCTGGCGCGGGCCTCGACGACCCTGAGCAGGCGTTCGGCGGCGGCGAGCTGACCGGCCGTCCAGCTTGCACGCAGGCTGGCGGCGAGCTGGGCCTGGCTCTTCAGGATCACGCCGTCGGCCAGGGTCTTGAGGCCATTGGCCTGCAGGGTCGCCCCCGTGGTGGTGATGTCCACCACCAGCTCGGCGGCGCCGGAGGCCGGCGCCCCCTCGGTGGCGCCGCCGGATTCGACGATCCGGTAGTCGGCCACCCCGTGGCGGGCGAAGAAGGCGCGGGTCTGGGCGAGGTACTTGGTGGCGACCCGCATGCGCCGGCCGGTGCGGGCGAGGTAGTCGTGGGCCACCTCCTCCAGGTCGGCCATGGTCTCCACGTCGAGCCAGCTCTTCGGCGCGGCGACCACGAGGTCCGCCCGGCCGAAGCCGAGCGCGCGCAGCAGCAGGACACGGCCGTCCAGCTCGCCCTTCTCCCGCAGCAGGTCCTCGCCGGTGACGCCCAGGTGAACCTCGCCGGCGTCGAGAGCGTCGGCGATGTCGCCGGCGGACAGCAGGCGCACCTGGGCGCCGGACACGCCCTTCAGCTCGCCGATGTAGCCGCGGGCGCCGCCGACGGCCTGCAGCGGCACGCCGGAGTCGGCGAGCCAGGCCTCCACCTGCTCCTTGAGCCGCCCCTTGGAAGGAACAGCGACGATCAGCGGCCCGCTCATTGCTCGCCCCCGGAGAAGGCCCGCCAGGGCCGGACCATGCAGCCGACGGCGCGGGCCTCGGCGGCGGCGCCGAGGCGGGCCAGCAGCCCGTCGTACCGGCCGCCGACGGCCACCGGCCGGTCGGCGCCCAAGGCCTCGCTGCGCACCTCGAAGGTGAGGCCGTCATAGTATTCGAAGGCATGGCCGAGCGCCGGGGCGAACCGCAGGCGTCCCGCCGGGACCTGGGCCTCGATCGCGGCCAGCCGCTCGCGCCAGGTCTCGAGCGCGGCGTCCAGCGCGCCGGGCTTGCGGCCGGCGAGCTCGCGCACCTGCGCCAGGCCCGCGGCCGGGGCGTCGGAGATGGCCATGAAGCCGCGGATGGCGGCCGCCTGGGCGTCGGTAAGCGCCGGCGCAGACGCAGCCTCGGCCTTGCGGACCAGGCGCGCGGCTATCTCGGCCGGGCCGCGTCCGCCCACGGGCTCCACGCCGGCCAGCGCCCAGACCTCCTCCAGCAGGGTCGCGGCCTGGGCCTCGGAGAGCCCGGCCAGCATGCCGGCGAGCTGCGAGCCCTCGCCCGAGGCGGCGGACGCCCCGCCGGTGCGCGCCAGCTCCGCCTGCAGCAGGCGCGGGCGGCCCGCCACGCGCTTCAGCCGCGCGGCGACCCCGGCCGGCAGGGCCAGGGATTCGATGAACGGCCCCAGAAGGCCCACGTCGCCCAGCCAGAGCGTGAGGTCGCCACGGCCGCCGGCCTCCGCCCCGCGCCAGGCCAGGGTCGCGGCCTCGACGTCGGCGGCGACGGCGGGGGAGCCGGCCGGCGCGAACAGCTCCAGCCCAACCTGCAGGAATTCCTCGGGGCGGTCGGCCTCCGGCGAGGCGCGGAAGGCGGCGCCCTCGTAGAAGTAGCGGCCCTCGCCGACCCCGCGCTCCAGGTGCCGCCGCGCGATGGCGACGGTGAAGTCGGGCCGGAGGCAGGACTCCGTCCCGCCCTCGGACTGCACGACGAACAGGCGCGCGCGCATGGCCTCGCCCGCGAGGTCGAGGAGCAGGCCCAGCGGCTGCAGCAGGGGCGCGTCCACGGCTTGCGCGCCCGCGCCGGCCAGCGGGGCGCGGATGGCGGCGAGCGCCTCAGGCGGAACGGGCGGCTCCGTCCTCACGACGCCTGGTCCAGGATCTTGCGCACCGTAGCCACCAGCTCGGCGCGGAGCACCGTCTGCTGGCCCGGGCGCTGCTCGCGCCACTCGGCGTTGTCGGTGACCTTGGCCGACAGGGCGCGGCCGAGGTCGAGATCCTTGATGGTCACCGTGCCGGCGGCCAGCTCGTCCTCGCCGACGATGACGGCGGCGGGCGAGAGCCTGCGGTCGGCATACTTCATCTGGGCCTTCATGCCGGACTGGCCGAGGTAGACCTCGGCGGCCACGCCCGCCGAGCGCAGCTCCTCGGCGACCTTGAAGTAGTCGGCCATGCGCGCCTGATCGAAGGCGATGACCACCACGGGTCCACGCACCTGGGCGGAGAGGTCGCGGCCGGCGGCGCGTAGGGCGGCGGCAAGGCGCGAGACGCCGAAGGAGAAGCCGGTGGCGGGCGTCCGCTCGCCGGTGAAGCGGGCCACGAGGTCGTCGTAGCGGCCGCCGCCGCCGACCGAGCCGAAGCGCATCGGCTGGCCCTTCTCGTCGGTCGTAGCGAGCAGGAGCTCGGCCTCGAACACCGCCCCCGTGTAGTACTCCAGGCCGCGCACGACGGTGGGATCGATCCGGGCGGCGTCCTGGGCCACGCCCATGGCGGTGAGCGCCGCGTCGATCTGCGAGAGCTCGGTCAGCGCCTCGGCGCCCTTCTCGCCCAGGCCGAGGTTGGCAAGGGCGGCGACGACGTCGGCGCGGGAGAGGTCCGGCGAGCCGGCGGCGGCGAGGAAGCTCTCCACGGCGACGATCGCCGGGGACGCCAGCTCAGCGCCCTTGGTGTAGTCGCCGGACTCGTCCAGGCGGCCCTTGCCGAGCAGCTCGCGGACGCCGTCGAGCCCCAGGCGGTCGTACTTGTCCATGGCCCGCAGCGCCGTGAGCCGCTGCTTCGGATCGGCCACCCCATGGGCGTCGAACAGGCCGTCGAGGAGCTTGCGGTTGTTGATCTTCAGCACCGCCGAGCCGGCTGGCAGGCCCGCGGCCTGCAGCCCCTCCACGGCCATGGCGATGATCTCGGCGTCGGCCTCGGGCCGGGCCGAACCCACCGTGTCGGCGTCGCACTGGGTGAACTCGCGGAACCGGCCGGGGCCGGGCTTCTCGTTGCGCCAGACCGGGCCGTAGGCGTAGCGGCGGAACGGCTTGGGCAGGGTTTCCCAGGTCTGGGCGGCGAAGCGGGCGAGCGGGGCGGTCAGGTCGTAGCGCAGCGCCATCCACTGCTCGTCGTCGTCCTGCAGGGCGAAGACGCCCTCGTTGGGACGGTCGGCGTCGGGCAGGAACTTGCCCAGGGCGTCGGCGTACTCGAACGCCCCGGTCTCCAGGCGCTCGAAGCCGTAGCGTTCGTAGATCTCCGAGACGGCGTCCAGGATGGCGCGCTCGGCGGCGAGGTCGCGGGCGCGGCGGTCGACGAAGCCGCGCGGGACGCGCGCCTCGGGGCGGGTGCTCTCGGTCATGCCTGCGCGCTTAGCGGCTGCGGCGTCCGGGCTCAAGGAAGGCTTGGAAGGGAGGTCGTCCATCGGTCGGGTCCTGGTGAGGGGCGACGGACGGCGCTGGTCTGAAAGAGCCAAGCCCCGTCCGCGTGTGGCGGGGCTCGGTCGGGTCGCTCTAGGCCAAGCGCACCCGGGCCGATCCCGCGAGGGTCGGATGGTGGTGGTGGCCGTGATGGTGCGCGACCTGGCTCATCGGGCGGGGCCTATAGCCGAGATGTGCGGCCAAGGCGAGTCAGCCGCGCAACCTGGCGATCAGGGCGGCGGTGGAGGGGTCGTGGGCGCCCGCCGGGCCGCCGTCCAGCTCGGCGAGCACCCGGGTCGCCAGCGTCTTGCCCAGCTCGACGCCCCACTGGTCGAAGCTGTTGATCCCCCAGAGCACGCCTTCCACGAAGGTCTTGTGCTCGTAGAGGGCGATGAGCGCGCCGAGCGCCTGCGGGGTCAGCCGCTCCAGGAGGATGAAGCTGGACGGCCGGTCGCCGGGGAAGGTGCGCTGGGGCGCCAGCGCGGCGATCTCGTCGTCAGGGAGCCCCTTGGCGGCCAGCTCGGCGCGGACATCGGCCTCGCTCCGGCCGACCATCAGGGCCTCGGCCTGGGCGACGGCGTTGGCGAGCAGCTTCTTCTGGGCGGCGGGGTCGCCCTCGCTCGCCTCGCGGACGGCGACGATGTCCACCGGGATGACGTCGGTCCCCTGGTGCAGGAGCTGGAAGAAGGCGTGCTGCACGTTGGAGCCGGCGTCGCCGAACACGGCGGCGGCCGTGCCGTGGGCGACGCGGCGGCCGTCGGCGGTCACCCGCTTGCCGTTGGACTCCATCTCCAGCTGCTGGAGGAAGTTGGGCAGCAGCCGCAGGCGCTGGGCGTAGGGGACCACGGCGCGGACCGGGCGGCCGAGTCCGTTGCGGTTGAAGACGTGGGCGAGCGCCAGCAGAACCGGGGCGTTCGCCTCCAGCGGGGCCGTGCGGAAGTGCTCGTCCAGGGCCGCGCCGCCGGCCAGGAAGGCGTCGAACACCTCGGGCCCCAGCGCGACGGCGCAGGAGAGGCCCACGGCCGACCACACCGAATAGCGGCCGCCGACCCAGTCCCAGAAGCCGAACACCTGGTCGTCGGCGATCCCGAAGGCCCGGGTCTTGTCGAGCGCCGTGGAGACGGCGACCAGGTGGGCGTCGCCGGCCTCGCCGAGCGCGGCGCGCAGCCAGGCCCGCGCGGTCTGCGCATTGGTCATGGTCTCCTGGGTGGTGAAGGTCTTGGAGACCACCACCACCAGGGTCTCGGCGGGGTCGAGGCCCGCCATGGCCTGGGCGATCTCGGCCGGATCGACGTTGGCGGCGAAGCGCAGCTCGATGGCCGGCTCCACGGGCCGCAGCGCCTCCCAGACCAGCCGCGGGCCGAAGTCCGAGCCGCCGATGCCGATGTGCAGGACGGCGCGGAACGGGCGGCCCGTGGCGCCCTTCAGCGCGCCGGACCGGATCCGCTCGGCGAAGGCGCGCATGCGGCCGCGGACCTCTTCCACCTCGGCGGAGACCGGCTCGCCCTGGGCCTTGAAGCCCGCGCCGGCGGGGGCGCGGAGCGCCATGTGCAGGGCCGCGCGGCCCTCGGAGCGGTTCACCGTCTCGCCGGCGAACAGGCGCTCGCGGGCGGGCTCGACGCCGGCGAGGCGGGCGAGGTCCATGACCCCTTCCAGGTCGGCCAGCGACCAGGGCTGCTTGGAGAGGTCGAGGGTCAGGCCCGAGGCGGCGAGCGTCAGGCGCTCGAGCCGCTGCGGCTCCTCCTGGAACAGGCTTGCGATCCGGCGCACGCGGGCGCGCTCGGCGGCGGCATGGAGGGCCGCCCACGCGGCGTCGGTCTCGGACAAAGCTTACAGCCCCTGGATCATCCCCGGCCCGTCAGTCGGCCGACGCGTACTTAACGCCGCAGCCGTACGGACGGGTCACGGCCTGGGCGACCGGACGGCCGGCCTTCAGGTCGGCGAGCGCGGCGGCGACGTAGTTCTTCGCCCCCTTCAGGCTCTCCGGTTCGGACGAGGGGCGGTCGTCGATGCCGCCCATGTAGGCGAGGCGGCCGGCGCGATCGACGATGAACATATGCGGCGTGGCCTTGGCGTCGTAGGCGCGGCCCACACGGCCGTCGGCGTCCAGCAGGACGGCGGCCGGGGCGGCCTTCACCTTCGCCTTCCAGAGCTTGGCCTGGGCGGGGGTAAGGTGGCCCTGCATCTCGGGCGCGGAGGAGACCACGGTCAGCCAGACCACGCCGTCCTTCGCCGCCTGGCGCTGCAGGCGCTGCATGTTCCCGGAATTGTAGTGCTTGCCGACGTAGGGACAGCCGTTGTTGGTCCACTCCAGGACGACGGTCCTGCCCTTGAACTCCGCGAGCGTGCGGGTGCGGCCGTCGGCGTCCACGGCGGAGAAGGCCGGCGCAGGCTGGCCGAGCTGCGGCTGGGCGGCGGCGGGCGCGGCGATCATCGCGGCGAGGGCGAAGCCTATGGCGGCGCGGCGGCGAAGCGGCATCGGCGGGCTCCTTCGAGGCGGCGGTCAGCGACCGCGGGCGGCGGCCTCCAGCGCGCGGACCACCACCCCTTCGGTCAGGATGTTGGGCAGGATAACGCCCTCGCCGCCGCCCGCGCCATAGACGAGGTAGAGCGGCACGCCGGCCCGGCCGTGGCGGGCGAGTTCGGCGGCGATGGCGGCGTCCTTGCGGGTCCAGTCGGCCTTCAGGTAGGCGACGCCGGTGTCGGCCATGGCCTTGGCGACCTTCGGACTGGAGAGGGCGACGCGCTCGTTCACCTGGCAGCTGACGCACCAGGCGGCCGTGAAGTTGACGAACACCGGCCGGCCCTCGGCGCGCAGGGCGGCGAGGCGCTCCGGGCTGTAGGCCTCGTAGGGGACGGCGGCCGAGGCGCTCGCGACGCCGGCCGCCGGCGGGGGCGCGTAGTCCTCCCAGAGCGCCATGGCGACGGCGACGATGAGGAGCGCCGCGGCCAGCCCGCCCTGAACGGCCGAGCCGCGCCCGGTGAGGCGACCCCGCTGCGCCCGGCCGGCCAGCCAGAGCGCGGCGGCGAAGACCACGGCGGCCGCCAGGATGCGCGCGAGGCCCGCCGCGTCCACCTGTTGCGCCAGCACCCACACCAGCCAGGCCGCCGCGCCGTACATCGGAAACGCCAGGGCCTTCTTGAAGACGTCCATCCATGGCCCGGGCTTCGGCAGGCGGGCCAGCAGGGCCGGGGCGAAGGAGACCGCCACGAACGGCAGGGCGAAACCGATCCCCAGGGCCAGGAACACCGTGAGGGCCGCGGCCGGCGGCTGGGTCAGGCCCCAGCCGAGCGCCGGGGCCATGAAGGGCGCCGTGCAGGGGGCGGCCACGACCACGGCCAGCACGCCGGTGAAGAAGGCGCCGGTGAGCCCGCGCCGCGACGCGAGGCCCGCGCCCGCGCCCTGCAGCGAGCCGCCGACCTCGAAGACGCCGGACAGATTGAGCGCCACGGCGAGCATGAGCAGCGCCAGGCCCGCCACCACCGGCGGCGACTGCAGCTGGAACCCCCAGCCGACGGCCGAGCCGGCCGCCTGCAGGCCGATCAGCACGCTGGCGAGCGCCAGGAAGGTGACCAGCACGCCCGCCCCGAACGCCAGGCCCTGGCGCCGCGCGGCGGCCTGCTCGTGGGCGTGGCCGGCGAGCGAGGCGGCCTTCATGGCCAGGATCGGGAAGACGCAGGGCATCAGGTTGAGCACGAGGCCGCCCAGCAGGGCGAACAGCGCCGCCATCGGCAGGCCCAGGCCGCCGCCCGCCCCGCCGCTCGCCTTGACGGGCGGCGGCCCGAGGCCCGCGGCGCCCGCCGGCAGGGGCCCGGCCGCGGCGGAGACCTCGTAGGCGCGGTCGCCCAGGGAGAGCACGCCCGCCAGGGTCTGCGGCCCGGCGCCCGACTGGAAGTCGTAGCCGGGGGTGACGGTCAGGGTGAGGCCCTCCGGCCCGCGCTCGATGGGCTGGGGCTTGGCGTGGTCGATCACCGTGGAGGCGAACGGGAAGAAGTAGGCCTGGGCGACGTCGGCGCCCTTCAGCGGCGCGCCGGTGACGGCGAGCGCGAGCAGGGGGCCGCGCTTCTCGAAGGCGGCGGTGAGGCCGGCGGGCTTCGGCGCGGCGGCCAGCGCCTGGCCGATCGCCGGGCCCCACTTCGGATCCGCGGCCGCCGGCGCGGCGACCACCGGCAGGGCGAGCTGGAGCTCGGCCTCCTCGGGGATGCAGATCTCCTCGCAGACCAGGAAGTAGGCCTTGCCCTTCAGCGTCGCCGTGGAGCCCGGCTGTGCGTTGGCCGGCGCGGTGAGCGCCATGGGCAGCAGGACCTCGCCCTCGTAGCCGTAGTTGACGAGCGGGCCGACCGGCAGGCGGTGCGGCGTGGGCCAGACGAACTCGCCGGCGGTCCAGCCGGGCGGCAGGGCCCATTCGATGCGGGTGGCCTCGCCGGAATCGCCGGCGTTGCGCCAGTAGGTGTGCCAGCCGTCGTCGATCTTCTGGCGCAGCGCCACATGGATCGTCTGGCCGGGGGCCACGCCCTTGGCCTGGGCGACCAGCTCGGCCTCGAGGTGGCCGGTGTCGACGGGCTGGGCCGCAGCCGGCGCGACGAAGGCCAGCGCCATGAGCAGGCCCGCCAGGAATCGCATCATCCGCCTATCCGCCCCATACGACTTGCCCGCTATATGGCGTGGCCGGGCCGCGAGCGCAAAGCGGGCTCGACTTCGCCGACGCCGCAGCCTCATCATCGCCGAATCCCGATCCCCACCCCGGAGCTTCGCCCAGTGCCCGCAGCCTTCGACGACATCCAGATCGGCCAGGTGGTCCCGCTCGGCGCAGCGGCCGTGGACCCCGAGGCGCTGGAGGCGTTCGTGGGCGCGTTCACGCCCGGCTGGACGCTGGACCGCGGCGCGCCGGACTCCATGGTCTACGCGATCTGGGCCCGTCTGGATGCAGTGGCCAGCACCGACTGGCCGCAGATCAAGCGGCTGGGGGTCGACGCCCTGCGCTGGATGCGCAACCCGCCGCCCGGCGAGCTGCTGCGCGGCCGCATGACCGTGATGGCCAAGGACCCGGTGGGCGAGGGCAAGGGCATCGTCATCTGCCAGCACGACCTGCTCGACGAGGCCGGACGGCTGGTCTTCTCCTGCCTGACCCGCAGCGTGTTCGCGCGCTAGGGCGGATACGAAGAAGGGGCCCGCGGCGACGCCGCGAGACCCCCTCGTCCGGCCTGCTCCGCAGGCCACCTTCTCCCGCAAGGGGAGAAGGGCTCTTCCTGGTTAGGCGTTGGCCGCGACCGGCTCCTGCGGGGCGCGCGCCATGGCGAGCGCGATCAGGCGGTCCCAGCCGACCAGCGACAGCATGTGGGCGTAGATCTGGGACAGGGCGCCGTTGTCGCGCAGCTCGACCAGCTTGTCGGTGGGCAGCTTGTTGAGCTTGTCCTCGGAGACGCCGAAGTAGTCGGCGATCTTCTGCGGCTCGCCGGGCGTGCCGTCCGGGTTCATCGGCGTGAAGTTGGCGGTCTTCTGCTCGAACAGGTCGAGGTCCTTCAGGATCTGCACGAAGGACAGGGTGCGCTGCCGCTCGATCTCGAAGTTGTTGCAGAACTCGATGCAGTTCTTGGTGTACTCGCTGGGCTGGCCGTTCTCGAAGAAGGGCATGTCGCCGCCTTCGACGATGAACTCGGCCTTGCGGTCGACGCAGAGCACCATCTGGTTGTTCGCCTGGTCGTTGGCGAACACGAACGGATAGCGGCGGACGTAGGCCGGGATATAGACGCCCGGTTCGAACATGCCGTTGTCGCGGACGAACATGTTCTCGCCGGCGTTCAGGCCCATGACCGCGATCGGCAGCTTCTCGTCGCCGACGAAGATGATCGGGCCCGTCACGGCGGCCAGCGGGAACTCGCCCACGGTCAGCGGGATGGCGTGGCCCACGCGGGCGAAGCTGAACGGACCGTCCATGCGCTTCACGCCGAGCTTGCCGTGCAGCTCGGGCGTCAGCGGCTCGGGCTGGGAATAGAAGAGGACGTTGCCGGTGATCTGGCCGAGGCCGGGCTGGGTCGTGGTGGTCATGGAAGCCTTCGAATTCTTTGGACGCAGCGGAGCCCCGCGCGCACGAGGTCGCCGCTTCTAGCCCATCGATAACCGAGCGGCAAATGCCTGGGCTGCGCGGCGCTTGCGGAGGCGCGTCCGCGGGTCTTCAATCCGCCCATTGATAAGGGAGGGATATTTCATGCCGATCTATTACCCGGACATCCTGGAGCAGAAGACCGAGCCCAGGACCTTCAGCTACGGCGACAAGGACGTGATGCTGTATGCCCTCGGCATCGGCATGGGCCGCGACCCCCTGGACGCCCGCGAGCTCGATTTCACCTACGAGAAGAACCTGAAGGTGGTGCCCACCGCCGCCACCGTCCTGGCCGCCGCCGGCGGCCGGCAGGGCCGCTCCCCGCCGCAGGTGCCGGAGGGCCGCCGGGTCAGCGAGATCAACTTCCTGATGGTGGTGCACGGCGAGCAGAAGGTCGAACTGCACCAGCCCCTCCCCGTCTCCGGCACCTTCACCGCCGAGAGCCGCACGGTCGGCGCCTACGACAAGGGCAAGGACAAGGGCGCGGTGATCGTCAACGAGACCGTCTGGAAGGACGAGAACGGCGAAAAGGTGGCCACCCTCACCGGCTCCACCTTCGCCCGCGGCGACGGCGGCTTCGGCGGCCCGGCCGAGGGCGCGCCCGAGCCGCACCAGGTCCCGTCCCGCAAGCCCGACCTCTCGGTGGACATCGACACTAGGCCCGACCAGGCCCTGCTCTACCGCCTGAACGGCGACCGCAACCCGCTGCACTCCGACCCCGACGTGGCCAAGCGCGCGGGCTTCCCCGTGCCGATCCTGCACGGCCTGTGCACCTACGGGATCACCTGCCGGGCCGTGCTGCAGGCGATCACCGGCTACGACCCCAACCAGATCCTCAGCCACCAGGCGAGGTTCTCCGCGCCCGTCTTCCCCGGGGACACCATCACCGTGGATCTCTGGCGCGACGGGACCGTGATTTCCTTCGAGGCGCGGGTTAAGGAGCGGAACGCCACGGTCATCAAGAACGGCAAGACCGTCCTTCGCGCCTAGGAAGCTTCGTTGATCCGCAACCTGACCCTCTGCGCGGCGCTCGTCGCGCTCGTCGCCTGCGCCACCGGCGCGCCGTCTCCGCCCGTCGCCGTGGATGCGGCGCGGGCGGGGCCGGTCCCGACCAAGCTCACCGGCTACCTGCCGAAGGACGCCCTGGACGGGAAGGCGATCCTGCCGGCGCCGGCCGCGCCGGACTCCGCCCAGGGCCGGGCGGAGCGGGCGATGTACGACGAGACCCGCGCGCTGGAGGGCACGCCGCGCTGGAAGGCGGCGATCGAGGACAACGAGATCTGGCAGGGCGGCGCCCTGAAGCGCTTCTCCTGCGCGCTCGGCAAGGAGCTCAGCGAGGCCCGCACGCCCACCGCCTGGCGCATCCTGCACCGCATCGAGCTGGACGTCCGCGACGTGGGCAACGTGCCGAAGAACCACTACGGCCGGCCGCGGCCGGCGGTCGGGAACGACAAGCCGATCTGCATCGCCCGCGCCGAGTGGATGAAGACCAACGCCTCCTATCCGTCCGGCCACGCCATGGTCGGCTGGACCTGGGGGCTGCTGCTCACCGAGCTCGCCCCCGAGCGCGCCGACCGCCTGCTGGTGGCCGGCCGCGAGATGGGCGAGAGCCGGGCGATCTGCGGCGTCCACTACATGAGCGACATCGAGGCGGGCCGCACGCTCGCCTCGGGCATGGTGGCGCGCCTGCACGCCGAGCCGGCGTTCAACGCCGACATGGCCAGGGCCCGGGGGGAGATCGCCGCCGCGCCGGTGGCCGCGGGGTGCGAGGCCTGACGGCTAGGGCCGCGCGATCGCGTAGACGACGTGGCGGCGGAGCGGGTGGTCCTGCGCGAGCCGGGGATGGTCGAAGTCGCGCGCAGGGTCGGGGGTCATGCCGATGCGGCGCATCACGGCCTGGGAGCGCAGGTTGGTGGCGCCGGTGAAGGCGACGACCTCCGGGATCGGCAGGCGAGCGAAGGCCCAGGCCACCGCGGCGGACGCGCCTTCGGTCACCAGCCCCTGTCCCCAGGCGTCGTAGGCCAGCCGCCAGCCGGCCTCGATGGCCGGGCCCAGCGGCAGGGCCTCGGCCCGCACCACCTGCAGCCCGATGGCGCCCACCAGCCGCCGTTCCGCCTTCAGCTCGGCGGCCCAGAAGCCGAAGCCGTGCTCGACGATGTGGCCGTTGATGCGGTCGATCAGGCCGTCGCTCTGCTGGCGGGTGAGCGGCCCGCCCAGCCAGTCGGCGACGCGGCGGTCGGCGTTGAGCGCCCCGAACGGCTCGCGGTCCTCCTCGATGCGGAAGGGCCGCAGGATGAGCCGTTCGGTCTCGATCACCCCCTCAGCCCTCAGGCGGGCCGCGCGTTGGCCAGCGCGCCGTAGAGATCGGTGCGCCGGTCGCGGAAGAAGCCCCAGGCGGCGCGGTGGGTGGCCAGGAAGTCGAGGTCGAACTCGGCGACCAGCGCCCCCTCGTCCTCGCGGCCGAAGGCGGCCACCAGGTCGCCCCGGTGGTCGGCGATGAAGGACGAGCCGTAGAACTGCTGGCCGCCATTGGGATAGTTCGCCCAGGGCTCGAAGCCCGTGCGGTTGGCCCCCACCACGGGGATGACGTTGGAGACCGCGTGGCCCTGCATGGCGCGACGCCAGGGGGCGGCGGTGTCCAGGGTCGGGTCGTGCGGCTCCGAGCCAATGGCGGTGGGATAGAGCAGGACCTCCGCGCCCATCAGCGTCATGGCCCGCGCGCACTCCGGGTACCACTGGTCCCAGCAGATGCCGACGCCGACGCGGCCGAACCTCGTGTCCCAGACCTTGAAGCCGGTGTCGCCGGGGCGGAAGTAGTACTTCTCCATGTAGCCCGGGCCGTCGGGGATGTGGCTCTTGCGGTAGACGCCCATGGGCGAGCCGTCCGCGTCCACCATGACGAGGCTGTTGAAGTAGTGCGGCCCCTCGCGCTCGTAGATCGAGATCGGCAGCACGACGCCCAGCTCCTTGGCCAGCGGCGCGAGCTCGGTGACGCAGGGGTGCTCGCGCCAGGGCTTGGCGGTGGCGAACCAGCGCTCCTCCTGGGCGACGCAGAAGTAGGGGCCCTGGAACAGCTCGGACGGCAGGATCACCTGCGCGCCCTTGCCCGCCGCCTCACGGATGAAGTCGGCGGTCTTCCTGATGTTGGCCTGCAGGTCGTCGCCGTAGGACGTCTGGATGGCGGCCACGGTCATCTTGCGCGTCATCGGGCGGGCTCCTGCTGGGTGATGCAGTGGAAGGAGCCGCCGCCGGTGAGGATGGCCATGGACGGCAGGCCGATCACCTGGCGGTCGGGGAACAGGGTCTCCAGCGCCTGGACGGCGAGTTCGCCGGGACGCTGCTCGTAGATGGGCACGATCACCGCCTTGTTGGCGATCAGGAAGTTCATGTGGCTGGCCGGGATGGCGCGGCCGTCGTCGCCCTCGACGAAGCCCGGCGAGGGGATGCGAACGACCTTGATCTTGCGGCCCGCCGCGTCGGTGGCGTCGGCGAGACGCCGCGCGGCGTCGTCGTAGGCGTCCGCGTTCGGGTCGCCCTTGCCCCAGGCGACAGGGACGGCGACGACGCCCGGCGCGACGAAGCGGGCCAGATTGTCCACGTGGCCGTCGGTGTGGTCGTTCTGCAGGCCCTCGCCCAGCCAGATCACCTTCTTCGCGCCGAGGGCCTTGGCGAAGGCCGCCTCGGCCTTGGCGTCGTCCCAGCCGGCGTTGCGGTTGACGTTCAGCACGCACTGGCCGGTGGTCAGCACCGTGCCCTCGCCGTCGTGGTCGACGGCGCCGCCCTCCAGGATGAAGTCGTGCGCCACGAGCTCGGCGCCCGACGCCTGGGCGATCTGGGCGGCGACCGTGTCGTCGTGCTCGAGGTCGTACTTGCCGCCCCAGCCGTTGAAGCGGAAGCCGAGCGCACGGCCGTCGGAGGCGAAGATCGGGCCCGTGTCGCGCAGCCAGATGTCGCCGAAGCGGCCGGGCACGATCTCGATATTGGCCACGCCGCCCAGCATCCGCCGCGCGGCGGCCTCGCCGTCCGGGTGGCCGGTCATCAGGCGCACGGTCTCGCCCCCCGGGCCCGCGAGCGCTCGGGCCAGGTCGGCCACCTCAGCTTGCGCGGCGTCGAGGTCGGTCTCCCAGAGGTCCGCATGGCTCGGGAAGCCCAGCCACATGGCCCGGTGGGGCGCCCACTCGGCAGGTACGGTGAAGCTCATCCAGCCCTCTCGAAACGAAGCCGGGCGCAGATGGCCCCCGGCGCCCCCCGCGTCAAGCATCCGCGACATTCCGCGGGCCAAAGAAGAAGGGCGGCTGCATCGCTGCAGCCGCCCTCATCTCAGTGCAGTCCGGGCCGTAAGGCTCAGAACTTGTACTTGGCGCCGAACTTCACCTGCCACAGCGACTGGTCGCGGCGGAAGGCGCGGACCGGCTCCTGGAACGCGTTGCCCGCGGCGGTGCCGGTGTAGAGGTAGCGGGCGCCCGGCACGCCGCAGCCGACGGCCGCCGTGGAGCCGGCCGCGATGCAGCTGACGTTCACCACCGGGACCATCCGCGAGAAGTCGTACTGCTCGAGCACGCCCCAGTCGTCGTTCAGCAGGTTGCCGAGGTTCTCGACGTCCATGAACACCTCGAGCTTCGCCCCGTTCGGGAAGAAGGCCGGCAGCTCCTGGCTGATCCGGAAGTCGATGGTGGTCACGTCCGCCTGACGGAAGGCGTTCCGCGGCGCGATCTCGCCGGCGTACTTCGAGAGGCCCGAGTTCTCCAGGAAGGTCTGGAAGCGCGCCACATCGAAGCCGGCGCCGTAGACGACCCGCGGGTCGTTGGCGGTCGGCACGTAGAGCAGCGCGTTCGAGGTCGCCTGGCGGCCCGAGTAGCTCGAGGCGTAGTAGCCGAAGTCGTTGTCGAAGTTGCCGGTCCGGCTGTTGGCGAAGGTGTAGCTGAACGGCAGGCCCGAGCGGTGCTGGGCGAACATCGTGAACGAGGTCTCGTTGTCGCCGAAGAACTTCTTGGCATAGGACAGGTTCAGCGCGTGGCGATGACGGACCTCGTAGTCGGAGGTCGCCGCCGGCGGACGCTGCGGGTCCGAGCTGCCGAAGCGGGTGAAGCTCGACGAGGCGATCGAGCTGGTCATCGGGTTGGCGTCTTCGGCTTCCGTGTAGGTGTAGGTGTAGCGGAAGCTGAGGCCGTCGAACCAGCCTTCACGCCAGTCCTTGGCCGCGGTGAAGGCCACCGAGTCCGAGCCGCCCTTGTCGATGTTGCGCAGCAGGAAGTCGCCCTGGTTGCCCGTCAGGTCGCCGACCGTGGTGCGGCCGTAGACCGGACGGCCGTCCGGGGCCACGCCGGTCTGGATGGCGCGGGCGTCGTACCAGTAGAGGGCGTTCTCGTTGAACGACTTCAGCAGGTCGACCTGCGCCAGCCAGCCGTCGCCCAGGCCGAAGCGGCCGAAGTCGAACTCGTAGCCGACGGAGAGGTTGGCCTTCCAGGTGGTCGGGATCTGGAACGCGGGCGAGAGCGCGTTCACGTCGCCGCCGCGGGGCGTGAAGGTGCAGCCCGCCGGCGCCGCCGTGAGGCTGACGTTGGTGAAGGGCGCCGCCGGGCAGACCGCGTTGGTCTGGCTGACGCCGGTGTTCGAGAAGGAGTTCGAGATCCAGACGTTCAGGCCGGTGGCCGAGAACCGGCCGAAGCCGCCCGAGATGTTCAGGCGGTCGGTCGGGTCGTAGTTGAACGACACGCGGGGCAGGAACACCGACTCGCCGTCGAGGCTCTTGGTGTTGGCGAAGCCCTGACGCGACACAAAGGCCGTGTTCAGGATCGGCGCGTCGTTCGTCGAGTACCAGTCGTAGCGGAAGCCCGCGGTCACATCGAGGTTGTCGAGGATCTGCAGGCGGTCCTCGGCGTACAGCGACGACAGACGGAAGCCGAAGTCGGCGGCGCCGGCGCGGGCGGTGCCCAGGGTGGCCGGGATCTGACCCGAGGACGGGTCGATGCCGCCCGTCAGCGAGAAGGCCGAGGCGCGGCGGGCCAGATAGTCGGCGTAGCTGTTGAAGGTGTAGCTGCCGAGCGAGCGGGCCACGAACACGTTGAAGATGTCGTTCTTCTCGGTGCGGGCGCCGAACAGGAAGTCGTGCGCGCCGTAGCGGTAGCGGGCGATCGCCTCGAGCGTGTCGACCTTCACGTTCAGATAGTTGTCGTGACGGTTGATGTCCGCGCCGAAGCGGATTTCCGGCGTGCCGCCGCCCGGCAGGATGCCGGCCAGGGTGTCGGTCGCCGCGATGCGGACCGTGGTCTCACCGACGCTCAGGCCGCCCAGCGGGATCTGGGTGGTGTCGGTCTCCTTGGACGACCAGCGCAGCTCGGTGGAGAAGTCGTCGGTCCAGTCCGAGTTCACCTGCACCTGGTAGGCGATCAGTTCCTCGGTCTTGTTGTACTGGCGCGACTCCAGGCCGATGGCCGGCTGGGTCGTGCTGTTGCCCTGGGCGAAGGTGTCGGACACCGAGCCGTTGAGCGAGTTGCCCTTGGTGTTCTGGTAGGTGAACGAGGCGCGGTGGTTGTCGGTGATGTTCCAGTCGAGCTTGCCGAGCCACTTCTCGTCTTCCACCGGGAAGGCGCCGGTCACCGGGCCGCCGGGGTCGTAGCCGTAGATGCGCTGGGTGTCGGCGCGGAAGGTGTCGAGCGCCTGCTGGGTGATGCGCGGGATCTCGATCGCCGCGCCGGAGCCGGCCGGACCCTCGTCGAAGCCGAGGACGCCCTCGAACTTCTCGTAGGAGCCGAAGAAGAACAGCTTGTCGCGGATGATCGGGCCGCCGAGCGTGGCGCCGTAGACCTTGTTCTCGAAAGGCGCGCCGAACTTCACGCCCTCGATGGAGTCACCGCGCAGGTCCTGGTCGGTGTACTCGTAGAAGGCCGTGCCCGAGAAGGTGTTGCCGCCCGACTTGGTGACGGCGTTGATCTGGCCGCCGGTGAAGCCGTTGTTGATCACGCTGTAGGGCGCGACCGAGACGTTCACCGCCGCGATGGCGTCCAGCGAGATCGGCGAGCGCTGGGTCGGGTAGCCGTTGTTGTTCAACCCGAAGTCGTCGTTCTGGCGCACGCCGTCGACGGTCAGCTGGTTGAAGCGGGTGTTGGCGCCGGCGAAGGACAGGGCGTCCTGGTTGGTCGGGTCGATCGAGGCGAACGGGTCGATCCGCGCGACGTCCTTCAGGTCGCGGCTGATCGACGGCAGGTTGTCGATGTCGTTGGCGGTGAAGTTGGAGCTGGGGCCGCCCTGGTTGGAGACCGCGGCGGCGGCGGTGACGACCACCTCGGAGACTTCCGCACCGGTGGAATAGAGCAGCACGTCGACGTTGGCGGGCTCGCCCACGCCGATGGCGGCGACGTTGGACGTGCCGGCGTCGTAGTTGGGGGCCGTGGCGCGCACGCGGTAGGGACCGCCCGGACGCAGGCCGCGGACCGAGTAGAAGCCGCTGGCGTCGGTCACCGACGTCGAGCTGGAGCCGGTCGGCACGTGGGTGACGGTGACGGTGGCGTTGGCGACGGGCGCGCCCTGGTCGTCGGTGATCTGACCGCGGACGGCGCCGGTGGTCGCCTGGGCGTAGACGGCGGTGGAGGCGGCCGAGGCAAGCGCCACTACAGCCGCGCCGCACGCGAGGCGTTGAGCGATGTTCATGAAGTATCCCCTTTTCCCAACCATCAGGTCCGTCGCCCCACGACGGCCCCTTTGAGTCTTAATTCGGCCCTATAGCGCGGAATCGGCGGCCGTGGGTGACGCTTTTGTTACGGTGACAACGCGTCGCGCAAGTCGCTCGAAACCGTGGCGCCGACGCTATACACACGCCCCTTGCGCAGCGGGCGCGCGAACGAGGAGCCGATGGCCGAAGACGCACGGACGGGAGCGCCCGGCGGGGACTGGCGGGCCGCGGTCATGCTGGTCGCCGGCCTGACCGCCGCGCGGCTCGTGGCTCTCTTCGCCACGCCGCTCGAGCTCTATCCCGACGAGGCCCAGTACTGGCTTTGGTCGCGCACGCTCGACTTCGGCTACTACTCCAAGCCGCCGATGATCGCCTGGACCATCTGGGCCACCACGGCCCTGGGCGGCGACGCGGAGGCCTGGGTCCGGCTGGGGGCGCCGCTGTTCCAGGGCGCGGCGGCGCTGGTGGTCTACGCCATCGCCCGGCGGCTTTATGACAGTCGAGTCGCTCTGGCGGCGACGGCGCTCTACGCCCTCGCGCCGGCCATCCAGCTGTCGGCGGCGGTGATCGCCACCGACGCGCCCCTGTTATTCTTCCTTGGACTGACGATCCTGGCCTACGTTGCGCTGCAGGACGCGCAGGGGCGACGGCGGCTGGCGCTCGCCGCGGGCGTCGGCGCGACCCTGGGGCTGGCGTTCCTGTCCAAGTATGCGGCCGTATACGGAGCGATCGGGATCGCGCTTCACCTCGTCCTGTCGCGGGAGGCGCGGCGAGCGTGGTCGCCGGCCGCGGCGGGGCTCGCGGTCCTGGCCTTCGCCGTCGTCATGGCGCCGAACCTCGTCTGGAACGCCCAGCACGGCTTCGCCACCGTGCAGCACACCGCCGCCAACGCCGCCTGGGGCGGGCGCAAGCTGTTCAACTTCGCCGAGCTCGGGGAGTTCATCCTCACCCAGTTCGGGGTGTTCGGGCCGATCCCGTTCGCGGCCCTGATCGTGGGCGTGGTCCTGGCGGTGCGGCGCCGGCGGCTGCAGCCGGCCGACCTGCTGCTGCTCTGCTTCACCCTGCCGCCGCTGCTGATCGTCACTGGGCAGGCCTTCGTCAGCCGGGCCAACGCCAACTGGTCGGGGGCGGCCTACCTGCCCGGGGCGATCGTGGTGGCCGCCTGGCTGATGCGGTGGCGGGCGAAGGGCTGGCTGACGGCGGCGCTGGTGCTGCAGGCGGGCCTCGCGGCCCTGTTCCTGGCCTTCACCGTCTCGCCGGCGCTGGCCGAACGGATGGGCGCGGCCAACAGCTTCAAGCGCGCCAAGGGCTGGGACGAGGCCACCCGGCTGGTGCTGGAGCGGGCGGCGGTGGAGGAGCCGGCGGGGCTCACCGCCATCGCCGTCAACAGCCGCTTCCTCTACTACGCCATGCGCTACTACGGCCGCGAGTGGTTCGCCGATCCGGCCGCCCCGCCGCTGCGCGCCTGGCTGCTGGCCGACACCCCGCAGAACCAGGCCGAGACCAGCGCCCCGCTCACCCCCGCGGAGGGCCGGCGCGTGCTGGCGGTGGCGCTGGAGGGGAACTGGCGGGCCGAAATGGCGGGCGACTTCGCCCGGGTCTCCGGCGGGGAGATCGCGAACGTGCGGCTGGACCGCGAGCGCAAGCGCCGGTTGGAGATGTTCGTCGGCGAGGGCTTCGCGCCCCGGCCGCGGGATCCGGCTACCGGCCGCCCCACACCACCTTGAGGTGACGGTCCCGGCCGCAGCCGATGCGGTAGGCGTCGTAGCGGCGCGGGTTCTTCTTGGCGAAGTCCTGGTGGTAGGCCTCGGCCGGCCAGAAGGTGGCCGCGGGCACGACGCGGGTGGCGACGGTCGCGCCGAGCTGCTTCTGGACCTGGGCCTTGATGGCCTCGGCCGCCTGCCGCTCCTGCGGGCTCGAGACGAAGACGGCGGTCCGGTAGGACGGGCCCTTGTCGCAGATCTGGCCGTTGGGATCGGTCGGGTCGATGTTGTGGAAGAAGTGGTCCACCAGCTTGGCGTAGCTGGTCTTGGCCGGGTCGTAGGTGACCTTCACCGCCTCCATGTGGCCCTGGTGGGCCTCGTAGGTCGGGTTCTTGGAGGCGCCGCCGGAATAGCCCGAGACGGCTCCGACCACGCCGGGCGCGGCCTCGAAGAACTTCTCCACCGACCAGAAGCAGCCGCCGGCGAACACCGCGGTCTTCAGGTTGGACTGGGCCGGCGCGGCCGAAGCCAGGGCGAGGGTCGAGGCGGCGATGGCCGCGAAGAGGGGCGTCTTCATGGACGGAAAGTCTGTCACTCGCGAGGGGTCAGGTCACGAGGATACGTAGGCGCCGGAGCCGCGGATGCGAGCTAGGCGGCCGCCTTCGCCGCCACCTCGAAGGCGGCTTCGGTCTTGGCCTTCACCTCCTCCACCGTCACCCCCGGGGCAAGTTCGAGGAGGGTGAGCGGGGCCTTGCCGCGGGCGACGTCGAACACGCCCAGGTCTGTGACCACCAGGTCCACCACGCCCTTGCCGGTGAGCGGCAGGGAGCAGGCGTTGACCAGCTTGGGCGCCCCCGACTTCTCCACGTGCTCCATGACCACGACGACGCGCTTGACGCCGGCGACCAGGTCCATGGCCCCGCCCATGCCCTTCACCATCTTGCCCGGCACCATCCAGTTGGCGAGGTCGCCGTTGGCGGCCACCTGCATGGCGCCCAGGATCGAGAGGTCGATGTGGCCGCCCCGGATCATGGCGAAGCTGTCGGCGGAGCTGAAGTAGGACGAGGACGGCAAAGCCGTGATCGTCTGCTTGCCGGCGTTGATCAGGTCGGGGTCGGCCTCGCCCTCGTAGGGGAACGGGCCCATGCCAAGCATGCCGTTCTCGGACTGCAGGGTCACGCTCATGCCGGCCGGAATATAGTTGGCCACCAGGGTCGGGATGCCGATGCCGAGGTTCACGTAGAAGCCGTCGCGCAGCTCGCTCGCCGCGCGGGCCGCCATCTGGTCGCGGTTCCAGGCCATCCTAGACTTCCTCTCCGGCGCCGGCGCCCTCGGTCTCGCGGGTGCGCACGGTCAGCTGCTCGATGCGCTTCTCGAAGCGCGGGCCCTTCAGGATGCGGTCCACATAGATGCCCGGCGTGTGGATGTGGTCGGGATCGATGGACCCCACCTCCACCAGTTCCTCGACCTCGGCGACGGTCACCTTGCCGGCGGTGGCCATCATCGGATTGAAGTTCCGCGCGGTCTTCCGGTAAACGAGGTTGCCCTCGGCGTCGCCCTTCCAGGCCTTGACGATGGAGAGGTCGGCCGTGAGGCCGCGCTCCATCACATATTCCTCACTGCCGAAGACGCGGACTTCCTTGCCCTCGGCCACCAGCGTGCCGACGCCGGTCCGGGTGAAGAAGGCCGGGATCCCCGCCCCGCCGGCCCGGATGCGCTCGGCCAGCGTGCCCTGCGGATTGAACTCCAGCTCCAGCTTGCCGGAGAGGTAGAGCTCGGCGAACCGCTTGTTCTCGCCCACGTAGGACGAGATCATCTTGCGGATCTGCCCGCCGGCCAGCAGCACGCCGAGGCCGAAGTCGTCCACGCCGCAGTTGTTGGAGACGACGGTCAGGTCCTTCACCCCCGTCTCGCGGATCGCCGCGATCAGGTTCTCCGGGATCCCGCAGAGGCCGAAGCCGCCCGCCATGATGGTCATGCCGTCGAAGAGAAGGCCCGACAGGGCGTCCTTCGCGGTTGTCTGCACCTTGTTCGCCATGCCTGCCCTTTACGCTGCGGAGGCCGGATTGAGAACCGCTCGCGCGCAGAAATTCACCGCATGATGAAACGCGGCCACAGGCGCCCCCCGCCGGCCTGAAAAAACCGCGTGCACACGGCGCCGTTGCAGGCTCCATTGCGCGCCATGCGCACCCCTGCCCGGGCCCCCCGCCGATGAACGGCCAGCCGCTGCTGATCCAGGCGCTCGTCTATCTGACGGCGGGCGTGATCTCGGTGCCGATCGCCAAGCGACTGGGGCTGGGCTCGGTGCTGGGCTACCTGCTGGCCGGCGTGGTGGTGGGACCGTTCGCGCTCGACCTGGTGGGCGAGTCCGAGGACGTCATGCGCTTCGCCGAGTTCGGCGTCGTCATCCTGCTGTTCCTGATCGGCCTGGAGGTGCGCCCGGCGCTCCTGTGGCGGATGCGGACCAACATCTTCGGCCTGGGCGCGGGCCAGATGGTCGCCACCGCCCTGCTGCTCGGAGCCGGCGCCTACGCCCTGGGCCTGGACTGGCGGGTGGCGCTCGCCGCCGGCGCCATCCTGGCCATGTCGTCGACCGCCATCGTGCTGCAGAGCCTGGAGGAGCGCGGCCTGCGGCAGGGGCCGGTGGGCGAGGCTAGCTTCGGCGTCCTGCTGTTCCAGGACCTGGCGGTGATCCCGATGTTCGCCCTGCTGCCGCTGCTGGCCACGGGCGCGGCCCATGGCGGGGCGGCGGAGGGCGGCGGGCACGGGGGAATGCTGCTGGAGGGTCTGCCCACCTGGGTCCGGCCGCTGGCGGTAATCGCGGCGGTGGCCGTCGTGGTGATCGTCGGCCGCTACCTGACCCTGCCGCTCTTCCGGTTCATCGCCGCCGCCAGGCTGCGGGAGATCTTCACCGCCTCGGCCCTGCTGCTGGTGGTGGCGGTGGCGGCGCTGATGGAGCTGGTCGGCCTGTCGCCGGCGCTCGGCGCCTTCCTGGCCGGCGTGGTGCTGGCGGAGAGCGAGTTCCGCCGCGAGCTCGAGACCGACATCGAGCCGTTCCGCGGCCTGCTGCTCGGCCTGTTCTTCATCACCGTCGGCGCGGGGCTGGACCTGGCGCTGGTGGCGTCCCAGCCGCTGCTGATCCTGGCGCTGGTGGTGGGCCTGATGGCGATCAACACGCTGG
This sequence comes from Phenylobacterium sp., assembly GCF_035539035.1. Classification (GTDB taxonomy): domain Bacteria; phylum Pseudomonadota; class Alphaproteobacteria; order Caulobacterales; family Caulobacteraceae; genus Phenylobacterium. Next base: position 100,598 of record NZ_DATLJI010000010.1, read on the forward strand.
CCATGTACGGCGTGGCGCGGGTGTTCCGCGTGCCGCATCGCACGGCGCTCACCACCGGTGTCATCCTCGCCCAGACCGGGGAATTCGCCTTCGTCCTGCTGGGCTTCGCGGTCGGCGCGGGCGTGCTGGGCCAGGAGCTGTCGCGCCTGCTGACGGCGGTGGTGGCGGTGTCCATGGCGGCGACGCCGCTGGTCTTCGCCGCCTACGAGCGGCTGCTGCTGAACCGCCCGACGGCCCGGCCCGAGCCCGAGCACCTGCCGTTCGACGAGGGCGACCCCGACGCGATCGTCGCCGGCTTCGGCCGGTTCGGCCAGATCGCCACCCGCCTCCTGATGGCCAACGGCTTCAACGTGGTGCTGCTGGACAACTCCATCGAGTCCATCGACCTGGTCCGCCGCTTCGGCTGGCGGGTGCACTACGGCGACGCGAGCCGGCTGGACCTGCTGCGCACCGCCGGCGCCGACAAGGCCCGGCTGCTGGTCATCGCCATCGACGACCGGGACAAGGCCAAGGAGCTGGTGGAGCTGGCTAAGGAGAACTTCCCCCACCTGTCGGTGCTGGCCCGCGCGTACGACCGGCCGCACGCCTACGAGCTGCTCGCCGCCGGCGCCGACGGCGTCGAGCGGGAGATGTACGAGAGCGCGCTGAACTTCGGCCGCCGGGCGCTGGTGCACCTGGGCATCGGCGAGCGCCGCGCGCTGAAGGCCGCCGTGGTCTTCCGCGAGCACGACCAGGCGCTCTTCAAGAAGCTGCAGCCGGCCTACGGCGAGGAGGAGCGCTACATCATGGCCACGCGCGCCTCCCGCGAGACCTTCGAGAAGCTGATCCGCGCCGAGATGGCGCGCATCCCGGACGACGACGAGGACGAGGCGGAGGAGGCCGCGGGGGCCCGGCTAAACGCCGCGCCGGGTGGAGGCCGGCGGCGGGCGGGTGTAGAAGGCGGCCCATGAGCCAAGCCCCTGCCCTCCAGGACCGTATCGAGCCCGTTTCCTACGCGCTCTTCTCCCAGGACTTCGACCGCTTCACCCAGACGCTGGGCGACAGCTACGCCCGCTGGGGCTTCGCGGTGATCTCCGACCATGGCCTGGACCAGGCGCGGATCGACGCGGCGCTGGAGCAGATGAAGGCCTTCTTCGCCCTGCCCGAAGAGGTGAAGCTGAAGTACAAGCTGCCGGTCGCCGGCCAGCGCGGCTACACGCCCTTCGGCATCGAGACCGCCAAGGGCCACACCCACTACGACCTGAAGGAATTCTGGCACGTCGGCCGCGACCTGCCGCCGGGCCATCCGTTCCGCGACCACATGCCGGACAACGTCTGGCCGGACGCCGAACTGCCGGAGTTCCGCGAGAAGGTGACCTGGCTCTACCAGGCGCTGGACGCCATGGGCCTGAAGGTGCTGGAGGCGATCAGCGTCTACCTGGGCCTCGACCGCCACTTCTTCGACGACAAGGTGGACCTGGGCAATTCGATCCTGCGCCTGCTGCACTATCCGCCGGTGCCGCAGGACGGGCCGCACATCCGCGCCGGCGCGCACGAGGACATCAACGTCATCACCCTGCTGCTGGGCGCCGAAGAGGCCGGGCTGGAGGTGAAGGACCACGACGGGCGCTGGATCGCCATCAACCCGCCGCCGGGCGCGCTGGTCTGCAACATCGGCGACATGCTGCAGCGGCTGACCAACCACCGCCTGCCGTCCACGACCCATCGGGTGGTGAACCCGGCGCCGGAGCGGCGCGGCTTCCCGCGCTACTCCACGCCGTTCTTCCTGCACTTCAATTCGGACTACCTGATCCGCACCCTGCCCAACTGCGTGGACGCCGCCCACCCGGACCGCTACCCGACGCCGATCACCGCCGACGCGTACCTCCAGGAGCGGCTGCGCGAGATCAAGCTGGCCTAGGACCCGCGGGCGCGAGTGGGGGTCGCGACGTCTGGGGAAGACGCCGCAACCCCCGGCCCGCGCAGGCCACCTCCCCGCGAACGGGGAGATCCCCTATTTGGTGATCCGCAGGTTGGTGATCGCCGCGGCGATGGCGTCGAAGGCCGCGCCGAGCTGGTTGACGTTGGCCACATCGAAGAACTTGTCGGGCGCCGAGGCGCAGTTCTGCAGCAGGCTGGACGAGCCGCTCGAGACCTCCACCCGCACCGTATAGACCTCGATCTTGCGGGCCTTCATGGCCGTGCAGAGCGCCGACAGCCGGTTGTTCATGGCGGTGGTGCGCGTGGACGTGCTGGACGCGCCGGTGACGCCGTTCAGCATGCCCTGCCAGATGAAGCCCAGACCGCCGTAGTAGGAGTCGTTCTCCGTATTGGAGTCGAACAGGGTGTTCTCGCCGTCGGTCATCAGGATGACGATCTTGCGCAGGTGCGGCGTGCCGTAGGGCGAGCCGTCGGCCAGCGGGGCGTTCGGCGTCAGCGCATGCCAGCCCCACATCATCCCCAGCGGGATGTTGGTCTCGCCGATGGCCGTCATGTTGTCGATGGCGGTCTTGATGGTCGCGGTGTTGGTGGTCAGCCGGATCATCGGCTGCAGGGTGCAGCCGGCGTTCGGGCCGTGGGTGTAGGTCATCCCGAGGTCGGTGGTGAAATTGCCGGTCCGCCGCCAGGTGGCGCCCACGGCGTACTTGGCCGAGCGCCGCTCGCGGTCCTTCCAGTAGGTGCTGGAGCCGCCGTCGGTCAGGTAGTCGTTGACCTTGGCCGTGCCCGAGACGTCCCGCTCGTCCGCCCAGAAGTAGGGCACGAACATCGACGCCGGGGTCGAGGCGTCGGGCGCCTGCTCGCTGATGTCGAACGGCTGGCGGCGGGATTCCACGCAGCCGGCCCAGGACTGGCCGATGTTCTGCATCATCGTCAGCCGGTCGGTCTGCACGTCGAAGATGTCGTTGTTGGTGGCGTTCGCCCAGTGCTGGGCGGCGCGCGGGTCGATCCAGGCGGGCACGCCGGGGCCCGTGTGGCTGGCCGCGTTCCAGTTGGCGAGACTGGTGGTCCCCTGCACGCGCACCGTGTTGGAGAACGGCACCAGGGCGATCTTGATCGGCTCCGGCTCGGCGCTCATGGCGGCGGCCTGGGCGAGCTTGTCGACCAGCTTCTTGGCCTCGGTCTTCAGCGTCGCCAGCTTCGGCGAGTTGTTCATGACCATGGAGCCGGTGTTGTCGAGCACCAGCGCGATCTCGAGCCGATCGATCGCTCGCTGCACCTCGGTGTCGACGCTGACCGGATCGTGCTCCCAGAGCGCCGGGGCGAGCGCCTGCAGGCGCACGGAGGCCTGGGCCACGACCTTGGTGCCGGACAGGCTGAAGCTGGAGGATTCCAGGACCGCGCCGTTGATCAGCTGCAGGTTGGCGGCCAGCGCCTTGTCCCCGACCGCGTCGATGTCGGCGCTGGTCTGGGCGTTGGAGCGGGCGGCGTAGAGGGCCGCGGCGTCGAGCGCGTCCTGCAGCTTCCCGCGCTGCTCGGTGGCCATGTAGACGTCGAACACGCCGAGCCCCATGGGGATGAGCACGGCGATGGCGAGCGCGAAGATCACCGCCGCCACGCCGCGTTCGTCATGCGCGCCCGCCTTCAGCCGGGCGAGCACGCCCGTCAGGCGGTCACGAGCCTTGATGTTCATCGGGAGCCCCGATCCTTTGGCCACATACGCCGGAAGGATGGCGCGAACAGCGTAAAGGAATGGGGCTAGAGGGACGGTAAATCCCTGTTCAGCATGAAGAAACGGGAAGGACGACGCATCCGCCGCCCTTCCCGCAGGCTAGATCACCAGCCGCACTTCTCGCCGCGGTTCTGCTTGGTCAGCCACACGTTGAGCGGCTGGAAATAGTCCGCCACGGCGCTGGCGTCGGTGCGGGTCTCGCCGGTGAAGGTCTTCAGCGTCTCGGGCCAGGGCTGCGACTGCCCGAGCTCCATCATGGCGTTGAAGCGCTTGCCCATCGCCTCCTGCCCGTAGACCGAGCAGCGGTGCAGCGGCCCCTTCCAGCCGGACTGCTTGCAGGCCGCCCGGTGGAACTGGAACTGGTAGATGTGGGCCAGGAAGTAGCGGGTGTACGGCGTGTTCCCCGGCACGTGGTACTTCGCCCCCGGATCGAAGGCGTCGGCCGGACGCTGGCCCGGCGGGACCAGGCCCTGGTACTGCAGGCGCAGCTTCCACCAGGCGTCGTTGTACTCCTCCGGCGTCACCTCGCCGGAGAACACCTGCCAGCGCCAGCGGTCGACCATCAGGCCGAACGGCAGGAAGGCGATCTTGTCGAGCGCCATCTTCAGGAGGAACGGGATGTCCTCCTCCGTGCCCGGCACCTTCTCCAGCAGGCCGATCTGGTTGAGGTAGGTGGGCGTCGAGGCCGACAGGGCGGCGAAGTCGCCGATCGCCTCGTGGAAGCCGTCGTTGGCCGAGCCGCGGAACAGCACCGGCTGGTCCTTGTAGGCGCGCTGGTAGTAGTTGTGCCCGAGCTCGTGGTGGATGGTGGAGAAGTCCTCCGCATTCACCTTGGTGCACATCTTGATGCGGATGTCGTCCTTGTCGTCGATGTCCCAGGCCGAGGCGTGGCAGACGACTTCCCGGTCCTGCGGCCGGGTGATCAGCGAGCGTTCCCAGAAGGTCTGCGGCAGGGGCTCGAAGCCGAGCGACGAGTAGAAGGCCTCGCCGGTCTTGACCATCTTCACGGGCGTGTAGCCCTTCTCCACCAGCAGCTTGTCGAGGCTGTAGCTGGAGGTGATGCCCTTCGGCTGGACCACGTCGTAGATCTTGCCCCACTGCTGGGCCCACATGTTGCCCAGGAGGTCGGCGCGGATCGGGCCCGAGCGCGCCTGCACGGCGTCGCCGTACTGCTCGTTGAGCCGGGCGCGGACGTAGCAGTGCAGGTTCTTGTAGAAGGGCTCGACCTGCTTCCACAGGCGGTCGGTCTCGCCGGCGAAGGCGTCGGGCTCCATGTCGTAGTTGGACCGCCAGAGCGCGCCGGTGTCCTTGTAGCCCAGGCCCACCGCGCCCTCGTTGGAGAGGGCGACGAAGCGGGCGTAGTCCGGCTTCATGACCGGGGAGATGGAGTGCCAGCCTTCCCACACCTGGCGCAGCTCCGCCGGGTTGCGGGAGGTGGCGAGCACGTCTTCGGCGTCGTTCAGGGTGATCTGCTTGCCCTGGAACTCGAACTTGCCGGTGGAATAGGTGGAATCCAGCTTGGTCAGCAGGTTCGACAGCTCCTCGGCCGCGCCCGGACGGTTCGGAGCCGGCGAGACGAGGTAGAGCTTGAGCAGCTTCAGCTTGCGGGCGGTGACCGGGTCGGCCTGCACGCCGTTGAAGCGGGCGGCCTCCATGGCGAGCCGGGTGGCGAGCTCGTTCTGCTCGGCGCCGGCCTTGGCCTCCAGCCATTGGGTGTCGGCGGTGATGAAGTTGGCGCGCACCCAGGCGGCGCGCGCGGCGAAGGCGTTGGCCTTCTCGAGCTGGGCTTCGGCGTTCTCGACGAAGGCCTTGGCCTCCGCCGCGGTGGGCGCAGCGGCCGGCCGCTGGGCCACGGCGGGGCCGGAGCCGAGAAGGAGGGCGACCGCGGAGGCCGCCAACAGCTTGGATCTCATCGCTTATCCTTGAGCGTTTCACCGGCGCCGTCTGGCGGGCGCCGCAGGTGGCGCGGATGGGAAGCCTCCCCCCGCGCCCGCGTCAAGGGTCAGCCGAGCCGTTGCAGGTCTTCGATGCTGGCGGTGGTGACGTCGAGGTCGGTCACAAGTCCGTTTGAGATGGAATAGACCCATCCGTGCACCGACAGCGGCTGGCCGCGGGCCCAGGCGTCCTGGATGAAGACGTCGGAGGCGACGTTTCGCACCTGGCGGATCACGTTGAGCTCCACCAGCCGGTCCCAGCGGGCGCGCTCGTCGCCGAGCTGCTCCAGCTCGTGCTTGTGGTCGTGGTGCACCTCGCGGATCGGGTGCAGCCAGTGGTCCACGAGACCCCGGCGCTGGCCGTCGACGGCCGCGGCGACGCCCCCGCAGCCGTAGTGGCCGACCACCAGGATGTGCTTCACCTTGATGACGTCGACGGCGAACTGCAGCACCGAGAGGTAGTTGGCGTCCTGCGGCGGGGCGAGATTGGCCACGTTGCGGTGGACGAACAGCTCGCCCGGATCGAGATCGACGATCTCGTTGGCCGGCACGCGGCTGTCGGAGCAGCCGATCCAGAGGTATTCCGGCGCCTGCTGGCCTTCCAGGCGCTTGAAGAAGCCGGGGTCGGCGGAGACCTTGCGTTCCGCCCAGCGACGATTGTTGGCCTTGAGATCCGAGAGCATGGGCGCGCCTTAAGCCGAGCGGCGTTCGGCGGCAACCCCGCGGGCGATCACGCCGGCGTGGCGTCGGGCTGGCGGTCGGGATGGGCGGCGGCGAAGGCCGGGTGTTCGGCGGCCCGGGCGGCGGCGGCGGCGATGGCCGGGTAGGGATCCAGCGCCACGCCGTAGCGGTGGGCGGAATAGACCTGCGGGATCAGGCAGCAGTCGGCGAGCGTGGGCGCAGCCCCGAAGGCGAAGCCCTGGCCGTGGCGGGCGACCATGGGCTCGAGCGCCCGGAAGCCGTCGTTGATCCAGCGCTGCGACCAGGCCTCGCGGCCGGCGTCGTCGACGCCGAGGGCGGTGAGCTGCTGCTGGATGCGCAGGTTGTTCAGCGGGTGGATGTCGCAGGCGACGATGCCGGCCATGGCGCGCACCACCGCGCGGTCATGGGCGTCGGCGGGCAGCAGCGGCGGGACCGGATGGACCTCCTCCAGCCACTCCAGGATGGCGAGGCTCTGGGTGAGCGTATGGCCGTCCTCGGTGACGAGGCTCGGGACCAGTTCCTGGGCGTTGAGCGCCCGGTACTCGTCGGAGTGCTGCACGCCCTTCACCAGGTGCACGGGGGCGTAGTCGTAGGCCAGCCCCTTGAGGTTCAGCCCGATGCGGACCCGGTAGGGGGCGGTGGCCCTCCAGTAGCTGTGCAGGACAAGCGGCATCAGACCACCTGGAAGGCGAGCTGGCCGACGCCCTCCACCTCGCCCTGGACGCGGTCGCCGCGGACCAGCGGGCCGACGCCTTCCGGCGTGCCGGTGTAGATCAGGTCGCCCGGCGCGAGCTTCCAGAGCTTGGAGGCCTCGGAGACGATCTCCGGGACGTTCCAGATCATGTCGGCGACGGTGGCGTCCTGGCGCACCTGGCCGTTGACGGAGAGCGCGATGCGGCCCTGCGGCGGCGGGCCCTGCCACCTGCGGATGGCGGAGATCGGGGCCGACGCGTCGAACCCCTTGGCGCTGTCCCACGGCTGGCCCTTGTCGCGGGCGGCGGCCTGCAGGTCGCGGCGGGTGAGGTCGACGCCCACCGCATAGCCGTAGATCAGGTCCAGCGCCTGGTCGGGCGGCGCGTCCGACCCGCCCCTGCCGATCGCCACCACCAGCTCGATCTCGTGGTGCAGGTTGCCGGTGCGCTGCGGATAGGCCGGGTCGGTCCCGGGCGGGACGACGGCGTCGGCGGGCTTGGCGAAGAAGAACGGCGGGTCGCGGTCGTCGCCGCCCATCTCGCGCCGGTGGGCGGCGTAGTTGCGCCCGACGCAGAGGATGCGGCGGACCGGGAAGGCCGCGGCCTCGCCCTCCACGGGCACGGTCGGGACGGCGGGCGGATCGAGGACGTAGGCGCTCATGACCTTAGCGCTTAACCCTCGGGCATGCGGTTGGGAAGGCGCCTAGCGGAGCTGCTCCAGCAGGCCGCGCGCGTGCTGCAGGTGCTGGCGCACCACCCCGGCCGCCTCCGCCGCGAAGGCCTTGAGCGAGGGAACGTCGCCGTCCTCGGCATAGGCCTGCAGCCGCGCCAGCGCCTCCTCGTGGGCGCGCACCTGGGCCTCCATGAAGCGGCGGTCGAACTGCTCCTGCGGCGCAGACGGAAGCTGGCCGAGGTCGGCGGCGGGCGCGGGCGCGGCGAGGGCATGGCCGGACTCGGCCACCGCCTTGGCGAGTTTCTGCGAAGAGGTGGTGTGGTCGGCGACCAGCATGGCGGCGAAGGCGCGGACGTCGCTGTTGCGGGCGCTGGCCTGCGCCAGCCGGCCGCTGGCGACCTCGAAGGCGTCGCTCGCCGCGGCGCGGGCGACGAAGTCCTGGGCGGAGGGGATCGGGGCCGGCGGGGCGACGGTCACCACGTCGCGGACCTCGGCCTTGGCGGCCTCCGCCTCGGCCATGGCGCGGGCGCGCGCGTTCGTCTCGCCCGAGCAGGCGGCGAGCGCCAGGGCGGAAATACTTAGGTATCGTAGGGTCAAGATTGACAAGGCCATGCGCGCGCGGCTCCACCTTGGTCGCGTCACCTCAACCCCCGCCGACCGCAGCCGTTCCGAGAGCCCATGTCCGCATCCCCCGCCGCCCCAGGCCCGCTGGCCGATCTCGTCGTCATCGAGATGGGCACACTGATCGCCGGCCCCTTCTGCGGCCAGATCCTCGGCGACTTCGGCGCGGAGGTGATCAAGATCGAGGACCCGAAGACCGGCGACCCGATGCGCCAGTGGGGCCGCAGCCTGCCCAAGGGCCTGTCGCCCTGGTGGCCGGTGATCGGGCGCAACAAGAAGTCCGTCGGCCTCGACCTGCGCACGCCGGAGGGCCAGGCGCTGGCCCGCGAGCTGATCCGCGGCGCTGACGTGGTGATCGAGAACTTCCGCCCGGGCGCCATGGAGAAGTGGGGCCTGTCCTACGAGAGCCTCGCGGCCGAGAACCCGAAGCTGGTGATGGCGCGGGTGTCCGGCTTCGGCCAGACGGGCCCCTATTCGCAACGAGCGGGCTACGGGCTGATCGGCGAGGCCATGGGGGGCCTGCGCTATGTCACCGGCGAGCCCGACCGGCCGCCGGCGCGGGCGGGCATCTCCATCGGCGACAGCCTGGCGGCCATGCATGCGGTGATGGGGATCATGATGGCCCTGCACCACCGCGAGCGCACCGGCCAGGGCCAGGTGATCGATGCGGCGCTCTACGAGAGCGTGCTGGCGGTGATGGAGAACCTGGTCACCGAATACGACCTGACCGGATACGTCCGCGAGCGCTCGGGCTCGATCCTGCCCGGGATCGCGCCGTCGAACGCCTATCCGTGCGCCAACGGCGAGATGATCCTGATCGGCGGCAACGGCGACAACGTCTACGCCCGGCTGACCGAGGCCATGGGGCGGCCCGAGCTGAAGACCGACCCGAAGTTCGTGGACCACGCCAGCCGGGGAAAGAACCAGGCGGAGCTGGACGCGATCATCGCCGGCTGGACCAGCGGCTGGGCGCTCTCCGACCTCCTGAAGCTCCTGGAGGAAAAGGGCATCCCGGCGAGCCGCGTGTTCCGCGCGCCGGACATGCTGGAGGACCCGCAGTTCGCCGCCCGCGAGGCCATCGTGGAGACGGAGCATCCCGTGTTCGGCAGGATCAAGATGCAGAACGCCTTCCCCAAGCTCTCTGCGACGCCGGGGCGGGTGCGCTGGCCGGGGCCGGCGCTGGGCGAGCATACGGAGGCGGTGCTGCGCGAGCGGGCCGGCTGTTCGGACGAACGCCTGGCGTCGCTCAGGGCGAAGGGCGTCATCTGACGCGCTTCGCTTGGAGCTGGAGGTCGGGTCGCTTGTTTCCGGGCGATGTCCCTAGGCCGCCGGTCCGGCCCCTGCGGCTTCCGCAGGTCCCCCAAGCCCTTGACTTAAAGCTTAGCTTATCAATTGACGAGGCGGCGCCTTGTCTCAGGGGGTGCGTCAGCTTGACCGCAGGAGTTCGGCCACCGCGGCGGCCACCTGGGTCACGTCGTACGGCTTGCGGATGACCGGGGCGTCGAAGCCCCCCGGCGCGCCGCCGTTCTCACCGTAGCCGGTGGCGAACACGAAGGGGACCTTCCGACGGGCCAGGGCCTCGGCCACCGGGGTCACCGAGCGGCCGTTGAGGTTGGCGTCGAGCACGGCCGCGTCGATCGGCCGGTCGAGAAGGGCCATCGCCTCCTCCAGCTCATAGGCGGGGCCGATCACCTCGGCGCCGGCCTCCGACAGGCCGGTCTCCAGCTCCAGCGCCAGCAGGACGGCGTCCTCGACGATCAGCACCCGCGAGCCCCGGAGGTTGGTCGGGCCGTTCGAGGCCATCACGGTCTCGACGCTGCGGGCGACGGGCGCCTCCGGCACGGTTTCGGGGCGCGGAGCCACCGCCTGAGCGCCGGCCCGCAGGCGCGCGTGGACGCCGGCGGGGCGGTATTCCACCACCGTGTCCCCGTTCAGCTCGCGCCCGGTGACCTGTTCGAGCAGCGTGGTGCCGAAGCCCTGGCGGGCCGGGGCGAAGACCCGCGGGCCGCCGCTTTCGGTCCAGTGCAGCTCGAAGCCGCCGCTCGCCAGGCGCGACCAGCGGACGTCCACGTGGCCGGTATCCACCGAAAGCGCGCCGAACTTCACCGCATTGGTCGCCAGCTCGTGCACGGCGAGCGACAGGGCGTTGGCGGCGCGCGGCGTGAGGAACAGCTCCGGCCCGTCCCAGCTCGTCTGGCCGGGCGCGAGCGCGCCCAGCTCCGCGGCCACCAGGTGGTCGATGGCGGCGCCGCGCCAGCGGGCGGCGGTCAGCAACTCGTTGGCGGAGCCCATGGCCTTCAGCCGGCCGCCGAAGTTGGAGAGGAAGCTTTCCAGCGAGGTGGTGCGCTTGGCCGTCTGCTGGGCCAGCGCCTGGACGGCGGCCAGAACGTTCTTCACCCGGTGGTCGAGCTCGGCCATCAAGGTCTGGCGCTGCTCTTCCTCCAGCTTGCGTTCGCTGACGTCCTGCACGATGCCCGTGACCCGGCTCGGCTCGCCGGCGTCCGTCTTGGTGACCACCCCCGCCAGCCGGATCCAGACGACGCGGCCGTCGTCGCCGCGAATCTGCCGGAACTCCGCCTCGTAGGGACCGCCGGCTTCGATGTTGCGGGCGCGATCGGCGCGGAAGGCCTCCAGGTCGTCCGGGTGGACGTAGCGGTCCAGGGCCTCGCCGCCCTCGGCGGCCATCTCGCCGGCCGGCTGGCCGACGATGGCGGCCATGCGCTCCGAGACCAGGAAGACGTCGCGGGCGAGGTCCCACTCGAATTCGCCCAGGCCTGCGGCCTCCAACGCGAGTTCCAGACGGTCGCGGTTCACTCTGACGTCGATCCCTTGGGCTATGCGCGTCTGGCGAGCATAGGGCCGCCCGCGGCGCCGCGCGACAGGAACCGTGCGTTTCCCACAAGCGTTTGCTGCGCGGGTGACACGACAAAAGCTCCGCCTTTGCCCCGCAAGGCGGAACCGGCTAGCATGTCCGGCGTTCACGTTAGCGCTTCCCCGCGCTCGCCCGGGGTCCTTCTTCGGAGACATCGACATGCCCGCGAACGCCGTTGACTACGCCGATGACACCAGCGCCACGAACGGCGCAGGCGGCGACAGCAGCAAGCGCCTGGCCGCCGAAGCGCAACGCACCTTCGCCGAGGCCCGCGCCAAGATCGAACAGGTCGTGCAGGAAGGCCTGGAGCAACTGCGCGCCCAGAGCCGCACCTACGCCGACACCGCCGGCCAGCAGCTCGACGTGGCCCAGCAGTATGTGAGCGAGCGCGTCAAGGAACGTCCGCTCGCCGCCACCGGCGCCGCGCTCGGCGTCGGCGTGCTGATCGGCCTGCTGCTCTCCTCCGGCCGCCGTTGAACTTCAAGCGTGCGCTGACACTGCTGGCCGCCGTCGCCGCCATCGCGGCGGCGGCGGTCGTGTGCGTGGTCGCGGCCTCGTTCGCGCTCTACGCCTTCGCCAAGCTGTACGTGGGCGCCGCCGGGGCGGCGGCCATCGTTGCGGGGGTGTTCGCCATCTTCGCCCTGATCGTCGCCTTCGCGATCACCCGCAAGGCCAAGCCGAAGCCGCAGCCGCCCGAGCAGGCGGGCATGGCCGGCCGGCTGATCGAGCTGGCGCGCGAACGGCCGATCGTGGCTGCGGGCGCGACCGTCGGCGCGGCGATCCTGCTGGCCCGCAACCCGAAGATCGTCACCACGATCCTGAGCGCCGCCATCGCCGGCCGCGCCGCCTCCGCCAAGCCCACCGACCGCCGCCGCTAGGCGCTTCCAAGCGACACCGTGGAACAGCTGCGCTGCGCGGCCGTTCAACTGAGCGAGCTGTTTCGCTCAGGCCCCTAAGTCGCGCGGCAAGGCGCGGAAGGAGAACGGCAATGCTCGGATGGGCTCTGACTTTCCTGGTGGTCGCGCTGATCGCCGCGGTGCTTGGCTTCACTTCTGTCGCAGGCGCCGCGATGGGGATCGCGAAGATCCTGTTCTACGTCTTCCTGGTGCTCTTCCTGGTGTCGATCGTCATGCACTTCGTACGCGGACGAGGCGTACCCTAACCACCTTCAGACCGGTCGCCGGTCGAGCGACCAGGTCCGATAGGGCTCGTAGTGCGAGCCCCCCCAACCCAGGGCGGCGACACGGATCGCCGCCCCTTCTATTTCCACCACATTGAAACCCGGCGGGACGCCGCGCTCGCGGATCGAGAGGGTGCCGGCGCCCACCGCATAGGTCTTCCCGTCGCCGAACGGATAGGGCCAGGTGAAGGGCGCATGGATGTGCCCGGAGAGCACCAGGTCCACCCGCGCCTCGGCGAAGGCGCGCGCCGCCGCCGGCCCGCCCCAGACGCGGGCGGTCATCGGGCCGCCGATCATCTCCATCAGCGGATGGTGGCAGACGAGGATGCGGAAGCACTCCGCCGGCGCCCGCCGGAACCAGGCCGTGGCCTCGCGCACCTGGCCGGCGGCGATCTGCCCCTTCGACCAGTTGAGCCGGGGCTGGGCGCCGCGGGCGGTGTTGACGCCGCGCACGGCGAAGCCGCCGCCGAGGTGGCTCTGGGCCCGGGCCGGGCCGATCGCCTGCTCGAAGCGGTGGAACGGCGTGAAGATCCGCTCGGCCACGGCGATGTAGGGCGCGTCGTGGTTGCCGGGGGTGACCAGCTTCGGCCCCTTGAGCGACGCCAGCCACTCGGCCGCGGCCTCGAACTCCGGCTTCTCGCCGTAGCGGGTGAGGTCGCCCGAGACGATCACCAGGTCGAACTGGCCATTGTTCACGTGGTCGGCCGCAGCGGCCACGGCGGCCTGGTTCTCGCCGCCGAAGTGGATGTCCGAGAGATGGGCGAAGCGGATCGTCACGGCTCAGACGTCCTTGGGGATCGCCAGCACGCGGACGAGCTCCGGCTGGTAGCGCACCTCGGCCAGGGACTTCAGGCGCACGGACTCGCCGTCGAGGATGGCGGGGATGCCGTGGGCGGCCCAGACGCGGGCGAGATGGCAGCGCTCGGTGACCACGTTCGGATCATCGCGCCAGTCGCCGGTCAGCGCATGGAAGCCCAGCCGGAAGGCGTCCAGCGCCCCCTTCACGTCCAGAGCGGCCGCCTCGAGCACCTGCTCGTCCTCGGCCAGGGCGCGGGAGGCCAGGGGGCACATGAAGGTCAGGGCCTCGGCCTTCTCCCGCGCGCCGCCGTCGATGATGTAGCGCAGCCGTCCCGAGAAGGCGCGGCGCATGGCGCGGCGGGCGCGCAGGAGGGCGAGCTTCTTCTGGCCGAAGCGGGCGGCCTCGCGGGCCGGCGCCCACAGGGCCGGCGAACCGAGGATGGCGGCCACCAGGAAGAACCGCCCCTCGACCTCCCCGCCGCCCAGCATCCGCTCTTCGCCCTGGGCGAGCGCGATGGACAGCGCGTCCTGCCAGGGCCGCGCGCCATAGATGGCGTGGGGCAGCATGTTCATGGTGCCGCCCGGCAGGGGCGCGATCATCGGGCCCTTGGGGCCGCACATCTCGGCGGCGGCGCGCGCGGTGCCATCGCCCGCGAGGACGACGATCAGGTCCGGCGCGGCGTCGACGGCGGCGCGGAGGCAGTCGGTGAGTTCGTCGGGCGGCGGGGCGCACACGTGCGCATCCACGCCGAAGTCGGCGAAGATCTTCTCGATCTCCTGCGGAGCATCCTCGCTGACGCTGCCGGAGGCGACGTTGGCGATGGCCTCGACGCGGCGGATGCGCGTCACGCCCCCCTCCTCCCTGGCTTCAGTTCGTCAGCTGGCCGTGTCGGCCGGTTCGGCGGCTTCGGTCTTCGCCGACTGGCCCGCGTCGCGCAAGGCCTGGCCGGCGTCCGAGGCGGCGTCGCGCACCGCGGGCTCGGCCCGGTTGGCGGCGACGGACAGGTTCTGGTCGACCACGTCCCCGGCCCGCGTGAAGGAGCCGTTGAAGGCGGCGAGCGCCATCAGCGCCAGGCCCACGGCCGCGGCGATGAAGGTGAAGGTCATCAGCACGGGGTGGCGCTTGCGCGTCGCCCGCTCGTCGCGACGACCCCGTTCGTAGGCTTCCCGCAGGTCGGCCCTGAGGTCGTCGGCCTGCGCGTCTCGGCGTTCGCCAACCATGGGTGAGGCTCCTAAAGGGTGTCCTGCCGCGCCTAACGACCTCCACAGGGGACGGGTTCCGGCGGAACTGCTACGCTTGAAGGTGCGTTAGGGGCCGTAGGGGACAAGCAAGGAGAGCCCAAGACATGCTCAAGCCATTGATCGCCCTCGCCGGGGCCGGCGTACTGGCCGCTGCCTGCACGAGCACCGGCAATGTGGAAGGTAATGCGGCCGGCGGCGCCGCGCTGGGCGCGCTCGCGGGCGCGGCCATCGGTGCGGTCTCCGGCGACGTGGGCGTCGGCACGGGCGCCGCTGTTGGCGCCGGCGTCGGCGCGGTCGCGGGCGCGGTGAAGGGTTGCCGCGATGACGGCGGCTGCGGCGCGGCTCCGGCCAACCGCCAGCAATATTACGACGAACGGGCGGGGCGTTATTACTACTACGACCCCGCGACCGGCCGTTACTACTGGTCCGACGGCACGCCCCGCTACTAGGGCGTCGCGGACCTTCGAGACGGCAAGGGCGGTCGGTTATCCGGCCGCCCTTTGTCGTGCATGATGAGCGGCGGCAGAAATGCCAACGGGAGGGCTGACGACATGACGATGGCGAGGATGGCTGCGGTGGCGGCCCTGACGGCGGGCCTGGCGGCCTGCGCCACGATCGACCGGGCGCGCGAGCGCTTCGTGCGCATTCCCAACCGCTGCGCCGACCAGGCGGTGCAGATCTATTTCGAGCCGGGCGCGGCCGAGCTGACCGCCGAGGGCCGCGCGGTGATCCGGCAGGCGTCCGAGGAGGCCCGCGGCTGCACCGTGAGCAGCGTCGAGGTCACCGGCCTGTCGGACGCGGCCGGCGCGAGCGAGGCCAACCTCGAGCTCTCCAAGCGGCGCGCCCAGTCGGTGACGGCGGCCCTGGCCGCGGCCGGCCTGCCCGCCGCGGAATTCCGCGTGGCGGCGGCCGGCGAGACCGGCTCGGCCACCGCCGACGGCAGCACCACCCCGCTGCGCCGGCGCGCCGATGTCGTGCTGCACATGAGCCGGGACTAGCCGGGAGGTCCGCGGTCCCCGCAGGGGTCGCGGCGCTCGTCCGCACGCCGGCCGACGGCACAAAGAAAGGGCGGGTCCCTTGGGACCCGCCTGAAGTGTGCATCATCGAGAAAAGGGGTGCGGAGACGGCAGACTGGCATGATCGCCAGTCTCAAGTCGGGGGGGGCGTCGCCGCCTCCGCACACCTAGAAACACACATCCCGGAAACCCGTTCCGGCGGTTTCGAAAAAAATTTGGAAAAATCTGCGCACGCGGCCGGGCCGCGCGGGGCGCGGCGGCTCTCCCCGGGCAATTTCATCCACAGGCTTTGAAATTGCAAGGCTTTCCTCGCAGCTTCACCGTTCCGCACCGGGAGGGGGAACGGCGGCTTGGCCGGTGCGTTAGGCCCTTGGCGGGCGGAAACGGGCCCGCCGGGTCCGCGAGGGAACGCTCGACCATGCGCAATTCGTTCGCGACGCGGGGCGGCTTCACCCTGATGAAGACGCCCAGCCACCGGCAACAGGTGACTCGCCGCCGGCTGATGGTCGTCTGCGCCGTACTGGGGCTGGCCCTGGCCAGCGGCGTGATCGGATCCCTCACCGCCCGGACCGACCTGGAGCCCGCCAGGGCCTACATCGGTCCGTCCAGCTATTTCCCGTCTGAGTAAGGAGCTCCGCCATGGCGCTTTCCACGCGCTATTCAAACCGAACCACGCTCGGCGCCACCCGGGCCCGCCAAGGGCGTTTCGGCCGCCATGTGGTCTGGGTGCTGCTGTTCGGCACCATCCTCGCGGCGCTCGGCCTCTTCGCCGCCTGGACCTGGAAGTCCGGGGACCTGGCGTCCACCGAACCGAACAACGCCCGCGAGGCGGCCGACGCTCGCGCCTTCAACGCCCCCGAGCCCGCGGCCATCAACACCCCGCCGCCGCAGGCCACCCAGCCGGGCAGCGCTCAGGGCGAGCCGCCGCCGGCGCCGGTCGGCCAGTAGGCTTCCAGTCCTTCTGGGTACAGAACGGCCGCCCTCACCGGCGGCCGTTTTTCTTGCGCCGGACGCCGGGCGCAAAAGGAAAGGGGCGCCGCAAGCGACGCCCCTGAACCCCACCGTCTTTTATCTCTGGAACCGCTCAGGCGGCCTGCTTGGAGGCCTTGCGCGGATGGAAGAACAGCGCCTGCCCGATCGCCGCCTTCACCGTCTCCGGCTGGAAGGGCTTGGTGATCAGGAAGGTGGGCTCCGGACGCTCGCCGGTCAGCAGGCGTTCCGGGAAGGCGGTGATGAAGATCACCGGCACGTCGTAGCGGGCCAGGATGTCCTTCACCGCATCGATGCCCGACGAGCCGTCGGCCAGCTGGATGTCGGCCAGCACGAGGCCCGGGGTCTTGCGGGTGACCGCGTCGACGGCCTCGGTGCGCGTCGCGGCGATGTCGACCACCGTATGGCCGAGTTCCTTGACCAGCGCCTCGATGTCGGCGGCGATGACCGGCTCGTCCTCGATGATCAGGACATCGGTGGCCAGCTCGGCGTCGATCTCGGCCTGAGCCTCGGCGATCAGCTTCTCCACCTCGGCGAAGTCGGTGCCCAGGATCTGGGCCGCTTCCGAAGGCGTGAAGCCTTCCAGGGCGGTGAGCAGGAAGGCCTGCCGCGAGCGCGGGGCGATGCGCATCAGGCGGCGCGTGGTGTCGTCGGCGCCGGCGTCGTCCTCGGCCGGGCCCTCAAGCTGGGCGCCGGAGGTGCACCAGATGGCGTGGAACACGTGATAGAGCGCGACGCGCGGCGTCAGATTGGCTTCGAGCACGCGCTCGCCAGCGGCCAGGGCCTCCAGCGCCACGCGCACGTAGTGGTCGCCCGTCGTCTGATCTCCGGTGAGGGCGCGGGCGTATCGGCGCACGTACGGCAGGTGCGGCGCCAGGCGGGCAAGAAGACTCAAGGGGGACCCCTCCCGTGGTAGACATCGGAGCGTGGCAGCCGCGATCGGAGGGCTCTCCCCCGACCGCAGCCCCATCATGGTGCAAAAACGCCACTGATGGGAACCGGTTCCCAAGCCGCGCTGTTTTCCGCATCTTGTTCCGTGGGATCGTGGAACCTGCGGCGGAGTCGGACGTTGAGCGGCGACGAGGATGCAAAGAGGGGGCGGCCGCCGCGCGAGCGGAGCGCCGATGCCATGATCGAACAACGCCCATCAGAAGAACGGCGAAAGTCGTCCGCAGCACTGGATGAAGCCCGCCTGCGTCAGCAGGCGATCGGCGTCCGCCTGCGTCAGATGTTTGACGAGATCGTCAACGAAGACGTGCCCGACGAATTCCTGGAGATCCTGCGACGCGCCGACAGTCGTTCGGAGAACGGCTGATGGACGGCGGCGACATCCAGAAGCCGGCGAAGCCCGCCCGCACGGGCGCCGAGGACGAGGCGTTCAAGCGCGAGCTCGTGCAGCTGATCCCGCACCTGCGCGCCTTCGCCCGCACCCTCTGCGGCGACCCGGCCGCGGCCGACGACCTGGCGCAGGACGCCATGATGAAGGCGTGGGACGCCCGGGCGAGCTTCCAGATGGGCACGAACATGAAGGCCTGGACCTTCATGATCCTGCGCAACCAGTTCTATTCCGAGAAGCGCCGCTCCTGGCGCCAGAGCCAGCTCGACCAGGAGGCCGCCGAGCGGACCCTGGTGGCGGTGGACGATCCCGAAGCCCCGGTGGCGCTCGACGAGCTGCGCCAGGGTCTGGCCATGCTCCCGCCCGAGCAGCGCGAAGCGCTGATCCTGGTGGGCGCCGGCGGCTTCGCCTACGAGGAAGCCGCCGAGATCTGCAACTGCGCGGTCGGCACGGTGAAGAGCCGCGTCAGCCGCGCCCGGCGCGCGCTCCACGCCATCCTCGAGGATGGCGCCTACGAGCGTGACGGGGCGGCCGCGGGCGACGCCATGCGGTCTATCCTGGCCGATGCGGAGCGGCTAAGCACCGTCCGGTGAGGACGGGATTTCGGGCCATGACGGGCCTGCCTTGGGGATCGCTGAGTACGATCCGGGTCCGCTTGACGGCGGCCCTCGCGGCCGCCCTGCTGCCCGTCCTGCTGCTGGGCATCGTGCAGGCGGCGATCGCCTACAGCCGCGAGGGCGACGCGCTCCGGGAGAACCTCGGGTTCGCCGCCCAGCGCAGCGCCGCCTCCGCCCGCGCGCGGATGGAGGCGGGCGAGATCCTGCTGCAGACGCTGGCCCCCGGCTCCGTCGGGTTCCAGTGCGCCCAGCGGCTGGAGCAGGCCGCCCGACGCATCCCGGGCTACCTGAACCTGATCCGCTTCGGGCCGAACGGTCGGGTGGCCTGCGCGGCTCGCGGGGTGCCCAACGACCCGCAGCGCGCCGGACGCGCCTGGTTCCAGCGGCTCGCCGCCGGCGACGCCCTGGTGATCACGCCCGCGCCCGGCGCAGCGGCCGAGCCGGCGGTGATCGCGGCGATCCGCGCGACCCGGCCGGACGGCGGATTCGACGGCGCCTTCGCCGCCCTCATCTCGCTGCGGAGCCTGCAGCCCTCCGTCCAGGACCCGACCCTGCCGCAGGGCGCGGAGGTGGCTCTGATCGACCAGACCGGGCGCACGATCAGCGCCACCAATCCCCGGGCCCTGTCCGGCCTGCCCCGCGACTGGCGCAGCCGCGCCAGGGCCGCCGGCTCCGTGGTCTGGTACGGTGACGACACCCAGGGCGAGCGGCGGATCTACTCGGCCGCGCCGGTCGTCGGGCAGGAGGTGTTCGTCGTCCTCTCGGCCCGCTCGCCCGGCCTGCTCTCCTGGGCCCGGCTCAACCCGCTGACCGGAATCCTCTTCCCGCTGCTGACCTTCGTGCTGGCCCTGACCGCGGTGACCGCGGTGACGGAGCGGGTGGTGGTGCGCTGGATCGCCTATCTGCAGCGGATCGCGGCCCTCTATGCACGCGGCCGGCTGAGCGTCCGGCCCGTGCAGGCCGAGCAGATGCCGCCGGAGATCCGCGAGCTGGCCGAGACGCTGGAGGACATGGCTGACGCCATCGTCGGCCGCGATGCCTCGCTCCGGGACTCGCTCGCCCAGAAGGACGCGCTGATGCGCGAGATCCACCACCGGGTGAAGAACAACCTGCAGGTCATCTCGTCCCTGCTGAACATGCAGCAGCGTGCCCTGACCGACCCGGCCGCGCGCGCGGCGATGAGCGACACGCGCCAGCGGATCACCGCGCTCGCCCTCATCTACCGCGCCCTCTACCAGGGGCCGGACCTGAAGCGGGTCGACCTGCGGCCCTTCCTGGAGGAGCTGACCGCCCAGCTGGTGGCCGGCGAGATGCTGCACGGCCCGCCGGTGCGCACCGAGCTGAAGGTCGACGCCCTGGTCATCGACCCGGACCGGCTGGCGCCGCTCGCGCTCTTCGCGGTGGAGGCGATCACCAACGCCCAGAAGCACGCCTTCGCCGCGCGCGGCGGCACGCTCTCGCTGCACTTCACGGTCCGCGGGCCCGAGGCCGAGCTGGAGATCTCCGACGACGGCGAGGCTCCCGACGACGCCCTGGTGGCCTCGGGCGTGGGCCGCACCCTGATGACCGCCTTCGCCCGCCAGCTACGCGGCCGCGCCGAGCTGGTGCGCAACCCGCAGGGCGGGATCACCGCCCGGCTGATCTTCCCGACTCTCGGAGCCGAGACCCCTTCGCCGGCCACCACGGGGAACCAGGCTGCGGCCTAGGTCGTTTGGCCGACGCAGAGTTAGTGACTCCCCGGGAGATAATCCAAATGCGCAAGATCGTTGTGATGGCGGCCATCGCCGCCAGCATGTTCGTCGCGGCCTGTAACACCGTCTCCGGCGCCGGCCGGGACGTGGAGGCGGCCGGCGAGGCCGTCACCGGCGCGGCGGAAGACGCCAAGAACTAGAGGTCGTTCCGACCTGAAGACGGAGAGCCCCGTCGCCCGCGGGCGGCGGGGCTTTCTGCTGTCTAGGCCGCGGCGCGGGCGTCGGCCGAGGCGGCGTAGACGCCGGGCAGGCCCGCCACGGGGCTGAAGCCGGCCGGGTCGACGGCGTCGTCGGCGCCCAGCACCAGGCAGCCGCCCTCGCGCACCGCCGCGGCGAGTCCGGCCAGCACCCGGCCGCGGGCCGGCCCGGTGAGCGAGCCCAGAACGTGGCGGCAGAGCACCACGTCGAACTGGCCCAGCCGGGCCAGGTCCTCCATCAGGTTCACGCGCCGCCAGCGCACCATCTGCCGGATGCGCGGGGAGAGGACGAAGGCCTCCTCGTGCTTCTCGAAGTGCCGCACCAGAAGCCGGGCCGACAGGCCGCGCTGCACCTCGAACTGGGTGTAGAGGCCGCTCTGGGCCTTCTCCAGCAGCCGCTCGGAGACGTCGGAGGCGAAGAGCTCCACGCGGGCGCCGGCGATCGGCGCGTCCGCCAGCATCATGGCCAGGGAGTAGATCTCCTGGCCGGACCCGCAGGCGGCGCTCCAGACGCGGATCGGCTCGCCGTCGCGGCGCCGCGCCAGCTTCGGCAGCACCTGGTCGCGCAGGAGGGCGAAGACCGCGGGATCCCGGAAGAAGGCCGTCTCCGGCAGGGTCATGGCCTCGACCACCGCCCAGACCAGGCGCTCCTCCTCGCGGTCACGCACGGCCTGCAGCAGCTCCGCCACCGAGCCGAAGCCCTCGCGGCGGGCGACCGGGCCGAGGCGGCTCTCGATCAGGTAGTCCTTCTCGGGATCGACGGCGAGGCCGGCGCGATCGGCGCACAGCCGGGCCACAAGGGCGCGCTCGCCGGGGGTCATGCGACCACGCCCGCGGCGGCCAGCTTGAAGGCCATGATCTCCCCGTCGAAGGGCTTCATGATGTATTCGTCGGCGCCGCTGTCGATCGCCTCGCGGATGCGGTCGATGTCGTTCTCCACCGAGCAGAAGACGACGCGGGGGGCCTGGCCGCCGGGCTCGAGGCGCAGGCGGCGCAGGAAGTCCATGCCGCCCATGACCGGCATCTGCCAGTCCACGAGGATGGCGTCGGGCATGACCACGCGGCACCACGCGAGCGCCTCGGCGCCGTCGGCCGCCTCCGCGACCTCGAACCCGAGCTCCTCAAGGATGCGGCGCGCGACCTTGCGGATCACGCGGCTGTCGTCGACGACGAGGCAGGTCTTCAAGGTCCGTCGGCCCTTCCCTTCCGCTCCCCTTTTCGCGCGACAGGGTTAAGGGAGCGTGAGGCTCAGCTCGGGACGGTGGCGGCGAAGGTCACCTGCTCCTCGGTGACGTCCACGAACACGCGGCCGCCGGCGTCGGCGAGGAAGAGGTGGACGTAGTAGGCCTGGGCCCAGTGGCCGTGCAGGCCCTCGCCGAGCGACGCGCCCTGCAGGCCGGCCAGCACCTCCGGCCGCAGGCGGGCGCGGGGACCCACCGCCTCGACGGCGATGGCGATGGACGCGCCTTCCTGCACGGCGCGGACACGGGCCACGCCGCCGGTCGGCAGGGCCGCGCCGGCCATCTGGGCGAGGTTCAGCAGGGCCCGGGCCGCGGGCTTGTTCACCGCCGGCGCCTCCACGGCCCAGTCGAGCTCGGCGCGCATGTGGCCGAACACGCCGCGGGCCAGCTTCTCCAGCTCGCGCACGTCGAAGGTCTCGGCCGAGGCCGAGGCCCCGAAGGCCACGCGCGTGAAGGAGAGCAGGTCGGCGAGCTTGCGGGCCGAGCTGGCGATCAGGTTCATCGCCTCCTCGCGCATGTCCTGCGCCGAGGGGTCCTCCAGGAGATCGAGCCCCGAGACGATGGCCGACGCCGGGCTGATGAAGTCGTGGCACATCCGCGCGGCGATGTAGGCGGTCAGCTCGGCCGTGCGCACGGGCGCCGGGGCGGCGGCGGGGGAATCCGGGGTCTCGCTCATGGCGGGGGACCTTGCGGTGATTTGAGCCTTTGGAAAACGGTCCGCCCCCCATAAGAGAGCCCGCCATGGGGCCGTTTTCCGATCCTTTCCTGGAACCGGGCGTCCTGGTGCGGCATCCGGTCCACGACGACTGGGGCCTGGGCCAGGTGCAGTCGGTGGCGGGACGGAAGGTGACGGTGAACTTCGAGCACGCCGGCAAGCAGGTGATCGACGCCGCGGTGGTGAGGCTGGAATTCGTGGGCGACGATCCGAGGGATGGCCGGTGAGCGAGACGTCAAACGAGGTGGGCGAGGCGCTCGCCGAGATCTGCGAGGCCGCCGCCGCCCTGATCCTGCCCCTGTGGCGGTCGGGCCTGACGGTGGTCCACAAGGCGGACGAGAGCCCGGTGACCGAGGCCGACCGGCGCGGCGAGGCGCTGATCCTGGAGCAGCTGGCCCGGCGCTTCCCCGGGGTGCCGGTGATCTCCGAGGAGGACGCCAGCGAGTTCGGCACGCCGGACGCGATCGGCCCGCGCTTCTTCCTGGTGGACCCGCTGGACGGCACCAAGGCCTTCGTGCGCGGCGACACCCACTTCACCGTCAACATCGGGCTGATCGAGGACGGGCGGCCGGTGGCCGGCGCGGTGGTCGCGCCGCCGACGGGCGAGGCCTGGTACACCGCCGGCGGGCGGGCGATGAAGCGGATCCAGGGCGGGACCGCCCAGCCGGTGCGCGTGCGGCCCTGGCCTCCCGGCGAGGCGGTCTGCCTGATCAGCCACACCATGAAGGAAGAGACCATCCAGGCGCTGGCCGACCGCTACGGCTTCGACAAGCGCGAGGCGATGGATTCCTCGGTCAAGCTCTGCCGGATCGCCGAGGGCGCGGCCGACATCTATCCGCGCCACGGGCCGACCATGGAATGGGACATCGCCGCGGGCCATGCGGTGCTGGCGGCGGCCGGCGGGCGGCTGACCACGCCCGAGGGCGAGCCCTTCCTCTATGGCAAGGCCAGCGAGGGCTTCCGGAACGGCTGGTTCGTCGCCCGCGGGGGCTAGGCCCCTAGATGTGCTTGATGATGTTCCACTCGTCCGACGACGGGCCGGAGACCGCCGCCGACCATGGCTCGTGGTCCTGGGCCACCGCCTGGGCGGGCTGGCCGAGCACGAGATAGCTGAGGAAGCCCACGAGGAAGGCGATCGCCGCCAGCCAGGCGAAGGGCTTCAGGACGTCCAAGGCGCCGCTCGTCGGCATGGCGATTTCCCCAGGCTCTAAACCGGCCTCGTTCTGAGGAACACCGAAGGCGGACCTTGGTTGCCGCCCTCGCCAGCAGGCTGCGCCGATTCGCGACGCGTCTTGTTTTTGAGAATAGCTCGCATTAGCACTCGACGAACGGCCGAAGCCGAGCTTGGGGATCCACCGATGACGCGCACGCTGAACGCACGCCTCCGCCGCCTGTGGCTGGACGTGCACCTGTGGATCGGGGTGGGCCTGCTGGCGGCCCTGATCCCGCTCAGCGTGACCGGCTCGGCGCTGGTCTGGCACGACGCGCTCGACCGGATGCTCTACGCCGACCGGTATGCGGTGAGCGGGCCCGAGGCGCGGCTTTCGCCGGCCGATTACGCCCGCGCGGCGGAGGCCGCCTTCGCCGGCAAGGCCCGGCTGACCCAGGTGCGCCTGCCGCAGGAGCCCGGCGATCCGGTGGTGGCGGTGGGCCGGCTGGATGGCCCGGCGGGCCCCGGCGGCCGGCCGCGCACCCTGAACGCCTGGATCGACCCGCCCACCGGCAAGGTGCTGGCGACGGGAGAGACGGCCAAGAGCGTCACCCAGGTGCTGCACCGCCTGCACGGCAGCCTGATGATCCCGCAGATCGGCCGCAAGGTGGTGGGCTGGCTGGGCTGGGCGATGTTCGTGAGCTGCGTGACGGGGCTTTGGCTGTGGTGGCCGAGGCACGGCGGCTTCACCAAGGGCCTGCGCTGGCGGCGGGGCCCCTCCACCCTGTTCAACCTGCACCACATGGTGGGCTTCTGGGTCTGCATCCCGCTGGCCGTGCTGTCGCTCACGGGCGTCTACATCTCCTTCCCGCAGACCAGTCGGGCGCTGTTCGGCGTCGCCCAGCCGCAGCGGCCGGGCGGCCCTGGCGGCGGCGGGCCCGGCCGCTTCGCCCCGCCCGTGCCGCAGACGCAGACCAGCCTCGAGCAGGCGGTGGCGGTCGCGGCGGCCAGCAAGCCGGGCGCGCAGGTGGTCAGCGTCAGCGTGCCGACCCGCGGCCAGGAGCCGGCCTGGCGCGTGCAGCTGAAGACCCCAGGCGCCAAGCAGCCGGCCACCGTGCAGGTGGTCGACGCCACCGGCCAGGTGAAGGCCGCGCGCGGTCCCGGCGGCGAGGGCGGGCCCGATCCGCTGTCGCGCTGGATGCGGAAGATCCACGACGGCGCGGACACCGGGATCGTCTGGCAGACCATCATCTTCCTGGGCGGCATCGCCCCGGCCCTGCTGGGTGTCACGGGCGTGATCATGTGGCTGCGCCGCCGCGGCCGCCGTGTCGCCCAGACCCGCCGGCTGGCCGAAGCCTGATCCCCGCAAAATTGCGAATGACTCGCATTGCCAAGTTCATGCGCCCCAACTAAGAACGACTCGCATTTGCAGCGTTCAGACGTGGGACCGGGGGAACATGGAACGAGTTCGGAGCGGCGTGACCGCACGCAGGAAGCGGGCGTTGACCTGCGCCGCCGTGGCGGGCGTGGCGGGGCTGTCCTTGGGCGGCGCGGCGCACGCGGACGAGGCGGCGATCGCCACGGCCGACGACCAGTTCGCCCCCACGGTCTCGGGCGTCGAGGTCCGTGGCCGGCGTGACGCTCCGGAGAACGTCAAGGCCACGGCCGAGCCGCTCAACAACCCGCAGACCGTGACGGTCGTGCCCCGCGGGGTGATCGAGGCGCAGAACCTGCTTTCGCTGCGCGACATCCTCTCGACCGTGCCCGGCATCACCTTCGGGGCCGGCGAGGGCGGCGGCGGGTTCGGGGATTCCATCAACCTGCGCGGCTACTCGGCCAACAACGACATCACCGTCGACGGCGTGCGCGACAGCGCCCAGTACAGCCGCTCCGATCCGTTCAACATCGAGCAGATCGAGGTCACCAACGGGGCGAATTCCGTCTACTCCGGCGCGGGTTCGGTGGGGGGCACGATCAACATCGTCTCCAAGCGCCCGAACGGCCGCGACTTCGCCATCGTCACCGGCGGCGTGGGGACGGACGGCTACCTGCGCGGCACGGTGGACGCCAACCGCCGCGTCTCCGACGGCGTCTCGGTGCGGCTCAACGCCATGGCGCACCGGAACGAGGCGCCGGGCCGCGACGTGGAGGAGTTCGAACGCTGGGGGATCGCGCCTTCGGCGACCATCGGCCTGGGCGGGCCCACCCAGTTCACCGCGCTCTACGTCCACCAGGAGGACACCAACGTCCCGCAGTATGGCGTGCCGTTCTTCAACGGCCGGCCGCTACGCGGCGTCGATCCGGCCAACTACTACGGCTACGCCAACGTCGACACCCAGGAGCAGGTCGTCGACATGCTCACCGGCATCCTCGATCACGACTTCGGCAACGGCCTGCAGGTCCGCAACCTGACCCGCTGGCAGAAGGTCACCCAGCTCACCATCGTCGACCCGCCGCAGGGCGTCTGGTGCCTGGCCGACGGCCTGAAGCCGGTGGCCTGGAGCCAGTCGACCACGGGCGTGAACCTGACCGGCTTCGCCCCCTGCGCGGGAACCGACCCGGCGCCCGGCTTCTACCAGCCGAGCGGCCCGCGCGGGAACCTGCGCGACACCGAGAACACCCTGCTGCACAACCAGACCGACTTCACCTGGGCCTTCGACCTGGGCGCCACGCGCCACACCCTGGTCGCGGGGGCGGCCTTCTTCGCCGAGGACTTCCACCTCGACACCGGCAACGTGCTGCGCAACCCGAACGGCTCGACCGTCGTGCTGCCGCCGATGAACATCGCCGAGCCGGCGAACACCTGGACCGGCCCCTACAACTTCATCCAGGCCAGCGCGCAGGACGGCCAGCGCCAGAACCAGGCGGTCTACGTCTTCGACAACATCGAGTTCGGGGACCGCTGGGCCCTCAACCTCGGCGTCCGCTACGAGCACAACGAGGGCGAGAACCGCACGGACACCTGGTCCACCGCCGCCGCCACGCTCGGCCAGGTGACGCCGGGCCCGACCTTCCGCAACGAGGAGAACCTCCTCACCTACCGCGTGGGCCTGGTGTTCAAGCCGATCCCGAACGCCAGCCTCTACGTCGCCTACGGCAACTCCCAGACGCCCAGCCAGGCGACGGTGAACGGCTCGGGCGCCTGCAACGCCGCCACCTGCGACGTGGACCCGGAGGAGGCCGAGAACCTCGAGGTGGGCGGCAAGTGGGACCTGTGGGGCCGTCTGTCGCTCACCGCCGCCCTGTTCCGGAACGACCGCACCAACTATCGCGTGCCCTCCGGCGACCCGGCGATACCGGACCAGCAGCTGGACGGCAGCGCGCGCGTCCAGGGCGTGACGCTCGGCGCGTCGGGCCAGATCACCGAGGCCTGGGCGCTGTTCGCCAACTACACCTGGCTGGAGAGCGAGGTGCTCCAGGGCGCCTCCCGGTTCAGCGCCGGCCAGGGCCTGGACTTCACGAAGGGCGATCCGCTGGCCAACGTGCCGGACCACGCCTTCAGCCTGTTCACCACCTACGACCTGCCGCGCGACGTACAGGTGGGCTATGGCGTGACCTACCAGGGCCGGTACTACCTGACCCAGCACGGCCAGATCACCGGGTCGAACCCGCCGGCCCGGACCACCATCCCGCTGGTGCGCACTGAGCCCTACTGGGTCCATCGGCTGACGGTGGCCTGGAGCCCGACGGAGCGCACGGAGCTGCGGCTCAACGTCAACAACCTGTTCGACGAGGTCTACTACATCCGGGGGCGCAACAACGGCTGGGCGACCCCGGGCGACCGCCGCAACGCCACCCTTACCGCCAGCTACCGGTTCTGATCCTCCCCCGAGGAACCGGCGGCGCTCGCGCCCTGCCCGTGCTCGCGGGCAGGGCGCCCTTTCGTCTAGGATGACCCCGTCATGCTGCTGCAAGTCCCAGGCGTGCTGACCAAGGCCGAGGTGGCCCAGGTGCGGGCGCGGATCGACTCCGCCGAATGGGCGGACGGCAACGCCACGTCGGGATCGCAGTCCGCGCTGGCCAAGGTGAACCTGCAGCTGCCCGAGGACTCGTCCGCGGCCCGGGAAGCCGGCGCCTTCATCCGCGAGGCGCTGACCCGCAACCCGCTGTTCATGTCGGCGGCCCTGCCGCACACCGTCTATCCGCCGCTGTTCAACCGCTATGGCGGCGGCCAGGCTTTCGGCGACCACATCGACAACGCGCTCCGCTTCCACCGGGACACGGGCGTCCGCATCCGCACCGACCTGTCGGCCACCCTGTTCCTCGCCGAACCCGAGGACTACGACGGCGGCGAGCTGGTGATCGAGGACACCTTCGGCCTGCACGAGGTGAAGCTGCCGGCCGGCGACCTGATCCTCTATCCGGCCTCCAGCCTGCACCGCGTCGAGCCCGTGACCCGCGGAGAGCGGGTGGGCAGCTTCTTCTGGATCCAGAGCCTGGTGCGCGAGGACGCCCGGCGCACCCTGCTGTTCGACATGGACCTGGCGATCCAGAAGCTGGCGCAGGGCGCCGGCCAGGCCGACCCGGCGATCGTCTCGCTCACCGGTGCCTATCACAACCTGCTCAGGATGTGGTCCGAACTCTAGGTACGTCCGGGCCTACCCCCGCGGCCGAAATGGCGTCATAAGGCCCGCCGACAGCCAGGAGGACCCCGCCATGCCGCTCGACGCCGCGCCGCAGAAGACCTACCGCTGGGACGATCCCCTGGACATGGCCTCGCGCCTCTCGGAAGAGGAGCGGATGGTGTGGGAGGCGGCCCGCGCCTACGCCCGCGAGAAGCTGCTGCCCCGCGTCGTCTCGGCCTTCGCCGACGAGCGGTTCGACCGCGAGATCATGACCGAGATGGGCGAGCTGGGCTTCCTCGGGCCGACGCTGCCCGAGGACTACGGCTGCGCCGGGGTGAACCACGTGGCCTACGGCCTGATCGCCCGCGAGATCGAGGCGATCGACAGCGGCTACCGCTCGGCGATGAGCGTGCAGAGCTCGCTGGTCATGTACCCGATCTACGCCTTCGGCTCGGAGGAGCAGAAGCGCAAGCTCCTGCCCGGCATGGCGAAGGGCGAGATCATCGGCTGTTTCGGCCTGACCGAGCCCGACGGCGGCTCCGACCCCGCCTCCATGCGCACCGTGGCGAAGAAGGTGGACGGCGGCTACGTGCTCAACGGCGCGAAGATGTGGATCACCAACTCGCCGATCAGCGACGTGGCCCTGGTGTGGGCGAAGCTGGACGGGGTGATCCGCGGCTTCCTGGTGGAGCGGGGCGCCGACGGCTTCGAGACGCCGAAGATCCTCAACAAGCTGTCGCTGCGGGCCTCCGTCACCGGCGAGATCGCGCTGAACGACGTCTTCGTGCCCGAGGACATGATGCTGCCCGGCGTGTCCGGCCTGCGCGGGCCGTTCTCGTGCCTGAACAAGGCCCGCTACGGCATCGCCTGGGGCGCCATGGGCGCGGCGGAGTTCTGCTTCCACGCCGCGCGCGACTACGTCTCCAGCCGCAGCCTGTTCGGCCGCACCCTGGCCTCGCGTCAGCTGGTCCAGAAGAAGCTGGCCGACATGTCCACCGAGATCGCGCTGGGCTTCGAGGGCGCCCTGGCGCTCGGCCGGCTGATCGACGAGGGAGCCTGGGTCCCGGAGGCGATCTCCATGCTGAAGCGCAACAACTGCGGCAAGGCGCTGGATATCGCCCGGGTCGCGCGCGACATGCACGGCGGCAACGGGATCTCGGGCGAGTACCACGTGATGCGGCACGCGGCGAACCTGGAGACGGTGAACACCTACGAGGGCGCCCACGACGTCCACGCCCTGATCCTGGGCCGGGCGATCACCGGGGAAAACGCCTTCTAAAAAGCCGCACCCCGCCCAAACGATACGTTTACCAGGCTAAGCGTAGACTTCCCCGATTGAGGGAAACGCATGGCCGGACAGAGCGCGACAGGCGCCGCCGACAAGGATGAGAT
The DNA here is from genome assembly GCF_035539035.1 of Phenylobacterium sp. Classification (GTDB taxonomy): domain Bacteria; phylum Pseudomonadota; class Alphaproteobacteria; order Caulobacterales; family Caulobacteraceae; genus Phenylobacterium. Next base: position 129,931 of record NZ_DATLJI010000010.1, read on the forward strand.
GATCCGCTGGCTGTTCGAGAACAGCGGCGATCTCATGCATGTGGCCGCGCCGGGCGGCGTGCTGAAGCTGGTGAACCCGGCGTGGGAGCGCGTGCTCGGCTGGCCGGAGCACGAGGTGCTCGGCCGCTTCGTCGGCGAGTTCATGCATCCCGACGACCTGCCCGACGTGCGCAACCGCGTGCGCGCCATGGCCCCCGGCGACGTCCGCGAGAGCCAGGTACGGCTGCGGCGAAAGGACGGCGCCTGGGTCTGGATGGGGTCGCGCAGCCAGAAGATGCCGGACGGGTCGCTGATCGTGACCATGCGCGACGCCACCGCCGACCGCGCGCGGCAGGCGGAGCTGGAGGAGGCTCGCCGCACCCGCAAGCTGCTGGGCGCCTCGGCCGGGATCGGGGTCTGGACCTACGAGCCGCACGAGGGCCGCAGCCACTGGTCGGACGAGCTGGTGGCGCTGACCGGCTTCACGGCCGACGAGTACGAGACGCCCGAAGCGTTCGCCGCGCGCCTGCACCCGGACGAGCGGGAGGAGATCCAGGCGATCATGAACCGCGGCGTCCGCGACGGCGTGCCGGCCCAGTTCGAGCACCGCCTGAGGCTGAAGGACCGCTGGATCACCGTCCGCGTCACCTTCCACACCGAGCCGCGGCACGGCGGGATGCACGCGCTCAAGGGCCTGTCGCAGGACATCACCGAACTGGCCGAGGCCCGCGACGCCGCCCGCCTGGGCGAGCAGCGCATGCGCCACGCCCGCCGCGACGCGCTGGAGAACGCCAAGCGCCTGAAGCTCGCCCTCGAAGCCGCCGAGGCCGGCGTCTACGAGATCGACCACGTCAACAAGACCTTCTGGTGCTCGCCGGAATTCAAGAAGCTCACGGGCAAGGGCCGCCGCTCCACCTACGAGGAGGCGACCCAGCTCCGCTATCCGGGGTTCCACCCCGAGGACCTGGACCATGTGCGGGAATCCTTCCGCGCCCTGCACTCCGGCAAGAAAGGCTCCGGCGAGGCCTTCGAGGCGCGCATCGTCCGCGAGGACGGCGAGGAGCGCTGGGTCCGCGTGGTGCATCACCTGAAGGTCGGTCGCGGCGGCCGCTGGCTGAAGGCGGTCGGCCTGGTCCATGACTTCGACGCCCGCAAGCGCCAGGAGCTGGCCCTGATCGAGGCGCAGCGGGCGGCGGAAGCGGCCGGCGAGGCCAAGGCCGCCTTCCTGGCCAACATGAGCCACGAGATCCGCACCCCGATGAACGGCGTGATGGGCGTCCTTCAGCTCCTGCGGCACGAGAACCTCAGCGAGGACGGCCGCACCATGCTCGCGGAGGCGCTGAACTGCGGCCACATGCTGGCCGAGCTCCTCAACGACGTGCTGGACTTCTCGAAGATCGAGGCCGGCCGGCTGGAGCTGGCCTGCGAGCCCATGGACCCCGCGGCCCTTGTGGACGGGGTGGCCCGGCTCTTGAGGCCGCAGGCCCAGGCCAAGGGGCTGACGCTGAGCGTGGAGAGCGATCCCGCCATGGGCTGGGTGGTCTCCGACCCGGTCCGCCTGCGCCAGGCGCTGTTCAACCTCGTGGGCAACGCCGTGAAGTTCACCGAGCGCGGGGGCGTCACCGTGCGCTGCGCCGCGCCCGCGCCCGGCCGGCTGCGGCTGGAGGTGTGCGACACCGGCGTGGGCATCCCCGCCGAAGCCCAGCCGCGCATATTCCAGCGCTTCGACCAGGGCGACGCCTCCACCACCCGCAAGTTCGGCGGCACGGGCCTGGGCCTCGCCATCACCAAGCGGCTGGCCGAGATGATGGGCGGCGACGTGGGCTTCACCTCGGTCGAGGGCGAGGGCTCCACCTTCTGGCTGGAGGTGGCCGCCGAGGCCGCCGAGGTCCGCGCCCCCGAGGCCGAGGCCGTGCAGCCGGTGCTGGAGGGCCTGCGCATCCTGGTGGTCGAGGACAACGCCACCAACCGGATGATCGCCACCAAGATGCTGGAGCACCTGGGCGCTTCGGTGGAGACCGCGCCCGACGGCTACCTCGGCGTCGAGGCGGCCGAGCGCGGCGGCTTCGACCTGATCCTGATGGACGTGCAGATGCCCGGCATCGACGGGCTGGAGGCGGTGCGCCGCATCCGCGCCCTGGGCGGTCCGGCGGCCCAGACGCCGGTGGTCGCGCTGACCGCCAATGTGCTGTCGCACCAGCGGCAGACCTACCTCGACGCCGGCATGGACGGCGTGGTGGGCAAGCCCATCTCGCCGGCCGCCCTGATCGCCGAGATCGCCCGGCTCAGCGCCGAGCCGGAGGCGGGCGACCCCGCCGCCTCGGCCGTGGCCTGACACCCCTAGGGCGTTTCCGGCGGAGGCTCCTCCGGCGCGGGTTCGTCCGGCGGCGGGACGTCCAGCTCCTCGGGCGGCGCGAGCACGGGCGGCGACGCCCCCTCGGGCGCGGGCGGGAGCTCGCCGATGGGGTCCAGGGTCTCGCCCTCGATCGGCGGCAGCTCCAGCGGCTCGGGGTCGATCGCCTCCAGGTCCACCGTCTCCTGGCTGGGCTCGGCCCGCAGCGGCTCGCGGAAGTCCTGCCGTGAGGCCGCGAAGCCCGTGAAGTCGCGGAAGATCCGCGCCGGGATCGTGCCGCCGGTGACGCCCCGCATCGGCGAGTTGTCGTCGTTGCCGACCCACACCCCCACCACCAGGTCGCCGGTGAAGCCCACGAACCAGGCGTCGCGATAGTCCTGGCTGGTGCCGGTCTTGCCGTAGACGGGCACGCGCAGGCTGGCCGCCGTCCCGGTGCCGCGGGTGACCACCTCGCGCAGCATCAGGAGCAGGGCGTCGCGCTCGCGGGCGTCGAGCGCGCGCGGCCGCGGCGGTCGGCCGAAGGGGCCGTAGACTGGCTCCGCCGCCAGGCCGCGAGGGATCACCGGCGTGCGCCCGGCCGCCACGGCGGCGTAGGCGGAGGTCAGCTCCAGCAGCGACATCTGCGGGGTGCCGAGCGCGATGGTCGGGTCGTTGGGGATGTCGGCGCGGACCCCCAGGTCGCGGGCGGCGCGGATCACGTTCTGGCGGCCCACCTGCTCGGACAGCCGGACGGCGGCCACGTTGGAGGAGCGGGCGAAGGCGTCGCGCAGCGGCACCATCCGGCCGGCGTACTCGCCCTCGTGGTTCTCCGGAGTCCAGTCGCCGAGCTTCAGCGGCGCGTCGAGGATGGCGCTGTCCGGCGTCATGCCGCGGCGGAGCGCGGCGAGGTAGACGAACAGCTTGAAGGCCGAACCCGGCTGGCGCATCGCCTGGGTGGCGCGGTTGAACTGGCTCTCCTGGTAGTCGCGGCCGCCGACCATGGCCACGACCCGCCCGTCGGTGCGCATCGCCACGAGGGCCGCCTGGGTGGCGCGCTGGCCGCGGGCGCCGGCGAGCGCCCGGCGCACGGCGCGCTGGGCTTGGGCCTGCAGGACAGAGTCGAGGGTGGTCTGGACCTGGACCTCGCCGTAGGCGCGGTCGAAGACCCGCTTGGTCTCGGCCGAGATCCAGTCGGCGAAGTAGGAGCCCACCGGCAGGCTGCTGCGGCCCTCGCGCAGGCGCACGCGACGGGCCTGCCGGGCCTGGGCGGGCGTGATCATGCCCTGGTCGACCATGGCGGCGAGCACCACCCGCTGGCGCTGCTGGGAGGCGCGGAAGTCCTCGGTGGGGGCGAGGCGCGAGGGGGCCTTCACGACGCCGGCCAGCATGGCGGCCTCCCCGACGGTGAGCTGCTCTGGCGTCTTGTTGAAGAAGTGCCGGGCCGCGGCGCGCAGGCCGAACACCCCGTCGCCGAAATAGACCGAGGAGAGGTAGCGGGAGAGGATCTCCTCCTTCGACAGCCTGGCCTCCAGGTAGAGGGCGATCAGCGCCTCCTGCGCCTTGCGGCGGAAGGTCTGGCGGTTGTTGAGGAAGGCGTTCTTGGCGAGCTGCTGGGTGATGGTGGAGCCGCCCTGGCGGATCTCGCCCTCCTCCGCATTGGTCACCGCGGCGCGGGCGATGGAGCGCAGGTCGAGGCCCAGGTGGGAATAGAAGCGCCGGTCCTCGATGGCGACGAAGGCCTGGGGCACGTGCTCGGGCAGCCTCTCAACCTCGACGGGCGCCTCCTTGTAGGAGCCCCGGCGGGCGAACGGCTTGCCGTCGGCGGTGACCAGCACCAGCGTCGGGTTCTCCAGCGGCTCCAGCGCGCGCCCGACCGGCAGCGCCCAGCTCAGCCAGAGGAACACCAGCAGCAGGAGCCCGACCGCCGCGAGCGCAACCTGGATCGGCCGGCGCCGCCAGAGCGAGTTCGGCTCCTCCGGAGGCGGAGGCGGCGGCGCGGGGGGAGCCGGGACGTACTTCAGCTCGCCCCCGGCCACGTCGGTCATGTCCTGCAATGCGGTCTCCGGGATGCCCCTCCCCAAACGGCGCCAGCCTGCGCTGGTTCGCCGCCGCGCGCCATTCTCTCGCCCCGCCTTCCAAGCGTTCGGCGAGCGGTGCTACAGCTTGCGCCAAACCGGGGGGAGAACAGCATGGCGGAGCTCGCCGCAGGAGAGACCGAGGGCCAGAAGAAGGAGACCTCGCTGACGACGGTGGTGGCCGCCTCCGCGGCCGGCACCGCCTTCGAGTGGTACGACTTCTTCGTCTTCGGCAGCCTCATCCAGGTGATCTCCAGGACCTTCTTCTCAGGTCTCAACGAGACGGCCGGCTATGTGGCGGCGCTGGCCCTGTTCGGCGCGGGTTTCCTGTTCCGGCCGCTGGGCGCGCTGGTGTTCGGGCGGATCGGCGACCGCGTGGGCCGCAAGGGCGCCTTCCTGGTGACCGTGGCCCTGATGGGCGGGGCGACCTTCGCCATCGGCCTCCTGCCGACCTACGCCCAGGTGGGCCTGCTGGGTCCGGGCCTGCTCGTGCTGATGCGGATCATCCAGGGCTTCGCGCTGGGCGGGGAGTACGGCGGCGCCGCGATCTACGTCGCCGAGCACGCGCCGACCAACGCGCGGGGGCGCTCCACGAGCTGGGTGCAGACCTCCGCGGCGCTGGGCCTGTTCGGGGCCCTGGTGGTGATCCTCGTCACCCGGCTGGCGGTCGGCGAGCTGTTCGGGCCCGACGCCTTCGACGCCTGGGGCTGGCGCATCCCCTTCCTGTTCTCCGCCGGCCTGCTGGCGATCTCCATCTGGATGCGGCTGAAGCTGTCGGAGAGCCCGGCCTTCGCCAAGATGAAGGCGGAGGGCGAGCACTCGAAGGCGCCCTTCAAGGAGTCCTTCGGCGAGTGGCGGAACCTGAAGATCGTGCTCCTGGCGCTGGTGGCGATCATGTTCGCGCAAGGGGCCGTCTGGTACACCGCCTTCTTCTACGCCCAGACCTTCATGGAGCGGTTCCTGAAGGTGGCGCCCGAGACCATCAACATCCTGATGCTCAGCGCCACGGCGGCCAGCGCCCTGCTCTACGTCTTCTTCGGCTGGCTGTCGGACAAGCTCGGCCGCAAGGCGGTGATGCTGTTCGGCATGACCCTGATGCTGGTGGCCTACTTCCCCGGTTTCCACATGCTGTCCCAGACCCTGAACCCGGCGCTCGCCGAGGCCGAGGCGCGCACGCCGGTCGTGGTGGTGGCCGACCCCGCCGATTGCAGCCTGCAGTTCGACCCGGTGGGCAAGGCGCAGTTCGTCACCTCCTGCGACATCGCCAAGAGCACGCTCGCCAACGCCGGCGTCTCCTACTCGAACCAGGCGGGCGTGGCCGGGGCGCCGGCGCAGGTGCGGGTCGGGAACAACGTCATCCCCTCGGCCGACGCCACCGGCCAGCCGCCGGAGGTCGCGAAGGCGCTGAAGGCCTCGGTGGAACGGCGCATCAAGCAGGGCCTGGCGCAGGCCGGATACCCCGACAAGGCCGACCCAGAGCGGATGAACCTGGTGGCCGCCTTTGGGGTGCTGATGATCTTCGTGGTCGCGGCCACCGCCCTCTACGGCCCGATCGCGGCCTGCCTCGTGGAGCTCTTCCCGACGCGGATCCGCTACACGGCCCTGTCGCTGCCCTACCATATCGGCACCGGCTGGGTGGGCGGCTTCGTGCCCTTCACCGCCTTCGCCATCGTAGCGGCCGTGGGGAACATCTACTCCGGGCTCTGGTACCCGTTCGCCTTCACGGCGATCAGCGTGGTGACCTGCCTGTTCCTGCTGCCGGAGACGCGCGGCCGTCCCCTCGACCAGTAGGGGTCGCGCAGCGGCCTAGGCCGCGCGGGCGAGCTGCGCCCCGAAGCCGGCGCTCCGGAAGCCGGCGAGGGCCTCCGCCAGCAGGGCCGCGCCGAACTCGAGGCGCACCCCCGCGCGGTGCAGGTCGAGCCGGCCCCCGGCGAGGTCGGCGCGCAGTTCGGCGAGTCCCCGCGCGCCGGCGATGTCGGCGGGCCGGCGGAGTTCCGCGCCGCTGAGGGCGAACATCACCCCGTAGAACAGGTGGTTCACCTGCCGCATCAGCCACAGCCGGGCTCTCTGCGCCTCCGTCGGCGAGGCGCGGAAATAGGTGGCGAGCAGGCGCTCGGTGTCCTCGGCCCCAGCGCCGAACCAGTTGGCGAGGCCGGCCAGGTCCACATAGCGGTCGGCCAGGAAGGCCGCGTCCCAGTCGATCAGCCACAGCCGGCGGCCGTCGTAGAGCACGTTCCTGGCGTTGAGGTCGTTGTGGCTGGAGACGAGATCGGCCTCGGGCGTGGCGTATCGGTCCCGGAAGGCCGCGAAGCGCTCGAACAACTCGTCGGCCTCGGGCGTGACGAGGCCCGCGACGCGGAACCAGCCCAGCAGGACGTCCATGCCCGCCAGGTAGTCCACGAGGGGCGGGAAGGCCTTCGTCTCGTGCAGCAGGCGCGCCGACTGCCCGAGCTCGACCATCAGGTCACCGCGGTACTCGGTCAGCGGCTGCTCGGCGATCAGGTCCATGATCACGACGCCGGTGGCCGCGTCGGCGTATCGGACCGGCGGCGCCAGGCAGGCCTCCGCGGCGATCCGCATGCAGGCGTGCGCCCGGACCGGATCCCCGAACGGCGGCGCGCGCTCCGGCTCAAGCCGCAGGATATATGGGATACCGCCGACCCGGATCCGGAACAGCCGGGCGCCCGACATGCCTCCGATCATCGGCCGCGGCGGGGCGTCGGGGGCCGCGGTTCCGAACGCCTGCAGGAGCGCCTCCTCCACGGCGGCGAGCTTCTCGGACGGGATCAGATGACGCATGGCGCAGCTCCGGGCGAAGCGCGCCTTTTACCCGGATATTATTCCTCGTCAATATCGCCCGGGTATTATTCCTGAACAATCGGCAGCAACTCGATGGTGACGCCGGCAGCGGCGAGATCGTCGGTCGGGACGTGGCCGGCGTGCAGGCGCACGACCCGCATCCCGTCCTCCACGAAGGCGCGCAGCCGCTCCGGCGTGAGCGTCTCGGGCGCCATGCGCTCGGCGTCCCGGCGGGCCAGCGAGACGACGTTGGGGTCCACGCCCGGATCGCAGACCAAGACGTCGGCGGCGGCCAGGGCGCGGCTGGCCTTCAGGCTGAGGTGCTCGGCAGGTCCGCGGGCATCCAGCACCTGGACCACGCCGAAGCTCGGGGCGTCCTCCTCCAGCGCCTCGCGCAGGCGCCGCGCGGCGGCCTCCATGTCGCCGGACAACGCCGCCTGGGCGGCCGGGCCCGTCAGGGCCGCGCGCAGGAAGGCGCGGCGCCGGTGCGGCTCGGGCAGCGCCCGGCGCACCTCGTCCTGCAGGTTGCGGAACAGGGCCGCCACCCGTCCGGCGCCTTCCGGCACCCGGGCCTCGATGTCGTGGCGCAGCAGGGTGGCGAGCATCGGCGAGGCGCCGCCGGTGCCCACCGCGGCCACCACCTCGCCCCGGTCGATGACGGCGGGGGTGGTGAAGTCGCAGAGCGCCGGCCGGTCGACCACGTTCACCGGCACATGGGCCTTGCGTGCGGCGGCGGCGGCGGCCTCCGCGAACGCATCGTCCGGGCTGGCGATGAAGGCCAGCGCCGCCCCCTGGTAGGAGAGCGGGGTCAGCGCGTCCTGGGCGATCAGCCGCCGTACGACGGCGGGCGAGCCCTCGAACAGCCGGGCCTTGGCTTCCGCACCTTCGCCCTCCCCGGCGATGACCACCGTGCGGCCGGCGAGCGGGAAGAACGCGGGGAAGGCGTCCATGCCGCTACTTCAGGGTCTTGAGGTAGGCGATCAGGGCCTGGCGGCTGTCGTCGGCGGGGACGGAGATCATCATCTTGGTGCCGGGCGCGAACTGGGTGGGCGCCTTGAGGAAGGCGTCGAGGTTCGCATCGGTCCAGGTCCCGCCCTTGGCCTTCAGGGCCTCGGAATAGGCGAAGCCCTCCTTGGCGGCGATCTTCCCGCCGGCGACGCCGGTCAGCGGCGGGCCCATCGGGGTTCCGCCATGGCACATCTTGCACTGCATGTTGAACAGCTGCTCGCCATCGGCGGCGAGGGCGGGACCGGCGGCGAGCGAAAGGGCGGCGACGGCGAGGACGGGACGAAGCAAACGGTCTCTCCTGAAAGGATGTGCGGCGCGTGTCCGGGGCATAGCTAGCGGATCGGCCCGGACACGCAAGGCGGGCGGCTTACCGTGGTGTCTGAACGGCGATAGGATGCCTGATCCAGATGCGTCAGAGGGGACTCCATGGCGACCACGCTCGATGTGAACGGACGGGCCGTGCAGGTGCAGGCCGCGCCGGATACGCCCCTTCTGTGGGTGCTGCGCGATGAACTGGGGCTGACCGGGACCAAGTACGGCTGCGGCGTGGCCCAGTGCGGCGCCTGCACGGTCCTGGCCGACGGCCAGCCGGTGCGCTCGTGCTCGGCGCCGATCTCCGCCTTCACGGGCGCCAAGATCACCACCATCGAGAGCCTGGGCGGCCAGCACCCGCTGCAGCAGGCCTGGGTGCGCCACGACGTACCGCAGTGCGGCTACTGCCAGTCGGGCCAGATCATGAGCGCGGTCGCCCTGCTGACCGCGACGCCGCAGCCGTCGGACGACGATATCGACGCGGCCATGGACGGGAACATCTGCCGCTGCGGGACCTATCAGCGCATCCGCGCCGCCATCAAGGACGCCGCCGGCATGGGCCGGCCCGCGCCGCCGCCGGTGGCCGTCACCCCCGCCCCGCTCGCCGTGCCGCCGCCCAAGGCCTGAGGACGCCATGAACAAGCCCCTGAAGGACATCACCCGGCGCGACGCGCTGACGGTCGGCGCGGCGCTCACCGGCGGCGCCCTGGTCGTCGGTTGCTCGCCCGCCGACCTCATGAGCATCGGCGCCAAGAAGGACTTCGGCGCCTTCGGCCCCTTCGTGAAGATCGCCCCGGACGGCTGGGTGACGGTGGTCTCCAAGCACATCGAGTTCGGCCAGGGCAACCATGCCGGGCTCGCGGCCATCGTCGCCGAGGAGCTGGGCGCGGACTGGGCGAAGGTGCGGGTCGAGCAGGCGCCGGCCAACGCCAAGGTCTACGCCAACTCCATGATGGGCGTGCAGGGGACCGGCGGGTCCTCGGCGATCCCGAACTCCTGGACCCAGCTGCGCACCGCCGGCGCCTCGGCGCGGGCGATGCTCGTCCAGGCCGCCGCCAACCGCTGGAACGCGCCGGTGGCCGAGGTGACGGTGCAGGACGGCGTCGTCCGCCACGCCGCCTCGAACCGCCAGGCGGGCTTCGGCGAGCTTCTGGAGGACGCCGCCAAGGTGGCGCCGCCGCAGAGCCCGGCCCTGAAGGCCCCCAAGACCTTCACCCTGATCGGCACCGACCGGGTGCGGCGCAAGGACTCCCAGGCCAAGAGCGACGGGACGGCGAGGTTCACCTCCGACGTGCGCCTGGAGAACATGCTGGTGGCCATGGTGGCGCACCCGCCCCGGTTCGGGGCCAAGGTGTCGTCCTTCGACGGCGCGGCGGCGCGCAAGGTCCCGGGCGTGGTCGACGTCTTCCAGATCCCGTCCGGCGTGGCGGTGGTGGCGAACAACACCTGGGCCGCCCGCCAGGGCCGCGACGCCCTGAAGGTCACCTGGGACGAGGCCAAGGCCGAGAAGCGCGGCTCGGAGGAGATCACCGCCCTGTTCCGCGACATCGCCGCGGGCAGGACGACGCCGGAGAAGACCACCTGGGCGGCCTTCGACACCAAGGGCGACGCGGCCCGGGCGGCGGGCGGGACCGCGGCGCTCGAGACCACCTACGACTTCCCCTACCTGGCGCACGCGGCCATGGAGCCGATGGACTGCGTGGCCATCGTCAACGGCAACCGCTGCAAGCTGATCCACGGCTCGCAGTCGCCGACGCTGGACCAGATGAACGCGGCGAAGATCGTGCTCAATGTCCCGGGTGCGATCGAGGTGGAGACCCTGTTCGCCGGCGGCTCCTTCGGGCGGCGCACCACCTTCCAGTCCGACTATGTGGTCGAGGCGGTGCACATCGCCAAGAAGGTCGGCAAGGGCCGGCCGGTGAAGCTGGTCTGGACCCGCGAGGACGACATGCAGGCCGGCTACTACCGGCCGATCGTTCACCACGCCGTGCGGATCACCACGGATGCCGACGGCTATCCGGCCACCTGGCGACACCGGGTCGTCACCCAGTCGATCATGAAGGGCTCCCCCATGGGCGAGCCCAAGCTGGACGAGACGGCGGTCGAAGGGACCAAGGGCTCGCCCTATCTGAGGGCCACGCCCGTGGTGGACGCCCAGCTGATCACCCCGGACGTCGGCGTCCCGGTGCTGTGGTGGCGTTCGGTGGGCGCGACCCACACCGCCTTCGTCATGGAGCACACCATCGACCAGCTGGCCCGCAAGGCCGGCAAGGACCCGGTGGAATACCGCCGGGCGCTCTATGTGAAGGCCGGCGCCAACCGGCACCTGGCCGCCCTGAACCTGGCCGCCGAGAAGGCCGGCTGGACCACGCCTCCCCCGGCCGGCTGGACCCGCGGCGTCGCCGTGCACGAGAGCTTCGGCTCGGTGGTCGCCCAGGTGGCCGAGGTGCAGATGGTGGACGGCGAGCCTCGGGTCGGCCGGGTGGTCACCGCCATCGACTGCGGCATCGCCATCTCGCCCAATCAGGTGGCGGCGCAGATGGAGGGCGGCACCTGCTATGGCCTGTCGGCGGCGCTCTACGGGGCGATCACCCTGAAGGACGGCCGCGTCGAGCAGGGCAACTTCGACGGCTACCGGGTGCTGCGCAATTCCGAGGCGCCGACGGTCGAGACCCACATCGTGCCCTCGCCCAATCCGCCGAGCGGCGTGGGCGAGCCCGGCACCCCGGTGATCGCCGCCGCCGTGGCCAACGCGCTCCTGGCGATGAACGGCCAGCCGACCACGGCCCTGCCGTTCGTGAAGACGGTCTAGCCCGGCAGGTCCTCCGCCCGGTCGACGTCGAACAGGACGCCGTCGTCGGGGGCCTCCACCAGGGCCAGACGATCCCCGAGGTCGGCGAGCACCTGGCGGGCGCCGGCGTCGCCGGTCAGAGCCAGGACCTGCGGGAAGAGCTCGGCGGCCAGCAGCACCGGATTGCCGCGGCGGCCCTGGAACACCGGGGCGGCGGCCAGGGCGCCCGCCTGCACCGCCTCGGCCATCGGCTGCAGGATGTCGCGCGGCACCCGGGGCATGTCGCCCAGGAAGACGAAGGCGCCGAGCGTCTCGCCCGGCAGGCCGGCGATCCCCATGCGCAGGGAATGCGCCATGCCCAGCGCATAGTCGGCGGCGTGGACCATGCGCAGGCGGTCGTGCTGGCCGAAGCGGTCGGCGAGCCGGATCGCGGCGCGGGCCACGGCCTCCTCCTCCGCCCCCGTCACCACCGTCACGCTCCGCGCCGGCGCGGCGAAGGCGGCGGCCAGCGCCCCGTCCAGCAGGACGCCGGCCATATAGGGCGCGAGCAGCTTGCCGCCGCCGAAGCGCGAGCCCACGCCGGCCGCCAGCACCACCGCCTCGAACGCCTGCGTCGGTCCTGCCCCTGTCGCCAACCGTCGTTCCCCTCTATCTTTGGAGCCGCATGACGCCCTACGACGCCACATCCCGGCAAGGCCCCGAAGGCCTGACGGACGGTTTCGGCCGCACCGTCACCTATTTGCGCGTCTCCGTGACGGATCGATGCGACCTGCGCTGCGTCTACTGCATGGCCGAGCACATGACCTTCCTGCCGAAGGCCGAGGTGCTGACCCTGGAGGAGCTGGACCGCATCGCCTCGGCCTTCGTGGGCCTGGGGACACGGAAGCTCAGGATCACCGGCGGCGAGCCCCTGGTGCGCAAGGGCGTGATGGACCTGATCGCCGGCCTGGGCCGGCACCTGAAGACCGGGGCGCTGGAGGAGCTGACGCTCACCACCAACGGCACCCAGCTCACCCAGTTCGCCGGCCGGCTGGCCGAGGCGGGCGTGCGGCGGATCAACGTCTCGCTCGACACCCTGAAGCCCGACCTGTTCCGGCGGCTGACCCGCGGCGGCGACCTCGCCAAGGTCATGGCGGGGATCGAGGCCGCCCAGGCGGCGGGGCTCAAGGTGAAGATCAACGCCGTGGCGCTGAAGGACGACAACGCCGCCGAGCTCCCGGAGCTGATCCGCTGGGCGCACGGTCGGGGCTGCGACATGACCCTGATCGAGACCATGCCGCTGGGCGAGGTCGAGGCCGACCGCACCGACCAGTATCTCTCGCTGAGGCAGGTCCGCGCCGAGCTGGAGAGCTTCTGGACGCTGACCGACATCCCGCTCTCCACCGGCGGTCCTGCGCGCTACGCCGAAGTCGCGGAGACCGGCGGCCGGCTCGGCTTCATCACCCCGCTGAGCCACAACTTCTGCGAATCCTGCAACCGCGTGCGGCTGACCTGCACCGGCACCCTGCACACCTGCCTGGGGCAGGACGACGCCACCGACCTGCGGGCGGTGCTCCGCGCCGGCGGCTCCGACGCCGACCTCGTGGACGCCATCCGCCTGGCGGTGGACGGCAAGCCGAAGGGCCACGACTTCAAGATCGCCCGCGCCGCGGCCCCGGCGGTGGCCCGCCACATGTCCACCACGGGGGGCTGAGCGTGGCGAAGGTGCTGCTGTTCGGGCGCCTGAGCGACCTCGCGGGCTGGCGCGAGCGGGAGATCGATGCGGCCTCCATCGCGGCGCTGAGGGCGCGGCTCTCGGAAGAAGACGCCCGGCTCGGGGAGGCGCTCGGCGGGCCCGGCGTGCAGGTGGCGCTGGACCAGGCCATCGTGCGTGGCGACCGGCCGCTCGGCCCCGGCGCCGAGGTCGCCTTCCTGCCGCCGATGAGCGGCGGATGATCACCCTCTCCGACCAGCCCTTCGAGCCGGGCGAGCTGCTCTCCGAATTCGCCAGGGGCCGGGCCGAGGTCGGCGCCGTGGCCACCTTCACCGGCCTGGCCCGCGCCGAGGAAGGCGCCACCGACATCCTGGAGCTGGAGGCCTATCCGGGCTTCACCGAACACGAGATCGGCAAGATCGCCGACGAGGCGCGGACCCGCTTCGGCCTGCAGGACCTGCGTATCCTGCACCGGGTGGGGAAGATCGCGCCGGGCGAGCCGATCGTCTTCGTGGCCACCGCCTCGCGCCACCGCCGCCAGGCCTTCGAGGCGTGCGACTTCCTCATGGACTACTTGAAGAGCCGCGCCCCCTTCTGGAAGAAGGAGCACGGCCCCGGCGGCGCCCGCTGGATCGAGCCGCGCGCGGAAGATCACGCCGACGTCGCGCGCTGGGAGCAGGAGACCTGACCATGAACGCCCCCGTGCTGTCCCCCGGCGGACGCATCGACGCCAACCGTCCCTTCAAGGCCGTGCGGATCGCGGTCCTGACCATCTCCGACACCCGCGACGAGGAGAGCGACACCTCCGGCCATCTGCTGGCCGAGCGGGTGACCGGCGCCGGCCACGAGCTGGTCGGCAAGGCGATCGTGCGCGACGACGTGGACGAGATCCGCCGCCAGGTGAACGCCTGGGTGGACGCCGGCGTCGAGGCCATCGTCACCACCGGCGGCACCGGCATCACCGGCCGGGACGTGACGCCCGAGGCGGTGCGGCCGCTGTTCGACAAGGAGCTCGACGGCTTCTCCGTCGTCTTTCACCTGATCAGCTACCAGTCGGTGGGCCTGTCCACCCTGCAGTCGCGGGCGCTGGCCGGCATCGTGCGCGGCTGCTTCGTCTTCTGCCTGCCGGGCTCCAACGGCGCGGTGCGCGACGGCTGGGACAAGGTCATCGCCGCCCAGCTCGACAGCCGCCACGGGCCCTGCAACATGGTCGAGCTGATGCCCCGGCTGCTGGAGCAGTGAGCAAGCTCACCCACATCGACGACACCGGCCGGGCGCGGATGGTGGACGTCTCGGAGAAGGCGTCCACGACCCGCGAAGCCGTCGCCGAGGGCTTCCTGCGGATGACCGCGGAGACCCTGGGGCTGGCCCTGTCCGGCGAGGGGAAGAAGGGCGACGTCCGCGCCGTGGCCGAGGTCGCCGGCGTCATGGCCGCCAAGCGGACCTCGGACCTGATCCCCATGTGCCACCCGCTGGCCATCACCAAGGCCGAGGTGCGGGTGGAGCCCGCCGAGGGCGGGCTCTCCGTCACCGCACGGGTGAAGACCACCGGCCAGACCGGCGTGGAGATGGAGGCGCTGACCGCCGCCTCGGTGGCCCTGCTGACCCTCTACGACATGCTCAAGGCCGCCGAGAAGGGCATGGTCATCGAGACCGTCCGCCTGGTCGAGAAGACCGGCGGCAAGTCCGGCGACTGGCGGGCCTAGGCCCCCCCGATCACCGCGCGGCGTGGGTGGTGTGGCCGGCCGCGCCCTTGTGGTGCTTGCAGCTGACGTTGGGGTTGAACTGGGCGAAGACGCCGTTCGGGTTCTCGCGGTGCACCCAGACGTGGCGGTCGTAGTGCGGCTGGAACATGTGGGCCTCGTCGATCGGGGTCCTCGGATCGTCGGCCATGGCGTCCCACTTCACGCCCCGGAACGTCGGCGGACCCTTGTGGCCGGCGGCGTGCCAGGCCTTCTGGAACACCAGGTTCTCGACCGCCACCAGCGCCATCGAGCCGTCGGCCTGCGGCTCGTAGATCAGGATCGAGGGCTTGCGGAAGTCGGTGTGCAGGCCGTTCCCGTCCACCCGCGGGTTCGGCGGGGCGGTGACGCCCACCAGGTCCGGGCGGAAGTAGTGCACGCCCATGGCGCCGAGGGCGGCGGGACGGCCCATCATGTCGGCGGTGTCGCACATGTCGAAGGGGTCGCGGATATAGCCCTCGGCGAGGGCGACGTTCACGTCGCGATAGCGGGCGGTGGCCTCGCGGACCTCCTCCAGGGTGGGCTCCTTTTCCGGCGCGGGTTGGGCGACGGCGACGGCGGCGACGGCCGCGGCGGCGAGTGACAGGCCGAGCACGGCCTTGGACGCGAGCTTCATCAGGCTCTCCATTCAGCTACGTTCGATTGTTGACTGGGCCCGTGCCGCGGCGCGCCGCGACGTGGGTGAAAGCCCCGGCCCCCGCCGGGAAGGCGCGGGGAATAGCCGCGTCGACCCACGTTCGCCAATCGCCGGTATTGCACAGCTGTGCTGCAGCTATGCAGTATGGGGCATGGACTGGAACGACCTGCGCTATGTGCTGGCCGTCGCGCGCGCGGGCTCGGCCCTGCGCGGCGCCGAGCTCATGGGCGTGAACCAGACCACCGTGCTGCGCCGGCTGGACGCCATCGAGGCGCGTCTGGGCGCGCCGCTGTTCGAGCGCCGGCGCACCGGTCAGACCCTGACCGCCGCCGGCCGCCGCGCGGTGGAGGCCGCCGAACGGATGGAGGCCGAGGCCGAGGCGCTGCGCACCGCCCTGGCCGCCCAGACCCGGGAGCTGGCCGGCTCCGTGCGGGTGACCGCCAGCGAGACCCTGGCCAACCGGCTGGTGACGCCGTGCCTACTCGCCTTCCGCGAACGGCATCCCGGCATCTCGGTGGAGGTGGTGGCGAGCGACGCGAGGCTGGACGTCGCCCGCGGCGAGGCCGACGTGGCGCTCCGGGCCGGCATCGCGCCGGAGGGCGCGGGCATCGTCGCCCGCCGCCTGCCGGACACCGACTGGACCATCTACTGCAGTCGCGCCTACGCCTCGGAGCGCGGCGCGCCGGCCAACCGGGCGCAGATCCCCGGCCACGACATCGTCGGCATGGAGGGCCGGATGTCCGTCCTGCCCGGCTGGCGCTGGCTGCAGGCCTCCGCGCCGGACGCGCCGATCCGCTGCCGCAGCAACAGCCTCGTCAACCTGGTCTGGAACCTCAAGGCGGGGCTCGGGCTAGGCGCCCTGCCCGTGGTGATCGGCGACGCCGAGCCGGAGCTGATGCGCTGCTTCCCGCCGCCGCCGGAACTGCGCGCCGAGCTGTGGCTGATTGTCCGGGAGGATCTGAAGACTCAGCCGCACGTGCGCGCCTTCACCGACTTCCTGGCCGCACACGTGAAGACGGCGCTGTCCGAACCGCAGCCGGCCTGAGACGAGCGGTTGAACCGGCCGCAGGCTTCATGTTGATGGAGCCCATGACCACACGACGCCTGCTTGCCGTCGAAGACGCCCGGGCGCGGATGCTCGCCGAGATTGAGCCGCTGCGCCCCGAGGTCGTCCCCATCGCCCGCGCCGTCGGCCGGGTGCTGGCCGAGGAGGTGCGCGCTGTGCGCGACCAGCCGCCGTTCGCCGCCTCCGCCATGGACGGCTGGGCGGTGCGGGCCTGCGACTGCCCTGCGCCGCTGCGCATCGTCGGCGAGAGCGCGGCGGGGCACGGCTACGACGCCCCGGTGGGCGAAGGCGAGGCCGTGCGGATCTTCACCGGCGCCGCCGTCCCGGAGGGCTGCGACGCGGTGGTGATCCAGGAGGACGCCGAGCGCGACGGCAATGTGGTGCGGGTCCCCGCCGCCGAGCCGGGCCGCCACGTGCGTCCGGCAGGCGGCGACTTCCGCGCCGGCGAGGCGCTGCTGGCCCCCGGCGTGCGGATCGACCCCTGGCGGCTGTCGCTCGCCGCCTCCGCCGGCCGGGCGGAGCTGTCGGTCCACGGCCGGCCGCGGGTGACGGTGCTCTCCACCGGCGAGGAGATCGTCGAGGCGCCGGCCGAGCCCGGCCGTTTCCAGATCTACGATTCCGGCTCGCCGGCGCTGACCGCCATGATCGCCGGCTGGGGGGCGGATGCGACGCGCGGCAAGCCCGTGGCCGACGAACTGGACGCGGTGATCGAGGCCCTGCGGAGCGCCGACGCCGACCTCGTCGTGACCCTGGGCGGGGCCTCGGTGGGCGACCACGACCTCGTGCGGGCCGCAGGGCTGGCGCTCGGCCTGGAGATGAAGGTGGAGAGCGTGGCGATCCGGCCGGGCAAGCCGACCTTCTTCGGCGTCCTGGGCGACGGACGGCGCATGCTCGGGCTCCCGGGCAACCCGGCGTCGGCCTTCGTCTGCGCCGAGCTGTTCCTGAAGCCGATCCTCGCCCGCTACCAGGGCGCTCCGGCCGAGCCCGCGATGATCGCCGCGCGGCTCGAGGAGGCCCTTCCCGCCAATGGCCCCAGGGAGCACTGGATGCGGGCGAAGCTGGCCTATGCCGACGGGACCGTCACGGTGCGGCCCTTCCGCGATCAGGATTCTTCGCTGGTGAGCGTGTTCGCCGTGGCCGACGCGCTGCTGCGCCGTCCGCCGGGCGCCGCGGCCGCAGCCGCGGGCGAGGCCGTCGAGGTGCTGCCGCTGGCCCGCGCATAGCGCAGCGCCATGATCTCGCCGATCACCGAGACGGCGACCTCGAAGGGCGCCTTGCCGCCGATGTCGAGGCCGATGGGGGCATGCAGCCGGGCGATGGCGCCCTCGGCGATCCCCGCCGCGCGCAGCCGGGCCAGCCGCTCCGGCAGGCGGGCGCGGGCGCCCAGCAGCCCCACGTAAGCCGCCGGCGACGGCAGCGCCGCTCGCAGCGCCGCCTGGTCGGTCTCCAGATCGTGGGTGGCCACCGCCACTGATGTCCACGGATCCAGGCCCAGCGCCTCGAGCGCCTCGGCCGGCTCGTCCCGCGAATAGGAAACCCCGGCGATCGGCGGCGGCGTCTCCGGCCCCTTCGGCCGGACCAGGGTCGTCTCGAAACCGGCGCGGGCGCCCAGCTCGGCGATGGCCAGCGCCGTGGGGTCGCCCCCCACCACCGCCAAGCGCGGCGCGGGGTCGTGGTCGCGGACCACGGCGGCCTCCGGCCAGGGCTCCAGCTCGGCCGCGCAGGCGCGCGCGTAGCCGTCGCTCACCCAGGTGACCGGCCGCCGCTCGGCCGCAGCGGCCAGCAGGGCGGCCAGTGCGGGGTCGTCCGCCGCGACCCGCTCCACGAAGATTTCGATGCGCGCGCCGCAGAGCAGGCGGATGTCCGGCCAGGGGCTGCCTTCGCCGTAGACCAGGGTGCGCGGCGCCCCGTCCGCCAGGCAGGCCTGGGCGTGGTCGGCGACGTCGCTTTCCACGCAGCCGCCCGAGAAGTAGCCGGCGACGAAGCCCTCGGCGAAGACCATCTGGGTCCCCACGGGCCGGGGGCCGCCGCCCTCCACGGCGATCAGGGTGGCGAGCGCCACCGGGCGGCCCGCGTCACGGGCTCGGCGCAGCGCAGGGCGCACGTCCTCGGCCAGGCCGAACACCGGCCATTCCGGCAGGGGCTCGCGGCTCACGCCTTAACCCCTGGGCAAGGTTGTGTAGACGGCTTCGTAAGCATCTCGGGTGCAACATGGCGGCTCAAAGGGACCTTACCAAGCCTTACGCCTCCATGATGTCTCCGATCACCAAGCTCGGCCTCGGGTCGGGCCAGTTCGGCCTCGACCAGCCGGCCTTCCGCGGCCGGCCGCGGGACGCCGAAGCGCGCGACATCCTGGCCATCGCGGCGCGGTCCGGGATCGGGGTGCTCGAGGTGGGCCGTTGCCCGCCGTCGGCCGAGATGACCATCGGCCAGATCACGCCCAAGCCCAATCCCTTCAAGCTGACCATCACCACGGTGCGCCCCGACCGCGGCCCGGATCTGGCCGAGGCCGAGCTGCGCGCCCAGATGCAGCGGCTGGGCTGCGACCGCGTGGACACCATCCTGGCGCCGTCCGCCACCGACCTCTTCTCGCCGAACGGGCCGCTCCTGTGGGACCGGCTGAGGGCGCTGAAGGACGCCGGCGTGTGCCGCAAGATCGGCGTCTCGGTCTACGCCTCCGACGACCCGGTGGGGCTGACCAAGCGCTTCAAGCCCGACGTGGTGCAGGCGCCGACCTCCCTCCTCGACCAGCGCCTGCTGATCGACGGGACCCTCGCCACCCTGGCCGAAATGGGCGTCGAGGTGCAGCTGCGCTCGATCTTCCTGAACGGCTTGCTGTTCCTGCCCCCCGACCGCGCGCCCAGCCACCTGAAGGCCGCCGCCGGCCGCATCTCCCGCGCCCGCCGCCTGATCGCCGAAGGCCGCTCCGACCCGCTGCAGGCGGCGCTGGGCTTCGCGCTGTCGCGCCCGGAAGCGGCCACCGTGCTGGTGGGCGTGGCCTCGGCCGCCGAGATGAGCGCTGTCGTCGCCGCCGCCATGAGCCCGCCGCCGGACCTGGACTGGGACGAGATGGCGATCAACGACCCCGTGGCCCTCGACCCCCGCGCCTGGGCCGCCGCCTAGAGCCTTCCGCCGCAATTTCCGCGCCCAACCGCTCGGAACTGCGCCTCATGGCGATCTGATAGCGCTAACAAAATCGTTGCGGGGCTGAAAAGCCCGTGTTTTGCTGCCGAAACGGACCGCGCGCGCAGACGGGCGGCCAGGGGCGGAACATCATGACCACGGCGCAGCTCAGCGTAGCGTTCTTCCTGCAGATGGCGGTGATCCTCGCCGCCTGCCGCGTGGTCGGCTGGATCGGCCACCGCTCCCTCGGCCAGCCGCAGGTGATGGGCGAGATGGTCGCCGGCGTGATCCTCGGCCCCTCGCTGTTCGGCCTCCTCGCTCCCGACCTGCAGGCCGCCGTCTTCCCCAAGGAGTCGCGGGACGTCCTCTACGTGGGCGCCCAGCTGGGCATCGGCCTCTACATGTTCCTGGTCGGGCTGGATTTCCGCCGCGACCATTTCCGGGCGAACGCTGCGAGCGCCGCGGCCGTGTCGGTGTCCGGCATGGTGGCGCCGTTCCTGGTGGCCGCCCTGATCGCGCCCTGGCTCATGGACCTCGGCCTGTTCGGCGACGGGGTCGATGGCGTGCAGGCCTGGCTGTTCATCGGCGCGGCGATCTCGATCACCGCCTTCCCTATGCTGGCCCGGATCCTCAACGAGCGCGGGGTGACCGGCACGCCCCTGGGGTCCCTGTCGCTGGCCGCGGGCGCCATGGGCGACGCCGCCGCCTGGTGCGTGCTGGCCGTCGTGCTGGCCACGGTCGGCGACGGCGCCACGGTGGCCGTGAAGGCCATCGTCGGCGGCGTGGCCTTTGTCGCCATGATGACCACCCTGGGTCCGCGGCTGCTCGCGCCGCTGGGCCGGATCGTCGAGCGCGAGGGGCGGCTGACGCCCGGCGTGCTGAGCGTGGTGATGATCACCTTCATGGCCAGCGCCTTCGCCATGGACTACGCGGGCCTGCACGCGGTGTTCGGCGGCTTCGTTCTGGGCGCGGTGATGCCGCGCGGTCGGCTGGCGGCGGAGCTGAAGCGGATGCTGGAGCCGTTCGCGGTCGTGGTGCTGCTGCCGCTGTTCTTCACCTACTCGGGCCTGAACACCCAGCTGACCATGGTCGACAGCGTGGGCCTGCTCGGCGTCACCGTCGCGGTCCTGGGGGGATCGATCATCGCCAAGGGCGTCGCCTGCTGGGCCGCCGCCCGGCTCACCGGGCAGGACAACCCCACCGCCATGGCCATCGGCGCCCTGATGAACGCCCGCGGCATGATGGAGCTGATCCTGGTCAACATCGCCCTGCAACGCGGGCTGATCGGGCCGGGGCTGTTCTCCATGCTGGTGCTGATGGCGATCGTGACCACCTTCATGGCCACGCCGCTGTTCGAGCTGGTCTACGGCCGCCGCGCCCGCGCGCGGGGCGAGCTCGGCGCCCTCAGCGAGGCCGAGGGGGCCGAGCGCCCCGCCGTGGGCGCGGTCGCCCCTAGTTCCTGAGCCGGAACCCGACGTAGACCGCCCGGCCCGGCTCGCCGTAGCCGAAGCTCTCCGCGTAGCGCTCGTCGGCCAGGTTCTCCACCCGGGCGGTGAGCGTCAGTTGCTCGGTCAGCTCTAAGGCGCCGGCGAGGTCGGCCACGGCGAAGCCCTTGCGGGTCACCCGGCTGAAGCCGTCGCGCGCGGTGTCCGTCTGGCTGGATTCCGCCCGCACAGTGAGCGCGCCGGAAAGCCGGCCTTCGGTCCAGATCAGGCTGGCGGCGCCCGCATGGTCGGGCACGCGGATCAGGCTCGTGTCCGTCGTGCGGTCCACCGCGTCGGTGCGGGCGTAGGCCAGCCGCACCCGCAGCGCCTCGGTGACCTGAGCGTCGACCTCGGCCTCCAGCCCGGTGGAGCGCGTGCGGGCGATGTTGACATAGCGCAGGCCCTGGTAGGCGATCTGGTCCTTCACATCGAGCCGGTAGGCGGTGAGCGCGGCGCTGGCCCGCGCCCCGCGCCAGCCCAGGCGCAGGTCGTAGCCGGCCGCCTTCTCGGGGACGAGCGGCACGGGCGGGGCGAAGCAGAAGTCGCAGGCGAACTGGCTGATGGTCGGGATCTTGAAGCCCTGGCCCGCCGAGCCCGTCAGGGTGAAGCCGCCGCCGAGCGCCCAGGCCGCGGAGAGCCGGCCGGTGGTCTTCCCCTTGAACCGGTCCGGCTCGTCGTGGCGCAGGCTGGCGGTGAAGGTGACCGGCGCGAGTTCGCGGCGCACCACCACGAAGGCGGAGGTGACCGACAGGTCCTCGGTGATCCGGCCGGAGAGGTCGGCCTCCGTGGCCTGCCGCTCGGCGCCCACCACCAGGCCCGCGCGCTCGGCCGTCCAGCGCAGCACCTGGCGATCCGCCTCGAAGCGGGCCGGGAAGTCGGTCAGGTTCTCGCGGGTGAGGTCGTAGGCCGACAGGCTGAGCGTGTGGTCCAGGCCCAGGGCTGCGAAACGCCCCCGAACGAAGCCGGACCAGGCGCGGCTGGTGTTGCGATGGGGAGTGTCGCCCAGCTCGAAGGCCGGCGGCGGGAAGCCGTCGATGTCGATGTCGCTGTCGGTGTAGCGGATCCGGCCATCGAGGCTGGCGGTCTCCGAGAGCTTCACCCGGCCGCCGAGGTTGGCGGTGAAGGTCTCGAAACCGTCGTCCTCGGCGCCGCCGGCGGCCTTGGAGACCCCGTCGGTGCGGAACCCGCTGACGGAGCCGTTCAGGGCGTAGCCGTCCTCCGAGACCCCGGCGGAGGCGAAGGCGCGGGCGGTGTCGAGGCTGCCGCCTTCGGCTTCCAGCCGCCAGCCGGAGAGTTCCCGCGTGCTCAGGGCCACGACGCCGCCGATCGCCTCGGAGCCCCAGAGCGAGCTCTGCGGGCCGGACAGCACCTCGATGCGCTCCAGGTCGGCTGTCTGCAGCGAGGCGGGGTCGTAGGCGCCATTCGGATCGGCGGGGTCGCCGGCCGGGACGCCGTCGATCAGCACGAGGGTCTTGTCGGGGCCCGCCCCGCGGATGCGGATCGCGCCGACGCCGCCGAAGGCGCCGGTGCGGGCGATGGCGACGCCCGGCAGGGTGGCCAGAACCTCGGCGGCGAAGGCGGTCTGGCGGGCCTCCAGCTCGGCCCGGTCGACGACGCGGGCCCCCGTGACCAGGTCCACGTCGGTGGGCAGGCGGGTGGCGGTGACGACGACCTCGTCGACCGCCGCGTCCTCGGCCAGGGCGGGGGTGGAAAGGGCGGCCACGGCCGCGGCGGTGGTGGAAAGCAGGGTCTTGCGCATCAGGCGCCTCCGTCGTTTCAGCGATGTCGCTGCGACGGAGGGCTCGCGCCTTCCCGCGCCGTTGGCCTGGACCCGGGCCACGGACGAGCGACGGAAGACGGCAGGTCTCCTGGCTTGCGGGTCAGGGGCGCCGCGTCCTCGCCTTCCCGGTTTCCCAGTGGCTTCCTCCGTATACTGAGGAACGGACGCGGGCCTCGCCGCTCACAGTTGCGGGCACAGCCGGGGATTCGGGCCGAGACCGGCCCTGCACCCCTGTTCCCTCTTGGCCCCCTGTCGACGGGGGACCGCCTTCACGCGCGGATTACTGGCTCAGCTCGCGGAACAGGGCAAGCCTAGACGAGCGCCCGCTTGTACATGGCCGAGAGCTCGGCCCAGGCCTTCTCGGCGGCGGCCTGGTCGTAGACCTGCGAGCCCGGCACGCACCAGCCGTGGTCGGCCGGATAGACCTCCACGGTGGCCTTCTTGCCGGCGTCGGCGAAGGCCTTCTTCAGCACCTCCTTGTCGTTCGGCGCGCGGGCGTCGTCGTTCTTCGCCACGGCCACGAGATACTCGGCGTTGGTCTTCGGGATCAGCAGGTGCGGGCTGGACGGCTGGTCGGTGACCAGGCCCCCGCCGTGGAAGCTGCCCACCGCCCCGATCCGCCCGGGAACGGCCGCGGCGGTCCGGAACGACAGCGGCCCGCCCATGCAGTAGCCCTGCACGCCCACCTTGGCCTTCCTGTTGGTCTGCTTCTGGGCGTCGAGGAAGGCCACGTAGGCGACGCTGTCCTTGTCGATCCCCTCGTTGGTCATCGCCGCGCGATAGCCCATCAGGGTCTTGCGGGTCTCCGGATCGCCGAAGTTGATCTCGCCCGGCATCACCGGCGCGGTGTGCGAGCGGTAGAACGGGTTCACCACCAGGACGACATAGCCCTGCGACGCGAGCCGGCGGCCCATCTGCCGCTTCACGGGACGCAGCCCCATGATGTCTGGCCACAGGAGCACGGCCGGCCAGGTCCCCTTGCCCTCGGGGTGGAAGAGGACGGAGTCCGAGACGCCGTCGGGCGTCTTCACCTGCACGTCCTTCTCCACGACCTTGGCCTGGGCCCCGGCGGCGGAGGCGGCGGCGAGCCCCGCGGCGGCCACGGTCCACAGGCCGAGCCCGCGCCGCGAGACGGTGGGATCGGTCACCAGGCCGGGGTGAATGTCGTCGTCGCACATGGAGCGGCTCCTTCCCTGATTTCGTTCGGCGGAAGGAACGGTGACCAATGTTGCGGGCGTGTGTCTACTCCGGCGGCGCGAGCACCTCCCCCGCCATCGCTGCCGCGATGGGGGAGGTAGGCTACTTCCACGCCCCGTAGGGGTCCTTGAAGCCCTTGCCCAGCGCGTCGGCGACGGCGGGGTGGGTGAGCTGGCCCTTCAGCACGTTCAGGCCCTTGGCCAGGTGGGCGTTCTTCTTCAGCGCGTCCAGCCCCTGGTCGGCGAGCTGCAGGCCGAACGGCAGGGTGGCGTGGACCAGCGCCTCCGAGGAGGTGCGCGGCGCCGCCCCCGGCATGTTCGCCACGCAGTAGTGGACCACGCCGTCGACCGTGTAGGTCGGGTCGTTGTGGGTGGTCGGCCGGCTGGTCTCGAAGCAGCCGCCCTGGTCGATGGAGACGTCCACCAGCACCGAGCCCGGCTTCATCCGCGACAGGTGCTCGCGGCGCACCAGCTTGGGCGCGCTGGCGCCGGCGGTCAGCACCGCGCCGATCACCACGTCGGCGCGCAGCACCTCCTCCTCCACCGCGTCCTGGGTGGAGTAGCGGGTGAGGATGCGGCCCTGGAACATGTCGTCGAGCTGGCGCATGCGCGGGATCGAGCGCTCGAGGATCACCACCTCGGCGCCGAGGCCGGCGGCCATGCGCGCAGCGTTCATGCCGACCACGCCGCCGCCCAGCACGGCCACGCGGGCCGGCGGCACGCCGGGCACGCCGGAGATCAGGAGGCCCATGCCGCCGTTGTGCTTGAGCAGGGTCTCGCCGGCCGAGAAGACGGCGATGCGGCCGGCCACCTCGGACATGGGCGCGAGCAGCGGCAGGCCGCCGGCCGCGTCGGTCACCGTCTCGTAGGCGATGGCCGCGCAGCCCGAGGCCAGCAGGCCCTCGGCCTGGGCCGGGTCGGGCGCCAGGTGCAGGTAGGTGAAGAGGATGTGCTTGTCGGTGAGCCTCGCCCACTCGACGGCCTGCGGCTCCTTCACCTTCACGATCAGCTCGGCCTCGGCGAACACCGCCTCGGCGGTGGGCAGGATGGTCGCGCCCGCCCGGGCGTAGGCCTCGTCGGCATAGCCGGCCCCGGCGCCGGCGCCCTGCTCCACCACCACCTCGTGGCCGTGGGAGACATATTCGCGGACCGCGGTCGGCGTCAGGCCGACACGGTATTCGTCCGGCTTGATCTCGCGGGGCACACCAACGCGCATGAAAGCCTCCCTGGGGGCGTGTTTTTGCTGTGTTGCGGCGGTTTGAGGGGATGGGAGTGCGGAGTCAATGGGGGAGGGGTGGGCGGTGGCGGAGCGGCGCGCAGTGGCGTGGGCGGAGGGAGGGGTGATTGTGGCGCATCTCGGCTGCGCGGCATCTTTGGCTACGCCGAATTGTGCTTCATGCTGATGTGGGCGGGAGCGCGGAGCAGCGCATGTCGAAGTTTGCAGCTATGACGGTCAATGAGCGCTTGGCTGAAGCAAACTTGTTCGAAGATTGGGACGAGGCGGTGCGGGCGTGTGACCGGGACCGCATGATCAAGATCCTTCAGCGTGTCGATATGGGCGATCTAGCGTTCTCCACGGCTGACGCTGTGCTGGCGGATCCCGAGCGGTATGGCTACTTCAAGGAAGATGGGCATGGGCCTCCGCGCGCTAAGTAAAGCGTCGTCCGCAGGCGGGCGTCGTTAGCTGGATGACGCCTCTGAACGTCTGCTTCTGAGCCGTACGGTAAAGTCCGCTCCTGGCGCTTAGCGGTCCTCCGGGCCCTGTCCTCCTCCTCGGCTTTTGCGGCGCAGGACCGCGCTTGGCGCTTAAGTCCATGGCGGGCAGTTTGCCTGCGGGCTCGCATCTGACCATGGGCCTTAAGGGCGGGAGGCATTCTCCGGGGGAGAATGCGCCGTCGTGGCAGATGAACGACGAACTTCACCCGCCCGCGCGGCATAGGCGCTGAGCCGCTCGGGTTTCGCGATGTAGGCGGTCCCCGTCCACAGCAGATCGTCGCTCAGCGGCAAGCCGCCACGCGGCATCACGGGCACCTCCCTCGCCTCTGGCCACCGGCGCCTGATGTCGGACAGCAGGCCCGTGCGGACCCGCGTCGCCAGTTCGGGATGCTTGCCCGCCAGGAACCTCAGCCAGGGTCGCCCCTGGTGACCGCCGTCGTCTACGAACACCTCCGGGTCGTCGTCTTCGGAGCCGCGCCAGACGCTGATGTAGATCGTCTTGGTGAGCACGTCTTTCACGAAGGGCGGCTCGTCAGGACGCGCGCCCTTTCTGAATTCGGCCCAGCGTTCGCTCCCGTCGTCCACGTGCAGCCCCCCGGCGCGGGCATGCCTCCCCAGCATGGCGATGAGATCGGCCCTGTCGGCGCTGGTGCGGAGAGGCACCTCGATCGCCGCGACCGTTCGCAGGCTTTCGGGCTGTTCTCGCGCACACGCGAACAACAGACATGCCGCCGCGAAGGCGGGAATGAAGCTGCGAGATATGCTCCGGAGGCGCATGGCGGGAGCCTCCCACAGCGGGGGCCGAGGCGCCACCCAGAGCTGGCGTCCGGGATATCCTGCTGTGGCAGGCGCTCATCCGAAGCTCGGCTTGGGTCCCGGCTTTCGCCGGGATGAGCGGAGGGGGTTGGGCTGGCCTGCTCCTCTCCCGCCGAGCGGAGCTCGGGAGGGAGAGGTTGGGTGAGGGCGGCGCAGGAGGGTGGCGGCGCGCTCCGGTGGGATCGGGTGGGCGCGGGTCCAAGGTCGGGGTTGAGGCGAGCGCCGAGCCGCCCTCACCCGGCCTCTCCCACGCCGCTCCGCGGCTGGGAGAGGAGGTTGGGGTGGCGGCAGCGCCCCCTCGACCGCGGAGTTCATCCTCGGGCGGGCTACGCCCGACCCGGGGGCGGTCCCCCTCCCGCGTGAACGGGGGAGGAGCTGGGGCGCGGGGTCGCGCTTAAGGTCCATGGCGGCGAGGATGCCTGCGGGATCCGGTCTCTCAAGGACGGCCCGTAGGGCCGCCGCTCCGCGGCCGGGCCGGAGGCCCGGTCCTTGACTGACCGGAGCCCGCAGGCTCGCATCTGACCATGGGGCTTAAGGGCGAGTGGCATTCTCCGGGGGAGAATGCGCTCAGGGGGAGGAAGTGAGCAGTGGTCGAACCTGAGCCGCACGGGACTTCGCCCGCCTCCGCTTTGGTCAGCAGAATCCTAAAGCTGCGCCTCAACCGACGCTGGTTTTGGATCGGTCTCGGCATCTTGGCCGCCGCCCTGGCGCTCCTGGGGTCGAGCTATGCTTGGCTATTGAACGGAGGTTTCGTCGCTCCGTGGCTGCTTCTCCACGCAGCACGACTGCACGACCTGGGTCGGCGGGGGCTTTGGGCCGTCGGAGCGGTGACGGCGACGCTAATGCTGCTGATCGGCCTCGCCATGTTGAGGCCGCCCACTGCGGTCTACGGTCCGGCAGCGATTTTCGCCCTGCTGGCTCTGGCCGCTTTTTCATTGTGGGTGGGGACCAAGCGGGGAGATCCTTCGGCGAACCAGTTCGGCCGAGCGCCTGTCGGTTGGTCCCTATTCTGACCTCGTCAACTCGGAGACTCAGCTTGGGTCCCGGCTTTCGCCGGGATGAGCGGAGGGGGTGGGCTAGCCTGCTCCTCTCCCGCCGAGCGGAGCTCGGGAGGGAGAGGTTGGTGAGGGCGGCGCAGGAGGGTGGCGGCGCGCTCCGGTGGGTTCGGTGCGCGCGGGTCCAACGTCGGCGGGGCGTCCGGCGCGGAGCCGCCCTCACCCAGCCTCTCCCACCGCCTGCGGCGTGGGAGAGGAGCGCAGCGGCGCGCTCTGGCGCTTAAGGTCCATGGCGGCGAGGATGCCTGCGGGATCCGGTCTCTCAAGGACGGCCCGGAGGGCCGCCGCGGGGCGGCCGGGCCGCAGGCCCGGTCCTTGACTGACCGGAGCCCGCAGGCTCGCATCTGACCATGGGCGTTAAGGGCGGGTGGCATTCTCCGGGGGGAGAATGCGCGGCCCCCTCGCCTCTCCTCCGGTGTCATCCCGGTTTCGGCGGGGCCGAAGACCGGGATCCATGAGCGCCGCGCCTTGGCGGGGGGGCGGCGGTGGAGGGTCTTCGGCGAGCGCGGCGTTGATGGGTCCCGGATAGCCGCTGCGCGGCTTCCGGGATGACGCGGGGGAGGAGATGCGATGCGCGGCGTGACTCCGGGGAGCTGTGCTGTAGATCAGAGGACGGATGCACGTTCTCGGGGGAGGGATGGAATGAGGTCGAAGCTGATGGCGGGCGCAGGGCTGGGCGCCGTGCTCTGGATGGCGCTGGCGCCGGTGGCCAGCGGCCAGCCCGGCCCCGGCCGCCCGCCTGGCCCGGGGGCGAGCGCGGGCAAGGTCGTGGCCTGCCCTACCACGCTGGACGTCAGCGGGGCCGCGCCCCCGTCGTGGGGCGTGATCGCCCGGCGCCCGCCGGCGAGGGTGACGCTGACGAACGGGCTGATCCCGTCGGGCGGGCCGCTCGTCTGCCGGTACGGCACCGACGAACTGATGCTGACGCCGCTCGACGTGGGCGGCTGCCGGCCCCAGAACCCCCAGGAATGGGGAACCCAGGGCGGGACGGACACCCAGGTGTGCGCGACCGGCGCCCCCCTGATGCCCCCGCGGACGAACTGCGCGGCGATCTGCCAGTAGCGCCACAGACGCAGGTTCTGCGCAGGCCCTGGAAGGGCCCGTGGGCGGGGCGAGGCGGCGCCTCACCTTGAGGGGCGCGCGGCGGCCTGGGTGCGGCGGATGAAGTCGAGCATGAGGGACGAGGCCTCGGCGGCGTGGGTCTCGAGCAGCTTGTGGCCGGCGTCGAGAACGTGGGCTTCCATCCGGGGCAGCGCCTGCATCCACGACAGGACTTCCGCGAGATCGAAGAAGGGGTCGTGGCGCGCCCACACCATCAGGGCGGGCGGCTGCCAGCGGGCGAGGTATCCGGCGATCTCCGCGAAGCGGGCCACGTGGTTCCCGTAGTCCCTGACGAGCGCCCGCTGGGTCTCCATCCGGCCGGGCGCCTGCATCACCCGCCAGTCCGCCTCCCAGGTCTCGGCGGCGGGGATCCGCGCCGCCACGTCGGGCGGCATCCCGCCCAGGTAGCCGTTGCGCACGCCCTCGAACGTCAGGTGCGCGGTGGCGGCCGCCTCGTTGTCCGGGTTCGGATGCGTCCAGTAGTCGATCACCGGGTCCCACGGCGGCCCGAGCCCGGCGCGGTGGGCGTTGGCGTTCTGGACGATCAGGCCCAGCACCTGGTCGGGCGCCTGCATGGCGATGTCGAACCCCACGGGCGCGCCGAAATCGTGGAGGTAGATGTAGCGCGGCCCGACCGCGAGCCGGTCCAGGAGCTCCGCGACCGCCCGGGCGAAGGCCGCGAACGAGGGCGCCGGCAGGACATCCGACGCGCCGAACCCGGGCAGGTCCGGCGCGATCAGGTAGGCGGCCTTCGACAGCTCGGGCGCGAGGTGGCGGAAATAGTCCGCCGAGCCGGGAAAGCCGTGCAGGAGCAGCGCCGCCGGCTTGGACGGCTCGCCCGCGGTGACATAGGCGAGCTCCGCGCCGGACACGCGAAGGCGTTGACGATCCGCAGGAGACACGTCCGACCTCCTCCTCGTCCGATCCAGCCGCCAACCGGGCGAGGCCGGCGGAGTTCCCGTCCGCGCAAGCGGATCGGCGGCGGGGGTGCGGCTTTCGTCGGACGCGCGGGGGCGGGCCGGCGCGGAACTGTTCTGCGTTTGTTCTTGACTTTGCGCGGGGATTGCGGGAGGATTTCGGCAGCGTGTCGGCTTGCGGCCGGGCCGCGCCCGGAGGTGCGGGCGCCCTCGCCGCCAGCGCCTTTCCCGACATCCGCAAGAACTTCCCCCCCCAAGACTTCCCCCGAGGACTTCCCCCATGGACGACGAGACGCGTCCGCCGGCCTGCGCGCCGGCGGCGGGGCGCAGGCGTGCGCCGAAAGCCTATTCCGCCCGGCTGGGGCGCAGGATCTGCGCCCGGGTGGCGGCGGGGGAGAGCCTGTCGGCGATCTGCGAGGAGGCGGGGATGCCGCACCGGGGGAGCCTGTGGCGCTGGACCCGGGCCAACGCCCGGTTCGCCGCCAGCCTGGCGGCGGCCCGGCGGGCGGGGGAGACCAGCGGGCGGGCGCGGCAGCTGGCCGGCTACGATCCCGTGGCGGCGGTGGAGATCTGCGAGCGGCTGGGCGAGGGCCAGACGCTGAGCGCCATCTGCGCCGACCCGGCGCTGCCGTCGCTGTCGACGGTGCACCGCTGGCGGCGGGGGTATTCCGAGTTCGCCGAGATGCTGCGGGCGGCGCGCGAGGTGCAGGCCGAGCGGCTGTGCGACGAGGGCTGGGACCGGGCGCGGGCGGTGACGCCGAAGACCGCCTTCGCCGCGAAGGTGACGCTGGAGCACCTGCGCTGGATGGTGGGGACGCTGTGGCCGCAGCGGTTCCGGACCCGGACGGTGGAGCCGGACATGCCCCGGCCGCGGATGGACATGGCGGTGCGCGCGTTCAGCCTGCAGGTGCGCGAGGACGGGGCGCAGCGGGTGGTGGCGACCTGCCCCGACCCGGAGAGCGGCCTGCCGGTCAGGGCGGTGTACGGCCCGTGGCGCAAGCCGGTGAGCGAGGGGGAGGCCAGGGCCTACGCCCAGCGGGCGCGCGGGCGGCCGGTGCTGTCCATGGACGACCCCGACGCGGCGGTGGAGACGGAGGGGTGAGGCGCGCGCAGGCGGCGCGCGGCGGGCGGCGCGCGCGGCGGAAGCTCTGCTATAGAGCGCGCAAACGGATCTTCGGGGGAGGAAGGCGATGGACCGGCGCAGGCTGGCGGCGTGGGCGCTCGGGGCGGCCCTGGTGGGCGGGGTGAGCTATGTGGCCTCGTGGGAGATGGACCTGCCCAGGGCCTGGTCGATCGCCTGGAAGGGCACGGGGGTGGGCTTCCTCACCGTCTATGCGGCGCTCCGGGCGCGGAGCTTCGACGGCTGGCTGCTGACCGCGGTGATGGGGCTGGGGTTCCTCGGCGACGTGCTGCTGGACGGGGAGGACATGACCGCCGGGGGCGTGGCCTTCCTGGCCGGGCACCTGCTGGCGGTGTGGCTCTACCTGAAGAACCGGCGGACGGGGCTGAGGCCCGGCGACTGGGCGTTCGCCGGGCTGCTGGTCCCGGCGGTGGCGGCGGCGGCCTGGGCCCTGCCGGACGACCGGGCGGCGGCCGTCGGCATCGGCGTCTATGCGGCGGGCGGGGCGCTGATGGCCGGGGCGGCCTGGCTGAGCCGCTTCCCGCGGCGCCTGACGGCGGCCGGCGCGCTGATGTTCGTGGTCTCCGACCTGCTGATCTTCGCGCGCATCGGACCGCTGGCCGGCCAGGCGTGGGTCGGCTTCGGCGTCTGGAGCCTCTACTTCGCCGGCCAGGTGCTGCTGTGCGTCAGCGTGGCGTCGGTGCTGGGCCGCGAGGACCGGCGCCGGCTCTAGGCGTTGAGGCGCAGGACCGCCAGGGTGCGGCCGTCCTCGACGATCTCCACCTCGACGCCGCCGGGGGTGTCCAGCAGCTCGCGGCGGGCGAGTTCGCGGGCCTTTGCGTCGTCGGCGGCGAACACGAAGGCCAGGGTCGGCGTTTGGTGGCGGCTGTCGTGCGTGAAGCAGGAAAATGTTCTCATCGGGCGTCCCTCCGATCGTTAACGGAGGGTAAGGGCCACGGTTGAGCTTTGACCTGGATCAACCTTCAGTGGAAACCGGCGCGGAGACGGACGGATTGGCGATCTTCGTGGTGACGCTGGAGGGCTACGAGCCGGGGGATCCGACGCGGCTGACCGTGCTGGCCTTCGTGCAGGCGCAGGACGAGGCGGGGGCGCAGGCCGCGGCCCTGGCGGCGCTGGCCGAGCGGGCGTGGACGGACGTCCAGGCGCTCAGGGCCGGCGAGGTCACCGACGAGGCCGCGGTGCCGGCGGACTTCGCCACCGCCATGGCCAGCGCGCGGCGCTGGGGCCTCGGCCTGATCATCTACGAGCAGGACTGAGGCGCGCTAGAGCACGCAGTCGGTGAGGCCCTCGCGGCGGACGGCGCGGGCGTTGCGGTTGATGGCGCCGGAGCGGCGCTGGACGTAGGGGCCGGGCCTGGCCGCGCGCCAGGAGAGCGGCTTGGGCACGATGGCGGCGAGGCGGGCGGCCTGGGCGGGGGTGAGGTCCTTGGCCGAGACGCCGAAGTTCTTCCGCGCGGCGGCCTCCGCGCCGTAGACGCCGGGGCCCCACTCGATGGAGTTCAGATAGACCTCCATGATCCGCCGCTTGCCCCAGCCGAGCTCGATCAGGACGGTGAAGTAGGTCTCCAGGCCCTTGCGGACCCAGTCGCGGCGCGGCCAGAGGAAGACGTTCTTGGCGGTCTGCTGGCTGATGGTGGAGCCGCCGCGGACCTTCTTGCCCCGGGCGTTGTACTCGATGGCCTTCTCGATGGCCTCGAGGTCGAAGCCCATGTGGCGGCAGAAGCGGGCGTCCTCGGCGGCGATGACGGCGCGCACGAGGGTGGGCGAGATGTCCTCCAGCGGGACCCAGGTGCGGGAGAAGCCGCGGCCCTCGACCACCCGCTGGACCATCAGGAAGGTGATCGGCGGGGGCACGACCCGGTAGAGGGCGACGGTCAGCACGGGGCCGATCCAGCCGACCACGAGGACGAGGATCAGGACGGCGCTCAGGAGGCGTCTCAACGGGGTCTCGTCCTTGCCATGACGTTGCGGAGCCTGTGCTAGGAGACGGGCCCGACGATCCTCGTCAAGCCGGGTTAAGGAAGCCATGAACGTCTCGCAGGCCGTGGAGAAGCGCATGTCGGTGCGGGCGTTCCGGCCCGATCCGGTGCCCGGCGCGGTGGTGCGCGAGATCCTCGAGCGGGCGGCGAAGGCGCCGAGCGGCGGCAACCTGCAGCCCTGGCGGGTCTATGCGCTGGCCGGCGCGGCCCTGGACGAGCTGAAGGCCAAGGTGGCGGCCAACCCGTTCGGCGAGGAGCCGGAGTACGACGTCTATCCGCCGAACCTGTGGGACCCGTTCCGCACGCGCCGGTTCCAGAACGGCGAGGACCTCTACGCGACCATCGGCATCCCGCGCGAGGACAAGCCGGCCAGGCTGCGGCAGCTGGCCAGGAACGGCGAGCTCTTCGGGGCGCCGGTCGGGATCTTCTTCTGCCTGGACCGCAAGCTGGGGCCCCCGCAGTGGGCGGACCTCGGCATGTACATGCAGACGGTGATGCTGCTGGCGACCGAGCGCGGGCTGGACACCTGCGCCCAGGAATACTGGGCGCGCTATCCGAAGACCGTGGCCGAGCAGGTGGGCCTGCCGGACGACCACATGGTGTTCTCCGGCATGGCGCTGGGCTACCGGGACGCGGACCACCCGATCAACACGCTCAAGGCCGCCCGCGACCCGTTCGAGACCTGGGGCGAGCTGCAGGGATTCGACTAGCCCGCCAGCAGGCGCCAGGCGACGCCCAGGGCCGCGCTGATCGCCAGCACGGGGATCACGCCGAGCTTCGTGCGGAACAGGGCGAAGGCGGCGGCCACGCTGATCAGCACGGCGGCGGGGTCGAGGGTGGCCAGCTCCGGGACGTCCAGCCGGACGGGGCCCAGCCGGGTCTCCGCCACCCGGCCGAACCAGACGTGCAGGCCGAACCAGATGGCGAGGTTGAGGATCACCCCCACGACGGCGGCGGTGATGGCGGCGAGCGCGCCGTTGAGGGCGCGGGCGTCGCGCAGGCGCTCCACGAACGGCGCGCCCAGGAAGATCCACAGGAAGCAGGGGGTGAAGGTGACCCAGGTGGTCAGCGCCCCGCCGAGCACGCCGGCGGCGAGCGGCGTGAGTTGGCCGGGATCGCGGAAGGCGCCCATGAAACCCACGAACTGGGTGACGATGATCAGCGGGCCGGGCGTGGTCTCGGCCAGGCCCAGGCCGTCCAGCATCTCGCCGGGAGCGAGCCAGCCGTAGGTCCCCACCGCCTCCTGGGCGACGTAGGCCAGCACCGCATAGGCGCCGCCGAAGGTGACCACCGCCATCTTGGAGAAGAAGACGGCGATGTCGCTGAACACGTGGCCCGGGCCCAGCCACAGGAGCAGGACCGCCACGGGGCCCAGCCACAGGGCGAGCAGGACCGCCGAGACCCTTACCGACCAGCGCCAGCCGGGGCGGGCGTGGGCCGGCGTCTCCTCCCCCAGCAGGCTGTCGGCGTCGGCCAGGGCCGGGCCGCCGCCCGCCGCATGGCCGCCGCCGGCCGAGAAGGCGGCCAGGCCCGCGCGCGCGCCGGCGAACCCGATCGCCGCGGCGGCCAGGATGATCAGCGGGAACGGGGCGTCGAAGGCGAAGATGGCGACGAAGGCGGCGGCGGCCACGGCCAGCATGGCCGGGTTGCGGATCGCCCGCCGGCCGACCCGGATCACCGCCTGGACGACGATCGCCAGCACGGCGGCCTTGAGGCCGAAGAACAGGGCCGCCACCACGGTCAGGCCGCCGAACAGGGCGTAGAGGACGCTCAGGCCCATGATCGCCAGGAAGCCCGGCAGGACGAACAGCACCCCGGCGACCACGCCGCCGGCCAGGCCGTGCATCAGCCAGCCGATGTAGATGGCCAGCTGCTGGGCCTCGGGCCCCGGCAGCAGCATGCAGTAGTTGAGCGCGTGCAGGAACCGGCGCTCGCCGATCCAGCGTTTCTCGTCGACCAGGATGCGATGCATCATGGCGATCTGGCCCGCGGGACCGCCGAAGCTGAGCGCGGCGATCCGCGCCCAGGTCCGGGCGGCCTCCGCGAAGCTCACGCCGTGGGGATGGATCGCCTCGCCCACGGTCAGGCCGGCGCCCGGGCGGACGGCGGGCGGGGGATTAGGCCGGTCTGGCGCGACCGCGGGCAAGGCTGCATCTTCGCCAAACGCACGGGCGGGCCCGCCGGCCCCACCTTGCGCGGGATCAAGGCGGCGTCAGGCGGCAGTGATAGGAGAAGGGCATGTCCGAGCATCCCAATCCGGCCCGGGCGGCGCTGGGCGTGGTCCTGGCGCTTGCCGGCTCCCTCCTCCTCACCGCCCTGGTCTACATGACCAACAGCACCGACCCGGCGCTGGAGCGGTTGATGTTCCAGCTGGGCCTGGCGCTCACCGGCCTGCTCTCGGCGCTGGGCCAGGGGCTGGTGTTCTTCGGCCTGTGGCTGCTGTGGAGCGCGGCGCGCGGGCGCTAGACGACCTCCGCCACCCCGGCGTTTCCGTCCTCGTCGCCCCAGGCGACGCGCTTGGCGTCGGGCGTGATGGCGAGCGCGGTGATGGGCGAGCCCTTCTCCGCCTTGAGGTTCACGACCTTCTGGCCGGCGAGGTCGCAGGCCTTCACCCGGCCGTCGTCCAGGCCCCAGGCGACCCACTGGCCGGAGGGCTGGCCGGCGACGACGGTGGAGAGCGCGCTCTCCTCGTAGCCGACTTCCGCCGCCTGCTTGCCCATCGGCCCGGTGGAGCCGGCGAACGGCCAGACCACCACGCCGTTGGCGCCGGAGGTGGCCATCAGCGCGCCCCTGGCCAGGAAGGACAGGCTCTTCACCTTGGCCGGGTAGCCGCCCATGCGCATGTTCTTCTCGTCGGCGACGCGCCAGCCGTGGAGCTGGTTGTCCTGCATGGACGAGATCAGGAACTTGCCGTCCGGCGAGAAGGCGCAGGCCACGTGGCTGCCGGCCCACTTCAGCACCGTGGGCTTCTGGTCGGCGATGCGGGCGTACCACAGCCAGGCGCCGCCGTAGGTGGCGCAGGCGATGCGGCGGCCCTTCGGGTCGAAGGCGAGCGCCGAGACCGACTTCTCGTGCTGGAAGGCGCGGGCGAAGGCCGGGTCGGCGACGTCGCGCACGTGCAGCTCGCGGCCGGCGGCGAAGGCGACGAGCTTCGACTCGGCGCTGGCGGCGACGGACTCGATCCAGCGGCCGGGGACCTTGGCCAACTCCTCGGCGCCCTCCGGCGTCGACCAGACCAGCCGGCCGTCGTCGCCGCCGGTGACCAGGCCCACCCCCGACGGGTGGACCGCCGCGCACAGGGCCGCGCCGTCGTGGGCCTGGACGGTCGCCCCGTCCCCGAACCGCACCGCGCCGTCGCCCAGGGCGAAGACGGCGCGGCCGGCCTTGTCGAACAGGGCGGCGGTGACGTAGGCGTCGAAGGCGTAGATGCTCATGGCGCCCTCACCTAGAGCGCCCGGAGCCCGCGCGGAAGGCCCATCCCGCGCGGTGAACGCGGTTCTCCGCTTCGGGCTTTACAATCCGATAACGCCTTGCCAAAGGTCACCGGACTCTAAGACGGGCGCCAAGACGCGCCCCAGGGAAGGATAATACGCATGGGCGCAAAGCTGGGCGGTGGGGGCGGCAGCCGTTTCGACCTCGGCCAGAACAGCGACATCAACGTCACGCCCTTCGTGGACGTGATGCTGGTGCTCCTCATCATCTTCATGGTGTCGATCCCGGCCGCGACAGTGTCGATCAAGCTCGACCTGCCGCCGGCGATCCCGCCGCCCCCGGGCACGGTCGTGAAGGAGCCGGTGCTGGTGAACATCCAGCAGGGCGGCGCCCTCTACATCGCCGACCGCCCGACCAGCCTCGACGGCCTGCCGTCGGACCTGGCCGCGGTGCTCCGCGTGGAGGACCCGACCACGGCCCCGACCGAGCAGCGGGTCTACATCCGCGCCGACCGGACGGTCCGCTACGGCGACTTCATGGCGGTGATGAACACCCTGCAGGGCAACGGCTTCTACCAGGTCGCCCTGATCAACGAAGAGATCTAGCTCTTCGGCCAAAGGTTTCGAGAGCCCCGTCCGGGACACCGGGCGGGGCTTTTTCGTGGGCGTCGACTTACAATGTACGCCTGTAATATTTTACTTGCGTAGTTCGCAGTTCGGCGGTCTCCTTCCGCTCAGGAGGACCACGCCATGGCCGCACGCCTGAGCGCCCCGGGAGGCGCCTTCGCCATTCCCCAGAACGCCGAGATCAACGTCACGCCCTTCGTCGACGTGATGCTGGTCCTGCTGATCATCTTCATGGTGGCGATCCCAGCCGCCACCGTCTCGGTGAAGGTGGACCTGCCGCAGGCGGCCGCTTCGCCCGCGCCCACCCTGCCGCCGACCTATGTCAGCCTGCAGCAGGACGGCGGGCTCTACATCGGCGACACGCCGACCACGCTGGGGGCCCTGCCCGCGGACCTCGCCCGCACGCTCGCCAGCGCCCATCCCCACGCCGAGCGGATCTACATCCGCGCCGACAGGGGCGTGCGCTACGGCGACTTCATGACCGTGATGAACACCCTGAAGGCCGATGGCTACGAACGCGTGGCCCTGGTGAGCGAAGCGCTCTGAAAGACTCCGCCTCCGGGAGTTGGGGGGCCGTCCGTCACCGACCCGTCGGCCGGCCCCTCCTTTTTCCGCGGCCGCCTCCTCTCCCCCCACACGCAGTGGGAGGGGAGAGGGTAGGGAGAGGGGCCGGCTGGGTTGCGTCGACGTTCGAAACGAGGGCCCTCGGACAGATGTAGGCAGAGTGGAGCGGCGGAGCCGCCCCTCTCCCTACCCTCTCCCCCCGCACTTCGTGTCGGGGGAGAGGAGCGCTAGGCCACGGTGCTTTCGAAGCCGGCCTTCAGCGCCGCCTCGTCGAGGTTGCGGCCGATGAAGACCAGCCGGGAGTAGCGGGGCTCGCCGTCGCGCCAGGGGCGCTGGAAGTCGCCTTCGAGGATCATGTGCACGGCCTGGAAGACCAGGCGGCGGTCGTCGCCGGCGATGTCGAGGATGCCCTTGGCGCGCAGGATGTCGGGCCCCTGCGTCTGCAGCACGTTGTTCAGCCAGGCCGTGACCTTGTTCCCGTTCAGCGGCCGGTCGCTGGTCAGGGAGATCCCGCGGATGCCGCTCTCGGCCACGTGGTCGTGGATGTGGCCGTGGCCATGGTCATGATCGTGATCGTGGCCGTGGTGATGGTCGTGCCCGTCGTGGTCGTGGTGGTGGTGATCGTGGCCGCAGTGCTCGTCGTGCACGTGGCCCGGCTCGCCGTGGCCGGGGTTCAGGAAGTCCGGCTCCAGCTCGGTGATCCGCGTCAGGTCGAAGGACCCGCGGCCCAGCACCTGCTCCAGCGGCACGTTGGAGCGCTGCGCCCGGTGGATCGGGGCCAGCGGGTTGAGCGTGCGGATGGCGCGCTCCACCTCGACCAGCTCGGCCTCGGAGACCAGGTCGGTCTTGTTGAGGATGATCTGGTCGGCGAAGGCGATCTGCTCGGCCGCCTCCTTGGAGTCCTTCAGGCGCAGCGGCAGGTGCTTGGCGTCGACCACCGTGGTCACGCTGTCGAGCTGGGTCTTGGCGCGGACGTCGTCGTCCACGAAGAAGGTCTGGGCCACCGGGCCGGGATCGGCGAGGCCCGTCGTCTCGACGATGATGGCGTCGAAGCCGCCCTTCCGCTTCATCAGCCCCTGGACCACCCGGATCAGGTCGCCGCGCACGGTGCAGCAGACGCAGCCGTTGTTCATCTCGAAGACCTCTTCGTCGGCGCCGACGATCAGGTCGTTGTCGATGCCCACCTCGCCGAACTCGTTGACGATCACGGCGTACTTCTTGCCGTGCTCCTCCGAGAGGATGCGGTTGAGCAGGGTGGTCTTGCCGGCGCCGAGGTAGCCGGTCAGCACGGTCACGGGGGTCTTGTCGGTCATGACCCGCCATGTAGCGACGCGGCGCGCGCTTATGAAGTGGCGTTCTGAAACCGCGGTGTTATATCGTAACACCTGATGACCGCCGCCGATCCCCCGCGGGCCCCCGACGCCCTGCCCGACGCGCTGGACGCGTTCCGCGAGGACCGCACCTACCTGGGCGCGGACCATCGCCGCAACGAGCGCCGGACCTGGATCGTCACGGGCATCTGCGCGGTGACGCTGGTGGCCCTGCTGGCCGGAGGCGTGGTGACCCGGTCCATGGCGCTCACGGCCGCTGGCCTGCACATGGCCGCCCATGTGGCCGCCCTGCTGGTGGCGGCCGGCGCCTACGCCTTCGCCCGGCGCCACGCCGAGGACCGGGCCTTCGCCTTCGGCACCGGCAAGGTGGGCTACCTCGCGGGGTTCGCCAACGCCGTGGTGCTGGCGATCACCGCGGTGCTGATCCTGGTGGAGAGCGTCGGGCGGGTGCTGGACCCGCAGGCGGTGGACTACCACGGCGCCCTGCCGATCGCCCTGGGCGGCCTGGCGGTGACCCTGGTCTGCATCTGGCTGCTCAGGCCCACCCATTCGCACGCCGCCCGCCACGACACCGACGGCGACCTGAACCTCTCGGCCGTCCACCTGCACCTCTCCGCCGACGCGGCGGTGTCGGTGTTCGCGGTGGCCGCGATCCTGGCCGGAGAACGGCTGGGGCTGGCGTTCCTCGATCCCCTCGCCGGCCTGATCGCCGCCGGGCTGGTGGCCCAGTTCGCCTTCGTCCTGCTGCGCAAGGCCGGCAAGCCGCTGCTGGACATCAACCCCTCCCCCATCCTGACCGCCGAGGTGCGCGCGCGGCTGTCGGCGGAGGGCGAGGAGGTGGTGGACCTGCACCTCTGGCGCCTGGGGCCCGGCCACCACGCGGTGATCGCGGTGGTCGCCGCCGAGCACCCGCAGCCGGCCGAGGCCTACCGCGACCGGCTGAAGGGCCTGGCGGGGCTGAGTCATGTGACGCTGGAGGTCCGCGGGCCGGGCGCCGCGCACGACCACGGGCACGCGCACTGATCTTCCTCTCCCCCGAGCCGCAGGCCGGGGGGAGAGGAGGTGGAGGGAATAGCGTGACCGTGACCACGGCCACGTTTGACGGCGCCGCGCGTTTAAGCCCTGATGAGGCCGATGTTTCGCAAGCTTGCGGCCCGGGTGCGGGCCAGACCCCGGGCGCTGGCCGCCGCCGGCCTGCTGATCGCCGCCGCGGCGGCCGCGGGCGGCTGGGCGAGCGTGCAGCAGAGCGCGCCGGAGGTGGCCCTGACCGCCGCGCGCCGCATCGCCGTCGAGTTCGAGCCCGCCCCGCCCCCGCCGCCGCAAGGGCTGCAGTCGCGGCTGGAGGCCCTCGCGGAGGCCTATGGCGAGGACGTGGGCATCGCCGTCGCCGACATCGAGGCGGGCTGGACGGCCCAGGTGGACGGCGAAGGCCTCTATCCGCAGCAGAGCGTGTCGAAACTGTGGGTGGCGGTGGCGACGCTCGAGGCGGTGGACCGCGGGACCACGACGCTCGACAAGATGGTGCTGCTGGGGCCCGACGACCGCAGCGTCTTCTACCAGCCGCTGGGGCGCCGGATCCGCAACGCCGGCATCCCGATCAGCATCGCCGAGCTGCTGCGCTGGGCGATCACCGAGAGCGACAACTCGGCCAACGACAAGCTGATGCGCGAGCTGGGCGGGGCCGACGCCGTCACCACCATCCTCGCCGACAAGGGCCTGGGCGACCTGCGGGTCGGGGCCTACGAGCGCGACCTGCAGGCGATGATCGCCGGCATGAGCTGGCGGCCGGAGTACGGGATCGACTGGAACTTCCAGCACGCCCGCGCGGCCCTGCCCGACACGGTGCGCGACGCGGCCATGGACGCCTATCTGGCCAATCCGGCGGACGGCGCCTCGCCCGTGGCGATCGCGCATGCGCTGGCGGCGCTGAAGAAGGGCGAGCTGCTGTCGCCCGGCTCCACCGAGGTGCTGGTGGACCTGCTGC
Organism: Phenylobacterium sp.; assembly: GCF_035539035.1. GTDB lineage: Bacteria > Pseudomonadota > Alphaproteobacteria > Caulobacterales > Caulobacteraceae > Phenylobacterium. Next base: position 170,609 of record NZ_DATLJI010000010.1, read on the forward strand.
ACGACACCCGCACGGGCCCGCGGCGGCTGAAGGCCGGCCTGCCGGCCGGCTTCGCGCTGGGCCACAAGACCGGCACCGGCCAGGACTGGCGCGGCGCCTCGGTCGGCATCAACGACGTGGGCCTGATCACCGCGCCCGACGGGCGGACCTATGCGGTGGCGGTGATGATGCGCCGGACCAGCAAGCCGGTGGGGGCCAGGCTCGCCTTCATGCAGGCGGTGAGCCGGGCGGTGGCCGAGCACTGGAGCGCCAGCCGCGAGGTCCCGGCCGACCGGCGCATCGCGGCGGCGGCCGGCACGGTCGAGACGGGGCTGTAGGCTCCCCTCCTCTCCCCCCGGGCCTGCGGCTCGGGGGAGAGGAGGCCTGCTCAGCTGCCGGCGCCGTTGAGGGGCTTCTGGATGCCCTTGATGAGGCGGAGCTGGATGGGGACGCCGGAGATGTCCTTGCCGGTCCAGGTGACGCCGACGTCGCCCTGGTCGGGGAAGTGGGTGCAGTAGGAAATCGGCGCCGGGAAGGGCTTCGACTGCTTCAGGCAGACCTTCTCGCCCTTCAGGCTCCACTTGCCGGAGGAGGGCTTGCCGCGGCGGCCGACGGCCTCGTAGCTGCCGTCCGGATTGAGCCAGATGCGCTGGTGCTTGCCGTCCGGATAGGTGGCCAGCACGGTGTTGCCGAAGGCGGCGGCGACGTCGCGGAAGTCGGCGGCCTGGGCGTTCAGGGCGGAAAAGGCCACCCACCCGCCCAGGGCCACGCGGGCCAGCAGCCGGGCGGTTCCGGCGTTCTTTCTCGTTCGCATGACCGCGTTCAACACAATGACAAACCTCGGGTTCCAACGGCTCCGGCTGGACTCCTGGCCTTTCGCGGGTGAACTGGAGATGACAGGCGCACACGGAGCAAGGCCCCCATGGACAACGACAACCCCATTTCGGCCGAGGCCGAGCGGGCGGGCATGCTGCAGGCGCTGCACGCGCTGATCGTGGGCACGCTGTCCACCCTCCGGCGCAAGGGGGTGCTGACGGACGAGGACCTCGACCAGCTGTTCGAGGCGGGACTGACGGCCTTCGAGCGCGGCGAGCAGGACGAGACCCGGCAGGCGGCGCGCCTGACCCTGGAGATCCTGGCGCGGTCGTTGAGGAGCTAGGCGGAGACCGCCACCGGCTCGGCCTGCGGCAGCTCGAAGACGGCGTTGATCGCCGCCAGCAGGCGCTCGGGCTTGATCGGCTTCTCCACCACCCCGTTCATGCCGCTGGCGCGGTAGAAGCTCGCGTCGGCCGGGTCGGCGTTGGCGGTGAGCGCCAGGATCGGCGCCTGGGAGCCCGGACTGGCGCCGGCGCGGATCTGGCGGGTGGCCTCGACGCCGTTCATCACCGGCATGTTGATGTCCATCAGCACGAGGTCGAACCGGCCGCCGCGGGTGGCCTCCACGGCGGCGGCGCCGTCGGCCACCTCCTCGCTGGTGCAGCCGAACATCTCCACGAGGCTGCGGGCCACCAGGCGGTTGGTGGCGTTGTCGTCGGCGATCAGCACGTGCAGGCGCTGGCCGCCGCCCGTGTCCCCGGCGTGGGAGGCGGACTCGGCCGGCGCGGGCACCTCGAAGAGATGCGCCTCGAAGCTGAAGGCGGCGCCGCCCGCGGACCGGTTGCGGACCCGGATGTGGCCGCCCATCCGCTCCACGATCTGCTGGCAGACCGCTAGGCCGAGGCCCGCCCCGCCGCGGCGGACGCCCTCCTCGGTCTGCTGGAACGGCTGGAAGATGGTCTCCATGCGGTCGGCCGGCACGCCGGGGCCGTCGTCGGCCACCTCGGCGGCGAGCCGCAGGCAGCCGCCGTCCGCGGGCCCCACGGACAGGCGCACGTCCACCGTCCGGGACGCGAACTTCATGGCGTTGCCGACCAGATTGTTGAGCACCTGGCGCAGGCGCACGCGGTCGCCGAGCACCCAGGCCTCGGCCGGGCCGTCGTAGGCGACGCGCAGCGCCAGGCCGCTGAGCTCGGCCTGCGGCGACCAGAGGTCGGCCACGTCGTCCAGCAGCCGCGCGGCCGACAGGGGCTCCTCGTCCAGCTCCAGGCCGGACTGCTCGGCGCGGGAGAGGTCCAGCGCGTCGTTCAGCAGCCGCAGCAGCACCCCGCCGGAATCGACGATGGTGTCGAGGAAGGGGACGAGCTCCGGCTCGCGGGTCTTGCGCCGCACGATCTCGGCCACCGCCAGCACGCCGTTGAGCGGGGTGCGGATCTCGTGGCTCATCACCGCCAGGAAGCGGCCGCGGGCGGCGAGCGCCTCGTTGGCCCGGCGGCTGGAGGCCTCGGCGGCCTCGGCGAGGCGCGCGGTCTGGGCGGCCGAGGCCTGCAGCAGGGCCAGCATCGAGCCCACCCCGGCGTAGCGCCCGCCGCAGGTGACGATGAAGCCGTGCAGCAGCTCCGACGGACTCTCCTCCATCACCCGGCCGCAGAACTCGGCCACGGTGACGTCGCCGTCGGCGATCACCGGGTCGGTCTTCATCCAGGCCGAGACCGGCCGCTTCGACCACAGGGCGTGGCCGTACTGGGCGGCCATGCGGACCAGGAAGGCGTTGCGCTCGATGATGCCGACCGGCCGCCCGGCCTCGTCGACGACGGCGATGGCCATGGTGTCCGGCTCCACCTCGAACCGCCGGTAGATGTAGGCGCCGGTGACGTCCGGACCGACGGGCGGAATGAAGGGCGCGATGTCCAGGAGCAGCGTCATGAGCAGCCTGCGGTTGAGCGGCGCGAACATTTGACCCGACAAGACTAATCAATGGTTAGATGCGCAATTATTCTCCGTGAATGTTTTGTGACGACCTGACGACACCGCCGATTACCTGACAATCCGGGGGCGGCCAGGCGGCGCGGGCGGCGGACGGCCGGGAGGGACCCACCCGGCGGTTGAGGTGTTCTAGAGGGGAGCTTCAGCGGAAAAGACCATGACCCATCCCGACAGCGGCGCGCCCGAGCGGCGCGGCTCCACCACCGCGCAGCTGCGCGACGACATCCAGAGCGGCCGCACCGGCGACAAGGTGGCGGGCTTCGACCCGGCGGCCTCGCCGCTGGGCACCGACGACGAGGCGGCCGGCACGCCGCCCTCGCCGGAGACGGTGCACGCCACGCGGGCGGAGGAGCGGGCCGGCCGGCCGTCCAGCGCGACGAAGAACGCCGCCACGCCGCAGCTGCAGCCGGACGCCCGGCTGGGCGGCCAGAAGGGGCTGACCCTGGCCGCCGCGGCCGGGGTGGGCGCCGCGGCCCTGCTGGGCCTCCTCCTCATCGCGGCGCTTTGAACCGACGGACGCTCCTCACCCAGCTCGGCCTGCTGGCGGCCGGCGGGGCCGGGGTCTGGCTGCTGCGCGAGGGGCTGGCCTGGCCGGCGCCGGAGGTCGTGTTCGCGGGCGGGGCGGAGACCACCGGCTGGATGGCCCTGCCCGAGCCCGGCGGCCTCGTGGAGCTGGCGGCGCGGGTGGGCGGGCGGGAGATCCGCGCGGTGCTGGATTCCGGCGCCCAGTACTCGGCGATCGACACCGGCCTGGCCACCGAGCTCGCCCTGCCGCAGGCCTCGCCGGTCCCGATGCTGGCCTTCGGGGTGAGCGGCCAGCCGAGCGTCACCCGCTCGGTGCGGCTGGACCTGGACCTGGGCGCCATGCGGCTGACGGGCCTGAGGGCCGCGACGCTCGACCTGCATCCGCTGTCGCGGCTGACGCGGCGGCCGTTCTCCATGCTGCTGGGCCGCGACCTGCTCAGGGCCGTGGTGGCCGACATCGACTTCCCCCGGGCGCGGGCCGCCTTCTGGCGCACGAGCTCCTGGGCGCCGGAGGCGGACTGGCGCGCGGCGACGGTGCGGGCCGGCGCGGCCGCGGCCCTGATGGCCGAGGTGAGGGTGGAGGCCGCGGCCCCCATCGACGTCATGGTCGACACCGGGGCGACGGGGGCGCTGGCGCTGTCGGAGAAGGCGGCGACGCAGGCGGGCCTGCTGGCCGGCCGCGAGGTGCGCAGCGGCCGCTCGGTGACGCTGGGCGGAGTCAGCCAGGACCGGATGGTGCGGCCAGCGAGGTCCGCTTCGCCGGCCATCCGTTCAAGGGCGTGGACGTGCAGATCTTGGCCCCGGCCGTGCAGGGGCCGATCCCCGACGGCCTGCTGGGCCTGGGCATCCTGCGCCGGTTCCGGGTGGCGCTGGACCACGCCCGGGGCCGGATGTTCCTGATGGGCCCCTACGACATGCCGGCCCGCCGGACGCGGCGCGTGCGGATCACGCCGACGCCCGGGCTGGCGGCGGAGGACTAGTCGCCCTTGCCGCCCTTGCCGTGGCCCTCGCCCTTGCCGTGGCCGCCCTTGCCGTTTCCGCCGCCGTGGTCGCCGCCACGGCCCTTGCCGCCGTCGTGGCCCTTGGCGTGGTCGTCCTGGCGCTTCCAGCCGCCGCCGCCGCGGTCGTCGCCCCCGCGGGGACGCCAGTCGCGGTTGTCGGCCACCGCCACCGGGGCGGGCGCGCGGACATTGTGGCCCGCGTCATGGCCGCGCCCGCGGCCGCGGTGGTCGTCGCGGCCGTGGCGGTCGCCTTCGAAGCGCGGGGCGGGGCCGTAGGCCACCCGGGCGGCGCGGTCGTCCTCGCGGATCGCCTTGCGCCACTCCTTCTGGTCCTTGCGCCAGGCCTTGTCCTCGGCCTTCGCCCACTTGCGCTCGACCTTCTCCGCCTCGCGCACGCGGCGCAGGCGCTCGCCCTCGAAGGCGCGCAGCTCGCGCTGGCCGCTCGAGACGCGGTAGGCCCGCCACGGCTCGACCCGGTCGGCCGCGGCCATCCAGGGCTCCCAGGCGCTGCGCAGCACCGGGGCGCGGTCCTCCCAGCGGTCGTACCAGACCGGGTCGGAGACCAGGGCGTACCGCGGCTCGGCGTAGTAGGTCCGGCGCAGGTCGTGGCCGCGGTTCAGATAGGCCCCGGCGACATTGGCCAGCGGGTAGAGCTGGTCGTTCCCCAGCAGCGCGCCGGCGGCGGTGAACACGGCGGCGAGCGCCCCGTCGTCGCCGTAGGCGTAGCCGTAGCGCGGGTCGCGGACGAAGTAGGGGTAATCCTCGCCGGGCTCGTAGTAGTAGAACCGGTAGCCGTCATCGAGCGGCTCGGCGAACATCAGCTCGTCGCCGGCGGTCTGCCAGGCCCAGGGCTCGACCTCGCCGTAGCGGAAGCCGTAGTCCGGCGGCGCCTGCCAGGCGGCGCGGTCGTAGGCGTAGGCCCGCTCGGCGAGCGCATAGCCGTCGTAGGCGTCGGAGACCGGGTGGATCGGCGCGGCCTCGGCCGGATCCAGGGGGCCAAGCGCATAGGGATAGCCGGTCAGCTCCGCGCCGGGCGCGGCGGCATAGGCCGGCGCCGGCTCGCCCCGGGCGAGCAGCGGACGGTTGTCCACCTTGCAGGCGGAAAGCCCCAGCGCGAGGCCCGTCGAGGCCATCAGGGCGAGGGTGGTGCGGGAAGAAGGCATGGTCGTTCGAACCGCGGTTGCGCGCCGTCAGGCGCTGATGTGTCCCTCTGAAGTCCCCCGAGGCGTCGGCGGGAAGAACACGTCAGGCCAAGGTCTGGTTGCGCGGGAGGCGGCGGCGGCGCTCCTCCCCTGCCCTGCGGGGAGGAGCTCAGGTCGTCAGTTCGCGGGCGTCGGGGCCGGCGCGGTGCGTTCCCAGCGGCCGGGGGCGCCGGGATAGACGACGGGGCTCTCGTGGCCGTCGGGACCCACGGCGCTGACGCCGAAGAACCAGTCGTCGATGTTGACGCCCGTGAGCCTGGTCTCGCCGGTGGGGGCCACGGTGCGGCTGTAGCGCCAGGTGGGATCGGTGGTGGCGCGCCACCACACCCGGTAGGCGACGGCGTCGGCGGCAGGGGTCCATTTCACCGTGGTGTCGGCCGAGACGGCGCCTGAGATCTCCACGTCCTTCGGCGGGGCGGGCGCGGCGGCGAGGGCGGCGAGGCCCAGGACGTTCAGCCGGGTGACCTTGGCGAGGTAGGGGAAGTCCACCCCGTCGATGGTGTCGCCGTACCTGATGCCCTTCTCGGTGCGCAGGTCCTGGTGCTGGCGGTGGTAGTGCTCGGTCGCCTCGGTGATGCGCACGGCGGGGAAGCCGGCCTCCAGCATCCGCACCTGGTCGCCGCCGCGGCCGAAGCGGTCGGTGCGGTAGACCATGACCACGTCGAGGCCCGCCAGGTAGCGGTCGGCCAGGCCGTCGAGGTAGCGGGCGAGCTGGCGCGACGGTGAGTCCACCTCGCCGCCGTTGTAGCGCCGGCGGTTGGCCTCCTCCGGCGTCTCCACGGCCTTGGTGCCCTCGGAGAAGACCCGGACGTGGGTGTTGTCGCGATTGCCGCCGATGCCCTCGGTGTTGCCGATGATGTCGTTGTTCAGGTCGGCGACCACGCGCCAGCCCTGGGCGGCGGCGTAGTCGGCCAGGATCTTGCCGCCGTGCAGGCCCTGCTCCTCGCCCGACAGCGCCGCGTAGACGATGGTCGCCGGGAACTTGTGCTTCGACAGCACCCGGGCCGCCTCGATGACCGCGGCCACGCCCGAGGCGTCGTCGTTGGCGCCGGGGGCGTCCGACTTGAAGTCCATGACGTCGGTGACCCGGCTGTCCAGGTGGCCGGAGATGATCACCACCCGGCCGGGGTCGGTGGTCCCGCGCTGGATGGCCAGCACGTCCATGATCTCGGTGGGATTGGGCACCCGCGGCGGGGCGGTGACGACGGCGGACGGCGTCTCGATGACGAGGCAGCCGCCGCAGTCCTGCGAGATCTCCCGGAATTCCGAGGCGACCCAGCGGCGCGCGGCGCCGATGCCGCGCTTCTCGGACCTGGTTTCCGAGAGCGTGTGGCGCGTGCCGAACGAGACCATCCTGGCGATGTCCGCCCGCATCCGCTCGGGGCTGACCTGGGCGGGCAGGTCGCGCAGGAGCGGCGGCTCGGCGGGTATCGGCTGGGCGTGGGCGACGGCGGCGAAGGCGGCGCAGAGGCCGGCGAGGACGAGGGTGCGCATGGCGCGCACCCTAGCCGGAAATCGGCGCGCGACCAGTGCTAGGGCCGATCGCGAAACGGCGTTATGCTGGCGCTCCTGATGCCGGTCGTTTTCGGAGGCTCCGAATGGATACCGCCAGTCATCTCCAGCAGGATCCCGAGCTCGTCGCGCACGAGCGCACCTACAAGGCCTTCAACGTGCTGCTGCGATGGTGCTCGGTGCTGCTCGCCGTCACCATCATCTGGCTGACCGTCTGGTTCGCCACGCCGGGCGGGTTCCTCGGCGGGACGGTCACCGCCCTGATCGTGTTCGCGCTCGGCTGGTGGTTCGTCATCCGCCACGAGGAGAAGCAGCCCCTCGACGTGTGGGTCGAAGGTCGCTGAACCGGGTGTCGGCGTTGCGCTTGGCGGTGATCGAGCGGCTGGTGGTGGCCAGCACGGCCGCGCCCAGCAGGGCCGAGGCCAGCGAGCCGGCCAGCACGCCGAGCTTCACCTCGTCCTGCAGGGCGGGTTGGCCCGGGAAGGCCAGCAGGCCGATGAACAGGCTCATGGTGAAGCCGATGCCGCAGAGCACGCTGACGCCGTAGACCTGCAGCCAGGTGGCGTCCTCCGGGCAGTCGGCGAGGCGCAGCTTCACCGTGGCCCAGGTGAAGGCGAAGATCCCGAGCTGCTTGCCGAGGAACAGGCCGCCCGCCACGCCCAGCGCCACCGGCGTCATGAGCAGGGCCAGGATGTCCGCGCCCATCAGCGGCACGCCGGCGTTGGCGAAGCCGAACAGCGGGATGATGGCGAAGCCGACCAGCGGGTGGAGGCCGTGCTCCAGCCGGTGCAGCGGCGACTTGGCGTCGTCGGGCGCGGCCGGCGCCGGGATCAGGGGGATGGTGAAGGCGAGCGCCACGCCGGCCAGGGTGGCGTGCACCCCCGACTGCAGGACGCAGGCCCACAGGCCGACGCCCAGCGCCAGGTAGGGCCACAGCGCCATGACCTTGAAGCGGTTCAGCGCCACGAGCGCCGCCAGGATCGCCGCCGCCCCGCCCAGCCAGGGGAGCGACAGGCCCTCGGAGTAGAAGACGGCGATGATCGCCACCGCGCCCAGGTCGTCGATGATGGCCAGGGCGGTGACGAAGATCTTCAGCGAGACCGGCACGCGCTTGCCCAGCAGGGCCAGCACGCCGAGCGTGAAGGCGATGTCGGTGGCGGCCGGCGCGGCCCAGCCGTGCAGGGTCTGCGGATTGCCCCAGTTGAACGCCACATAGATCGCCGCCGGCGCGGCCATGCCGCCCACCGCCGCCAGGCCCGGCAGGACGCGACGGCTCCAGGTGGAGAGCTGACCGTCCACAAGCTCGCGCTTCACCTCCAGGCCGACCAGCAGGAAGAACAGGGCCATCAGGCCGTCGTTGATCCAGTGCAGCACGCTCAAGGGGCCGAGGTAGGCGTGCAGGGTGTCCACATAGACGTCGGCCAGGGCGCTGTTGGCCACCACGAGGCCCAGGGCCGCGGCGCCCATCAGGACCAGGCCGGCGAAGGCCTCCCCCTTCAGGAAGGCCCGCATCGCCGAGCGGCGGCGGCGGCGGCGGGCCCGGATCTCGGCGGGGCTCAAGGCAACTCCTCGGACTGGTGGCGGGCGATCGCCCAACGGGCCGCCGCCGCGCAGGGTTCTGCGGAGTAGCGGGCGGCGGGCCGCGGCGGGGATGAGGTAACGGCGGGGCCGGGGGGCGTAAAGTCAAGAAACCAGGAGGCGCAACACAGGCGGATCGGCCGCGCGGCGTGCAACCCGAGCCGGGGCTGCGCCATTCCGCAAGACGCCGCCAGGGAAAGTCCGCCATGCCGCCCGGAAACGTACTCTACGCCTTCTACTGCTCGAGCGAGGACGGCCAGCCGGTGGGCTTCCAGGCCCACGAGCTCGCCTCCGACCAGCTCGCCCTGCAGACCGCCGGCGCCCTGATGCAGCGGACCCCCGACGTCCACCAGATCGCCGTCTGGTCCGGGGTGCGCCCCGTCCTCACCCTCACCCGCCCCGAGCCCCCGCCCCTGCCGTTCGAGCCCTGAGCCGGGCCCTCAGAAGATCCCCATGGCGAGGCCGGCGGCCAGCGCCTGGCCGAGGTCGCGGCAGCGGACGAGGTCGGGCTCGGCGATGGTCTTCGGAGCCCAGATGGCCGGACCGTCCTGGGCGTGGGTGATCACCACGACCGGCTCGGCGGCGGGCTTCAGGCGCCAGCCGACGGCGATGCGGCCCAGCTGGCGGACCACGCCCTGGCCGTCGGAGCCCGCGCAGACCAGGAGCGCGTAGGGGCGCCCGGCCACCCGGTCCAGCACGTCGTAATAGGTGCGGTCGAAGAACTCCTTCATCTCGCCGGACATCGAGGCGAGGTTCTCCGGACAGGCGAAGACATAGCCGTCGGCGGCCAGCACGTCCGCGGCCTGCGCGTCGGCGGCGCGCAGCAGGCGCACGGCCACGCCCGCCTCGGCGCGGGCGCCCTCCGCGGCGGCCTCGGCCATCTGCCGCGAGCCGCCGGTGCGGGAATGCCAGACGATCAGCAGGGTCTTCATGCGCCGCGAATAGAGCGCGGGTCGGCGGGAAGGGCCAGCGGGTCTCCGCGTCGGCGGACAGGGATCACCCCTTCCTCCATCGAGGAGGAAGGGAAGGGATGGTGGTGGGTGCACGGGGGTGAAGCGTCACGCACTCTCGGCTCGGCGCCCCACCGAGCCCTTCGCTTCGACACAGCGCCCGCACCACCACCCAACCCTCCTCCATCGAGGAGGAGGGCTTGCTAGACGGGTCGCGCCTGGGCGAGCGCCCGGGCGGCGGCGAGGAGGGCGGCGCGGCGGTCGGGGGTGAGCGCCAGCCAGGCGCGGGCCAGCGCCAGGCCGCCGTCGGAGGCCAGGAAGGCCCGGCCCACCGGCCCCAGCCCGTCGGCCTCCGCCCCGCCGCCGAGCGCCGGATAGCCGGGGAAGAAGGCGCCCGGCTCGCAGCGCAGCGCCTGGGCGATCTTCCACAGCGCAGAGGCCGAGACCCGGTTGGCGCCGCGCTCGTACTTCTGGACCTGCTGGAAGGTGACCCCGATGGCGGCGGCCAGCGCCGACTGGGAGAGGCCGCGGACCTTGCGCCGGCGGCGGATCTCCCCGCCGACCCAGGCGTCCAGGTCGAAGCCGGCCATCGGCGCATCCGGCGCCGCGACGCCCGGCGCGGCCGCAAAGCCGGGCGTGAGCGGATAGACCTGGGCGGCGGCTTCCATGGCTGCAGAGCCTGCCATGGCCAAGGCGCGACAGCAAGTCCGGCCTGCTCGATGAACTGCAACCGCTGCGTGCTCACCTCGCCTCGCCGCAAGGTGCTCATCTGAGGGGGTGACTCGATGGGGCGACAGCACATTGAAGGCCGACGTGGGCGCGGCGATCCGCCGTCACCGCGAGCTCCTGGGCCTGTCGCAGGCCGACCTCGCCGAGGCGATCGGCCGGTCCATCCAGTCGCTGGGCGAGATCGAGCGCGGCCGCAGCGCGCCGACCTTCGAGACCCTGGAGGCGATCTCCCGGGTGCTGGGGACGCCGGTGCGCGACTTCTTCCCCGGCCACCCCGAGGTGCGCGAGGACGACGGCCCGGCCGGCGCCGGGCGCGTGCTCTCCCTCCTCCTGCCGCTGAGCCCGCAGGAGCGGGCCTGGGTGGAGCGGGTGCTGGTCGCCCTGCTGCGCGACCGGCCGGGCAAGGGCGGCGGCTAGGGCGCGGCGTCGCATGGCGCCGCTCCGCGGCCGGCCATAACGTGGGTCTCCCTGACCTGAAGGGACGGTCCGACGTGCTTTCGCTCATCGCCCTGCTCGCCGCCGCCGACCCGGCCGTGGCCACCCTGCGCTACGAGACCTCGCTGGCCTCCTGGTCGATCTGCATCGACCGGCAGATGGCCCATCCGCTGGGGCCGCCGGCGCAGGCCGCCCGGCCGGAGCGGGTGACCTTCGCCATGGGCCGCTGCGCGGTGTTCGGCGAGGACTTCAAGCGCACCCTGCCCGACATGGCCGCCCGCCACCTCGCCGAGGAAGGCGTCCGCGACCCCTCCCCGGACCTCGTGGGCGGGCTGGTGGAGGAGATGTTCCGGCTGGTGTCGGACGACCTGCGCAAGGAGAAGGAGGCGGGGTAGGGCTGCCCTGTGCCGCTCATCCCCGCGAAAGCGGGGACCTAGGCTTTTTGGTCACTCCGGAACCGCAGCCGCCCGCCGATAAAACACCTGGGTCCCCGCTTTCGCGGGGATGAGCGGTTGTTTTGCGGCTCCTGCCGACCAGCATCCCTCAGGGATGCTGGCGGTCCTTGAAGTCCATGGATGAAGCGGAGCCTGCCGTCCCGGGTCAGTCAAGGACCGCCTCCGGCGGCCGCTCCGCGGCGGCCCTGCGGGCCGTCCTTGAGTGACCCGGGGCGGCAGGCAGACTGGCCGCCATGGGTTCAAGGCTCTGAATGGCTACGCGTGGGACCATCCGCCCTTGCGCCGAGCGGGCGCCGGGTGCGGTCGTGGAGGCTGGAAGAAGTCGCCCGCCGGCTGGCCTCGCCTCGTTGACTCTCCGCCGGCCTTGCGTATAAGTCCCGCCCTCTCGCCCGTGGGGTCGCTCCGCGGGCGCATTCCGTTTTGCACATAAGAGTTTGAAGGCGCGCGAACGATGTACGCGGTGATCAAGACCGGCGGCAAGCAGTACCGGGTCCAGCCCGGCGACGTGCTGGTCGTTGAGAAGCTCGACGGCGAGCCCGGCGCGAACGTTTCGTTCGGCGAAGTCCTCATGCTGGGCGACGGCGACGCCGTGACCCTCGGCGCGCCCACCGTGGCCGGCGCCACCGTGGCGGCGACCCTGATCGAGACCCGCAAGGGCGAGAAGGTGAAGATCTTCAAGAAGATCCGCCGCCAGGGCTACCGCCGGACCCGCGGCCACCGCCAGTTCGAGAGCGTCCTGCGCGTCACCGCCATCAACGGCGAAGGCGGCAAGGAAGCGGCCAAGTGGGACGGCACGGTGGACCTGACCACCAAGGCCGAGCTGAACGCCCGCTCGCGCAACCTGGCCTTCCAGGCCCCGGTCGCGGCGGAAGCCGCCCCCGCCGCCAAGGCCGCTCCGGCTGCGAAGAAGGCCGCCGCGCCGAAGGCCCCCAAGGCTGTCGACGTCGCCGCCACCGAGGAAGCCGCCAAGGCCGCCCAGGTGAACGCCCCGGTCGAGACCGAAGCCAAGGCCGCGCCGAAGAAGGCCGCCGCCCCCAAGGCTGAGGCCAAGGCTGAAGGCGAAGCCAAGAAGCCCGCGGCCAAGAAGGCAGCCGCCAAGAAGGACGAGGGCGCCGCCGAGTAATCGGTCCGGCAGCCCCTTAGAGAGTTAGGAGAGCACAATGGCTCACAAAAAATCGGGCGGCTCCTCGCGCAACGGGCGCGACTCCGCCGGCCAGCGCCTCGGCGTAAAGAAGTTCGGCGGCGAAGCGGTGCTCGCCGGCAACATCCTCGTGCGTCAGCGCGGCACCAAGTTCTGGCCGGGCGACAACGTCGGCATGGGCAAGGACCACACCCTCTTCGCGACCGTCACCGGCGCGGTGAAGTTCATTACCAAGCGAAACGACCGCACCTACGTGACGGTGGTTCCGGCCGAGGTGATGGCAGCCGAGTAGGGCGAACCCACCTTCTTCGGGTCCGCCAGTTTCCAAACAGGCGGACCGGACAAGACTTCAAGCGGGGAGTCCGGTCAGCCGGGCTCCCCGCTTTCGTTTTGGGCCCCCGCAACGTGGGGCCGGGAGGCAAGGACATGTGCGCGATCGAAGTGAGCCCCGTCATCTCGACGGAACGTCTGGTCCTGCGCGGGCCGGTGCGCAGCGACGCGGCCGACATCGGCCGGCTGGCCAACGACTTCAACGTGGCCGGCATGACCTGCGACCTGCCGCATCCCTACGACGCCGGCGAGGCCGAGGCGTTCTGCGAGCGGGCCATGGCCCAGGACTGGCGGCGCGAGGCGCGGTTCGCCATCGAGCACCGCAGCTTCGGCGTGGTGGGCGTGCTGGGCCTGACCACCGGGGCCAACGGCCGCCCGCAGCTCGGCTACTGGCTGGGCCGTCCGTTCTGGAACCGCGGCTACGCCACCGAGGCGGTGCGCGGGGCGCTGAAGTGGGTGAAGCGCGACTGGCGCCGGAACCTGGTGGAGGCCGGCCACTTCGCCGACAACCCGGCGTCCGGCCAGGTGCTGTGCAAGGCGGGCTTCCTCTACACCGGCGACGTGGCCCTGAAGGACAGCCGCGCCCGCGGCGCCAAGGTCCCGACGCGGATGATGGTGTGGCTGGCCTAGGTTTAAAGAACCACGGACCAGACGGACCAAACGGCGGCGCCGGGTCCGTGTGGTCAGTGTATTCCGTGGTTCCTCCTCTTTTCGTGCCGTTCGCGCCTTTCGTGGTTCAGCCCCTTTCTGTGTTATCCGCGCTGCCGATGACGAACGCCGAGGACAGGGCCGTGACCCCGCCGCCGCTCGCCCGCTTCCTGGCGGGGCGCGGGCAGGTGTGGCGCGTGCCGGTGGTGCTGGCGGGCGCAGGCCTGATGGCGCTGGCCTCGCAGGCGGCGTTTCCCGTCGGCCCGATCCCGATCACCCTGCAGAGCCTGATGCTGTTCGTGCTGGCCGGGCTTTGCGGCATGCGGCTGGTGTTCCAGGTCGTGCTCGTCTGGCTGCTCTTCGCCATCGTCGGCCTGCCGGTGCTGGCCGGCGGCGAGGGCGGGCCGGAGGCGATGATGGGCGGCAGCGCCGGCTTCCTGCTGGGCATGCTGCTGGCCGCGCCGCTGGTCGCGCGCACCGCCGAGCAGACCTTTGAGCCGGCCCGGCTCACCGGCGCCTTCCTGCTGGGCCACGCCTTGATCCTGGCGCTCGGCTGGGCCTGGCTGGCCACCCTGGTGGGCGTCGGCCCCGCCTTCGCCGACGGCGTCGCGCCCTTCCTGCCCGGCGCCGTCGTCAAATCCCTGATCGCCGCCCTCCTCGTGTGGGCCATCCGTCGTAAAGTCTCCGCGTCATGAAGTTCCTCGACCAGGTGAAGGTCTATGTCCGCTCCGGCAACGGGGGCGGCGGCGCCGTGTCCTTCCGGCGCGAGAAGTACATCGAGTACGGCGGCCCGGACGGCGGCGACGGCGGCAAGGGCGGCGACGTCTGGATCGAGGCGGTGGAGGGGCTGAACACCCTGATCGACTACCGCTACCAGCAGCACTTCAAGGCGGAGACCGGCGGCCACGGCATGGGCCGCAACCGCCACGGGGCGAACGGCGCCGACGTGGTGCTGAAGGTGCCGGTGGGCACCGAGGTGCTCGACGACGACAAGGAGACCCTGCTCTACGACATGGACACGGCCGGCAAGCGCGTCCTGTTCCTGAAGGGCGGCAACGGCGGCTTCGGCAACACCCACTTCAAGGGCCCGGTGAACCAGGCGCCCAAGCACGCCAACCCCGGCCAGGAGGGCGAGGAGCGGGCCATCTGGCTGCGCCTGAAGCTGATCGCCGACGTGGGCTTGGTGGGCCTGCCGAACGCCGGCAAGTCGACCTTCCTGGCGGCGGCCTCGGCCGCCAAGCCGAAGATCGCCGACTATCCCTTCACGACGCTGGCCCCCAACCTCGGCATGGTCGACCTGTCGGCCGGCGAGCGGTTCGTACTGGCCGACATCCCGGGCCTGATCGAGGGCGCCCACGAAGGGGCCGGCATCGGCACGCGGTTCCTCGGCCACGTGGAGCGCACGGCGGTGCTGATCCACCTGGTGGACGGCACCCAGGAGGACGTGGGCCAGGCCTGGAAGGTCGTCCGCCACGAGCTGGAGGCCTATGGCGAGGAGCTGGCCGACAAGCCGGAGATCCTGGCGCTGAACAAGATCGACGCCCTCTCCGAGGAGGAGCGGGAGGCCAAGGCCGCGGAGCTGGCCGCCGTGGCCGGGGTGACACCGCGGCTGGTCTCGGGCTTCACCGGCGAGAACGTCACCGAGCTGCTGCGCGAGGCCTGGAAGCTGGTCCGCCGCCGCCGGGGCGAGATCGTCGCCGACGAGGAGGACGAGGACGAGGCGCCGGCGTCCTCCGGGGACTGGCAGCCGTGAGCGAGCTCGAGAAGGCCCGGCGGATCGTCGTCAAGGTCGGCTCGGCGCTGCTGGTCGGCGAGGCCGGGGCGGACGCCCGCTGGCTGGCCGCCTTCGCCGCCGACGTGGCGCGGCTGCGCGCGCGGGGCCAGCAGGTGCTGGTGGTCTCGTCCGGCGCCGTGGCGCTGGGCCGCCGCCGGCTCGACCTGCGCAAGCGGGCGCTGACCCTGCCGGAGAAGCAGGCCGCCGCCGCCGCCGGCCAGTCGCTCCTGATGCGCGCCTGGGAGGAGGCCTTCGAGCCGCACGGCATCGCCTGCGCCCAGGTGCTGATGACCCGCGACGACACCGAGGTGCGCCGCCGCTGGCTGAACGCCCGGGCGACCGTGGAGACCCTGCTGTCGCTGGGCGTGATCCCGGTGGTCAACGAGAACGACACGGTGGTCACCGAGGAGATCCGCTACGGCGACAACGACCGGCTGGCGGCGCGGATCGCCCAGCTGGCCGGCGCCGACGCCCTGGTGCTGCTGTCGGACGTCGACGGGCTCTACACCGCCGACCCGCGGCGCGATCCCACGGCCGAGCACCTGCCCAGGATCGGCCGCCTGACCGCCGAGATCGAGGCCATGGCGGGCGGCGCGAACGCCGCGGCCGGCGTCGGCACCGGCGGCATGGCCACCAAGCTCGCGGCGGCCCGCATCGCCTCGGCGGCGGGCTGCGCGACGATCATCACGCTCGGCCACCGGCCCGACCCGCTGTGGGCCGTGGAGCATGGGGCCAAGGCCACCGTCATCGAGCCCTCCACCACGCCGGCGGCGGCCTACAAGGCCTGGATCGCGGGCAGCCTCGCGCCGGCCGGGTCGCTGGTGGTTGACGACGGCGCGGCGGCGGCGGTGCGGCGCGGCAAGAGCCTGCTGGCGGCCGGCGTGCGGCGCATCGAGGGCCGCTTCGACAAGGGCGACGCGGTGGTGATCCGCGACGAGGCGGGCCGCGAGATCGCCCGCGGCCTGGTGCGCTACGAGGCCGAGGACGCGGTCAGGATCTGCGGCCTGAAGAGCGAGGCCATCGAGGCGGTGCTGGGCTACACGTCCGGCCCGCTGGTGCACGCCGACGACCTCGCGCTGGCGCAGCACGCCGTGGGCGCGTAGGTAAGGCTCAAGCTGAGCATATGGGGCGGTCGGTTGGACGACGGCGGATCAGGGCGGATGGCCGAGGCGTCGCGTAACGGGCGGCTGGAAGCGCTCGTCCCGGGCCAGGCCATCGTCTGGGGCGGCGACCGCGTGGCCTATGTGGACGAGACGCTGGCCGGCGCCTTCCGGGCCGGCGACCGGCTGCTCGTCGCCGACGGCGCCCTGCTGCACGTGCCGGCCGCCGAGCACGCGACCGCCGCCGGCGCCGTGGGCCGCGCCCAGGCCGCCTTCGCCCGGATGGGCGAGGTTTCCGACGCGCAGATCAGCGCCTTCTTCGAGGCCTTCGCCGCCCGGCTGGAGGACGAGGCCTGCTGGGCCGCCATCGCCGAGGCCAACGCCGCCGACGTGGCGAGCGCCCAGGCGCGCGGCCGCTCGACCACCCGGCTGATCGCCTCCGAGGCCATGCGGCGCGACATGATCGCGGGCCTGCGCGCCTGGCGCGACGCCGAGCCGCCGCGCGGGCGGGTGCTGGAGACCGTCCGGCACGAGGGCTGGCAGGTGGAGCAGGTGATGGCGCCCCTGGGCGTCACGGGCTTCGTCTTCGAGGGCCGGCCCAACGTCTTCGCCGACGCCACGGGCGTGATCCGCGCCGGCAACACCGTGGTCTTCCGCATCGGCTCCGACGCGCTCGGCACCGCCCGCGCCATCGTGCGCGAGGCGCTGGACCCGGCGCTGGCCAAGGCGGGCCTGCCCGAGGGCGCGGCGGTGCTGGTGGATTCGGCGGCGCACGCGGCGGGCTGGGCGATGTTCGCCGATCCCCGGCTGGCCCTGGCGGTGGCCCGCGGCTCGGGCCCGGCGGTGGCCCAGCTGGGCGCGATCGCGCGCGGCGCCGGCACGCCAGTCAGCCTGCACGGCACGGGCGGCGCCTGGATGGTGGCCGACGCCACCGCCGATCCGGAGCGGTTCTACGCCGCCGCCTACCACTCGCTCGACCGCAAGGTCTGCAACACGCTCAACGTCTGCTGCATCGTGGCGGAGGCCGCCGACGCCCTGGTCCCGGCGTTCCTCGAGGCGCTGGCGCGGGCCGGCGAGCGGCGCCGCGGCTTCAAGCTGCACGTGGCCGAGGCCGACCTTGGCCGCATCCCCGAGGCGCTGCGGACCGCGCGCGGGACCGTGGTGCGGGCCGAGGGGCCCGTCGAGGAGCCGCTGGTCGAGCCGATCGCCGACGCCGATCTCGGCCGCGAGTGGGAGTGGGAGGAGACCCCGGAGGTCAGCCTCAAGATCGTGGACAGCGTCGACGCCGCCGTGGCCCTGTTCAATCGCTTGAGCCCCCGCTTCACCGCCAGCCTGATCAGCGCCGATCCGGCGGCGCACGTCCGCTTCTACGACCTGATCGACGCGCCCTTCGTGGGCGACGGCTTCACCCGCTGGGTGGACGGCCAGTACGCGCTGGACCGGCCGGAGCTCGGCCTCTCCAACTGGGAGCACGGCCGGCTGTTCGCGCGCGGCGGCGTGCTGGCCGGCGACGGGGTGTTCACCGTCCGCGCCCGGGTTCGGCAGGCCGACCCCGACCTCGACCGCGGGGGCCAGCCCACCCCGCCGCGCCGCGCTTGAGGCGTCACCGCATGTGGTTCGCGGGGCCGGCGCGCCGGATCCCGCCGGCCGGCCGTCCGGGGGGCCTCAGGCTCGGCTTCGACCTCAAGCCTGGCATGCGGGTCGGCCTGTTCGGCGGCTCGTTCAACCCCGCCCACGAAGGCCACGCCCACGTCGCCGAGACCGCCAAGCGCCGCCTGCGCCTGGACAAGGTGATCTGGCTGGTCTCGCCGCAGAACCCGCTGAAGCCCAGCCACGAAACGGCGGACCTGGCGGAGCGGATGGCCGGGGCGGCGGCGGTGGCGCGCGGCCGCGACATGATCGTGTCCGACGCCGAGACCCGGCTGGGCTCGCAGTACACCATCGACACCCTGCGGGCGCTGAAGGCCCGCTTCCCGGGGGTGAAGTTCGTCTGGATCATGGGCGCCGACAGCCTGGCCACCTTCCACCGCTGGCGCGGCTGGACCCAGATCATGCGCGAGGCGCCGGTGGCGGTGGTCTCGCGGCCGTGGATCTCGCTGAAGAGCCGCTTCTCGCCCGCCGCCGTGCGCTTCCGCCACGCCCGGCTGCCCTCTCACCGGGCCATGGGCCTGCCCGGCATCCGCCCGCCCGCCTGGGCCTTCCTCTTCGGGCGGTTCAACTTCCAGTCCTCGACGGCGCTCAGGGAACGGATGCGCCGGTCCAAATCTTGACGTGTGCGTGAGGGCGGCTGACCCGGGCCCCCACGCGTGTTAGGGTTGAGGATAGCGAGGACATCAAAGGAGCAACCCCGCTGCAACGTGAAGCCGCGCCGCGCGCGCAAGAGGTTCCGTCCGCCGTCCAGGCGGACCCCGAACCTTCGCAAGACGTCCAGGGTCGTATCGCCGCCCTGGAAGACCTGATCCTGGCCAAGCTGGACGACGACAAGGCCCAGGATGTCGTTTTCATCGACCTCAAGGGCAAGAGCGCCGTGGCCGACGGGCTGATCGTCGCCTCAGGGCGGTCGCACCGCCACGTCGGCGCCATGGCCGACCACCTGCTGCGGGCCCTGAAGGACGAGGGCTACGGCCGGGTGAGGGTCGAGGGCCTGCCGCACTGCGACTGGGTGTTGATCGATACGGGGGACGTCATCGTCCACCTGTTCCGGCCCGAGGTGCGGACCTTCTACAACATCGAGAAGATCTGGTCGGTGGACGCCCCGCACAGGACGCCCGCGCCCAACGCCTGAGGTTTCAGCCCCTGATTTCAGGCGACGGCGAGACCCGTCGCCTGCAAGCGGGCCAGAACCGCGTCGGTGATCCGCCCGCAGCGGACGCCGAGGAACGGGAAGGCCCCATCGAGCGCCGACGCCAGCTTGGCGTCGAGGCTCTCGCGGAGCATCCGCCGGGCGCGGTGCAGCCGCGTCTTCACGGTCGCCGGCAGGACGCCGAGGCTGTCGGCGGTCTCCTCCACGCTGCGGCCGTCCACTTCCCTGAGGATGAACACCAGCCGGAAGTTCTCCGGCAGCTCGTCGACCGCGTGCTCCAGGAGCCGCCGGGCCTCGGCGCGGGAGGCGTCGCGCTCGGGATCGCTGGCGACCTGGCCGGACGGGAAGGTGAGCACCTGGCCCGCCTCCTGGGCCTGCTCGATGGCGTCGAGCTCGACCATGGTGCGCCGCTTGCGCAGCCGGTCGCGGGCCTCGTTGAGCACGATGCGGGTCAGCCAGGTGAGCAGGCTGGACTCGCCGCGGAAGTCGCCGAGCTTCTGGAACGCGCGCACATAGGCCTCCTGCAGCACGTCCTCGGCCTCGGACTCGTCGCGCATGACGCTGCGGGCGGTGCGGAACAGCGGCTGGTTGCAGCGCTGCATGAGCACGCGGAACGCCTCGCCACGGCCGAGCCGGGCGAGCCGCACGAGCTCGGGCTCGGGCAGGCTGGCGAAATCGACGGTCCGGGCGGAGGCGGTCATCGGCGGGCTCCCTGGCTCAGATGGTTGGACGGAGCGCGCGCCACAAGGTTCCCGGCGCCTCAGCGGCGGGGCGGACGGCGCAGCAGGCGCAGCGGGGAGACGGCCCCGAAGGCGCCCGCGTGGCGGCCGTCGCGGCCGCTCTCCAGGCGAACGTGCAGCGGCCGGTGGACGATGGGAAAGAGCGCGCCCAGCGCCGCGCCCCAGACCAGGAAGCCCGCGAAGAAGCCCGCCGCCGCCAGGCCGGCCGCCATCATCCTCCCGCCGAGCAGGGGCAGGACCACCACCGGCGCGGCCATCCAGAGGACGAAGGCGAAGACCATGCCGAACAGGAAGCCGCCCCGGCGGTCGTTGGCCGCCCGCTGCAGGACGAGGCCGTAGAGGGCGCCCGACGCCGTGAAGGCGGCGACCAGCACGGCCGCCGCCGCCGGGCGTGGCAGGCGCAGCACCGCGTCGGTCGCGGCGAACGAGCCCAGGGCCACGAAGACAGCGCCGGCGGGGACGGTGGCGACCAGGCCGGTGATCGCCCCGGCCAGCAGCGGCCGCTGCAGCGGGCCGGCGTCGAGCCCATGGGCGCGCAGGAAGGCCATCATGCGAGGATCGCCTCCAGGGCGGGGCAGTCCTTCAGGCCCGGGGTGTCGGCGAAGGTGCGGACCAGGTGGCGGTAGGCCTGGGCCACCGGCCGTGGGTCGCGGTTGAGGTCGAACAGGCCCACCGGATTGACGTTCCCGAGCACCTGGGAAAGGCCGATGTCCCAGTCCACCTGGTCGGTCAGGCTGTACCAGGTGAACCCCACGACGGGGACGCCGGCGCCGCGGATCAGCTGGACGTTGTGCCACTGCCGCCAGAGCCAGCGGGGCGCGTCGCGGGCGTCCAGCCGGTTGGTCTCGGTGTGCATCATCGGGCGGCGGTAGCGGTCGTAATACTGGCTGGCGATGACGTACCAGCCGAACAGCTCGCCCAGGGCCTGGGGACGGGCTTCCGTGTCGATCAGCTTCTCGTTCCACTCGTAGTAGTCGACGCCGAGGATGGCCCGCCGCGGCGCCTCGCGGCGCATGAAGCCGTCGTACGCCTCCGCGGTCATCCCGTGGTCGAGGAGGTGGGCGCGCATGCCGTCGCTCACCGGGCGGGCGTAGACCAGGTCGAGCGGCAGGAAGCGGCGCTCGTTCTCGAAGTCGGCGACCCGGACCACCTCCGGATCGGGGGTGGCGGCCTGGTAGAACTCGCCGCTCTCGCTGGTGACGAAGACCGCGTCGGCGCGCCGGGCCAGGATCGCCTGCATCATGGCGACGTTGGCGGCGGCGAGGTGATGCGCGGCGGTGACAAAGGCCCGCTCGTCCCGCCGCTGCTCGTTCCACAGCCCCTCCAGGGCCGAGAGCCGGGCGCAGACGTACATCTCGTTCACCGGGGTGTAGAACCGCACCCACGGATAGCGCCCGGCGAAGGCCGCGGCGTAGGCGGTGAGCGCCGCCGGGACCTCGGGGTTCTGGAAGTCCTCCAGCCAGTCGGGCAGGCCGAAGTGGCAGAGGTCGACGATGGGGGTGAGCCCGAGGTCGCGCATGGCCTCGAGCGGCCCGTCGGCCAGGGACCAGTCGAAGCGGCTCCGGGCGGGCATGACGAGGTGCAGCGGCGGGCCGTAGCGCACGTGAGTCAGCCCGAGCTCGGCCGCCAGTTCGAGGTCATGGCGGCAGTGGGCGTAGTGGCCGGTGGCGGCCATCTGGTCGCGCCGCCAGCGGCCGCCCTCCACCCGCGGATAGCTGCACTCGATGCCGGTGGCGAAGATGAAGGCGGACGGCGCCCGCTCCGGGGCGCGCACGCGACGGGCGGCGCGGCGGCGCGGGGCCGGCAGCCGGGGCGGGTGTCCGGCGGGATAGCCCACCGGCCGGGTGTAGAGGGCGCCCAGCGTCAGGCAGAAGGCCAGGTGGCCGAGGAGCAGGCCCGCCCGCTCGCCCCAGGTGACGTCCTGCAGCAGGGTCCAGGCGGTCTCGCGCGCCACGTCGGCCTGGACGTGCATCAGCCTGAGCTGCGGGTACATCACGAGCTCGGCCAGCACCGCGGGGACCGGCGTGAAGGCCAGCCCCTGGATCACCGGCCGCCAGACGAACAGCGACCAGAAGACGTAGGCGTAGAAGATCGCCCAGAGCACGCCCACGCCGACGTGGAGGGCCATGCCGAGCGGCCACCAGACCCAGGCCGGCGCATCGGGCGCGGGGACCGTTCCCAGCGCCCGCACGAGGTCGGCCAGCGGCAGGCCGGCCGCGAGCAGCGGGCGCAGGAGCGCCTCCCACGCGACCGCGCCGGCCGCCCCGGCCAGGGCGGCCTTGCGGAACGAGACGACGCGGATCATGGGCTGGGCTCACCGAAGCCCACGACCACCTCCCGGCTCAGCGGGCGGCGCGGTCGGACACGCGGGCGCGGGCCAGGGCCATCGAGCCGTCCTCGATGCCCACCCGGTGGCGGTAGACCAGTTCGCCGCCGAGCCAGCCGGTGAACACCAGGATCACCACCGTCACCGCCGACAGCGTCACCCCGGCGGGGGCCAGCGCCTCGACGGCGCCGCCGGTGGCCCGCAGGTAGAAGCTGACCGCCGCCAGCGCCACCGCCGCCAGGTTGCCGATCATGTGCATCCAGGCGTGGCGCAGGCGCTGGATCTGCCGGTCGCCCGCGAAGTCGATGAAGCCGAGGACCGCGGCCAGCAAGGCCGTGGCGATGCCGGCGCCGAGCAGCCACATCGAGGCCTGCGCCCAGCCGGCGCCGCCGGTGTAGAGGTGGATCAGGTCGGTCACCAGCGCCGAGACCAGGAAGGCGATGGGGAACGGCACGATCATCGGATGGAGGGGGTGGCCTCCGACCTTGGCCGTGCTGTGGGGGTTGTCCGTCATGGTGTCTTCTCCCGTTTGAAACGATGCCGCCTCAGGCCCGGCGGCGCAGGCTCAACGACAGGGCCGCGCCGGCGCCCAGTGCGGCGGCGGCGGCGATCCATCCGCGATGCATGCTGGCCCAAAGCTGCGGGGCGCGGTCGCGGGCCACGGCGTCGAAGCGGCCATGGGCCCCGTGGTCTCCCGGCACGGGCTGGAACAGGTTGTCGGGCGCGGGCGGCGGCTTTCCGGGGTCGTGCTGCGCCTCGACGCCGCTCATCGCCAGGTAACGGTCGAGCAGGCCCGACGCGAGCTTGTCGCCGAGTATGGCCTGCAGGGCCGGGGCGCCCAGCACCACCTCCTTGCGGCCGGACCGCGCGGCGAACCAGATGGCGCGGGCGGCCAGCTCGGGCTGGTAGACTGGCCCCACCGGCTGCGGCCGGCCGGGGACGTGGGCGCGGGCCCAGTCGAACTGCGGGGTGTTCACCCCCGGAAGCTGGACCATGGAGAGGGTCACCCGGCTCTTCTCGTGGATCAGCTCGGCGCGGACCGAATCCTGGAAGCCCTGCAGGGCGTGCTTGGCGGCGCAGTAGGCGGCCTGCAGGGGGATGCCGCGGTAGGCCAGAGCCGAGCCCACCAGGACGATGGCCCCGCGGTCGCGCGGCAGCATCCGCTTCAGCGCCGCACGGGTCCCGTGGACCTGGCCGAAGTAGGTGACCTCGGTGACCCGCCGGAATTCCTCGGGCGTGGCGTCCATGAAGCGCGAGAACAGGCCCGCGAAGGCGTTGTTGACCCAGACGTCGATGGGGCCGAGCTCGGCCTCGGCGCGGGCGGCGGCGGCCTCCACCTGAGCCTCGTCGGCGACGTCGGCCGGCAGCACGAGCGCCCGGCCGCCGAGCGCCTCCACCTCGCGGCGGGCGGCCTCCAGCCCGTCGAGGCCGCGGGCGATCAGGCCGACGTCGGCGCCCCGGCGAGCGAACTCGCGGACTGCGGCGCGGCCCACGCCCGCCGAGGCGCCGGTGACCACCACAACGTCGCGTCTGCCCGTCACGCCCGGCACATCGGTCTCCCGTCCAAGGCCCCCGCCGGCTCTGCTATTGATGGATGAGCAGGCCCAAAGGTTCCCGCCGGCGGCGCGGCCCACGTCGCGCAGGGGCCAAATCGCGCTATGGCTGGGCCCGTGAAGATCACCATCGTCGCCATCGGTCGCCTGGCCCGCTCGCCCGAGACGGAGCTGGTGAAGCTCTATGTGGAGCGGGCGACCAACGCCGGCCGGGCGCTGGGCCTGGGTCCCGTCGAGGTGGTGGAGGTGGAGAGCCGCAAGCCCGGCAAGGCCGCCGAGGCCGAGGCCCTGCGCCCCCACCTGGCCGACGCCCACGTGATCGCCTGCGACGAGCACGGGACGGCGCGGCCGTCGCGCCGCTTCGCCGAGGAGATCGCCACGCTGCGCGACCGCGGCGTGCGGCGCCTCGTGTTCCTGATCGGCGGCGCCGACGGGCTCGACCCGGAGCTGCTGGCGGCCGCCCACGGCAAGCTCGCCTTCGGGCCGCAGACCTGGCCGCATGCGCTGGCCCGCGCCATGCTGGCCGAACAGGTGTACCGGGCGGTCTCAATTCTGGCGGGTTCGCCCTATCATAGGGACTGAATGCAGACGCGGACGGCGATCGGCGGTGGGATGGCGGCGGCGGGCCTGGGCGCGCTGGCCGTGGCCTCGATCGCGGCGGCCCAGCCGAGCGAACGGCTGGCGCGGCTGAACCTCGCCGAGACCCAGCTGTCGGCCGAGCAGGCGGCCAACATGAACCAGCTGGCCCGCATGCTGTCGGTGCTGGAGCAGATCCGCCGCGATCCGCCGCCGGCCCTGCTGGTCTCGCCCGACGACGCCAAGGACGCGGTGCGCGCGGCGATCCTGGTCAAGGCGATGACGCCCGAGTTGCAGCGCCGGGCGCAGAGCTATGCGTCGGCCGCCAACGAGATGATGCGCCAGCGCAGGCTGGCCGCCGTGCAGAGCGAGGCCCTGTTCACCACCGAGAGCCAGCTGGCCGAGGCCGCCCCGGAGGCCGAGCGCCAGGCGCCGGACCTGCGCCCCCTGCCCCCGCTGCCGGCCGAGGCGATCCGCGCGCCGGCCGCCCTGGTCCCGCCGCTTCAAGGCAAGTTGATCCGCGGCTTCGGCGCCCCCCTCGCCGGCGGCGGCCGGGCGAACGGCGTCACCCTCGCCGCCGCCCGCGGCGCCCGGGTGGCCAGCCCCGGCGCGGGCGCGGTGCAGTACGTGGGCCCCGTGAAAGGTTGGGGGGTCATTCTTATTTTAAGGCTGGCGGGCGGCTATCATCTCGTGTTGGCTGGCCTTGAGCGACCGTCGGTTTCGGTTGGACAATCCGTCGCGGCCGGAGAGCCTGTCGGATGGATGCCCGATGATCGACAATCGACCTCGGAACTCTATCTGGAGATCCGGGAGCAGGGCGCGCCGGTCGATCCGGGGCGCTGGCTGAACCAAAATGCGGGCTGAGCGCTGCTGGAAACAGGCGTTCGGGGGGCCTGGTCACAAGCGGCGGGAGCCGCAGAGGGGAGCCTGAGGCAGGCGATGAAGAAGTACCTCCTGATCGGCGTTTCGGCCTTCGTGCTCGGCGCGGGGTCCATGGCCTATGTGAGCCAGCAGGCGATCGCCGCCGCCGGCCCCAACGCCAAGACCTACCGGATGCTGGGCCTGTTCGGCGACGTGCTCGACACCGTCGAGCGGCAGTACGTCACCGACGTGGACGACACCAAGCTGATCCAGGCGGCCATCGACGGCATGCTGACCAGCCTCGATCCGCACTCCGGCTACCTCGACCCCGAGAACTTCGACGACATGCGCGACCAGACGCGCGGCGAGTACGGCGGCCTCGGCATCGAGGTCACCAGCGAGGACGGCGTGGTCAAGGTGATCTCGCCGATGGACGACACCCCGGCGCACAAGGCGGGCATCAAGGCCGGCGACTACATCACGGCTGTGAACGGCGACAGCGTGCTGGGCCTGACCGTCACCGACGCCGTCAAGCAGATGCGCGGCCGGCCGGGCGAGGCGGTGACGCTGACCATCGCCCGCGAGAAGTCCGACCCGTTCGACGTCAAGCTGGTCCGCGAGGTGATCAAGCCCAAGTCCGCCACGGCCAAGATGGAGGGCGACTACGGCGTCCTGCGGATCGGCAGCTTCAACGAGAAGACCACGGACGAGGCCGAGGCGGCCTTCGCCGCCCTGCGGGCCAAGAACCCGCAGATGAAGGGCCTGATCCTCGACCTGCGCAACAATCCGGGCGGCCTGCTCGACCAGGCGGTGGCGGTCTCCGACCTCTTCCTGGAGGGCGGCGAGATCGTCAGCCAACGCGGCCGCGACCCGCGCGACGTGGAGCGCTACAACGCCCGCGCCGGCGACATCACCGGCGGCCTGCCCATGGTGGTGGTGGTCAACAACGGCTCGGCCTCGGCGGCCGAGATCGTCGCCGGCGCCCTGCAGGACCGCAAGCGGGCCGAGGTCGTGGGCCTGACCACCTTCGGCAAGGGCTCGGTGCAGACCGTGATCCCGCTGCGCGGCGGCATGGACGGGGCCCTGAAGCTGACCACGGCGCGCTACTACACGCCGTCCGGCCGCTCGATCCAGAAGACCGGCATCGAGCCGGACCTGGAAGTCGCCTCGTCCCGCGAGGAGGCCCAGAACATCGCCAACCGGGCGTTCCAGTTCTCGGAGGCCTCGTTCCGCAATGCGCTGAACGCCGACGAGGGCAAGGTGCGCCGCGGCGCCCACGAGCCCGCCGAGGCGCCGCCGGAGAGCTTCGACGTCAAGAAGGACTTCCAGCTGACCCGCGCCTCCGACGTGCTGAAGTACGGCTCGGTGGCGGCGACGCCGAAGCTGCCGAAGCCCACCGCGAAGCTCGCCGAGGTGGTCGGCTCCAAGGCCCGCGTGGCCGAGGTCAAGCCGCCGCAGACGCAGAAGTAGCGGCGCCCGCGCCGGAGACACGGAAAGGGCGGTCCCCCGGGGCCGCCCTTTTTCGTCGGCGCCGTGCGCAGGCAGCGCCCCCTGCGGCAGGCCGGCGCACCCTGCGGTTGATCCCTCGTTAACCGTATGGCGGGACCCTCCGCACAGAGGAGCTTCCCAAGCTTGGCCATGATCGCGATTCCCCGTCTGCAGGCGCCGGCGTTCAGCCTGGCGAAGCTGCGCGGGCTGGCGGCCAGCCCCTACGCCGGCGCCGGCGCGGCGGGCGCCATGCTGCTCGTGGCGGCGGCGGCCCTGCTCAGCATGATGGGGCCGGCCGAGACCTCGGGGCCAGTCGTGCGGGTGCCGCTGGCCGGCGTCCTGCGCCATGCGCCGGACGGCTGGCGCCAGGCCCTGCCGAAGGCGCGCGGCATGACCGTCACCGAGGACGTCATGCGGCTCTCCGAGCGGCCGCTCGCGCCCATGGCCGGCCAGACCTGGAACTCCGACAGCGCCGCCCGGCCGGCCACCACCTACGCCAACGGCCCCCTGCCGGCCGCGCCGATCGCCGGCTTCTACGCGCCCGGCCCCGGCGGCCCGCTGCCGATCATCGCCCAGGACGGCCGCACGCCCTTCGAGGCCTACAGGCGGCCCTTCAAGTCCAACGGCCGGCCGAAGATCGCCGTGGTGATCGGCGGGCTCGGCCTGAACGCGCGCGCCACCCAGCAGGCCATCGAGACCCTGCCCGGCCCGGTGACCCTGTCCTTCGTGCCCTACGCCGAGGGGCTGCAGGGCTGGATCGACCTGGCCCGCCAGCACGGCCACGAGGTGCTGCTCGAGACGCCCATGGAGCCGCTGGACTATCCGGACAACGACCCCGGCCCCTACACCCTGATGGCCAAGGGCAGCGCGCCCGAGACCGCCAAGCGGCTGGAGTGGATCCTGTCGCGGGCCACCGGCTACTTCGGCCTGACCAACTACCTGGGCTCGCGCTTCCTGGCCGACCCGGCCGCCTACGAGGCCTTCGCCACCGCCGCCCGCGGCCGGGGCCTGGGCTTCATCGACGACGGCTCGGCGAGCCGCCAGGGCGGCGGGCTGCCGCGCGCCTCGGCCGACCGGGTGATCGACGACCAGCTCACCGCCAAGGGCATCGACCAGCAGCTGCTGGCCCTGGAGGCCGGCGCCCTGCAGCGGGGCCAGGCGCTGGGCGCGGGCTTCGCCTATCCGGTGACCCTGGAGAAGGTGGCGCGCTGGACCGCCAGCGTGGAGGAACGCGGCTACCAGCTCGCCCCCGCCTCGGCGCTCGCCGCCAAGCGATGAGCCCGCCGGACGAGCTGCCGGAGCACAGGCCGAATGTCGGGGTGGTGCTCTTCCACCCCGATGGCCGCGTCTGGCTGGGCCGCCGGGCCGGGACGCCGGAGCCCTGGAACTGGCAGTTCCCGCAGGGCGGGATCGACAAGGGCGAGGACTTCGAGACGGCCGCCCGGCGCGAGCTGCACGAGGAGACCGGCGCGCGGACCGTCACCTACCTGGCCCGCACCGATGGCTGGATCCACTACGACTTCCCGGAGGGCTGGGGCGGGTCGAAGGCCTGGCGCGGCTGGAAGGGGCAAAAGCAGGTGTGGTTCGCCTACCGCTTCGACGGCGACGAATCCGAGTTCGACCTCGCCCACCACGAGGAGCCGGAGTTCGACGCCTGGCGCTGGGGCTATCTCGAGGAGGCGCCTGGGCTCATCGTGCCGTTCAAGCGGGCGGCCTATGAGCAGGTCGCCCAGGCCTTCGCCGGCCTGGCGGCCAGGCGCCCGTGAAACCTCCCCGGCTCCCGGGCTTTCGGGGTAGGATGAACACGGCGACGGACCCGCACGACGACAGAAGGCCCGCGCCGGACCGGACGAGGGGATCATGACCGCCATCGTGATGGTGCACGGCGCGTTCTGCGGCGGCTGGGCGTTCGAGAGCTTCCGCGCGGCCTTCGAGGCGCAGGGGCACGAGGTGCTGGCGCCGGACCTGCGCGGCCATGGCGCGGACGAGCCCGGCGACAAGGTGATCGGCGTCTCCATGTCCGACTACGCCGCCGACATCGCGGCGCTGTGCGCCGAGCTGGCCGAGCCGCCGGTGCTGATCGGCCATTCCATGGGCGGGCTGGTGGCCCAGATGGCGGCCCGCCGGGTGCGGCCCCGCGCGCTCGTGCTGCTCGCCCCGTCCGCGCCCTGGGGCGTCTCCGGCTCGACCTTCGAGGAAGCGGTGACCGCCTTCGGCGTGCAGATGCTCGGTCCCTTCTCCAGCGGGGCGGTGGAGCCCGACCGGCAGCTGATGCGCCGCTACAGCCTGGACCGGGTCCACAAGGCCGAGCGCGAGGCCGTCGTGGCGCGCATGCGGCCGGAGAGCGCGCGGGCGCTGCGCGAGACCCTGAACTGGTGGCTGGACCCGTTCATGACCACCAGCGTCGGACCGGGGCCGCTCGGCGCGCCGGCGCTGGCGATCGCCGGCGAGCTCGACCTGGTGCACCCGCCCGCCACCGTGCGGCAGACCGCCGAGCGGGTGGGCGCGGCGTTCGTCCAGATGCCGGGCATGAGCCACTGGCTGGTGGGCGAGCCCGGCTGGGAGGCGGTGGCCGAGCGTGTGCTCCGCTGGCTGGCCCAGGAGGCCCGCGCGGCGGCCTAGCCCTGCGCGGGGGTGAGGAACTTCAGGCCCAGGATGCCGGCCACGATGAGGCCGAGGCACACGAGCCGCAGGGCGGTGGCGGGCTCGCGGAACAGGACGATGCCGAGCACGGCGGTGCCGACCGCGCCGATGCCGGTCCAGACCGCATAGGCCGTGCCGATCGGCAGGCTGCGCACGGCCAGGCCGAGGAGGCCCATGCTGGCCACCAGGCTGACGGCGGTGAACGCGGTGGGGACGAGGCGGGTGAAGCCGTCGGTGTATTTGA
This sequence comes from Phenylobacterium sp., assembly GCF_035539035.1. GTDB lineage: Bacteria > Pseudomonadota > Alphaproteobacteria > Caulobacterales > Caulobacteraceae > Phenylobacterium. The sequence goes on from NZ_DATLJI010000010.1 coordinate 200,004, forward strand.
GCCCGATGGCCCAGCCGATCTCGAAGAGGCCGGCGACGAAGAGGATGACCCAGGCCATGTCTGGCTCCGCTGTCGTTGCGGGGCCGTCCCCGCGGACAAAAGAAAAGCGCCGGGGTCGTCCCCGGCGCTGATCGAGGTCGGCGATGCCGGGACCCTAGAGCTTGCGCTCCTGGTACTGCAGGGTGCCCATGTCGTAGCGGCCGTTGACCTGGCTGTCGTCCGGCTTGCGCACGGTGGAGAAGTTCAGGCCGATCGACTGGGTCGAGGACAGGTGCTCCCACGAGCGGCGCACGCGCTTCATGCCATCGGGGTCCACCGGCTGCGTGTAGTTGGCGGTCGGGTCCAGCGGCGGCTGGCGGGTGAAGGCCCACACGTTCAGGCCCTTGGCGATCTCTTCGGCGGCGCCGGCGCCGTAGCGCAGCTCGGCGAAGCAGACGTCCTTGTTGGAGCCTTGCGGGAACAGGATGATCTGGAAGTTCTTCTGACCGCCCAGGGGCTTGGCCCAGGTCTGGTCGCGGCGGTTCTGGCGGAAGCCGTTGGCCTTGGCCAGGTCGTCCAGCTTCTGGCCGCGGACGGCGGGGACGCAGATGTTGTCGAGCGCCGCGATCACCTCGGCGGCGTCGCCGGTGGTGGGCAGCGGCGGCGGGGCGGGCGGAACCGCGGCCGGGGCGGCCGGGGCCGGCTGGGCGGCGGCGGGAGCGGTCTCCGGCGCGGGCGCCGTCGTCGCAGCCGGGGCCGCGGGCTGGGCGGCCGGCTCTTGCGCTTGGGCCGCGCCGGCGAGGCCGGCGGCGAGGATGAGGCTGACGAAGGCTGTACGCATGGACGTTCCCCTGACTTTTCAACGCGGCATCAAACTCAAGCGCGGCGCGGGAGGCAAGGCCCCACGGCGCCGGCATTGCGTCAGACGATCACGTGCCCGTTAGGCGGCCTCGACCGCGTACTCGGCAAGCACGGTCAGGCCTTCGGCCGTGACGTCCGCGAACCCGCCGCGGACGTCGAACACCCGGACCTGGCCGTTGTTGTGCACGCGCAGCTGGCCTTCCTTCAGCGCCGTCATGAACGGCGCGTGGTTGGCGAGCACGCCGAAGTCGCCCTCGGCGCCCGGCGCGTCGACCTGGTCCACGAGGCCCGAGAACAGCTCGCGCTCCGGGGAGACCAGGGAGAAGTGGAGCTTCTCGGCCATGGGTCCTTACGCTTCCGACGCCAGCTGCTCGGCCTTGGCCACCGCTTCCTCGATCGAGCCGACCATGTAGAAGGCCGGCTCCGGCAGGTGGTCGTACTCGCCGTCCACGATCGCCTTGAAAGAGCGGATGGTGTCGGCCAGCTCGACGAACTTGCCGGGCTGGTTGGTGAAGGCCTCGGCGACGTGGAACGGCTGCGACAGGAAGCGGCTGATCTTCCGGGCGCGGGCCACGATCAGCTTGTCGTCTTCCGACAGCTCGTCCATGCCCAGGATGGCGATGATGTCCTTCAGCGCCTTGTACTGCTGCAGGACTTCCTGGACGCGACGGGCGACCGTGTAGTGCTCCTCGCCGATCACCAGCGGGTCGAGGATCCGCGAGGTGGAGTCCAGCGGGTCCACGGCCGGGAAGATGCCCTGGGCGGCGATGTCGCGGCTCAGCACGGTGGTGGCGTCCAGGTGGGCGAACGAGGTGGCCGGGGCCGGGTCGGTCAGGTCGTCGGCGGGCACGTAGATGGCCTGCACCGAGGTGATCGAGCCCTTGGAGGTGGAGGTGATCCGCTCCTGCAGGTTGCCCATCTCGGTGGCCAGGGTCGGCTGATAGCCCACGGCCGAGGGGATGCGGCCCAGCAGGGCCGACACTTCCGAACCCGCCTGGGTGAAGCGGAAGATGTTGTCGATGAACAGCAGCACGTCCTTGCCCTCGACGTCGCGGAAGTACTCCGCCTGGGCGAGGCCGGTCAGGGCGACGCGGGCGCGGGCGCCCGGGGGCTCGTTCATCTGGCCGTAGACGAGGGCGCACTTGGAGCCTTCGGTCGAGCCGTTGTTGGCCCGCGGGTCCACGTTCACGTTGGACTCGATCATCTCGTGGTAGAGGTCGTTCCCCTCACGGGTCCGCTCGCCCACGCCCGCCAGCACGGAGTAGCCCCCGTAGGCCTTGGCGATGTTGTTGATCAGCTCCTGCATGGTCACGGTCTTGCCCACGCCGGCGCCGCCGAACAGGCCGATCTTGCCGCCCTTGGTGTAGGGGCAGAGCAGGTCGATGACCTTAATGCCGGTGACCAGCACTTCGGCCGAGGTCGACTGCTCGGCGAAGGACGGGGCCTCGCGGTGGATCACCGAGGTGTTGGTCAGGTCGATCGGGCCGGCCTCGTCGATCGGCTCGCCGATGACGTTCATGATCCGGCCGAGCGTCGCAGGGCCGACCGGCACGGTGATCGCGCGGCCGGTGTCCACCACCGGCTGACCGCGGGTCAGGCCCTCGGTGGTGTCCATGGCGATGGTGCGCACGGTGTTCTCGCCCAGGTGCTGGGCGACCTCGAGCACCAGGCGGAACGGCAGGCCGGTCCGCTGGTCGGTGTTCGACGTCTCGAGCGCGTTCAGGATGGCCGGCAGGTGGCCTTCGAACTCCACGTCGACGACGGCGCCGATGACCTGGACGATCTTGCCCGTGGCCACGCCGGCGACGGCGGGGACCTGGGTGGTGGCGGAGGCCTTGGCCGGGGTGCGGCGGGGCTTCTTGGGGGCGGCGGCTTCAGACATGTCTTAGGCTCTTTTCGCTAGAGCGCCTCGGCGCCGGAGATGATCTCGATCAGCTCCTTGGTGATCTGCGCCTGGCGTGAACGGTTGTACTGCAGGGTGAGGCTGGCGATCATGTCGCCGGCGTTGCGCGTGGCGTTGTCCATCGCCGTCATCTGGGCGGCGAAGAAACCGGCCTGGTTCTCCAGCATGGCGGAGAACAGCTGGGTGGTGATGTTGCGGGGCAGCAGCTCCTCGAGGATCGAGGCCTCGTCGGGCTCGTACTCGTAGGCCGCGCCCTTCAGGTCGACGCTCTGCTCGCCGGCGGCCACCTCGGCCGGGATCAGCTGCTTGACGGTGGGCGTCTGGCTGACCACCGACTTGAAGCGGCTGTAGACCAGGGAGACCACGTCGACGTCGCCCGCCTCGAACAGCTCGCGGATCTTGGCCGCGACCTCCTCGGCGACGGCGAGGGACGGATTGCCGCCGGCCTCGATCGCGCCCACCGAGCGGTCACCGTAGAGGCGGCGCAGCTGGTCGCGGGCCTTGCGGCCGACGGTCAGGATGCGGACGTCCTTGCCTTCGGCCAGCAGCGCCCCGATCCGCTCGCGCGCGGCGCGGACGATCGAGGAGTTGAAGCCGCCGGCGAGGCCCCGGTCCGAGGTCGCGACCACCACCAGGTGGCGGCGGTCCGAGCCCGTGCCGACCAGCAGGCGCGGCGCGCCATCGCCGGAGACGCCGGAGGCCAGGTTGGCGATCACCGCCGCCATGCGCTCGGCGTAGGGCCGGGCGTTCTGGGCGGCGTCCTGCGCCTTCCGCAGCTTGGCGGCTGCGACCATCTGCATCGCCTTCGTGATCTTCTGCGTGGCTTTCACGCTTCCGATCCGATTGCGCATCTCCTTGAGGCTGGCCATCGCCGGCTACTTTCTCCGTGCGGCCAGTCTTAGGCGAAGTTGTCGGCGAAGGCGCCGAGCACGCTCTTCAGGCGGTCTTCCACCGGGCCGAGGTCCTTCTTGGTGCGGATCTCGTCCAGAATGTCCTGATGCTTGGCGTGCATGTGGCTGAGCAGCTCCTGCTCGAAGCGCCCGACCTGCGCGGTCGGGATCTTGTCGAGGTAGCCGCGGGTGCCGGCGTAGACGCTGACGACCTGCTCTTCCACCGCCAGCGGCGAGTACTGCGGCTGCTTCAGGAGCTCGGTCAGGCGCTCGCCGCGGGCCAGCATGCGCTGGGTGGCCACGTCGAGGTCGGAGCCGAACTTCGCGAAGGCGGCCATTTCCCGGTACTGGGCGAGCTCGCCCTTGATCGGGCCGGCGGCGGTCTTCATCGCCTTGATCTGGGCCGAGGAGCCCACGCGCGACACCGAGATGCCGACGTTCACCGCCGGGCGGATGCCCTGGAAGAACAGGTCGGTCTCGAGGAAGATCTGGCCGTCGGTGATCGAGATCACGTTCGTCGGGATGTAGGCCGACACGTCGTTGGCCTGGGTCTCGATCAGCGGCAGGGCGGTCAGCGAGCCCGAGCCGTTGTCGGCGTTGAGCTTGGCGGCGCGCTCCAGCAGGCGGGAGTGCAGGTAGAAGACGTCGCCCGGATAGGCTTCGCGGCCCGGCGGACGGCGCAGCAGCAGCGACATCTGGCGGTAGGCGACGGCCTGCTTGGACAGGTCGTCATAGATGATGACGGCGTGCATGCCGTTGTCGCGGAACCACTCGCCCATGGCGCAGCCGGCGAAGGGCGCCAGGAACTGCAGCGGGGCCGGCTCCGAGGCCGTGGCCGAGACCACGATGGTGTAGTCCAGCGCGCCGCGCTCCTCGAGGGTCTTCACGATCTGGGCGACGGTGGAGCGCTTCTGGCCGATGGCGACGTAGATGCAGTAGAGCTTGGCGCTCTCGTCCGAACCGGCGTTGATCGTCTTCTGGTTCAGGATGGTGTCGATCGCCACGGCGGTCTTGCCGGTCTGGCGGTCGCCGATGATCAGCTCGCGCTGGCCGCGGCCGACGGGGATCAGGGTGTCGATGGCCTTGAGGCCGGTCTGCACCGGCTCGTGCACGGACTTCCGCGGGATGATGCCCGGGGCCTTCACGTCCACCCGGCGGCGCTCGGCCACGTTGGTGATCGGGCCCTTGCCGTCGATCGGCTCGCCCAGCGGGTTCACGACGCGGCCCAGCAGGCCCTTGCCGACCGGCACGTCCACGATCTCGCCGAGGCGGCGGACTTCGTCGCCTTCCTTGATGGCCTGGTCCTGGCCGAAGATCACGACGCCGACGTTGTCGCGCTCGAGGTTCAGGGCCATGCCCTTCACGCCGGCGGAGGGGAACTCCACCATTTCGCCGGCCTGGACGTTGTCGAGGCCGAACACGCGGGCGATGCCGTCGCCGACGGAGAGGACGGACCCGACGTCGGAGACGTCGGCTTCCTCGCCGAAGTTGGCGATCTGCGACTTCAGGATGGCCGAGATTTCGGCGGCGCGGATATCCATGGGCTTACGCTCTCTTCAGGGCGAACTTCAGGGAATCGAGCTTCGACTTCAGCGAAGCGTCGAACAGACGGGAGCCGACCCGCACCTTGATGCCGCCCAGGATGGACGGATCGACGCGGGTCTCGATTTCAGGGTCCTTGCCCAGCGCCTGGCGCAGGGCCTGCTGCACGCCCTTGGACTGGGCGGCGGTCAGGGGAACGGCGGTCACCACCTGGGCGGAGACGGCGCCGCGGGCTTCGGCCGAGAGGCGCTCGAAGGCGGTGATCACGGCCGGCAGGGCGGCGGCCCGGCCGTTCGCCGAGAGCAGGCCCAGGAACTTCTTCGTCGTGGGGTGGAAGGCGGCGCGCTCGGCGATCGCCGCCAGACCCTTGCCCTTGGCGTCGGCGTCGAACGACGGCGAGTTCAGCAGGATCTGCAGGTCGCGGCTGTCGGCCAGCGCGGCCTTGAGCGATTTCAGGTCGGCCTCGACGGCCGCCACCTGGTTCTGGTCCTTCGCGAGATCGAACAGGGCCTGGGCATATCTGCCGCCCACATTCGAAGCCTGGGAATCGTCCGCCACTTAATATCCGCCCGGTGCGTTTCGAGAGCCGCGGCGGCTGATCCAACCGCGACCTAAAGGCCTGTAAGCGCTAAAGAAAAGCGCTTCGGTCCGTAGCGTCCTTAAAACGCCTGGCCCAAAGCCGCGCGCCTAGTATCACGCGATGTTCGGCGCCGCAACCAAAGCGCCCCGGAGAATGGCCTCAAGCTTCCGTGGCGTTGCGCAGCACGGCCGAGCAGGTGACCAGCACCGCGCCGTCCGCGGCCGCCAGCCGGCCGTGCACGAAGACCAGGCTGCGGGTCGCCCGCTCGACCCAGGCCTCGGCCACCGCCGGTCCCGGGGCGGCCGGCGCGGGGCCGTAGTCGAAGGTGACGGAGAGCAGCGCCGCGCCCGGCCCGCCCACCGCCAGCAGCAGCGGCTCGAGCAGGCCGGCGGCCTCCCCGGGCTTGGCGGAGAACAGGGTTTCCTGGCGGAGGGTGCTGGCGGGCGCGGTCATCGGGGCCCGCTCTTAAGGCGCCAGGCAACCTTCGGAAAGTCCTCAAGAAAGGAAGCTCGGCCCTGGGAACAAGCGGCCGCCGAAGGGGGTTGATCTACGGGTCGTGGCGTCATGCGCCGCGATCCGCCTGGTCGCGGCGCCCGCGGGCGTTGCCTTTTCGAGTGCTGGTGCTTCCGATGTTCAAACCTGCCTGCCCCGGGTCCGCGACCCGGGCTGTCGCCCGGAGTCTCTAGATGCCCGGCGCGCTCCCCACCATAAGCAACCCGACCCCGCCCGGCGGTCATCTGTTCGGCGCCGAGGCCGGCCTGCCGCAGGGCAGCCAGCCGGGCCAGGCCACGACCTCCAGCAGCTGGACCTTCACGGTCGCGGCGCAGGACGGGATCGATGACCTGACGGTCGCCGGCTACACGGCGATCCGCGACGGGGTCTTCACCGCCGGCGGGACGGACCTCGGCTACGGCCGGCTGTCGGTGACCGGCTTCGACCCGGCGACCGGCCAGGTCACCGTGGCCTTCCAGCTCACCGGCCCGATCCAGAGCAGCCCGGGGACCCAGACCAAGTACGGGGACATCCGGGGCTTCGACATCATCCTCACCGATCGCGACGGGGACGCCGCGAGCAGCCGCCTGACGGTGCAGATCCGCGACGACGAGGGCCTGCACGTCACCAACGATTCCGCCGCCGCCGCGGCGGGGACGACCGCCACCGGCAACCTGGTGACCAGCGGCACGCCCGACAGCTTCGGCGCCGACGGCTTCGGCGGCGTCACCCGGATCGGCAACGCCGAGCGGACGGTGACCGACGCCACCGCCGACACCGGCGGCCGCTTCACCTTGCAGGGCCAGTACGGCGTGCTCAGCGTCTCGCCCACCGGCGACTACAGCTACGCGGCCCGGGCCGACGCCCCGGCCGGATCGGTGGAGCGCTTCACCTACTGGGCCGTCGACGGCGACGGCGACGAGGCGGCGGCCACCCTCACCCTGACGCTGCAGGCCGCGCCGCCGCCTTCCGGCGAGGACGGCAAGGTCTACACCTCGCCGGGCCCGGGCTCGACGGTCACCGCGGGGGCCGGCGACGACACGATCAACGCCAGCCAGGGCTCCGACGTGCTGACCGGCGGCGGGGGCGACGACGTCTTCGCCTGGGCCCGCGAGCCCTGGTCGCCGGCGACGGTGACCGACTTCAGGGTTGGCGCGGACCGACTGGACCTCTCGGCCCTGTTCAAGACGTCCGGCTACACGGGCTCCGATCCGGTGGCCGACGGCTACATCGTGCTGCTGGGCCGCGACGACGACACGCTCGTGCTGTTCGACCGCGACGGCACGGCGACGGGCCAGCAGTGGCCCAACTACATCATCACCCTGGACGGGGTGGCGGCCGGCAACGTCAGCTGGGCGCAGCTCGCCGGCGCCTCGGGCTCGAGCCCGGAAGAGCCGCCCCCGCCGCCGCCGCCGCCCAGCAACGAGCCCGGCCAGGTGCTGACCTCCGACCAGTACGGCGACACGCTCGCGGGCGGGGCCGGGAACGACACCCTGAACGCCGGCCAGGGGCCGGACCAGCTCACCGGGGCCGGCGGGGCCGACCGGTTC
>NZ_DATLJI010000011.1:0-232297 GCF_035539035.1 Phenylobacterium sp.
CTCCTCGAACGGCAGGCCGCAATGGTCGAGCAGGGCCCGCACCTGGGTCTCCGGATCGGCGACCATCTCCTCGTAGATCACCCGGTGGATGCGCCCCGGCAGGACGGCGTCGAAGTGCGCCATCAGCTCCACATAGTCGGCATAGTAGCGGCCGATGTCCTCCAGCGCGTAGCTGAACTCCTGCCCCTCGGCGAAGTGCTGCTTGAAGGCCGAGAAGCCGCAGCCCAGCGGATGGCGCCGCGCGTCGATGATCCTCGCGTTCGGCAGGGCGAGCTGGATGAGGCCCACGTGGGCCCAGTTGGTCGGGTTCTTGTCGATGAAGAACGGACGGCCGAGCTTGCGGTGGACCTTGGCGCGGCCGAGGTACTCCTGCCCGAGAGCCGCGAGCTCGACGGGAGACAGAGCGGCCAGGACATCCGGGTAGGCGCCTTCCGAGGCGCGGCGGGCGCGGCCGCCGAGGCGCTGGGCGATGGCCGGCAGGTCGGCGAGCTCCTGGGTCCCCTCCACCTGGGAGTGGCTCGAGAGGATCTGCTCGATGAGCGTCGAGCCGGCCCGCGGCAGGCCGACGATGAAGATCGGGTCGGGCGCCGGATCGCCCTGCCCCGCCCGCGCGGCGAAGAAGCCGGCGCTCATCAGCGCCTTGCAGCGGCGCATGTGCTGGGTGGTCTCGGAGGCCTGATAGCCCAGGCGGCGGCGGCGCAGGGCGTTGCCTTCCTCGTAGCGCGCGAAGGCCGGGCCATAGCGGCCGGCGTCCTCGTGCGCCTTGCCGAGGGCGAAGCAGAGGTGGAAGCGGTCGTCCTCGTCGAGGTCGTCCCGGGCGAGCTCGGCCTCCATCACCGCCACGTCGGCCTCGTCGAAGCGGACGGTCTTGAGGTTGGCGAGGCTCCACCAGGCTTCCCCCAGGCCGGGCCGCAGGTCGACGCTGCGGCGGTAGGCGGCCACCGCGTCGGCCTGGCGGCCGAGGATCTTCAGGACATGGCCGTAGCTCATCCAGCTCAGCGGCTGGTCGGGATGGTCGGCGAGGACGGCGGCGTAGGTCTCGGCCGCCTTGGCGTACTCGCCCACGCGGACCAGGGCGGCGGCCTTCAGGTGGCGGTAGATGGGATGGCCGGGCGCCTCGGCCAGCAGGGCCTCGGCCTCGCGCAGGGTCTCCAGAGGCCGGTTCTGGCGGTGCAGGACGAGGGCCAGGGCGTAGCGGGCGCCGGGGAAGCGGGGCGAGAGCTGCAGGCAGCGGACCAGCAGGCGCTCGGCGTCGGGCAGGCGGCCGATCCGCGCCGCCACCTCGGCCAGCATGCGCACGGCCGCCGCGTCCGACGGGCGCCGCTGGAGCACGGCGTTCAGCAGGCGCTGGGCGTCGGCCAGCCGGTTGTCGTGCAGGGCGTCGGCGGCCTCGACCAGCTGGGGGTCAGTCACCCCGGCGCGCAGCTGGCGGGCGTAGGCGCGGTCGGCGCCGGCCAGGTCGCCGGCCAGCCGCAGCCGGTCGCCCAGCGCCGCCCAGCCGGCGGCGTCGGCGGGTTCGGCCGCCAGGGTCTCGCTCATTGCGGCTCGTAGCCGAACCGCTCCACCCAGGTGGCCAGCGTGGGCGACACGGGCGCCAGCTGCTCCTGGTAGCGCCGCCAGGAGCCGACGCCCTCGGCCGAGAGGCCGCCCGCGAGCTGGGCGCCCGAGGGCGTGGCGATGCCGCGGTCCCTGGTGCGATCGGCAAAGCCGCGCATGGCCTCGGTGAACGGCAGGCCGATCGCCCGGCAGACCTCGCCGACCGTCTGGTCGAAGTCGGCGATCAGGGACTCGTGGCGGACGACGTGCAGTCGCTCGCCCAGCACCGGGGCGAACCGCTCGGCGAGCTGCATGGCGGCGTCGTAGTAGGCCGCGGCGCCGGGCAGGGTGAGGAGCTGGTAGGCCGAGCCGCTCATGGCGAAGCGGCGGCGCCAGGCGGCCAGCACCACGTCGCGCGGATCGCGGCGGGCCAGCAGCACCACGGCGTCGGGGAACAGGCGGGCGATCAGCGGCAGCTTGAAGGTGTTGAGCGGGTGCTTGTCGACGAACACCTTGCCCGAGGGATCGGCGCCCTCCGCCCGCACGCGCTCCCAGTAGGCGGCCCGGAGCTCGGCGAGTTCCGCCTCGCCGGCCGTGGCGAGGTTGGCCACGTCGCCGGGCGCGGACATGAAGGCGCGCATGGCGTCGGCGAGGGTCTCGCGCTCCTCCAGGGCCTCCACCTCCGGGTGGCTGGCCAGCACCTGCTCCAGGAGGGTGGTGCCCGAGCGGGGGAAGCCCAGCAGGAAGACGTGGCCCTTCACGCCGGCGGGGGCGCCGGCCGGGGAGCGCGGCCAGGTCTCGGGACCGGCGAAGTCCAGCGCCTCGGTCATCTCGCGGACGAACTCGAGGGCGCTCGGCCCTTCCTGGAAGGCTCCCGCATAGGCCCGCCAGAGGCCCATGTTGCAGGCGGCGTAGGCCTCATAGGCCTCGGCCGGACGCCCTTCGGCGTCGAGGACGTCGCCCAGCAGGCCCTGGGCGAGCGCCCGCTGCTGGGGCGTCAGCCGCGGCTCGGCGACCAGGGCCTCCAGCCGCGCGCGGGCCTCGGACCGGCGGCCCTCGGCCAGGTCGGCGGCGGCCAGCACCATGACGGCGTCGGGATAGTTCGGCTGCGCGGCCAGCACCCGTTCGGCCAGCGGACGGGCCTCGGCATGGGCGCCGCGACGGCTGAGCAGGTTGGCGAGGCCGGCGACGGCGCCGAGGTTCTCCGGCTGCAGCTCCAGCGCCCGGCGGTGAGCGGCCTCGGCCTCCACGAGCCGGCCCAGGGCTTCGAGGGCCGCGCCCCGGGCGCAATGGGCGCCGGGGAAGTCGGGCTGGGCGGCCAGGGCGCGGTCGAACTGCACGAGCGCCTCGCCGTAGCGTTCCAGCCGGTGCAGGCACAGACCCAGGGCGTTGCGCGCCGCGAAGTCGTCGGGCGCGAGCTCGCAGGCCCGCTCCAGGATGGCGAGCGCCTCCGGGAAGCGCTCCTCGCGCTCCAGCTTCAGGGCCACGAGGTTGAGCACCATCGGGTGCTCCAGGCCGCGCTTGTGGGCGGCCTCGGCCAGCGCCGAGGCGCGGTCCAGGTCGCGTTGCTGGGCGGCCTCGTGGATAGCGCGCAGCTCGGCGCGGTCGCGCTCAACCTGGGCCTGGGACGGCGCCACCTGGGGCATGCCCAGCGCGCCCACCTTGACCTTGATCTGTCCGACCTTCCAACCGCCGCTCAACGCCGCCTCCTCAACTCGCCGGCAAGGTAGCCCAGGCGCGGCGCCCCCGCCACCCGAGGGCCCGCTTGGCGGCGGGGGCGGGTTGCTCTACCTCAGCCAGACAGGCGGGCGGAGCGCCCGGACGAGGGAGCGAGACATGGCCCGCGCGCCGGGATCAGAGAAGCGGCCCGGCTGGCACTGGTCCGACTACTGGCGCGGCGGACGCGCCGAGGTGATGACCGTGGAGGGCCCGGCGGGCCCCGCGCCGCTGGACATCGGCGACCTGTGGCCGGGCTTCTTCCGCGAACTGCCGGACGGGGCGCGGGTGCTCGACCTCGCCACCGGCGGGGGCCAGGTGGCGCGGATCGCCTGGGACACGGCCCGCGCGGCCGGTCGCCGCCTCGAGGTGGTCGGCGTGGACTATGCCGACCTCCCGCCGCCCGGCGGCGACGGGCCGGTGCTGATGGGCGGCGTCTCGCTGGAGAAGCTGCCGTTCGACGCCGCGAGCTTCGACGCCGCCACCTCGCAGTACGGCATCGAGTACGCCGAGCCGCGGGCCGCCCTCGCCGAGCTGGCGCGCGTGCTGCGCCCCGCCGGCCGGGCTCTGATCCTGGCGCACCACGCCGCCAGCGCGATCACCGCCTCCGCCGCCGCCCAGCTGGACGCTTTCGACAGGACCATGGGCGGCGGCGAGGCGCTGCGCCGGGCGCGGCGGCTGTTCGCGGCGATCCAGGAGCGGCGCAAGCCGGAGGTCACCCAGGTCGCGCACGCCGCGCTGCGCGAGGCGGTGAGCCGGGCCTCGGCGCGCCTGCCCGTCGCCCCCGAGGCCGAGTTCGCGCGCTACATGGTGCACTACCTCGCCGATCTCTCGCAGCGGGCCGGCGCCTACGAGCCGGGAAGCGCGCTCCGTCGCCTGGACGAGGTGGAAGCCGGCAACGCCGCCTGGCGCCAGCGCCGGCGCAACCAGCTCACCGGCGCCCTCGACGCCCGCGGCGCCGACGAGTTCCTGCACCGCGCCGGGCGCGCGGGCCTCTCCACGGTGGAGCGGGCGGAGGCGCACGACGCCAACGGCGTGCTGATCGGCTGGCGCTTCCTGCTGCAGCGCGCCTAGGCGCCCTTCCCCTTCCCCAACGTCCCGCCGCGCGCCGGCGACCGGACAAAGAAAAAGGGCGGTGGGTCACCCCACCGCCCTTCAGTCCTTGCGGACCCGTCGACGACTAGAAGTCGGCGGTCAGGCCCACGAACACGTAGCGGCCGAACGCGTCGTACACTTGCGGCCAGGTGTTCCCGTTGCAGGGCCCGGTCGGGCAGTTCGACGAACCCGTCAGCGGCGGCTCCTTGTCGAAGACGTTGTTCACGCCGACGCGGAAGTTGACGCTGTCGCGCATGGTCCACGTCGCGGTGAGGTCGAAGTAGTCACGCGAGCCGAGCACGCGGTCCGACTCGTAGGCGATGCCCGGGTTGGCGAGCTGCGGGTCGGAGTCGAAGGCGTCCAGGGTCACCTTGTTGAAGTGACGCCATTGAGCCGAGAGGCCCAGGCTGGTCACCCACTCACCGAGCGTGAAGGGGGTGTTCCAGGTCAGGCGGGCCTTGTGGCGCCATTCCGGGTTGGGGACGCCGCAGATCGTGCCGTAGAGGCCGACGCAGTCATAGGCGGGGTCGCCCGGCAGGGAGACGGTCTCCAGGCTGTCCAGCCAGGTGCCGACGAACGACAGCGAGATGCCGCCCATGTCGTTGAGGCCGAAGGCGTCCAGATCGGTCCGGTAGCCGACGTTGAAGTCCACGCCCTTGGTGCGCAGTTCACCCGTGTTCAGGCTGGTGTTGGTCACATAGCCTTCGGGGGAGAGCCAGATCGAGCCGTTCGCGTCCCGGTTGACCAGGCCGCAGAAGAACGGATCCAGGGTGTCGACGCAGCGGTTGATGATCAGGTCCGCGCCGATGCCCGAGATGTAGTCCTTCACCTTGATGTCGAAGTAGTCGACCGACACGTTCAGGCCCGGGATGAACGACGGCTGGTAGACCACGCCCAGGGAGTAGGTGTCGGAGGTTTCCGGCTCGAGGTTCGGGTTACCGCCGTTCAGGCCGTTGTACTGGTTGGCCGGGTTGGCTTCGATCGCCAGCACCTGCGCGGTGGTCAGGCCGAAGGCCTGGGCGCAGCGAGCCACGTCCGCATCGCCCGCCGACAGGCCGGCGCAGGGATCCTGCGTGCCGTCGAGGACGACGTTCTGCGGGCTGAACAGCTCGATCACGTGCGGCGCACGGACCGCGCGCTGGTAGCTGGCGCGGAAGCGGAGGTCTTCGATCGGCTCCCAGTCACCCGCGAACTTGTAGGTGTGGGTGGTGCCGCTCTCCGAGTAGTCCGAGAAGCGGTACGCGGTTTCCAGCGTCAGCGAGCGGGCGAACGGCATGTCCTGGATCAGCGGGATCCGGGCTTCGCCGAACAGCTCGTAGACGTCGTAGCTGCCGTTGACCGGCGGCGAGGCGCCGCCCGAGCCGTTCAGCAGGCCGGCCGCGGCCACGAAGTCCGAAGCCGAGTCCAGCTGCTCGCGGCGATATTCCGCGCCGAACGAGACGCCGACGCCGTCTTCCGCCCACGGGCTCTTCACGCCGTAGTCGCCCAGCAGGCCGCCGAACGTGACGTTGGCGATCCGCTCGTAGGTGTTGCCGGTCGAGAAGCTCGGGGTCTCGAGGTAGTCCAGGGCTTCCCGGGTGACGCCGCCGATGCGGAAGATGTTGTAGGGCACGCAGGCGGTGTCGCTGCCGTTCAGCACGGAGGCGCAGACCGGAGCGCCCGTCGTCGGGTCGGTGACCACGTTCAGGGCGTTCTGGATGGCCGTCGTCCGGAAGAAGCCGGTCTGGACCTGGTTGAACGACACGCGGCCGTACTGGAGGTAGGCGTCATACGACCAGGTGTCGCTGATGTCGCCGCGCATGCCGATCACGTAGCGGTACTGCTGGTGCTGCGTACGGCCCTGACGGCCGCCGCCTTCGATGTTCCGGCGCGAGACCGTGCCGGTGAAGGTGCCGGCCGGGTTGCTGGCGCAGGTGCCGCCGCCGGTGGCCGCGGTCGCGTTGATCAGGCCGCGTTGCTGAGCGGAGAGCAGCGGGTTGGCGCAGTTGATCGAGAAGCTGCCGGCGAAGATGCCGCCCGGCGCGATCTGGTACGTGGACGTGTCGTCCATGTACATCACGTCGGCATAGGCCTCGGCCCAGTCCGCCAGCTGGTAGTTGGCGAAGGCGCCCAGCACGTACCGGTCGTCGGGACGCTGGTAGTAGTTCGACGGGCCGTAGTTGTAGACGTCACGGGTGCCGACGCGCGGGCGGAAGGTGTTGCCCGCCGGGTTGGTCACGTCGACCACGAAGCTGCCGACGCGGGCCGGATAGGCCGTGCCGGAGCCGCCGCAGCCGAATTCCGCGAAGGTCTCGCCGGAGAACAGCGAGCAGGACGAGTAGTCGCGGTTGCCCTGGAGGATCGGCTCGACGTGGCGGTAGCCGGCGTAGGCGGTCACGTTGCCGCGGCCGTCGGGCGCGTTCACGCCGATGGTCAGGGTGACTTCGCTGCTCTCGCCGTCCCAGACGTTCTCGTCGGGCAGGGCGTAGCCTTCCGGCGTGGCCGAACGGGCGGCCGCCGCGCTCACGATGCCGCGGACGAAGTCGTTGTCGTTCTTGTGGTTGTAGATGCCGTACTGCGCGTCGAGGCGAACGCCCTCGAAGTTGCGCTGCATGATGAAGTTCACGACGCCGGCGACGGCGTCAGCGCCGTACACGGCCGAGGCGCCGCCGGTCAGGATGTCGACCCGCTCGATCAGGGCGGCGGGGATGAAGTTCAGGTCGGCGGCGAGGGCGCCGCCCGAGGTGTTCGGCGTGCCGGGCATCAGGCGCCGGCCGTCGATCAGCACCATGGTCCGCGTGGCGCCCAGGCCGCGCAGGTTGACCGTGGCGGTGCCGGTCGAGCCGTTGGAGAGGGCCGCGCCCTGGGCCGCGAAGGCCTGGGGCAGGCTGTTGACCATGTCTTCGACCCGGGTGATGCCCTGGGCCTTGATTTCGGCGGCGCCGATGGCGGTCACCGGGCTCACGCTCTCCAGGTTGGGAGAGGGGATCCGGGTGCCGGTGACGACGATCTCGGAGACTTCACCCTCCTGGGCCGCCGCCTGGGTGGCGGAGAGGCCGAGCACGGCCACACCGCAGATCATGGAAGACGCCAGCAGGCGCTCCCGCATGGATTTGATTTTCAAGGTCTACATCCTCCAGCGGCCCGCCGCTCGCCAACGAAAAGCGGACCCGCTCCCCAACAAGGTTCGGTCCCGGGAACGAAGTCGCGCCCGGTTACGGTGGAGTTACTGGTGGATCGAAGTGGGGGTCAACGAACAACGACGTGTGGCAACGTTGACGGCGCCAACCTGTCGCATTCTGGTCACAGATTGTCGCACGTGCCCCGAACCGAGCACTTTTAGACCTGCAAGACCGGGGCGGCTGGCATCCACCCGCCCCGGCCTTGCCGCGAATCGGGGCAGCGGACAGCCGCCGCCCCGAAGGCCTCAGAACTGGACGCGCACGCCCGCGTAGTAGCGGCGGCCGATGGCGTCGTAGACGTCCGGGTAGGTGGTCCAGCCGGTGGTCTGGCCGGGAACCAGGCCCGAGGTGCCGCCGACGAACTGGTATTCGTCGAAGATGTTGTCGACGCCGAAGTAGACGTTCGCCTTCTCGGTCACGTCCCAGCGGACCTGGGCGTTGTGGAACGCCTTCGCCTCCAGCGGGACATTATAATAGAAGTCGTTGACGTCCTTCGTGACGACCACCTCGTCGATGTACTGGGTGGTCCAGGACAGCTGCACCGGGCCGCGCTGGTAGAGCAGGTTCAGCGTCCACTCGTTGGTCGGCGCGCCCACCGTGCCCGCGTCGCGGATCAGGTCGGCGGGATCGGCCCCCTCGAACGGCAGGGTGGTCAGCTTTTCCAGGTAGCCGTAGGCGAGGCTGGCGGTAAGGTTCCCCTTCTCGCCGCCGTAGAGGCCGTTCAGGAACGGGAGGTCGTCGAGGTTCTGGCGGTAGCTCACCTGCACGTCCCACCCGCGGGTGTCCGTCTCGGCGAAGTTGTCGCTGACCTGGTTGACGAACTCGAGCGCGCCCACCTGCGGGCCGGTGCCGAAGCGGCCGATGGCCGAGCAGAACGGGTTGGCCGCGTTGAAGCCGGCCGGGCCGTAGCAGCCCGTCAGCAGCCGGTCCTCGCTGATCGTGGTGATCCGGTCCTTGATCTTGATGATGTAGTAGTCGACCGACAGCGAGAGGTTGTCGAGCAGGCCCATGCCGCGCGGGTTCAGCAGGAAGCCCACGGTGAAGCTGTCGCCCTCCTCCGGCTTCAGGTTGGGATTGCCGCCGTCGAAGCCGGTGACGCCCTGCTGCTCGATCTGGGTCAGGGCGAAGCCGCCGTCCCGCGCCACGCGCGCCGCCACCGCCGGATCGGCGAGACAGGCCGTGGCCACCGCATTGCCCACCGTCGACGCGTTCACGCCGCTGGCCAGCACGGCGGAAGGGTCGCCGATGTTGGTGCGGGTGTTGAAGAACGCCGCCTGGCCCGCGGCCGTGCGGGTGACGCCGGCGCAGGGGTCGTTCACGCCCGGGAAGTCCTGCGACGCCGGCGAGTAGAGCTCCGAGATGTTCGGGGCGCGCACCGCCTTGGCGAACTGGGTGCGGAGCTTCAGCCAGCCCACCGGCTGGTACTCCAGGGACGCGGCGTAGGCGGTGGTGTCGCCCACCGTCGAGTAGTTGGAGTAGCGGCCGGCCAGGTTCAGGTCGAGCGACTGGACGAAGGGCATGTCGGCCAGCAGCGGCACGCGCAGCTCGCCGTAGACCTCGGCCACGTCGAACTTGCCGCGCGTGGCGGGCGTGGCGTTGCCCGAGGTCTGGCCGAGCTGGGTCAGCAGGTCGGGGACATCGTGCGAGCGCTCGCGGCGGTACTCGGCGCCCGCCGCATAGCCGACGGCGCCGGCCGGCAGCTCGAAGAGCTCGCCGCGCAGGAAGCCGCCCACCACGAGCTGCTCCACGAAGGCCTCGCGCGAGGTCGGCACGCGGACGTAGTCGGCGGCTTGCGCCGAGATGGCGCCTTCGCCGAACGGGTTGAGCGGCACGCAGCCGGCCGCGCGGGCGGCCGGGTCGGCGCAGACGGTCTGGCCGTTCACCACCACCGCGTCGAGCGCCTGGCGGAAGCGGTTGGCGTCGATGTCGCCCGACGAGGTCTGGCTGTCCTCGGTGCGGCCGTAGTTGATGGACAGCTCGTAGGAATGATCCTCGCCGAGGTCGCCCTCGAAGCCGGTGACGATCCGGAAGGTGTCGCGGTCGATCTCGTTGCCGCGGTTGCCGACCTCGGTCAGGCGCCGGCGGAAGCCGACCACCAGGTTGTCGTCGGCCACGCCCGGGTTGGCCGTGCGGACCGCGGCGCGCAGCGCCTCGGGCACGATGGCCGAGGTGATCGGCACGCCGTTGGCGCAGGTCCCGTCCTCGCAGAAGGCGAAGGCGCCGTAGACCTGGTCGGAGCCGAGCGGCGTGGGCTCGATCTGCGAGCTGAGCTTCGACTTCACATAGTTCAGCTCGGCGAAGAACCGGGCCGAGGGGTTGAACTCGTAGTTCAGGTAGCCGGCGAAGTTGCCCTGCTCCAGCGGCACCTGCAGCAGGCGCTGGGCCTGGCGGTTGTAGCCGAAGGTCGCGCCCGAGTAGGGCTGGACGCCCGTAGGCGTGACCACGCGCAGCAGGTTGGCGCCGCCGCCGATCCGCGGGATCTCGACCACGCCCGCCGGGGTGTAGGAGGAGAACAGGCCCGCGGTCTGGCTGCGGATCAGGTGGTAGTTGGCCGGGTCGCCGTCGTAGTCGTCCACGGCGTCGAGGGCGAGACCCTGGTCGGCGCGGTCCTTGGCGTAGATCGAGCCCAGCTCCTGGTAGCCCAGGGAGACCAGGAACGAGCCGCGGCCGTCGTGGAAGCTCTTGCCGCCGGTGACGGCGAACTTGATCTCCTCGTCGTCGCCGCGCTCGGACAGGCCGTACTGGCCGCTGACGATCAGGCCGTCGACGTTCTTCTTGGTGATGATGTTGACCACGCCCGCGAGGGCGTCGGAGCCGTAGGTCGCCGAGGCGCCGCCGGTGACCACGTCCACGCGCTCGACCAGCTCGGTCGGGATGGTGTTGAAGTCGACGATCTGGGTGCCGACGAGACCGGCCACGAAGCGGCGGCCGTTGACCAGCACCAGGGTGCGGTCTTCGCCCAGGTTGCGCAGGTCGACCGTCATGATGCCGTTGGAGGCGGTCTGGAAGCCGGAGTTGGTGGGCGTGATCGAGGACACGCCGGCGGCCGGCAGGATGCGGATCACGTCGCCGGTGTTCACGGCGCCGGTGGCCTCGATCGTGCGGGCGTCGATCACCGTAACCGGGGTCGGAGCGTCAAGATTCGGCCGCGCGATGCGCGATCCCGTAACAACGATCTCATCAACCGCGACGTCCTGAGCAAGAACAGGGGTCGCCGAGAAGGCTGACATAACGCCGATCAACATCGACGAGGCCAGCAGATACTGCCGCCGCACTTTCATATTCTACGCCTACGCTTGAAATCGACCTGGGAGAAAGGTCGCGCTGACGTAGTTGACGCCGCCTCCGCAGGGTCAATCCGAAGGCTTCGGCAAAGCTTCGGGGATAACGGCGTGTGTCACATGGGCGTCACAGTTTCGCCCGGTCAGGGGCGCGCGGCGGCCGTCTCCGCAGCCCGGCGTTCGCCGGCCCCCGCTACGCAGAGGAAGCGCGTCGGATGGTAGTCGACGAGGTTGGCCTTCCAGCCGGTGATCTTCGGGCTGACCAGGTTCTTGTTCACGTAGAAGTAGGTCGGCACCACCGAGGCGTCGTCGAGCATGAGCTGCTCGGCCTCGGCGAGGATCGCCGCGCGACGGCCAGCGTCCGGCTCCTGGTCGGCGCGGGCCAGCAGGGCGTCGTAGGCCGGGTTCTTGTAGTCCCCGTAGTTCTGCGCTCCGGTCGAGGACTGCAGCAGGTAGAGGAAGCTCATCGGGTCGTTGTAGTCGGCGATCCAGGCGGCGTCGGCGACCTGGAAGTCGCGGGCCCGGTAGGAGGCGTAGGCGATCTGGGTCTCGTTCTGGGCCAGGACCGCATCGATCCCCACCTGCTTCCAGTCGGCCTGGATGGCGGGCATCAGCAGCATGGGGTCGGGCGAGTTGCGGTGCTTGATCTCCAGCCGCAGCGGATTGGCGGGGCCGTAGCCGGCGTCGGCGAGCAGGCGGCGGGCCTCGGCCTGCCGCCGCTCCAGCGGCCAGGCGGCCCAGGCGGGCGGCTTCGCGCCCTTGTAGGCGGCCACGCCGGGCGGGACGAAGGTATAGGCCGGCGTCTGGCCGCCGCGCAGCAGCTTGCCGGTGATGAACTCGCGATCAACGGCCATGTTGAGCGCCTGACGCACCCGCCGGTCCCGAAGCGCGGGGATGTTCGAGTTGAACGCCAGGTAGGCGACGCCGAGGTAGGTGTGGGTGTGGACGTAGCCCGGCATCTGCTCGCGCAGGAAGGCGATGCGGTTCGACTGGATGTCGGTGTTGATGTCGAGCTCGCCGCGGCGGACCCGTCGCTCGGCGCTCACCGCGTCCTGGGTGGGATAGTAGTAGACCTCGTCCACGCAGACCTTGTCGGCGTCCCAGAAGCGCTCGTTCTTCACCGCCTTGACGTAGTCGCCCAGGCGCCAGGCGACGATGCGGTAGGGGCCGTTGGAGACGTAGTTCTCCGGACGGGCCCAGGCGTCGCCGAGCTGCTCCACCTTGTGCTTGGGCACCGGATACATGGTCTGATGCTTGGCGAGCTCGGGGAGGTACGGCGCGGGGTGCTCCAGCGTGATCTCCAGGACCCGCGGCGAGAGCGCGCGCACGCCGAGGCTCTCCGGCGGCGCCTTGCCCTCGTTCACCGCCTGGGCGTTCTTGAACAGGTAGAGCAGCGAGGCGTACTCCGACGCCGTCGCCGGGAGCAGGATCCGCCGCAGCGAGAAGACGAAATCCTCAGCGGTCACCGGCACGCCGTCCGACCAGACCGCCTCGCGCAGGTAGAACCGCCAGGTGAGCCCGTCGGCGCTGGTCTCCCAGCGCTCCGCCACGCCGGGGATCGGCTCGCCGTCCGCATCGTCCTGGGTGAGGCCGATCAGGTTGTCGAGCAGGAGGCGGTGCTCCCAGGTCCCCTGCACCTTGTGGGGGTCGAGCGAGATGGGCTCCGAGCCGTTGCCGATCTGAAGGCAGACCTTGCCCGGCGGACAGTCGGGCCGCGCCGGCGCCTTCGGCGCGCAGGCGCTCGCACCCAGAAGTGCGGCGAGGCCGAGGATCAGGAGATTGCGCCCGGGGGCGCGGGTCGCTTCAATGCGCGTTCGCAGGGACATGGAACCAACGCATGACGATTTCTAAGGCGCGGGCAAGTCTGGGGGCGGCCCTTCTGGGCGCCGTGGCGCTCACGGGGGCGCCGGCGCTCGCCCAGGGCAAGCCCGAGGCGCGCGCCGCGACGCTGCAGAAACTGAGCGACTGCCGAAAGGTGGCCGACAGCACGGCCAGGCTCGCCTGCTACGACGCCGCCGCCGCCGAGCTCGAGACCGCGGAGGCCAAGGGCGACATCGTGGTGGTGGACCGCGAGCAGGCGCGCACCGTGCGACGCCAGGCCTTCGGCTTCTCCATGCCCTCGCTCACCCTGTTCGAGCGCGGCGAGAAGGCGGAGGAGGTCGACACCATCACCGCCAAGGTCGCGTCCGCCAGCATGAACGGGGCGGGCAAGTGGGTCGTGGAGCTGGAAGACGGCGCTGTCTGGGTGCAGATCGACGCCAACGAGGTGCCGCTGTCGCCCAAGGCCGGCGACCCGGTGCGCATCCGCCGCGCCTCGATGGGCAGCTACCTGATGAGCGTGAAGAACCAGCGGTCCTTCCGCGCCCGGCGGCAGGAGTAGCGCGCCGCCCTACCGGTCCTTGGGGTCGATCGCGTCGCGCAGGCCGTCCCCGATGAAGTTGAAGCTCATCAGGGTCACGACCATCACCAGGGACGGGAAGATCAGCAGCCACGGCGCGAGTTCCATGTCCTGGGCCCCGTTGGCGATCAGGGTGCCGAGCGAGGCCATGGGCGGTTGGACGCCGAGGCCCAGGAACGACAGGAAGCTCTCCGCGAGGATCACCGCCGGGATCGTCAGGGTCACGTAGACCACCACGGGCCCCAGCAGGTTCGGGACGATGTGGCGGAAGATGATGGCGCCCTGCCCCAGGCCCGCGGCGCGGGCGGCCTCCACGAACTCCTTGTGCTTCAGGGTGAGCGTCTGGCCGCGCACGATGCGGCTCATGGTCAGCCATTCCACCGCGCCGATGGCCACGAAGATCAGGATGATGTTCGAGCCGAAGGTGACCATCAGCAGGATCACGAAGAAGATGAAGGGCAGCGAGTAGAGCACGTCGACGACGCGCATCATGACCTCGTCGAGGCGGCCGCCGACGAAGCCCGCCACCGCGCCCCAGGCCACGCCGATGATCAGCGAGACGACGGTGGCCACCAGGCCGATCGCCAGCGAGACGCGCAAGCCCATGAGCAGGCGGGCCAGGAGGTCGCGTCCGAGCGAGTCCGTGCCGATCAGGTGGCCGTTCTGCAGGGGGCCCAGCCAGACGTCGTTCTTGTTGATCTCGTCGTAGGCGTAGGGGGTGAGGTAGGGGCCGACGATCGCGGCCACGACGAGGACCGCCAGGACGATCATGCCGGCGACGGCGGCCTTGTTGCGCAGCAGGCGGCGGCGGGCGTCGTCCCACAGGCTGCGGCCCTTGAGCGCCGCCTTCTCCATGCTTTCGGCGCCCTTGCGGGAGCCCGGGACCAGGACGGACGACGTCACGACAGCCTCACGCGGGGATCGAGCGCCGCATAGAGCAGGTCGGCGATCAGGTTCAGGACCAGGATCAGGGCGGCGTAGAAGATCACCATGCCCATGACGACGGTGTAGTCGCGCTGCAGGGCGCTGATGACGAAGAACTTACCCAGGCCCGGCAGGTTGAAGATCTTCTCCACCACCAGGGAGCCGGTGATCAGGCCGGCGCAGGCGGGGCCCAGGTAGCTGACCAGCGGCAGGATCGCGGCGCGAAGCGCGTGCTTGCCGACGATCCGGTGCTCCGGCAGGCCCTTGGCCCGGGCGGTGCGGATGTAGTTGGAGTGCAGCACCTCGATCATGCCGGCCCGCGTCAGGCGCGAGATGATGGCGATCTGCGGCAGGGCCAGGACCGTCACCGGCAGCACCATGTTGACCAGGGCCCCGTCGTTCCAGCCGGCGCTGGGCAGCCAGCCCAGCTTGGAGGCGAACACCAGGACCAGCAGCGGGGCGGTCACGAAGGTGGGGATGCAGACACCCAGGATGGCCACGGTCATGACGCCGTAGTCGAGACTTCGGTTCTGCCGGAGCGCCGCGAGCACGCCCAGGCTGACGCCCATGACGGCGGCGATCAGGATGGCCGACAGGCCGAGCCTGAGGGAGGGCTTGTAGTTCTCCTGCAGGATGTCGAGGACGGTCTTGTCGCGGTACTTCAGCGACGGGCCAAGGTCGCCGCGGGCGACGCCGGCCAGATAGTCCACGTACTGCTCGTGCAGCGGCTTGTTCATGCCGAACTTCGCCAGGACGTTCTTCTCGATCTCGGGCGAGAGCTTGCGGTCCATGTCGAAGGGCGAGCCCGGGGCCGCGCGCATCATGAAGAAGGCGACGGTTATCACCAGGAAGAGCGTCGGGATCGCCACCAGCAGGCGGCGGCCGATGAAGCGGAACATCTGGTGAAAGAGCCTTGCGCGTGAGGCCTTTGGAGGGCGGGGCGTTGCGAAAGTTTCACCGGGCTCCGATGATGTCAACGAACCCCCGCCCCCCAGCGAAGAGTGCAGTCATGGCCGACTTCAGACCCGTCACCGAGGATATCTCCGTGGCGCCGCAGATCAGCGTCGACGACGTGGAGGAGGCCGCGCGGCAGGGTTTCAGGACGATCATCAACAACCGCCCCGACAACGAGGAGCCCGGGCAGCCCTCGGGCCACCAGATCGAGGCCGCCGCCAAGGCCGCGGGGCTCGCGTACTTCCACGTGCCGGTGCGCGGCTCGCCGACGCCGGAGCAGGTGGAGACCACCAACCGCATCCTGGCCGAGGCCCCCGCCCCGGTGCTGGCCTACTGCCGCTCGGGAACCCGCTCCATCACCACCTGGTCGCTGGGCCAGGCGGTCTCCGGCGCCCGCGGCCGCGACGAGCTGAAGGCGCTGGGCCGCCAGGCCGGCTACGACCTCTCCGGCGTGCTCGGCTGATGATCCCCTACGTCCGGGACATCGCCTTCGAGTACGGCCGCTGCGATCAGCTCAGCCCGCTGATCCGGCGGGTGATCGCCAACAATCCGGGTCCGTTCACCTATGTGGGCACCGGCACCTACATCGTCGGCCGCGACGAGGTGGCGGTGATCGATCCGGGCCCCGACGACCCGGCGCACCTGGAGGCGATCCTGGCGGCGATCCCGGGCGAGCGGGTGACCCACATCGTGATCACCCACCACCACTCCGACCACTCCCCTCTGGCCGGAGCGCTGAAGGCGCGGACCGGGGCGGCGATCTACGGCTGCGCGGTGGCGACCCCGGACGAGGACGACGGCGAGGTGAGGATGGAGGCCGGCCACGACGCGGGCTTCCGTCCCGACGTCAGCCTGTGCGGCGGCGGCGAGATCGCCGGGCCCGGCTGGACGCTGGAGGCGATCCCCACCCCCGGCCACACCTCCAACCACCTCTGCTATGGGCTGAAGGAGGAGAACTGCCTGTTCTCCGGCGACCACATCATGGGCTGGTCGACCACCGTCATCACCCCGCCCGACGGGGACATGACCGCCTACCTGCAGAGCCTGCAGGACATCCGCGAGCGGGGCTTCTCCACCCTGTGGCCCACCCATGGGGCGCCGATCCGCGAGGTCCGGCCGTTCATCGACGCCTACATCGCCCACCGCCAGGAGCGGATGGACCAGATCACCACGGCCCTGGCCAGCGGGCCGGCGAGGATCCGCGACCTGGTGCCCCGGCTCTACGCCGACGTGGACGCGCGCCTCCATCCGGCGGCGGCGCGATCCATGCTGGCGGCGATGATCCACCTGACGCGGCAGGGCGTGCTGGCGGCGGACGGAGAGCCGGGCCCCGACAGCACCTACCGCCTGGCCTGAGGCCATGCCCGGCATGCGGCTCTGGGAGCCGCTCACCGCCCAGTTCGGCGACCTGACCTACTGGGGCGAATGGATCGTGACGGGCGGGGCGGTCCACGTCCGCTGCGACCACGGCGGGGCGAGCCGGCCGCTAGCGCCGGACGATCACGCGCTGGCGGTCGCCGAGCGCCTGCTGATCGACCTGCTGCGCGAGCGCGGGAAGCTCTAGAGCGCCCGCTCCAGGACCACGAAGGCGAGGTCGTCCCGCGTCGGGCGGCCGAAGCGGTCGTCGCCGTAGGGGAAGGGCCGGGTCTCTCCGGTGAGCTGGTAGCCGCGGCGCAGGTACCAGGCGATCAGGCTGTCGCGCCGGTTGATGACCGTCATGCGCATGCGGGCGGCCCCGCGCTCGCGGGCGTACTCCTCGGCCGCGCCGAGCAGGGCCCGGCCGAGCTTGCGGCCCTGGCGGTCGGGGCGGACGGTGAGCAGGCCGAGATACCAGGTCCCGGCGTCCGCCGGCTCAAGCCAGACGTGGCCCAGGTGGTCGCCGCCCTCGTTGCGCCAGATCAGCAGGTGGGCGTGCGGCTTGTCCGCGAGATCCTGGCGCAGGAGCTCGGCGGTGATCCGGTCGCCGGCGATCATATCCTCGACGTTCCAGCTCGCCTGCGGCCCCGTCTGACGGAAGGCGCGGTTGGTCAGCGCCACGATCTCCGGATGGTCGGCTTCCGTCGCCGGCCGCACGCCGCTCATGCCGTGACGGGCTGCTTGGCCGTGGGCAGGACGTAGCCCTCCATCCGCTGGCGGATCAGCTTCTTATCGATCTTGCCGGTGGCGCCCAGCGGGATCTCGTCGACGAAGACCACGTCGTCAGGCGTCCACCACTTGGCGATCTTGCCCTCCAGGAACTGGAGGAACTCCTCCTTGGTGGCGGTCTCGCCGTCCTTCAGCTTCACCAGCAGGACCGGCCGCTCGTCCCACTTCGGGTGGGCCGCGCCGATCACCGCGCAGATGGCGGCCTTCGGATGGCCCATGGCCAGGTTCTCGATCTCGATGGAGCTGATCCACTCGCCGCCGGACTTGATCACGTCCTTCGCGCGGTCGGTGATCTGCATGAAGCCGAACTCGTCGATGGTGGCCACGTCGCCGGTGTCGAAGAAGCCGTCCGCGTCGAGGATCTCGCCGCCGTCGCCCTTGAAGTACTCGCCGACCACGAAGGGCCCGCGGACCATCAGCCGGCCGAAGGTGGTCCCGTCGTGCGGCAGGGGCTCGCCGGCGTCGTTGACCAGCTTCAGCTCCATGCCCACCGGCGGGCGGCCCTGCTTCAGGGTGAAGCGGAGCTGCTCGTCGTCGCTCATCATCGAGATGGCGCGGGTGGGGGTGGCGAGCGTGCCGAGCGGCGAGGTCTCGGTCATGCCCCAGGCGTGGGTGACGGAGACGCCGAACTCGTCGCGGAAGCCGCGGACGATGGCCTCGGGCACCGCCGAGCCGCCGATGACCACGCGCTTCAGCGTGGTGAGCTTGCCCTTGGTCTCGCGCAGGTGGGTGAGCAGCATCTGCCACACCGTCGGCACGGCGGCCGAGAAGGTGACGCCCTCGGTCTCCAGGAGTTCGTGCACCGAGGCCCCGTCGAGCTTGGCGCCGGGCATGACCATCTTCGCGCCCACGGCCGGGCAGGAGAAGGCCAGGCCCCAGGCGTTGGCGTGGAACATCGGCACCACCGGCAGCACCACGTCGGTCGCCGACAGGCCCATGACGTCGGTGCCCATGGTGACGAGGGTGTGCAGGAAGTTGGACCGGTGGGTGTAGAGCACGCCCTTCGGATTGCCGGTCGTGCCCGAGGTGTAGCAGAGCCCGGCCGGCGTCTCCTCGCCGAAGCCGCCCCAGGCGATGTCGGGCGAGTTCTGCTCGATCAGGTCCTCGAAGCAGAGGGCGCCGGGGAAGTCGACGCCCTTCATCCCCTCGCGATCCGTCATGACCACGAAGTGCTTCACCGTCGGCATCTTGTCGCGATGCCCGGCGAGGATCGGCAGGAAGGTGAGGTCCGTGAAGAGGACCTTATCCTCGGCGTGGTTGACGATGTAGCAGAGCTGGTCGGCGAACAGCCGCGGGTTGAGCGTGTGGCAGACCGCCCCGATGCCCATCACGCCGTACCAGGCCTCGATGTGGCGGCCGGTGTTCCAGGCGAGGGTCGCGACGCGGTCGCCGTGGCCGACGCCCATGGCCTTCAGAGCGTTCGAGAGCCGCTTCGCCCGCTCGTGGATGGCGGCGTAGGTGGTGCGCGCGATCGGCCCTTCGATCGAGCGGCTGACCACTTCCGACCCGCCGTGCCAGGCCTTGGCGTGGTCCAGGATCCTGTCCACCGTGAGCGGCCAATCCTGCATCCGGCCCTGCATCGAACGTTCTCCCAACTAATCTTTGTTCACTTCGCGATACGCTAGTTTCTCAAGGGCTTGGACGCAAACGGAAGCGGCGTCAGCGGACCACCGAGATGCAGCCCACGACCTTGTTGGGGACGGGCACGGTCCCGGCCTCGATCCGGATCGCCTCGACGATGTAGGTCCCGGGCCGGTCGAACGCGAAGACGTGCTCCTGGCCGCCCGGCAGGATGGCCTTGATGTTGGCCGAGTAGTTGGCCTGGGGCCCCTGCGGCGGTCCCGGCGAGTGGATCATGACATGGGTGGGGGACTTGAAGAGGGCGATGGTGAGGAGCCCGCCGCCCGGATACTGCGGGAACTCGAAGTAGCCCGCGCCGCCGGCCTGGCAGGAGGCCTGCGGCGGGGCGGGAGCCTGGGCCACCGCGGGTTGCGCGGACGCTCCCAGCGCCGCGGCGAGTGCGGCGGTCGTCATGCGGTCGATCATCTGGTCCCCCTTCGGCGCGGCGCGGATTGCCACCGAACGCCGTTTCACGATTAAGCTGGGGCCCATGGAATATTCATCCGTACCCGCCGTCCACTGGCTGTCGCCCACGCCGCTGACGTTCACGGCCTACCCGGCCCTGAAGGATCCCGGCGACATGCAGTGGGGCTACCAGAACCAGCGCTGGTTCACGGCGGCCGGGGCGATCGGCCGGCTGAACGGCGACGGCTCGGTCAGCAAGTTCGCCGTCCCCGGCGGCGGCTCGCCGATGTTCCTGTCGCGCGCGGCGGGGGGCAAGGGCGGCTTCTGGTTCACCCTGCCGAAGAAGAACGCCATCGGCCGGGTCTTCGAGGACGGGACCTTCGGTCCGCTGATCGACTGCGGGAACAAGGCGCAGCCGGCGGCGATCACCGGCGGGCCGTACCGCAGCTATGCGGCCGCCTTCGGACGTCCGGAGATCTACGAGCTGACCGGCGACGACGAGGTCCGCGAGATCGGCACGGACCTCTACGGCGTGGAGGCCCTCGCCGACACGACCGGCGGCGACTGGCTGTGGTGCTTCGCCAAGGGCGAGCTGGTGCGGATCTCCACCGAGGACGGCCGGCGCGGCAATCACTACACCCTGCCCGAAGGCGCGGCGGTGGAGCGGATGATCCGCCATCCCTCGGGCGAGGTGTTCTACGTGGACATCGGCCGGCGGGTGATCGGCCGCATCAAGGACGAGTTCACCATCGTCGAGTACCGGCTGCAGCCGGGCATGACGCCGCTCGACCTCTGCGCCGGCGGCGGGAACACGGTGTGGTTCCCGGTCTCCGGACGGGCCTCGATCTGCCGGATGGAGGACGACGGGGTGCTGGAATATCCGCTGACCGGCGTTGCGGACTTCCACCTGCACCGGATCATGTTCGACCTCGAGAACCTGTGGTGCTCGGAGAGCGCCGGCAAGCGGATCGGCTACGCGAAAGCGCCCTGAAGCCAGGCCGCGGCGGCGGGCTCCGCAGGCCCCGTGACATCCACGCGGGTCCAGGCGATGTCGTCGCCCACGCGGGCGATCTGGTCGCGCAGCACCTCGAGCGTGGCGTCCGACGCATCGTGGGTGCGGCCCGAGACGCGCGCCTCCAGCACCTCGGCCGGGGCGTCCAGCCAGACGCCCTCGAACGGGACGCCGCATTCGCGGGCCAGCGCCTCGGCGCGGCCGCGCAGGCCGGGATCGATGAAGGTGGCGTCGAGCACCACCGAGGCGCCGGCCCGCAGCAGGGCGCGGGCGTTGCCGACCATGGTGTCGTAGGTCTTCGCGTAGAAATCCGGCGTGTAGATCGCCGGCTCCATCCGCTGGGTGGGCGGCACGTTCAGCAGCCGTTTGCGGATCTCGTCGGTGCGCAGGATCACCGCGCCGGGCGAGGCCCCGAGCGCGGGCGCCACGGCGCGGGCGAAGGTGGACTTGCCCGACCCCGAGAGGCCGCCCACGGCCAGCAGGCGGGCCGGCGGGGGCGAGAGATGCGCGATGCCGGCCTCCACGTAGCGGCGGGCCGTCTCGGGGTCGGCGCTGTGGGCCATGACGTGGGCGCGGACGCCGGCGCGCACGGAGAGCATCAGCGGCAGGGCGGCGATCCCGTCCCAGAGCTCCGGCGGGAAGCTGCGGGCGGCCTCGTCGAGATAGGCCGAGAGCACGCGGACCGCGGCGTCGCGCCGGCCGCGGAAGTCCAGGTCCATCAGCAGGAAGGCGAGGTCGTACTGGACGTCGAGGTCGGACAGAAGGTCGTTGAACTCGATGCAGTCGAACAGCACCGGGCGGCCGTCCTCCACCAGGATGTTCCCCAGGTGCAGGTCGCCGTGGCACTGGCGGGCGAAGCCCGTGGCGCTGCGGTGGGCGAGCATCGGGGTGTGGCGTTCGAACTCGGCCTCGGTCCGCGTGACGAGCTCTTCCACCTTCTCCGCGCCCAGCTCCGGGGCGAGCTCGCGCAGCAGCTGGGCGTTGGAGCCGATGGTGAAGGCGAGCGCGGTGAGCCCGCCCTGCGGCTTCAACGGCGCCTTGGCGTGAAAGCCGGCGATGGTGCGGCCCAGCGCCTCCGCCATATCGCCGTCGATGGCGTCGGGGGTCTTCGAGAGCACGGCGTCGTCATCGAAGCGGCGCATCTCCAGGGCGTAGTCGACGACCTCGCCCGGCCCCTCCCACTCCAGCCCGCCGCCGGCCGCACGGGTGATCGGCCGCAGGCGGCGGTAGATGTCGCAGGTGCGGGCGTTGAAGGCGAGCTCGCGCTCCAGGGCCCAGAGCCGGCGCTCGGGCGTGCCGAACTCGACGTATCCCAAGGAGACGTGGCGCTTCAGCTTGTAGGCCAGGGTCTCCCCCAGGAAGACCCGGGAGATGGCGGTCTCGATGGGCTTGCCGACCTGGCTGGTCAGCCAGCGGACGACCTCGGCCTCGGCGCCCCCGGTCGGAGCCTCGGCGCCGCTCAAGGATAGAGCCTGTGGGTGGTCCAGCCGTCGCCGGCGCGCTCGAACACCAGCCGCTCGTGCAGGCGGAAGGGCCGGTCGCGCCAGAACTCGATGGTGCGCGGCGCCACGCGGAAGCCCGACCAGTGCGGCGGGCGCGGCACCTTGCCGAGGCCGAAGCGCAGGCCGACCTCGGCGATCCTCTTCTCCAGCCCCAGCCGGTCGGCGAGCGGCCGCGACTGGTCCGACGCCCAGGCGCCGAGCTGGGCCGGGCGGGCCCGGGTGGCGAAGTAGGCGTCGGCCTCCTCGGGCGTCACCGGCGAGACGGTCCCGCGGACGCGGACCTGGCGGCGCAGGGACTTCCAGTGGAACAGCAGGGCGGCCTGGGGATTGGCCGCGAGCTGGCGGCCCTTGGCGCTCTCCAGGTTGGTGTAGAAGACGAACCCGGCCGGATCGACGTCCTTCAGCAGCACCATCCGCACATCGGGCAGGCCGTCGGCGTCGGCGGTGGCGATCGCCATGGCGTTGGCGTCGTTCGGCTCCTTGGCGAGCGCCTCCTTCAGCCATTCGGAGAACAGGGCGAAGGGATCCGTCTCGGTGAGCAGCGGCGGCGGCTCGGCGGTGGTGACCTGCCGGACGTAGTCGTCTTCGCTGGGCGAGGCGGGGATCAGGGTCTTGTCGGTCATCTCGCGCGGCATATAGCGCGGCCGGCGCGCCGACGGCGAGACGTAACGCGGCATTCACCATGTTCGGGTTCCCTCCCTGGCATGGCCGACGCCGCTTCCCCGATGACCGCAAGGGCCGCCCGCGATGCGCTGGGCGTGGGCCCGCTGGCCGGGCCGGGCGAGATCCGCCGCGCCTTCCGCGAGGCCGCCAAGCGCGCCCACCCCGACCGGCGCGGCGGCTCGGCCGAGCGGTTCCGGCAGGTGGTGGACGCCTATCACCTGCTGCAGCACGCCGGCCGGCCCGCCGAGCGCATCGTCCAGCCGCCGGCGCGGTGGACGCCGGCCGAGACGGCGCTGTCGATCTCGCCGCTCACCGCCATGCAGGGCGGCGCGGCCGACCACCGCCTCGCCGACGGGCGCACGATCCGCCTCACCCTGCCGCCCGGCCTGCGCACCGGCGACACAGTGCGGGCGGGCGAGAGCCAGCTCACCGTCACCGTCCGCGGCGAAGGCGACATCATGGTGCGCGGCGACGACCTCTGGCTGACCGTCCCGGTGCCGCCGCGCACCCTAGCCGAGGGCGGACGCCTGGCGCTGGACACGCCGATCGGGCGCCGGATCGTCTGGGTGACCCGCAAGGCCGGCGAACGCGGCCTGGTGCGGCTGGAGGGCCAGGGCCTGCCCGCCCGCGGCCGCCACGGCCAGGGGCACCTGTTCCTCAGGCTTTCGCCGATGAAGAGCTCCACCGACTCCGCGGCCCGCAAGCTGCTGCGCCGGTTCGCGGCCGCCTGGGCGGCGTGATCCTCCCCCTCCCCCGAGCGGGAGGGATGGGCTAGAAGCGCCGCCATGTCGCACAACACCTTCGGCCACCTGTTCCGCGTGACGACCTGGGGCGAGAGCCACGGGCCGGCGCTGGGCTGCGTGGTGGACGGGTGCCCGCCGGGGATCCCGCTGACCGCCGAGGACATCCAGGTGTGGCTCGACCAGCGCCGGCCGGGCCAGGGCAAGTTCGTCACCCAGCGCCAGGAGCCGGACGCGGTGCGCATCCTCTCCGGCGTGTTCGAGGACGAGCGCTCCGGCGGCCAGGTGACCACCGGCACCCCGATCTCGCTGATGATCGAGAACACCGACCAGCGGTCGAAGGACTATTCCGAGATCGCCCAGGCCTTCCGGCCCGGCCACGCCGACTACGCCTATTTCGCCAAGTACGGCGTGCGCGACTACCGCGGCGGCGGGCGCCAGTCGGCGCGGGAGACCGCCGCGCGGGTGGCGGCTGGCGCGATCGCCCGCAAGATCCTGCAGGGCGTCACCATCCGCGGCGCGGTGGTGCAGATCGGCCCGCACGCGGTGGCGCCCGAGCGGATCGATTTCGCCCGCACCGGTGACAACCCCTTCTGGTGCCCGGACCCGGAGACGGTCCCCGTGTGGGAGGCGCATCTGGAGACGGTGCGCAAGTCGGGCTCGTCCACCGGCGCCGTGGTGGCCGTGGAGGCCCAGGGCGTGCCGGCGGGCTGGGGCGCGCCGGTCTACGGCAAGCTCGACGCCGAACTGGCGGGCGCGCTGATGTCGATCAACGCCGCCAAGGGCGTGGAGATCGGCGCGGGCTTCGCCTCGGCCGCCTTCTCGGGCGAGGAGAACGCCGACGAGATGCGGATGGGCAACGACGGGCCGCTGTTCACCTCCAACCACGCCGGCGGCGTGCTGGGCGGCATCTCGACGGGCCAGGCGGTGACCGCGCGGGTGGCCTTCAAGCCGACCTCCTCGATCCTCACGCCCCGCAAGAGCCTGAACGAGCAGGGCGAGGAGATCGAGCTGCGCACCAAGGGCCGCCACGATCCCTGCGTCGGCATCCGGGCCGTGCCGGTGGTGGAGGCCATGGTCGCCTGCGTGCTCGCCGACGCCTTCCTGCGCCACCGGGGCCAGACCGGCGGCGGAGCCTACAGCCCCGGCGCTGCGAAAGGCCGCAGCTGATCGCCATGTTTCGGCGCCGGGCCTGGGGCAGTATCCGCGCCAAAGTCCGGGGAACCTTCAGATGACCGCCAAGTCCCTCTTCCGCGCCGCCGTGCTCACGCTCGCGGGCTTCAGCCTGTCGGGCTGCCTGGCCGTCGCCGCCACGGGCGCGGTGGTGGGCACCGCCGTAGGAGTCACCGGCGCGGCCGTGAAGACCACCGCCAAGGGCGCAGGGATGGTGGTGGGCGCCGTCGTCCCCGGCGGCGGCGACAAGGACGAGCGCTAGGCGACCCGCATCGCGCAGCTCTCGCCGATCGTCGGGCGCGAGACCACGATGCGCGAGAGGCCCGGGAACTGCGTCTTCAGCCGTTCGGCGAAGTAGAGGCAGATGTGCTCGAGGGTCGGCCGCTCGAGGCCCGGCTTGTCGTTGAGCAGGCCGTGGTCGAGCTCGGCCGCCACGGCCTTCAGCGCCTGGTCGAGATCGGCGAAGTCGGCGACCCAGCCCACCGGCTCCTGGGCGGGGCCGGCGACGGTCGCCTCCACCTTGAAAGAGTGGCCGTGCAGGTTCGTGTAGGGCCGGTGCTCCGGCCCCTCGGCGATGTAGTGCGCCGCGTCGAAGGTCGCGGTCTTGGTGATCTCGAAGATGTGGGCGGTCATGGGAAAGGTCAGGGGCAGCCTGGGCGGGAGGCCTCAGGCGATGCCGAGGTATTTGTGGGTCTGGACGCTTAAACGCCAGCGGGGGTGGGCAAGGCAATAGGCGATGGCCGCGCGGGTGTTGGCCTCGCGGTCGGGACCGTCCATCGGCTGCAGCAGGAAGCGCTCGAAATCCAGGCCCTCGAAGCGGGCCGGATCGACGCCGGCCTGGGGATAGACCAGCTTCAGCTCTTGGCCGCGGGTCTGGACCACGGGCGCATCGGCCTTGGGGCTGACGCAGATCCAGTCGACGCCGGGCGGGACCGGAAGGGTGCCGTTGGTCTCGAGCGCGATGGAGAAGCCTCGCGCGTGCAGCGCCGCCACCACGGCCTCGTCCACCTGCAGCAGGGGCTCGCCGCCGGTAAGCACCACGAGCCGGTTCTCCGCCCCGCCCTGCCAGGCCGCCTCGACCGCCCGGGCGAGGTCGTCGGCCGTGGCGAAGCGGCCGCCGCCGGCACCGTCCATGCCCACGAAGTCGGTGTCGCAGAAGGTGCAGACGGCGCTCGCCCGATCCTGCTCGCGGCCGCTCCAGAGGTTGCAGCCGGAGAAGCGGCAGAACACGGCCGGACGACCGGCCTGGCCGCCCTCCCCCTGCAGGGTCAGGAAGATCTCCTTCACCGCGTAGCTCATGCCTCGACGGCTCCCGGGCGCAGCACCGGGCGGTCCTGGGCGACCCAGCCCTCGTAGCCGCGGGCGCGCAGCTCGCAGGCCGGGCAGGTCCCGCAGCCGTAGCCCCAGGGGCGGCGCACCTCGCGCTCGCCGCGGTAGCAGGTGTGGCTCTCCTCCAGGATGAGCTCGACCAGCGGCTCGCCGCCGAGCCCCTTGGCCAGCGCCCAGGTCTCGGCCTTGGTGAGCCGCATGAGCGGCGTCTCGATGCGGAAGTCCTGAGCCATGCCGAGGTTCAGCGCCTGTTCCATGGCGTCGATGGCCTCGCGCCGACAGTCCGGATAGCCGGAGAAGTCGGTCTCGCACATGCCGCCCACCAGCACCTGCAGCCCCCGCCGGTCGGCCAGCGCGGCGGCGTAGGTGAGGAAGACGAGGTTGCGGCCCGGCACATAGGTGGAGGGCAGGCCCTTGGCGGTGATCTCAAACGCCCGCTCGCCGGTCATGGCGGTGTCGCCGATGGCGCCGAAGCCGCGCATCTCCAGCATGTGGTCCTCGCCCAGGCGCGACGCCCAGTCGGGGAAGGCCCCGGCCATGCGGGCGCGCACGGCCTGGCGGGCCTGGAGCTCGACGGCGTGGCGCTGGCCGTAGTCGAAGCCGACCGTCTCGACGCGCGGATAGCGCTCGAGGGCCCAGGCGAGGCAGACGGTGGAATCCTGTCCGCCGGAGAACAGGACGAGGGCGCCGGTGGTCTCGATCATCGGCCCCATATGCGCCCTGAGGCGCCGCGGGGGAAGCCAGGGGCCCGCCATTCGACGGCCGTGGGTGAGCAAGAATCACTTGGGAAGGCGCGAAGCTCAACGCAGGTGCAACAGCGGCGCGATACCGGACGTTCAAAGTCTAGCGACGCCGTAACGGCGTTATATTCCTCGAAACTTCCGCAACGGAAGCGTCGCTGCTGGACGAGATTCGTCGCGAAGATTGAATTCCGGCGCGTTTTCCCGCTCCCGCGGGCGTTGACAGAACCCCGCTCCCGGCTGAGCTTGAGCCATTCGGCGAAAAACCGGGCCAACAGAACCCGGGCGCCTCTGGGAGAAAACGAATGTCAAAAACTCTGCACCTGCGGAGCCTGCTTGTCGCGGGCGCGTCCGCCATGACGCTCGGCGCCGTCGCTCAGCCGGCGCTCGCACAGACCGAGATCCAGGAACTGGTGGTCACCGCCGAGAAGCGCGAGCAGTCGCTGCAGGACGTGCCGGTGGCCGTCACCGCCTACACAAGCGAGCGCCGCGACATCCTGGGCGTGAACACCGTCGAGGACCTGGCGCGGATCACACCCTCGCTCAGCTACACCAACAACGACCGCCTCTCGATCCGCGGTTTCGGCCGCCTGACCAATGCGATCGGCACCGACCCGTCGGTGGCGCTCTATTCGGACGGCATCTTCTCCAACTCCATGGCGGACGCCTCCACGCCGCCGCTGTTCATCGAGCGGACGGAGATCCTGCGCGGGCCGCAGGGCACCCTCTACGGCCGCAACTCCATCGGCGGCGCGATGAACGTCATCGCCAAGCGTCCCACCGAGGACTTCGAGGGCGAGGTCCGCGCCCAGGTCGGCAACTACGAGTCCTACCGCGTGGACGGCCTGATCCGCGGGCCGATCGCCCCGAACCTGCGCTTCCTGGTGGGCGCCTCGATGGAGAAGCGCGGCGAGGGCTTCATCAAGAACATCGGGCCGGCGCGCGACACCGCCGAGGTGGACCGCTGGATGGTCGAGTTCCAGATCGAGGCCGACCTCGGCGAGAACACCACCGCGCGGCTGCGCTATTCCAAGTTCGACTGGGACGACAGCTACGGCGTCGGCAATACGCTGACCAACATCATCTCGCCGTATGACGTGACCTCGCCCACCGGCTCGGGCACCTCGGCGCTCTATTACAACACCGCGCTCGGCTACACCGGGACCAATCCGGCGGTGGCCGACCCCTATCGGATCAACACCAACCACGACGCCTACGGCTCGCTGGACAACCACCACCGGGTCCACCTGGACGTCACCCACGACCTCGGCTGGGGCACGCTCAAGTACCTCGGCGGCTACCAGCAGTACGACTACAACACCTCCTCGGACTCCGACCTGACGCCGCGCGTCGGGCCGCAGGACCTGCCGTTCCCCGACCTCGACGGGCCGGGCCCGCTGACGCCGTTCACCGCCAGAAACGTCTCCACCGACGCGCGCACCTTCTACGAGGAGCGCCAGAGCTGGATGTCGAACGAGATCAACCTCTCGTCGAACAGCGACGGGCCGCTGAACTGGATCGTCGGCGTGTTCCAGTACTACCAGGAGTACGACCAGCCGCAGGGCATCCGCGTGGTCGGCGACCCGGGCATGTTCAACCCGGTGAGCCTGACCGGCGCGCCGGTGCCGGCCAATCCGCGCGGCGCCTTCCTCTATGTGGACGGCCACCTGGAGACCAAGTCCTACGCCGCCTTCGGCCAGATCGACTGGGAGTTCGCGCCGAACCTGACCCTGACGGCCGGGCTGCGCTACACCTACGACGAGAAGGAAGGCTACGACGTGGCCCGCTACGTGGCGCGCCTCCCCGCCGCGGCCCTGCTGCAGGGCCTGGTGGGTGCGGGCGTGCCGATCTCCGTGGCCCAGGGCCTGTCGCTGGACCTCACGCCGTTCCAGGTCTGCGGCGGCTTCACCCTGGCGGCCTGCGCGGCCAACCCGCTGACCGCCGACCTGTTCCCGAACCCGACCGGCGGGCTGCGCCGCAACCTGTCGGGCGACTGGGACGCGCTGACCGGCACCCTCGGCGTCCAGTGGGAGCCGGACTCGGACACCAACCTCTATGCGCGCTACAGCCGCGGCTACAAGTCGGGCGGCTGGCTGGGCTCGAACGGCCTGACCCCCAGCCCCTACGCCGACCCGGAGTACGTGGACTCCTATGAGCTTGGGGCGAAGAAGAACTTCGGCCGCAGGCTGCAGGTGAACAGCGCGCTCTTCTTCTCCGACTACAAGGGCTTCCAGACGCCGCTCACCGTGGCGCTCGGCAACATCACCGGCAGCCGCTTCCTGAATCTCGATGCCGAAGTCTGGGGCGCGGAGTTCGAGGCCCAGTGGGCCCCGGTCGACAACCTGCAGCTCCTGATGAACTACGCCTACCTCAACGCCGAGGTGACGGAGGGCTGCTGCTTCGTCGACACGCCCGACCCGCGGGCCCTAGCCCCGGGGGCGCGTCCGTCCGGCGCGCCACTCGCCAACGGCAGCCAGCCGCAGTCCCTGGTGGGCAACGCCCTGCCGCTGACGCCGAAGCACAAGGTGACCGTCGGCGCCACCTACACCTGGGAGTTCGACGCCGGCAGCCTGATCGCCAGCGGGACCTACACCTGGACCGACGACCAGCAGTCCACGATCTTCAACAACCCGGTCTACACCTCGCCGGCCTTCGAGATCGCCGACTTCCGGATGCTCTGGAAGGACGGGGAGGACCGCTACACCGTCATCGGCTACGTGAAGAACGCCTTCGACGAGGTCGGCTACCAGAGCTCGACCGCCGGCTCGCCGACCGCGGTGGGACCGCGCCGGACCGTGATCCTCAATTTCCCGCGCACCTACGGGGTCGAGTTGCAGTATCGGTTCTGACGAGCAGGTACAAAACGGCCTGTCAGGGGGCGGCGGGGAGACCCGCCGCCCCTTTACGTTAGGTCCGCTGCTTCGCCAATTTTGTCACAGCCGGCTATCTAATCAGCGATTGGCTAACGATGTTCTGTTGACAGGAACCCTCCTCTACCGCGTGCTTGGCCATGGCTGTCGGGGGGACTCGCCGCACCCCCCAGCGCATTTCCGCGAGCGGCGAACGTCACGGGCCAAAAGAGCCCGGCGTGTTGGGAGGAACCGATGGACAAAGCAATCACCTTGCGTCGCATGCTCGTGGCCGGCGCTTCCCTCGCGGCCATGGCCGCCTCCACGCCGGCGGCGGCCCAGGCGGTGATCGAGGAGCTCGTCGTCACGGCCCAGAAGCGCGAGGAAGCGCTGCAGGACGTGCCGATCGCCGTGTCGGCCTTCAACCAGGAATCGCTAGAGAAGGCCAAGATCGACGGCGGCCCGAACCTGGTTCTCGCCGTGCCGAACGTGAACTTCTCCAAGGGGAACTTCACCGGCTACAACTTCCAGATCCGCGGGATCGGTTCGAAGCTGGTGGCCGCCTCGGGCGACGCCGGCACCGGCATCCACCTGAACAACGCCCCGCTGATCGCCAACAACCTGTTCGAGACCGAATTCTACGACATGGAGCGCGTCGAAGTGCTCCGCGGTCCGCAGGGCACCCTCTACGGCCGGAACGCCACCGGCGGCGTGGTCAACCTGATCACCGCCAAGCCCACCGACTCGTTCCAGGCCCACGCCCGGGCCGAGTACGGCAACTACAACTCCATCAAGCTGCGCGGCATGGTGAACATGCCCCTGGGCGACATGTTCGCCCTGCGCGTCGCCGGCAACTACCTGAAGCGGGACGGCTACGGCGAGAACCTGGCCACCGGCAACGACGCCGACGACCGCGACCTGTGGGGCGCGCGCGCCACCCTGTCGTTCTCGCCGACCGACAATTTCCGCAGCTGGCTGCTGTTCGACCACTTCGAGGAGGACGACAACCGCTCGCGGATCGGCAAGCAGCTCTGCACCAAGGATCCCGGCCCGGCCAACATCGGCGGCCTCGGCTATTCGGCCATCCCGCCTGTGGGGCAGATCCAGCGCGGCCTGTTCAGCCAGGGCTGCCTGCCCACCTCGCTCTACGACCCGAGCGCCCTGGGCACGGTGAACTCCCAGGCCACGCTGGGCGGCCTGTTCGGCGCGCTCGGCGGCTTCCAGACCGGGGACGCCTACGCCGGCAAGATGCAGACGCCCGACGTGCGGGACATCGAGTCGCTGTTCGACCCGATCTACAAGTCGAAGACCGACATCTACGAGTTCAACGCCGAGTTCGACGTCACCGAGAACGTGACGATGAACTGGCTGAGCGCCTACACCTACTACAAGCTCTACACGCGGCAGGACTACAACCGCTACCTGCCCTCCACGACGTTCAACACCACGCCGAACCCGGTCAACGCGTTCGCGGCCGCGCCCATCCCGGGCGGCTATGCAGCGCTCTACGGCGCGCTGTTCCCCGGGGGCGTCATCAACGATCCGCAGAACGGCGCGCAGAACCGGTTCACCACCAGCGACATCTCCTCGGCCTACACCGAGCAGTGGAGCCACGAGGTGCGGTTCCAGTCCAACTTCGAGGGGCCGCTGAACTACAACGTCGGCGCCATGATGACGAAGTACAAGTCGACCGGCGACTACTACGTCATGTTCAACACCGGGACCGGCTACTACCAGATCAACAACCTGCTCACGACCGGCAACCCGAACTGCGTTGGCGGGGCGCCCTGCGTGTCCGTCGACCCCAACGCCGACCCGACCCGCCTTGGCCACAACTACTACGACAGTTACGGCCCATACCGGCTGCTGTCCTACGCCGCCTTCGGCGAGCTCTACTGGGACATGAGCGAAACCTTCAAGTGGACGCTCGGCCTGCGCTACACGGTCGACGACAAGCGGGTGATCGCCCACTCCGTCGCGCTCGGCGTTCCGGGCCAGGGTCCGATCCCGATCGGCCGCCAGGAGGTGAAGTTCAAGGAGCCCACCGGCCGCTTCGGCTTCGACTGGCAGCCGGACCTGGGCTTCACGGACGACACCCTGATCTACGCCTTCTACACCCGCGGCTATAAGGGCGGCGGTCTCAACCCGCCGTTCAGCCCGGGGATCGGCGTGGTGCCCGTGCCGGAGACCTTCGACCCCGAGTTCATCAACGCCTACGAGATCGGCACCAAGAACACCCTGATGGGGGGCTCCCTGCAGCTCAACCTCACGGGCTTCTACTACGACTACAAGGGCTACCAGGTCTCGAAGATCATCAACCGGACCTCGATCAACGAGAACATCGACGCCCGCGTCATGGGCCTGGAGTTCGAGTCGATCTGGCAACCCATCGAGAACCTGCGCCTGAACGCCCAGATCGGCTGGCTGGACAGCGAGATCAAGGACGCCAGCTCGATCGACACCTTCAACCGGACCCAGGGCATCGCCGGCCTGACTCTGGTGAAGTCGAGCGCGGCCTCCAACTGCGTCGTGACCACCACGGCGGCGCAGACGGCGCTCGCCATCTCCAACGGCCAGGTGCCGGGCTTCACGCCCAATCCGTTCAACCTGCTCGGCGTCTGCACCCTGGCCTCGGCCGCGGGCGCGGGGACCAACATCGGTGGGGGCGCGATCGCCGCCGGCACCAACGCCTTCGGCGGGCTGGTCTCGGAAGGCGTGCCGGTGGACCTGGACGGCAACGACCTGCCGAACTCGCCCCACTGGACGGTCTCGCTGGGCGCCCAGTACACGATGGAGCTCACGGACGCCTGGCAAGCCGTGCTGCGCGGCGACTACTACAAGCAGGGCAAGACCTACGCCCGGATCTACAACAGCGACGCCGACCGCATCCGCGGCTGGGAGAACGTCAACCTGACGCTCACCATCGAGAACCCCGACGCCGGGCTCGAGATCGGCGCCTTCGTGAAGAACGCCACCGACGAGACGGCCGTCACCGACTTCTACCTGACCGACGACTCCTCGGGCCTGTTCCGCAACGTGTTCTACACCGAGCCCAGGACCTACGGCGTCTCGATCGCCAAGCGCTGGTAGGCGTCCAGCCGGCGCAGACGACAGGGGGCGGCGGGGTGACCCGCCGCCCCTCTTCTTTTGCCGCAAGGATCGTCGTTCCTAGATTCGGTACGGCCGTCGGATTTCTGCAGGCGCGTCAGTTCCCGCGGCGGCAAGCGTTCGCCGAGCGGCGTTCAGTTTTGTACGATGTATTCGAAAGTGCGGTATTTGCGCCACGGCCACGGCAAAGTTGCCGTGAAAGTCGATAAGTTATCGCCGTCCAGTTGACCCGCGACGCCGGGCGCCCTGAGGGTCCCGGCCCTTCGGGCGCCTCCCCGCGCCCGCCCACAGCAAAGCGAAAGAAGCGGCGCCGCGCACCCGCGCGCGCGTCCCGGGAGGACTGCATGTCTCTGAATACCCTGCGGCTGCGCAGCCTGCTCGCCATGAGCGTGTCGGCCGTCGCCCTCACCGCCCTGGCCCAACCCGCCCTGGCCCAGGACGCCGGCGGGACCGAGCTCGAGGAACTGGTCATCACCGCCGAGAAGCGCGAGCAGTCGCTGCAGGACGTGCCGGTGGCCGTCTCGGCCTTCACCTCGGAGCGCCGCGACATCGCCGGCATCACCGGCATCCAGGACTTCGTGAACTTCACGCCGGGCATGAACTACTCCGGCACCGACCGGGTCAGCCTGCGCGGCGCCGGCCGCAACACCTTCTACATCGGCAATGACCCGGGCGTGGCCTCCTACTCGGACGGCTTCTACTCGGCCTCGTCGTCGGAGCTGTTCAAGTCGCCGCTGTTCATCGAGCGCACCGAGATCCTGCGGGGCCCGCAGGGCACCCTCTACGGCCGCAACGCCATCGGCGGGGCGATCAACCAGATCTCCAAGCGTCCCGACCAGGAGTTCGGCGGCGAGATCCGCGCCGGCTACGGCAACTACGAGCGCACCAAGATCGAGGGCGTGGTCTCCCTGCCGGTGGCCGAGAACCTGCGCTTCAAGGTGGGCGGCAGCCAGGACTGGCAGCGCGACGGCTTCATCAAGAACATCGGCGGCGGCAAGGACGGCGCCACGATCAAGCGCACCTACTTCGAGTTCCAGGTCGAGGCCGAGCCCACCGAGAAGCTCAGCATCTGGGCGCGCTACAACCGCTCCAACTGGGACGACACCATGGGCGTGGGCGACCGCCTCGCCAACCTGGTGACGCCCTACGACACCACGCTGCCGTTCGGCCCGATCGGCCAGCTCGTGCCCAACGCCCAGTTCGGCTACGCGACGCCGAATCCCGGCGTGACCGACCCGTACGTCACCAACACCAACACCGACGGCTACGGCCAGCTGCGCGGCAACCACGTGCTGGCGACCAATGTCAGCTATGACCTGGGCTTCGCCACGCTGAAGTACATCGGCGGCTTCCAGCAGTACAACTACCAGACCGGCGGCGACTACGACGGCACCAGC
The DNA here is from genome assembly GCF_035539035.1 of Phenylobacterium sp. Lineage (GTDB taxonomy): Bacteria > Pseudomonadota > Alphaproteobacteria > Caulobacterales > Caulobacteraceae > Phenylobacterium. The sequence goes on from NZ_DATLJI010000011.1 coordinate 33,749, forward strand.
CGCACCGCGGCGATCAATATCCCGGGCATGGCGGTCCCCTACTTCCCGACCACCACGACCGACTTCGACGAGAACAAGCGCTACTTCTCGAACGAGATCAACCTGACCTCGAACTCCGACGGCGCCCTTCGCTGGATCCTGGGCTTCTACCAGTACCACGAGGAGTACAAGCAGCGGATCCAGCTGGCCAATCCGAACCAGGTCCAGCTCGCCACGCCGCTGACCCTGCGCGGCACGCCGGCGGCCGCCAACCCGAGCCGCAACTTCGCCGACGGCCAGGCCAACCTGGAATCCGAGGCCTGGGCGGTGTTCGGCCAGGGCACCTACGAGTTCAACGAGCAGTTCGCCCTGACCGCCGGCCTCCGCTACACCAAGGACAAGAAGTCGGGCTTCGAGACCCAGCGCCTGGTGATCCTGTCGCCAGCCATCGCCAGCGGCGCGGCGGCGTTCGACGTCTCCACCGACATCGACGGCAACGCGGCGAACGGCGTGCAGAACTTCCGCTCGCTGTCGGACAGCTGGGACGCCGTCACCGGCGTGCTGAACCTGGACTGGACGCCGGACGAGGACACCCTGGTCTACGCCAAGTACAGCCGCGGCTATAAGTCGGGCGGCTTCCTGCTCGGGACCCTGGCTCCCGACCCGACCGCCGACCAGGAGCAGGTCGACGCCTACGAGCTGGGCCTGAAGAAGAGCCTCGGCCGGCGCTTCCAGCTGAACGCCGCAGCCTTCTATAACGACTTCAAGGACATGCAGCTCAACCTGTCGCAACTCAACGCGGCGGGCACGGCGGCGGCCAACAACTTCGTCAACGTCGACTCCGAAGCCTATGGCGTCGAGCTCGAGGCGCTGTGGCGGCCGATCGACAACCTCGACCTGTCGGCGAGCTACGGCTACCTGCACACCGAGATCACCAAGGGCTGCTGCTTCTACGATCCGGCGGACCCGGGCGCGCTCGATCCGAACGCCACCCCCTCGGGCGGCTTCGTGACGTCCAACGGCACTCGCCTCGTCTTCCAGACCCTGGAAGGCTCGCGGATCTACCAGTCGCCGAAGCACAAGTTCGCAGGCAACGCGAACTACACTTTCAACTTCGATCCGGGTTCGCTGATCCTGTCGGCGACCTACACCTGGACCGACGAGACCACCTACCAGCCGTTCAAGAGCGCGGCGAACAAGGTCCCCGCCTACGACGTCACGGACTTCCGGGTCCTGTGGAACGACGCGGACGACCGCTACACCCTCATCGGCTTCGTGAAGAACGCCTTCGACGAGCGGGGCTACACGTCCAACGGCTCGACGACGCCGACGGCGATCTTCGACATCCCCAATCCGGGCCCCGGGCTCGTCCAGACCCGGACGGCCATCACGCGGGGGCTGATCCAGCCGCGCACCTACGGCGTGGAGCTGCAGTACCGGTTCTAGAAAGGCGCGTTTCCTCCCTAGCGCCATCTTGGGCGGCGGGTCTCCCGCCGCCCTTCTTTTTTGCGGAGCGGTCCACTTAACGACTGCTCAAAGCCTTGGCGGCATGATCGGGGGGATCCAGTCCTCCCACTCCGGCGGCCCATGTCTCTGCCAGCGTTCTTCTTCGACCGGGTCAGCGCTGAGATCCGCCAGCAGATGGACGGTGTGCTGGCGCTGGCCGACCAGCTGTCGCGCCAGCGGCTGGCGCCGGACGCCCAGGCCTGCGTGGCCGGCGTCGCCGAGGCCGCGGCAGGCGTGCGCCGCACGCTCGACAGCGCCCTCGACCTGAAGTCCGTGGCCACCGAAGGCCTCACCCTTTCGCCCGCGCCGATCCGGCTGTGCGAACTCACCGACACGATCAGCGACCGCTGGCAGGGCCGCGCGGCCCAGGCGGGCGTGACCCTGCTGGTCTCCTACGACGGCGACCCGGAGGCGTGCGTAATGGGTGACCGGGCCCGGCTCCTGCAAGTGTTCGACGGCTTCATCGGCGAGGCGGTGGCGAGCGCCGGCCGCAGGGCCGTGGAGGTGAGCCTGAAGGCGTTCGCCGGGCCCGGCGACACCGTGAGGCTGGAAGGCCGGGTGCGCGGCGCACGCAGCGCCGCCTGGGAAGCCCAGGACCTGGAGGCGCGGGTGCGGGACGTCGCCGACCGCTTCGGGCTGGAGGTGGCGATCGGCGCCATGCTGGCCCGCCGGATCGTCGCGGGCCACGACGGCGCGATCACCGACGAGCCGCAGGCGGGCGGGGCCCAGACCGTCGCCTTCGAATTCCCCCTGCCCCGCGCCACCGAGGCGCCCGAGGGCCCGGCCGAGGCGCACGGCCGCGCCGCTCACATCCTGATCGTCGACGACAACGCCACCAACCGGGTGGTCGCCCAGGCGCTGTGCGAAATGCTCCAGTGCACCACCGAAACCGCCGAGGACGGGCTGCAGGCGGTGGAGACGGCCCGCAGCGGCCGCTTCGACCTGATCCTGATGGACATCCGCATGCCCGGCATGGACGGGGTGACCGCAACCCGGGAGATCCACGCCCTGCCCGGCCGCGCCGGCCAGACGCCGATCATCGCGCTCACCGCCAACGTCGACCCCGACGAGGTGCGCGGCTATCTGGAGGCCGGCATGGTGGGCGTGATCGAGAAGCCCATGAAGGCCGAGCACCTGCGCGACGCGCTCGCCAAGGCGCTGGGCGAGACGCAGGACGCCCGGGCGGCCTAAGTCCTGGTTGCGGCTGCAACTTTCTTGCGTCCTCCGGCCCTATTGCGCCCGGCCGCGCAATGACCTAGGTCGCGACCCTGCATTTTCGGGGGAGAAAATGGCCGAAGCCGAGACCACGCCCGCGACACCGACGCTGGACGAGGTCCGTGCGCGCATCGACGTCATCGACGCCGAGCTCCTGAAGCTGCTGGACGAGCGGGCGGGCCTGGCCAGGGTCGTCGCCGCCGCCAAGGCGGCGGCGGGGGAGGCCGGCAGGTTCGGCCTGAAGCCCGGCCGCGAGGCCCAGCTCCTGCGCCGGCTTCTGGCGAAGCCGCGCCAGGGCGCGAGCGCCGCCCTGGTCGTGCGGGTCTGGCGCGAGATGATCGGCGAGAGCCTGAAGCTGCAGGGTCCGTTCCACCTGGCGGTCTGGGGCGGCAAGGATCCCGCGCGCGCCGTCGAGCTCGCCCGTCTGCGGTTCGGCGCGGCCCCGCCGCTGCGCCAGGTCGCCAGGCCCGAGGAGGCGCTCGCCGCGGCGAAGACGCCGGGCGGCGTCGCCATCGCCGCCCTGACGCCCGACAGCGCCTGGTGGGGCCGTCTGCTGGCCGAGCCGAAGCTCAGGGTGTTCGCCGCCCTGCCCTGCGTCTCCGCCTGGGGCCCGCTGTCGGCGCTGGCCGTCGGCGAGGTGGAGGTGGAGCCCACCGGCGGCGACGTCACCTTCTGGGTCACCGACGCTCCGCAATCCGCCGGGGCGGTCGAGGAGACGCTGAGCCGGGACGGCGCGGCGGCCACGCTCGTGGCCGAGGCCGGCGGCCTGAAGCTCTTCAGCCTGGCCGGCTTCTACCAGGCCGACGACCCCCGGCTGGCGCGCGCGCCGGGCCGGCTTTCCGGCGTCATCGGGGCTGCGCCCGCGCCGCTGGACGTGTAAGAGGCGACGCTTCCCGGCCCGAACGGGCCTCAAGGCTGATCCTCTACGGTCCGAATGTCCGACGACGCCCCGCTCAACGACCGCGCCCGCGCCGCGCGCCCGCTCCCCAAGCCCGGCATCATGGACATCCACGCCTATGTGCCCGGCAAGGCCAAGGCCGAGGGCGTGGAGAACCCGATCAAGCTTTCGGCCAATGAGAACATCCTGGGCTGCAGCCCCAAGGCCCGAGAGGCCTACGCCGGCGCCGCCGACCAGCTGCACATGTACCCGGACAGCCGCACCAGCCTGCTGCGCGCGGCGGTGGCCGAGCGGTTCCGGCTGGAGCCGGAGCGGCTGATCTTCGGCCAGGGCTCGGACGAGGTCTTCCAGCTCCTCAACCAGGTGTTCCTGGAGCCCGGCGACAACATCGTGCAGGGCGAGTACGGCTTCGCCGCCTACGCCATCGGCGCCTACGCCTGCCAGGCCGAAGTGCGGCGGGCGAATGAGCCGAACTACACGATCAGCGTGGACGAGATCCTGAAGTGCGTCGACGACCGCACCCGGCTCGTGTTCATCGCCAACCCGGCCAACCCGACCGGCACCTGGATCCCGTTCTCGGAGATCCTGCGGCTGCACGCGGCGCTGCCGCCCAGCGTCGTTCTGGTGCTGGACGGGGCCTACGGCGAGTTCTGCGAGGACCCGGCCTTCGACGACGGCCTGGACCTGGCGCGGACGGCGCAGAACGTGGTCGTCACCCACACCTTCTCGAAGCTGCACGGCCTGGCCGCCCTGCGGGTCGGCTGGGGCTATGCGCCGGCCGAGATCTCCGCCGCCGTCGACCGTATCCGGCTGCCGTTCAACATCTCGATCCCCGGCCAGGCCGCGGCCATCGCCGCGCTCGGCGACGAGGACTTCCAGCGCCGCTCCATCGACCATGTGGAGCAATGGCGGCCGTGGCTCGCCCAGCAGTTCGGCGGCCTCGGCGTGGACGTGGTGCTGCCCTCGGCGGCCAACTTCCTGCTGGTGGGCTTCCCCACCACCCCGGGCAAGACCGCCAAGGAGGCCGAGGCCTTCCTCGCCACCAAGGGTCTGCTGGTGCGCGGCGTCGGCAACTACGGCCTGCCCGGCCATGTGCGGATCACCATCGGCCTGGAAGAGCACAACCGCGCCGTGGTCGACGCGCTGGCTGAGTTCATGAGGGCCTAGGGGCCGTCTCCACCTGCTTCAGCAGGTCCTGGGCCTGGGCCACGAAGCCGCGGACCACCTCCGGCGCGTAGGGGTTCTGGGTCTGGATGGCGGTGAACAGCTCGAAGGTGTCGCCGCCGATCAGGCCGCAGAGCTCCAGCAGGTGCTGGTAGGACTGGGTCGCCAGCCGCTCGTCCGGGATGCCGAGATTGACGAGGCTGCGGCCGATCAGGTGGGTCAGGGCCTGTACGTAGGCCATCTCCTGGTCGTGCTCCTCCGGCGTCGTCACCGTGACGGCCAGGCCCAGCTCGCGGCCGAAGGCGGCGACCTTCTCGTGGCGGTCGCCGCGGATCGGGCAGACCACGAAACGCAGGCCCGGCAGGCCGTCGCGCGCCACGCTCTGCGGGCCGAACAGCGGGTGGGTGGCGACGATGTCGACGTGGGCCGGCAGCAGCTCGCGCATCCACTGAGCCGGCAAGACCTTCACCGAGCCCACGTCCACCACCAGGGCGCCGGGCTTCAGGAGCGGCGCGATCGCGGCGATCACCGCGCGCATGGCGGCCACCGGCACGGCCAGGACGACCACGTCGCGGGCGGCCGCCTCTTCGAGGGAGCCGAAGGCGACGCCGAGCTCGCGGGCGCGCTCGCGGGCGTCCGGCGCCCGGTCGGTCACCAGCACGTCGAAGCGGGTCTTCAGGACCCCGGCCGCCAGCTGGCCGAACTGGCCGAAGCCGATGAGACCCAAGCTTTTCATGGCGCCTGAGTAGCGGGCCGGCCGCCGCTCCGCAAACGGCCTAGGTCTTCAGAAAGGCCGCGGTCTTCTCGATCGCCTCGACGAGACTGATCCGCTCCAGCTCCACGCCCTCCGGCAGGGCCGAGAACAGGCGGGTGGGCGACGAGGCGTCGAGCATCACGAAGACGCCCTTGTCGTCGGCGCGGCGGATCAGGCGCCCGAAGGCCTGGGCGATGCGGCCCCTCGCGATCGCGTCGTCGTAGCCCTTGCCGCCGAAGCGGACGCGGCGGGCCTTGTGCAGGATGTCGGGCCGGGGCCAGGGCACCCGGTCGAACACCAGGCAGCGCAGCGAGCGGCCGGGCACGTCGACGCCGTCGCGCACCGCATCGGTGCCGAGCAGGCAGGCGTCCTCCTCGGCCCGGAAGATGTCCACGAGCGCGCCCACCTCGAGCGGGTCGACGTGCTGGGCGTAGAGGGCGAGGCCGCGATCGGCGAGCGGGGCGGCGATGCGCTCGTGCACCGCGCGCAGGCGGCGGATGGCGGTGAACAGACCCAGCCCGCCGCCGCCGGCCGCCAGGAACAGCTCGCGCATGGCCGCGGCGATCTGGCGGGGATCGTCCTTGCCCACGTCGGTGACCACGAAGCAGCGGGCCTGGTTGGCGTAGTCGAACGGTGAGGCGAGGCGCAGCGTCTTCGGCCGGTCCGGCAGGCGCGCGGCGCCGGTGCGCATCTCGGCGAGCGCGAAGGGGTCGTCCAGGGTCTGGTCGGCGAGGGTCGCGGAGGTGACCAGCACGCCGTGCGCGGGCGCGATCACGGCGTTGGTCAGGGGCTCGGTGGGATCCACCCAGTGGCGGCGGCAGGCGGCGTCCACCACCCGGCCGTAGAGGAAGGTGGCGTCGAACCAGTCCACGAAGTCTGGGTCGTCCTCGGCGTCCTCGTCGATGGCCCGCAGCATCGAGCGCCAGGCCGGGAGCGTCATGCGGGCGCGGCGGTCGAGGCCGCGCAGCGCGCCCTCGATGCGGGCCCGTTCCGTGGGACCGAGGGTGGCGGCCTCCTGGTCGAGCACGTCCTCCAGGGCGCGGGCGAGCGCCAGCAGCGGCGCCTCCACCTTGGCGAGGGCCGCGGCGGCTTCCCGGGCGGTGTCGCGCACGAGGTCGAGCGCCGGGCGGGCGGCGCATTCCATCCCCACCTCGGAGGGAGCGGCGCGGGCGCGCAGCTGCTCCAGCACGGCCACCAGGAACTGCTCGATAGGGCCGATCGGGTTCACCTCGCCGTTCGGCGGGGCGATGCGGCCCGACCAGCCCTCGCCCGGCAGGGCGGCGGCGGCGTGGGTGGCCTGGACCAGCGCCTGCTTGGCGTCGTCGTGGTCGCCCAGCACCTCCATGAGCCGCGCCTCGAGGCCCCGGCCGCGCCGGCCGCGCCCCTCCGGACCGCGTATCCAGCGGCGCATCTCGGCGCTCTCGGCGCCCGAGAGCGCGGCCGAGAAGGCGCTGTCGGCGGCGTCGAACAGGTGGTGGCCCTCGTCGAAGACGATGCGCTTGAGCTGGGTGGTCTCGGCGTCGGCCTTGGAGCCGCGGGCGGCGCGGGCCCCGTCGAACGCCGCCTGGGTCATGACCAGGGCGTGGTTGGCGATGACGATGTCGGCCCGGCGCGAGCCGCGGATCGCCTTCTCCACGAAACAGGTACGGTAGTGCTGGCAGCCGGCATGGATGCACTCGCCGCGCCGGTCCACCAGGTTGGCGGCGCTGGCCTGGGCGGCCGGCGGGACCGCGAACAGCGTCGGCAGCCAGGCCGGGAAGTCGCCGCCGGTCATGTCGCCGTCGCGGGTCGCCCGCGCCCAGCGGGCGGCGAGCCCCATGCCGACCAGGTCCGCGCCGCCGAGCTGGGCCTGGTTGGCGTGGTCCTGGAAGTTCAGCAGGCAGAGGTAGTTCTCGCGGCCCTTGCGGACCACGGCCTTCTTCGCCCGCACCTTGGGGTCGGGGAAGACCGAGTGGCTCTCGCGCTCGATCTGGCGCTGCAGGGCGCGGGTGTAGGTGGAGACCCAGACCGCCGGGCCGTTGGCCTCGGCCCACAGCGAGGCCGGGGCGAGGTAGGCCAGCGTCTTGCCGGTGCCGGTGCCGGCCTCGGCCAGCATCATCCGCGGCTCGCCCTCCTTCTCGCGCGGCTGGAAGGCGTAGGCGGCTTCGGCCGCGTACTCGGCCTGGGCGGGGCGGGCCTCGTCGAGGCCGGAGCGGTGCAGCAGCTCCTTCAGCCGCTCGGCGGCGTGCTCCGCGCCGACCGACTTGGAGCCGGCCTCCCCCGGCGGCGCCTCCGCTTCCCACTCGACCATCCGCATCCAGACATCGAGACCGGAGGAGCGGAACATGTTGCCGACGGGCGCGGAGCGCAGGGCGGCGATGGCGGCCTGGCCCCAGGACCAGCCGGCGCGGGCGAGGGTCTCGGCCACCGCCAGCGCCTCCTCGCGGGACGGCTCCGGCGCGGCCGCGAGTTCCGCCAGCAGGATGCGGCAGGCCTCGCCGAGCGCCAGCGCCTGGGCCTCGGCCCCCTTGGGCTCGGGCATGCCGAGCGCCTGGGCGACGCCGGCGGCGGACGGGGCGCAGAACCGGGCGGGCCGCACGAAGGCGAAGAGTTCGAGGGCGTCGAAGATCCGCGGCGAGCGCGGCGGGACGTTGAGGCCCAGCCGGCGGGCCGTCATGGCCGCGTGGGCCAGCAGCACCGGGGCGGCTTCGACCAGGTCGCGCGCGGCGGGAGGCCGCAGCGTGCGCGCGCCGGCGCCGTCCGCGACAGCCGCGCGGGGGCCGGGCAGCACCACGAGGGCAGGCGCGAGGTCGACGGTGGCGAGGGGGGCGGTCACCCGCGGAGTTTAGCGGAGTCGGGGCGGAACGGAAGGCGAACCCGCGGGCGACGACGCCGCAGGCGGCCTCAGGCCGGGACGATCTCCTTGCCCACCGGGGTGAGCGACAGGCCGGCCAGCTTCACATGCTGCCAGGCGAACGGGATGCCGATGATCGTGACGGCGAGGCCGACCGCCAGGACCAGGTGCTGCAGGGCCAGCCACCAGCCGGCGAACACCAGCCACAGGACGTTGAGCAGCACGCTGGTGACGCCGGGGTCGCGGTCGGCGATCACCCGGCCGAACGGCCAGTAGCTGAAGCCCGCGATGCGGAAGGCGGCAGGCGTCCAGGGCAGGCCCACGATGGTGATCGCCAGCACCAGGCCGGCGAGCAGCCAGGCGGTCCCGGAGATCCAGCCGCCGAACACGAACCACAGGAGGTTGAGCAGCAGTCGCATGGGTCCTCCGCCTCGGCCCAGGGACGGCCGGCGATGCAGGTGTGGAAGCGCCCGGGCGGCCCCTCCGTCAAGCCCCGCCGGCAGGGCTCAGACCGGACGCAGGCCCACCGGGTCGCACTCGCGCAGGATGCGCAGGGCCCGCTCACGGATCGCGCGCTCGACGGCGCCCGACGAGTCCAGGCCGTCCTCGACGGCGCGGGCGATCTCCCGCCGCACCTCCGGAGGGTCCTGGGCGACCCTCAGCGACAACAGGAGCTCCAGAGCCAGCACGTACTGCTCGGGATCAGTCATCGATACGCTCGCAACTGCGCGCCGAGAATTCGGCGCCATCTACAGGTGTGACAGACGGTCCGCACGCGGCGAAATAGATGTTTCCTTGGCTCGGCCATAGGACACCTCTATCGGGCAGCGGAGATCAGGCGATCTCGCGGCCTCTGGCTGGAGTGACCTTGCCGTCATCGAGATCGTAGCGGGCGGCGACGATCTTGAGCTCTCCGGCCAGCACCCGGCTGCGCAGGGGCTTGGAGCCGGCGAAGATCTCGGCCGCGGCGTGGGCGGCGTTCAGCGAGACGGCGGCGTCGACCTTGTCCGCCGCGCCGGCCGGCACGGCGCGGACCGCCGGAGCGATCAGGGCGGCCAGGGCGCCGATCTTGGTGTCGGCGTCGTCGGGGGAGCCGTGGCCGTCGAGGGCGTCGGCCGTGGCCTTCACCGCTCCGCAGCGCTCGTGTCCCAGGGCCATGACCAGGTTGGCCCCGAGGTGGATCACCGCATATTCGATCGAGGCGAGGACGGCGTCGTCCACCACATTGCCCGCCACCCGGACGACGAACAGGTCGCCGAGACCCTGGTCGAAGACCAACTCGGGCGCGACGCGGCTGTCGGCGCAGGCCAGGACAACGGCGAACGGGTGCTGGCTGGCGGCCACCAGTCGCCGCCGGGCGGCGTCGCCGTTCGGGTGCGTGGCGCGGGCCGCCACATAGCGGCCGTTGCCGGCCATCAGCCGGGCCATGGCGGCCTCGGGCGTGAGGGCGGGCGCGGCGTTGGCGTCGGCAGCGGCATGGGGGGCCGCAGCCGGCTTGGCCTTGCGCGGCGTGGCGGCGAAGGCGGCGGGCGCGGCCATGAGCGCGGCGCCGCCGGCGAGGAAGAGGCCGCGGCGCGACAGGCCGGGCCGGGACGGGTCTTGCATCGGCTGTTCGCCCCCCGGGCGCGTCGTTGAACCGGCCGCCATCGAAGGTGAAAATCCCTAAGATGGCGTGGAGCCGGGCGCGGCAAGGCGTCGCGGCGGACGCCGTCCACGGAAAGATTTCAGGGGCGCGGGAACGCCGTTCGGCCGGCGACGTTCTTGCTCCCGACCGCACGAAGCCCCCCCCGTCGCGCGGTCGGAACGGCCGGTCCCGCCACACCCCTGGCATCCCCCCTACTGCCCCCGCGGGACCGGCCAACTTCCCCTCCAGACCCCCGCCGCGCTAAGCATCGGCATGGCCGCGGCCCCTTCCGATCCCGACCGGTCCGACGCCGCGGCGCACGTCGCCGCGGCGAAGGCCTGCGCGCGCCAGGGTGACCTTCCGGGCGCCGCCGCCGCGCTCCGGGCGGCCGAGGCGGCGGGAGGCGCGCCGGGGGCCCTGGCGGCCTTCTTTGCCGCGCTCGGCCTCTCGTTCCATCAGGCCGGCCGGCTGGCCGAGGCCGAGGCGGCCTATCGCGACGCCCTGCGGCTCGATCCCCGCCTCGCGGAGCCGCACAACAACCTGGCGGGCCTCTGCCTGGCCCAGGGCCGCGCGGCGGAGGCCGAGGCGCACTACCGCCAGGCGCTCGTCCTGGAGCCGAGGCTGACCGCGGCGCTGGGCAACCTGGTGATCCTGCTCCGTCGCGGTGCGCGCCTGGGCGAGGCCGAGGCCGCCTGCCGCGCGGCCGCGGCCGCCGCCCCCGGCTCGGCCGAGGTTCGGTTGCACCTGGGCCGGGTGCTCGAGGAACAGGGCCGGACGCAGGAGGCGCGCACCGCCTATGGGGAGGCGCACGCCCTGAAGCCTTCGTTCGCGGCCGCGGCGCGCCACGCCCTGACGCTTCCGGTCATTCCGGGGTCGAGCGCCGAGGCGGCCGAGGGGCGGACGCGCTTCGAGGCCGGGCTGGCGGCGCTGGAGCGCGCGCCGGAGACCCCCGTCGACCTGGACGCGCTGGGACAGCTGCGCTGGTTCAACCTGGCCTACCAGGGCGGGGACGACCGGCCGCTCGTCGAACGGCTCGGTCGCCTCTTCCGGGCCCGCGCGCCGCAGCTCACCTTCGAGGCGCCCCACGTGGCGAGCTGGACGCCGCCCGCCGGGCGGCGGGTCCGCGTGGGCTTCCTCTCCGACTTCTTCCGCGACCACTCCATCGGCCGCTTCTACCGGGGCTTCGTCGAGCGGCTGGACCGGGAGAGGTTCGAGGTGGTGGTGATCCATGGCCCCGGGTCGGTGCGCGATGGGGTGCGCGACGCCGTCGACGCGGCCGCGGACCGGGCCGTGATCCTGGCGGGGCCGCTGGCGCAGCAGCAGCAGCGGCTGGCGGGACTGGCGCTCGACGCCCTCTTCTATCCCGACGTGGGCATGAGCTCGGCGACCTACTGGCTGGCCTACGCCCGGCTCGCGCCGGTGCAGTTCACCAGCCTGGGCCATCCGGTGACGAGCGGCCTGGACACCATGGACTGGTTCGTCTCCTCGGCCCTGACCGAGCCGGCCGGCGCGGAGGCCCACTACAGCGAGCGGCTGGCGAGGCTGGCGAGGCTGCCCTGCTTCTATCCGCGGCCGGTCGCGCCCGCCCCCGGCTCGCGGATGGACTTCGGCCTGCCGGAGACCGGCGCGCTCTACGGCTGTCCGCAGAGCCTGTTCAAGCTGCACCCGGAGTTCGACGCGGTCCTCGCCGAGATCGCCGCGCGCGACCCCAACGGCTGGATCGTCGTGCCGGCCGCGCCGGAGCCCTGGTGGACGAAGCTGCTGAAAGCCCGGTGGGAGCGGCAGGCGCCGGCGCTGCTGGAGCGCGTGATCTTCCTGCCCCGGGTGGGAGGCGGCGAGTTCGCCCGGCTCTGCGCGGCCTTCGACGTCCTGCTCGATCCGATCCACTTCGGCAGCGGCGTCACCCTCTACGAAAGCCTGGCGGCCGGCACGCCCACCGTGACCTGGCCCGGCCGCTTCGCCCGCGGCCGCTACGTGGCGGGCGCCTACCGGCAGATGGGCGTGGCCGACGCGCCCGTCGCCCAGGAATTGGGGGACTATGCGGCCCTCGCCACGGCCCTCGGCGCGGACGCCGACCGGCGCGCAGCCCTGCGGGCGGCGACGGTCGCGGCGCTCGGCGAACTCTACGAGGATGGGCGGGCCGTCACCGACCTGGAGGCGTTCATCGCCGGCGCGATGCGCGCCTGATCACCGATCAGCTTGCAGCCGGGGGTTGCGCGCGCCTTGATGCATGTCAAGGCTAAGCGCCCCAGCCCGTGCGCCTGACACTCACATGCCCCAGTCCCAGCCGCTTTCCAGGCTCAGGCTCATCGGCCGCATCTCGGTCGCCTTCCTCCTGGACCTCGTCCAGGTGGGCCGTCTGGACCGCGAGTTCCTGGACGGCGTGCTGCTGCTCTCCATCGTCCAGGCCAACATCGCGCCGCTGACCCGCGACGCCGACCTGCAGCTGGCCTACGCGGACTACGACGCGCCGCCGCCGGACGAGCTGCGCCGACGGGTGAGCGTGAGCGCCATCGCCCAGTCCCTGCGCCTGCCGTACGAGACGGCGCGCCGACACATCGCCCGCATGGCCGCCGCGGGAGCGTGCGAGGTGACGCCCCAGGGGGTCTATGTGCCGGCCGCGACCCTGCATTCGCCGCGTCACCGGGAGGCGGTGATCGGCACCTACCAGCTGCTGCGCGACTTCTACTTCCGGCTGCGCGCCCTGGGCGGCCTCGCGGACCTGCCGTCGCCGGACCCCGCCCGCGCCCTGGACCCCGCCTCCAGCGCGCCGGTGCGGGCGGTGGTGCGGATCTCGTCGGACTATGTGCTGCGGATGGTCGACCTGCTGGCCATCCACGTGGGCGATCTGGTGCGTGGCCTGATCCTGCTCGCCGTCCTTCGCGCCAACACCGAGGGCTTTCCCGACGAGACCCGCGGCGGCGAGGAGGGCGGCCCGGCGAGCTTCGTGCCGGACGAGATGCGGCGGCCGGTGCGGGTGGCCGAGCTGAGCGCCCGCCTGGGCGTGCCGGAGGAGACGGTGCGCCGGCACGCGGCGCGGCTGGTGCAGGACCGGCTCTGCGTGCGGGGGCCCGAAGGCCTCGTCCTGCCGGCCCATGTGCTGGCCCGGCCCCAGTTCGTGCAGCTGATGGCCGACAACCATGCCAATGTGACCCGCATGTTCACGGCGCTCGCCAGGCTCGGCGTGGTCGCCGAGTGGGAACGGCAGCGCGCCGCCGGCGGCGGCTGACGGGCGCCCAGAACCCCTGCAGACGGGGCCGCCGGGGGCGTTTCGTGCGACGGCTCGTCGCACCTGCGCCTCGAAAGGCCCCAAAATGGGTAAGGGCATGGCTTCAACCGGCGGTTGGCTTCAGGCCTCTTAGGGCGAAGCTTCGAGGCTGGGCGACCACCGCCCGGCCCGAAGACGAGACCAACGTCGGGGCGACCCTGAACATGACCAAGCCGATCAAGCCCGCGAGCCTTGCCGCGGCCACCCCCACCGATCCGGACGCCCATCCGGTCGACCGTCACGTGGGCCTGCGCATCCGCATGCGCCGCAAGGAGCTTGGGCTCAGCCAGGACAGGCTGGCCGATGCGCTCGGCATCACCTTCCAGCAGATCCAGAAGTACGAGCGCGGCGCCAACCGCGTGAGCGCCTCCAAGCTGTGGGAGACGGCGCGCGCCCTGCAGGTGCCGATCAACTACTTCTACGAGGGCCTGCCCGAGGACGGCGAGGCCTCGGCCGCGGCGTCGGGCGCGCATGCCTTCCTGCTCACCGCCGAGGGCCTCGAGCTGGCCTCCAACTTCCCCAAGCTCAGCGACCCCCGGTTGCGGCGCAAGATCGTCGAGCTGCTGCGCGCCATGGTCGAGGCCGAGACGGCCGCGGCCTGAGCCCTCAGGCCCGGCAGGGACGGATCGCGCCGGGCTCCGGCCGCCGTCCCGGGGCCGGCGGCTCGAACACCGCCAGGTAGCCGCCGCCGCCCTTGAGAGCGGTGAAGCCCACCTGGCGGTAGCCCACCGCCTCGAATTCGCACTTCAGCAGGGCCGGCGGCGTGCCGTGCCGCGGGGTCGGCCTGTCGAGGTCGATGACCCCTACCCGCGCACCGAGCTTCAGGGAGCCTGCGAGGTTCCAGAGCAGGGCGTAGGGGCTCTCCACCTCGTGGTACATGTGGACCAGCACGGCGCGGTCAACCGGCGCCGGCAGCCGGGGATCGTCCGGCGTCCCCACGACCAGCTCCACGTTCGTCAGGCCCCGCCGCGCCACCTCCGCCTTCAGGTCGGCGAGGTAGTCCACCATGATGTCCTGGGCGTAGACGCGGCCCTTGGGCCCCACCACCGGCGAGAGCCGGATCGTGTGGTAGCCGGAGCCCGCGCCGATGTCGGCCACGGCCATGCCGGCCCGGATGCCGAGGCCGCGCACCAGCTGGCCGTTCTCGTCGGCCTTGTCCCGGTCGGGACCGCTGGACCAGACGGGGCTCACGATGTCGGCCACCGGCCGGTCGGGCTTGGGGAAGGTCGCCGGCGCCGCGGCCGCGGGCTGGGCGTCCGTCGGCTGCGAACAGGCGCAGAGTGCGAGCGAGAGGGCGGCGAGCAGGGCGGCTTTCATCGGCCCACGATCCGCGCGGCGGCGTGCACGCGCAAGGCCGCACCGAAAAGCGAGGGCCCGGACCGCGGCCCGGGCCTCCAGTTCGGGGGGATCAGAAGGTCTTGCGCAGGGTGGCGAACACCTGCCGGGGCGCGCCCGGAAGCAGGGTCTGGCTGTCGCCGCGCAGGGGGAAGCCGTTGGAGTTGATGGTGGAGATGTAGTCCTCGTCGAAGAGGTTGGAGACGTTGAGCTGAACCTCCAGCCCCTCCAGCCACGGCGAGCCCGAGAAGCGGTACCCGACCGCCAGTTCGGCCAGCGTCTGCGACGGCACGCTGCGGTCGTTCTCGTAGGTGAAGTAGCGCTTGCTCATGTAGCTGACGGAGACCCGCCCGAAGAAGGCGCCGTCGTCGTAGCCGAGCTCGGCCTTGGCGAGGTGGCGCGGCGTGTCGACGGTGGTCTTGCCGGCGGTGCGGGCGACCACCGCGCCGTTCCCGTCCACCGTGTCGTCGTCATAGGTGGAGTCGTTGTAGGCGTAGGAGCCGAAGGCCGACCACCGGTCGGTGATGTCCCAGGCGCCGACCGCCTCGACGCCCTTGGCGGTGACGCCGCCGACGTTGGACAGCGCCGAGGGGTTGCCGACGATGCCGGAGCCCACCGGCACCGCGAACAGCCGGTCCTTGAACGTCACGTGATAGGCGGCGAGCACGCCCTGGAAGCTCGCCGTCCGGAAGCGCCAGCCGCCCTCGAAGGTGTCGGAGATCTCGGGCTGCAGGGTGTCCTGGATCGCCGCGAAGCCGGCCTGGGTCGTGGAGAACGGACCCGAGGTGCCCGAGCTCGGGAAGGCCCGCATGTTCCGGGCGTAGCCGGCGAAGAGCTCGCTGTCCTCGGTGAGCGCGTAGCGGGCGCCGGCCTGCGGCAGGAAGTTCTCCTTCGCCTCGATCGTCCCGTTCTTGCGCAGGGACTCGGTGCGGGCGAAGACCGTGCGGCCCTCGTTCTCCACCGAGAGCGAGGCGAAGCCGAGGTTGACGGTGAGCGCCTCGGTGACCGTCCAGGTGTCCTGGATGTGCAGCTTCCAGGTGGTGGTCCCGAAGTCGTACTCCCAGTCGGTGCGGAACGGGCCTTCCTGCATCTCCAGGCTGTCGCGGCCGGGGGCGTCGTAGCCCAGGCCGTAGTAACGGCGGGCCTGGTTGAACTCGTTGTTCTCGAACCAGACGCCGGCGTTGATCGCGTGGGCGCCGATCCGGACCGTGCCGGACGCCACCAGGCCCTGGCGGCCCAGGTCGTACTCGGTGGTGCGGATGGAGATCGGGGCGTTGTCGCGGGTCGCCCCGGCGACGCCGTAGTTCGGCGACGGCACATAGGGCGTGAACCAGAGGCCCTGGCCTTCGTCGTTGTGCAGGTAGGCGGTGGCCCGGAAGTCCACGCTCTCGTGCGGCGACAAGCTGAGCGTGACGGCGCCCACCAGGTCGTCGCGCAGGCCCGCGGCGTTGGCGTAGGCGTCGTCCGCCGAGACGATCGGCGCCGGGTAGGTGGTCCCGGCCGAGGGTCGGGCGGGGGTCACGCCGGTGTCGCCGCGGTTGTTGGCGATCTCGGCGATGCGGACGATCAGCGGCCAGTCGTCGGAGATGTTGTCCCAGCCGGGGCCCAGCCGGTCGAGCATCTCCAGCGACAGGTCCTGGTAGTCATTCTCGCGCCGCTTGGACCAGTTGACCCAGCCGGTGACCGACGCCGTCTCGCCGAGCGGCTGGACGACCTTGGCGTTGAGCTGCTGGTGCCGCTGCTCGCCCGCGCCCTTCCACTTGTCGGCGGTGTTGTGGGAGTAGCTGACGTAGCCGCGGGCGCCGGTGGCCAGCTCGCCGGTCTCCAGACGGGCGAAGCCGCGCCAGGTGGACTCGCTGCCCCCGGTCGCGGCCACCAGGCCGCCGAAGTCGGTCTGCGGATCGCGCGAGACGTACTTGAGCGCGCCGCCGAGATTGTTGGCCGAGGCCGTGTCGAGCGCGCCCGCGCCCTGCGCCAGCTCCACGGCCCCGACGTTCTCGCCGGCGATGGCGCGCGAGATATGCAGGCCGTTGTGGTTGCCGTAGGTCATGTCGCCCAGCGGCACGTCGTCGAGGGTGAAGCCGAGCTGGCTCTGGTTGAAGCTGCGGATCGAGATCCGCGCCGCCCACTCGTAGGAGCCGAAGGGATCGGCCGCCTGCAGGTTCACGTTGGGCAGCTTCTCGACGAGCTTCAGCGGGCTGGCGCCCGGCGTCTCGAGCGCGAGCTCCTCGCCGCTCACCGTCTGGACCTGGCGGGCCTCGCCCCGGCCCAGCACGACGATCTCCTCGATCGCCGTGTTCTCAGCGAGCTGGACGGTTTCCTGGGCGGCGGCGGCCTGCGCCAGCCCAGCGGTGATCGCCAGCGCCGTGGCGCTGGCCCAAAGCTTCGACTTCATCGTCTGTTCCCCCAGCCGCTGTGTGCGGTCGACGGGGGGCCCTAACAGGCGCGATCTACAGTGAAGCTACAGTTCCATGACCGCTGTTTGACGGACGCAGGGGAAGGCCGCGGCCCCGTCAGTCCTCCACGACGAAGGTGAGCCCGGCGTTCTTCTGCAGGCGGTCGATGAGCTTCGTGCGCATGGCCGCGCCGGGCGTCCATACGCCGCCGGGCGTGTCCTGGCACTCCTTCACCAGGCACAGCGCCGACTCGGCGATCATCTTGGAGGTCGAGCCGTAGCCGGGGTCACGGTCACCCTTCACCGCCACGCGGACCTTGCGGCCGTCGGCGGCGAGGCCCACGAAGACCACGTCGAAGAAGCCGGTCTCCCGCTCCTCCTTGGTCGGCCCCTCGCCCGGCTTCGGCCCGCCGGCCTGGCCCACGGCGGTGAATTCGGTGGGCGCGCCCGGGACCAGGATCGACATCTCGTCGTACTGGAAGTCCTGGCCGTAGGGATGGCCCATCAGGAAGTTCGAGCGGTGGACGTTCTTGGCGTTGATCACCGCCATCATGAACGGCCCCACGTCGGCGCCGACGTCCTCGTCGTGCTGCACCTGGTTGGCGGGGGGCTGCGGCGGCCCCTGGAAGCCGGGCGTGAGCGCGAAGTCGTTCATCATCGCCGCCAGCTGCGACGGATCCTTCTGGATCGCGGCCATGGTGGCCGCGCCGGAGGCCGCCGTGCCGCCGGAGAGGCCGCCCTTGATGGCGCGCACCCGGCCCTTCACGCGGGGGACCGGGCCGCCCAGCTTCGCCTTGGCGGTCTCCTCGCAGAACAGCACGCCCAGCTCGAAGGGAATGGAGTCGAAGCCGCAGGAGTGGCAGAGCCGCGCGCCGGTCTTCTTCGCCGTCTCGTGGTGGGCGACGATGGTGCGGGCCATCCAGTTCGGCTCGCCGGTGAGGTCGAGGTAGTCCGTGCCGGCCGCGGCGCAGGCGGCGATCAGCGTGTCGCCGTAGAGCTGGTAGGGGCCCACCGTGGTGATCACCGCCTTGGCGCGCTTCACCATGGCCTCCAGGGAGGCGGGGTCGTCGGCGTCGGCCACGATCAGCGGGGTGTCCTTCGGCGCGCCGATCTCGTCACGCACCTGCTCGAGCTTGGCCTGGCTGCGTCCGGCCATGGCCCATTTCACCTCGCCGCCCACGCCATAGCGCTGGGCCAGGTGCTCGGCCACGAGGCGGCCCGTGTAGCCGGTGGCGCCGTAGACGATGACATCGAATTCCGCAGCGGGGTTCATGGCGCGCCTTCCTTGTTCCGAGGCGGCGCACCTTGCCGAGCGCTTACGATGTAAGCAAGAGGCCGCGACCTGCCTCGTGAAACGGAACGGGAACATGCTATAGGGGCGGAATGGCCGACGCCGCGGTCCCCGCATCCGACCTGCTCCCGGAGAGGTTCGCCGACTGGTTCGCCCAGCGCGGCTGGAGCCCGCGCGCCCACCAGCTGGCGATGGTCGAGCGGGCGCAGGCCGGTCGCGACGCCCTGCTGATCGCACCCACCGGCGGCGGCAAGACCCTGGCAGGGTTCCTGCCCAGCCTGATCGAGCTGACGCAGCGGCCGCCGGCCAACGCGCCGACGGGCCTGCACACCCTCTACATCTCGCCGCTGAAGGCCCTGGCGGTGGACGTGGAGCGGAACCTGAACGCTCCGATCCTGCAGATGGGCCTGCCGGTCACCGCCGAGAGCCGCACCGGCGACACCGGCGTCTCGCGCCGCCAGCGCCAGCGGCTGAAGCCGCCCGACATCCTCCTGACCACGCCCGAGCAGCTCGCCCTGCTCTGCGCCTGGGAAGGCGCGCGGGCCTATTTCGAGAGCCTCTCCTGCGTGGTGCTGGACGAGATCCACACGCTGCACTCTTCCAAGCGCGGCGACCTGCTGGCGCTCGATCTCGCCCGCATCCAGCAGTTCGCGCCGAACCTGCGCCGCGTCGGCCTTTCGGCCACGGTCGACGACCCGGAGGTGATCAAGCGCTGGATGGCGGGGCCCGGCGGGCCGTCCAGCATCGACCTGGTCCGCGGGCCGGCCGGTGCGGAGCCGCTGGTGGACGTGCTGCTGTCGGAGGGGCGGGTGCCGTGGGCGGGCCACACCGCCCAGCACGCCATGGCCGAGGTCTACGAGGTCATCAAACGCTCGCGGACGGCGCTCGTCTTCGTCAACACCCGCTTCCAGGCCGAGTTCGCCTTCCAGGAGCTCTGGCGCCTGAACGAGGACAGCCTGCCCATCGCCCTGCACCACGGCAGCCTCGCCGCCGAGCAGCGGCGCAAGGTCGAGGCGGCCATGGCCCGCGGCGAGCTGCGCGCCGTGGTCTGCACCTCCACTCTCGACCTCGGCATCGACTGGGGCGACGTGGACCTGGTCATCCAGCTCGCGAGCCCCAAGGGGGCGTCCCGGATGGTGCAGCGGATCGGCCGGGCGAACCACCGGCTGGACGAGCCCTCCCACGCGATCTTCGTGCCGGCCAACCGCTTCGAGATGCTGGAGTGCCAGGCCGCCCGCGAGGCGATCGCCGAGAACAAGCTTGACGGTGACCCGCCGCGGATCGGGGCGCTGGACGTGCTGGCCCAGCATGTCATGGGCTGCGCCTGCTCCGAGCCGTTCGACATGCTGGAGCTCTACGACGAGGTCCGCACCGCCGGCCCCTACCGCGACCTGCCCTGGGAGGACTTCGAGCAGGTCGTCGATTTCGTCTCCACCGGCGGCTATGCGCTGAAGACCTACGACCGCTTCCGCCGAATCGTGAGGGGACCCGACGGCCGCTGGCGGGTGCGCAATATCGCCACCGCCCAGCGGCACCGGCTGAACGTCGGCGCCATCGTCTCCCCCGCCATGCTGTCGGTGCGCATCGCCAGCCGCGGCGGCCGCGGCGGGCGCAAGATCGGCGAGGTCGAGGAAGGCATGCTGGAGATGCTCGACCCCGGTGACACCTTCGTCTTCGCCGGCCAGACCTGGCGGCTGATGGGGCTCACGAACCTCGACGTGCTGGTCTCGCCGGCCAATGACACGGATCCGAAGATGCCGTCCTGGGGCGGCTCGAAGTTCGCCCTCTCCACCTATCTCGCCAAGCGCGTGCGCCAGCTGATGTTCGACGAGAGCCACTGGAGCGTCCTGCCCACCGACGTGCGCGAATGGCTGGAGGCGCAGCGCGACCGCTCGCTGATCGTCCGCGAGGACGAGATGCTGCTGGAGACCTTCGCGCGCGGGAAGCGCCACTTCATGGTCTGCTACCCGTTCGAGGGCCGCCTGGCGCACACCACGCTGGCCATGCTGCTGACGCGGCGGCTGGAGCGGCTGAACGCGGCGCCCCTGGGCTTCGTCTGCAACGATTATGCGCTCGCCGTCTGGGCCCTGAAGCCGCTGGATCACCTCGACTTCGACGAGCTGTTCGCCGAGGACATGCTGGGCGACGACCTGGAGGACTGGCTCAACGAGAGCTTCATGATGAAGCGCGCCTTCAAGGGCTGCGCGATCATCGCGGGCCTCATCGAGCGGCGCTTCCCCGGCGAGCAGCAGAAGACCGGGCGGCAGATCACCTTCTCCACCGATCTGATCTACGACGTCCTGCGCCGCCACCAGCCGGACCACCTGCTGCTGCGCTGCGCGCGCGAGGATGCGGCGACCGGCCTCATCGACGTGGCGCGCCTGGGCCAGATGCTGGCGCGCATCCGCGGCCGGATCCGCCACGCCCCGCTCGAGCACCTCTCGCCCTTCTCGGTTCCGATCCTACTTGAGATCGGCAAGGAGCGGTCGCCGGGCGCAGCGGGCGAGATGATCCTGGCGGAAGCCGAAGAAGACCTGATCGCCGAGGCCCTGAGTTGAGTTCGCCCGCCTACGTCTACGACTTCGAAGGCAGCCCCTGCGGCTCGCTGCGGACCCGGGTGCGCGGGACCGCGGTGATGCTGCGGCCCTCCGGCGCGCTCTGGCTGGAGGCCGAGCGCACCCTGGTGGTGGCCGACCTGCACCTGGAGAAGGGCTCGTCCTACGCGGCCCGAGGCCAGATGCTGCCGCCGTACGACACGCGCGAGACCCTGGGCCGCCTGGAGGCGGAGGTCGCGGTGCTCTCGCCCATGGCCGTGATCCTGCTGGGCGACACGTTCCACGACCGCAGGTCCGAGGAGCGGCTGGCGGGCGATGACGCCGGGCGGCTGCGGGCGCTGGCCGCGGGCCGGCGGCTGATCTGGGTGATCGGCAACCACGACGCCGACGGACCCCGCGCCCTGCCCGGCGAGACCGCGGACGAGCTGGAGCTGGCCGGCCTCACCTTCCGCCACGAGCCGCAGGCCGGCGTCCATTCCGGCGAGGTGGCCGGCCACCTGCACCCGGCGGCCAAGGTGCGCGCCTCGCGCGGCGCGGTGCGCCGACGCTGCTTCGTGACCGATGCGGAACGCGCCATCCTGCCCGCCTTCGGCGCCTATGCCGGGGGGTTGAACATCCGCGACGCGGCTTTCTCGGGCCTGTTCGCGCGGCCCCCGCTGGCCGGCGCGCTCGGCCAGGCGCGGGTGCACGCCGTCGGGTGGCGCTCGCTGGGCCCCGACTAGTCTCGTCGCATGGCGAAGCTCGCCGCCCAGCCGGCGGCCAGCGCCAGCGCCATGGCGACGATCCCGTAGAGCCACGGCCGCTCGTGCGCCCAGACGTAGAGGGTGCGCTCGACGCCCACCTTCTCCACGGTGAGCGTCCGGGTGCGGACCGACACCGGCTCGCCGTCCTGGAACAGCAGGATGTCGGCCCGGTACTGGCCGGTCGGGGCCTGGGCGGGCAGCGCGATCTCCGCGCGGAACAGGCCGCGGTCGACGAAGCGGACGCCGTGCTCGTCGGCGGCGTAGAGGCCGGCCTTCTCCTTCAGCCGCACCACGGCGCGCCGCCACAGCAGGTAGTCGGGGCCGAGCCGGCTGACGACCACGTCGCGCACGCCGTAGCGGGTCTCCACGCGCTGCTCGTCCGGGGCTCGGATCGGCAGGTGGTCGACGCCCGCGCCCAGCTCGCGCAGCGTCCGGAAGCGGGCGATATCGTCCAGCGGCCGGGTGGAGGCGGCGATGTAGAAGCCGGGCGCGCCGTGGAACACCACCGGTCGGCTGTTCAGCCACAGCGGCCCCACCCGCACCTTGCGGGCGATCCGCACCGGCTGCTCCGGGCCGCGCACGATCACCACGACGTCGCTCGGCCGCTGGGCGGGATCGAACACCGCGCCGTAGAGCACGATCTGCGCGCCGCGGAAGTTGGACGCGACCTGCACCTGCGTCTCGGTGAGCGCCGCGGAAACGGCGGCGGGCGGGGCGGCGTCGACAGCCATCAGCCGCCCATCCCCTGCATGAGGACGAAGGCTTCGTCGGGCCGGACGAAGAGGCCGAGGCCCATGCGCAGGCCGACCATCAGGACGATCAGCGCCAGGATCGCCCGCAGCTCCTCGGCCCGGAACCGCGCCGAGGCCCGCGCGCCGTACTGGGCTCCCAGCACCCCGCCGAGCAGCAGCAGGGTGGCCAGCACGATGTCCACGGTCTGGTTGCGGCCGGCCTGCAGCACGCCGGTGAGCGCGGTGGTGATGATGATCTGGAAGAGGCTCGTGCCGACCACGACGCGGGCCGGCATCCGCAGGATGTAGACCATGGCCGGCACAAGGATGAAGCCGCCGCCCACGCCCATCACCGCCGAGAGTACCCCCACGAAGGCGCCGAGCGCCAGCGGCGGGATCACGCTGATGTAGAGCCGGGAGCGCGGGAAGCGCAGCTTCAGCGGCAGGCCGTAGAGCCAGGGGGGCCGCCGGTCGCGGCGCGGGGGCGGCGGCTCGCCCCGGCGGCGGCGCAGGATCGCCCTTAGGGACTCGGTCAGCATCAGCCCGCCGATCACGCCCAGGAAGATCAGGTAGGAAAGCGCCACCACCAGGTCGGCCTGGCCGAGCAGCCGCAGCCAGCGGAACAGCTCGACGCCGACGATCGCGCCGACCACGCCGCCGGCCGCCAGCACCCCGCCCATCCGCCAGTCCACCGCGCGGTTGCGGCTGTAGGTGACCACGCTCGACATGGAGGAGGCGGCCACGTGGTTGGACATGCTGGCCACGGCGACCGCGGGCGGAATGCCTAGGAACACCAGCAGCGGCGTCATCAGGAAGCCGCCGCCGATCCCGAACAGGCCCGAGATGAAGCCCACCAGCGCGCCCAGCGCCACGATCAGCGGCGCGTTCACCGACACCTCGGCGATGGGCAGGTAGATGTCCACGTCTCAAGCGCCCCCTTTGGAAGCGCCGCCGATCAGCGCGTGAAGACGGAGAGCCGCTGGGCGGTGTTGCGGTCGATCGTGCCGGTGGCGGCCAGCCCCTGATCGCGCTGGTAGGCCGAGACCGCAAGGCTGAACTCGCGCGAGGCCGCGCCGTTGGCCGGGCCCTTGTAGTAGCCGAGCCGGCCGAGGATCCGCTGGGCGGAGGCTACGGACACCGGGGCCGCGGCGGCCTGCTGGGTGGCGGACGCCGGCCGGAACGCCTGCGCGGCCTGGTCGGCGGCGGCCAGCTGGGCCGGGTTGAGCTTCGCCTCCAGGTCGATGGCGCTGGCGCGGGCGGCGGCGTCGCCGCCGCCGGCCGCGATCGAGAACCACTTGTAGGCCTCGCCGAGATCACGCGGCACGCCGCTGCCGGCCTGATAGAGCAGACCCAGGTTGTACTGGGAATCGCCGACGCCCAGTTCGGCGGCTTTCTTGAACCAGCGCGCGGCGCTGGCCAGGTCCTGCGGACCGCCGGTGCCCTCGAAGTAGTAGAGGGCCAGGTTGTGCATGCCGCGCGGCTCGCCGTTGATGGCGGCCTTGGTGGTCCACCGGCGGGCTTCCACGAGGTTCTTGGTCACCCCGCGTTGGCCGCTCTCGTAGAGCTTGCCCATGTAGAACTGGGCCGGCGCATAGTCGGAGTCGGCGATGGCCTTCATGCGGCCCAGCGCGCCCGGCTCGCCCTTCTCGACGGCACGCACGGCTTCCAGGTACTGGGCCGAGAGCGGAACGGCGGGCGGGGCCTCGGCCGCCTGCTCGACGGGCGCGGCCTCCACGGGCGCGGGGACGCTGGGGCCGATCGGCTGCGGCGCGATGGCCACCGCCGCGCGCGGCGGGGCGCCGAAGGGCGAGGTTTCCACCGCCTCCCGGGCGCCGCCGGCGTTCATCAGCACCATGCCGGCCGCGCCGACGCTGAGGAAGGCCGCGCCGCCGGCGATCATGAAGGCGGTCTGCAGGGTGGAGTTGGGCCGCGCCCGGGCGGCCTTCGGCGGCATCGGCGGCTTCGGCTGGGCGCGCCAGTTGGCGCGCGCCTTCACCTGCAGGCGCGGCCGGCTGGCTTCCGCCGCGCGGGCGGCGGCGCGGGCCTGGTCGATGACCTCGCGGGTGGAGAGCGGCTTCGGACCGGCGGTGACCGGTTCCGGCGCCGGCGGCGGCGGCTCGGGCTGGTCGAGGCCGAATATGTCCTCTTCCGGCTCGGGGATCGGCGCGAAGGCCTCGGCGTCGATGTCTTCGGCGAGCGGCGTCGGCCGCTCGGCCACCGGCTCGTCCAGCGGCAGCGCCTCGGCCCGGGAGAACAGTTCCGGCCCGAAGGCCGCCATGGACTTCAGCGGCCGATCGTCGGCCACGGGCGTCCCGAGACCGTTCAGGCGCTGCTCCAGCCGCTCGCTCGCCTCGTCGAGCAGGCGCGAGGTGCGCTCCTCGCTCTGGCGCAGGCGTTCGGCGATATCGGAGGCCACGCGCTCGTGGCGCTGCTCGATACGCTCGGTGACGCGGCTGACCTGCTCGCCCACGTCGTCGATCGCCTGGGCCGCGCGGCGCTCGGACTGCAGCATGCGGTCGGTGAGGCGCTCGGTGATGCGGCCGATCTCGGCGCCCAGCTTCTCCAGCGCGTCGGCCTGCGCCTGCTCGGCGCGGCCGAGCCGGTGCTCCACGGCGCCCGCGATGCGGGCCATTTCCCCGCCGACCGAAGCGATCGCCTCGGCGCTGCGGGTCTCGGACGCCTGCAGGCGGCGGTTGAAGGCCTCGGCGACGCTGATCACCTCGCGGCCCATGCGCTCGATGGCCTGGGCCGAGCGCTGCTCGGCGGCCTGCACCTGGCTAGCGAGTTCAGCGAAGCGTTCATCCACCCGGCCGGTGGCCGTGGCGGCGAGCTTCTCGGCGATCTCGGCGCGGGCGGCCTCGACGCGTTCACTGAGGCCAGCGGCAAGGGTCTCGAGCCGGTGCTCGGCGTCGCCCACGGCGGCGCCTTCCACCGCGCCCAGGCGGCCGTCGAGGGTCGCCAGGGAGGCGCGCAGGCTCTCCAGCGCCTCGGCCGTGCGGCCCTCGGCGTCGGCGAGCCGCTGGCCCAGGCGGCGGACGACTTCTTCGATCAGCGGCGCGGGGTCGCCGCCGGCGATCGCCTCGGCCCGGGCGACCCGGGCTTCCATGGCGGCCAGGGCCTCGCGGGTGCGGGCCTCGCCGGAATAGACGTGGTCGGCGACCCGGGTCACCGACTGCTCCAGCACGCGCAGGGCCTCGGCGGAGCGCGGGCCGCCGGTGGACTCGCTCTCCATGCGGCGCAGCCGATCGGCCAGCCGCGACTGCTCGGAGCCCACCTGGTCCACGGCGCTCTCGAAGCGGGCGGCGACGGCCACGTGCTCGCGCTCGCCGGCCTCGATGCGGGCGACCGCGGCGCGCACGGAATGCTCGACGCCGGAGATCGCCAGGCTGGTGCGGGTCTCGGATGACTCGATGCGGTCGGTCAGCCGATCCAGGGCGTAGGCGACGCGGGCCAGGTCGTCGGTCCGGGAGGCCTGATGCTGCTGTTGCGGCGGCGGCGTCGAGGCCACCAGCCGCGGCTTGGCCGGCTCGAACGAAGCGCGCGGCGCGCGGTCGTTGAAGTGGTCTTCGGAGGTCACGTCCTCCGGTACATCATCTTCTAGGATGACGCGATTCAGCCACTCGCCCAGCGTCATGCCCGAACGGCGCGCGAGGTCCTTGGCGACCTCCCTGGCCTTCGGATCAATCCCCTTGACGCTCCAGGGCGCCCCCGCCGTCATCGAATCGTTCTCCAGGTACTGAACGAAGGGTACGCACCGATTCCTGGGGGTGTAAACGCGACCTTAACGCTACATGTTGCGTCCCGGCCCTCGGGCCTGTGGACGCTTTTGGCCGCTTCCGAGGGCGTTCTTCCTTCATCGGGCGGAGCCTGCGATATGCGGTCGCAGATGTCCCTGCCCGTCACCCTCGCGCTCGCCGCGGCCCTTGCGGCGCTCACCGTCTTCGCCGGCTGGCGGGGCGCCCGGCCGCCCAACCCGTTCCGCGGCCCACGGATGATTCCATGGCGCGCGATCATGGTCACCGCGGCGGCCTTCCTGCTGATCGTGGTGGTCCATCTCCTGAACCTCCTCGGCGTGAAGACCGGTCGCTAAGCGGCCTCGGCCGTCTCCCGTGCGGGCTCGCGGCGCGGCCGCTTGGCGAGGTTGGCGATGCCGCCGGACGAGAGCAGGCCGACGTCGGCCAGGAGCAGCGGGATGGCCCACCGCCTGGGCGCGGCCACGTAGCGCGGCTGCCAGAGCGGGTCGTACTTGTCCTTGTACCGGCGCACACCCTGGAAGTTGTAGATCTCCTCCCCGCGCTCGAAGAGCAGGCGGCCCACACGGGACATCATCGGGGCCAGCGGCCGGTCGTCGAGGCCGGCCAGCGGGGCCATGCCGAAGTCGAAGGCCTGGTAGCCCTCGCTGCGCCCCCACTCGATCAGCTCGACGAAGAGGTAGTCCATGACGTTGCGCGGCGCGTCCTCGCCGTAGCGCATCAGGTCCATGGAGAAGGAGCCGCGGCTGGCCGTGGTCCAGAGCGTGGCGAAAGCGACGGGACGCCCGTTGAACGACACCACCGCGACCGGGAACTCGCGCACGTAGGCCGGGGCGAACCCGCCCATGGAGAAGCCCTTCTCGCCGCCGGCGTGGTGGGCGAGCCAGGCGTCGGAGATCGCCTTCAGCTCGGGCATCAGGGCGCTCACCGCCTCGTCGCGGATCACCCGGAAGGTGCAGCCGTCCTCCGCCGCCTTGCGCCAGGCGCGGCGCAGGTTGCCCCGCCGGCGGCCCTCCAGGCTGAAGCTGTCGAGCGGCACGAGCGCGGCCTCGCCCACCTTCTGGATGGAGAAGCCCAGCTCGACGATGTCCGGCAGGGCGTCGGCGGTGAGGCCGTAGAGGCCCGGCCGCGCCGCGTGGGCGTCGGCCAGCTCGCGGAACCGCCAGAGGAGCTCCATGCGCTCGTCGGCGCGGCCCACGGGGGCGCCCAGCGCGATCCAGCTGCGGCCCCGCACCCCGAACATCAGGAAGCTGCGGCCACTGGCCGAGAACAGGAATCGCTTGTCGCCGAGCAGCGCCAGGTTGGCGCCGGGCTCGGCGTCCTCCGCCGACGCCAGGATCTCGCGCACGCGGGGGAAGTCCGGGTCGGTCTCGCCCACGACCGGCGGCGTCGCGGCCGAGCCGAACAGCCGCCACAGTCCGAAGGCCAGCAGCGCGATCGCCGCGCCGGCCCAGGCGCGGACCGAGCGGGCGGCGTCTTCGTCCGCCATCACCCGCCACCAGGACATCTCGCCGTAGTCGGCGTTCTCGTAGGACCACAGGCCGAGCAGGCCCGCCCCGGCCACGGCGCAGAAGGCCGACACCAGCCAGCCCGGCGTCACCTCCATCCGGCTGAGCCGCGCCGTTCGGGGGAAGGCGCCGCGGAAGGGCGCAAGCACGGCCGCCAGGGCCACCAGCGCGACGGTCTCTTCCCAGTTCAGGCCCTTGAGGAGGGAGAGCGAGGCGGCGGCGAGCAGCAGGGCCATGGTCGCCGCCCAGGCGGCGTCGAGCCGGGCGCGCAGACCGAAGGCGACCAGCACCAGGGCCAGCCCCAGGACGCTGTCGAGGAAGTGGCTGATCTCGATCAGGATGACCGGCGTGATCTCGAGCAGCCGCACGAAGCGCATGGGCTCCGACGGCGTGGCGCCCGAGGCCAGCAGCATGACGCCCGCGGCCAGCGTCAGGACCGCCGCCGTCCAGGGCGCGGCCGCGAAGGCCGCCGGCTTCAGGTCCTTGAGGAGGCGCATCGCGGCCTTATAGCACCGGCCTGCGAAGACGCGCGGGGCGGATGGCCTCAAACAACTGTTCGGTTCCGCTTGCCCGCCCCGCGGCCGGCGCTAAGGTGGCGGCTCGGTTTCAGATGAGTTTGGGAGCTGGCCATGGCCGACTTCGGCGGCGCCGAGCAGGACGCCTTCCGCACGGAAGTGCGTGCGTGGCTGGAGGCCAACTATCCGCCCGAGCTGAGGGACGCGGACGCGAAGACGGACCCGGAAGCGGTCTGGGGCGGCCGGGCGTTCGCGGACAAGGACTCCGATCCGCAGGTCGTCTGGATGCGCCGGGCGGCGGAGAAGGGCTGGACCGCGCCGGCGTGGCCGAAGGAATACGGCGGCGGCGGGCTGTCGCCGCAGGAGGCGCGGATCGTCGAGCAGGAGCTGGCCCGCGGCCGCTACCGTCCGCCGCTGCTGTCGTTCGGCGTCTGGATGCTGGGGCCGGTGCTGCTGGAATACGCGAGCGAGGAGCAGAAGCGCGAGCACCTGCCGAAGATCGTGCGCGGGGAGATCCGCTGGTGCCAGGGCTATTCCGAGCCGGGCGCGGGGTCGGACCTGGCGAGCCTGGCCACACGCTGCGAGGACAAGGGCGACCATTGGCAGATCGACGGCCAGAAGGTCTGGACGAGCTATGCCGACAAGGCCGACTGGTGCTTCTGCCTGGTCCGGACGGACACGACCAAGAAGCACGAGGGGATCTCGTTCGTGCTGATCGACATGCGGACCCCGGGCGTCGAGACGCGGCCGATCCGGCTGATCTCGGGGGAGAGCCCGTTCTGCGAGACCTTCTTCACGGGCGTGAAGATCCCGAAGGACAACCTGGTCGGGCGGCTGAACGGCGGGTGGGAGATCGCGAAACGGCTCCTGCAGTACGAGCGGCAGAACATCTCGGCGGGGTTCGGCGAGGGCGGGTCGGCGGGGGGCGCTTCGGGCGACCTGGCGGAGATCGCCAAGGCCTACGGGGCGCTCGCCTATGACGGCGGAGAGCTCCGTACACGGATCACTCGCAACAAGATGGACTTCCAGGCGCTGCGGCTGACCATCGCGCGGTCGGCGGCGGAGAGCCGGGCCGGCAACGGGCCCAGCGCCGCCACCTCGATCATCAAGTACGCGGCCGCCGAACTGGCCAAGGAGCGGTCGGAGCTGATGATCGAGGCCATGGGCAACCAGGGCCTCGGCTGGAGCGGCGAAGGCTTCTCGACGCCCGAGCTGACCGCGGTGCGCGGCTGGCTCAGGACCAAGGCCAACTCCATCGAGGGCGGCACCTCCGAGGTGAACCTCAACGTGGTGGCCAAGCGGGTGCTGGGCCTGCCCGACCCCAAGTAGAGGAAACGACCCATGGCGGACTTCGGCGCAGACGTGGAGACCTTCCGGGCCGAGGCCCGCGCGTGGCTCGAGGCGAACTTCCCGAAGGCGCTGGCCAAGGACCCCGACGCCCAGGTCGCCAAGATGCAGGGCCGGACCGAGACCGACGAGGCCCAGGCCTGGCGCCGCGCCATGGGCGAGAAGGGCTGGGGCACGCCCACCTGGCCGGCCGAGTTCGGCGGCGGCGGGCTCAGCCGCCAGGAAGCCCGCGTCCTGCACGAGGAGATGGCCAAGGTCGGGGCGCGCAACCCGATCGGCGGCATGGGCGTGATGATGTTCGGCCCGACGCTCATCGAGTACGGGACGGAGGAGCTGAAGCGCCAGCACCTGCCCGGCATCGTCACCGGCGAGGTGCGCTGGTGCCAGGGCTATTCCGAGCCGGGCGCCGGCTCCGACCTCGCCTCGCTGCAGACCCGCGCGGTGGACATGGGCGACCACTATGTGGTCACGGGCTCGAAAATCTGGACCAGCGGCGCGAACCTCGCCGACTGGTGCTTCTGCCTGGTGCGCACCGACACGACCAAGAAGCACGAGGGCATCAGCTTTCTGCTGATCGACATGAAGAGCCCGGGCGTCGAGGTCCGGCCGATCCGGCTGATCAACGGCACCTCGCCGTTCTGCGAGACCTTCTTCACCGAGGTCAGGGTCCTGAAGGACCAGCTGTTCGGGCCGCTGAACGGCGGCTGGACGGTGGCCAAGCGGCTGCTGCAGTTCGAGCGCGACAACATCTCGGCGGGGCTGGGCGGCGGCTCTATCGGCGCGCCGGTCCAGGCGCTGACCGTGCTGGAGGCCGCCAAGGACTATGTGGGCCTGGACGAGGCCGGCCGGCTCGCCGACCATGACCTGCGCCGGCGGGTCACCGACCACCTGATGGAGGCGCGCGCCTTCCAGCTCACCGTCCGGCGGGCGGCGGACGAGGCGAAGTCGGCCAACGGGCCGTCGAACGCCGCCTCGATCATGAAGTACGCGGGCGCCAAGCTCGCCCAGGACCGCAACGAGCTGATAGTCGAGGCGCTCGGCCACCAGGGCCTGGGCTGGGAGGGCGAGGGCTTCAGCGACCGGGAGACCGCGGCGCTGCGCACCATGCTCAGGTCCAAGGGCAACTCCATCGAGGGCGGCACCTCGGAGATCAACCTCAACGTCGTGTCCAAGCGGGTGCTCGGCCTGCCCGACCCCAAGAAGGCGTGACTCCTACCCATTTCGAAGACGTGGTACGATCAAGGCATAAGAAGACCAAGATATTGAATGCATAGGGAGATTGGGTGATGGCCGATTTCGGCGGCGCCGACCTCGACGCCTTCCGCGCGGACGCGCGGGCCTGGCTCGACGAGAACTTCCCCAAGGCGCTCGGCGCGGACACCGAGGCCCAGCAGCTGGCGGCGCAGAGCCCCGCCAAGCCGACCGGCGACTTCGCGGTGTGGAAAGAGCGCATGGCGCAGAAGGGCTGGGGCGCGCCCACCTGGCCCAAGGCCTACGGCGGCGGCGGCCTGTCGGCGGCCGAGGCCCGGGTGCTGGCCGAGGAGATGACCCGCATCGGCGCGGTCAACCCGATTGCCGGCATGGGCATCTCGATGTTCGGCCCGACCCTGCTGGAATACGGCAACGAGGAGCAGAAACAGCGCCACATCCCGCCGATCGTGCGCGGCGAGATCCGCTGGTGCCAGGGCTTCTCCGAGCCGGGCGCGGGCTCCGACCTCGCCGGCCTGCAGACCAAGGCGGTGGACGCCGGAGACCACTACATCGTCAGCGGACAGAAGATTTGGACCAGCGGCGCCCAGTGGGCCGACTGGTGCTTCTGCCTGGTGCGGACGGACAACACCAAGAAGCACGAGGGGATCAGCTTCCTCCTCATCGACATGAAGAGCCCGGGCGTCGAGGCGCGGCCGATCCGGCTGATCGCCGGCAACAGCCCGTTCTGCGAGACCTTCTTCACCGAGGTGAAGGTGCCGAAGGAGAACCTGGTCGGGCCGCTGAACGGCGGCTGGACCATCGCCAAGCGCCTGCTGCAGTTCGAGCGCAACGGCATGGGCAACCGGCAGAACGGCCCGGCGCCGGCCGCCGTGCACGAGATCGCCAAGGAATACCTCGACACCGACGCCACCGGCCGGCTGGCCGACCGCGACCTGCGCGCCAGGATCTGCGAGCACGAGATGGAGAACCGGCTGGTGCAGCTCACCGCCCGGCGGATCGCCGTGGAGGCCAAGGGCAACCAGGGGCCGTCCGCCGCCACCTCGATCATGAAGAACGCGTCGATGAAGGCCGGCCAGGACCGCCAGGAGCTGCTTTTGGAGGTCTACGGCCACCAGGGCCTGGGCTGGGAGGGCGAGGGCTTCAGGCCGGAGGAGCTCACCACCGTTCGCTCGTGGCTGTCGTCCAAGGCCTTCTCGATCTTCGGCGGCTCGGCGGAGATCCAGAACAACATCATCTCCAAGCGCATCCTGGGGCTGCCGGAGCTGACACAGTCGAGGTAGGGTGGAGCTCAGGTGATCATTGATCACTCGTCATGGCCGGGCCTGTCCCGGCCATCCATGGACACCGCGGGTCGGGAATTAGCCTGAGGCCGCGGTGATCATGGATCCCCGGGACAAGCCCGGGGATGACGGGGATGGAATTCGAACTTTTTCAGGAGACCTTTTTCAGATGGCGGATTTCGGCGGTAGCGATCTCGAGGCGTTCCGGGCGGAGGCCCGGGCGTGGATCGAGGCGAACTTCCCGGCGGGCCTGAAGGGCCAGCCCAACCCGATGATGCGCGAGGAGCGCAGCAAGCCCACGGCCGACCAGGAAGCCTGGCGCAAGGCGATGGGCGAGAAGGGGTGGGGCACGCCCACCTGGCCCAAGCAGTACGGCGGCGGCGGCCTCTCGGGCGCGGAGGCGCGCGTTCTGCAGCAGGAATTGAACCGGGCGGGCGCCTACAACCCGATCGGCGGCATGGGCGTGATGATGTTCGGCCCGACCCTGCTGGAATACGGCAACGAGGCCCAGAAGCAGCAGCACATCCCGGCCATCTGCAAAGGTGAGATCCAGTGGTGCCAAGGTTTCAGCGAGCCGGGCGCCGGCTCTGATCTTGCGTCCCTGCAGACCCGTTGCGAGGACAAGGGCGACCATTACCTGGTCAACGGCCAGAAAATCTGGACCAGCGGCGCGCAATACGCCGACTGGTGCTTCTGCCTGGTGCGGACCGACACGACCAAGAAGCACGAGGGCATCTCCTTCGTGCTGTTCGACATGAAGACGCCGGGCGTCGAGGTGCGGCCGATCCAGCTCATCTCCGGCAACTCGCCCTTCTGCGAGACCTTCCTGACCGACGTGCGGGTGGAGAAGGACCAGCTCGTGGGCCCGCTGAACGGCGGCTGGACGATCGCCAAGCGGCTGCTGCAGCACGAGCGCTCGGGCCTGTCGGGCGCCGGCGGCGGCGGGCGGATGGGCTTCGGCCGCGGCCCGGTGCAACTCGCCAAGGAGTATGTGGGCGTCGACGAGACCGGCCGCATCGCCGACCGCGACCTGCGCACCCGCATCATCCTGAACGAGATGGAGGGCCGCGCCTTCCAGCAGACCGCCGTGCGCGCGATGCTGGAATCGAAGGGCAATTCCGGCCCCTCGGCCGCCACCTCGATCATGAAGAACGCCGGCACCTCGGTGATGCAGCAGCGCGCCGAACTGACGCTGGAGATCATGGGCCACCAGGGCCTGGGCTGGGAGGGCGACGCCTTCACGGCCGAGGAGCTCACCGCCGTGCGCGGCTGGCTGGGCGGCAAGGCCACCACGATCTACGGCGGCTCCCAGGAGGTGCAGAACAACATCATCTCCAAGCGCATCCTGGGCCTGCCGGACCTGACGCAGGCGAAGTGACGCAGAGCCGATGAGGATTGGAGCCACGGATTTCACGGATTGCACGGATAGGAGCCTCCCTGGAGGGGCCATGCCCAGCGGGGTTCGCGCGCCGGAGGCGCGCAGGCGGATCCGGCGCTCCAATCGGCCATCCGTGAAATCGGTGAAGTCCGTGGTTCCCTAAGCCTTAGCCCGCCCTTCCCTCCCGTGACGGAAGGGCGCCACACAAAGACGAGTATTCGAGGAAAGACACCAAGATGGCCGTTCTGAACGAAGAACAGAGCATGCTGAAGGACGCGGCGAAGAGCTGGGTCCAGGAGAAGAGCCCGGTCACCGCCTTCCGCAAGATGCGCGATAGCGGCGTGGAGCTGGGCTATGACGCCGCCGCCTGGAACGAGATGGCGGAGATGGGCTGGGCCGGGGTGATTATCCCGGAAGAGTACGGCGGGTCGAACTTCGGCTACCTGTCGCTTGGCCTGATCCTCGAGGAGCTGGGCCGCACGCTCACCGCCTCGCCGCTGCTGGCGTCCGGCCTGGGCGCCGCCTCGGCCCTGATCCTCGGCGGCTCGGAGGAGCAGAAGTCGGAGTGGCTGCCGAAGATCGCCGAGGGCTCTGCGGTCGGCGCGCTGGCCGTCGACGAGGGCCCGCACCACAATCCGGAAAAGGTCGAGGCGACCGTCTCCGGCGGCAAGCTGACCGGCAAGAAGACCTTCGTGCTGGAGGGCATGGCCGCCGACATCTTCCTCGTCTCGGCGAAGGAAGGCTCGGAGATCAGCCTCTACCTCGTGAAGGCCGACGGCCCGGGCGTCACCCGCCAGCGCCTGGCGCTGGCCGACAGCCGCGGCGCGGCCAACGTCACCTTCGACGGGGCCCCGGCCGAGAAGCTCTCGGGCGGCGCGGCCACCCTGGAGAAGGTGCTCGACCGCGTGCGGGCCGGCCTCTCCGCCGAGATGCTGGGCGCCGCCGTCCAGGCCTTCGAGACCACGCTGGACTACCTGAAGACCCGCGTGCAGTTCGGCCAGGTGATCGGCTCGTTCCAGGCCCTGCAGCATCGCGCGGCCAAGATGTTCACCGACCTGGAGCTGGCCCGTTCCGCCGTCGAGGCGGCGCTGGCGGCGATCGACAACGACACGCCCGACGTGCCGGAGCTCGTCAGCCTCGCCAAGGCCAAGATGGGCGACACCTTCCACCTGGTGTCGAACGAGATGGTCCAGATGCACGGCGGCATCGGCATGACCGACGCCCACGACGCGGGCTTCTACCTGAAGCGCGCCCGGGCGGCGGAAGCGGCCTTCGGCAACCAGGCCTTCCACCGGGACCGCTACGCGAACATCCAGGGGTACTAGGGTCTAGGACATCGGAGCTTCGGCCCCGCGCGGGAGCGTGCGGGCCGAGGGGCCGGGGGAATGAAACCCCTCCGCTGGCGGCGAGCTGGCGGAGGGGTTTTTTGTTGGGGGGTGGGGTGGGGCGGCAGGCCCGCGTTCCGACGGTCGGCTATGGTGGTTTGGGGACGTTGTGATGGGGAGACGCACTCCCGTAGGGTGTCGGTGTGCCCGATGTAGAGCGTGCCGTTCCGCTGGCTGGCCACGATGTAGACGGCGAACATCGGCGTTGGAAAAAGCCTGGGTCCCCGCTTTCGCGGGGATGAGCGGAGGTTGGGGGAGTTAAGCGTGGGGTGGGGCCGGAGCAAAGCCTGCGGCCCGCAGAGCGTCATTCGGGCGGGGGCAGCGCCCCCTCGACCGCCCACCGGGTGGCTCCACCACCCGGCGCCCCCTCGCGCTTCGCGCGCCCACCCCCAGAGGGGGTGGAATAGCGGTCCCCCTCCCGCCTGGCGGGGGAGGAGCTGGGCGGGGCGACCGCCACTCTGGCGCTTAAGGCCATGGGCGGCATTCTGCCTGCCGGCCTCGGCCTCTCAAGGACGAGCGCGCAGCGCTCGCCGCGGGGCGGCGCGGCCGGGAGGCCGCGTCCTTGACAGGCCGAGGCCGGCAGGCCCGCAATCAACCATGGGCTTAAGGGCGGGAGGCATCCTGAAGGATGCTTCGGGTCACCTCAGCGGCTCGTACTCCGCAAACGCGGCCTCACAGAAGAAGGCGGATCCGGCGAGGCGCGCGAGGAGCTGCGGCTCTGCGTCGGCGGAACCCGGCACGACGTTGTAGGCGACGCCCAGGCGGTCGAGTTCGCTGAGAAGCACGTCGCGCACGAAGGCAGGGCCGCGGGCGAGGAGGAAACCGGGGCGGGCCGCCATATCGCGGAACGCGGAGATCCGCGCAGCGCCGTTCAGGAAAGCCTCCGGGCCGAGGAACGACCCAGCGAGCGCCAGCTCGTCCTGCAGACGCATGTAGAGGGCTAGTGGCTCCGGCAGGGCGCCGGAACAGTAGATTGACCAGTCGGACGCCTGCGCCCACGGAGTCTCGCTGACGGGCGTGAGGCTGAAGTCCTCCAACGCCTCGTCGTCCAGCAGATCGAACTCATCCGTCCTCAGGCAGCCTTCGCCGAGGCCCTCGAAGACCAGGCGACAACGCCCCTCGCCGGTACGGTCCACGTAGGGGCCCTCCCACCAGGGAAAGCCTGCGACGTTGATGCTCAGGGTGCGTCCGCGCCAGCTGGCCGCCGTGATCCGCGTCGGATGAACGATCTCGCGCTCGCTCAGGAGCTTCAGGAGGTCCTTGCGCATCGTTCAAGATCGTCCGCGAGAGGCGCTGCATCGGCCCCGCTCAAGCTTAGCTTTACGGCGGAGGTGCAGGCCAGCGGGTCCCACCGGAGCGTCGGCGGCTGGGCCTGCGCCGCCCTCACCCTACCCTCTCCCGCAAGCGGGAGAGGGGTGCGACGGCAGGGCGTCGCGCTTCAGATCGGAGGCCCCGGGCATGAAAAAGGCGGGACGGCCGGCTGCGTACAGCCAGGGCCATCCCGCCTCTCGGACCGCGGCTAGCGGCCGGTCGTCAGGCGTCGCAGCGCTTCGCCTTGTAGAGGTCGGCGAGAACCGCCTTGCGCTTGTTGACCAGCTGCTCGGCCTTGTCGGCGTCCATGTAGTTGCCGACGGCCGCCGGCCAGAACAGCAGGACGGCCGCGACGTTGGCGCCGCTGACACCCTTGTTGTGCTGGGCCTTCTCGAGCAGTTCGTCGAGCTTCTTGTCCTGGGTGGTGATGTCGGCGCAGGACAGCTTGTCGTCGCCGAGCTGGTTGGTGGCCACCTTCTGATTGGTCGCGCAGCCCGCAAGAGCCACGCTCGCCGCCACGGCGGCGATCGCAATAAGCTTCATGATGTCAGTCCCCCCTAGTGGTGGGGGGAGCTTGGGCGTATCCGGCCGCCGAGGCAACCGGAGGTTTTCCGAGTACGGAAAATTCGCGGCGGCAACCACTCCGGCGCTTAAGGCCATGGGCGGCATTCTGCCTGCCAGTCTCGGCCTCTCAAGGACGACCGCGCAGCGCTCGCCGCGGGGCGGCGCGGCCGGGCGGCCGCGTCCTTGACCGGCCGAGGCCGGCAGGCTCGCAATCAACCATGGGCTTAAGGGCGGGAGGCATCCTGAAGGATGGCCTTCGGGGACGTCCCCTCCTCTCCCCCCACACGAAGTGGGAGGGGAGAGGGCAGGGAGAGGGGCGGCGCGGGAGGCAAAGCTCCGCGCGCGGCCGGTCAAGGGCCCTCGGTCGGCCGGTTTCGAGGTGGAGCGGCGGAGCCGCCCCTCTCCCTGCCCTCTCCCCCCGCGCGCTCCGCGTCGGGGGAGAGGAGGTGGCGCGCGGGCGCCCTGCCGTCAGACCGGGTCGAGGCGGGCGGAGGGGGCGAGCTTGCGCTCGGTGGCGGACCAGAGGTCGACGGAGGGGTTCTGGCCGGGGCGGAGCGCGCTGGCCTGGGCCTGGGCGTCGGCGGCGGTGCCGGCTTCGACCCAGGCGGCCCAGGTGATCACGCCGGCGGCGTCGCGGAGGTAGGCTCGGAAGGTTTGCATCGGCTGATGTAGGGGTGCGCCGCGCGAATAGCCATGGCGCGGTTCGGCGCAGCGAATTTTTGGCGGGCGGCGGGGGCGGCCGTATCCTGGCGGCATGGGGGCCCGCGAGCACTACGACCTGGACGCGCTGGAGGAGGACGGCTGGGGGCGGCGCGATCGCGGGCCGCTGCCTTCGATGGACCACACCGGCGGGTGGAAGGCGAGCCAGTACGACCCGCGGCTGGGGCGCGAGATCGTGCGCCGGGTGCTGTGCGGGGAGACGATGCGCGCGATCGCGGCCGACGAGGAGATGCCGTCCTATCCAACGCTGTTCCAGTGGCTGCGCGTGCACGCCGACTTCCGCTGGCGCTACCAGGCCGCGCGGCGCCGCCGGGCGGCGGATGAGCGGCTGGCGCCGGGGGCGCCTTCAATGCAGTCGAACTCCGTTCCAAAGACGCTGTTCAGCGGCGCGCGGCGCGTCTAGGCTCAGCTTCGCACCGAGGAGCGAATGCGCGTCCTGATCATCGCCGCCGCAGCCCTGACCCTGGCCCTGGCCGCCGCTCCGGCGAGCGCCCAGAGCTCGGCGGGCTATGACTGCCGCGGCTTCGGCGGCGGGGCGCGGTGCGCCGGGGCCCAGCCCCGGATGGCGCAGGCCCCGAACCGTCCGGTCAAGCGCGAGCGGCCGGCCAAGCCGCGCACCGCCCGGCCGCTGTCGGCCGAGGGCCCCGAGGGCGCGCCGGCCGCCGACTGGCGACGCCGGCTGGGCGACGCGATCCTCGAGGGTCGCTGCCAGGAGGCCAAGCGGATCGCGCTCGAGTTCGGCAGCGTCGACATGGCGGTCAAGGCGGTGCGCCTGTGCCGGCCGGGGCCCTGGCTGCCGCTGAGCTGAGGCGAGCCGGGACTCAGACAACGGCGAGCTGCGCCACGGCGGCGAAGCCGGCGGCCATGGGGATGATGGCGGCCACCACCAGGTTGGCGAGGCCGGAGAAGAACGAACTGCGCTTGGACATCTTGAAGGTTCCTGTCTTGGGGGGCGCGGGGGCGCCCGGCTGCGATGGACCCTCAGATGCGCCCGGCGGGACCGGGCGGCTGTGACCGCCGTCACCGGAGCTTCGCCATGGGGGCCGATCAGCCCTTCGGCTGGGCCTCGATCAGCGCCTGGACGATCTCGTGGTAGCGCACGGCCTGGAACTCGATCGCCTCGCGCACAGGGACCAGGTCGGCGTAGGCGCGGGCGGTGAAGTAGAGCTCGTTGCCCTCGCGGGCCAGCCAGCCGGCGTCGACCAGCTCGGCGACCTTGCGGCGCACGGTCTCCTTGGGCATGGCGAGCGAGTCGGCGATCGAGCGGACGTTGGTGCCGAGGCCCGGGAACACCGGGATCTCGCCGCTGAGCAGCTCCTCCTGGGTGTGGCGGGCGAAGTCGGGGTGGGCGGTGGTGCGCATGCCCACCGCCAGCAGGATCAGGAACTTGTCGATGTCGCCCCCGCAGGCGGCGCGCGAGCGGCTGCACAGCTCGAGCAGCGGCCGGAGCAGGTCGTCGGCGATGGCGGGGTAGTTCTCGGCCATGAGCCGGAGAAGGGTCTGACGCACGCGGCGATACGCTCCGCTCGGGCCCGGGGCGCGTGTCGGGCCGCTTTGTGACGCCCTCTCCGGACGTGGCGAGGGGGCAGGCGGTTCTAGCCGCCCGCCCGCCCGGAGGCCACTATTTCGGCGCGCCGCCGCCTTCGGTCGCAGCCGGCGCGGTGGTGGTCGCGTCGGCCGGCGGCGCGACGACAACGGCGGTGGAGCTGCCCTGCGGGGTCTCGGCGGCCGCGACGGCGCCCTCGGCGACGTTCTGCAGCTGCTGGTCGGTGACCTGGCTCTCCGGAAGGGTGGTGGTCACCTCCGCCTCGGCGGTCGGGGTCTCGGCCTCGGCGCTGCGCTCCTTGTCGCCGCAGGCGGTCAGCGCGCCGGCGCCGGCGATCAGGGCCGCGGCGGCGAACCAGGCGGTCAGGGGACGTTGGGACATGGAGAAGCTCCTCGCGTGATAGGCACGAGGCGTTAGTCCGCGGGGCGGAGGATCGTTCCCGGAGGCCTCAGGCCTCGTTAGCGGCGCGTTTCTCGCGGCGGGCCTCGTCGGCCAGGAACACCCACTGCATCGCGAGGTCCAGGTAGGCTTCCTTGATCTCCGAGCCCGGCGCGCGCCAGGCCATGTCGCGGACCTGGTCGGCGATGCGGAGGTAGCGGCCGGCGCGGTCGGCCGGCGACTCGTGGAGTCGGATTTCGTCAGGTCGGGTGACGTGCAGCACTTCTGTTCGCCTGTGTCGGGACGCCCCCTTGCGGACCGGCACACGCGGAATCTTTACCATTCGAAGGGGCGAACCGGAAGGCCCAGGCTCAACCTGCGGTATGGCGGGCGCAGGCCCTTGAAATAACGTCAGTCTTCGGGTCCGAAGCTGCGCCGCTCGCGCCCCACGCGCACAGTCGGGGGCGGCAGGGGCGGCGGCCTCGGGGTCGCCGGATTGAGGCTCTTGCCGGCCATGTAGAGCCAGGTCTCGGCCTCCTTGTAGAGGGCCGCGGCGGCGTCCTCGCTGGAGGCCTGTTCCGCCGCCTCGATCGCCTCCTGGGCCCGCTGCATGAACCAGCCGGCGGCCCGGAGCTGCTCGTCCTTCCTGCTCCGCATGTGGTTGGCCAACGGGCCCCCCGACCCGCAGGTTCCGCCGCGCCCGGGGATGTGATCGGCGGGATCGAAGGCGCGGCTGCGGCGTTGACCGGCGATGATCCAGACCGACGAGAACCTGGCGCGCCTGGTGGAAGAGCTCCGCCGCGCGGTGGTGAGCTCCGAGCGCCGCCGGATGGGGCTCGGCCGCCCGCCGGCGGGCGGCCCGGCCGGCCGCGCCGGCCACGCCAACCGCTAGCCGCCGTCGCCCGGGGGCGCGACCTCAAACCTTCGTGACGACTCTGCGCGCCTGTGCCATCCGAAGGGCGATGAGCGAGCGCACCCTGTCCGACCTCGAGGTCTACCAGCACCTCACCCGCACCGCCGAGGAGCTGGAGGCCCTGGCCGGCCGCACCGCGACGCTCATCGGCGGCACCGCGCTGCGGACCGCCGCCCAGACCATCCGCGGCATGGCGACCGCCGTCTACGAGCACAGCCTCTCCGAGCCGGGCGGCGGCGGGCACTAGCCGCCCCCTGTGACCGCGGTCACGGCGGAAGAATGGCGAAAACGTGACCAATAGGGATCATTTGTAGTTGCCGAGCTTGCTCAGGTGAGCTTGGCTTGGCGTCCTTGGAGGGCCGGACCATGAGCAGCTTCGCCTCGCCGCTGCAGATCGCCGCCGTCGTGGCGGCCGTGGCCTGGCCGTTCGCCGCCGGCCTGGCCGTTGTGCTGTGGTCGAAGGCCCGCGCCGCCGCCCGGGCGCGCCGGGAAGACACGCTGAACGGCGACCTGCAGGGCATGTTCCGCCAGGTGGAGGCCCGCGGCGTGCCCGCCCGGCTGGCCCTGGTGGTGGACGCCCTGGAGGAGCACGACGCCCTCTCCGCCGCCGCCGAGCGCGCCAAAGCCGCCGCCGCCCCGACCAAGGCCGGCGCGACGGGCTAGCTCGGCACACCGCGCCTGGAGGGCGCCGCTGCGGCTAGAAGTAGTCCGGCTCCAGCTGGCGCAACTGATCCTCGTGGGCCGCCAAGGTGGCCATGATACCCTCGCGCCACGTGGGGTCGACGGCGCGGCCCAGGTCATAGGCTGTCCAGGCGTGGCCCACCTCGTAAGCGGCGTAATAGGTGTCGCCGACGTCCTTGTAGCTGTTGGCCGACCACGGATGCGCAGCGATATGGATCCAGTAGTTGTCGGCCCTGTCGGCCGGCATGGCCGCCGTCACATCCTTGGGCCAGGTCTCGGAGCCGCGGGACGCCGCCAGCAGGTTCGCATAGGTGACGTTCAGGAAGGTGCCGAACTTCAAGTCCCGCCCCTTCAGGGAGGCGAGGAAGCGCGCGGCGGCGAGCCGGTCGCCCTGGGCCGCGCGATCGCCGGCCAGGCGGCTCGCCTCCATGAACTGGTCATACTCAGCGCCGTCCAGGCGACGCAGCAGGGGCCCGACCTCCGCCCTGAGCCCGCTGCCCCCGCCCGCCTGCAGCGCCCCGGCGTGTTCCTGGGTGAGCTCCATGAACAGCAGCAGGGCCTGCAGGTCGTGTTCCTGCTCGGCGGCCTGGCGCATGGCCGCAACGAGGGAGGCGGCCGTGGGGCGCGGCGCCTTGCCGGCGATCACCTCGGCCGCCCGCCGAACGGCCGCGTCCCGCGGCGAGGT
Organism: Phenylobacterium sp.; assembly: GCF_035539035.1. Classification (GTDB taxonomy): domain Bacteria; phylum Pseudomonadota; class Alphaproteobacteria; order Caulobacterales; family Caulobacteraceae; genus Phenylobacterium. The sequence goes on from NZ_DATLJI010000011.1 coordinate 75,215, forward strand.
TCCGCTCCGCGCTCCGGCGGCCAGGGCCGACTCCAGCCCGGTTGGGAGGGGATAGACCACGCGGACCCGCCGCGGATTGGAAAAGCTGAGGACATGCCGCTCCGGGCGCATCGCGACGGCCCCGCTCTCGACCCTGATGACCGCCGGCAGGTGGTCGGCGCGACGCAGGTCTCCGCGCACCTGTGGGTGCAGGCGGGCGTGGTGCGCCAGGAAGCGCACAAAACGCCGCATCTCGTCGGTCGAGACGGCGCCGCTCGAACCGTGCACCTCCGTCACTGTGGCCTTGCCCAGGAGGTAGGCGGTCCCGTCCCTGGTCGCGCGGGACTTCAGGGCCGGTCCGCGCCCGCTCAGCGTCCCAAGCTCGGTCTCGCTCATGTACAGGGTCCGGGTCTCGTCGGGCCCGGCCGGAGCGATCACCTTGGCCAACAGGGCGCGGTTCTGCATCTCCATCCGGCGGAAGGCGACGCCCGCATAGCAGCTCACGTTCTCAAACGTCCGCCCGGACCCCGACCATCGTAGCGACCGGCACAACTGGTGGTCGTCGAGGACGTGCGCCTCCCCCTCCGCGAGATGGGTGAAGGTCGGTGCGAGCGTCACCACGCCCGTGGTGACGGCCGTCGCCTCTCCCTCGCGGGCGGTCTCCCGCCGGAAGTCGAACACGAGCGCCTCGCCTTCCGCGAGCGCCCGGGCCTCACGCAGCTGGTCGCTGCCCGCCAGCGGCGAGATCGCCTGCGCCGCCGCCCCGCAGGCGCCGAACGCCCAGACCGCGGCCACCATCACCCAACGCAAGATGCCCACGCCGCCCTCCCAAGCGCCCAGACCGTGACCACCATGCTGTACGGCGGCGGCCGCGCCCAGCCCCGGCTTCATCTCGACGGCGGTGAGGGCCCGGCCGGACCGTATCGGGAAGACGGGGGAGGACGCGCCTCCCCCGCGGACTTCAGAAGATCCAGTCGCCGGCGCCAAGGCGGCCCGGGGCGACCTCGGAGAGGGTGACGACGACGCTCGGCCACTGGACGCCGGAGCCGTGGCCGTCGGCGTCGAACAGCACCTGGGTCCCGCCGCGGCCGTCGGACTGCAGCCTGATGTAGCCGTCGGCGATCGGGTTGGAGCCCGTGTAGCCGACGCCGTCCAGCAGGGCGCTGACGTCGAGGTCGTCGCTGCCGGGCCGGAAGTCGGTGATCCGGCCGGGCGACCAGGGCGTGGTCCTGAAGACGAAGTTGTCGTCGCCCAGGCCGCCGGTGAGGGTGTCGGGCCCTTGGCCGGCCACCAGGGTGTCGTCGCCCAGCCCGCCCTTCAGCCGGTCGCCATAGGCTTCGGAGACCAGGGTCTTGCCGCGCACCAGGGCGCCGGTGACGCCGTTGACGACGTTGCCCACGGCCGTGCCCAGGCCGCTGCCGCCGGCGTCCAGCCAGTTGCCCAGGGCCTCGAGCAGGCCGGGCTTCCAGTTGCCGAGCACCACGTTCGAGGCGCTGAGCCCGCCGGAGGCGACGCCGTCCAGGGTGACGACCTGCTGGGCCACCGCCGCGCCGCGCGCGCCGTCGGCGTCGTAGAGGACCCGCGTCCCGCCGCCGGCCGCCTCGAAGCGGAGGAAGCCGTCGCGCACGGGGTCGGAGCCCATGTAGTTGGAGCCCTTCAGCAGGGCGGAGAGGTCGAGCTTGTCGACGCCCACCTGGAAGTCGGTGACGCGGCCGGCGTTCCAGGGGGTCGCCCTGTAGACGAAGACGTCGGCCCCGGCCCCGCCGGTCAGGACGTCGGGTCCCATGCCGGCGATGAGCGTATCGGCGCCGGCGCCGCCCACGAGGACGTCGCCGTAACTGTCTGAGGTCAGCACTGCCATGATCTTGTCCCTTTCGGATCCTGTGCCCGGCCGCTCGAACCCGGGCCATGGCAGCGCTGTTCCAGCTTCACCGTGGGAAATTGCTTCGCTTACGGAGCGTCCCCTGCAGAGCTTTGCGGCGGCGGGCTTCACGTTAAGGTGAGGGTGTCCGTCCGCCCCGGAGCCGCCATGCCGCGACCGCTCGCCGCCGCCCTGATCGCCGCGCTCGCCTGCGCGTGGCCGGCCGCCTCGCAGCCGGGACCGGCCCAGCCCGGCGCGGCGCCGATGCTGTCGGTGCGGGAGGTGATGCGGCACATCGTCAATCCCGCGGCGGAGCGGTTCTGGAAGGGCTCCGGCTCGGTCTCCACGGAAGAGGGCGTCGAGGAGCGCGCGCCGACGAGCGACGCGGCCTGGGCCGAGATGGTCGACGCCGCGGCGGTGGTGCAGGAGTCCGGCGCCCTCCTGGCCATGGACGGCCGGGCGCGGGACCAGGACGCATGGCTGCGCTATTCGCGCCAGCTCGCGGTGGCTGGCGCGGCCGGGGTGGCCGCGGCCCGCGCCAAGGACCCGGACAAGGTCTTCGAGACCGGCGGGGAGATCTACAACGCCTGTTTCGCCTGCCACGCGCGCTATATCCCCCGCCCGGCGAACTCGCTGTGGAAGCAGCCGTGACGCCCAGCCGGCGCACGGCGATCGCGGGCGGGATGGCGCTGCTGGCCGGCGCCGCGGCGCCCGCGCGGCCGACCGCGGCGACCTGGATCGGCTACGAGGGCCGGCTGCGCGACCGGCTGAAGGACGCCGGCGGCGGGCGGTTCGACGACGAGGCGGCGCGCGCGCTGATGGCGCTGACCAACGCCGCCCGGCGCGACGCCGGGACCGGGCCGCTGGCCTGGCACGAGGACCTGGCGCGGACCGCCCGCGCCCACGCCGCCGACCTCGCCCAGCGGATCTATGTGGAGCACGTGTCGCCGGAGGGGTTCGACCCTACCGACCGGCTGGGCCTCGTGGCGCGGCGGCTGCTGTGCACGGCCTCGGAGAACATCGCCTACCGTCGCGGCGCCGGGCCGCACGAGGCGCCGGACCTGATGGAGCAGTGGCGCGACAGCCGGCCCCACTGGCAGAACCTGCTGCGCGACAAGCACACCCACGCGGGCTTCGGCGTGGCGCGGCTGCGCGAGCGGACCTATGCGGTGGGGCTCTATGCCCGGCCGGACGGCGAGCTGGCCACGGCCGTGCCGTTCCGCCCGGCCGGCGCGGGACCAATCCTGGCGGCGATCCAGGGGCTGGAGGAGCCCTACGTGGGCGCCTGGCTGGACGACCAGCTGCGCGGCGGCCGGCGCGTGCCGATGGCCGAACCCCGGCCCGACGCCAACCCCGGCGTCTACCGGCTGCGGATCGACCGCCGGGTCAGGGACCGCACCTTCGAGTCGCTTTTCGGGCCGATCTTCGTGTGGCGCCACACGGGCTCCGCGGCGCCGCTTGCGCGCACGCCCGGCTAGGTGGTCTAGCTGGGCCATGCGCTCCACAGCCGTCGCCCTGTCCGCCTTCGCCCTCGCCCTCTGCGCCCTGCCCGCCCTGGCCCAGCCGGCGGACCTGGTGATCTGGGGCGGGCCCGTCCACACCGGCGAGGCGGGCGCGCCGAGGGCCGAGGCGGTGGCGGTGTCCGCCGGCCGCATCGCCTATGTGGGCGACCGACGGGGCGCACAGGCGCGGGTGGGCCCGCGGACCCGGGTCGTGGACCTGAAGGGCGCGGCCCTGTTCCCCGGCTTCACCGACGCCCACGCCCACCTGCGCGGCATCGGCGAGCGCGAGCTGACCCTGAACCTGGAGGGCGCGAGATCCGCCGCCGACGCGGCCGGGCGCCTGAAGTCCTACATCGCCGAGCGCAAGCCCACGGGCCTGGTGCAGGGCCGCGGCTGGATCGAGACGGGCTGGCCCGAGGGCCGCTTCCTGGAGCGGCGAGACCTCGACGCAGTGTCGGGCGCCCTCCCGGTGATCCTGGTCCGCGCCGACGGCCACGCCCTGGTGGCCAATTCCGCCGCGCTGAAGGCGGCGGGGGTGGACGAGACCACGCCGGTTCCGGCCGGCGGCCAGATCCTGAAAGGGCCGGACGGCAAGCTGACCGGCGTGCTGGTGGACAACGCCATGGGGCTGGTCCGCAAGCTCGCGGCGGCGCCCAGCGAGGCCGAGCGGCTGGCGGCGTTCCGCGCCGCCTTCAAGGTGGAGACCGCCTACGGCTGGACGGGCGTCCACTCGATGAGCGTCGCCTGGCCGGACGTGGCCCTGCTGGAGCAGATGGCGGCGCGCGGCGAGGCGCCGCTGCGGGTCTACAACGCCGTGGACGCGGGCCAGGCCGGGCCGCTGTTCGAGGGCGGGCCCAGGCAGAGCCCGGACGGGCGGATCACCACCCGGGCGGTGAAGCTCTACATGGACGGCGCGCTGGGCTCGCGCGGCGCGGTGCTGTTCGCCCCCTATGCCGACGCCCCGCACGTGAGCGGCACCTATGTCACCCGGCCGGAGGCGGCGAAGCCGATCCTGGCGCGGGCCCGGGACAGCGGCATCCAGGTCGCGATGCACGCCATCGGCGACAAGGGCAACGCCACCGTCCTCGACCTGTTCGAGGAGGCGTTCCGCAACGTCCCGGCCAACGTGCGGCTGCGCGACCCGCGCTGGCGGGTGGAGCACGCCCAGATCGTGCGCCCGGCGGATATCCCGCGGTTCTCGCAGGACGCGGTGATCGCCTCCATGCAGCCCAGCCACGCCATCGGCGACTTCCACTTCGCCCCGGCGCGGCTGGGCGAGGCGCGACTGAACGGCGCCTACGCCTGGAAGAGCCTGCTGAAGTCCGGGGCGGTGGTGGTCGGCGGCTCCGACGCGCCGGTCGAGCGGGGCGATCCGCTGATCGAGTTCTACGCGGCGGTGGCGCGCAAGGACCTGAAGGGGTTTTCGGCCCCCAACTGGCATCCGGAGGAGGCCCTGTCCCGGGAGGAGGCGCTGAGGCTGTTCACCGCCGCGCCGGCCTTCGCCCGGTTCGCCGAGGACGAGCTCGGGACCATCACGGTCGGCAAGCGGGCGGACCTGACCGCCTTCTCCGTGGACCTGATGACCGCCCCCGAGGCCGAGATCCCCAAGGGCCACGCCGTGCTGACCGTGGTGAACGGTCAGGTGGTCTACGAACGGAAGTAGGCGGGCTCAGACCGCCACGGGCAGCGGGCCGGCGGCGCGCAGGCGGGCGGCGTCGCGGGCCGGCGGGGCGCCGAACAGGCGGGCGTACTCGCGGCTGAATTGGGAGGGGCTCTCGTAGCCCACCTGGAAGCCCGCCGCCTGGGCGTCGCGCGCCTCGCCCAGCATGAGGCGGCGGGCCTCCTGCAGGCGGATCTGCTTCTGGTACTGCAGCGGGCTCATGGTGGTGACCGCCTTGAAGTGGTGGTGCAGGGCCGAGGGGCTCATCCCCGCCTCGCGGGCGACGGCCTCGATGCGGAACGGCCGGTCGAAGTTGGCGCGGATCCAGGCGATGGCGCGGTTCACCTGCGACAGGCGGCTGTCGGGGGCGCCGATCTGGCGGACGATGCCGGCCTGGTCGCCGGTGAGCAGCCGGTAGTGGATCTCGCGCCGGATCAGCGGGGCGAGGATCGGGACGTCCTGCGGCCGGTCCAGCAGGGCCAGGAGCCGGCCCACCGCATCGACCAGTTCGGGCGTGGTGCGGCTGAGGTGGAGGCCGCGGGCGGTCTCGGCGCCGGGCTGCGGCGGCTGCTGCAGCATCAGCTCGCCCAGCAGGGCGGGCTCCAGGTCGACGCGGACGCAGAGGTAGGGCCGCTCGGGCGTCGCCTCCACCACCTGGCCGACGAGCGGCAGGTCGACGGAGACCACCAGGTGGCTGGCCCGGTCGTAGCGGTAGGCCTCCTCGCCCAGCAGCACGACCTTGGCGCCTTGCGCGATGATGCAGACCGCGGGTTCGTGGAGCACCGGCACCCGGTCGGTCGGATGGCCGTAGCGGATGACCGCCAGGCCAGGAACAGGCATGTCGTGCATGCCGTCCTGCGGCGCGTGGCGGGCGATCAGGGAAGCGAGGTCGTCCATGGGACCTGCGTCCCACGCCCCGGCGCAAGCCGCAAGCGCCGCGGCCCGATCGTGGAGGATCGGGCAAGAACCGCGGAGGTCCGTTCTAACGCCCGATCCTCCAGGCGGCCCATCTCTGTCGTCGCCAAACGAAGGAGACGACCATGACTGAACTTGCTGACAAGGTGGTGCTGGTGACCGGCGCGAGCAGCGGCATCGGCGAGGCCACGGCCCGGGAGCTGGCGGCGGCCGGCGCGACGGTGGTGATCGGCGCGCGGCGCGTGGAGCGGCTGGAGGCCCTGACGCGGGAGATCGAGGCGGCCGGCGGCCGGGCCATGGCCCAGGGGCTGGACGTCACCTCCCGCGCAAGCGTGCAGGCCTTCGTCGACGCGGCGCGGGAGCGGTTCGGCCGCGTCGACGTGATCGTCAACAACGCCGGCGTCATGCCGCTGTCGCCGCTGGCCGCCCTGAAGGTCGACGAGTGGGACCAGATGATCGACGTGAACATCCGCGGCGTCCTGCACGGGATCGCCGCGGCCCTGCCGGTTATGGAGGCCCAGGGCCACGGCCAGATCGTCAACATCGCGTCCACGGCCGGACACCAGATCCTGCCGACGGCGGCGGTCTACTGCGCCACCAAATACGCCGTGCGGGTGATCTCCGAGGCCCTGCGGCAGGAGACCGACAAGGTGCGGGTGACGGTGGTGTCGCCGGGGGTGACGACCTCGGAGCTGGCCCACACCATCAGCCACGCCGAGACCGCCGCCTTCATCGACGAGTACCGCAAGAAGGCCCTGCCGGCCGAGGCCATCGCCCGGGCGGTGCGCTTCGCCATCGCCCAGCCGGCGGACGTGGACGTGAACGAGATCGTCGTGCGGCCGACGGCGACGACCGTCTGACGCAGGCGGGCGGGCTCAGCCCGCCGGGCGGGCCTTCGCGGCCGGGACGTTGGCGACGATCCCGGCCTCGTTGCCCGCCTGGCCGGCGGGGATCAGGTCGTAGAAGCCGGCGAGCTTCAGGCGCACCACCACCGGGCCGAAGCCCGAGTTCTGGAAGAACCAGCCGTGGATGCCGTCGAAGCCGGCGGTGAGCGCGCCGGCCTGGCGCTCGCCGGTCGCCTGCCTGTAGGTCGCGACCGTCATGGTCTCGCCCGGCGCGGCGGCCAGGGTGTGGCCGTGGAAGTCGTAGTAGAGGTCGGCGGCGTTGCGGGCGCCCTCCACCCGCCACTCGTAGACCAGGGTCGCGCCCTTCTTCATCCGCACCTTGTATTCGAGCTGGAAGTCGCGCGGGTCGCCGGAGACGGCGCGCAGCGGGATCTCGACGACGTCGGTGCGGAAGCCGGTGGGATACTCGCGCGCCAGCGGGCCGGCGGAGGTGTTCGGGTCGAGCGCCACCTGCGGCGGGGACCAGAGCTTCGATAGCCCCGTCGCCTTGCCGAGGCCGGTGGGGTCGCGGCCGAACTCGGCGGGGATGACGGCCGCGAACAGGACCAGCAGGGCCACGGCCGCCGCCCCGGCGGTGGAGAGCAGCAGCCGGCCGCGGGACAGGCGCAGCGGGTGGGGGTCGGCCATCAGGCGGCCTCCTGGAAGGCGTAGCCGGCGAGCTGCTGGCCCATCAGCAGGAAGCCCGCGGTCATCAGCAGGACATTGGCCGCCACGGCGCCGCGCCGGAAGGCGGGCGTGGCGCGCCACAGGGCGAAGAGGACGAGCATCGCGCTCAGCGCCACGAGCTGGCCCAGCTCCACGCCCACGTTGAAGGCCAGGATGTTGGGGACCAGGCCGTCGGGGGAGAGCTTCAGGTCCTGCAGCTTGGTGGCCAGGCCGAAGCCGTGGACCAGGCCGAAACCCAGGACGACGAGGCGGTTGTCCGGCTGGCGGCCGGTGAAGGCCGGGAAGGCGCCCAGGTTGTCCAGCGCCTTCCAGACCACCGAGAGCCCGATCACCGCGTCCACCAGGAAGGGATCCACGTGGACGCGGGCGAGCACGCCGGAGAGCAGGGTCACCGAGTGGCCCAGGCTGAACATGGTGACGTAGAGCGCCACGTCGCGCAGGCGGTGGAGGAAGAAGATCACCCCGGCCAGGAACAGCAGGTGGTCGTAGCCGGTGACCATGTGCTTGGCCCCCAGGTAGAGGAAGGCCAGGACCTGCGGCCCGGGATTGGCCTCGATGAAGGCGGCGTCCTTGTCGGCCACCCCGTGGGCCCAGGCGGGCACGGCCGCGAGCGCCAGCAGGAGGACGGGCGCGGCGAGACGCGCGAGATGGCGGACGGGCCGTGGCAAGGTCGAGCTTCCCCCTGCCCCACCTTTAGCCGCGGGCCCGGCGGCCGTCATCTGCAGCGTCGTCAAGGCGATTTTGTCCCTGCGGTTGCGGGGGTAGCAGTAAATTCATGCCTCGGTTGCAGATTGGCGGAACAATCTGCGCCGTTTCAGCCCAAGCAACGGCGCCGCTGTTGCATTGCAGCGGACACAGGGGTATTGGCCGGAGCGAACAATGTTCAGTTTTGACACGGGAATCGTCAGGCGGAACCGGGCTTCCGATCTGAGCCAGTCCGTCACCGACCGAGTAGCTCCCGAGCGTCAGACCCGCAGGAACGAGATGAAGAACCTTCGAAACCTGGTCCTTGGAATGGTCGGGGCCGCCGCGGCGACCGCCATGGCGACCACCGCTTCCGCGCAGGCCTCGTCCAGCCAGGTCACCAATTCCACGGCCACCATCTTCCAGCCGATCCAGCTGACCAAGAACACCGACCTGTCGTTCGGCACCATCGTGCGCCCGACGTCCGGCTCCGGCTCGGTGACGATCAGCTCCACCGACGGCCAGCGGACCAACACCGGCGGCGTCGCCCTGCTGAACAGCGGGCCGAACGCGCCGTCCGGCCGGGCGACCTACACCGTCAGCGGCGAGGGCGGCCAGTCGCTGAACGTCAACATCCCGGCCAGCTTCTCCATGACCCGCACAGGCGGGTCGGAGACGATCACCGTGACGCTCGCCATGTCGGTGACCAACCCGCAGCTGCTGTCGGGCACCCTGGGCAACACCGGCAACCTGACCTTCGGGGTCGGCGGCTCGATCCCGGTGGCGGACAACACCCACTCGGGCGCCTACACCGGCACCTTCAACGTGGTGGTCGCCTACAACTAGCCGCGGGCGACCCCCGCCCGGCCGAAAACCGCCCCTCCGGTCCGCCGGAGGGGTTTTTCGTGCGCGCCAGGCAGGCTAGAGGGCGCGTCCTGTCGGAGGAGGCGCGCGTGTCGGGCGGCTGGGTGATCGGCGTGATGGTGGAGGCCGCAGGCCAGGCGGCCCAGCGGCACTACTTCGCCGTCGGCCACGACGACCGCGCCAAGGCCGAGTGGACCGCCGTGGACTGGGCGCTGCGCGAGGGGGCGGTGGCCTCGAGCCCGGTGGGCGGCCAGGAGCCGGTGCAGGCGCTCCGCCGCATCCCGCCGCAGAAGATGGGGCCGCTGGGCCTGAAGCCCGGCGAGGTCCGGCCGCTGGGCTGGCGCCATCCGCGGCGCTGGCTGTCCTGAGCGCTTCCGTAGCCCTACGGAGTGGCGAAATCCCCACCGGAGGCCTAGGTTAACGGCGAAGAAGGCCGTGTCCGCCATCCTGGGTCCGGCGTCATTCTGGACCTTGAAACCGATGCCCGACGCAGCCGCGCGGACGGCCTCCGCGAAGCTCTACCGCCCGAAGCTGGCCACCACCCTGGCCGAGGGCTACGGCCTGGACCACCTGAAGAAGGACGCCATGGCCGGCCTGACGGTGGCCATCGTGGCGCTGCCGCTGTCCATGGCCATCGCCATGGCCTCGGGCGTGTCCCCCGACCGCGGGCTCTACACGGCGATCGTCGGGGGCTTCCTGGTCTCCGCCCTCGGCGGCAGCCGGTTCCAGATCGGCGGGCCCGCGGGGGCCTTCATCGTACTGGTCTCGGCCACAGTGGCGAAGTTCGGGATCGAGGGCCTGATCCTCACCGTCTTCCTGTCGGGCGTGATGCTGGCGCTGCTGGGCCTCGTGCGGCTGGGCGGGCTGATCCGGCACATCCCGCACGCGGTGACCGTGGGCTTCACCGCCGGCATCGCGGTGACCATCCTGGCCAGCCAGCTGAAGGACCTCCTGGGGCTGAAGCTCGCGGGCGCGGAGCCCGGGCCGATCCTCGAGAAGCTGGCGGTGCTCGGCCAGGCGCTGCCTACCCTCAGCGTGGCCTCCGTGACGGTGGCGGCGACCGTCATCGTCGTGGCGCTGGGCCTGCGCCGCTGGCGCCCCGCCCTGCCCGGCATGCTGATCGCCGTGGCCGCGGCGACCGTGCTGGCGGCCCTGCTGCACCTGCCGGTGGAGACCATCGGCTCGCGGTTCGGCGGCATCCCGCACAGCCTGCCCGCGCCGCAGATGCCGGCCTTCACGCCGGAGCTGCTGATCGCCGTCCTGCCGGCGGCGCTGTCCTTCACCCTGCTGGGCGGGATCGAGTCCCTGCTCTCGGCCAAGGTGGCCGACGGGATGACCGGGCGCCTGCACCGCTCGAACATGGAGCTGGTGGCCCAGGGCGTGGCCAACGTCGGCTCGTCGCTGTTCGGCGGGATCGCGGTGACCGGCACGATCGCGCGGACCGCGACCAACATCCGGGCCGGGGCGGTGAGCCCGGTCTCGGGCGTGCTGCACGCCGCCTTCATCCTGGCCTTCATGCTGCTGGCCGCGCCGCTGGCGAGCTTCGTGCCGGTGGCGGCCCTGGCCGGCGTGCTGGCGGTGGTGGCCTGGAACATGGCCGAGAAGGAGGAGTTCCGCAGCCTGCTGCGCGAATGGCGGACGGCGGCGGTGGTGCTGGCCACCTTCGGCCTGACGGTGCTGCACGACCTGATGGCCGGCATCCTGGCGGGCTGCGCTCTGGCGGCGCTGTTCTGGGCGGCCTCGCGCCTGCGCCGGCGCCAGGCCTAGGAACCCCTGCGGAGCGGCGGGGTTTGAGGGGCGACGCTAAACCCAAGGAGCTCCCCATGGCCGACCACAACCAGGACCCCGCCGCTGTCGAACAGAAGCTGTGGAAGGAGATCGAGGACAGCCGCACCGGCATGCTGGGCCTGATGCGCGACGACCAGCACTTCCAGCCGATGACCGCCTTCGTGGAGCGCGACACCAACCAGATCTGGTTCTTCACCTACAAGGACACCGACCTCGCCGAGGCGGCGGGCCAGGGCGGCGGCCACGCCATGTTCGTCTACCAGGGCAAGGACATCCAGGCCTGCATCGGCGGCGAACTGACCGTCCGGCAGGATCCGGCGCGGATGGAGAAGTACTGGAGCCCGATCGTCGCGGCCTGGTATCCGGAGGGCAAGGACGACCCGCGCCTGACCATGCTGTGCCTGGACTGCCACGACGCCCAGGTGTGGGTCACCGAGGCCGGCCCGCTGCGCTTCGCCTTCGAGATCGCCAAGGCCAATGCGTCGAAGGCGCGGCCCGACCTCGGCGAGCGGACCAACCTCAACCTGCACTGACGCAGCCTCAAGTAGCGGCCGCCGGGGCCGGAGAGAAGAACTTCGGTCCCGGTCGTCCATCAAATGACAAGCTGGTCGTGATTCGCGGCCGTTTGCGGCAGCCAGCTATAGTTACGTCGCGTGCGCGACATTCGCCGTGGACCGGGAAATCACCGGATATCCACAGGCTCTATCTAGTTTTTCTGAGTTTTTGCCTTTCGCGCCATGCGAGTGTCGAGTTCTCGACAGTCTTTGATCACCGGCATCGATAACTTGAAACCCAAGCCCTACGGCGACGTTTCGTATCCCCGATGCAAAGGCTCCTATCCGCGTTGCGAAACCGTCTGCTCGCGTCGCTGTCCGCTGAAGACTACGGGCTGATCTCGCCCAGCCTCGCCCAGGTGGACCTGGAGCGGGGACGGCTGCTGTACGACCCCGGCGACGACATCGAAACCGTCTACTTCCCCCACGACGGGGTGATCTCCCTGATGACCCTGATGGAGAACGGCGCGGCCATCGAGAGCGCCACCATCGGACCGGAAGGCGCCCTGGGCCTGATGGCGGCGGTGTCGCCGCGCCAGTCGCTGTCGCGGGCCATCGTCCAGACGCCGGTGCGCGCGGCCCGGGTGAGCGCCGCGGCCCTGCACGACGCCTGGGAGAAGAGCCCGGCGATCCGCCGGCTGGTGGACCGCCACAGCGAGGCCCTGTTCGGCCACGCCATCCAGTCGGTGGCCTGCAACGCCCTGCACTCGGTGGAGGCCCGGTTCTGCCGCTGGCTGCTCACCTGCCACGACCGGATCTCCAACGACACGGTGGCGCTGACGCAGGAGTTCCTGGCCGACATGCTGGGCGTGCAGCGCACGACGGTGACCGCCGTCGCCCGCAGCCTGCAGGAGAAGGGCGTGATCCGGTACCGCCGCGGCGTGGTGGACATCCTCGACCGCAGCGTCCTCGAGGCCCTGGCCTGCGAGTGCTACTCGGCGATCAACCGCACCTACGAGCGGCTGCTGCCGTAAGGGGTTGATCGGGGACGGATTACCCCCATTGTTGCGCAGCAAGGCAGGCTGGACCTGCCAAAGCCCCTTCTGCGCATCCCGGGACCGTTCATGACCGCCGTTTCGCGAAATATCCTGCTTTCCGCCGCCGCCGCGGCCGCCCTGATGACCGGCGCGCCCGCCCTGGCCGCGGTCCACGACCACGCCTGCGCCGACCAGGCCTGCGAGACCGAGCTGCTGTTCCAGGAGGGCCAGTCCGGCGGCTCGGCCGAGGCCAGCCTGGTCTCGCCGAAGTACGGGACCTGGGGCTTCGACCGCTCCGGCATGGACACCTCGGCCGAGCCCGGCGACGACTTCTTCAAGTACGCCAACGGCGCCTGGGCCGAGCGCACGCAGATCCCGGCCGACCGCGCCCGCTACGGCAACTTCGACAAGCTGAGCGAGCTCTCCGAGAACCGCGTGCGGGCGATCCTGGAGGAAGCCGCCGCCGGCAAGCTCGCCGACCCTGACGCGGCCAAGATCGCGGCGGCCTACGCCTCCTTCATGGACGAGGCGACGGTGGAGAAGCTGGACGCCAAGCCGATCGCCCCGGCCCTGGCCGAGATCCGCAAGGTGAAGACCAAGGACGAGTTCACCGGCCTGATGGGCAAGGCCAACACCACCGGCTTCGCCTCGATCCTGCCGGTGTTCATCTCGATCGACGCCAAGGCGCCTACCCGCTACGCGGTGATGGCGGCGACCGGCGGGCTCACCCTGCCCGACCGCGACTACTACCTGGCTCCGTCGTTCGCCGAGAAGAAGGCCGCCTACCAGGCCTACGTCGAGAAGGTCCTGACGATGATCGGCTGGGAGGCCCCGGCCGCCAACGCCAAGGCCATCGTCGACTTCGAGACCCGGCTGGCCGAGGCGAGCTGGACGCGCGCCGAGCGCCGCGACCGGGACAAGACCTACAACCCCGCGACGCTCGCCGAGCTGCAGGCCCTGACGCCCGGCTACGACTGGAACCGCTACCTGGCCTCGACCGAGCTGCCGAAGGTCGACCGCTTCGTCGTCACCACCAACACGGCCTTCCCGAAGTTCGCGAAGATCTATGGCGAGACGCCGCTGCCGACGCTGAAGGCCTGGCAGGCGTTCCGGGTCGCCGACGACGCCGCGCCGCTGCTCTCGAAGCGCTTCGCCGACGCCGCATTCGAGTTCCACAACAAGACCCTGCAGGGCCAGCCCGAGCAGCGGCCGCGGTGGAAGCGCGCGGTCACCTTCACCAACGACGCGGTGGGTGAGTCCGTCGGCCGGGTCTACGTCGCCCGCTACTTCCCGCCCGAGAGCAAGGCGAAGATGGACGACCTGGTGGCCAACATCCGCACGGCCATGAAGGCGCGCATCGAGAAGCTCGACTGGATGGGCCCGGAGACCAAGGCGCGCGCGCTGGACAAGCTGGCCAAGTTCACCGTGAAGATCGGCTATCCGCAGGAATGGCGCGACTACTCGGCGCTGAGCCTCGACCCGAAGGACCTCTACGGCAACGCCCACCGGGCCGGCGCCTTCGAGTGGCGGCGCAACGTGGCGCGTCTCCACGGGCCGGTGGACAAGAAGGAGTGGGGCATGACCCCGCAGCGGGTGAACGCCTACTACAACTTCGCCAACAACGAGATCGTCTTCCCGGCCGCCATCCTGCAGGCGCCGTTCTTCGACCCCGACGCCGACCCGGCGATCAACTACGGCGGCATCGGCGGGGTGATCGGCCACGAGATCAGCCACGGCTTCGACGACCAGGGCCGCAAGTCCGACGGCGACGGGGTGCTGCGCGACTGGTGGACCGCCGAGGACGCGGCCAAGTTCAACGCCCAGGCGCAGAAGCTGGGCGCCCAGTACTCGGCCTTCGAGCCGCTGCCGGGCGCGAAGGTCAACGGCCAGCTGACCATGGGCGAGAACATCGGCGACATGGGCGGGCTCTCGCTCGGTCTCGACGCCTATCACGCCTCGCTGGACGGCAAGCCCGCGCCGGTGATCGACGGCTTCACCGGCGACCAGCGGGTGTTCCTCGGCTGGGCGCAGGTGTGGCGCCAGAAGCAACGCGACGACGCCCTTCGCCAGCAGGTGGTCTCCGACCCCCACTCGCCGTCCTACTACCGGGTCAACGGCACGATCCGGAACCTCGACGGCTGGTACACGGCCTTCAAGGTGAAGCCGGACGATTCGCTCTACGTGGCGCCCGTGGACCGCGTGCGCATCTGGTAGCGACCTGCGTTCTCCGGCCGGCGCCGCGGCCGGCCGGAGAGACGTGGTGAATCCAACCTTAAGGCGCGGAACCGCCCGCCCCCGCAATCGGAATGGTACGGCGCGTCGTCGCTGTGCGGGCCTGCCGCTTTCGCGGTGAACCTTCCGGCCCCTAGGGAGTTGTTGCCGACGGCGGAAGCTTGGCCGTCGGGTTCCCGACACTCCAGGGGGCGAAATGCGGATCGCAGCGCTACTCAGTCTTGGTCTTCTCGCAGGGTGCGCGACCACCTCCACGGTGGACGCCACGACGGCGCTCAGCGGGCGCGAGCTGGACACGGCGCTGAACCTCTACGGCCGCTGGGACGAGAGGATCGTGCTGGCCGACCGGCCGCACTACGTCTGGCGCCGCGCGGTCCTGCTGAACGGCCGGACCTACTACTGCGAGCTGCGCACCGAGGTGGCGTTCCGCAACACCATCAGCGCGGTGACGGTGGAGGGCTATCCCGCCGCCTGCTCGCTGTTCGAGGTGCAGTACAAGTCCGCCTACGACGCCAAGGCCACGCCGGAGCCGCCCAAGACCGCGATCGTCGCCGCCCGCAACTTCCGGCCCGTGGGCGGGGCGGACAGCGCTACGGGGGCCAGCCGAGACGCCTCAGCGCGTCCTCGAGAACAGGCCGCTGGCCTGCGTGGATCCTGACGCGCGCCTCGTCGGGCGCCAGATAGGCCGCCTGGTCCACCTCGGGGAAGGTCGCGCGGCGGCCTGAGCGCGGCGGCCACTCGATCTCGAACACATTGCTGCGCAGCCCGGTGAGGTCGAGGTCGGCCTGCACCAGCCAGGCGTGAATCCATTTGCCGCCCGGCGTGCGGCAGGGCGCGAGCGCCTGGGCCTCGCCCGAGACGGGCTGGCCGAGCTCCTCGGCGAATTCGCGGAGCGCCGCGGCGTAGAGGTCCTCGCCGGGCGCGGCGAGGCCCTTGGGGATCGACCAGGCGGCCTTGTCCTTGCCGCGCCAGTAGGGCCCGCCGGGGTGGACGAGCAGCACCTGCGGCCCGTCCGGCGACGGGCGCCAGGCCAGGACGCCGGCGCTCACCTCCGGCATGGCGGCTCCTGGCGGCTGGCGGTCGCGGGGGCGAAGATCATCGGCAGGACGAACGCTCGGTCGAGGGCGGCGGGTGCGTTTTTGTACGCCAGCGACTGAATTGCCCGGAAACGTAGCGGCCCGGGCCCCCCGCGCCTATCGTGAGGGCAACAATGCAAGCGGAGGAAGACGATGCGACATCTGATGCTCGGGACCCTCGCCCTGGCCCTGGCGCTGCCGGCGGGGGCGTCCGCCCGCGAGACGGCGGTGCGGTCCGGCGACCTTAACCTCGCCCAGGCCCGCGACGCCCAGCTGATGCTGCGCCGGCTGGACAAGGCGGCGCTGGAGGTCTGCGGCGCCTCCATCGTCAGCGTCGCCGACCAGCAGCGGGCGGTGCGCCGCTCGGCCTGCTACCGCGAGGCGATGGACGAGGCGGTGGCGTCCCTACGCGCGCCGGTGGTGATGGACCTCTACCGCGAGCGCGCGGCGGCGGATTGAGTCCACCTCGACGTGTCATCCCGGACGGCCGCAGGCCGATCCGGGACCCATGAACACCTGAGGTCGAGACTGGGATGAGGCGGCGACGCCGGGGCCAGCATCTGGGTTCGGCGCTCATGGGTCCCGGCTCTTCGCTTCGCTGCGGCCGGGATGACACACGATTGGATCAGGGCTTCTTCGCCGCCTGGACCTCGATCTCGGCGAGCATGCCGGGCTGGACGAGGGCGGCGACCTGGGAGGTGATCCGGGCCGGGCGGTTCTTCAGCGGGCCGTAGACGGCCATGTAGGCCTCCATCATGCCGGCGAAGTCCATGCGGCCCCCCTTGGCCGGGTCGCCGACGAGCAGGACGCGCATCATCACCACGTCCTCCCAGCCGTAGCCCTGAGCCTTCATGATCTCCTCGATCTGGCCGAGGATGCTGGCGACCTGGCCCTTGGTGTCGGCCCATTGCGGCGGCGTGCCCTGGGGCGCGCCGGCGTTCAGCGGCCGGGGCGTGATGCCGCTGACGTAGAGCATCTCCGACCCCGCAGGCACCTTCACCGCCCGCGAGATGGCCCCGTTGGTGGGATTGACGTGCAGGTTCTGCGCCTGGGCGGCGCCGGCGACGGCGAGGCTCAGCGCGAGCGCGGCGGTGACGGACTTCAGCATTCAGGAGTTCCCCCGAGGTTCAGGCGGCGGCGTACGGCGGCCGGCCTCGATCCATAGCCTCCGGCGCGGGCGTGCGGCGATCAAGCCGGCGCCGACCGCCCGGAAAGAACCTCACGCTGCAGGGCGCGGGCAGCCGCGCCCGGCCGGCGCCCGAAAAATGGTCGTCCGCCGCCGTCGGGCGCGGATCGCACGGCGCCGCGGCGCGCACGGTCGAGCTTTCGACGCGGACATCAAAAAAAGCCGAGGCCGGGTTTTCTTCACGCTCATCCAAATCGACGCAAAATTCAAAGACGACATTTCTGGATATAAAATAGTCAGCATTCCTTCTTCTGACCCAAATCCAAGCAGCTGCGAACAGTCGCCGCCAAATCCATTGACTCTGAACAGCTCTGGCCCGGTCCTGATCACGGGAAGACGGCCGCAACAGGACACGGGGAGTCCTGAATAGTGAAACGCGCGGTCGACCTTCTCTGCGAACAAGAAACGGGGGTTATCTCATGCAGACGAAGACGGGGCGGCGGCTTTGGCTCGCCGGTATCTCAGCTCTGGCGCTGGCGGGGGCCGGATCGGCCTGGGCCGAGGACGCGGACATCGACGAGGTGATCGTCACCGGCTCGCGGGCCGCGCCGCGCACGGCCATCGAGAGCGCGGTGCCGGTGGACAGCTTCAGCCAGGAGGACATCGAGTCGATCTCGGTCACGGACACCCAGGACCTGCTGAAGACGCTGGTGCCGTCCTACACCCTGACCCGTCAGCCGATCTCCGACGGCGCCACCTTCATCCGCCCGGCCTCCCTGCGCGGCCTGCCGTCGGACAAGACCCTGCTGCTCGTGAACTCCAAGCGCAGGCACCGCTCGGCCCTGGTGGTCACCGGCGGCTCCGGCGTGCAGGCGCAGGACGCCGCCCAGATCCCGGCCGCGGCGCTGAAGTCGGTGGAGGTGCTGCGCGACGGGGCCGGCGCCCAGTACGGATCGGACGCCATCGCAGGCGTGATCAACTTCATCCTCAAGGACGGTCCGGACGGCGGCAGCCTGCAGGTGCAGGCCGGGCAGTATTTCGAGGAGGACGGCGAGTCGATCATCGTCAGCGGCGCCAAGGGCCTGCCGCTGCCCAACAACGGCTTCGTCAACCTCGCCTTCGAGTACACCACCGAGCAGCCGACGGCCCGGACGCAGACCTTCTGCAACCGGGGCATTCCCAACCAGTCGGCGGGCTTCTGCATCCCGCTGTTCGCCACCGAGACCACCGGACCGGGCACGGCCTTCACGGCGGCCTACGCCCAGCAGGTGAACTACGCCGGCCTCTACCGGCGCATCCCGCAGAAGTGGGGCCAGCCGGAGGGGACGGCGACGCGGGTGTTCGTCAACTCGGCGATGGAGCTGGGGGTGGGCGAGCTCTACGCCTTCGGCAACTACAGCCGCAGCCACCAGAAGGAGGACTTCAACTACCGCAACCCGGTGGACGTGGGGGCCTCGACCAACAACCTCGACGACTATGTCCGGATGTCCAACGGCCAGCTGTTCCGGGCCAACCAGATCTTCCCGCTGGGCTTCACGCCCGAGTACTTCGGCACGGTCACCGACTATTCCATCGTCGGCGGCTACCGCGGCGAGGCCGGGGCCTTCGGCTACGACCTCTCGGCCCGGTACGGCTACGACAAGCTGCGCTACGACCTGGACGAGACGGTGAACTTCTCGCTGGGCGAGAAGAGCCCCACCGAGTTCCACCAGGGCGACCTGGTTTCCGACGAGGTCGCGCTGAACGCCGACCTGACCTACGAATGGGAGCCCGGCTTCACGGCGACGCCGGTGGCCGTGGCGTTCGGCGCGGAGTACCGCAAGGAAGGCTACGAGATCCGCGAGGGGGACATCCCCTCCTACATCGCCGGGCCCTACGCCATGCCCGACCCCTACGACTTCTGCACCAACGAGCCCGTGGTGGCGAACCGGACGCTTCGGCCCACCGCGCCGCAGAACGCCGGCATCGTCTGCAATTCCACGACCCAGGTGATCGACGGGCGGACGTTCACCAACCCGGTCTATGCGGTGCTGGGCGTGGGCTCGAACGGGGCGCCGGGCTTCCCGCCGCTCTACGCCGGTCGGCTGACGCGCAACTCCAAGGCCGCCTATGTCGACGTATCCACCGACCTGACGGAGCAGCTGTTCCTGCAGGCGGCGATCAGGGCGGAGGACTTCTCCGACTTCGGCTCGACGCTGGACTACAAGGTGGCCGCCCGCTTCGAGATCAACGACATGCTGGCGGTGCGCGGCTCGGTGGGCACCGGCTTCCGCGCGCCCACCACCGGCCAGAACTTCACCACCATCGTCTCCACCGTCGTGAACAACGGCCAGCCGGTGGCCCAGGGCCTGTTCCCGGCCTCCAACCCAGTGGCCCAGTTCCTGGGCGCCGAGGACCTGGAGCCCGAGACCTCGCAGAACGTCTCGTTCGGGGTGACCGCCCAGCCGATCGACGGCCTGACGCTGTCGGTGGACGCCTACTACATCGCCATCGACGACATGTTCTACGCGGTGACGCCGATCACCGTGACGCCGGCCCTGCAGTCGGCGCTGATCGCGGCCAACGTCCCCGGCGCCGACACCATCGGCCAGGTGAACTTCTTCCAGAACGCCTTCGACGCGAAGATCCAGGGCGTGGACGTGGTGGCCACCTACGCGGCCCTGTGGCCGAACGGGCAGTCCACCAACCTCAGCGCCGCCTTCAACTGGAACATGCCGATCGTCGACAAGGTGAAGGTGATCACCGACCCCTCGGGCGTGCAGCGGCGGTTCTTCGACGGCGAATACATCTACGACTTCAAGCATTCCGAGCCCCGCTGGCGCGGGGTGATGACGGCGATCCACAAAGCGGGGCCGTTCACCGGCGTGGCCAGGCTCAGCGTCTACGGGCCGTACAAGAACATGTTCAGCGCCACCAATCCGGCGATCCAGAAATGGGATCCGGAGGTGTTCCTCGACCTCGAGGGCAGCTGGGACGCGACGGAGAACACGACGCTGACGCTGGGGGTGCGCAACGTGTTCGACAACTACCCGACGCGCGACCTGATCGGCGAGTCGGCGACCAACGGGCGGATCTACCGCTCGGACATGATCGTCGACTGGCAGGGCGGGTTCTACTACGCGCGGGTCGGCGTGAACTTCTGACCCGCCCCTTGGTGTCAGGGTTCGCGTGAGCGGCGGGCGGGTCGAGAGGCCCGCCCGTTTCGCGTCCGGAGCTAGAGGTCCTTGGCCATGCGGACGAGCGGCACGCGCACGCCGCTGGAGGTCTCGACCTCGAAGGGCTCCACCTCCCGGTAGCCGCAGGCGCGGTAGAGCGGCAGCCCGCCGAGGGTGGCGGCGAGCTCGGCGGCGCGGAAGCCCTCCGCCCGGGCCGCGGCCTCGCAGGCGTCCAGGATCATCCGCCCCAGGCCGCGGCGGGCGAAGTCGGGATCGGTGTACATGGCCCGCACCCGGGCGGGCTCGAGCGCGGGGTCCAGCAGGGCGGCGCTGCGGCCAGAGGTGTGGTCGCCGCCGAACAGGGTGGCCCGGCGGCTCCAGCCGCCGCTGGCGGCGAGGCGGCCGTCCAGCTCCACGACGTAGTAGGTCGCGTCGGCGAGGAGCTGGGTGTCGAGCCCCATCACCTCGAACGACGCCTCGACCGCCTCCGGACTGAGGAACGGCTCCAGCAGCCGGCGGATCGAGCGGTCCATCAGCCCGCGCAGGGCCGCGGCGTCGGCGCCGGTGGCGGTCCGGAGGATCGGGGCGGAATTGGCGGCGCTCATCACGGCCACGTTTCACGCACCGCCGCCGCCCGGCAAGGCCCCAGCTGGGCCGTGAGGTAAACAAGCTTGGCACGGTCAACTTGACGCAGGTTTGCGGCGCCAGGCGCCACATTTGGGCCCGCGCACATCGCCATCCCTGAACGCGTCGAGCCGGGGGGCCCCTCCCTAACCAAACCTGCAAGCCGAAGCGCCGTCACCGCGGCGTTTCCCAAGCCGCGAGGCCGACGGGGGCGCGCGGCCTTTCCAGACAAAGGGTGATCGAGAATGAGCGCTGGAAGCTATTTCGACCTGCTGCGCGCATTGGGCCAGAACGAGTCGGGCAACAACTACGCCTTCGTGAGCAGCGTGGGCTATCTCGGGCGGTTCCAGTTCGGGGAAGAGGCCCTGAAGGCCATCGGCTTCTACGAGGGCAACGACGGCACGGGGGCCATCGACTTCATCGGCCGCTGGACGGCCAAGGCGGCCAGCTACGGGGTCCATGACAAGGCCAGCTTCCTCGCCTCCCCGGCCGCCCAGGACGCGGCCCAGCAGGAGTGGTTCCTCAACATCCACAACGACCTGAAGGCCCTCGACCTGGTGAAGTACGCGGGCCAGTGGGTGGACGGCGGCCAGGTGACCATGTCGGGCCTGATCGCCGGCGCCCACCTGGTGGGGGTCTGGAACCTGAAGGACTACCTGAGCTCCAACGGCGCCATGAACATGCGCGACCCGTACGGCACGCCGGTGTCGGACTATGTGAAGAAGTTCGCCGGCTACGACACGCCCTTCTCCGGCTCCCCGTCACCGTCGCCGACGCCGGGCCCGGTCGCGGTGGGGGGCGGGCCCACGGCGGGCGACGACGTCCTGGTGGGCGGCGACGGCCATGACGTGCTGCACGGCCAGGACGGGCGCGACAGCATCTCCGGCGGCGGGGCCTTCGACGACCTGCACGGCAATGCGGGCGACGACACCGTCTCCGGCGGCGGCGGCCACGACTGGGTGGTCGGCGGCCGCGACCAAGACCTGCTCGACGGCGGCGACGGCGACGACGTGGTGCTGGGCAACATGGGCAATGACACCGCCGCCGGCGGCTGGGGCGCCGACGTGGTGCGCGGCGGCCAGGGCGACGATTCCGTCTCCGGCGGCGAGGGCGCCGACTGGCTGTCGGGCGACCGCGGCTTCGACTTCCTGTCGGGCGGCGCGGGCGCGGACACCTTCCACGTGTTCGCCGACGCCGGCAGCGACCGGGTGCTGGACTTCAACGTCTGGGAAGGCGACCGGGTGAACGTCCTGCCGGGCAGCCACTACACGGTGGCCCAGGTGGGCGCCGACACGGTGGTGAGCGTGGACGGCGGGGCCCAGCTCACCTTGGCGGGCGTCCAGCTCTCGTCGCTCGGCGACGGCTGGATCTTCTAGGGTCCGGTCGGGCGTTAGGGCGGGGACAGCCATCCCCGCCCGGAGACGCCCATGGACCTCGCCGACCTCCACCTCCTCCTGGGCCGCCAGGACGACATCACCTGGTGGCAGATGTCGATCCGGGCGGCGCTGATCTTCCTGTTCGGCCTGGCGCTGGTGCGCATGGCCAGCAAGCGGGTGTTCGGCAAGTGGGGCGCCATCGACATCATCCTGTCGGTGATCATCGGCTCCAACCTCAGCCGGGCCCTGACCGCCAGCGCGCCGCTCTGGGAGACCTTGGCGGCGACCGCGGTGCTGGTCGCCCTGCACGCCAGCCTCGCCTGGGCCTCGGCGCGGCTGCACTGGCTGGGGCCGCTGGTGAAGGGCCAGCCCTGCCGCATCGCCGCCGACGGGCGCTTCGACGAGGCGGAGCTGCGCCGCCACGGGGTCGGCCGCCACGACGTGGAGGAGGCCCTGCGCGAAGCCGGCCTCTCCAGCCCCGACGGCGTCGCCGAGGCCTGGATCGAGCGCAACGGCAAGATCAGCGTGATCAAGAGGTGAGGGAGAGGTTGGAGCGGGTGAGGGGAATCGAACCCCTGACATTCAGCTTGGGAAGCTGACGTTCTACCTCTGAACTACACCCGCGAAGGCCGGCGGTTTCAACCGCTTAGGGCCGGAGAGTCAAGGCCGCGGACGGCGCCGGCGGAGATGACGTAGCGCGTACGTAGCATCGGCGAGCGACGGAGGCGATGGGGAACCTGGCCGGCCGCGGTCGGAAGGCGGGGCGGGTCGCACTCCTCAAGGTTATCACGCCTTGGCTCGCCCAGGCGCGCCTTCAAAGCAGCGCAAGCGCTCCTGCCTGTCGCTGGCAGGGCCGTGCCGCTCCCGCTTGGATAGGCGTCGACGATCGCGAGCAGCCCGTTAACGAACGGTGATAGCCTATGCGCCCCCCTCAACCTGCATTCCAGATTGCGGGCGCACGGGGGCATCGTTCCAAATCGGGGTCGACCTTCAACTCCCACTGAGGCGGCCACCCTTCCGTGTAAGCTCGATCCTTGTCCGCCAAGAGGAGCATGAAAGCACCTAGGGAAGAGCCAGCTGCCCATTCGGGCTCTTTGAACCCGCTCTCGTGATCGAAAAAGTAGACCGCCGGTGTCTCGACACAGGCCGTCAGGTCCAATCCGTAAAGATTGCCACATCCATCATCGAAAACTGGCACCGCCTCGGCGTGCAACAGGGCCGTGACTATCGACGATGGCGAGCGCCACCCCACCCAATCGTTCCACTCGGGCACTTGAGCGTAGAACGCTCCCAAGGTGGCCACCCGCTCCCTATAGAAGGCAATCAGATCTGGCGGCAGATCACGGCCCAGGAGGCTTCCCACGTGCTCGATGATCCGCTCGGAATGATCCTTGGAGTCGCGTGTAAGGAGACCGCGCCGCTCAAGGTCCAAAGCCGCTTCTGCGACGGGTACTCTCACCTGGGCCCTCCCTTGCCCGGCGGCCTGTTCGATCGTGGCACATCGGCGCGGCGGATGTAGGGCTCGACCATACGGTCAATACGTAACTTCGCCTGCATCAGTTCAGCCTGGGTGGGCATACGGCCCTTCAGCTGCTTGCCGAATTCCGTCCACTCGCGCGATGCAATGGCGTGCGCCTCCTTCCGCAGACCCCAGAGATTTGCCAAGCGATTGGGATCGGCTCCGGGCTTTAGGTGGGCATACTCAAGCGGATCGCTATGATGAACCTCTGCCCGCATCCTGCTTGCCGGGATGCCATTCGCCTGCGCATACCTGATCCGCGCCTGCTCCCTTAATGTAGCCTTGGCGTCTCGCGACAGCGCTTTGGGCGTCAGTTGGCCGCCCCGCTGCCAAGCCTCTCGCGCAACGAAGGCCAGCGGCGGACCTGCCACTACTGCGCCCCTACCGGCAAGCGCCGCAGCACCGCCCGCACCTAGCGCCAGAGCCACCGGACCCAGCGCAGGCGCGGCCATCCAGCTGTTCTGGTCGGCGATCTTGCGCCGCGTCGCTGCGAACTCAGCCTGCTGACGACGCAGTTCCGCCAAGTCGCCGGGCGGTGGTGCGTAGAGCGCGCTGTACTGAGTGCCGCGAGGTTGCCCCCCGCCCGGAGCTGGCGCTACAGCGCGCGACCTCATGGATTGGTTATAAGCCGCGCTACGCGTTTGAGCGCCCAGCACCACAACATCCGTTGGTCGTGCGGCCGAGTAATTTTGGCCCGTCCGGGTCGATGCAGACCACTTCTCCTGGCCCGCCGCGTAGTTGACTTGGCGGCGGGCTTGCTCCGACTCTCGTCGAGCGACGAATTCATCCATGGTTTCAGGCGCGCGCGAGCGCGCCAGCTGAGCGCCGGCCATCAGTCCCCCCAGAGTTTGTCAGAGCGCTCAGAGGTGGGCTGAACCCGCGCATATTCCTCCAGCGCACGGCTATTATGGCTCAGCTGCGTGAGGTAGTCAAGAACAAACCAGGAACATTCCGAGGCGGACCTCGAAGGTTCCAGGAGGGCGTCTGCGCGGCGTAGGGTCCGGGCATGTCAGACCAACCCATGACCTATGCGCGCTATCTCGCGCTGGACGAGCTGCTGGCGGCGCAGAAGCCGCTGAGCGACCGGCACGACGAAGTCCTGTTCATCGTGATCCACCAGACCAAGGAGCTGTGGCTCAAGGAGATCATCCACGAGGTGAAGCTGGCCCGGCGGCTGATCGCGGCGGGCGACCTGGAGCCGGCCTACAAGGCGCTGGCGCGGGTGTCGCGGATCCAGACCATCATGACCCTGTCGTGGGACGTGCTGGCGACCATGACGCCGGCCGACTACCTCAGCTTCCGCGGCAGCCTGGGAACCAGCTCGGGCTTCCAGTCGCACCAGTTCCGCGAGCTGGAGTACCTGCTCGGGCTGAAGGACGAGAGCTTCCTGCGCTTCCACGCCGAGCGGCCGGCGGCGCTGGCCGACCTGAAGGCCGCGCTGGAGGCCCCCAGCCTCTACGACCTGGCGATCGCCCAGCTGGCGGCCCGGGGCCTTTCCGTGCCCGAGGCCGTGCTCAAACGCGACGTCTCTCAGACCTACGCCCCCTCCCCGGCCGTCGAGGACGCCTGGCTGGAGGTCTACCGCGACACCAAGGGCCACTGGGAGCTCTACCAGCTGGCCGAGAAGCTGGTGGACCTGGACGACGCCCTGCTGACCTGGCGGCACAAGCATGTGCTGACCGTGGAGCGGATCATCGGCGGGCGGCCGGGCACCGGGGGCACGGAGGGCGTGGGCTACCTCGCCCGGACGCTCACCCGGCGCGCCTTCCCGGAGCTGTGGAGCCTGCGCACGCGGCTGTAACCAGGGCTGTCATCCCGGAAGCCGGGCAGCGGCTATCCGGGATCCATGATCACGGCGCGCAGAGGGCAGGCGTGGTGTCGACGCCGCGTCCGACCCGGAGATCACGGCGCGTATGGGTCCCGGTCTTCGCTGCGCGAAACCGGGATGACACCGGATAGCTACTGCCGCTCCACCCGCAGGCCGCGCTTGGCGAGCTGGGCCTGGACGCTGTCGGGGCCGACGAGGTGGCCCGCGCCGACGGCGACGAAGCTGACGCCGGAGCCCTGCAGCTTCGTCTCGAGCTGGCGGGCCCAGTCCTCGTTCCGCTGCACGACGACGAGCCGGTACATGTGCGGATAGTCGCGGCGGGTCTCCTCGACGAACTCCTTCTCCAGCGCCGCCTGGTCGCCGGCCGCCCAGGCGGCCACCATGCGGTCGAGCTGGGCCGGCCCCTCGGCGACGTCGTCGAGGGTGGCGCTGAGCAGGTCCACCTCCACGTCCCGCGGCATGTCGGCGAAGAAACGGAGCTGCTGCTCCAGGGTCTCGAGAGAGCCGAGTTGCTTGCCCGCGGCCTTGGCCTCGGCGGTGAGCACGGTCTCGACCCCGCTCTTGGCGTCGTAGCCGGCCTGGACGATGGGGAGCACCGCCAGGGTCAGCGCCGCGAGCCAGGGGCGCATGGGCTCCATGGCGCCGTCGGGCAGGCCCATGGACTTCGCCGCCGCGGCCAGCCTCGGCCGGTCCGCCTCGGGGAGCTTGGCGGACAGCGAGGCGCCGGGATCGACGCCATAGCGGGCGATGAGCGGCTGGACGGCCTTGGGATCGTCGGCCCCCAGCACCTCCAGGACCAGTTCCCCGCTCTGACCTAGGGCGGCGGCCACCTTCGGCGAGCGCCACTCCGTGCCGGGCTTCAGCACATGGACCGTGCCGAACAGGTAGATGGTGGAGTCCGCGTCCTTCAGGGCCCAGAGCGCGGGCTCGGCGGCAGCCGGCGAGGCGGCGACGAGGGCCAGGGCGGCGGCGGCGGCGGCGAGGCGGCGGACGCCGCGGGAGAGAGACGACAGCATGGCGGGGTTCCTGTCCGGAGGCGCGCTCAGGCGGCCTCGTCCTCGAAGATGGATTCGATCGGCAGGTCGAAGACCCGGGCGATCTTGAAGGCGAGCGGCAGGCTCGGGTCGTACTTGCCGGTCTCGATGGCGTTGACGCTCTGGCGCGAGACCTGGAGGCGCTCGGCAAGGTCGCCCTGGCTCCAGTTGCGCTCCGCGCGGAGCACCTTGAGGCGGTTCTTCATCGCGAACGCTCCTAGCGCTTGGAGATCCACCAGCCGACCCAGACCAGGAGATAGCCGACGAGTTGGGCCGAGATGACGAGGATGGCGCCCAGCGCCACGAAGGACTCGGGCGTCGTGCCGCCGTGGAGGCCGGTGGTGATCAGGCCGCCATCGCTCCGCTCCAGGAGCATCAGGCCGACCAGCCCCACGAGCATCCCGAAGGAGGCGCCCCAGTACCAGGCGGTCTTGTGCGCGTCGCGGGCGACCTCGTCGAGCATGCGCCACCACATGACCGAGGCGACCAGGGCGGTGATCACGGGGATGGAGAACCAGAGGGCGAACTGCAGCGGCTGGTCGGCGTCGACGAAGCGACGGGTGGCCAGGCCGATCGCCAGGCCCACGGCCACCGCGGCGAACGGGATGACGCCGCGCCGGAAGCTGGAGGTGAGGAACATCGGGGGTCCTTCTTCAGAAGCGCTCGGCGGCCAGGCGGCCAGCCAGCGGCAGGAGGGTCTGGGAAGCGGCGGCGAGCAGGCGCGGGGCGTCGGCCACGGCCGCGAAAGCCGGTGGGCGGAGCAGCAGGGCCGCGCCGGCCAGGGCGTAGGTCGCGAGCGCGGCGAAGGCCACGACGGCGACCATGGCCCAGATCGATACGCGGCGCGGCATGGAAAGCTCCCTTGTCTAGGTGACAAGGAAACATGACATCGCGGTGGTGTCAAGCGTCCATGACAGAATGTCGGGCGTGCTTGCTACTGCACCCGCTCGACGGCGAAGCCGCGGGCGGCCAGGAGGGTCGGCAGGCCGTGCTCGCCGACCATGTGCAGGGCGCCCACATTGACCAGTTCCACGCCGGCGCCGGACATCTCGCCGGCGAGCTGCTCGGCCCACTGCAGGTTCCGGCGCCTCAGCAGCGCCTCGTAGAGGCCGGGGTTCTGGTCGCGCAGCTCGCCGACCAGGGCGGGGCCCAGGCGCGCCAGATCGCCGGCCGCCCAGGCCTGCTCCAGCGAGGCCACGGGACGCAGGGCGAGCCGCGGGCCTCCGGAGCGCTGGCGGATCACGTCGCAGAGGTACTGCAGCTCGGCGGGCTCGGAGAGGCCGGCGAACAGGCGGGCCTGGTCCTCCAGGGTCTCGAAGGCCCGGACCGTCTTGGCGGTGCGGCGGGCGGCGCGGGTGACGGTCATGTCGGCGCCGGCCTCGACCCGGGCGCCCCGCTCCAGCATCGGCTGCATGGAGAGCATCAGGGCCGCGGCCCAGGGCCGGAGGTGGTCGATGCGGGCCACGTCCACGTGGCGGCTGAGCGCAACCAGGTCCTGCGGCGGCAGCTTGCGCGACAGCGGCCGGTCCGGGTCCTTGCCGTAGGTCTCCAGGATGCGGCCGATGGTTCGCGGGTCGGCGGTGTCGAGGTCGGCCTCGAACCAGACCGTCCCGGCGCGGGCCAGGGCGGCGTCATAGACGGGCGTGCGCCAGCGGGTGGCCGGGTCGAGGGCGTGCAGGGTGCCGAAGAGATAGATCTCGCTGTCGGCGTCCCTGACCACCCACAGCGCGGGGGCGGCGGCCGCGGCGCCGGCGATCGAAAGCCCGGAGATCAGACCGGCCGCCGCCAGGGCGGCCCTGCGAAGCCAACGCACTCGACACGCTCCCCCTCGGGTGGGGAAGGCTTCTCGCGCGCCCTATTCGCCCCACACCCTGAAGTGCTTGGATAGCTTGAGGCCCTGGCGCTGGTAATGCGACCCGAGGTCACCGTAGAGGCGCGTGGGCCGCTCGGTCAGCGGCTCGTAAACCAGGCGGGCGACCGTCTGGCCGTCCTCCAGGATGAAGGGCGTCTCGTGGCTGCGGACCTCGAGCACGCCGCGCGAGCCCTTGCCGTGCGCCTCGTCCGTGCCGAAGCCGGGGTCGAAGAAGCCCGCGTAGTGGACCCGGAACTCGCCCACCGAGGGGTCGATGGGGGTCATCTCGGCGGCCTCCAGGACGGGGATCTCCACCGCCT
The DNA here is from genome assembly GCF_035539035.1 of Phenylobacterium sp. Taxonomy (GTDB): domain Bacteria; phylum Pseudomonadota; class Alphaproteobacteria; order Caulobacterales; family Caulobacteraceae; genus Phenylobacterium. Next base: position 103,712 of record NZ_DATLJI010000011.1, read on the forward strand.
CCTTGGACGCCAGGATGTAGAACTCGCCCGGATCGAGCAGCAGCTGGCCGTTCTGCGGGATCAGCGGCTCCCAGTAGAGGCGCGGGTCGTGGCCGTCGACGTGGTCGAGGTCGACGACGGGGGCGTGCCGGCGGCCGCGGAAGCCCGCCACCTCGCCGGTGAGGTCGACGCCGACGCTCTCGGTGCGCAGCCTCGGCGGATCGCCGCGCTTCAAGCGCAGCTGGTTGAGGCGGGTGCCGCGGCGGACCAGGACCGAGAAGGTCTGGGGCGCGATCTCGATGTAGGTGGGGCCGCGGTAGCCCTCGACCACGTCGTCGAAGGCCGGTCCGCCGTCGGAGAGCAGGCGCACGAAGACGTCCACCCGGCCGGTGGAGCTCTTCGGATTGGCCCGGGCCGAGACGCCGGGCGGCAGGGCCAGCCGCTCCTGCAGCTCGGCGATGTAGACGCAGCCCTTCTCCAGCACCGCGCCGCGGGTCAGGTCGAGCTCGTGCATGGCCACGTCGGCGATGCGCTGGGCGACCGTCTGGCCGAGCCTCGGCAGGAAGGAGGCCCGCACCCGCCAGCACCGGGCGCCGAGCCGCAGGTCGAGGCTGGCCGGCTGGACCTGGTCGTCGTCGAAGCGGTCTTCGGTGAGGATCGCGCCCTGGTCGATCAGGGCGTCGATGGACTGGCAGGGCAGGATGCCCGGGCGGCTGGGTTCGCTCATGGGCGGCGAAGCCTTAACGCGGAACGGGAGTCTTGCAAGGCTTCTCCCCCGTTCTTCGCGGGGAACCGGTGGGCGAGGCGTTGGGGACGGCGAAGCCGTCAGGTTGACCACGAACCACACGAACCACGAGAGCCGCTGAGAGCCCGGCGCATCGACGGCGATGTTCGTGTCGTTCGTGTGGTTCGTGGCTTCCGTGCGCGGCTGCGCGCGCTCCAGGCGGCAGGAGAGCTGGGCGTGGGTTCAGCAACGCTCGCCTTGACGACGACCCCTCGCCTGCCGTTCATGCCGCACCGCCGAAGGAGGGTGCGTCATGGCTGAAGATCCGCGCGACTGGGAAGAAGCGACCCGGGCCGTCCGCGGGGGCATGGCGCGAACGCCCTATGGGGAGATCTCCGAGGCGCTGTTCCTGACCCAGAGCTTCGCCTACGGGAGCGCGGGCGCCGCCGACCGCCGGTTCTCGGGCGAGGACCCGGGCTTCATCTACCAGCGCTTCGGCAACCCCACGACGCAGGTTTTCGAGGACCGGCTGGCGCTGATGGAAGGCGCCGACGTCTGCCGGGCGACGGCGTCGGGCATGAGCGCCGTGCATGTGGCGCTGATGGGCCTCCTGAAAGCCGGCGACCACCTGGTGGCGGGCCGGGCGCTGTTCGGCTCCTGCCGCTGGATCATCTCCGAATGGCTGCCGAGGTTCGGCGTCGAGGCGACCTATGTGGACGCCACCGACCTGGAGGCCTGGAAGGCCGCCGTGCGGCCGAACACCCGCGCCTTCCTGGTGGAGAGCCCGGCCAATCCGCTGCTGGAGGTGACCGCGATCGGGGCGGTGGCCGAGATCGCGCACGCGGCCGGCGCACGGCTGATCGTCGACAATGTGTTCGCCACGCCGGTCTTCCAGAAGCCGCTGGCCCTGGGCGCCGACGTGGTCGTCTATTCCGCCACCAAGCACATCGACGGCCAGGGCCGGGTGCTGGGCGGGGCGATCCTCGGCGGGACCGAGCTGATGACCGAGGCCTACAAGGACCTGCTGCGCCACACGGGGCCGGCGCTGTCGCCGTTCAACGCCTGGGTGCTGCTGAAGGGGCTTGAGACGCTGGAACTGCGCGTGCGCCGGCAGACCGAGAACGCCGGCCGCGTGGCCGACGCGGTGGCGGCCTCGGGCAAGGTGCGCCAGACCGTCTACTGCGGCCGGCCGGACCACCCGCAGGCGGCGATCATCGCCAACCAGATGACCGGCGGCGGCAATGTCATCGCATTCGACCTCGGGAGCCGGGAGGCCGCCTGGCGGTTCCTCGACGCGCTGCAGATCGTCGACATCTCCAACAACCTGGGCGACGCCAAGTCGATGGCCACCCACCCGTCGACCACCACCCACCGATCCATGCCCGAAGCCCAGCGGCTGGAGATCGGCCTCACCGAGGGCTGGGTGCGGATGAGCGTCGGCCTGGAAGGCGCCGGCGACCTCGTGCGCGACGTCTCCCGGGCGCTGGACGCGGCGTAACTTCCCTTCCCGCGGCGCGGGAAGCGGGACCGTCGGCCGAGCCGCAGGCGAAGAGCGGATGGTCCCCCTCTCCCACTGGGTGGGAAAGGAAGATCGGCTACGCCGCCTCGCCGAGCTTTTCCGGCTCCACGGCGTAGACGCGGCTGCAGTACTCGCAGGTGACGTGGATCTTGCCGTCGGGCTCGACCATGTCCTCGCGGTCGGCGGCGGGGAAGGACTTCAGCACCGTCTCGATCCGGTCCTGCGAGCAGCGGCAGAAGGCGCGCAGCGGCGTCGAGCCGAACACGCGGACGCCGTCCTCGTGGAAGAGGCGGAACAGCAGGTGGTTGGACGAGAGCAGGCTGTCGATCAGCTCGTCCTCGCCGATCGTCTCGAACAGCGCCTGGGTGCGGTTCCAGGCCTCGGCGGTGGAGCCGCGGGCGTCGTCCTCGGCGATGTTCTGGATCAGCACGCCGCCGGCCCGCCACTTGGGGCCCTCGCCGTCGTTGGCCTGGCCGACGGCCAGCCGCACGCGGGTGGGGGTCTGCTCGGACTGGGCGAAGTACTGCTCGGCGCAGAGCGCGAGCGTCTCGCCTTCGATGGCGGTGACGCCCTGGTAGCGGTCCATGTCCGGACCCTGGTCCACGGTCATCAGGAAGATGCCGTCGCCCAGCAGCGAGCGCGCGCCGGGGCGCACGAAGCCCTCGGACGCGGCGGCCACCTCGTCGGGGTCGAAGCGGCAGTAGCCGCGCAGGCCGCCGGAGGTGTCGTAGTCGGCCACCACGTAGCGCACCGGGCCGGAGCCGCGGGCCTCGACGATCAGGCGGCCGTCGAACTTCAGGTTGGAGCCCACGAGCGAGGCGAGCGCGCAGGCCTCGCCCAGCAGGTTGGCGACGGCCTCGGGATAGTCGTGGGCGCGCAGGATCTCATCGACCGCGGGGCCGAGGCGGGCGAGGCGGCCGCGCACGGGCTCGCCCTCGATCTGGAAGGCGCCGACCAGGTCGTCGGGTACGGAAGGCGTAATCATCGGCCCCATATAGGAAGACGATTCCAGGTTTCGAGCTTCGCGCTAACGGCCGGCTCCGGCGATGGGCCGGATGGCCGCAGGGTCAGCCTATGTGTCCGAAGCACCAGGCGAGGATCGACTTCTGGGCGTGGATGCGGTTCTCCGCCTCGTCCCAGATCAGGCTGCGCGGCCCGTCGATCACCTCGTCCGTCACCTCCTCGCCGCGGTGGGCGGGCAGGCAGTGGAGGAAGCAGGCCTCGGGATTGGCCAGCTCCATGAGCTTCTCGTCCACCTGGTAGGGCTCCAGCGCGTCGAGCCGCTCGTCGTGGTCGGTGTCGCCCATGGACACCCAGGTGTCGGTGATCACGCAGTCGGCGCCGCGCACCGCCTCGCGCGGGTCGCGGGTGGTCATCACCTGGCCCTGCTGCTCCTGGGCGCGGGCGAGGTCCACCAGGTCCGGATGGTAGACGGCGGGACTGGCGATGTTCAGCCGGAAGCCGAGCTTGGGCGCGGCGTGGATGAAGCTGGCGCACACGTTGTTGCCGTCGCCGATCCAGGCGAAGGTCCGGCCCTCCACCCGGCCGTGGTGCTCCTCGAAGGTCATCAGGTCGGCGAGGATCTGGCAGGGGTGGCCCTTGTCGGACAGGCCGTTGATCACCGGCACGGTGGCCGAGAGCGCCAGGCGCTCCACGTCCTCGTGGTAGTTCGCCCGGATCATGATGGCGTCGACCATGCGCGAGAGCACGCGGGCGGTGTCCTCGATGGGCTCGCCGCGGCCGAGCTGCATCTCGGCGGCGTTGGAGATGATCACGTCGCCGCCCAGCTGGCGCATGGCCGCGTCGAAGGAGAAGCGGGTCCGGGTGGAGTGCTTCTCGAAGATCATGGCCAGCGTCCGGCCGTCGGCGGGACGGTCGGCGTCGGGGCGGCCCTTGGGCCAGCCGAGGCGCGCGGCCTTGCGGGCCTTGGCGTCGTCGAGGATGGCGCGCAGGTCTGAGCCCTCGAGCCGCCAGAGGTCGAGGAAGTGCCGGATCTGGCTCATGCCGCGGCCTGCGCCTTGGCCCGGGCGGCCTCGCAGGCCTTCTCCAGCTTCTGCATGGCCTCGCTGGCCTCCTCGATGGTGAGGACCAGGGGCGGCAGGAGCCGCACGCAGTTGTCGCCGCCGCCGGCGATCAGCAGGTGCTCGTCGCGGGCGTGCTGCATGAACTCGCGGTTCGGCGTCGCGAGCTTGATCCCGATCAGCAGCCCCTTGCCGCGGATGTCGAGCACCACGTCGGGGTAGCGGTCCTTCAGGCCCGAGAGCTGCTGGGTGAAGTAGCCGGCCACCTCGCGGACGTGGGCGAGGAGTTCGGGCTTCACCAGCTCCTCGAAGGAGGCGACGCCCACCGCCATGGCCAGCGGATTGCCGCCGTAGGTGGAGCCGTGGGAGCCCGGGCCCATGCCCTTGGCCGCGTCGATGGTGGCGAGGCACGCGCCGACCGGGAAGCCGCCGCCGAGCGCCTTGGCCACCGCCATGATGTCGGGGTCGGCGCCGCCCTCGGCCCATTCGTAGGCGAAGAGCTTGCCGGTCCGGCCGAGGCCGCACTGGATCTCGTCGTAGATCAGGAGCGTGCCGGTCTCGTCGCAGAGCTGGCGGATCTCGCGCAGCTGGGCCTCGGTCCAGGAGCGGGCGCCGCCCTCCCCCTGCACGGGCTCAAGGAGGATCGCCGCGGTGGTCGGGCCGACCAGCGCCTTCAGGCCCTCCAGATCGCCGAACTTCGCGCCGACGAAGCCCGGAGGCGGCGGGCCGAAGCCTTCCACATAGGTCGGGTTGTTGGCCGCGAAGATCGCCGCGATGGTCCGGCCGTGGAACGAGCCGTCGAAGCCGATGATGTCGATCCGCTCAGGGTTTCCGTTCGCCCAGTGGTGCTTGCGCGCCGTCTTGATGGCGCACTCGATCGCCTCGGCGCCGGAGTTGGTGAAGAACACCACGTCGGCGAAGGTCGCGTCGGTCAGCATCCCCGCCAGCTTCTCCTGGTTGGGGATCTTGAAGATGTTGGAGGTGTGCCAGAGCTTCTCGGCCTGGTCCTTCACCGCCTGCACCAGCTTGGGATGGCTGTGGCCCAGCGCGGTGACCGCGATGCCGGCCATGCAGTCGAGGTATTCCTCGCCCTCGGTCGTGTAGAGGCGCACGCCCTCGCCTCGCTCGAACGCCAGCGGGGCGCGTGCGTAGACGCCCATGATGTGGTCGCTGGGAACGGCGGGAGCGGTGGTCGTCTGCGTCACCGAAGGAGCCCTCCAAAATGGAGCGTCCCCGCCGCTTGCGCGCCGGGGACCGGAAGGCTTGGCGTTTTCGTCCTCTAACGCCGGTGTGTCAATCGCGCCTGCGTGACAGCACGACGGCGATGACCAGGCCCACGCCGACGTGGGCCAGGATGTCGGTCACCGACTGGACGCCGTCCCAGCGGGGGAAGCGCTGCGGGAAGCGGAGCGGCAGGACGATCCCGTACATCACGCCGTAGAGGACGAGGCCGTAGAGGCTCCCCGCCAGCAGGGGCCGGCGGGTGAGCACGGCAAGCCGGGTGGCGGCGAGCGCATAGGCGGCGGCCATGGCGGTGGCGATGGCGAAGTGGGTGACGAGGCCGAGCGCGGCGGAGGCCAGGCCCATGTCGCGGGCCGCCGCGCCGAGCCAGCCCGAGGCCACGCCCTGCCAGGGGCTGATGATCGGCCGGCCGAGGACGAGGGCCAGGCCGCTGGCGTAGAGGACGTCCACGAGGCCGCCGAGCAAGCCGGCGGCGAGAATGCCCTGTGGGCGCGGGCGCCGCCCCGGCGCTCCTGGTGCGTCGGCCGTCATGCGTCCCCCGAAGCCTCCCTAGGTCTTGATCTTGTAGCCCACCTCGAACATCCGCAGGCACGCCCAGCCGGTGGCCAGCACGAGCGCCACGGTCATGGCCACGCCGATCCGCAGATCGCTCTCCGCCTGGCCGATGAAGCCGTAGCGGAAGCCGTCGATCAGGTAGAAGAACGGGTTGAAGTGGCTGGCCGAGCGGAACGGCTCGGGCAGCCGCTCCACCAGGTAGAAGGTGCCCGACAGGAAGGTCATCGGCATGATGACGAAGTTGGTCACCGCGGCCATGTGGTCGAACTTCTCGGCCCACAGCCCCGCCATGATGCCGATGAAGCCCATGATGAAGGCCGCGCCCAGGCCGAAGACCAGCAGCGCCCACGGCTGGGCCACCGGCAGGCGGGCGAAGGGCAGGACGGCCACCAGGCTGACCGCGCCCACCACGATGCCGCGGGTGGCGGCGCCGAGGCCGAAGCCGACCACGTGCTCGGCCGGCGTCAGCGGCGGGGTCAGGAAGTCGCCCATCAGGCCGTTGAACTTCGCCTGCAGCAGGCTGGACGAGGAGTTGGCGAAGGCGTTGGACAGGATCTGCATCATGATCAGGCCGGGCGCGACGAAGGTCCCGTAGTCGACGCCGTGGACCGCGCGGCCGCCGCCCACCGCGACCACGAAGACCAGCATGTAGAGCAGGGCCGTCACCACGGGGGCGGCGAGGGTCTGCATGCCCACCTTCATGAAGCGGCGGACCTCGCGCAGATAGAGGGTCTGCAGGCCCACCCAGTTGACGCCCGGGTATTCCCGGGGCCGGGGCGGCGAAACGGCGTCGGCGGTGGCCATGTCCTTCATGCCCGCTGATGTGCGCCGCCAGCGCGCAAGCCGCAAGCCTGCGACAAAATCGGCGTCCACCGACCCTACATCTAGTTCCTGTGGACAAGCCCGAGGGCGCCTATTGTGGCCCTTAAGGAGTTGTTTACTACTGATGGTGGTTGGTAGGCGCTGAGGCTGCTCAACGCCACAAGATGTTGATCCGAGACCGCGGGGGCGCGGCCGGATCCCTGGGCTGGGAGAGGCGAAATGGGTTGGACGGACGAGCGCGTCGAGCTTTTGAAGAAGCTCTGGCAGGACGGCCTTTCGGCCAGTCAGATCGCCAAGCAGCTGGGGGGCGTCACCCGCAACGCGGTGATCGGCAAGGTCCACCGCCTGGGTCTGTCCGGCCGGGCCACTCCGTCGAAGCCGGCCCGCACCGTCTTCAAGGCGCCGCGCCCGGCGCGTCCGGTGACGGCGGCCCCCTCGGCCCCGCGCCGCATCGCCGAGCCCCCGGCCCTGGCCGCGACCCAGCCCTCGCCCGTGCGCTACGTGGAAGAGGCCCCCGGCACCGCCACGGTGCTGACCCTGGGCGCCCACATGTGCAAGTGGCCGATCGGCGACCCGGCCATGGACAACTTCACCTTCTGCGGCCGCCGGTCGGGCGAAGGCCCCTACTGCCACGAGCACAGCCAGGTGGCCTACCAGCCGGCCCAGACCAAGAAGAAGTCCAGCGCCGCCGAGCTCGCCCGGAGCCTGCGCCGCTACATCTGAGATCCGCCCCTGCGCGGTGAGTGATCCGTTGGGGATGGGGGCGCGTTGGACGCTGTTAGCGGCCGGCGCGCCCTTTCCCATTCCGGTGTCATCCCGGAAGCCGCGCAGCGGCTATCCGGGATCCATGATCTCCGCGCCTCAGGCCTGGATCGAGCCCAGCCGCCGCAGCGCGTCGGCGAAGTCGGCAAGATCAGGATGGAGCGGCGCCGTCTCGGCCATCATGCCGGGATAGAGGTCCTGCCAGAACGGATTGGCCTCCTCGATCAGCGCGACCTTCCAGTCCCGCCGCCAGCGCTTGAGCTTCTTCTCGAAGGCGATCGCTTCCGTCACCTCGCCGAAGCCGCGGAACCACACCAGGCGGTCGACGCCGTACCGGCTGGTGAAGCCGGAGACCTGTCCCGCCTTGTGCTCGGCCACACGGCGCTCGAGGCTGTTCGTCACCCCGACATAGATCGTGCCGTGGCGCCGGCTGGAGAGGATGTAGACCCAGTAGGTGCGCTCGTCCCACATCGGTGTTCATGGGTCCCGGATAAGCGCTGACGCGCTTTCCGGGATGACACTAGTTTCAGAACATATTGCGAACAAGTGGGGCCGATGCATTGGGTTTTCGGCGGCCCGTCGCTAACTTCCCCCGATGAGCGAGCCCGCCCCTGAGTCCCCGGCCGCCGAGAGCGGCAATGCGCGGCCGTATTCGGTTTCGGAGCTGGCGTTCGCGCTGAAGCGGACGCTGGAGGACGCCTACGGCTTCGTGCGGCTGCGCGGCGAGCTCTCCAAGGTCACCCACCACTCCAACGGCCACGTCTACCTGACGCTGAAGGACGAGCGCGCCGCCATCGACGGCGTCGTCTGGAAGGGCCAGGTGAGCCGGCTGCAGGTGCGCCCGCAGCAGGGCATGGAGGTGGTGGTCACCGGCAAGATCACCTCCTATCCGCAGGGCTCCCGCTACCAGATCGTCATCGAGACCATGGAGCCGGCGGGCGTGGGCGCCCTGCTGGCCCAGCTCGAACGGCTGAAGGCCAAGCTGCAGGGCGAGGGCCTGTTCGAGGCCGCCCGCAAACGCCCCCTGCCCGCCATGCCGGCCGTGGTGGGGGTGATCACCAGCCCGACCGGCGCGGTGATCCGGGACATCCTGCACCGTATCCGCGACCGTTGGCCCTGCCGGGTGGTGGTCTGGCCGGTGGTGGTGCAGGGCGACGCCGCCGCCGCCCAGGTCTGCGCCGCGATCCGGGGCTTCAACGCCCTGGAGCCCGGCGGGCCGATCCCGCGCCCCGACATCCTGATCGTCGCGCGCGGCGGCGGCTCGGTGGAGGACCTATGGCCGTTCAACGACGAGACCCTGGCCCGCACCGTGGCGGCCGGGACCATCCCGCTGATCAGCGCCGTGGGCCACGAGACCGACACCACCCTGATCGACTTCGTCTCCGACCGCCGGGCGCCGACGCCCACGGCCGCGGCCGAGATGGCGACGCCGGTGCTGGCGGAGCTGAAGGCCCTGGTCAGCGACCTCGGCGCGCGGATGCACCGCTGCGGCGGGCGCGCGGTGGAGGACCGCCGGGGCCGGGTGCAGCACGCCGAGCGGGCGCTGCGCCGGGTGCCGGACCTGGTCGAGCTGGCCGTGCAGCGGTTCGGCATCGTGTCGGGGCGGCTGGGCGCGGGCCTGGCCAAGAACGCCGCCGCCCACGAGCGCGACCTAGTGCGGGTGGCGTCGCGGCTCTCGCCCCTGCTGCTGCAGCGGCCGCAGCAGGTGCAGAAGCAGCGGCTGGAGGCCGTCGCCGTGCGCCTGCAGCCGGCGGCCGAGCGCAAGCTGGAGCGGCTGTCGGAGCGGCTGGCCGCGCTTTCCAAGCTGCACGCCTCGGTCGATCCCGAGCGCCCCCTGGAGCGCGGCTTCGCGCGGGTCACCAGGGCCGACGGCTCGATCGTCCGGCAGGGCGCGGCCCTCGCCAGCGGCGAGGCGGTGTCCATCAAGTTCGGCGACAAGGTGACCCGCCAGGCGGTGATCGACGGGGCGGGCGGCAGCGAGCCTCCGGCCGCGCCCAAGCCGGCGAAAGCGAAGCCGAAAGCGCCCTCGCCCGCGCAGGGCGATCTGTTCTGACGCCCGCCGGGGCGCTATATCGGCAGCCATGAACGCCCACGACCGCGACTTCTCCGGCCAGGACCTCGCCAAGCTGCATTACGGCGACGGCGAGTTCGCCGTGCTGAAGCCCGGCCGCTACGTGATCTGCGCCGTCACCGGCAAGAAGGTGCCGCTCGAGCAGCTCCGCTACTGGAGCGCCCCGCTGCAGGAGGCCTACGCCGGCCCCGCCGAGGCGCTGCAGCGGTGGAAGGAAACCAACGGCTAGCGCCGCTTGCGCTTGTAGAGCTCGCTCGGCCAGCGCTTGTGGACCCAGAACCACTCGGCCGGGCGCTCGCGGATGCGCTCTTCCATCCAGGCGTTGATGGTGCGGACGCCGGCCTCGATGTCGGCGTTGCGGTCGCCGGTGTCGGCGAGCCGGATGGGCTCGTGGACCACCACCCGGAAGCGGGCCTTGTCCTTGCGCTGCACGCTCATCGGCTGCAGCGGGATCCCGAACCTGAGCGCGAAGGACGACGGCCCGGGCGCGGTGTGGGCGGTGAGGCCGAACAGGGGCGCGGCGACCCCGCCGTTGAACTTCTGGTCGTTCATCAGGGCGACGGACTCGCCGCGGGAGAGCGCGCGCAGGAGCTCGCGCGCGCCGTCCGTGCCCTTGGGCGCGAAGAGCCGGACGCCGTAGCGGAACCGGCTGCGCCGGATGCGCTCGTCCACGTAGGGGTTGTTGGTCGCCCGGTAGGTGATCTGGCAGGTGACGCCGGAATGGATGATCACCGCCGGCATGATCTCGAAGGACGAGAAGTGGCCGGAGATGAAGACGACCGGACCCGCACCGTCGCGGATCGCGGCCAGCCGCTCGGCGCCCACCACCTCCACCCGCGACGGGTCGGCGATGATCCGGTCGAGGATCGGGAATTCGGTGAACCAGCGGCCGGCGTGGGCCCACTGCTCGGCGAGCAGGGCCCCGATCTCGGCGTCGGATTTCTCCGGAAAGGCGATCCTGAGGTTGGTCTCGGCCACCCGGTGGGCGCTGGTCAGCGGCCCCAGCCTCGTGAACAGCCAGGCGCCGAAATCCGATACGGCGTCGATCGGGAAGGCGCGCGCCAGGGCCTCGGCCACGTCGTAGGCGAAGGCCTCCAGGCGCCACGCGATGTCCTGCCCCAGCGAGGGCTTCTTCTCCGCCATACCGCCTAACTAGGGGGCGTCGCGCCTTCCGTCCAACCTGGCCGGCAATTCGCGTGGCGCGCGACTTGCGGCGTCGTCCTGCAAATGTCCCGGCATGGGACGGGGATGATGGGGTTGGCGTCATGAGCAGCGAGATCGACGTTCATCTTGGGCGCAGGCTGAGGCGCCGACGCCGCCTGCTGGGGCTGACCCAGCAGCAGCTGGCGGCGGTCTGCGGCGTGCGCTTCCAGCAGATCCAGAAGTACGAGTGCGCCGCCAACCGCATGTCGGCCGCCCGCCTGTGGCAGCTCTCCGAGGTGCTGGAGGTGCCGGTGAGCTACTTCTACGAGGGCCTCTCCCAGGCCCAGCGGGAGCTGCACGCGGCGGCCGGCGAAGGCGGCGGCGAGATGTTCGCCCGCAAGGAGACGCGCGACCTGATCCACGCCTACTACCAGCTGGGCGAGCGGCCGCGCCGTCGGCTGCTGGACCTCGCCAAGTCGCTCAACGGCGAGGCGGAAGGCTGATAAAGGGCGGGCCATGCCCGCCCTCTCCCAAGACAAGATCGCCGAGCTGGACGCCTTCCTGCTCGAGTTGAACCGCGTGGCCGCCGAGGCCATCCTGCCCCTGTTCCGCGCCGAGCACGGCATGGTCGACAAGGGCGGGGTGAAGGGCTTCGACCCGGTCACCGAGGCCGACAAGGGCGCCGAACGCGCCATCCGCAAGCTGGTGGCCGAGCGCTATCCGGAGCACGGCGTCATCGGCGAGGAGTACGGCGAGGACCGGCCGGACGCCGAGTTCGTCTGGGTCACCGACCCGGTGGACGGCACGCGGGCCTTCATCGCCGGCCTGCCGCTCTGGTGCACCCTGATCGGGCTGCGCGTCGAAGGCCGCCAGGTGCTGGGCTCGATCGCCCAGCCCTATCTCGACGAAATCTATGTGGGGACGCCGCAGGGCTCACGGCTGGTCGCCCGCGGCGGCGAGTGGCCGCTGAAGGTCCGCCCCTGCCCGAAGCTCACCGACGCCATCATCGCCACCACCGACCCGGAAGGCTGCTTCGACGGGGCCGAGCACGGCGCCTGGACCCAGGTGCGGGCGGCGGCGAGGCTCGCGCGGCTGGGCTGCGACGCCTACGCCTACGCCATGGTCGCCACCGGCCAGATCGACCTGGTGGTCGAGGCCGGCCTGCAGCCCTGGGACGTGGCCGGCCTCGCCCCGCTCATCGAGGGCGCGGGCGGCGTCGTCACCGACTGGCGCGGACGCCCGATGCCCGAGCGGGGCGGACAGGTGGCGATCGCCGGCGACCGCGCCTGCCTGGACGAGGCGCTGGTCGCCCTTCGGCGATCCGCCAAATAGCCTAGACCGTCGCGGGCTTCTTCGCGGCGGGCTTCTTGGCAGCGGCCTTCGGAGCCGCCGGCTTCTTGGCCACGGCCGGCTTGGCGACGGCGGCGGGCTTGGCGACAGCCTTCGCAGCGGGCTTGGCCGCAGGCTTGGCGGCTGGCTTCGCCGCGGCCTTCGGAGCCGCGGCCTTCGTGGCGGGGGTCTTGGCGGCCGCAGGCTTGGACGCGGCGGCCTTCGGAGCCGCCGCCTTGGCCGGAGCCTTCTTGGCCGGGGCCTTGGCGGCCGTGGCCTTCGCCGCGACCGGCTTGCCAGCCGACTTCGGGGCAGCCGACTTTGGGGCAGCCGCCTTCGGGGCGGCCGCCTTGGGGGCGGCGGGCTTCGCGGCGGCGGGCTTCGCGGCCGGCTTGGCGGCGGCCTTCGGAGCCGCGGCCTTGGCGGCGGCGGGCTTCTTGGCCGCCGGCTTCTTCGCCGCGGCGGGCTTCGCGGCCGCCGGCTTGGCGGCCGGGGCGGCGGCGGTCACCGGAACGGCGGGGGCGCTGGCGGCGGGCTGGGGCGCCGGCGCGGGCTTGGGGGCTTCGGCGGGCTTCGGCGCAGGCGCCGCAGCCGTCGGCTTCGGCGCTTCGGCAGGCTTCGGCGCAGTGCGGCCGGTCAGCATGTCGAACGCCTTCAGGAAGATGTTACGCATCTCGTCGGTCTCCATCAGGATTTCGTGGTAGGCGCCGGGGACGTTGACGAACTTTCCCTGCGGCAGGTGTCGGGCGGCCGCCGCCTGGGCGGCGTTGTCCACCAGCCTGTCGTCCTCGGCCGAGACGATGGTCACGGGCGTGGTCACCTCGCGCAGGCGCTCGGGCCGGGCGAGGAAGGCGGTGGCGCGGAAGGCGAAGTCGAGCCAGCCCCAGGTGGGCTGGCCGAGCGCCAGGTCCGGGTTCTCAGCGACGATGCCGCAGTTGCGGGCGAAGCGCTCCCGGTCGTGCGTCAGGATGTTGGCTGAGAAGTCGTCCTCGGGCGCGGCGCGGCGGACGTCGCGCACGTAGCGCGCCGCCCGGCCGGTGAGCACCTGCAGGCGGGCCATGATCTTCGCCTGGCCGGCCGGGGTCTTGCCGGTCTGCAGGCCGAGCATGGGCGCGGAGAGCAGGGCGCCGGAGAAGCGGTCCTCGCCGTGGGCCAGGGCCAGCAGCGTCAGGCAACCGCCCATGGAATGGCCGACCGCCAGCCAGGGCTTCGGGAGCCGGGGCGCGAAAGCCCCCAGCAGGGCGCGGTAGTCGTCGAGGAAGGCCTTGTAGCCGCTGGCGTGGCCCTTCAGCCGGTCGGCCAGCGCTCGGTGCGACAGCCCCTGGCCGCGCCAGTCGTGGACCAGCACCACGAAGCCGCGGGCGCGGAAGTCCTCGACCGTCTCGAAATACTTCTCGATGGGCTCGGTGCGGCCGCCCGACAGCACCACCGATCCGCGCGGCGCGCCTTCCGGCTGGAACAGGGCGGCGCGCAGCTTCGCCCCGCCGTGGCCGGTGAACCACTCGGCGGTGCCGCCCGCCGGGAGCGGATTGCCGGGCGTCGGGAAGAGGGGCGCGGACGAGGGCATGGACGTCCCTTAGCCGGCGCTGGAAAACAGAGACTGAATCTGCGGCAGGAGCTTCATGGCGAGCCCCATGTCGGAAAGCTTGAGGCGTCCGGTCATCATCGCCCGCATGGGATCGAGCTCGCCCTTGCCGAGCGCCTCCAGGTCCTTGCGCGCCACGCGCACCACGAGGTCGGCGGGCAGGTCCGCGTTGGAGACCTCGGCGCCCTGGATGTGGATGAAACCCTCGCCCTTCAGGTCGAGCTTGATCGACCGCTCGAGGGCGCCCGACGCCGCCGCGCGGCGGATTCGGTCGGTGATTTCCTCGATGGTCGCCATGCCCCCCGGCCTCCCGACTCACCGCCGAGCTTCGCTTTGCAGGCGAGCGAAGTAAACCGTCAGGGTTGCGTTGTGGAAGGTTTCACGAACCTGAGCGTCATTCGGTCGCTCTCGCCGATCGCATCGAAGCGGGCGTGGTCGAAATTGGGGTCGTCGGGCTGGCCGCGCGGGCTGGAGCGGCGCACCGGCGGAAGCGTCCAGACGCCGAAGGGATGGTCCTTGGTGTCCTTCGGATTGGCGTTGATCTCGCTGGCCGCGGCGAGCTGGAAACCGGCCTCCTGGGCGAGCTTCACTACATAGGCCTGCTGCACGTAGCCGTCGGCGGCCAGCACGTCCTGCACCGCGCCGACGTTCGCCCGGTGCTCCTCGACGCCCAGGACGCCGCCGGGCTTGAGGGCGGCGAAGGCGTCGCGGAAGGCCTTCTCGGCGATGCCGGCGGCCATCCAGTTGTGCAGGTTGCGCAGGAAGAGGACGAGGTCGGCGGTCCCGGCCGGGGCCACAGGGCCGCTGGTGGGGCCGAAGGCGGTGATCTCCACCTGCCCATAGAGCCGGGGATTGGCCGCGAGCTTGCGGCGGTAGGCGTCCACCGCCTGAGCGGCCACGGGATCGGCCGGGTCGGCCTGCAGGTTGGCGGCGTAGAGCTTGCCGCCGGTGGCGGCCAGGAACGGCGCCACGATGTCGGTGTACCAGCCGGCGCCGGGCCAGAACTCCACGACGGTCTGCCCGGGCTTGAGGCCCCAGAACTTCAGGCTCTCGACAGGATGGCGCCAGGCGTCGCGCGCGCGGTCGGCGGGCAGCCGCCAGTCGCCGGCGACGGCGCCCTCGATGGTGTCCGGACCGCCGGACGCGGCGGCCTTCTTCGCCGGCGCCTCGGCCGCGCCACGCGGGCTGCAGGCGCCGAGCGCGACGGCGCCCAGCAGCACGGAGCGGCGGGAAAGGATGGGAATGGGGCGCGCCAAATCGACCTCGTCACGCCCCCCGGCATCTGACATCGACCGTCGAAGTAGCCTGCGCCGCAGCGGCGGTCAAAGCCTCGGCGTCACGAAGGCTTCACGAAGCGGAGCGTCATGCGGTCGCTCTCGCCGATGGCCTCGTACTTGGTGCGGTCGAAGCCGGGGTTCGCCGGCTGGCCGCCGGGCGCGGAGCGGCGCACGGGCGGCAGGGTCCAGACGCCGAACGGGTGGTCCTTGGTGTCCTTCGGATTGGCGTTGACCTCGGACTGGGCGGCGAGCTTGAAGCCCGCCTTCTCGGCGGCGGCGACCACGGACTTCACGGCCACATAGCCGTCCGTCACGCCGGGCGTCTCCGGCCGCGGGTCGGCGCGGTGCTCCTCGACCGCCAGCACGCCGCCGGGCTTCAGGACCGCGAAGGCGTCCTTCATCACCTTATCCAGCATGCCCTGCTGGTACATGAAGTTGTGGATGTTGCGGGCGGTGATGACCATGTCGGCCGAGCCCGGCGCGCCGAGCGGTCCCGACTGCGGGCCGAAGTTGACGACCTTCACCGGGCCCCACTTGGCGGCGTCGGCGTACTTGGCCTCGAAGTCGGCGCGGCCCTTCTTCGCGCCCTCGGAGACCTTCGGATTGTCGAGGTCGGCGCCGGTGGTGACGTAGGTCCCGCCGGTGGCCTTGGCGTAGGGCGCCAGGATCTCCGTCCAGTAGCCGGAGCCCGGCGACAGTTCGATCACCGTCTGGCCGGGCTTCAGGCCCCAGAAGGCGAGCGTCTCGGCCGGGTGGCGCCACTGGTCGCGCGCCCGGTGCTCGGCGCCGCGGGCCGGATTGTCCACCGCCTTCTGCAGCTGGGCGTCGGCGGCCTGGACGGGCGCGGCGGCGACCGTGAGGACGAGAGCGGACGCAGCGAGGAGGGCGCGGAGCATGTCGGTTTCTTCCCTTGTGGCCGGCCGGTGGCCCGGCTGTTCGGGCGCCACCCTCGCGTGCGGGAAAGCGGCTGGCAAGGCCCGGATTGGCCCCCTTGAACGCGCCTCGGCGCCCCCTACCTCTACTGGCGGAAGGCGCTGGATGTCCGGGCCTTCCGGGGCGCCGCGCGAGGCCTGATGGCTCGCCGACAGTCCCAGAAACGCAACCTTGCTGTTGAAGAAGGATGTGACCGCATGCGTACGATCGACTTCTCCCCCCTCTATCGCTCCGTCGTGGGCTTCGACCGCCTGGCCGACCTGCTCGAGTCCGCCACCACCGAAGCCGCCACGGGCTATCCGCCCTACAACATCGAGCGGACCGACGAGAACGCCTACCGCATCGAGATCGCGGTGGCCGGCTTCCGTCCGGAAGAGCTCAATGTCGAGGTGAAGGAGAACCTCCTCACCGTGCAGGGCCGGAAGGCCGCCAACGACGAGACCCGCCGCTACCTGCACCGCGGCCTGGCCGAGCGCAATTTCGAGCGCCGGTTCCAGCTGGCCGACTATGTGGTGGTGACGGACGCCAACCTCGCCGACGGCCTGCTCTCCATCTCGCTGAAGCGTGAGCTTCCGGAAGCCCTGAAGCCGCGCCGCATCGAGATCGGCTCGGGCAAGTCCCCGCTGATCGAGGGCGAAAAGGCCGCCTAAGGCCCGGAGCCTCTCAGCCCGAACATGGGGCGGTCCCGCAAGGGGCCGCCCTTTTTCGTGTCAGATGATGTCTTCCAGGCCGCGCGCGCCCTGGCGGACGACGCCCGTGAAGTTGGCCTGGCGCAGCAGCGCGCTGGTGAAGTTCGCCCGGCTGACGTCGGCGCCCGTCAGGTTGGCCTGGTGCAGGTCGGCGCGGGCGAGGTCGGCGCTCTTCAGGTTGGCGCCGGTCAGGTCGGCCGGCAGGACGCGGCTGGGGCCGATCAGCAGCGGACCCATGAGCGCGTCGCGCAGGTCGGCGCCGGCGAGCTTGGCGCCCACCAGGCGCGCGCCGCGCAGGTCGGCGCGGCGCAGGTTGGTGTTGCGCAGGTCCGCGCCCTCGAGGTGGGCGCCCTGGAGCTGCACGCCCTCCATGTCGAGGCCGTAGAACACCGCGCCCTTGGCCGAGAGCGCCGTCAGGTTGAAGCCGCGGATGCTGGCCAGCGCCCGCAGGTCGGCGTTGTTGAACGACGACGGATGGCCTTCCGCGCCGCCGGTGGCGCACCAGCGGGCGTGCTCGCGGATCATGATCTCGTAGGGCAGGTCGGCGGCCGGAATGCCGGCCGGCTCGTCGGTCAGCACGCCCTTCATGTTGGCGTCCATGACGTTCCAGGCGGCGGTCTTGGCGCCTACCAGGACCGCGTCCTGCAGGTCCGCCCCGGCGAGGTCCGCACCCGACAGGTCGGCGCCGGAGAGGTTGGCGCCCCGCATCTGGGCCTGCTTCAGGTTGGCCCGGATCAGCTTGGCGTCCTTCAGCACCGCGTCGGTGAAGTCGGCCTTCTGGGCCATGACGCCGGAGAGGCGCGAGCGCTCGAGGTTGGCGCCGGCCAGGATCGCACCGGCCACCTCGCCCGGCCGGGCGGTGGGCTCCAGGCGCTTGAAGCCCTCCTTGCGGTCCGCGGCGGCGAGCGAGCCCTCGCGCAGGTCCGCCTCGAAGAGGTCGGCGCCGGTCAGGTTGGCGTTGCGCAGGCAGGCGCCGCGCAGGTCGGCCCGGCGCAGGGAGGCCTCGGAGAGGTCGGCGTGCTGCAGGTCGGCGCCGAAGAAGGTGGCGTGGTCGAGCCGAGCGCCCTTCATCTTGCAGTCCTGGAGGACCGCGCCTGTGAAGTCGGCGTTGCAGAGGTTCTTGCCGCGCAGGTCGAGGTTGGACAGGTCGGCCCAGGCGAACACGGCGCGCGCCCCGCCCGGCTTCGAGCTCCACAGGCGGTCGTGCTTGGTGGCGATCCCGTTCAGCTCCGCCTGGGTGAGGCGGCGGGTCAGCATGCTGTTGGCAGGAGCGACGGCCATGACCCGCGAGCCTAGGGCCGTCGCGCTTAACGGAGAATTTCCAACGCCTTAGGTTCCGGCCGGACGGTACGCGGCATAGAGCCGCCGGGCTTCGTCGGCCAGCAACCCCGTCTCCACCGCCACACCCGCGGCGCGCAGGCGCTCGGCCCCCTGCCCCGCGGCGAAGACCGAAGGGTCCTCGCAGGCCACCACCACCCGCGCCACGCCGGCCGAGACCAGGCGCGTCGAACAGGCCGCCGCGCCGGACGAGCGGGCGCCGCAGGGCTCCAGGGTGACGTAGGCGGTGGCGCCGCGGGCCGCCTCGCCCGCCTGAGCCAGCGCCAGCTCCTCGGCATGCGGCCGCCCGCCCTCGCCGGTGACGCCCTCGCCGACCACCTGCCCGTCCTGGACGATCACGCAGCCCACCGACGGGTTCTCGCCCGTGCGGCCGACGTGGGTCTCGGCCAGCGCGATGGCGCGGCGCATGTGGGTCTCGTCAGGGCTCATGGGGCGCACCATGGAGCCTGGCTCACGCCCCCTCAAGATCGCGCTTCAGCCGCCCGAGCAGCTCCACCGCCTCGTGGGCGTAGGGCGAGATCCAGCGGTCGTAGATGTCCTTGAAGGGCGCGGCGTTGAGGTAGTTCCAGCGGGTGCGGCCCTCGCGGCGGGCGATCACCAGGCCGGCCCGCTCCAGCACGCCGATGTGCTGCATGACCGTGCAGCGGTCGAGCGCCCCCTCGAAGGCCTCGCACAGCTCGCCCGTGGTGCGCGGCTGGGCCTTCAGCAGATCCAGGATCCGGCGGCGGCGGGAATCCGCCAGGGCCTTGAAGACCAGGTCGTCGCTGTCGGCCGTTGACATGTTATATTCTTATAACATAAATGGGCCTCGATTCGCAACCGGAGGCAGGTCCGATGGAGCCGAAGTTCCAGGTGCAGCTGAAGATCCGAAAGCCGGTGTCGGAGGTGTTCGACGCGGTGGTGAACCCGGAGAAGCTGACGGGCTATTTCATCCAGAGCTCGACCGGCCCGCTGGCCGAGGGCGCGGTGGTGAAATGGAGCTTCGCCGAGGCGCCCGAGCCCTTCGACGTGAAGGTGCGCGAGGTGCTGAAGGACGAACGGATCGTCTTCGAATGGCCGGCCGACGGCGGCTACGACACGCGCGTGGAGATGGTGTTCCGGCCGCTCGACGACGGGAACACCATGGTCCAGATCAGCGAGAGCGGCTGGCCCGCCGACGCGGCCGGGACCAAGGCGTCCTACGACAACGCCGGCGGCTGGATGCACATGCTCTGCTGCCTCAAGGCCTACCTCGAATACGAGATCAACCTGCGGGCCGGCGGCGCCTTCTAGAGCGCCGGCAGCGGCGTGGCGCGGGCCTCGTCGAGGTAGCGGGCGGCGGTGGGCTTCAGGTTCGCGTCGAGCTCGATCAGCAGCGGGTTGCCGGTGGGGATCTCGACCCCGACGATGGCGTCGTCCGCCACTTTGAACAGCAGCTTCACGATGGCGCGCAGCGAGTTGCCGTGGGCGGCGATCAGCAGGGTCTTGCCGGACTTCAGCTGCGGGGCGATCTCGGCCTCCCAGTAGGGCTGCACGCGATCCAGGGTGGTCTTCAGGCTCTCGGTCGCCGGCAGGGCGACGCCGGCGTAGCGGCGGTCCTTCGAGAAGTCGTACTCCCCGCCCGGCGCGAGCTCCGGCGGCGGGACGTCGTAGGAACGGCGCCAGATCTTCACCTGCTCCTCGCCGTGCTTCTCGGCGGTCTCGGTCTTGTTGAGGCCGGTGAGGCCGCCGTAGTGGCGCTCGTTCAGCCGCCAGTCCTTGACCTCCGGCACATAGGCCTGGCCGGCGGCGTGGAGCGCGATCCAGGAGGTGCGGATCGCACGGGTCTGGACGGAGGTGTAGCAGCGGTCGAGGAGGACCCCGGCCGCCTTGATCAGCTCGCCGCCCTTCTTCGCCTCGGCCTCGCCCTGGGGCGTGAGGTCGACGTCCACCCAGCCGGTGAAGCGGTTCTCCAGGTTCCACTGGCTCTGGCCGTGGCGGAGCAGGATGAGCGTCGGCAAGTCGGACCTCCTTCGATGCGGACCCGAGCGGCTAGGGCGCGGGGCGTTGGCCGTCAAGCGCCGAAGCCGCTATACGGCAGTCATGCTCGACCGCCTCTACCTGCCGATCCTGGGGCTCGCCGCCGTTCTGGTGATCGCGCTCGCCATGGTCTGGCCGCAGGGCTACGGCGCCCGCTCGCCGGGCCCGTTCGGCCACACGCCCATCCAGCAGACGCCGGAGATGAGGGCGGCCATGAAGCGCGAGCACGAGGCGGCGCAGGAGCGCGCCAACCAGGCGCGCGAGGCGGTCCGCGACCTGCAGACCCAGGCCATCGCGCCCACCCAATGAGCGACTTCGACGCCATCGCCGTGGGCCGGCGCGTGCTCGCCCAGGAGGCCGAGGCCCTGTCGGCGCAGGCGCAGGGCCTGGACGAACGGTTCGGCCGCGCCGTCGACCTGCTGTTCGCCGCCAAGGGGCGGATCATCTGCACCGGCATGGGCAAGGCCGGCCACGTGGCGCGCAAGATCGCCGCCACCTTCGCCTCGACGGGCTCGCCCGCCTTCTTCGTCCATCCGGCCGAGGCCAGCCACGGGGACCTCGGCATGGTCACCGGCGACGACGTGATCCTGGCGCTGTCGAAATCCGGCGAGTCCCGCGAGCTGGCCGACATCCTGGCCTACGCCGCTCGCTTCGACATCCCGCTGATCGCGCTGACCGCCCAGCCGCAGAGCGCGCTGGGCCGGGCCGCCGACCTGGTGCTGCCGCTGGCCGACGCCGCCGAGGCGACCGCGGAGGTCAATGCGCCGACCACCTCCACCACCCTGCAGATCGCGCTGGGCGACGCCCTCGCCGTGGCCCTGCTGGAGCGCCGGGGCTTCAAGCCCACCGACTTCCACGTCTTCCATCCGGGCGGGAAGCTGGGCGCCATGCTCAGGACCGCGGGCTCGCTGATGCACGGGGCCGACGAGCTGCCGCTGGTGACCGAGGCCACGCCGATGCGCGAGGCCCTGCTGGTGATGACCGAGAAGCGGTGGGGGATCGTCGGCGTCACCGACGCGGCCGGGCGGCTCAAGGGCGCGATCACCGACGGCGACCTGCGCCGCCACATCGAGGGCCTGATGGACCATACCGCCGGCGAGGTGATGACGCCGGGGCCGAAGAAGACCGTGCCGCCGGACATGCTGGCGTCGGAGGCGCTCGCCATGATGAGCGACCCCGCGCCCGCGGTCACCGTGCTGTTCGTGGTCGAGGACGGGCGGCCCGTCGGCATCCTCCACGTGCACGACATCCTGCGCGCCGGGGTGATGTAGGGGCACAAAGCGGGGCCATGGGCGTTGAAGTGGCCTTGGGGCCTTCCGCTCATTAAAGACACCCAACGCCGTTTTCCCGGAGTTCCGATGCTGCCTGCTCCCCGCGCCGACCTCGCCCCCAACACCTTCGACTACGAAGTCCTGCCGCTGGTGAAGGCCACCGGCTTCCGCGAGTACGACGCGCGCTGGCTGTTCGGGCCGGAGATCAACCTCCTGGGCGTGCAGGCGCTGGGCCTGGGCCTGGGGACCTATATCCACGAACTCGGCCAGACCCGTATCGTGGTCGGCCACGACTACCGGTCCTATTCGCTGTCCATCAAACAGGCCCTGACCATCGGCCTGGTGGCGGCCGGCTGCGAGGTGATCGACATCGGCCTGGCCACCTCGCCCATGGCCTATTTCGCCCAGTTCGACCTGGACGCGCCGTGCGTGGCCATGGTCACCGCCAGCCACAACGAGAACGGCTGGACCGGCGTGAAGATGGGCGCCCAGCGGCCCCTCACCTTCGGCCCCGACGAAATGGGCCGGCTGAAGGAGATCGTGCTCTCCGGGACCTGGAAGCAGCGGCCCGGCGGCTCGGTGGCGCACATCGACGGGGTGCGCGAGCGCTACATCGCCGACGCGGCGAGCCGGGCGCAGATCCAGCGGCCGCTGAAGGTGATCGCCGCCTGCGGCAACGGCACGGCCGGCGCCTTCGCGCCCGAGGCCCTGCGCCGGATGGGCGTGGCCGAGGTCATCGAGATGGACTGCGACCTCGACTGGAATTTCCCCAAGTACAATCCGAACCCCGAGGACCACCACATGCTCTCGGAGATGGCCAAGGCCGTCCGCGAGCACGGGGCGGACCTGTGCCTGGGCTTCGACGGCGACGGCGACCGCTGCGGGGTGGTGGACGACGAGGGCGAGGAGATCTTCGCCGACAAGATCGGCCTGATGCTCGCCCGCGACCTGTCGCAGCTGCACAAGGACGCGACCTTCGTGGTCGACGTGAAGTCCACGGGCCTGTTCGCCACGGACGAGGTGCTGAAGGCCAACGGGGCCAAGACCGTCTACTGGAAGACCGGCCACTCCTACATAAAGCGCAAGACCGCCGAGCTGGGCGCCCTGGCCGGCTTCGAGAAGAGCGGCCACTTCTTCTTCAATCCGCCGATCGGCCGGGGCTACGACGACGGCATCGTGGCGGCGGCCGCGATCCTGGCGATGCTCGACCGCAACCCGGGCAAGAAGCTGTCGGACCTGAAGAAAGCCCTGCCGGTGGCCTACACCTCGCTGACCATGAGCCCGCACTGCGCCGACGAGGAGAAGTACGGCGTCGTCGACGACGTGGTGCGCGAATACACCGAGTTCGCCAGGGGCGGCGGGAAGATCCTCGGCCGCGAGATCGTCGACGTGATCACCGTCAACGGCGTGCGCGTGGCGCTGGAGGACGGCTCCTGGGTGCTGGTGCGGGCCTCGTCCAACAAGCCCGAGATCGTGGTGGTGGTGGAAAGCTCGCAGAGCGAGGACGACATGCGCGCCCTGTTCCGCGAGGAGGTGAAGCCGAGGCTGGCGAAGCGGCCGCAGGTGGGCGCCTACAACCAGGAAATCTAGCGGCGCCGAAATTGCTGCGGTTTGGTGAAATTGTGCCGCCCTGAACCGGCGGCCGGTTGGCGCCGCCTCGCCATAGTGGTGAAAGGCGCAAACTCGACTCGGGGATAGACTTCCATGCACGTGGCGATGATCGGCACCGGCTATGTGGGCCTGGTGAGCGGCGCCTGTTTCGCGGACTTCGGCCACACGGTCACCTGCATCGACAAGGACGCCTCGAAGATCGAGCGGCTGAAGGCGGGCGGGATCCCGATCTACGAGCCGGGGCTGGACGTGCTGGTGGCCCAGAACGTCAAGGCCGGGCGCCTGTTCTTCGCCACGGAGGCGGCCGAGGCGGTGAAGCAGGCCGACGCGGTGTTCATCGCCGTGGGCACGCCCTCAAGGCGCGGCGACGGCCACGCCGACCTCTCCTACGTCTATGCCGCCGCCGAGGAGATCGCGGGCCTGGTGGACGGCTTCACCGTGGTGGTCACCAAGTCCACCGTGCCGGTGGGCACCGGCGACGAGATCGAGAAGATCTTCAAGCGCGTGCGCCCCGACGCCGACGTTGCGGTGGTGTCGAACCCGGAGTTCCTGCGCGAAGGCGCGGCCATCGAGGACTTCAAGCGCCCCGACCGGGTGGTGGTGGGCACCGACGACGATCGGGCCCGGACTGTGATGCGCGAGCTCTACCGGCCGCTCTATCTTAACGAGACCCCGATCCAGTTCACCGGCCGGCGGACCAGCGAGCTGATCAAGTACGCGGGCAACGCCTTCCTCGCCATGAAGATCACCTTCATCAACGAGATCGCCGACCTCTGCGAGGCGGTGGGCGCCGACGTGCAGCAGGTGGCCCGCGGCATCGGCCTGGACGGCCGGATCGGCGGCAAGTTCCTGAACGCGGGGCCCGGCTACGGCGGATCGTGCTTCCCGAAGGACACGCTCGCCCTGGTGCGCACCGCCCGCGACGCGGGCTCGCCCGTGGAGCTGATCGAGACCACGGTGCGGGTCAACGACGCGCGCAAGAAGGCCATGGCCCGAAAGGTCATCAAGGCGGTGAACGGCGAGGACCTGTCCGGCAAGACGATCGGGGTGCTGGGCCTGACCTTCAAGCCGAACACCGACGACATGCGCGACGCGCCCAGCCTCGACATCGTGCCGGCGCTGCAGGCGGCGGGCGCACGCGTCCAGGCCTTCGACCCGGAAGGGCACGAGGCGACGCACATGCTGAAGGACGTGGACTTCAAGGCCGACCCCTACGCGGTGGCCGAAGGCGCCGACGCCCTGGTGATCATCACGGAATGGGACCAGTTCCGGGCGCTCGACCTCGATCGGATCAAGCTCCTCATGAACCGGCCGGTGCTCGTCGACCTGCGCAACATCTACAAGCCGGACGACATGAAGGCGCGCGGCTTCGCCTACACGAGCGTGGGGCGTCCGTAGAGACGGAGAGCCGGTGGCTTCCCTAGAAGCCGCCGGAACTCAGATGAATGAGAACCTGCCCTAGCCAGACAGCGCCGGCCCAGAAGGCGAGCGCCAGCAGAACGACGAAGGCCAGGCAGGCGACAGAGCTTACGCCCTTGCCGACCACCGGCCGCGCCGCCCCGCCGAAAGCGAGGTCGCGCCGCATGTTTCCTCCAACCCTATTCGTTCGCCTGCGCCGGTCGAGCGGCGCAGGATGTGTCGATGCTGACACAAGCGTTCAGGGTTGGGTAGGGTTGCCGCCACGGCAGCCCTGATCACCCGACGTTGTTTCTTCAGAGCACCCGGTCGGCCCTGGCGCGCAGGTAGCCGTGCAGGGCGGCGACCTCCTCGTGCGACAGGGCGTTGAACCGCGCCGGCGAGACCTGGCTCATCAGGCCCAGCCTGCGCCCGCCCGGCGCGACGCCGGTGCGCAGCAGGGTCTCGAAGTCCGAGAGGTCGTAGGCCGCGGCGATGGTCAGGTCGGGCGCGCCCACCACCTCCCGCCCGGTGAGCGCCGGCCCGTGGCATTCGATGCAGGCTCGGGCGAGCCGCCGTCCGGCCTCGTGCTCAGCGCCCACGCGGGGCAGCTCGATCGCCCCCTCGGCCTTGAGCATGGCCGGAGCGGAGTCGAACTTGCGCATCAGGACGCCCAGCCGGCCGACCGGACCCACCTGGGTGCGCGGCAGCGCCTCGCCCTGCGCCGGGAAGCTGCGGACGTAAGCCAGCAGGTCGGCGGCCTCGGCGTCGGTCAGGCGGGCGAAGGCCTCGGAGGGCATGACCCACAGGGTGCGGCCGTCGGCGGCGACGCCATGGCGGATCGCCCGGTCGAGCTCGGCGTCGCTCTGCTCGGCCGCCGCCAGGGTCAGGTTCGGCGCGTAGGCGCGCAGGATCGGCATCTCGTCGTGGAACAGCCGGCCCGTGAAGTCCGCGCCGTGGCAGTCGTGGCAGCCGTTGAGGATCGCCACCTTGCGGCCGCGCTCGAGGGCGGCGGGATCGGTCGCCGCGGCGATCCGCACCGGGGCCTTCGGATAGGCGCGGCGGATCATCACCTCGCTGGCGGCGAAGGCGCCCAGCGCCAGGCACAGCGCGACGGTGACCAGGCCGGCCAGCCCGAGGCCGGCCCACCGCAGAAGACGTTTCATAGGACCCCCATGCTCGACAGACGCGGGGCCTCGCAGACCCCCGTTCGCGGAGCGCGGGTCATTAGGCCGCGCCGCGGGGCCGGGCAATCCGCGGCCTCGCCGACCCGCTCTGCAGGTTTGCAGAGCTTCGCCGCGCGCCCGGAAAGTTGACGCCGGTCAAGGCGGGGCCGTCCACGGGGTCCAGGGTGACGCATCGTCAACCGCTCCGGAGGAGAGCGTCATGACCGCCACCCAAGTCCCAACCGCCCCCCGCCGCCGGTCCGGCCTGATCCGCGGGGCGCTCACCGGCGCCGCCGTCTCCGGGGTGCTGTTCCTGGCCTGCTGGCTGGGAACCGGCATCGCGGGCCTGAGCGTCACCCACGCCTTCATCTCGCTGTTCACCGCCGAGCCCGTCACCTCGCAGGCGGCGCTCGCGGAGGGCGGGCTGTGGGCGGTCGTGTTCGGCGCCTTCGTGGGCGCCCTTGTCGCCTTCTTCCACGGCCTGTTCGCCGGCCGCCGCTAGTCCAGGAGTTCTCCCGATGTCCGTTCTTCGCCTCGCGCTGCCGCTGGCGGCCCTGCTGGCCGCCGGCCCGGCGCTAGCCCAGGCGCCGCCCGCCGATCATGCCCAGCACCATCCGCCGGCCGCGGCCGAGAAGCCGGCCGACGACATGCACGCCCGCTGTCAGGCGATGATGGGCGCCAGGATGGCGGGCCCGCCGCCCCACGACCACGCCAAGGACAAGATGGGGCACGCCGTGGGCATGAAGGGAACGCCGCCCTCCAAGGAGGAGATGGCGGCCATGCACAAGCGGTGCGCCGAGATGATGGCCAAGACCGAGGCCCCGGCGAAGAAGTAGCCGGGATCTAGGCGGCGGCCTTCTTCACCGCGCCGGCGATCTCCTTGACCACCTGGTGGACGAGCTTCTCGTCGTCGCCCTCGGCCATGATGCGGATCAGCGGCTCGGTGCCGGAGGCGCGGACCACGAGGCGGCCCGAGCCGTTCAGCTTCTGCTCCGCGTCGGCGAGCACGGCCTTGACCTGCTCGCTCTCCAGCGGCTTGCCGGCAGCGAAGCGGACGTTCTCCAGGCGCTGCGGCACCGGCTCGAACTGGCGGGCGAGCGCGCTCATCGGCTTGTCGCTCTCCTTCAGTACGGCCAGCACCTGCAGGGCGGCCAGGAGGCCGTCGCCGGTGGTGGCGAAGTCGCGCAGGATGATGTGCCCGGACTGCTCGCCGCCGAGGTTGAAGCCGCCCTCGCGCATGCGGGCCATGACGTAGCGGTCGCCCACCTGGGTCCGCTCCAGCTTGAGCTTGCGGGCGGTGAGAAAGCGCTCCAGGCCGAGGTTGGACATCACCGTGGCCACCACGCCGCCGCCGGTCAGGCGCTCGCGCTTGGCCCAGTGGTCGGCGATCAGCGCCATGATCTGGTCGCCGTCGACGACCTGCCCCTTCTCGTCGCAGATCACCAGCCGGTCGGCGTCGCCGTCGAGCGCGATGCCGATGTCGGCGCGGTATTCCTTGACCGTCTTCTGCATCAGCCCGGGCTGGGTGGAGCCGACCTCGTCGTTGATGTTGAAGCCGTTGGGCGTGACGCCGATCCGGATCACCTCGGCGCCCAGCTCGTAGAGCGCCTCGGGGGCCACCTTGTAGGCGGCGCCGTTGGCGCAATCGATCACCACGCGCATGCCCGTGAGGTTCAGCCGGCGCGGGAAGGTGGCCTTGGCGATCTCCACGTAGCGGGCCTGGCAGTCGTCGATCCGCTGCACCCGGCCGAGGCCGTCGGGCGGGGCCAGGCCCTCCTGCAGGCCCTGGTCCATCAGGGCCTCGATCTCCAGCTCGCGCTCGTCGGAGAGCTTGTAGCCGTCGGGGCCGAACAGCTTGATGCCGTTGTCGGCGAAGTGGTTGTGCGAGGCCGAGATCATCACGCCCAGGTCGGCGCGCAGGCTGCGGGTCATCATCGCCACGCCCGGCGTCGGCAGCGGCCCGAACAGGCGCACGTCCATGCCCACGCTGGTGAAGCCCGCGACCAGCGCCGGTTCGATCATGTAGCCCGAGAGCCGGGTGTCCTTGCCGATCACCACCAGGTGGCGGCGCTCGTCCTTGGACATGAACAGCTTGCCCGCCGCCATGCCCACCCGCAGGGCGACTTCGGCCGTCATCGGGTGCTTGTTGGCCTGACCGCGGATGCCGTCGGTGCCGAAATAGGCGCGCTTGCTCATCGATTGCTCTCGAAACGATCCGAAACTGAGATTTAGTGGCCGGCAGCTTAGCGGATGCTAAAGCCCCAGCGTTACAGGCGTGAGCGCAGGTTCGCCCTCTATCACAAAGGAATCAAAGCCTCATGTGCGGTATCATCGGCATCGTCGGCGCGTCTCCGGTGCAGGAGCGGCTGGTCGAGAGCCTGAAGCGGCTGGAGTACCGGGGCTACGACTCCGCAGGGATCGCCGGCTTCACGGACCAGGGCATCCAGCGCCGCCGCGCGTCGGGCAAGCTGAAGAACCTCGAGGCGGTGCTGGCGGCCGAGCCGCTGGAGGCCACGGTGGGCATCGGCCACACCCGCTGGGCCACCCACGGGCCGCCGACCCAGGGCAACGCCCACCCGCACCAGGCCGGCCGGGTGACCCTGGTGCACAACGGGATCATCGAGAACTTCGCCGAACTGAAGACCAGGCTGCAGGCCGAGGGCCGCACCTTCGAGACCGACACTGACACTGAGGTGGTGGCCCAGCTGCTCGACCGTGAGCTTTCCTCCGGCAAGGCGCCGGTGGACGCCTTCAAATCAACCCTGGACCAGGTGCGCGGCGCCTTCGCGCTGGTGGTCATGATCGAGGGCCAGGACAGCCTGCTGCTCGGCGCCCGCCGCGGGCCGCCGCTGGTCGTGGGCTACGGCGACGGCGAGATGTTCCTGGGCTCCGACGCGCTCGCCGTCGGCCCCTTCACCAACCGCGTCGCCTACCTCGAGGACGGCGACTACGTGGCCATCGACCACGCGTCGGCCAAGGTGTTCGACGAGGACGGCCGTCCCGTGGACCGGCCGGTGCAGGTGGTGCCCCAGTCCCCGGCGCTCATGGAGAAGGGCAACTATCGCCACTTCATGGAGAAGGAGATCCACGACCAGCCGGAAGGCTGCCAGCGGACCATCGCGGCCTATGCCGACATGGTCGCCGGCGTCACCACCTTCGAGGGCGTCGACCTGGCGGGCATCGAGCGGATCCAGATGGTCGGCTGCGGCACCGCCTACCTGGCCGGCATGGTCGGCAAGTACCTCATCGAGCCGCTGGCCGACCTGCCGGTGGACGTCGATGTGGCCTCGGAGTTCCGCTACCGGCAGCCGGCGCTGCGCGAGAACACCCTGATGATCGCCATCTCCCAGTCGGGCGAGACGGCCGACACCCTGGCGGCCCTGCGCTACTGCCGGGACAAGGGGCTCAAGACCGCGGTGGTGGTCAACGCCCAGGGCTCGACCATGGCCCGCGAGGCTGACGTGGTCTGGCCGATCTACTGCGGACCCGAGATCGGGGTCGCCTCCACCAAGGCGTTCACCGCCCAGGTCAGCGTGCTGACCGCGCTGGCGGTGGCCGCGGCCCGGGCGCGGGGCCGGATCGACGCGGCGGAGGAGAAGCGGCTGGTCAGCGTGCTGGTCGAGGCGCCGCGCCTGATCGCCGAGGCGATCAACCTGGAGGAGGCCGTGCAGGGCGTCGCCCACGACCTCGCCAAGGCCGCCGACGTCCTCTACCTCGGTCGCGGCCCGATGTACCCGCTGGCCCTGGAGGGCGCCCTGAAGCTGAAGGAGATCAGCTATATCCACGCCGAGGGCTACGCCGCGGGCGAGCTCAAGCACGGGCCGATCGCGCTCGTCGACGAGGAGACGCCGATCGTGATCCTCGCCCCCTACGACAGCTATTTCGAGAAGTCGGCCTCGAACATGAGCGAGGTGATGGCCCGCGGCGGCCAGGTGGTGTTCATCACCGATCCCGAAGGCGAGCGCCATGCGCCGGCGGGGGCGAAGGTGGTGGTCACCGCGCCGCGCTGCGACCCGCTGATCGCCCCGCTGGTGATGTCGGTGCCGATCCAGCTCCTGGCCTACCACGTGGCCGTCCAGAAGGGCGCCGACGTGGACCAGCCCCGCAACCTCGCGAAGTCGGTCACCGTCGAGTAGGGCCCAAAGAAAACGGCCGCCCCTGCGAAAGGGGCGGCCGCCTCAGATCAGCTTCAGGCGTCTTGCGACGTCTTACTTCTGTTCCGGCGTGGTGGTGGTCGCGCCGGCCGGCGGCGTGGTCGTCGTGGCGCCGGCGTCGGCCGGAGGCGTGGTCGCCATGGCGCCGGTGTCGGCCGGCGGCGTGGTGGCCATCGCGCCGGTGTCGGCCGGCGGCATGGTGGTGGTGTCGGCCGGAGCCGTGGCGGCCGCGTCCGTGGCCGTGCCCGTGGCCGGCGCTTCTTCGGTCTTGGGCTGGCAGGCGGACAGGCCGGCGGCCATGACGGCGGCGGCGGCGACCGAGGTCAGGATACGCAGTTTCATTGGAAGGTTCCCCTGGAGGACTATCCCCCGACAGGGCCGGACCTTACACACTCTCGTGTCTTCCCGAAATCGTGAACTCGCCCCCGACGTGAGTTTTTGACGCAGGGACCTGTGGATTTCCCGGGCCTGCTCCTCTAGTCGGCTCGCGGGGGATCGGGATCGCAAGCTCCGCGTTATGGCGCCTGCCGCGAAGGCGAAGCTTCAGCAGACGAACAGGTCGGAGGGGTTGATGACGAAACGCGTGCGTAAGGCGGTGCTGCCGGTGGCGGGCCTAGGGACCCGCGTGCTGCCGGGCGCCAAGACCACGCCGAAAAACCTGCTGAACGTCGTCGACCGGCCGATCCTGTCCTACATCGTCGAGGAGGCCCGGGCGGCGGGCATCGAGCACTTCGTGTTCATCGTCGGCCGCGGCCAGGGCGCTATCGAGGACTACTTCGACGCCAGCCCCGAGATCGAGGGCATCCTCGAGGCCAAGGGCAAGGTCGAGATCCTGGCCGACGTCCGCCGCGACCTGCCGGAGCCCGGCCAGATGAGCTTCATCCGCCAGATGGCCCCGCTGGGCCTTGGCCACGCCGTGTGGTGCGCCCGCGACGTGATCGGCGACGAGCCGTTCGCGGTCATGCTGCCGGACATGCTGATGGCCGCCCAGCCCGCGGCCCTGGCCCAGGCGGTGGCCGCCTACGACAAGGTCGGCGGCAACATCGTGGTGGTGGAGCCGGCCCCCGAGGGCGAGGCCCACAAGTACGGCATCGTCGCGCTCGACGGCCAGGACGGCCGGCTCAACCGCATGACCGGCATGGTCGAGAAGCCGGCGCCCGGGACCGAGCCCTCCAACCTCTTCATCTCCGGCCGCTACATCCTGCAGCCGGAGATCTTCGAGGTGCTGGCTACCCAGGAGCGCGGCGCGGGCGGCGAGATCCAGCTCACCGACGGCATGGCCAACCTGATGAAGACCCAGGACTTCCACGCCCTGGAGTACGAGGGGACCACCTACGACTGCGGCGACAAGATCGGCCTCCTGCGCGCCAACGTCGCCTTCGCGCTCATGCGGCCCGACCTGAAGGACGCCGCGCGCAGGGCGATCCAGGAACTGCTCTAGCTACTCAGGCTTCCGGATTGCCCTGCCGTGCGTTAGCCCTTTCATCGGGGGAGAACGGGAGCGGCGGATTTGCGGGTACTGATCCTCGGCGGCGATGGCTTCTGCGGCTGGCCCACGGCGCTCCACCTCTCGGCGCGCGGCCATGAGGTGGCGATCGCGGACAACCTGTCCCGGCGCAGGATCGACGCGGAGCTGGGGGCCTATTCGCTGACCCCGATCGCCGACATGGAGACGCGGCTGGCGGCCTGGACCGAGGTGTCGGGCCGGACGATCGGCTTCCACCCGCTGACCATCGGCAAGGATTACGACACCCTGCTGGCGCTGCTGACCGGCTGGCGGCCCGACGCGGTGGTCCACTTCGCCGAGCAGCGGGCCGCGCCCTATTCCATGAAGTCGGCGCGCCACAAGCGCTACACCGTGGACAACAACCTCAACGCCACGAACGACATCCTGGCGGCGATCGTCGAGAGCGGCCTCGACATCCACCTGGCGCATCTCGGCACCATGGGCGTCTACGGTTACGGCACGGCCGGAATGGCGATCCCGGAGGGCTATCTGACCGTGAAGGTGGAGACGCCGGAAGGCTGGGTCCCGCGGGAGATCCTCTACCCGGCCAATCCGGGGTCGATCTACCACATGACCAAGACCCAGGACGCCCTGCTCTTCCAGTTCTACGCCAAGAACGACCACGTGCGGGTCACCGACCTGCACCAGGGCATCGTCTGGGGCACCCAGACCGCCGAGACGCGGATGGACGAACGCCTGGTCAACCGCTTCGACTACGACGGCGACTACGGCACGGTGCTGAACCGGTTCCTGATGCAGGCGGCGGTGGGCTATCCGCTGACCGTGCATGGGCCCGGCGGCCAGACGCGGGCCTTCATCAACATCCAGGACACCGTGCGCTGCGTGGAGCTGGCCCTGACCCACCCGCCCGAGCGTGGCGAGCGGGTGAAGGTGATGAACCAGATGACCGAGTGCTGGCGGGTCCGCGACCTGGCCCAGATGGTCGCCCGCCTGACCGGCGCGCAGGTGGCCCACCTGCCCAACCCGCGCCAGGAGGCCGACGAGAACGACCTGGCCGTGGAGAACCGGCGGCTGCTGTCCTACGGCCTCGATCCCATCACCCTGGAGGACGGCCTGCTGCTGGAGGTGACCGAGATCGCCCGGCGCTACGCCGCCCGCGCGGACCTCTCCAAGATCCCCTGCGTCTCCGCCTGGAACGCCGAGCGGGCCGCGGCCACGGCGGCCGCGCAGGCCGGGGCCGTGGCGGCGGAATAGCGGTTGCGCCTCTTCGTCTTCGGCTACGGCTTCTCGGCCCGCGCGCTCGCCCGGCGGCTGCGCCCGCAGGGGTGGGAGGTGACCGCCACCTTCCGCAAGGCCGAGGCCGGCGCCGCCCTGGCCGCCGAGGGCGTCGCCGCCCTGCCGCTGGACGACCGCGACGCCATCGCCCAGGCGCTCGCCCAGACCCAGGCCCTGCTGGTCACCGCCCCGCCCGGGCCGGAGGGCTGCCCCGCCCTGCCCGTGCTCGTGCCGGCCTTGGCCCGGTCGGGGGCCTTCCCGGACTGGACCGGCTATCTCTCCACCACCGGGGTCTACGGGGACCGGCGCGGCGGCTGGGTCTTCGAGACGAGCCGCCTGGCCGCCCAGTCGGTGGAGGGGGCCCGCCGGGTCGGCGCCGAGCGCGACTGGCTGGAGGTGGGCCGCGGCATGGGCCTGACCGTCACGGTCTTCCGCCTGCCCGGCATCTACGGCCCCGGCCGCTCCGCCCTGGATCGGGTGCGGGCCGGCCAGGCCCGGCGCATCGCCGCCCCCGGCCAGGTGTTCTCGCGGATCCACGTGGACGACCTGGCCGCAGGGCTCGGGGCCTCCATCGCCGCGCCGCGGGCCGGCGGGATCTACAACCTCTGCGACGACGAGCCGGCGCCGAACCCGGACGTGGTGGCCTACGCCGCGCGCCTGCTCGGCCTGCCGGTCCCGCCGGAGATCCCCCTGGCGGAGGCCGGACTGGGGCCGCAGGCGATGCGGTTCTACGCCGAGAGCAAGCGGGTCTCGAACGCCCGGGCGAAGGCCGAGCTCGGCTGGCGGCCGGCCTATCCGACCTATCGCGAGGGCCTGCAGGCGATCCTGGCGGCCGGCGGCTAGGGTTTCGGTCCGCGGCCGGCGAGCAGGATGCCCGCGCCGATCAGGGCCAGGCCCGCGGCGTGGAAGAGGTGGAAGGACTCGCCCAGCAGGAGCACCGCCAGGACCGCGCCGAACACCGGCTGCAGGTGCAGGTACTGGCCGGCCCGCGCCGAGCCGATCAGCTCCACCCCGCGGTTGAAGAACAGGTAGGCGAGGAAGGACGGGAAGACCGCCACATAGCCCACCCCCAGCAGGGCTTTCGGCGTCAGAGCCATGGTCCGCCCCGAGGCCAGCTCGGCGAGATAGAAGGGCGCCAGCAGGACGATGGCGGCCCCGAAGGTCGCCCAGAGCAGGCTCATGGGGCGCACCTGCGGCCGGCGGCGCAGGATCAGGGAATAGACGGCGTAGAGCACCACGCCCACCAGCACCACCGCGTCGCCGCGGTTGAGGCCGAGGTGCAGCAGGTCCCAGGGTCGCCCGCGGGAGAGCACCACGAGCACGCCCACCAGCGACAGGGCGACGCCCGCGACCTGCCAGCGGCCGGTCCGCTCGCGCAAGGCCACCCAGGCGAACAGCATGATCAGCGGCGGGATGGCGGCCTGCACGACCAGGCTGTTCAGCGCCGTGGTGCTCTGCAGGCCCACGTAGAGCAGGGCCCCGAAGCTGGCGACGCCGGTGGCGGCCAGGGCGAGCACGGTGGGCCAGCGGCGGATCAGCTCCGCCCGGTCCTCGGCCAGGCCGCGCCAGGCCAGCGCCGAGACGATCAGGAAGGCCACGACCCAGCGCCAGAAGACCAGCGCCATGGGCGGCGCGACGCCGACCAAGGCCCGCCCGGCGATGGAGTTGCCGGCCCAGAACAGGACCGCCGCCGAGAGCAGGAGGGGCGCGGCCCGCCAGGGGCTGAACGTCCTCAGGCGAGCTCCTCCACGGTCGCGATCAGGCGGGCGATGTCCTGCGGGCGGGAGAGGCGGTGGTCGCCGTCCTTGACCAGGGTGAAGACCACGTCGCGCCCCTTCAGGCCGTTGGCGAGCTCGAGCGCGTGCGCCCACGGCACGTCCGGATCCTCGCCGCCCTGCAGGATGCGCACCGGGACCTCGATGGGAATCTCCTGCGCCTCCAGGATGGACCAGCGGGCGCCGTCCTCCAGGAGCGCGCGGGTGATCGGGTAGGGCTCGCCGTATTCCGAGGGCCGCAGCCAGACGCCGTCGCGCTCCAGGTCGGCCAGGCCCTGCGGCGGGATCTCCGGCCGCATCAGCTTCTCGGTGAAGTCCGGCGCGGGCGCGATGAGCGCCAGGGCCTTCACCCGCTCGGGCCGCGCCATGGCCGCCAGGCAGGCGATCCAGCCGCCCATGGAGGAGCCCACCAGCACCGTCTCGCCCCAGGTGAGCTCGTCGATCACCGCCAGCGCGTCCTCCCGCCAGCGGGTGATGGTCCCGTCCCGGAAGTCGCCGTCGGACTCGCCGTGGCCGAAGTAGTCGAAGCGGACGTAGGCGCGCCCCGCGGCCTGCGCCCAGTCGGCCAGGGCCAGCGCCTTGGTCCCGGCCATGTCCGACTTGAAGCCGCCCAGCCAGACCACCGTCGGCCCCTCGCCCGCCACGCGGCGCCAGGCCAGCCGCGCGCCGTCGGG
Source organism: Phenylobacterium sp. (assembly GCF_035539035.1). Lineage (GTDB taxonomy): Bacteria > Pseudomonadota > Alphaproteobacteria > Caulobacterales > Caulobacteraceae > Phenylobacterium. The sequence goes on from NZ_DATLJI010000011.1 coordinate 138,488, forward strand.
CCGCGCGAGATATCCGCTCTCTTCGCTCATGCCGCGCTCATAGCCTGCGGCGCATCGCGCGTCAGCGCCGGCGGTGTTTACGGGGGGCCGTTTCACGCTATGCAGGGGGCGTGCCCCTGCCGCCCGACTTCACCCTCCTGCAGGTCGTCCCCGAGCTCGAGACCGGAGGCGCCGAGCAGACCACGATCGACGTGGCCCAGGCCGTCGTGAAGGCCGGCGGCCGCGCGCTGGTGGCCACCCGCGGCGGGCGGATGGCGACGCGGCTGGAGGCCGACGGCGGGCGGCTGACCCAGATGCCGGTGCAGTCCAAGAACCCGCTGGTGATCCTGGGCAACGCCGCCCGGCTGGTGGACCTGATCCGCACGGAGAAGGTGAGCGTGGTGCACGCCCGCAGCCGGGCGCCGGCCTTCTCGGCGTTGTGGGCCGCCAAGGCCACCCACACGCCGTTCGTGGCCACCTACCACGGGGTCTACAAGGCGGGCTCGCCGCTGAAACGCTGGTACAATGCGGTCATGACGCGGGGCGACCTGGTGATCGCCAACTCCGACTACACGCGCGACCACGTGCTGGCCGAGCACCGCGTGGCGGCCGACCACATCGTCACCATCCCGCGCGGCGTGGACCTCGACCGCTTCAGCCCGGCCTTCGTGACCTCCGACCGGGTGGCGGCGCTGCGCCGGGCCTGGGGAATCGACGAGGCCGACGGGCGGACCAAGATCCTGCTGGCGGGCCGGCTGACCCGCATCAAGGGACACCTGACGATCATCGAGGCCGCGGCGAAGCTGAAGGCGCAGGGCGTGGGCGATTTCCTGATCCTGTTCGCCGGCGACGACCAGGGGCGCACCGGCTACCGGGAGGAGCTGGAGGCGGCGATCGCCGGGGCCGGTCTTTCCGACCAGGTCCGACTCGTGGGCCACTGCGACGACATGCCGGCGGCCTACCTCCTCAGCGACCTGGCGCTCCTGCCGACCACCAAGCCGGAGTCCTTCGGCCGCGCCGCGGTGGAGCCGCAGGCCATGGGCCGGCCGGTGATCGCCTCCGCGCACGGCGGCACGGTGGAGACGGTGGTCGACGGGGTCACCGGCTGGCTGGTCCCGCCGGGCGACGCCGACGCCTGGGCCGGGGCGATGGCCCGGGCCATCGAGATCGGCCACGGCAAGCGGCTGGAGATGGGCGAGAAGGGGCAGGCGCGCGTGCGCCAGCTCTATTCGGTGGACGCCATGTGCGAGGCCACGCTCGCCGCCTACGAACGGGTGCTGGAGGCCCGCGCCTGATGCCCCGCGCCGTGCAGAAGATCCTCGTCATCAAGCTGGGCGCCCTCGGCGACTTCGTGCTGGCGCTGGCCGCCATGAAGAAGATCCGGGAGGCGCACCGCAAGGACCACATCACCCTGCTGACCACCCCGCCCTTCGAGGCGCTGGCGAAGTCGTGCCCCTACTTCAACGCGGTGGAGACCGACGGGCGGCCCGAGACCTTCCCGCAGTGGATGGCGCTGCGCCGCCGGCTGAAGGCGGCGAACTACGCCCGCGTCTACGACCTGCAGACCTCGGCCCAGTCCAACCGCATCTTCCAGATCCTCCGGCCCAGCCCGCCGCCGTGGTCGGGCGTCGCGCTCGGCTGCTCCATGCCCCACAGGAACAAGCTGCGCGACCACATGCACACCCTGGAGCGGCAGGCCGACCAGCTGATGTACGCCGGCATCTGGCCCGACGCCCCGACCGCGCCGGGGACCGCGCCGCCGCCCGACCTGTCGTGGGTGTGGAAGCACCTGCCGCCGGACCGTCCGGTCCCGGGAGCCGTGAAGCCCAAGCCCTATGTGATGTTCGTGCCCGGCGGCTCGGCGCACCGGCCCGAGAAGCGCTGGCCGGTGGAGCGCTACGCCGAGCTCGCCCGCATCCTCTATTCCCGCGGCTTCGACATCGTGATCATCGGCGGGCCGCAGGAGACGGCGCTCGCCCACACCATCCAGCGCACGGTGCCCCGCGCCCGCGACCTGACCGGCCGGACCGACTTCGCCCGGGTGGCCATCCTCGGGGCGAAGGCGGCCCTGGCGGTGGGCAACGACACCGGTCCGCTGCACCTGGCGGCCGCCTCCGGCGCGCCGACGGTGGTGCTGTTCTCCGGCGCCTCGGAGCCCTCGCTGTCCGCGCCGCGAGGCAAGGTGCTGGTCCTGCAGGCCGACCGGCTGTCGGAAATGCCTGTGGCCAAGGTGGCACAGGCGGCGGTCTCTCTCTTGCCGCAGACCGCCGGCGCGGGTTGATAGAGCGTCAACCCTCACGCATATACTGGCGGCCCACCGGAGCGCTCGACGCGCGCCGGCGTTTTGCGTTGAAACAATCCTAGGAGCCTCGCCTATTCGCCGCCCCATGCAGGCGCCGCCCGTCAAAGACGGTCCGCGCATAAACGATGAAATCCGCGTTCCCCGTGTCCTGCTCATCGACCAGCACGGAGAGAAGCAGGGCGTGATGCCCACGTCCTCCGCCCTGGAGGCCGCTGAAGAAGCAGGCCTCGACCTGGTGGAGATCGTCCCGAACGCGGATCCGCCCGTTTGCAAGATCCTGGACTACGGCAAGTTCAAGTTCCAGGAACAGAAGAAGAAGAACGAGGCGCGCAAGCGGCAGAAGGTGGTGGAGATCAAGGAGATCAAGCTCCGCCCGAACATCGACATCCACGACTACGAAGTCAAAGCCCGCTCGATGCACCGGTTCTTCGAGGAAGGCGACAAGGTGAAGGTCACCCTGCGCTTCCGCGGCCGCGAGCTGGCCCACCCGGAACTCGGCATGAAGCTGCTGCAGAAGGTGAAGGCCGACTTCGAGCCGGTGGCCAAGGTGGAGTACGAGCCCCGCATGGAGGGGCGCCAGATGATCATGATCCTGGCTCCCCGCTAGTGCGCGCCGGACAGCTGCGAATCCTGGGAGCGGTCGCCGTCACGGCGGCCGCTTTTCATTTGCCCGCCGCGGCGCAGGACAAGCCCACCCCCGAGAACGCCCCCTATGCGCCGTTCAGGATCGCCGAGGGGCTCTACTACGTGGGCGCCGCGGACTACGCCGCCTACCTGCTGACCACCCGGGCGGGGCTGATCGTCATCGACGGCGGCGACGCCATCACCGGGCGCCAGGTGGTGGCCAACATCCGCGCCCTCGGGTTCGACCCGAAGAACATCAAGGTTCTGGTCAACAGCCACCAGCACTTCGACCACGCCGCGGGGCTGGCCGAGCTGAAGAAGGCCGCGCCGGGCGCGAAGCTCTACGTCAGCGCGCCCGACGCCCCGATCATCGAGGCCGGCGGCAAGGGCGATCCCTACCTCAAGGGCCCGGAGTGGGAGTACGAACCCACCAAGGTCGACGTGATCCTGAAGGACGGCCAGAAAATCAGCCTGGGCGGCGTCACCCTGACGGCCCACATCACGCCCGGCCACACCAAAGGCTGCACCACCTGGACCTTCCCGGTGAGGGTCGCCGGCAAGGTGCGCCAGGCCCTGGTCCACTGCTCCTCCAGCGTGCTGCCGGGCTACCGGCTGGTGGCGCCGGAGACCTATCCCGGCATGGCCGCCGACTACGAGAAGAGCCACCGATTCTGGCTGAACGCCCCCTGCGAGGTCTTCCTGGCCAGCCACACCCGGTTCTTCGGCCTCGACGCCAAGAAGAAGGCGCTGGACGCCGGCAAGGCCGACGCCTTCGTCGATCCGCAAGGCTGCAAGGCGTACTACCAGGCCTCCTACAAGAGCTTCCGCGACACCCTCGCCAGGCAGCAGGCGGCGGCGAGGTAGTTCCCTCCCGATAGGGAGGAACTGTGGCGCCCATGTCCTTGCCGGGCGCCCCCGCCCCGTCCTAACAGTGTTAACATGTCCGACACTGCGCCGCGGGAGGCGACGCCGCCCCCGCGGTTTGCGGCGGCGGCGCTGATCTCGCTGATCTTTCTGAACATGCTGGGCTTCGGGATCGTCGTCCCGTTGCTGCCCTTCTACGCCAAGTCGTTCGACGCCCCGCCCTGGCAGATCGCCCTGATCTTCTCGGCCTTCTCGGTGGGGACCTTCTTCGGCGAGCCGTTCTGGGGCCGGCTGTCGGACAAGTACGGCCGCAAGCCGCTGCTGATCTCCACCATCCTGGCCAACTGCCTCTGCTACCTGGCCCTGGCGTTCGCGCCCAACGCCTGGGCCGCGTTCGGGGTCAGGCTGCTGGGCGGGCTGTTCTCCGGCAACGGCTCGGTGATCCAGGGCTACATCGCCGACGTCACCCCGCCGGAGCGCCGGACGCGGGCGCTGAGCTACCAGAGCGCGGCCTGGAACGTGGGCCTGATCGTGGGGCCGTCGCTGGGCGGCCTGTTCGCCCGGCCGGAGGCGGGGCCGATCGGCTTCCAGCTGCCGCTGTTCATCGCCGCGGCCCTGTTCGGGACCTGCGCGGTAGGCATCGCGCTGTTCATCCGCGAGAGCCGTCAGCGGGAGATGACCAACGTCCACCGGCCGAACCGCTGGGCCGCCACCGGTGAGGCCGCGCGCCATCCGGTGATCGGGCGGCTGATGCTGGTGACCTTCCTGGTGGGCTTCGCCTTCACCGGGGTGGAATCGATCTTCGGCCTGTGGGCGCAGGAACGCTACGGCTGGGGTCCGCGCGAGGTCGGCGTGGCGTTCGCCTTCGCCGGCGCCGCCTCGGCGATCACCCAGATGACCGTCACCGGCGCGCTTTCCGAGCGCTTCGGCCAGGGGCGCATGCTGGCGGTGGGGATGGCCATCACCATGGTCTGCCTGGCCCTGCAGCCGGTCGTGCCCAGCGGGCCGGCGACCATCGCGCTGATGTCGCTGAGCGCGGTGGGCTCCTCCATCGCCTGGCCGAACGTGGCGGCGATGATCTCCGAGGCCGCCGACCCGCACCGCCAGGGCCAGATCCTCGGCCTGAACAACGCCATGGGGGCGCTGGCCCGGGTGATCGGGCCGTTCTCCGCCGGGCTGACCTTCGCCGGCCTGACCATCCACGGACCCTTCCTGCAGGGCGCGCTGGCCGTGGCCCCGGCCATCTGGCTGGCGCTGGCCGCCGGCCAGCTGGCGGCCAGGCGGCGGGGCGGAGGCGCGCCATGACGACGCCGCCCGAGGAGCGGCGGGCGCTCTATGTCCTGCTGTTCGTGATCTTCCTGATGATTGCGGGCTTCGGCCTGGTCATCCCGCTCTTGCCGTTCTTCGCCCAGGCGTTCGACGCCCCGGCCTGGCAGGTCACCCTGATGTTCTCGGCCTTCTCCTTCGGGCAGTTCCTGGGCGAGCCGTTCTGGGGCCGGCTGTCGGACCGGATCGGCCGGCGCCCGGTGCTGATCCTGACCATCTCGCTGGTGGGGCTGAGCTACGCCGCCCTGGCGTTCGCGCCGAACATCTGGGTCGCCTTCGCGATCCGCTTCTTCAACGGGATCTTCGCCGGCAACATCTCGACCCTGCAGGGGGCGATGGCCGACATCACGCCGCCCGAGAAGCGCGCCGGCCGCATGGGGATCATGGGCGCGGCGTTCAGCGCCGGCTTCGTCATGGGCCCGGCGATCGGCGGCCTCCTGGCCCAGCCGAGCCGCGGAGCGCTGGGCTTCCAGCTGCCGCTGCTGGTGGCCGCGGGGTTCGCGCTGGCCTCGGCCGTCGCCGTGGTGGTCTTCGTGCGCGAGCACCGCCCCGAGCGGCCGCCGCACCGGCCGCTGAAGCGGCTGGCCGGGCTGCAGGAGGGGCTGGCGCACCCGGTGATCAGCCGGATGCTGATGATCAGCTTCATCGTCGTCGTGGGCTTCGCCGGGATCGAGGCGACCTACGGCCTGTGGACCGAGGCGCGGTTCGGCTGGGGCCCGCGCGAGATCGGCCTGGCCTTCATGGTCATCGGCCTCCTGGGCGCCGTCTGCCAGGGCTGGCTGTCGGGGCGGCTCGCCCGCCGCTACGGCGAGACCACCACGCTCACCGGCGGCCTGGTGTTCATGGGGCTGGGGCTGGTGGTGCAGTGGATCTCGCCGGTGTGGGGCGTGGCCATGCTGGGCTTCGCCTTCGTCTGCCTGGGCCAGTCGATCTGCTTCCCCAACCTGACGGCGCTGATCTCCCAGGCCGCCCCGCCGCACCGGCAGGGGGAGATGCTGGGCCTCAACATGAGCGGCATGGCCCTGGCCCGCATCGGCGGCCCGGTGCTGGCCGGCCAGCTGTTCTCGCTCGTGACGCCCGGCTCCCCCTTCGCCTTCGCCGCCCTGCTGATCCTGCCGGGGCTGTGGCTGGCCGTGCAGGTGAGGAACCGGATGCCCGCGCCGGCGTGACCCGTCGCCTTGCGTTCGGGCCCCGTTTCGCGTAATAGCCGCGCCCTTGCGAACCGCCTGGCCAAAGGCATGCCATGGCGGTTCATAAACACGACCAGAAGGACGGGGCCCCGCGCTCCGACGTGAAATGCCCAAACTGAAGACCAAGTCAGGCGTGAAGAAGCGCTTCAAGCTGACGGCGTCCGGCAAGCTGAAGGCCGGTGTGGCCGGCAAGCGCCACCGCCTGATCAGCCACAACGCCAAGTACATCCGTCAGAACCGCGGCACCAAGGTCATGAGCGAGGCCGACACCAAGCTCATCAAGACCTTCATGCCCTACGGCCTCAGCTAAGGAGCGCTGACAGATGGCTCGCGTGAAGAGGGGCGTGACCGCCCACGCCAAGCACAAGAAGGTCCTGGAGCAAGCCAAGGGCTTCTACGGGCGCCGCAAGAACACCATCCGCGCCGCCAAGGCGGCCGTGGACAAGGCCGGCCAGTACGCCTACCGCGACCGCAAGGTCCGCAAGCGCAACTTCCGTTCGCTGTGGATCCAGCGGATCAACGCCGCGGCGCGCCTGGAAGGCTTCACCTATTCCCGATTTATCTTCGGCCTTGAGAAGGCCGGGATCGAGATCGACCGCAAGGTCCTCGCGGACATCGCGGGCAACGACCCCACCGGTTTCAAGGCCATCGCCGACAAGGTTCGCGCCGCGCTGGCTTGAGGCACTTAGGGTCCCTTCGATCCTGAAAAGCTCAGAAGCCCTCCGGCCGAACCGCCGGAGGGCTTTTTGCTGCCCTCTTCACCCCGTGAAAGCAGCGCGCTAGGACACCGCTCCTCATGACCGACCTCACCCAACTCGAAGCCGACCTGACCGGCCGGATCGCCGCCGCGCAGGATGTCGCCGCCCTGGAGGCCGTGCGCGTCGAGGCGCTCGGCAAGTCCGGCTCGATCTCCGAGCTGCTCAAGACCATGGGCCAGCTCAGCCCGGACGAGCGCCGCGAGCGCGGCCCGCTGATCAACGGCCTGCGCGACCGGGTGGCCTCGGCGATCGCCGACCGCAAGGCCGCGCTGGAGGCCGCCGAGCTGGAAGCGAAGCTCGCCGCCGAGCGCGTCGACCTCACCCTGCCCCCGCCGCCCGAGCGCCGCGGCCGCGTCCATCCCACCATGCAGGTGCTGGACGAGATGATCGCCATCTTCGCCGACATGGGCTTCGGCCTGGCGGAAGGCCCGGACATCGAGGACGATTTCCACAACTTCACGGCGCTGAACTTCCCGCCCAAGCACCCGGCGCGGGAGATGCACGACACCTTCTGGCTGCCCGAGAACGAGCAGGGCGAGCGCAAGCTGCTGCGCACCCACACGAGCCCGGTGCAGGTCCGCGTCATGCAGCAGGGCCAGAACGGCAAGCTGCCGGCCTGGATCGCCCAGGGTCAGGCCCCGCCGATCCGCGTGATCGTGCCGGGCCGGGTCTACCGCTCGGACTCGGACGCCACCCACACGCCGATGTTCCACCAGATGGAAGGGCTGGTCATCGACCGGAACATCCACATGGGCCACCTGAAGTGGACCCTGGACGCCTTCACGCGCCGGTTCTTCGAGACCGACGCCGTGGTCACCCGCTTCCGGCCGCACCACTTCCCGTTCACCGAGCCGTCCTGCGAGATGGACGTGCAGTGCGACCGCTCGGGCGGGGCGATCCGGATCGGCGAGGGGTCGGACTGGCTGGAGATCCTGGGCGGCGGGATGGTGCATCCCAAGGTGCTCGAGAACTGCGGCCTGGATCCCGACGAGTGGCAGGGCTTCGCCTTCGGCCTCGGCATCGACCGGCTGGGCGCGCTGAAGTACGGCATGCCCGACCTGCGCGACATGTTCGCCGCCGACGTCCGCTGGCTGGAGCACTACGGCTTCTCGGCCTTCCAGGCGCCCAACCCCGCCACCGGCCTGAGCTGAGCGTCGAGAGGATAGCGAGATGAAGTTCACCCTCTCCTGGCTCAAGGAGCACCTGGACACGACCGCCACCGTCGAGGAGGTGGTGGAGGCCATGACCATGGCCGGCCTCGAGGTCGAGGGCGTCGAGAACCCGGCCGCCAAGCTCGCCAAGTTCACGGTCGCCAAGATCGTCGAGGCCGTGCAGCACCCCAACGCCGACAAGCTGCGGGTCTGCCAGGTGGACACCAAGGACGGCCGGCTGGAGATCGTCTGCGGCGCGCCGAACGCGCGCGCGGGCCTGACCACCATCTACGCCCCGATCGGCGCCTATGTGCCGGGCTCCGGCGTCACCCTCGAGGCGCGGCCGGTGCGCGGCGTGGTCTCCAACGGCATGCTCTGCTCGGCGAAGGAGCTGGAGGTGGCCGAGGAGTCCGACGGCATCGTCGAGCTGCCGGACGCCCTGCCGGTCGGCGCGTCGGCGACCGAGGCCTTCGGCCTGGAGGCGGTGATCGACTTCGAGGTGACGCCGAACCGGCCCGACTGGCTGGGCGTGCGCGGCATCGCCCGCGACCTCGCCGCCGCGGGCCTGGGCACGCTGAAGCCCGACCCGACGGAGCCGGTGGCCGGCAAGTTCCCGTGCCCGATCGAAATCCGGGTGGACGGCGACGCCTGCCCGGTGTTCGCCGGCCGCCTTATCCGGGGCGTGAAGAACGGGCCCTCCCCCGCCTGGCTGCAGCAGCGTCTGGCGAGCGTGGGCCTGCGCCCGATCAACGCGCTGGTGGACGTCACCAACTACATCTCCTACGACCGCGCCCGGCCGCTGCACGTCTACGACCGCGCCCTGCTGGTCGGCGAGACGATCGAGGCCCGCCTGGGTCGCGGGCCGTCCGAGCCCTCCGGCGAGGACCAGCCCACGCCGCACGCCCACAAGGACGAGCAGCTCATCGCCCTGGACGGCAAGACCTACGACCTGACTCCCGAGATGTGCGTCATCGCCGACGCCGACGGCCAGCGGCCGGTGGGCCTCGGCGGCATGATGGGCGGGGAGAGCACCGGCTGCTCCGAGGCCACCGTCGACGTCTTCGTGGAGTGCGCCTGGTTCGATCCGATCCGCACGGCCCAGACCGGCCGGACCACCGGCATCACCTCCGACGCCCAGTACCGCTTCGCGCGCGGCGTGGACCCGGAGAGCGTGGTCCCGGGCCTGGAGCTCGCGACCCGCATGATCCTGGACCTCTGCGGCGGCGAAGCGTCGGAGATCCGGGTCGCCGGCCAGGCGCCCGCCCCGCCGGTGGCCTTCGACTTCGACCGGGCCTATGTGAAGAAGCTGTCCGGCCTCGACCTGCCGCGTGCTCGGACCGACGAGATCCTGGAGAAGCTGGGCTTCCAGCTGTCGGGCGACACCGTCCAGCCGCCGTCCTGGCGGCGCGACGTGGAGGGCAAGGCCGACCTCGTGGAGGAGGTCGCCCGGATCGCCGGCTACGACAACCTGCCCACCGACCCGCTGCCGGAGATCGCCGCCCCGACCGGCGGCGCACTGACCGTGCGCCAGACCCGCATGCGCAACGCCCGCCGGGCGCTGGCCGCGCGCGGCTATTCCGAGGCGCTGACCTGGAGCTTCATGCGCACGGAGTGGGCGCAGATGTTCGGCGGCGGCCAGCCGGAGCTGGTGCTGGCCAACCCGATCGCCTCGGACCTGGCCTGCATGCGCCCCTCGGTGCTGCCGAACCTGATCGAGGCCGCCGCCCGCAACGCCCGCAAGGGCTTCGCCGACGCGGCTCTGTTCGAGGTGGGCCCGAACTTCCGCGGCGACCGGTCGGAGGACCAGTGGACGGCGGTGGCCGCCCTCGTGGCGCCGCGTCCGCCCCGCCGGTGGGACGGCGCCAAGGCCGATCCGCTGTTCGCCCTGAAGGCCGACCTGATGTTCCTGCTGGAGGAGCTGGGCGCGCCGGCGCTGCAGACTGTGCAGGGGAGCAACTCGCCCTGGTGGCATCCCGGCCGCTCGGCGCGCCTGCAGCTTGGCCCGAAGAACGTGGTCGCCGAGTTCGGCGAGCTGCATCCGCGCATCCTGAAGGCGCTCGACGCCGACGGTCCGATGCTGGCGTTCGAGCTGAACCTCGAGGCCATCCCGGAGGGCAAGAGGAAGGCGATCAAGACGAAGCCGGCGCTGGACCTCTCGGCGCTGATGCCGCTGCGGCGGGACTTCGCCTTCGTGGTGGCGGAGGCGACGCCGGCCGGGGACCTGATCCGCCCGATCCTGGGCGCGGACAAGGCGCTGATCGCCGACGCCCGCGTCTTCGACGTGTACCAGGGCAAGGGCGTGCCGGAGGGGACCAAGTCGGTGGCCGTGGAGGTGGTGGTCCAGCCGCGCGAGAAGACCCTCACCGACGCCGAGATCGAGGCCCTGTCGGCCAAGATCGTGGCCGCGGCGGAGAAGGCCGTGGGCGCGAAGCTCAGGAGCTAGGGCCTGCGGCCGCGAGGCGGCTTTTCGGGCCGTCGCCGAGGCCTCACCCTCGGCCCATGACCGATTCCCCCGCCCGCGCCTGCGGCGGCTGCGACGCCTGCTGCACGGTGATGGCGGTGCGGGAGCTCGACAAGCCGACCTGGACGGCCTGCCGCCACCGGCCGGCGGATCGGCCGGGCTGTTCGATCTGGGGCGCGCATCCGGCGTCGTGCCGGACCTTCCATTGCCTCTGGCGCCAGGACCCGGCGGTGCTGCCGGACCGGTTCTTCCCGCCCGATTGCGGCTTCCTGCTGAGCGTGGGCGACCTCGACCGCTGGCCGGTGGCGGTCCAGGTCTGCGCCCTGCCCGGCCGGCGGCACGCCTGGAACACGCTGGAGAACCGCCAGGTGTTCGCCGGGCTCGCCGCCGCCTGGAACTGCGTGGTGACGATCACCGCCGAGGACGGCCGCGCCACCCACGCCTTTTCGCCCCGCGGCCGGGTCTATTCGCGCACGCTCAACCCCGAGGTCTTCCCGCAGGACGGCGCGACCATCGCCGTGCCGGACGCCGACTACGGCCCCGACCGGCGTCCCGCCCGCCTGCGGCTTGCGCCCTCCTAGAACGGCAGGATGTGGCGCTTCTTGGAGTAGCTGAGGTAGCCCACGTTGGCGCCCAGCCGCACGCCGACGCCGGCGCGGATCGGGGCCAGGGTCACGCCCGCGGCCTTCTGATAGTTCACGCCCAGGCCGCCCACGAAATAGGCCGAGCCCTCGACGCCCGGGAACCGCTGGAACAGGGTCTCGGGGTTCTCCAGGTCGTAGCACAGGGTGAAGACGCGGCTGGCGTTGCCGCCGAAGTCCCAGCCGGCCGAGGGGCCCTGCCAGTAGACCTCCACGGGCTCGCGGCCCTTCATGTAGAGCAGGCCGCGGCCGTAGCGGGCGCCGAACACCAGGGCGCCGGAGCCCTCCTCGCCCGCGATGTAGGCGGTAGGCCGGCCGTTCCTGGCGAACACCTTCTCCACGGCGGCGCCGGCGGTCTCGGCCGTGACGCCCATGAAGTCCGAGACGTTCTGGACCATCTCGTCGCGCGTGTAGGTCTCCACCTGGCCCGGCGGCTGGGCCGGATAGCTGGGGGTCGAGTTCGGCGGCGGCGGGGCCTCGGGCCGCGGCGCGGCGGTCTCGTCGACGGCGCGGGCCGGCGGCAGGTCGCGGATTTCGGTCGAGGGCTGGGCGCGCGCCACGGCGGCGGTCCCGAGCGTCACCAGCCCGGCTGTGATGAGGGTGCGGCGATCCATGGGCGCGTCTTCTCCTTGAGGTAGTCCAAACTAGCTCCCGCCCAGGGCCAGTGAATGAACATCGCAGTTTAACGCTGGATTAACCACGCACGCCGTGACGCGACGCCGCGTCCCTCGCGAAGCGCGCGATATGTGCTAGAGGGCGCGCCTGATGAGCACTCCCCTCGACAAGATCCGCAACTTTTCCATCGTGGCGCACATCGACCACGGCAAGTCGACGCTGTCCGACCGGCTGATCCAGGAGACCGGCGCGCTGACCGCCCGCGAGATGTCCGAGCAGGTGCTCGACAACATGGACATCGAGCGCGAGCGGGGGATCACCATCAAGGCCCAGACCGTGCGCCTGCACTACAAGGCCGACGACGGCGAGACCTATGTCCTGAACCTGATGGACACCCCCGGCCACGTGGACTTCGCCTACGAGGTCTCGCGCAGCCTGGCCGCCTGCGAGGGCTCGATCCTGGTGGTGGACGCCAGCCAGGGCGTCGAGGCCCAGACGCTGGCCAACGTCTATCAGGCGATCGACAACAACCACGAGATCGTGCCGGTCCTGAACAAGGTCGACCTGCCGGCCGCCGAGCCCGAGCGGGTGCGCCAGCAGATCGAGGACGTCATCGGCCTCGACGCTTCCGACGCCGTTCTGGCCTCGGCAAAGACGGGCCTGGGCATCCACGAGGTGCTGGAGGCGGTCGTGAAGCGCCTGCCCGCCCCGAAGGGTGACCCCGCCGCGCCGCTGAAGGCCCTGCTGGTGGACGCCTGGTACGACCCGTACCTGGGCGTCGTGGTGCTGGTGCGGGTGATCGACGGGACGCTGCGTTCGGGCCAGCGCATTCGCATGATGCAGACCGGCTCGACCCACCTGGTCGACCGGATCGGCTACTTCCGGCCCAAGCGCACCGAGGTGGAGGAGCTGGGCCCCGGCGAGATCGGCTTCATCACCGCCCAGATCAAGGAAGTCGCCCACGCCGCGGTCGGCGACACCATCACCGACGAGCGCAAGCCCGCGGACCAGCCCCTGCCGGGCTTCCGCGAGGTCCAGCCGGTGGTGTTCTGCGGCCTGTTCCCGGTGGACGCCGCCGACTTCGAGGACCTGCGCGCCGCGATCGGCCGCCTGCGCCTGAACGACGCCTCCTTCACCTACGAGATGGAGACCAGCGCGGCCCTCGGCTTCGGCTTCCGCTGCGGCTTCCTGGGCCTGCTGCACCTGGAGATCATCCAGGAGCGGCTGTCGCGCGAGTTCGACCTCGACCTGATCGCGACGGCGCCCAGCGTCGTCTACAGGATCAAGATGACCGACGGCTCGGAGATCGAGCTGCACAATCCGGCGGACCTGCCGGACCCGGTGAAGATCGAGAGCATCTCCGAGCCCTGGATCAAGGCCACCATCTTCACCCCGGACGAGTATCTCGGCTCGATCATCAAGCTCTGCCAGGACCGCCGGGGCGAGCAGCGCGAGCTGTCCTACGTCGGCGCGCGGGCCATGCTGGTCTACGACCTGCCGCTGAACGAGGTGGTGTTCGACTTCTACGACCGGCTGAAGTCGATCTCGAAGGGCTACGCCTCCTTCGACTACACGATCGAGGAGTACCGCGAGGGCGACCTCGTGAAGATGTCGATCCTGGTCAACGCCGAGCCCGTCGACGCGCTCTCCATGCTCGTCCACCGCAACCGCGCCGAGCAGCGCGGCCGCGGCATGGTCGAGAAGATGAAGGAGCTGATCCCGCCGCACATGTTCCAGATCCCGATCCAGGCGGCGATCGGCGGCCGGATCATCGCGCGCGAGACCGTGCGGGCGCTGCGCAAGGACGTGACGGCCAAGTGCTACGGCGGCGACGCCAGCCGCAAGCGCAAGCTCCTCGACAAGCAGAAGGAGGGCAAGAAGCGCATGCGCCAGTTCGGCAAGGTGGAGATCCCGCAGGAAGCCTTCATCGCCGCGCTGAAGATGGACGCGGACTAGGGCCAGCGCCCCCGCGTGGCTAGATCTGGTTGAACTCGCCGCAGCGGCACTTCACGACGAGGTCGGCCAGCGCCTCGCGGTCCTGGGCGGTGAAGATGATGTCGTCGCAGGCGCCGCAGACGAAGCGCGCGCCCTGGCTCTGCACCGAGGATTCCAGCGCCTCCACAACGGTCCGGCGGCCGACGAACAGGCCGGGGAAGGTGCGCATCGGGACGGCAAGCATGGACACTGACACTCCAGGAACTCGGGGCGGGCTATAGCCCAGCCGCTTCGCACCTGCAAAACTCTTCGGTGAAGAGTTTGTTGCAGCGCAGCGTTATGCGAGTTTCGCCCGGCCCGGCGGCACGCGGCGCCACAGGACGAGCACCAGGGCGAACAGCGCCAGATAGAGCGCCGTGAAGACCCACATCGGCAGCGGCCAGTAGATCAGGCCGTTCACGAGCCGCATGATCAGCGGGGGCTCCGCTCCGCCGCCGGTGAGGTCGTCCTGCCAGATGGTCAGGAAGCAGGCGCGGCCCAGCGCCGCCTGGATCGCCACCACCACCCAGGACGCCAGGTGCAGCGCCCGCCACCAGCGGATCCTCACCCAGCCCCAGCCCAGCCGCGCGCCCAGCGGGATGGCCACGAGGCCCAGGACGTTGAAGGCGATCACCAGGAGGTGGACCGCGAGCACGAGCTGGCCGAGGATCGGGGACATGCGGCCAGCCTAGGCCCTTCTGCGTTGAATCCGCATGCGGTTCCTGTGCGACGAGATGCTGGTGCGCCTGGCCCGCCTGCTCCGGGCGGCGGGGTACGACACCTATCTGGCGAGCGGCGGGGAGAAGGACTCGGCCCTGCTGCACATCGCCCGGGAGGAGGGCCGCATCCTGCTCACCCGCGACAAGCGGCTGGCCGAGGCCGCCCTGCCCGAATCGGTGCTGATCGAAGGCCGCGGCGTCGAGGCGGAGGCCGAGAGCCTGACCCGCAACGTGGTGCTGGACTGGGACTTCGCCCCCTTCACCCGCTGCGTCATGGACAACGCCCGGCTGCGGCAGGCCACCCTGGACGAGATCGACCGCATGCCCGCCCAGGCCCAGGCCCTGCGCGGCCCCTTCCGCGCCTGCCCGGCCTGCGGGCGCCTCTACTGGCCGGGCAGCCATGTGCGGCGCATGTCGGCCCGCCTGTCGGGGCTTTCCGCACCGGAGGCTTGACGGGCGCGGCCGCACATCCGAAATGGCGGCCCGTGAAGACGGGTGGGAACCACATGCGCAAACTGATCGTGCTGGGCGCCGCGCTTTCGGCGCTCTGGGTGTCCGGGTGCAACACGCTGTCCGGCCTCGGCCGCGACCTCTCCGCCGCCGGCGACGCGGTGAGCAGCACCGCCGAGGACGCCAAGCGCTGATGTGAGGGAACGGCCCGGGTGCGGGCGCCGTTCGACCGGGACCAACCCCAAAGGAGGTCCCCATGAGCACGTCCAAGCATCCCGCGCCCGGCGAGGCCACGCCCCCGCGCGACGACCTTCAGGACGATCCCGGCATCGGCGCCTCCCGTGGGACGACCATCGCGGGCGAGGATCCGCACATCCTGCGCGGCGACGAGGCCGAGAACACCGAGGAAGGCGATGTGGGCAACGACGCCGACGCCACCGGCGCGCCGACGCCCCTCGAGCAGCACCGCACCAACAGGTAGCCGCGGCGGGGCGGCCGAGGCCGCCCCAAAACGGGTCCGAAGCGTGCGGCATGACGCCGTTCGCCCTTCCTAAACCGCGGCCGGCGGGCCATATGGCGGCGCATGGCTGAAATCCTGCACCCGCTCGGCCGCTCGGTCTCCCGCGGCCTCCAGCACCACTGTCCCGCGTGCGGGAAGGGCAAGCTGTTCCGCAAGTACCTGAAGGTCTCCGAGCGCTGCGAGGCCTGCGGCCACGAGCTGGCGCGCTATCCGGCGGACGACGGTCCGGCCTATCTCACCATCCTGCTGGTCGGCCACCTGATCGTGGCGCCCATGCTGTTCTTCCCGATCGTCTGGGAGAGCTCGGCCTACTACTCCGTGCCGATCATCCTGGGCTCGCTGGGCCTGATCACCCTGCTGGCCCTGCCGCGCATCAAGGGCGGCTGGATCGGCATGATGTACGCGCTCGGCATGCGCGACACCGAGGCCCGCTTCCACACGGCCGACGCCGCCGACTGACGGGCGCGCCGGGCGCTCTCCGGAACCGCAGCTTGACCACAGCCGTTTGCGCGGCGGGTGGGGAGACACGGCTCAAGGAGAGACGGCGCAATGTCGCTTGGCACCATCCTCATCATCATCCTGATCCTGCTCCTGATCGGCGCCCTGCCGAGCTGGGGCTATTCGCGCGGCTGGGGCTATTTCCCCTCGGGCGGGCTCGGCCTGGTGCTGGTGATCATCATCATCCTCGTCCTGATGGGACGGTTGTAGCGATCGCCTCTTAGCCTCGGCGCTCCAATCGCCTAGCATCCTCCCCAGCAAACGGGGGAGGATGCATGACGGCGGCTGAAACGGGGGTCGACACCCAGGCGCCGGCGGCGGCGACGCAGGCGGGACTGACGCCGTTCCAGCGCGCCAAGGCCATCGTCGGCGGCTCCGCGGGCAACCTCGTGGAGTGGTACGACTGGTTCGCCTACTCCTCCTTCGCCCTCTACTTCGCGCCGCACTTCTTCCCGGCCGGCGACACCACCGCCCAGCTCCTGCAGACTGCGGCCATCTTCGCCGTGGGCTTCTTCGCCCGGCCGCTGGGCGCCTGGCTGATGGGGCTCTACGCCGACCGCCGCGGGCGGCGCGAGGCGCTGGCGGTCAGCGTGGCCATGATGTGCGCCGGGGCGCTGGCCATCGCGCTCCTGCCCGACGCGCGCCAGATCGGCGAATGGGCGGCCGTGGGCCTGCTGCTCGCGCGCATCCTGCAGGGCCTGTCGGTGGGCGGCGAGTACGGCGCCAGCGCCACCTACATCTCCGAGATGGCCAGCCGCGCCCGCCGCGGCTTCTGGGCCAGCTTCCAGTACGTGACCCTGATCGCCGGCCAGCTCCTGGCGCTCGCCGTTCTGATCCTGCTGCAGACCCTCATGGATCCGGCCGACCTCGCCGACTGGGGCTGGCGCATCCCGTTCTTCATCGGCGGCGCCCTGGCCGTCGTGGTGTTCTGGATCCGGCGGGGGATGGACGAGAGCGCGTCCTACCTGGCCGCCAAGGCGGAGGGCGCCGAGCGCGCGCGCACCATGATGCTGTTCGCCCGCTACCCGCGCGAGAGCGGCATCATCTTCGTGCTGACGGCCGGCGGCTCCTTGGCCTTCTACGCCTACACGACCTACATGCAGAAGTTCCTGGTCAACACGGCGGGCTTCACCAAGGGCGCGGCCACCTCGATCACCGCGGTGGCGCTGATCGTCTACATGTTCGCCCAGCCGCTGTTCGGCTGGCTGTCGGACCGGCTGGGACGCAAGACCACCATCGCCATGGCCTTCGGCGGCGGACTGGTGGCCACCTATCCGGTGATGACCGCGCTCTCCGGCGCCACCTCGGCGACCCTGGCGACCGGGCTGGTGATCCTGCTGCTGCTGATCCTCTCGGGCTACACGGCGGTGAGCGGCCTGGTGAAGGCCGAGCTGTTCCCCGCCCATGTGCGCGCCCTGGGCGTCGCCCTGCCCTATGCGGTCGCGAACGCCCTGTTCGGGGGCACGGCGGAGTATCTGGCGCTGTGGTTCAAGGGCATCGGCGCGGAGAGCGGCTTCTACGTCTATGTGTCGGCGATCATGGGCGTGGCCATGGTGGTGGCGCTGCGCCTGCGCGACACCAACCGCCACAGCCTGATCCGGGAGGACTGACGGCGTGAGCGCCCTCGACCTGGCGGCCCTTGGCCTGTTCGTCGTCTGCTGGCTGGCCTACCAGCCGCTGCTGCGCCTGCTCGCGCGCCAGCGCGGCGGGGTGATCAACACCGACCTGATGGCCATCCGGGCCGCCTGGATGCGCAACATGGTGGCGCGCGAGAACCGGTTCATGGACGGCCAGCTGCTGGGCCACGCCCTGAACTCGGCCTCGTTCTTCGCCTCGTCCAACCTGATCCTGATCGCCGCCACAGCCGGGGCGCTGTTCGGGGGCGAGAACACCTTCCGCAGCGTCTCGGCGCTCGAGGTGATCCGCACCTCCTCGCGCTTCCTGTTCGAGTTCCAGCTGGCCCTGGTGCTGGTCAGCCTGGCCCGGGGCCTGCTCGACTTCATCTGGTCGATCCGCCAGATGAACTACTGCATCGCCACCGTGGGCGCCGTGCCCGAGGGCCTGACGCCGGAGGAGGCCAAGGTGTTCGGCGACGTGGCGGCCCGGCTGCTCAACCCGGCGCTCTCCTCGTTCAACTCGGGCGTCCGCGGCTACTACTTCGCGCTCTCGGCGGGCGCCTGGCTGTTCGGCCCCTACGCCTTCATGGCCGCGACGATCGGCTCGATGGGGCTGCTGTTCTGGCGCCAGCGCCGCTCGCCGGCCGCGCGCGCCATCGCCGATCTGCGCCGGCTGGTGGAGAGCCGCCCGCCCGCGCCGCCCGCCCAGGGCGACGGCGGCGGGGACCCGATCAGCTGAGCCCCAGTTCCACGCGCGCCTTGCGGGTCAGCTTGCCGGCGATCAGCGAGTGGGCGGTGGCGAGCCAGCCCTGGGCGTCGTCCGGGGCCATGTCGGCATAGTCCACGTTCACCCACTGCCCCTTGGCGCAGTAGGGCGCCTGGCGGCCGGGGCCGCCCTCCTCGGTGAGCACGACGAAGCCGATCTCGCTCACCTTGAACGAGACGCCGTCGTCGCCGCAGATGGCGAACACCTTGCCGCCGACCTTGTAGACGTCCGAACCGCCCCACTGGACGACCATGGTCACGGCCGGCAGGGCCATGGCCACGGCGCCGATCTCGTCGCGGGTGATCATGCGAGGCCGAGCTCCTGGCGAACCTTGCGGGTGAGCCCTGCGGCGGCAAGGCGGTGGGAGTTCTCGATCCAGCCGGCGGCGTCGGCGGCGTCGGCCTCTGCGAGCGGCAGGTTAACCCAGCCGCCGGGGACGAACCCCGGGGCCGGCCGGCCCGGACCGTCATCGATGAGCACGGCGTAGAGGATCTGCGAGGCGCGGAACGTCAGGCCGTCGCGCTCACCGCAACTTGCGAACACCCTGCCGCGCACCTTGTAGACGTCGAGCCGGTCCCAGAGCGTGACCTTGGCGGCGCCGGGGAGCGCCGTGGCCACCGCCTCGACCTCCGCCCGCGTCATGGGCCACCGCCCCCGCCGTCAGGCCTGGACGCCGACGCCGATCGGGCAGGTCACGCCCGTGCCGCCGATGCCGCAGTAGCCGTGCGGATTCTTCGCCAGATACTGCTGGTGGTAGTCCTCGGCGAAATAGAACGGGCCGGCCGGGACGATCTCCGTGGTGATGGCGCCGTAGCCCTGCTTGCCCAGCGCCTGCTGGTAGGCCTCCCGCGAGGCCTCGGCCGCCTGGGCCTGGGCGTCGCTGGTGGGATAGACGCCCGAGCGGTACTGGGTGCCGATGTCGTTGCCCTGGCGCATCCCCTGGGTCGGGTCGTGGTTCTCCCAGAAGGTCTTCAGCAGGTCCTCGTAGGTGACGACCTTGGGGTCGTAGACCACCAGCACCGCCTCGGTATGGCCCGTGCGGCCGGAGCAGACCTCCTCGTAGCTCGGGTTGGGCGTCACGCCGTTCACATAGCCCGCGGCGGTCACGTAGACGCCGGGCAGGTTCCAGAACACCCGCTCCACGCCCCAGAAGCAGCCCATGGCGAACACCGCCGTCTCCAGCCCCTCGGGATAGGGACCCTTCAGCGGCCGGCCGTTGACGAAGTGGGTCTCGGCGGTGGGGATCGGGTGCGCGCGGCCCGGCAGCGCGGTCTCCTGGGTCGGCAGCTCGAGGGTCTTCTTGAACAGCATGGCGGGCTCCTTCGCGGGGCTTCCCAAGATAGGTCTTCCGGGCCCGCGATGCACCTCCCGCGGCCACTTCGACGCCCGCGCCACGCGCCGCTTGCCCCGGGAGGCATCCTGACTATATTGCGCGCCTCCCGAGGGGAGCCCGCTCCCCCTGTGGCGCGTGGTGAGGTGGCCGAGTGGTTGAAGGCGCACGCCTGGAACGCGTGTATAGGTGAAAGCCTATCGAGGGTTCGAATCCCTCTCTCACCGCCACCGCCCCAGTTCCCTCCCCTAGGCTGGCCCAGGCGAGCTGGGAAACTCCGGCAGCCATCCGATCGAGTCCCGCACGAACGCCGGGAGGCGATGCTTCGCGAACAGGCGGACGTCGGCGCTGTAGCGGGTCCGGGACATTCCGGGATCGATCGCCGAGCGGTGGACCGCGAAGTGGTCGAAGATCAGCACGTCGCCGCGGTCCATGACCGGCCGCCAGAAGCGGTCCTGGCACGCCTCACGGGCCACGCCGTCCTCGATGAAGAGGTAGGGCTCGGCCACGCCGGCGGGCGGGGGGAGGATGCGGTCAATGCGGTACGGAGACACCTCGAGCCCCGGCGCATCCACGCCGCAGGGGGTGAAGGGCGCCCAGATGGTCAGGCCGGCATGTTCGTCCGGATGGCGCGAATGGAAGCTGCCGTCCTGATGAAAGGCGTAGCTGAAGTCCGAGATCGAGGCCGACTGGTAGCGGACCGTGTTGTGGCTGTAGGGCGAGACGACGTCGTCGCCGAAATAGGTCGTGGCGATCTCAAGGAGGCGCGACCGCAGCACCAGGCCGAGTATGACGTTCGGAAAAGAGGCGCCGTTCTCCCAGAAACGGATTTTGTAGTTCCTCCGGCCCTCATAGTACCAGCTTCGATCCATTCCGGATTCGGCCAGGGCGCCGGGGAAGTCCGGGTAGGGCCCGCCGTTCCAGGTCGACAGGCCGCCGGCCTGGCCCGTGGCGGGGTCGCTGAAGCAGATGGGCATGTCGTTCACCGGCCGGCCGATCATCTCGGCGAGACTGCGGGAGCTGGCGATCGCCGCCGTCTCCAGGACCTCGATCGACGCCGCATCCAAAGCGCCCCTCACCAGGACGGCGCCGCGCTCGCGCAGGGCTGCGGCGACCTGCCGGGGCGACAGCGAAGCGGCCTCGAACACGACGCCCTGCGCCAGTGCGGCCTCCTGTGCGGTCCTCATTGGAACGGCTCCGGCAAGGTGTCGTCCCAGCGCACGACCCGTCCGAACATCCCGGCCAGCCGAGGCGCGGCCCGGGCGTGATGCCGCGGCTTCAGGGACAGGAGAACGGCGTCCCACTCGCCCGGGTCCACCTCGTCCAGGTAGCTGATGCTGCGACCTGCACACCCGGCCACGACGCTCCCGCCCGGCGTGGCGGGCCTGTCGACGCAGAGCCGGCCGACGCGGGCCCAGGTCCGGGGGGCATAGGCGGCGAGCAGGTCCGCCGTCTCGCCGGCGCCGAAGCCCAGGATGCGCTTCGCGTCGCCCAGCCGCTCCAGCAGCATCGAATCCAGCCGGCTCCACCGCTCCAGGAAGTCGCGTCGCCGGGCGCTCAGCCCCTCCGGGCGCTCGAACGGCGCCGCGCCGTTCCGGGGTTGCGGCGAGGTCGTCCGCCGCCGCAGCAGCATCGCCTGGAACGCGCCGTACTCCGGCGCGAGCGGCCACCAATCCTGAAGCTGGAAGCCCGCGCGGCCGGCGAAGGCGAGCAGATGCTGCGGCTCCAGCGTGCGGAGGTGATCGACGAACAGCAGCTCCGGATCGACGGCCTGCCCGTTGGGGCAGATGATCAGCAGGGTTCCCCCGTCCGCCAGGACGTCCGCCGCCGCCGCGAGAAACAGCCCGCAGTCCGGCACGTGCTCGATGACATTGATCGAGTAGACGAAGTCCGGCCGCCACGCCGCGATCTCGGCGTTCGGCAGTTCCCCCGCGATCATCTGGAGCCCGGCGGCCCTGGCGGCCTCGACCATGGCGGAAGACGGCTCCAGCCCCTTCAGGGCCACGCCTGGATGGCGCGCGCCCAGGCGCTCGAGCACCCATCCCGCCCCGGCGCCCAGTTCGAGGACCCGCCTCGCCGAGACCTTGCCGATCACGTCGCCCACCATATACGCGTACATCTCGTAGCGGGGCGCCTCGAACGCCGCCATCGCGGCCCTGTCGTAGAAGCGGTAGGTGTCCCGATAGGAGAAGCCGCTCAGCTCGGCGAGGTTCGGGAGCAGGCTCTCGACCATGCCGCAGGCGTCGCATTCGCTCTTGCTCCAGCGGTGCGGGATGACTTGGCCGTCTGTCGTCGTCGACACGTCGGACGACGGTCCCGGGAGCGCGAATCTTTCGCCGCCGCAGTTGCTGCACCTGGGATGGATGGGCATTCCGGGATTCGTCGGCTCGTTTGCGGGCGGCGGTCCGCTCGCCTCGATTCGCGCTCGGACCCCACCCAAGTAAAGCAGCCGTCTTGGTTTGGCACCTCACGGCAGGGCTGGCCTGGGCGCCCCCGAACGCGGAACGGGGCCGGCTGTGGCCGACCCCGTCCGGTACGCTTCGAGGGAGATACTCAGGGGGAAACTAGTGGGGGGCCTCGTAGTTGTGCAGGCCCGCCGGACGGGGGTTGATGGCCAGGCGCGTAGCCGGGCCGGTCCCGCCGAAGCTGGCGCGGTGCCAGCGGCCCACAGGCGCGTAGACCACGTCGCCGGCCTGGGCGCTGAAGAACGGAACGCCCTCGATCAGGTAGTCGATCTGGCCCTCCATCACGAGCCAGAACTCGCCGTAGTCGTTGTGGAAGTGGCCGAGGTTGGTGGGCGGCGGCACGGGCTGGCCGCGGCCGCGGATCACGTTGGCGAAGGTGTGGTCGTCGCGCACGAAGGCCCCGCCGCGTGCGCCGCCCTGGACGAGATCCTTGTTGAAGTCGAGGAAGGGCTTGTTGACGTCGTCGTAGGCGCCCTTGCCGTTGAAGGCGACCTTCACATAGGTCTTGCCGGGGACCGGCGTGGGCGTCTCGGTCGTGGGGTAGAGCGGGGCCGCCCCGGCCTGGGTCACCTCGAAGCGCAGCGACGGCCTGTCGCCCACCGTCTCGATGCTGTAGGGCACCCGGTAGGGTACCTGGACGAGGAAGCCCTTGGACGCCACGAACGGCTCCTGGCCCTCGATCGTCACCCGCATCTCGCCGTCCTGGACGATCCAGAACACCCGGTTGTCGGGCCAGAACTGGGTCTTGGTCTTCTCGCCCGGGGCCATCTGGACATAGGTGGCCTCGAAGTCCCGGTCCCGGACGATGGGCTCGCGCCAGCTCTTCTGGCCGCGGCGCTTGGCCAGCACATCGGCCAGCTTCCAGTGCGCCTTGTTGGGCGCCGTCCAGGGCGTGGCCTTCGTGGGCTTGGGCGACCAGGCGATCACCGAGTCCGGCGGAGGCCGTTGGGCCTGCGCGCCGGCCGAGTTGGCCCCGACCAAGGCAAGGCTTCCCAGCAGGGCCGCCAGGGCCACGGGCTTCAGGATTGCAGACGCCATCTTGAACTCTCCTCCCCTGCCCGGCCCCGGACCTTGCGGCCCGGGGCCTGCGGCCGGACTAGAACTTCGCCCGCACGCCGACCGAGACCAGGCGGCCGATCGGATTGGAGGCGAAGCCGTTGAAGCCCCACGCCCCGCCGAGGATGCCGGCGGTGTTGCCGTTGTAGAAGGACGGGTCGGTGTCGAGGACGTTCTGGATGTCCAGGTACACCTGGGCGTTCTCCATGATGCCGTAGCCGTCCTCGAAGTCGTAGGAGGCGTGGAGGTCCCAGATGGTCTGCGACTTCACCTTGTCGCCGCCGCCCGTCGGGTTGCCGATGGAGTCCACCAGCACCGGCGCCACCGAGGTGTTGCTCCAGTTCCGGTAGCTGCCCGTGTAGTTCATGAACACGTCGGCCGAGAAGGCGCCGAAGTCCCACCCGAAGGAGGCGCGGTTCTTGAACTGGATCGACGGGAAGGTGGTGTTGTAGCCCGAGGTGTTCAGCACGCTGAAGCTCGAGCCGCCGCCGAAGTTCTGGTCGAAGCGGGTGAAGTAGGTGAGCGCGTCGCCGATGCGGAACGTGCCGAGACTGTCCGTCGGGATGCGGTACTGGAACATGAAGTCGATCCCCTGGATGTCCAGGTTCAGGACGTTGCCCGAGCTCTGGTCCAGCAGGAAGTAGACCTGGGCCGGCACCGCCCCGTTGATCGTCGCCCCGCCCGCCAGGTTCGCGAAGGTGTTGATCTGCTCGGTGGTGCAGGTGTTGGGGCAGATCACCAGGCGGTCGTGCAGGCCCGCCGAGTTGACGATCGAGTTCGGGTTCGGCGAGTTCACGCCGCCTTCGAAGGTGTTGTTGAAGAGCGTGATGTTGGCCGCGAAGCCCGGGATGTAGGGCGGGATGTAGTCCAGGCCCACCGACCAGGCGTCACCCGTCTGCGGCACGATGTTCAGGAAGCCGCCGCCGAGCTGCCGGCGAAGGCCCTGGTTGGTGCCCAGGCCGATGTTGCAGGTGGTGGTGGCGTTGGCGCAGCCGGGCACGCCGCGGACTTCCGGATAGTTGGCGACAGGCACGAAGAGCGAGGCCGCCACGCCGACGCTGCCGGACGCGTAGAGGTAGCCCTGCGACGGGTCGCCGATGACCGCCAGCGGCGGGGCCACGAAGGCCGTGGAGTAGTTGGCCCGGAGCTTCAGGCCCTCCATCAGCTCCCAGTCCACCGCGAACTTCGGGTTCTTGGTGTCGCCCACGTCGGAGAAGTGGTCGTAGCGCCCGGAGATGTTCACATCCAGGCGCCGGACCAGCGGGATCTCCATCTCGGCGGAGACCAGCGGGATGGCGACCTCGACATAGGCCGAGTAGGCGTTGCGCTTGTACTTGTAGTTCCGCTGGCTGGAGCCGGTGCTGGAGGGGCCGGTGTTGTTGGCGCCGCGGATCTTCTGCTCCAGGCGAGACAGCATGTACTCGCCACCCACCGCGACGCGGACCTCGCCGGCCGGCAGGCTGAACACCGGGCCCTGGAACTCGAGCTTGGTCTGGTTGATCTGGTTGTAGTTCGAGTTCTCGCTGTCGTTCTGGTACCAGGACGAGATCAGGTCCCGCGACGAGCGCAGCGAGGCCGGGTCGCTCCAGACATCCAGAGCGTTGGCCGCGGTCAGCGGCAGGTTCAGCACCACCACATTCTGGCCGGCGATCGACGAGGCCGTCGTGCTGCCGCTGGTCTGGGTGGTGCCGTTAAGGGCCAGGTTGGCGCAGGCGCCGCAGAAGGTGTCGTTGTTGGCCAGCAGGCTGCGGCTGGAGCCGAAGGCGTTGCTGAGCTTGGCCGACCAGTCCTCCGTGATGGCGAAGTCGAGGACACCGGTGGTGTAGAAGAACTCCGATTGCGAGTTCACCGTTCCCCATTCGTCGGGGCTGGTGACCAGGTCGATCCAGCTCACCGTCTCCTGGGTGGCGCCCGGCTCACCGGCAGGGGCGCGGAAGTACGGGTTGATCTGGCCGCCACGGTTCGAGCCGGGACCGAACACCGTCACGTTGTTCAGCGTGCCGGGGAGCGAGTTCTCCTCCGTGGCCTGGCGATTGTAGACCATCTTGCCGGTGAACCGCAGGCGATCGGTGATCTCCTGGTCCACCTTGATCATCAGGTTGGCGCGCCACTGCTCGGGCAGGGCGTTGTCGTAGATGGAGTTGTTGCAGGGGGCGTTCGCCGCGGAGTTCGGCACGGTCGAGGTCGCGCCCGGCGACAGGTAGACGTTGTTGCCCGAGGCCGGCGTGCGGATGGTGGCCGGGGCGCAGGCGAAGCTGTTGGTGTTGGTGCCGCCGAACGGACGGTAGTCGCCGCGGGACAGGAACGGCCGGTCGGAGTTCCGCAGGATGCTCTGATAGGAGTACTGGCCAGCGATGTAGAAGCCGCCGGTGTCCCAGGTCTTGCCCCAGATCGCGTTGGCGTCGCGGTTCGAGTAGCTGTCGCCCCAGCCGCCCTTCACGTTGACCTGCAGGCCATCGAAGCTCTGGCGGGTGATGAAGTTGACCACGCCGGCCACGGCGTCGGAGCCGTAGACCGAGGAGGCGCCGTCGGCCAGCACCTCGACGCGCTGGATGGCGCTGGTCGGGATGATGTTCGGGTCGGTCTGCGAATACTGGGTGCCGCCGCCCACCAGGCGCAGGCCGTCGACGATCACGAGCGTCGAGTTCGAGGCGCTGCCCGCCAGGCTGTGGATCTGAGGCGAGTAGTAGGAATAGGCGTTCTCGCCCTGCGGCGCGGAGCCGGAGGTGGTGATCGCCGGCACGGTGTTGACGAGCTGAGAGGCGTTGATCGCCCCGGTCTTCTCGATCTCTTCCTGACCGACGCTGATGACGGTGGAGCCGATCGGGGCGACGCCCTTCAGGCTCGTACCGGTGACGACGACCTCCTCGAGGTTGGTCTCGTCGTCGTTAGCGGCGGCGGCGGCGCGGCCCTGGGCGTTGGCGGACGTCGCGAAGAACGACGCGGCCGCGATCAGGGCGACGACGGAACTCGTGGTGTGCAGATGGCGCAGCATAGCTTCCCCCTGAGGCGGACGTCCGCAGTGCGGCCGCCCTTTTTCTTTGTGTTCGGCGAACCGGCCGAGGCCGGATCCCGCCCTGGCCACGGGGGTCAGGACGATGCGTTGCGGATACTTGCATACACATTTGGGGCAGGCAAGCGGCCAAGGTCCCAGGAAATGGCTCCTGTATGCAAATAGGCAACACTGTCGGGTTTGCGACAGGGCGGTCGCCCGACGGCCGGCGAGGCGCCGCCCGCCGCTGCGCGCCTCGGGGAGCGGATTTGCCGATCGTGTCAAAAGGAATCCTGCGCGCGCGGGCGCCGCGCCCGCACACGAGGCCGCTTCCGAGAACCACGTTGTACGTAGCCGACTTTTTGCCGGGAAACGCGCCAAGTGGCTTGATCAACGTGTATGCAACATGATCATGTAGCGCCGCGCAGATGGCGATGATCGTCGCGCGGGGGAAACGACATGCGCAAGACCATCGCGCCACCATCCAGATCCACGCGGCGCCTGGCGCTCGCCGGGGCGGCCGCCGCCCTGCTGGCGGGCTGCGCCACGGTGATGACCGCCGACGCGCCGGTCGCCGACACCGAATGGCGGGTCTGGGGCGGCTCGCCCGACCAGACCCACTACTCCGAGCTGACCCAGATCCACCCCGGCAACGTCGACCAGCTGGAGGTCGCCTGGACCTACGACATCGGGACCGACATCTCGATCTCCAACCCTCTGATGATCGGCGGGCGGGTCTATCTGATCGGAGCGGGCGGCGCGATCGTGGCCCTCGACGCGGCGACCGGCGCGGAGATCTGGAAGCAGCCGGGCCAGGCGCCG
This sequence comes from Phenylobacterium sp., assembly GCF_035539035.1. Classification (GTDB taxonomy): domain Bacteria; phylum Pseudomonadota; class Alphaproteobacteria; order Caulobacterales; family Caulobacteraceae; genus Phenylobacterium. The sequence continues at coordinate 165,607 of NZ_DATLJI010000011.1, forward strand.
CGCGGCGCCCGCGGGCTCGCCTACTGGTCCAGCCCCGACGGCGCCGACCAGCGGATCATCTACAACAAGGACAACTTCATGCGGGCGCTCGACGCCCGCACCGGACAGCCCATCGCCGGCTTCGCGGTGGACCTGCGCCAGGGCGTCGACCGGGACCCCGCCACCGTCACCAACATCCAGTCGAACGCCCCGGGCACGGTGTACGGGGACCTGATCATCACCGGCGCCCTGACGGGCGAGGACTACGATGCGCCGCCGGGCGACATCCGCGCCTTCAACGTCCGGACCGGCGAGCTCGCCTGGGTGTTCCGGCCGATGCCGCGCGCCGGCGAGCCGGGCGCGGAGACCTGGGGCCCGAACCCCCGCGCAAACCACGGCGGGGCGAACAACTGGACCGGCTTCACCCTCGATGAGAAGCGCGGGATCGTCTACGCGGTCACCGGCTCCTCCACCTACGACTTCTGGGGCGTCGACCGGCCGGGGAACAACCTCTACGCCAACTCGATAATCGCCCTGGACGCCAAGACCGGCCGGCGGCTGTGGCACTTCCAGACGGTGCACCACGACCTGTGGGACTGGGACATCCCGACGCCGCCGGTGCTGCTCACCGTGCGCCACGAGGGCCGAACGGTCGACGCCGTGGTGGTCGCGGGCAAGACGGGTTTCCTCTACGCCTTCGACCGCGTCTCCGGCGAACCACTCTGGCCCATCGAGGAGCGGCCGGTGCCCACCCGCGGCGTCGAGGGCGAGTGGGTCTCGCCGACCCAGCCCTTCCCCACCAAGCTGAAGCCATTCGCCAGGCAGAGCTTCACCATCGACGACATCGATCCCAGCCTGCCCGCCGCCGAGCGCGCGGAGCTGGTCGCCCGCATGAAGGCGGCCCGCGACGAGGGCCTGTTCACTCCGCCCGACGTCATCGACACGGTGCAGATGCCCGGCAACATCGGGGCCACCAACTGGGGCATGCTGACCGGCGATCCGAAGACCGGCATGGCCTATGTGATCTCCACCGACGTGCCCTCGATCATCAAGCTGCAGCAGGTCTCGCGGATCGTCGCCCAGGGCGCCACGCCCTACGAGCGCGGCAAGGCGATCTACGGCCAGGTCTGCGCCGCCTGCCACGGCGCCGAGCGCCAGGGCAGCGATGGGGCGCCGTCGCTGATCGGCGTCTCCGCCCGGCTGACCCCGGACGTGATCTCCGGGGTGATCCAGCGCGGCCGCGGCCACATGCCGGCCTTCCCGCAGGTCTCCGGTCCGGCCATGGGCGAACTGATGGCCTACCTGGCCGAAAACCGGAACGCCCGCGGCGCCCAGGCGCCGGAGGGGGCGGCGGGCGCGGTGAAGGTGGAGGCCCAGCCCGCGCGCTGGCGCACCGACTACGGCTATGTGATCTCGCCCACCACCGGCAATCCGATGATCAAGCCGCCGTGGTCGCAGGTCACCGCCTATGACATGAACACGGGCGAGATCGCCTGGCAGCGGCCGATCGGCGACGATCCCGAGTACAAGGGGCCGCGGAACGGCCCCACGGGCTCGGCGCCGGCGCGCGTCGGCTCGGCGCTCACCGCCAGCGGCCTGATGTTCGTGGCCACCGCCAAGGACCGCACCCTGCACGCGCTGGACAGCCGCACCGGCAAGACCCTGTGGACCGGGACCCTGCCCGGCACGCCCGCGGGCCTGCCCTCGATCTACGCGGCCGGCGGGCGCCAGTTCGTGCTGGTGCCGGCCGCCAGCAGCCGCCCCGCCGCGCCGGGCCAGGCGTCGCCCCTGCGCAACGCCTTCGTCGCCTACGCCCTGCCGCGCACCGCCAAGAGGTAGAGATGGTTGAACTGACCCGCCGGTCGATCTCCGCAGCCGGGCTCGCCCTGTTCCTGAGCGCCAACGGCGTTCCCGCGCGCGCCCAGGTCGAGGCCCCGAACGGCGCCGGGACACGCGGCGCCAAGGACGGCCAGTGGCCGACCCATGGGGGCGACCTCTACAGCTGGCGCTACTCGCCGCTGGACAAGATCAACGCAGAGAACTTCAAGGACCTGGAGCTGGCCTGGCGGTTCAAGACCGCCAACCTCGGGCCCGCCGTGGACCCGATCATGCAGGCCACGCCCCTGATGGTGAACGGCGTGCTCTACACGACCGCCGGGACCCGGCGGGCGGCCATCGCCATCGACGCCGGGACCGGCGAGCTCCTGTGGACATACAGCCTCAACGAGGGCGAGCGCGGCCGGCAGGCCCCGCGCCAGGGCAGCGGCCGCGGCCTCTGCTACTGGACGGACGGCAAGGCGGAGCGGGTCCTCTACGTGACCCCCGGCTATCGCCTGATCTCGCTGGACGCCAAGACCGGCCGGCCGGCCGAGGGCTTCGGCGAGGCGGGCCAAGTCGACCTGAAGCTCGAGCTCGACCAGCAGATCGACCTCGAGAAGGGCAAGATCGGCCTCAACGCCACCCCGCTGGTGGTCGGCGACGTCATCGTCGTGGGGGCCGCGTTCGAGGCCGGCGACGCGCCGAACAAGACCAACATCAAGGGCGCGGTGCGCGCCTACGACATCCGCACCGGCAAGCGGCTGTGGATCTTCCACACCATTCCGAAGAAGGGGGAGTTCGGCGCCGAGACCTGGCTGAACGACTCCAACTCCTGGACCGGCAACACCGGCGTCTGGGCCCAGATGAGCGCCGATCCCGAGCTGGGCCTCGTCTACGTGGGCGTCGAATCCGCCACGGCGGACTGGTACGGCGGCAACCGCCCCGGCGCGAACCTGTTCGGCGAGAGCATCGTGGCGCTCGACCTGAAGACCGGCAAGCGCCGCTGGCACTACCAGATGGTCCACCACGGGATCTGGGACCGCGACGTGCCCTGCGCCGCGGTGCTGGCTGACATCACCGTGGGCGGCCGGAAGATCAAGGCGATCGCCCAGCCGACCAAGCAGTCCTGGCTCTATGTGCTGGACCGCGTCACCGGCAAGCCGGTGTGGCCGATCCCCGAGCGTCCGGTGCCGAAGGGCGACGTGCCCGGCGAGTGGTACTCGCCCACCCAGCCGATCCCCAGCAAGCCGCCCGCCTACGACCGCCAGGGCGTGATGAAGGACGACCTGATCGACTTCACGCCGGAACTGCGGGCCGAGGCCGAGAAGGTCGCCGCCGACTACAAGCTTGGTCCGATCTTCACCCCGCCGGTCTATTCGAAGTGGCCGAGGCCGCTGGGCACCCTGATGCTGCCCAACACCCAGGGCGGCTCGAGCTGGCCAGGCGCGTCCTTCGATCCCGAGACCAACATCATCTACCTCTATTCCATGACCCGGCTGACGGCGCTGGGCATCGGTCCGATCGCGCCGGAGCAGAGCGACGCCGGCATGGGCCTCAACATGGCCCGCGACCCGAACGCCACCAGCCGCCGGCGCGCGCCGCTCGGCGTCCGCGGCCTGCCGCTGATCAAACCGCCCTACGGCCGGGTGACCGCCATCGACCTGAACAAGGGCGACATCGTCTGGCAGGTGGCGCACGGGGAGACGCCGGACTCGATCCGCAACCACGAGGCGCTGAAGGGCGTGAAGATCCCGCGCACCGGCAGCGCGGGCCTGATCGGCACCCTGACCACCAAGACGCTCGTGGTGATCGGCGACGCCGAGACCACCACTGGCGAGGACGGAGTGAAGAGCGGCTGGCTGCGCGCCTACGACAAGAAGACCGGCGCAGAGGTCGGCCAGGTGCGCATGCCCACGCGCCAGACCGGCACGCCGATCACCTATCTGCACAACGACCAGCAATACATCGTGCTGGGCGTCGGCGGACCGGATTCGCCCGGCGAGCTGATCGCCTACAGGCTGCCCTGAGATGGACGCCCGGGCCTTCGACCGCCGGACGCTGCTGGCGGGCGCCCTGGGCCTGACGGCCACGGCCGCCACGGCCCAGCCGGCGCCCGCCCCCGTCAGCCCCGACGCCACGCCGCGCGACTGGGACGCGCCCCTGCGCTACCCGGAGCCCGACATCGTGGCGCTGGACCCGCGCTTCCGCGGCTACATCATCGGCAACACGCCCATGAAGCGGCTCTACACCGGGACCATGTGGGCGGAGGGGCCGGCCTGGAACGGCGTGGGCGGCTACCTGGTCTGGAGCGACATCCCGGCCAACGTCCAGCTCCGCTGGATCCAGGACGACGGGCGGGTCACCACCTTCCGCAATCCGTCGGGCTATTCCAACGGCAACACCTTCGACTTCCAGGGCCGGCAGCTGTCGGCCGAGCACGGCGGCCGGCGCGTCGCGCGCTACGAGCCCGACGGACGGGTGACGGTCATCGCCGACCGCTTCGAGGGCAAGCGGCTGAACTCGCCTAACGACCTCGTCGTCCACCCGGACGGCAGCATCTGGTTCACCGATCCGCCCTACGGCATCGGCGGTGACTACGAGGGCTTCCGCGCCGAGCAGGAGCTGAAGGAGGCGGTCTACCGCGTCGACGGCCAGAGCGGCCGGATCGAGAAGATCACCGACGAGATCGGCAAGCCCAACGGCCTGTGCTTCTCGCCGGACTACAAGCGCCTCTACGTGGCCGACACGGGTCCTGGCGGGGTGATCTCCGTCCTCGACGTGGACGGCGGGCGGGCGCGCAACCGGCGCACCTTCGTGAAGCTGGACGTGCCGGGGACGGGCGCGCCCGCCTATGCCGACGGCCTGCGCTGCGACCGCGACGGCAACCTCTGGGCGGCGGCCCGGCCGGGCGTCCAGGTGTTCACCCCCGGTTCAGAGCGGATCGGCATGATCCGGTTGCCTGAGAACTGCGCGAACCTTTGCTTCGGCGGAGTGAAGCGAAACCGGCTCTTCATGACGGCTAGCCAGTCGTTGTATGCAATCTACGTCGGCGTTACGGGCGCGCACGTCGCCTGACCGCCCAAACCTGGGACCGAAACCTCCGAATGTTCGTACGCCTGTCTTCGACCCGCCTCGCCCCCGCCGCCGTGATCGCCACGCTGCTGGCCGCCTCCACAGCCCAGGCCCAGCCCCAGGTCGTCAACGGCCTGATCCAGGCGCCGGAGCGCCCGCTGGTGCAGCGCGCCTGCACGACCTGCCACGCGGCCGCCCAGGTGGTCGCCCGCCGCCGATCCGGCCACGAGTGGCAGGAGGTGGTCGACAAGATGATCGAGCACGGCGCCAAGGTCTCCGACGCCGAGTACGACAAGATCGTCGGCTATCTGACCAAGAACTACGGTCCGACGGGCAGCGCCACCGCCGCCAAGCGCTGAGGCCTTTGCCTCAGCGCCGATAGAGCGGCAACTGGCCGGGCGTCGCGACGGGCAGGCGATACACCCCCGTGGACGCCGTGACGTAGAGGGTGCGCCCCTCGTCCGCCCAGCCCAGGTTCGCCGCCACCTCCGGCAGCTTCACCACCCCCAGCCGCTTGCCGGCCGGGGAGAGGACATGGACGCCTCCGGGCCCGGCGAGCCACACGTTGCCGGCGGTGTCGAGCTTCAGCCCGTCGGGCAGGCCCTGGCCGTCGGCGGCCGTGAATTCGGCGAACACCTGGCCCGGCCCGACGGTCCCGTCCGCGGCGACGGCGTACTTCATCACCCGCATGGCCGGCCCGGAGTTGGCGACGTAGAGCGTCTTACCGTCGGCGGTGAAGCCCAGGCCGTTGGGCCGCGTCAGGTCGCGGATCGGCGCGGTCAGCTTGCCGCCGGCATAGCGGTACACGCCGTTGAAGGGGACTTCCTTGGCCGGGTCCTCGTCCTGGCCCACAAGGCCGTACGGCGGGTCGGTGAACCACAGGGCGCCGTCGGGGGCGAACACCAGGTCGTTGGGCGAGTTCAGCCGCTTGCCCTCGAAGCGATCGAGGAACGGCGTGGCCGCGAAGGACTCGTCGAGGCGCACGATCCGCCGGGCGCCGTGCTGGGCCGCCAGCACCGCGCCCTCCGCATCGGTGACCAGGCCGTTGGAGCCCAGGTAGGAGCCCTCCGGCGGGTTCGGCAGGCCGCCGGCCTTGTCGAGCAGCAGGACCTTCTCGCCGGCCGTGGTGACGGCGTAGAGCCGGTTGCCCACCAGGTCGGAGAGCCAGAGCCGCCCACCGCGCCACAGGGGACCCTCGGTGAACTTGAAGCCGTCGGCGACCTTCTCCACTCGCGCCCCCGGCGCCACCAGGGCGTCGAAGGCGGGGTCCAGGCGCACGATCTCGCCGGCGGCGCCGGCGGCGGGCGCGGAGACGGCGGCCTCCGCCTTCGGCGCGGCGTCGTCGGTCTTCGAGCAGGCGACGGCCGCCGCGGCGGCGGCCGCGACGGTCAGGATCTTCCAGGCCTCGGCCATGGCGGTCTCCGTGAAATCTGTGGTCAGACGCTGTCGGTGAGCAGGACGAGGTAGCCCTTGTCCGTCAGCGTGTTCTCGATGGTCGGCCAGACGCGCTGGTGGGCGTCGGATTTCACCCAGAGCTGACGCAGATCCTCGTTCTCATAGGTCAGCTGGAAGCGGTAGTTGAAGCCGGGGATCGGCGGCGGCCCCCCCTGGATCACGGTCCGCAGCTTCAGCATCTTCAGGTCGACGAAGCCTTTGAAGGTCCGGGCGGTCGGCATGAAGATGGTATGGAAGTTGTGGAGCATCTCCTGCTCCCTGGCGGGATCCACCGCCAGGTCACAGTAGAGCACGATCGGGCCCTTGCCCGGCGCCGGCGCGGCGGGCCGCGTCTGGGCGCGGGCGGCGCCGCCCACGAGGCCAGCAAGCCCGGCCATGGCCGTCAGAACGGCTCTGCGTCTCATCGGAAACCCTCCCAATTCGCCCGCGCTTGTCGCGCGGATCACATCTCGGGCCGCCAACTTAGCGGTTGCCCTGCTTGCCTAGGCTTGCATACAATTTTGCCTGACAACAAGCCGAAAACGCCGGCGTGAACCCGGCCGGCGGAGGAAACCGATGACCCGATCCCTGACCGCCGCGGCCCTGGCCCTCGCGCTCGCCGGCGCGGCGCCGGCGCTGGCCCAGACCCCTGCGGCGCCATCCCTCGCCGAGCGGATCGCCCACACCGATCCGGGCAAGTACCGCACCTCGAGCTCGGTGCACGGCGGGGCGGGGAGCATGGACTTCGGCTCCCTGCTGGGGACGGACGCGCTCGACACCAACTTCATCTTCCTGCACCGCGGGGTGATCCACCCGGGCGGCGGGATCGGCGCGCACTTCCACAACGACTGCGAGGAGATGTTCGTCATCCTCGACGGCGAGGCGCAGTTCACCATCGACGGCCGCACCTCGGTGCTGAAGGGACCGGCCGGCGCGCCGACCCAGGCGGGCCACTCCCACGGCATCTACAACCCCACCGGAAAGCCGGTGCAGTGGCTGAACATCAATGTCGGGATGACCAAGGTCTACGACGCCTTCGACCTGGGCGACCCCCGCGTCGGCGCGCCGCTGGACCCCATCCCGAACTTCATGACGCTGCGGCTCGACCGCGCCCTGCTGCGCCCCGTCGAGCGGATGAAGGGCGGCCAGGGGACGGTGCAGCATCGCCGGGCGCTCGGCCCCAGCGTCTTCCGCACCGCCTGGTCCTATGTGGACCATCTGCTGGTCCCACCCGGCGCGTCGGTCGGCCGCGACGTCCAGACCGACATGAGCGAGGTCTATTACGTGATGGGCGGCGAAGGGACCGTCACCCTGAACCGCCAGACGGCGGCGATCCGGGCCGGCGACGCCGTCCCCGTGCGGCTCGGCGAGGCCAAGGCCTTCGCCACGACGGGGTCCGCGCCGCTGGAGATGATGGTTATCGGGGTGGCGAAGGACCTGGACGCGAAGCGGGCCTTCATCCAGGCCACCGCGCCCCGCCGCCGCTGACCGCTACCAGGGCTGCCGACGCTTCGTGTGTGCGCGGCCCCTGTCCGCGGCCGGCGTGTCGCCGCCGGTGCAGATCATCACCCCGTCCTTCAGCTGGTCGACAACGTCGGCCTCGTTGCAGGAATTCAGGAACCGGATCTTGGCCGCCTTGGTGGCGGCGAGGACCCGGGCGCGGGTGGCGGCCATGGCCGGATGGCGGGCGATGTCGCCGCCCTGCCCGGTCGGGCGGCCGATCAGGTAGAAGGCCTGGTCGCTGGGGCCCCACTCGGCGAAGGTCAGGCCCGGCACCCGGGTGAGCTCCTCGGCCCGGGCGGTGGCGCGGGGGTTCTCAATCTTGATCCCGAGCATGATCTCGCCCTCCGGATTGAGCGGCCAGGCGTCCGCGCGGCGGAGGTATTCGTTCTGGGTGAGGCCCCAGATCTGGGCGGCGAAGCCCTGGCTGCCCGCGCCGCGCTTGCCGACCTCAAGGCCGGGCGCCTCGGGCGCGAACGGGTAGCGGGTCGCCTCCACGAACACCTTCACCGCGTCAGGCGCCTCGGCCTGGCAGAGCAGGATGCCGTGCACGCCCGCGGCCAGGGTCTGCTGCACCATCCAGACGTTGGCCTTCAGGCTGGCGGCGTCGGAGCCGGCGATCGGCAGGGTGACGATCACCGTGGGCGTCCGGTGGCCGGTGCGGGTGGGGCCCGCGTCCACCAGGCCGCGCATGAAGGCGCGCAGCGCGGCGAAGTCGAGGGTCCCGTGCTCCATCTCATAGGTGATGTAGTCGGCCTTGGTGGCGGCCATCCGCTTGCCTTCGTCGTACCCGCCGCCGGAGATCTGGGCGTAGTAGACGGGCTGGCCCTGCTCGAGCAGCTCGATGGCGCGGTTGATCCGCTTCGGCGCGGGCGCGGCGGCGGAGGCCGGCCCGGGCTGGGCCTGTGCCGGCAGCGCCAGGGCGCAGGCCGCGGCGAGCAGGCTCAGCGCCGCCAGCGGACGCATCGGTCGGATCATCTGGTCTTCCTCCCCTTGTTCTTCAGACCGCCGGCGCGAGGCGCGGCTTGGCCCGAGCGCCCAGGCCCGCGTCGGCGTCGATGAACAGCCAGCCGACGGCGCCGGCCATGGCGGCCGCGGCGGCGACCAGGAAGCCGGCGTTCCAGCCGAGCTGCTGGGCGATCACGGGGGTCAGCGCCGCGACGGTCGCCCCGCCCAGCTGGCAGCCCATGTTCATCACCCCGGACACCGAGCCGGCCGACGACTTCCCGAGGTCGGCGCTGAGCGTCCAGAAGGCGCTCTGCGAGAGGTAGAGGGAGCCCGAGCCCAGGGCCAGGACCACCGCCGCGAGCCGCGCGTCGGCCACCGTCATGGCCGCGGCGAGGAAGATGGCCGCCAAGCCCATGCCGAGCACCGCCGGCCCGCAGCGGCCGATCCGCTTGCCGAACCGCTTGGCCAGCCCGTCGGAGATCCAGCCGCCGGCCGAGGAGCCCACCGCCATGGCCATGAACGGGAGCATGGCGTAAAGGCCGCTCGCCTTCAGGTCGAGGCCGCGCACCTCCGAGAGGTAGGTGAAGAACCATGTGAAGAAGATCCACACCACATAGCCGAAGCAGAAGTAGCAGAGCGTCAGCAGCGCCACCTGTCGGTCGAGGACGATGGTGCGCCACTTGGCGAGGCCGCCGGTCTCCGCCGCCTGGGTGATCCGGTCGGACCGGATGTGCTCGAGTTCCGCCTCGCGCATCCAGGGGTGGCTCGCGGGCTTCTCGCGCGCCAGCAGCATCCACACGGCCAGGGCCACCAGGCCGATCAGGGCGGTGACGTGGAAGGCGACGCGCCAGTCGTGAGTCAGCATGATCGAGGTGATCAGCGGCGGGGCGATGCCCGCGCCGACGCCGACGCCGGCGAAGATCAGGCCGTTGGCCAGCCCGCGCTCATGCGACGGGATCCAGGCCGCCACCAGCCGGTTGCCAGCGGGGAAGATGATCGACTCGCCCACGCCCAGCGCGGCGCGGACGGCGATCAGCGCCACAAGGGCCCCGGCGTAGCCCGCCGGGATCAGGGCCGTGGCCGAGGTCAGCACGCTCCACAGGAAGATGCCGATCGCGATCACCCGGTAGGGCCCGAAGCGGTCGGCCAGGCGCCCGGCGAGCGGCTGGGCGAAGGCGTAGCCGAACACGAAGGCCGAGAAGACCATGCCGAGCTGCACGTCGGAGATGCCGAGGTCGGCCTTCAGCCGGGGTGCGGCGATCGAGATGTTGGCCCGGTCCAGGTAGGACACCGCCGCCACCGCGAAGACCAGGAAGACCATCAGCCACCGGACATTGCCGATGCGGCCGCCAGACGAAGACATGGGCTCCTCCCCAGAGCACTTGATTGCCTTCATCTTGCATACAGTTTGAAGGAGGCGTCAATCGACGCTCTCCGGATGGGGCTGGCCGGCAAGGCCTCTGCATACAGCCCCTAGGTGGAGCCCACCGCCGCCTGGGCCACGGCGAGCGCGGTCATGTTGACGATGCCCCGCGCCGTCACCGCCGGGATCAGCACGTGCAGCGGCTTCGACAGGCCAAGGATCAGCGGCCCGACCTGCAGGGCCTCGCTCGCCGCCCCTAGCAGGGTCAGCGAGATGTTGGCCGCGTCCAGGCTGGGGCAGACCAGCAGGTTCGCGGCGCCGTCCAGGGTGCTGTCGGTGACCAGGGCCTCGCGCAGGTGGGGCCGGAGCGCCGCGTCGGCGTGCATTTCGCCGTCCACCTCAAGGTCGGGGGCGGCGGCGCGGATCAGGGCCAGCGCCTCGCGCATCTTGCGCGCGCTCGGCGAATTGCTCGCCCCGAAGTTGGAGTGGGAGAGCAGCGCGGCCTTCGGGGCGATGCCGAAGCGCCGGACCTCCTCGGCGGCCAGCACCGTCATCTCGGCGATCTGGGCGGCGGTGGGGTCGACGTTGACGTGGGTGTCGCAGAGGAACAGCGCCCCGATCGGCAGGATCAGGGTGGACAGCGCATAGACCCGGCTGACCTCCGGCCGGCGGGCCACGATCGGCAGGGCGTAGCTCATGTGCCGCCACCAGTCGCCCTGCCCGCCCACCAGGGCCGCGTCCACGTGGCCGGTCTCGAGCAGCAGGGAGGCGGTCACCGTGGGCCGGGTGCGCACCCGGCGCACGGCGGCCGGCGGCGAGATCCCCCGCCGTCCCACGAGGCGGGCGTAGCGGGTCTCCAGCTCGGCGGTGGCGGCCGGGTCGGTGGGATCCACCACCTCCACGTCGGCGCCGAGCGCCAGGCGGAGCGAGAGCTGCCGGATCTTCTCCTCGATCACCGCGCGGCGGCCGATGAGCACCGGCCGCGCCAGGCCCTCGTCCACCACCGTCTGCACCGCGCGCAGCACGCGGTCGTCCTCGCCCTCGGCGTAGGCGACGCGGGCGGGCGCCTTGCGGGCGAGGTCGAACACCGGGCGCATCAGCTGCCCGGAGCGGTAGGCGAACACCTCCAGCTGGCGGCGGTAGGCCTCAAAATCCGCGATCGGCCGCTCGGCGACCCCGGACTCCATGGCCGCCTTCGCCACGGCCGGGGCGATCACCAGGATCAGGCGGGGATCGAAGGGCCTGGGGATGATGTACTGCGGCCCGAACGGCTGGGAGACCCCGCCATAGGCGGAGACCACCGCCTCATGCGCCTCGGCCCGGGCGAGCTCGGCCAGGGCCTCGGCCGCGGCCAGCTTCATCGGCTCGTTGATCTCCCGGGCGCCCACGTCCAGGGCGCCGCGGAAGATGAAGGGGAAGCACAGGACGTTGTTGACCTGGTTCGGATAGTCCGACCGGCCGGTGGCGACGATGGCGTCGGGGCGGACGGCGGCCACCTGCTCGGGCAGGATCTCAGGCTCCGGGTTGGCCATGGCCAGGATCAGCGGCTTCTCCGCCATCTGCGGCAGCCATTCCGGCTTCAGCACCCGGGGCGCCGAGAGCCCCAGGAAGACGTCGGCGCCGGCCAGCACCTCCGACAGCGCCCGGGCGTCGGTCCTGCGCGCATAGCGGGCGAGGTTCTCCGGCATGTCGGGCTCGCGGCCCTCGTAGACCACGCCCTTGATGTCGGTGAGGGTGACGTTCGCGGCCGGCAGGCCCATGGCCACCAGCAGGTCCACGCAGGCCAGCGCCGCGGCGCCCGCGCCGGAGGTGACGAGCTTCACCTCCTCCAGCGCCTTGCCCTGCAGGACGAGGGCATTGCGCACCGCGGCGGCGCAGACGATGGCCGTGCCGTGCTGGTCGTCGTGGAAGACCGGGATGGCCATCCGCTCGCGCAGCGCCTTCTCGATGGCGAAGCACTCGGGGGCCTTGATGTCCTCCAGGTTGATGCCTCCGAAGGTGGGCTCCAGGGCGGCCACCACCTCGACGAACTTCTCCGGGTCCTGGGCGTCCACCTCGATGTCGAAGACGTCGATGCCGGCGAACTTCTTGAACAGGACCGCCTTGCCCTCCATCACCGGCTTGGACGCCAAGGGGCCGATGGCGCCGAGGCCCAGCACCGCCGTGCCGTTGGTGATCACCGCCACCAGGTTGCCGCGCGCGGTGTAGTCCGCCGCCGCGCGCGGGTCGGCGACGATCGCCTCGCAGGGCGCCGCCACGCCGGGCGAATAGGCCAGCGCCAGGTCGCGCTGGGTGGCCATACGCTTGGTGGACTCGACGCTCAGCTTCCCCGGCCGCGGGATGCGGTGATAGTCGAGCGCGGCGCGGCGAAGGTCTTCATCCATAGGTCAGGTCCTCGGGCGGCAGACGCGGCAGGCGGCGCGTCCGGATAGAGACGCCCGGTCTTGCCGATCGGCGGCGCGCGGACAAGCCTTTCGGACGTCCGCGCGCCTCGCCTAGGCCGGAGCCGCCACCGCCTCGGCGCCGCGGTACACCCGCCGCGAGGCGTCGATCCAGAGGAACAGGAAGGCCGCCACGGCCGCCAGCCCCGCCAGCACGCCGAAGGCCGTGCTCCAGCCGTAGAGGGTGACGAGGTATCCCGTGGCCGCCGCCGAGACCGTGGCGCCCAGGTTGCCGGCGGTGTTCATCACGGCCGAGACCGAGCCCGCGTACTCGTCGCCGATGTCCAGCGCCACCGCCCACGACACGCCCACGGTGAGCTCCAGGCCGAAGACGGCCAGGCAGAAGAAGGCGACGCCCGTCTCCGGGTCGGTCTGGTTGACGGCCAGCATGATCATCGAGCCGGCCACGATGAAGCCGACGATGGCCACGATGCGGCGGCCCATCTTCAGGTTGCCCGTGCGCTTGACGATCAGGTCCGAACTCCAGCCGCCGGCGATGTCGCCGAGCACGCCGGCCAGCAGCGGCAGGCTGGCGTAGAGGCCCATCTTCGCCAGGGTGAACCCGTGGGCGTCGACCAGGTACTTGGGGAACCAGGACAGGTAGATGCCGATGGAATAGCCGTAGCAGGCGTACATCGCCGCCAGGATCCACATCTGCGGGGCCGTCAGGATCTGCTTCCAGGGCACCGAGCCGCGGCCCGGGCCCGAACGGCGGCCGAGCGCGCCGGCGATCAGCTCACGTTCCGGCTCGTTGACGAAGCGGTGCTCGGCCGGGCTGTCGCGATAATACCAGAACCAGACCACGGCCCAGACCACGCCGATCAGGGCGAAGATGATGAAGGGCCCGCGCCAGCCGAAGGCGGCGATCAGGGCCACGGCGATGACCGGGGTGAGCGCGCCGCCGAGACGGGAGCCCGCGTGGGTGACGCCCTGGGCCCAGCCGCGTTCCGACGGTAGCATCCAGCGCGACAGGGACCGGGTGGCGATCGGGAAGGCGCCGGCCTCCCCCATGCCGAACAGGAAGCGGCAGACGATCATCGAGGCGGCGGACCAGGTGAAGGCGGTGGCCGCCGTGAATATCGACCACCAGACCACGACGCCCGAGAGCGCCCGCCTCGGCCCGAACCGGTCGCCGAGCCAGCCGCCGGGGATCTGGAACATGGCGTAGCTGAGCTGGAAGGCGGCCAGGATCCAGCCGATCGTCACCGTCGAGAAGCCGAACTCCTTCTGGATCGACGGCACCGCGGCGGAGATCGCCACCCGGTCCATGTAGGTGATCATGTAGACGGCGACCGTCAGCCACAGCACGACGTGGCGGGTGCGCGTGGGACGCGCGCGGGGCGCAGAGGCGGTCATCGACGTTTCCTCGACTGTCACTTGTTCGGGATGTGGCGGGCCGTCTTGCGCGGCCCTGCGGCGGCTAGGGGCGGACGGGCGGGACCGGGCGGCCGGCGACGTAGACGGCCTCGATCCTGCGGCTGTTCCTGATGTCGGCGAGCGGGTCGGCGCCCAGCACCACAAGGTCGGCCCACTTGCCGGCCGCCAGCGTGCCGAGGTCCTTGGCGCCGAGGAACTCGGCGGCGGTCCCGGTGGCCGTGCGGATCGCCTCGGCGGGCGTCGCGCCGGACTCGACCATGAGCGCGAGTTCCCAGTGCGAGAAGTAGCCGGCGAAGCGGCCGGGGGGGCCGGAGTCTGTGCCGAAGCCGTACTTCACGCCGCCATCCGACAGGCGCTTCAGATTGGCCTTCGCCGTCTCCAGGAAGCGCGGGTAGTCGTGGAAGTGCGGGTTCGAGGCCACCGTCTTCTGCCGCTCGGGGCTGCGCAGCTGGGCGAGCGCGGCGGGCGACACGGCGGCGGCGAAGAAGGGGTCGTTCAGCACCGGCGACGGCGGGATGCCATAGGCGAACATCGAGGCCTCGCGCGACAGGGTCTCGGCGAGCTGCCAGGTCCCGCGGCGCTTCATGGCGTCGATCAGCGCCTGGTCCACGGCCTGGTCGCGCACGCTGTGCACGAGGCCGTCGACGCCCTGGTCCACGACCCGCTTGGCGTCCTCCAGGTAGAAGATGTGCGCCAGGACCTTCAGGCCCCGCTTGTGCGCCTGGTCGATGACCGCGGCGGTGACCTCCGGCGGCATCTTCGGCATTGTTCCGAGCTCGTCGTCGAGCCAGAGCTTGATCACGTCCACGCCCTTGCCGGCCTGGACGTCGACGGCGCGGCGGGCCTCCTCGGGCGTCGCCACCTGCTGGTTCAGGCCGGGCACGCCGCCGTAGCCGCCCTTGAAAACCACGCCCTGGCCGGCGGTGTAGACGCGGGCCATCGACGGGCGCCCCGTGGCGCGCTGCTCCGCGCGCAGGGGGAAGATGGCGTCGCCCTCGGTGCCCATGGCGAGCACCGTGGTCACGCCGTAGGCGGCGTACTGCTTCAGGTCCTTCTCGACGTTGGCGCGGGTGAAGTTGCGGTAGTCCTGGGTGAGGTCGACCACATTGCCCACATGGACGTGCAGGTCGATCAGCCCCGGCATGACGTACTTGCCGCCGAGGTCCACGGTCTTCGCGCCGGCGGGCGCCTTCAACCGGGCGGCGGGCCCCACCCACTTGATGCGGCCGTTCTCGCCGATCACCAGCGCCGAGCCCGGCTGGGCCGCCCGGCCCGTGCCGTCGATCAGGGTGAAGTTCCGGAGCACCGTGGCGCCCTGCGCCAGCGCTGGCGCGGCGGCGGCCCAGGCTCCGGCCGCGAGCGCCGCGGCGGCGAAGGTGTGGCGAAGCTTACCCAGGATCATCTCTAAAGGACCTCCAGCACTGGCTCTTGGGCGCTGCGTCAGGACGGAGGAAGGCCCGCACGCGGCGCCGGACGGCTCCGCGGAACGCCGACGGCGAGCCACGGCTCGATCCGTCCGCTGGGGCGCCTCCCTTTATGTCTTGTCTTCGCGCCTCGGCTTTCGGGAAGCGTTGCATACAAGCGAGGGCCACACAAGCAGCCCAACCGTCGGTTTCCTGACGCCGAAGGTGAGAATCATTCGCGGACGGAGCTTGCGGCCTCGGGGCGCAGGCAAATGAGCTTGACCCGCTGCACGTCTTGTATACACGTTTTGATCAATCGACAGACGGGCCCGGCCCGCGTGCCCGCCAGGAGGAAAGCGTCGAATGCCGCCGTTGACCGGAATCCGCGTACTGGACGTCTCCCAGGTCATGGCAGGCCCCTTCTGCTGCATGCTGCTGGGAGATCTCGGCGCCGACGTGATCAAGATCGAGCCGCCCGGCGTCGGTGATTCGACGCGGCGTTCGATGGGCTTCCGGCTGAAGGGCGAGGACAGCCCGGGGTTCCTGGCGCTGAACCGCAACAAGCGCAGCATCGCCCTCGATCTGAAGGACCCCGCCGATCGCGAGGTGCTGCATGCCCTCGTCAAGACCGCCGACGTCATGGTCGAGAACGGTCGGCCCGGCGTCGCCGCGCGCCTGGGCATGAGCTGGGAGCAGGTGAGCGCGATCAACCCCAGGCTCATCTACGCCTCCATTTCCGGCTTCGGCCAGACCGGTCCCTGGGCCCTGCGGCCCGGATTCGACCTGATCGCCCAGGCGATGTCCGGCGTGATCAGCGCCACCGGCCACCCCGACGGAGAGCCGGTGAAGAGCGACATCCCGGTCGGCGACCTCGGGGCCGGCATGTTCGCCGCCTACGCCATCCTGGGCGCTCTCTACGGCCGGGAGAAGACCGGCGAGGGCCAGTTCATCGACGCGTCCCTGTTCGAGGCCGCCCTCGGCCTCTCGGTCTGGGCGACGACAGAGCTCTGGGGCACGGGCAAGTCGCCGAAGCCGCTCGGCACGGCCAACCGGATGTCGGCGCCCTACCAGGCGGTGAAGGCCTCGGACGGCTACTTCGTTTTCGGGGCCGCCAATCAGAAGCTGTGGCTCGCCTTCCTGGAGGTGATCGGCCGCCAGGAGTTGGCCGACGATCCGCGCTTCAAGCAGAACAGCGACCGGGTCGCCAACAATGCGGCGCTGATCGAGCTCCTGAAGCCGACCTTCCTCATGCGCACGGTCGACCAGTGGGTGGAGGCCCTGCTGGCGGGCGGCGTCCCGGCCGGGCAGATCTATGACTACGAGCAGGCGCTCGCGAGCGACCACGTGAAGGCCCGCAACATGGTGATGGACATCGCCCATCCCGTGGAGGGATCGTTCAAGTCGCTGGGCTTCCCGGTGAAGCTCACCGGCACGCCGCAGGAGGTGCGCTACCCGCCGCCCCTGCTCGGCGAGCACGGCGCGGAGATCCGCAAGGAACTCGCCGAGCGCGGCCTGCTTCCCGCCAGCACGGCCGGGGCGACCGCGTCATGAGCGAGGGCCGGCTCGTCTATGAAAAGGTCGGAGCGGTCGGGAAGATCACCTTCGACAATCCGGGCGCGCTGAACGCGCTCACCGCCCAGATGTGGAGCGACCTCGGCCAGGTCTGCCGCGAAGTGGCGAAGGACCGCAGCGTTCGCGTCGTCACCCTGCGCGGGGCCGGCGGCAAGGCCTTCCTCTCCGGCACGGACATCACCGGCTTCCTGAGCTTCACCTCCGGCCAGGACGGCCTGGCCTACGAAGCTCGCATGGACGAGTACATCGGTGCGGTGGAGGCCCTGCCCCAGCCGGTCGTCGCCGTCGTGGAGGGCTGGGCGGTCGGCGGGGGCGTCGCCCTGTCCTGCGCGGCCGACATCCGCATCGCCACGCCCAGCGCCAAGTTCGGCTCGCCGCTCGGCCGCACCATCGGCAACTGCCTGTCGGCCAAGGGCTACGCCCGGCTGGTCGGCCATGTGGGCGTCGCCCAGGCCAAGCGCATGCTGCTACTGGGCGAGATGGTGACGGCCCAGGAGATGATGGGCCTGGGCCTGCTTCACTCCATCGTCGAGCCGGAAGGCCTCGACGCCGCCGTCGACGCGCTTTGCGAGAAGCTGGCCGGCATGGCGCCGGTTTCGCTGAAGGCGAGCAAGGAGGCCATGCGCCGGCTGACCTATCGCGCCCTGCCCGACATGAGCGACCTCATCGAGGAGGTCTACGGCAGCGAGGATTTCCGGAACGGGGTCCGCAATTTCATCGACAAGAAGAAGCCGGAGTGGAAGGGCGTCTGACCGACGCCCTCGCCGCCCTGCCGCTCTAGTCCGCCTCGGCCGGGGCCGCGGCCGGCGTCTGCGGGGCGGCGCCGGCGGAGGTGAGCGCCCGCACCCGCACCCGGCTCTTGGTCTGGGAGATGCGCTCGATCACACCCTGCGCGAAGTGGTCCTGCATCAGCGAGCTGAGCAGCGGCCCGTCGCGGGCCGCCAGCGCCGCGAAGATCTTGCGGTGCTCCTCGAGCGCTATGGCCCAGCGGTGGCGGTCCAG
This sequence comes from Phenylobacterium sp., assembly GCF_035539035.1. Taxonomy (GTDB): domain Bacteria; phylum Pseudomonadota; class Alphaproteobacteria; order Caulobacterales; family Caulobacteraceae; genus Phenylobacterium. The sequence continues at coordinate 183,516 of NZ_DATLJI010000011.1, forward strand.
GGTGTTCACCGAACGGACCCGCTCGGCGCGCGGCACGATCATCCGCCAGGCCAGGATCAGCGAGCTGTTGCGCGAGGACTCCACCATCAGCTCGTGGATCGCCCGGTTGGCGCGGATGTACTCGGCGCGGTCGTGATTACGGAAATGGAGCTCCATCTCCTCCTGCAGCTCGCGCAGGCGGTCGAGCTGCTCGGGAGTCATCCGCTGGGCGGCCTGCTGGGCGGCGAGCGCCTCCAGCGTGCCCAGCACCGAGAAGACGTCGATGGATTCGCTCTCGTTGAGCTCTGCGACCACGACACTTCGGTTCGGCAGCAGCTCCACCAGGCCTTCGGCGGCGAGGGTGCGGAAGGCCTCCCGCACCGGCGTGCGGGACATGCCGAGCCGCTCGCTGATCGCCACCTCGCGCAGCCGCTCGCCCGGCTCCAGCTCGCCCGACAGGATCATCTCCCGAAGCAGGCTCACGGCGTCCTTGTGGCGCCAGCCCTTCTGCTGTCGCATCGGAGGTTGCTTCCGGTCCTGCGCAACCGGAGCGGGTTCCACGGCGGGAACGGCGGCTTGTTTTTGACTCATCGGACATAGTATCCCGGAGCGGGCCTCCGGCCACAAGCCTTGTCCGAAAAGATGAATACAACTGCGATAGGTTCGCAGAACGGCGCTTTGCCTAGCGTTCTAAGTAATCGCGCCCAGGTTGTCGTCTACTCGCCACGCACCGGCTCTTGCGCGCAAGGTCAGCCGGCGACGCGTGCGGCGAAGCGGGCCCGGGACCGCTCGATGTGCGTCCGCATGGCCCGGGCGGCGGCCGCGCCGTCCCGCCGCTCCAGCGCCGCGACGACCGCGGCATGCTCGGCCAGCGCGCCGCGGGTCACGTTGGCGGCGTACATCAGGCGGAACAGATGCACGTGGGTGTGCAGGCGGGCGAGCGCGTCCTCGATAAGGCTGTTGCCGCCGGCGTGCGCGATCTGGTCGTGGAACAGCTTGTCGAGCTGGGCGAAGCGGCCGTAGGCGAGCGCCCCACCCTCATCGCCGGCGGTCATCTGCCGGCCGAGCGCGACCAGTTCCGCGAGCGCGGCGTCGGAGATGGTCTCGGCCGCCCGCGCCGCCGCCTGCGGCTCCAGCAGCAGGCGCAACTCATAGAGCTCCTCGAACTGCCGGCCGCTGAGCTGAGGGGCGGCGCGATAGCCGAGCAGGTGCGTGCGCTGGATCAGCCCCTCGCCCTCCAGCCGCCCCAGCGCCTCGCGCACCGGCGTCGGCGAGACGCCGAGCTCGCGGGCCAGCGCATCAATGGTCAGCCGCGCGCCCGGCGCGATCTGCAGCGACATGAGCTGTGCGAAGAGGACGGCGTAGACCTCCTCCCCCAGCCCCACCGGCCGGCGGATCGGCGAGACGGCTGCGGCCGCCTCGCCCGTATGCCGGGGTCCCGTCACCAGGTGGTGGCGATGTACTTGGCCTCCAGGAATTCCAGGATGCCGTGGTGGGCGCCCTCGCGCCCGAGGCCGCTCTGCTTCACCCCGCCGAAGGGCGCGGCCGGGTCCGAGGCGATGCCGCGGTTCAGCCCGATCATGCCGGCCTCCACCTTCTCGGAGACCCTGAGGCCGCGGGCCAGGTCGCGGGTGTAGACGTAGGCGATCAGGCCGTACTCGGTGTCGTTGGCTGCGGCGATCGCCTCGTCCTCGCTCTCGAAGCGCACCACCGGCGCCACGGGGCCGAAGATCTCCTCGTTTATGATCCGCGCGTCCGCCGGCACGCCGGCCAGCACGGTCGGCGGGTAGAAGTAGCCGTCCTGGTCGAGCGGCTTGCCGCCGACCTTGACCTCCGCGCCCTGCCCGACCGCGTCCTGCACCAGGGCGTCGATCTTCCTGAGCGCCGCGGGGGTGATCACCGGGCCGCACTGGGTGGCCTCGTCATAGCCGGGGCCGACCTTCATGGCCCCCATCCGCTTGGCGAAGCCCTCAACGAAGCGGTCGAAGATGCCGGATTGCACATAGAAGCGGTTCGCCGCCGTGCAGGCCTCGCCGCCGTTGCGCATCTTGGCCAGCATGGCGCCGTCGAGCGCCGCCTCGAGGTCGGCGTCGTCGAAGACGATGAAGGGCGCGTTGCCGCCCAGCTCCATGGAGCAGCTCAGCACCGTGTCGGCGGCGCCGCGCAGCAGGATCCGGCCGACGTTGGTGGAGCCGGTGAAGGAGAGCTTGCGCACCCGCGGGTCGGCCATGATCGCCGAGACCACCTCGCCGGGGGTGGAGGTGGTGACGACGTTGACGACGCCCTTGGGCACGCCGGCCTCCTCGAGCAGGGCCGCCATGGCGAAGGCCGTGAGCGGGGTCTCGGCGGCCGGCTTCAGCACGCAGGTGCAGCCGGCGGCGAGCGCCGGCGCGATCTTCCGCGTGGCCATGGCCGCCGGGAAGTTCCACGGCGTGATCAGCACCGCCACGCCGATCGGCTGGTACTGCACCATGATCCGGTTGGCGCCGCTGGGGGCCATGGTGATGTCGCCGATGATCCGCACGGCCTCTTCCGAGAACCAGCGGAAGAACTCGGCGGCATAGGCCACCTCCCCGCGGGCGTCGGGCAGGGCCTTGCCGTTCTCGAGTGAGATCAGCTGGGCGAACTCCTCGGCCCGGCCGGTCATCAGCTCGAAGGCCTTGCGCAGCACCTCGGCGCGCTTGCGCGGCGGAGTGGCGGCCCAGTCGGCGGCGGCGGCCGCGGCGGCGTCGACGGCGGCCTTGCCGTCCTCGACCGTACCGTCGGCGACGGTGGCGATCAGCTTGCCGGTGGAGGGGTCGATCACCTCGATGCGCTGGGCGCCGCCGCCCGGCAGCCACTGGCCTGCGATGTAGAGATCGGTCTTCAGGGACGTCGCCGGCTCGGCGACCTTCTGGGAAGCGACGGACACTTGGATTTCCTTCCTAGGCGGGGAGCTTGCGCAGGTCGGCGCGGGCGCCGGTCTGGGCGGCGTGCAGGATGTGGCCCATGGCGGCCACGTCCAGGGCGCGGGGGTTGTTCTTCACCAGGCGCGCGGCGCCCATGGCCTGGTCGGCGGCCCAGTCGAGCTGGTCGTCGGCGAGGCCGAGGTCGCGGATCGTGCGCGGGATGCCCACGCGGATGAACAGGTCCTCCACCGCATCGATCGCGGCGATGGCCCGGGCCTCGTCGTCCTCGCCGGTCCGCGGCAGTCCCATGGCGTCGGCGATCTGCACCAGCTCGGGCACGCAGCTCGGCCGGTTGTACTCCATGACGTAGGGCAGCAGGCAGGCGACCCCCAGGCCGTGGGCGGTGTGGGTCAGCGCGCCCACCGGATACTGCAGGGCGTGGGCCGCGGCGGTGCCGGCGGCGCCGAAGGCCAGGCCCGCCAGCATCGAGGCCCACATCATGTTCTCGCGGGCCTTCACGTCGGAGCCGTTCTTCACCGCCGTCTCCAGGTTGGCCGAGATCTTGGCGATGGCCTGCAGGGCGTACATGTCGCTGAAGGCGTTCTTGCCCAGGAAGACGTGGCTGTAGGTGAGGTCCGACGAGGGCTCGCGCCGGGCGGCCATGAAGGCCTCGACCGCGTGCGTCATGGCGTCGGAGCCTGAGGCGGCCGTCAGCCCCGGCGGGCAGGTCATGGTGAGCTCGGGGTCGCACAGGGCCACCAGCGGGATCAGCTCGGGGCTGGCGATGCCGACCTTCAGCGTCTTCTCCGGATCGGCGACCACGGCCACGGGGGTGACTTCCGAGCCGGTGCCGGCGGTGGTCGGCACCGCGATCACCGGCAGGACCGGGCCCGGCACCTTGAACTCGCCGTAGTAGTCGTGCGGCTCGCCGCCGTGGGCGAGCAGGACGGCCACCACCTTGGTCAGGTCCATGCAGCTGCCGCCGCCGAGGCCCACCAGGAGGTCCGGGCCAAAGGCGCGGGCGATCTCCATGCACTCGGCCACCGAGCTCATCGGGACCTCGGGCAGGGTGCGGTCGTAGACGCGGCTCTCCACCCCCGCGGCGGCCAGGGAGTCGACTAGGTCGCGCAGCGCCGGGTCCTGGCCCATGCGCTCGTCGGTGCAGATCAGGGCGCGGCTGCCGTAGGCGCGGGCGTATGCGCCGATGGCGTGGCGCTGGCCGGGGCCGACGGCGATGTGGCGCGGCGGGCGCGTGGCGGCGAACAGGGTCATGGGATGGTTTCCTCCTTGGCGGCCCTGGCGGCCAGGGCCTGCAGTTCAGTCCAGACGTCGTCGGCCACCGGCAGGCCCTCGCTCGCGCGGGCGGCGCGTGTCGCGCGGGCCCGATCACCAGGGACACGGACGGCGTCGAAACCCTCCGCCGGCGGCATGCGCCGGATCGCGTCGAGGTAGGCGGCGAGCGCCTGCCCCTGGCCCGCGGCGCCGGGATCGATGACGATGAAGAGGTCGCCCTTGTTGCAGGCGGTGGCGTCGTCCAGCGTGCCCGTCACCTCGCGGCCGAGCGCCGATCCGGTGAGCGCGGCCACCAGCAGCTCCACCGCCAGGCCGAGCGCATAGCCCTTGGCCCCGCCGAACGGGGCGATGGCGCCGGCCTTGGCGCGGTCGGCATCGGTGGTGGGCGCTCCGTCGGCGTCGAGCGCCCAGCCGGGCTCCAGCGGCAGGCCGCGGTGGGCGTGGTCGTGGATCTTGCCCATCGAGACCACGCCGGTGGCGGTGTCCATGACGAACGCGCCGTCGGCCGTGGGCACGCCGATGGCGATCGGGTTGGTTCCGATCATGGCGGTGCGGCCGCCCCAGGGATGCACCAGGGCCTCGCTGGTGGTCAGCGCGATGGCCGCGAGCCCCGCGTCGGCCGCGCGTTCTGCGTACCAGGCCAGCATGCCCAGGTGGTTGCTGTTGGCGACGGCCGCGACGGCGACCCCGGTCTCCCGCGCCCGGGCGATCGCTCCGTCCAGCGCCCGCGCAGCCACGACGGGGCCCAGGCCGCGCTCGCCATCGACCGCGAGGAAGGCGGGCCCGCGCCAGGCGTGCCGGCCGCGGGCCGTGGGGTCGACCACCCCGTTGGCGATGCGGCGCACCAGCCTCGGCAGCCGCAGCAGGCCGTGGGACGGGGTCCCGCGCAGCTCGCCCTCCAGCAGCACCTCGGCCTGGAGCCGGGCGTGCGCCTCGGGAACGCCGGCGGCGCGGAGCGCCGTCAGCGCCGTGTTCCGGGCGTCGGCCAGGGAGACAAGCGGCATGCAAAATCCGATAGGATATTGGCCTCACTCCTGCGCCGCCGAGGAGAGGGAGTCAACCTTGCATACAATTCACGTCCGCGTGCGCCAACGGGTGGCAAGCAGCGGCAGGAGCCCCAGGAGCAGCAGGGTGCGGGCGACATGGTGGGCCGCCACATAGGCCGGGTTGGCGTTCAGGCTGAGCGAGACGGCCACCATCATCTCCATGCTGCCCGGCGCGAAGGCCATCAGGCCGGCGGCCGGACCGACGCCGGAGAGCCAGCCGGCCAGCGCCCCCACCGGGGCGCTCACCAGCGCCATGGCCGCGAGGCTCGCAAGGCTGGCGGGCGTCAGGGCCAGCAGGTCCCGGGGTCGGATGCCGGCGAAGCGCGAGCCGATCACCGCGCCCAGGCCCGCGGCGGCGACGGTGAACACCGCGGGCGGCAGGCGCGTATCGACCGCGGCCGTGGCGTGCAGCGCCGCGCTACCCAGAAGCGCGCCCAGGAAGACCGGAACCGGCCAGCCCAGCCGCCGGGCGATCCAGGCGCCGGCCGCCGCCGCCGCCAGCACCGCCGGCCAGCCGACGGCCTGGGGCAGGAGCGGCGAGACCGCGGGCTCGGGCGGCGCCACGTGGCCGAAGCCGAGCGCCAGCGGAGCCATGGCCACCAGGGTCGAGATCCGCAGCGTCTGCGCCACGGCCACGGGCACGAGCTGGGCGCCCTCCTCTTCCGCAAGGATCATCACGGCGCTGAGCGCGCCGGGCGAGGTGGCGAAGAAGGCGGTGGGGGCGTCGGCGCCGGAGAGCCTTCGGAACACCAGGAAGCCCACCGCCCAGATGCCGAGGGTGGCGACAACCAGCGCGGCCAGCGACAGCGGCCAGACCGCCGCCGCCCCGAGCGTCGCCGGCGTGACGCTGGCGCCCGCCCCCACGCCGGTGACGAAGAACAGCAGGTCGCGGAGCGGCGCGGGCCAGCCGAGACGCCGGCCGGCCAGGGAAGCGCCGGCGGTGAACAGCAGGGCCCCGAGGATCGCGCCGGCGGGTACGCCGAGCAGGACGAAGAGCGCCGCGCCGGCGCCGCCGACCATCGCCGTCTCCGCCAGCCGGGCGACCTCGGCGGCCAGCGCCGTCCGCGCCTGCGACTTGAGCCGCCCGAACCTCACACTCGCCCCCATGCCGAAGCCTTGTGCGCACCTTTGCATACATCAGGCGCGACCGCAGGCGGGTGATCGGACAAAAAGAAGGCCAGCCGCGCAAGCGCGGCCGGCCGAGGGAAAAACGGGAGGAACAGAACCTTCCGGATGTGAAAGGTCGGAACCGACGCCGGTGTAGCATCGCGCCCAGATCTTGTATACATAATTGTACAGCCGCCGGATCACGGAAGAGCCAAAGGGAGGAACAACGATGCGTCACCGTCGCACGGAGCTGATCCGCGCCGAAGCCCTCGCCGAGGCGATCGCCCGCACCCCCATGACGCACCACGTCTTGTGGATCGGCCGCGAGGCCGTGGGCCAGCGCGGCTCGCTGAGAGCGCGCGCCTTCGACTGCCTGCACGAGGTGGGCGTGCCCGTCAGCCTGCGGCTCCTGCTGCAGCGCGCCGCCCAGCTTCCGGACGGCACCGGCCTCGATCCGGACGCCGTGCGCAGCGCCATCCGCCTGCACCAGGGCGCCAAGCCTGCGGTGGTCTTCCTGCTGGAGCGCCGGCCGGCCGGCGAGTTCGTGGCCGTCACCGACATCCCGTTCGCCGGCAGCTGTGGCCGGCGGATCGCCGCCGGCGAGGTGGTCGTCGACCGCGGCGGCCGGTTCGGCTTCGACCTGTTCGCCGACGCGGCCTGACGTGCGCCCCGCCGCACCTCACGCCGGCGCCGCCGCGCGGGCGCCGCGGCTACTCGTGGCGCCGCCCGGCCTCTGGCCCGACGGGCCGCGCATCGTGCAGTACCTGGCCGGCTGCGGCTTCGCGGTCGAAACCGCCGACGCCCGCGACCTCACGCTGCGCGCGATGGCCTTCGACCTTATCGTCCTGTCCGCCCGGGAGGCGCTCGGCGGCTCGGGCGGGCCCCTGCTCACGGCGCGCGCAGCTCCGCCCGTCGTCGCCATGTTCCACCCGGGGGAAGAGGACCTGGGGCTCGAGGCGATCGAGGCGGGGGCCGCCGACGCCGTGGCGCTCGCCGCCCGGCGCGAGCTGCTGGCCCGTGTCCGCGCCATCCTGCGCCGCAACCGCCCGGCGCTCCGCGCCCCCGTCTCCGCCTATGAGTTCGAGGGCGCACGGTTCGACCTGGCGCTGGCCGGCCTCGTCGGCCCGATGGATCGTCGGGTCCCGCTCTCCACCAAGGAGGTGCTGATGCTCCGCGCCTTCCTGGAGCGGCCGGGCGCCGTGCTCTCGCGCCAGGAGCTGATCGACCTTTGCATGGGACACGAGGCCGACGTCTATGACCGCGCCGTGGATTGCCTGGTGAGCCGCCTGCGGCGCAAGCTGGTGTCCGTGCTGGGTCACGACCCGATCCAGACCCGCCGAGCCGCCGGCTACAGCTTCGCCCCGCAAGTACGGCCGGTGCGCGGTCCGGTCGAGGCCGCCCCTCGCGGGATGCCGGAGGTCCGGACCCGCGCCGACGCCCACCCGTAGCCGGCGCCGGCCGGGCCACGGCGCCTAGCCGACCATGTCCTCCAGCTCCCGGCCGCGGGTCTCCTTGACCATGGCCCGGACGAACAGGAACGAGACGGCCGCGCTCAGCGCATAGAAGCCGTAGGTGATCGGCAGGCCGAGGGAGGCGGCCAGCGCCGGGAAGCTGACGCTGATCGCGAAGTTCGCGGTCCACTGGGCGAAGCCGGCCACGGCCAGGCCCGAGCCGCGGATCTGGTTGGGGAACATCTCGCCCAGCATGACCCACATCACCGGGCCCCAGCTGAGGTTGAAGAAGATCACATAGAGGTTGGCCGAGATCAGGGCCGTGAGGCCCGCGCCGTCGGATAGCTGCACGGCGCCGTCCACCATGCTGGCGGTGGAGAACGCCGCCGCCATGACGCCGAGGGTCACGGCCATGCCGGCCGAGCCGATCAGCAGCAGGGGCTTGCGGCCAATGCGGTCGATCAGGCCGATGGTGGCCAGGCAGGCGAGGATCGAGAGCGAGCCGGAGAGGATGTTGATCTTCAGGGCGTCGTCTTCCGAGAAGCCCACCGACTGCCAGAGCACCGCGCCGTAGTAGAAGACGACGTTGATCCCCACGAGCTGCTGGAAGACGGCCAGGCCGATGCCCGTCCAGACGATCGGGCGCAGCTTGCCGCTGGTCTTGTCGACCAGGTCCGACAGCTTCGGGCGATGGTGGTCGGCGGCGAGGCTGGAACGGATCTCCTCCACCTTCCGGCGGGCCTCGGCCGCGCCGAACAGGCGGGTGAGCACGCCCTCGGCCTCGGCGTCGCGGCCCTTCACGACCAGGTAGCGCGGGCTTTCCGGGATCAGCAGCAGGGTCAGCAGGAACACGCCGGCCGGGATCACCTGCATCCAGAACATCCAGCGCCAGGCCGGGTAGCCCAGCCAGAACTCGCTGGTGGAGCCGCCGGCGGTGGCGGCGAGGATGTAGTTGGCTACGAACGCCCCGGTCAGACCGGTGATGATCATGATCTGCTGGACGCTGGACAGCCGCCCGCGGATGTTCGCCGGCGTCACCTCGGAGATGTAGACGGGGCTCAGCACGCTGGCCGCGCCGACGCCCAGGCCGCCGATCAGGCGGGCGATGATGAACACCGCCGAGGAGTCGGCCGCGCCGGTGCCGAGCGCGCTCAGGATGAACAGCACCGCGGCGATCATCATCACCGTGCGGCGGCCGATCTGGTCGGCGAGGCGGCCGGCGATGAAGGCGCCCACGGCGCAGCCCACCAGGATGGCGCCGACGTTGAAGCCGGTGCCCAGCTTCGAGAGGTTGAAGGTGCTCTCCAGCCCCTCCTGCGTGCCGTTGATGACCCCGCTGTCGTAGCCGAACATGAAGCCGCCGATGGTGGCCACGGCCACGATCGCGGCGATGAACGCCATGTTGACCCGTGCGGCCTCGCCGCTCAGCCCGGCGGCGGCCGGGGCATTCCCTGTGGTGGACACTTGGACGCCTCCCTGGGCGGGCCTCGGCCCGCGATTCCTCGTGATGCCCGGCGGTTCTCTATGGCCGCCGGATCGTCGCTACAGCCTTATTGATAGCGCTATCATGGTCAAGCCCTCCGGCTCGCCTCAGTGATTGTGGCGCGGATTGCGCGCCGAGATCGCCCGGTATTTGACGGCCATTTCGAGCACGGCGCCCTCGGCGAGCTGGCCGGTTTTCTCGCGGTAGAGCTCTTCCCAGGGGGTATGGCTCTCCGGGACCGGCGGCGGGGCCTCGGCCCTGCGCCGAGCGATCTCGGCCTCGTCCACGAGGGCGTCGCAGCGGCCGGCGGAGAGGTCGATGCGGATCACGTCGCCGGTGCGCAGCCAGGAGAGCCCGCCGCCCGCCGCGCTTTCCGGCGAGGCGTTGAGGATCGAAGGACTGTCGGAGGTCCCCGACTGGCGCCCGTCGCCCAGCGTGGGCAGGCTCATGATCCCCTTCCGGATGAGGGCGTCCGGCGGCTGCATGTTGACCACCTCGGCCGAGCCGGGCCAGCCCAGCGGGCCCGAGCCGCGGATCACCAGGATGGTCCCCTCGTCGATCCCCAGCGCCGGGTCGTTGATCCGGTGATGGTAGTCGTCGGAGCCGTCGAACACCACGCAGCGGCCCTCGAAGACGCCCTCGCGTCCCGGTTCGGAGAGGTAGCGGGCGCGGAAGTCCTCGCTGATCACGCTCGTCTTCATGATCGCGAAGTCGAAGAGGTTGCCCTTCAGCACCAGGAAGCCGGCCCGCGCCTTCAGCGGCGTCGCCCAGGGCGTGATCACCTCGCGGTCGCTCGCCTCGCGGCCGGCGATGTTCTCGGCGAGCGTCCGGCCGGTGACGGTCAGGCAGCCGCCGTCCAGCCTGCCGGCCTGCAGCAGCTCCCAGAGCACCGCAGGGACGCCGCCAGCCCGGTGGAAGCGCTCGCCCAGGTACTTTCCGGCCGGCTGCATGTTGACGAGCAGGGGGATGTCGTAGCCGTGGACCATCCAGTCCTCGTTCGAGACCTCGACGCCGGCATGCCTCGCCATGGCCACGATGTGCGGCTGGGCGTTGGACGAGCCGCCGATGGCGCTCACCGTACGGATGGCGTTGAGGAAGCTCGCGCGGGTCAGGATGTTGGAAGGTCGCAGGTCTTCGTAGGCCATCTCGACGATCCGCCGGCCGGTCTCATAGGCCATCTGGCCCCGCTCGCGGTAGGGCGCGGGGATCGCCGCGCAGCCCGGCAGCGACAGGCCCAGCGCCTCGGCCACCGCGTTCATGGTCGAGGCGGTGCCCATGGTGTTGCAGTGGCCGGCGGAGGGGGCGGAATCCGCCGCGCGCTTCAGGAACTCCTCCTCGTCGATCTCCCCGGCGGCCAGCTTGCGCCGCGAGCGCCAGATCACCGTGCCGGAGCCCACCAGCTCGCCCTCGTGCCAGCCGTCCAGCATCGGCCCGCCCGAGAGCACGATGGCCGGGATGTCGACCGTGGAGGCGGCCATGATCCCGCTGGGCGTGGTCTTGTCGCAGCCGGTGGTCAGCACCACCGCGTCGATGGGATAGCCGTAGAGGATCTCGGTCAAGCCGAGGTAGGCGAGGTTGCGGTCCAGCGCTGCGGTGGGCCTGCGGCAGTTCTCGAAGATCGGATGGACCGGGAATTCCATCGGAATGCCGCCCGCGTCCCGGATGCCGTCGCGCACCCGGCGCGCCAGGTCCAGGTGGATGCGGTTGCAGGGCGACAGGTCGGACCCGGTCTGGGCGATGCCGACGATCGGCCGGCCGCTCCGGAGCTCCTCGGGCGTGATGCCGTAGTTCATGAACCGCTCCAGATAGAGGGCGGTCATGTCGCTGCGCTCTTCGTTGGCGAACCAGTCGCGCGAGCGGAAGGGCCGGACGGGGGTACGGTCAGACATTGCGCATTTCGTTCTGCGGCAGGCCCGGCACGTCAACCTGGAAGCTGAACAGACCGCCGGCCAGCGGCTGCGCCTCGCGCTCCGGCTTGGAGAGGCCCTTCCACGCCGTGGTGGCGTAGACGGTCTTCAGGTCGTCGCCGCCGAAGGCGAGCTTGGTGATGTTGGAGACCGGGAACTCGACCGTCTCCAGGAGGTTCCCCGCCGGCGAGTAGCGGCGCACGTGGCCGCCGGCGAAGAGCCCGGTCCAGACGCAGCCCTCGGCGTCCACGGCGGGGCCGTCCGGATAGCCCTGGTCGATCTGCGCGAACACCCGCTTGCCGGTGATCTCGCCGCCGGCCGAGACGTCGAAGGCGTAGATCACCTTCTTCAGCGTGTCGGTGTGGTAGAGCGTCCGCCCGTCGGGGCTAGCCGCCGGTCCGTTGGTGATGCAGTAGCCATCGTCGCATCGCACCGGCCGATGGCCGTCCAGGCGGTAGAGCGCGCCGCTGAGGTTTGTCTCCCCATCGTGCATCGAGCCGAACCAGAGCCGACCCTGGGCGTCCACGAAGCCGTCGTTCAGACGGTTGTCGAGGCCGGGGTCCTCCACCGTCGCCAGCAGGTCGAAGCGGCCGCTCCTGGAATCGAACCGGTGCAGCCCGGTCTTCAGGCCGGCGATCCAGCCGCCGCCGGCGACGGGAGCGATGAAGCCCGGCTGGGCCGGCGCCGCCCAGCTCCAAGCAGCGCCCGTGGCGGGCTCATAGCGGTGGATCCGAAGTCCCTTGATGTCCACGAACCAGAGCGCGTCGTCCTCCGCGCGCCAGACCGGTCCCTCGCCGAGCTCGGCGTCGGCGGAGAAGACGCATTCCGGCTCGGAGGTCGCGGTCATCGCCAGCCTGCGTCGATCCAGTACTCGTGGCCGGTGCAGAAGCGGGCGTCGTCGGAGGCGAGGAACAGCACCAGGGCCGCCACGTCGCGCGGCTCGATCCGGCCCTTCAGGCATTGCTGCGAGACGATCTCCGCCTCGCCTTCGGGCGTGTACCATTTCATCTGGCGTGGGGTCTTCACATTGCCGGGCGCCACGCAGCTGACCCGGATGCCGTCGGGGCCCAGTTCGCGGGCGAGCGCCCGGGTCATGCCCTCGATGCCGGCCTTGGCGGTCTCGTAGAGCACGAGGTCCGGCAGCCCCAGGTGCCAGGAGATCGAGCCGAAGTTGATGATCGCCCCGCCGCCGGCCTTCTTCATCTCGGGGACGACGGCCTTGGTGCAGAACAGCATGTGGCGGAGGTTCACCGCCATACGGTCCTCGAAGTACTCGGGCGTCACGTCGTCCAGGGTGTGGCGGTCGTCGTTGCCGGCGTTGTTCACCAGCACCTGGACCGGACCGATCTTCTCGAAACAGGCGGCGATGGCCCTGGCGTCCTTAAGGTCGCAATGGTGGAAGACCGGCCGGATCGGCGAGACTTCCAGGGCCTTCACGAGCGCCTCGGATTCCTGGGTCAGGACGTCGAGGAAGTGCACCTCGGCGCCCTGGCGGGCGAAGGCCTCCACGAGGCCCGCCCCGATGCCCGAGCCGCCGCCGGTGATGACCACCCGCCGGCCCTTGAGGCTCGGATAGACCGCACCCTGCCCTGCGGCGACAACGTCCACATTCACGCCCATGAGTAGGCCGTCTTGGTCTGGGTGTAGAATTCCACGGCGGCGAAGCCCTGTTCGCGCGGGCCGTAGCTCGACTTCCGGATGCCGCCGAAGGGGACGTGGTAGTCGACGCCGGCGGTGGGCAGGTTGATCATCACCATGCCGGCCTTGGCCCGGCGCTGGAAGTCGCGGGCGTGCTTCAGCGAGGTGGTGACGATCCCGGCCGAGAGGCCGAAGTCGCCGTCGTTGGCCACCGCCAGGGCCTCGTCGTAGTCCTTCACGCGCACGGTGGAGGCGACGGGGCCGAACACCTCCTCGCAGTTGATGCGCATGGACTTGTCGGTGTCGGCGATGAGGGTCGGCTGGACGTACCAGCCGGGCTTCTCGAGCTGCAGCCGCCCGCCGCCGGTGACCACCCGGCCGCCTTCCGATTTCGCGATGTCGATGTAGCGGTAGCTGGTCTCCATCTGGTCCTCGCTGACAGCGGGACCCATCTGGGTCGAAGGATCGAGCGCGTCGCCCACCTTCAGGGCCGCCACCTTCTCCGCCAGGGCCTGGACGAACCGGTCGTGGATGCCGTCCTGGACGATCAGCCGCGAGGAGGCCGTGCAGCGCTGGCCGGTGGCGTAGAAGCTGCCGTCGAGGGCGACCATCACGGCCCGCTCCAGGTCGGCGTCGTCGAGGATCACCAGCGGGTTCTTGCCGCCCATCTCGAGCTGCACCCGCGCCTGGCGCGCGACGGCGGCCTGGGCGACGCCCGCCCCCACCGTCTGCGAGCCGGTGAAGGAGATGCCGTCCACTCCCGGGTGTTCCACGAGCTTGGCGCCCATGGAGCCCGGTCCGAAGATCATGTTGAACACCCCGGCCGGAGCGCCGCACTCCCAGATGATCTCGGCCAGCGCCGCGGCGGTGGCGGGCGTGGGTCCCGCCGGCTTGAGGACCACGGTGTTGCCGAAGGCGAGCGCAGGCGCGGTCTTCCACGCCGGGATGGCGATCGGGAAGTTCCAGGGGGTGATCAGGCCGTAGACCCCCACCGCCTGGCGGTAGGTCTGGATCTCAACGCCCGGGCGCACGCTCTCCAGGTTCTGGCCGTGGCGTCGCAGGGCCTCGCCGGCGAAGTACTTGAAGATGCGGCCTGCCCTGACCGTCTCGCCGATGCCCTCGGGCAGGGTCTTGCCCTCCTCCCGCGACAGCAGCCGGCCGATCTCCTCGCGACGCTTCAGGATCGTGTCGCCGACCTTGTCCAGGAGGTCCGAGCGGACCTCGGGCGAGGCTTCCGACCAGGCCGGGAAGGCGCCCTTGGCCGCCTCGACGGCGGCGTCCACCTCGGCCGCGCCGCCCTTCGGCACGCGCGCCACCACGTCGGTCGTGTCCGACGGGTTCAGGCTCGCTTCGGGAGCGTCGGCCCCCACCCGCTCCCCGCCGATGTACTGAGGTAGGGTCTGGGTCATCGCGCGGCCTCCGCCGAAAGCAGGCCGCGTCCGGCCAGGTTACGCATCAGTTCGGCGATGCCGAAGGCCCAGGGCGGGGCCGCCTTCGAGGTCGTCACCTCGTTCTGAAGAACGCCCAGGCGGGGGCTCGCGACGCGCACCACGTCGCCCACCTTATGGGTGAAGCCGAGGCCGGGGACCTCCCGGTCCTGTGTCGGGGCGAACAGGGTGCCGCAGAACAGCACGAAGCCGTCCGGATACTGGTGCTCGCTCATGGCCTGGCGGACGAGTTCGAGCGGATCGCGGCTGATCTCGCTCATGAAGCTGCGCCCCTCGAGCCGGTAGTTGTCGCGCCCCTCGATGGTGAGCTCCACCTCGGCGCGGCGCACGTCATCGACGGTGAACCCGCCATCGAACAGCCGGATGAAGGGACCCAGCGCGCAGGAGGCGTTGTTGTCCTTGGCCTTGCCGAGCAGAAGCGCCGAGCGGCCCTCGAAGTCGCGCAGGTTCACGTCGTTGCCGAGGGTGGCGCCCAGCGCCCGCCCCTGCGCGTCGCAGACCAGCACCACCTCAGGCTCGGGATTGTTCCAGGCCGAGTCGGAGCGCACCCCGATCTGGGCGCCGTGTCCCATGGCCGACAGCACCGGCCCCTTGGTGAAGATCTCGGCGTCGGGGCCGATGGCGACCTCGAGATACTGCGACCAGAGGCCGTCGGCGATCAGCGCCGCCTTCAGTCGCGCCGCCTCTTCCGAACCCGGCTGCACCGCCCGGATGTCGGCGCCAACCTTGTCGCGCAGGTCGCCGCGAATCTCTTCGGCCCTGGCGGCGTCGCCACGGGCGCGCTCCTCGATGACCCGTTCCACGGCCGAGACGGCGAAGGTCACGCCGGCCGCCTTCAGGCACTGCAGGTCCACCGGCGCGAGCAGCGGCGAGGCGGCGAAGTCGAACGCCTCAACCGGCCCGAGGTCGACACCGGCCGGGACGTCGCCGGTCCAGGCGTTGAGCATCTCCGAGACGGTCGGAAAGGCGCGGGAGACGTCGGTGAGACGGCCGTCGCGCACGATCACAGGGGTCGGGCCAGCCGCCGTCTGGATGCGCCCCACAAGCAGGGCCGTGTTCCAGTCGACAGGCAGAAACGCCGCCGCGCCTGCGGTCTCGCCTCCCATGAGCATCGCCTCCCCTTGATTTTTGGTAGCGCTATCAATCAGAGTGCCGACCTGTCAAGGCGAAGACGCCGACCGGAGGAAACCAATGCACCCCACACGCCGCACGGCGATGTCCGGCATGCTGCGCGTCGGCGCGGCCCTGGCGCTCGCCGTTTCGCTGGGCGGCGCGGGCCCGGCGCCCGGGCGCTGGGTCGGCGCCTGGGCCGCCTCGCAGCAGATCCCCGAGCCGCACAATGCGCTGGATCCGGCGGAGCTCACCGAGGCGACCCTGCGCCAGGTGGTGCGGGTGACCGCCGGGGGTCCGCAGATCCGGGTGCGGCTGTCCAACGCCTTCGGGACCGAGCCGCTCAGGTTCCGCGCCGTGCACGTGGCCCGCCCGGTGGCCGTGGGCTCTCCGCGCATCGACCCGGCCACCGACCGGGCCGTGACCTTCGGCGGTCGCCGGGAGGTGACCGTGCCGGCCGGCGCCGACTACCTCTCAGACCCCGTGGCTTTCGCGGTGCGGCCACTGGAGCGGATCGCCATCAGCGTCGAACTGCCGGCGGCGCCGGCCCGCCAGACCAGCCATCCGGGCTCGCGCACCACCTCCTGGACCCTGCGCGGCCGGCACGCGGCGGCGGCCGACCTCCCCGGCGCCAAGGGCGTCGCCCACTGGTACCAGCTCTCCGGGGTCGACGTGCCGGCCGCCCGTCGCAGCGCCGCCATCGTCACCTTCGGGGACTCGATCACCGACGGCTACGGCGTGGGCCCCGACCGCGACGAGCGCTGGCCGGACTTCCTCGCCGAGCGGCTGCAGGCCGATCCCCGCACCCGCCACTTCAGCGTTCTGAACCACGGCATCGGCGGCAACCGCCTGCTGCGCGACGGGACCGGGCCGAATGCGCTGGCCCGCTTCGACCGGGACGTGCTTGCTCAGGCCGGCGTCACCCACCTGGTGATCCTCGAGGGCGTCAACGACCTGGGCGTGCTCACCCGCGACGCGCCCGCCTCGCCGGAGGCGCAGGCGGCCATGGTCCAGGACCTGATCGGCGCGTACCGCCAGATGATCGCGCGGGCCCGCGTTCGCGGCATCAAGGTGATCGGCGCCACCATCATGCCCTTCGCGGGCTCCGGCTATTACCACCCGCCGCCGGAGACCGAGGCCTCGCGCCAGGCGGTCAACGCCTGGATCCGCGCGCCCGGGAACTTCGACGGGGTGATCGACTTCGACGCGGTGATGCGCGACCCCGCCCGCCCCGACCGGCTGCGCGCCGAGTACGACGTGGGCGACGGCCTGCACCCCTCCATCGCCGGCTACCGCGCCATGGCCGCGGCCGTGCCGCTGACCCTGTTCACGCGATGAGGGCCTGGATCGCGCTCGCCGCGGCGCTGCTCGCCGGCCCCGCCGCCGCCCAGGACATGGCCCTGACCTTCGACGACCTGCCGGTGCACAGCGACCTGCCGCCCGGCGAGACGCGGCTCGGCGTCATCGCCCGGCTGGTCGGCGGCCTCGCCGACGCCGGCGCGCCGCCCAGCTACGGCTTCGTCAACGCCGCGGGCGAGGCCGAGGCCGGCGGCGCCGAGGCGCTCCGCGTCTGGCGCGCGGCGGGCCATCCGGTGGGCAACCACACCTGGTCACACAAGCGGCTGCAGGACCCCGCCGCCTTCGAGGCCGAGGTGGTCCGCAATGAGCCCGCGCTGCAGGCGTTGGGCGGCGACTGGCGCTGGTTCCGCTATCCCTTCCTCGACGAGGGCGCGACGCCGGAGCTGCGGTCCGCCGCCCGCGGGATCCTGAAGGCGCGCGGCTACAGGATCGCCAGCGTCACGCTCAGCTTCCACGACTACGCCTGGAACGGCCCCTACGCGCGCTGCGCGGCCAACGGCGACCAGGCCGCTATCGCCCGGCTGGAGGAGAGCTATCTGGCCGCCGCCGACGCCAGCCTCGCCCGCGCCCGCACGCTGTCGCGTCAGGTGGCCGGCCGTGAGATCCCGCTGGTCCTGCTGATGCACGTGGGAGCCTTCGACGCGCGCATGCTGCCTCGGCTGCTCGCCCTCTACCGCGAGCGCGGCGTACGCTTCGTGACGCTGGAGACGGCGATGGCGGACCCGTTCTACCGGGAGGACCTGCAGGCGCGGGCCTCGCCGCGGCCGGCCACGCTCGAGGACGCCGCCGAGCTGAAGGGGCTCACGCCCGCGCCCGATCCCTCCCCTGGGCCAGAACTCGACAAGGTCTGCCGCTAGCGCTTCGGCGGCGCGTCGGATTCCCGGCGGATCAGGGCGAAGTCCAGAACCGCGTGCGGGTGCTTGGCCGTCTCGCCGGCCCGCCGGCTGCGGATTTCGTCCACCAGCAGGTTCACCGCCTCGCGGGACATCTCGGCCACCGGCTGACGTATGGTGGTGAGCTCGGGCCAGATGGTCGTGGCCAGCGCGGTGTCGTCGTAGCCGCAGACGGTGAGGTCGCCGGGCACGTCCAGGTGGCGGCGGTGGGCCACCGCCACGGTGGCGGCGGCCATGTCGTCGTTGCTGGCGAAGATCGCGGTCGGCGGCTCGGCCAGCGACAGGAGCCGGTCGGCCGCCTCGAGGCCCGACCGGTAGGTGAAGTAGCCCTGCACGATCAGCGCCGCGTCAGGCCGCACGCCCGCCTCCTTCAGCGCCGCGAGATAGCCTTCCAGACGCTGGCCGCTGGCGGTCTGGTTGGGATGGCCCTTGATGAAGCCGATCCGCTGGTGGCCGAGCTCCAGGATGTGCCGCGTCATCGCCCGGGCGGCCTCGAAGTCGTCGATGCGCACCGCCGAGGCGTCCGGCGGCGGGCGGCCCGTGGCCACGGCCACCGCGGGGATCTTGCTGGCCGCCAGCACGCGGACGATCACCTCGGAATCGCACAGCGGCGGCGGCAGGATCAGGCCGTCGATGCCGGACGCCACCAGCTTCTCGGCGGCGGCCTTCTCGCCGCCCTCCACGTCGCACTTCTCAACGATCAGCTGGACGTTGCTGCGGCTCGACTGGTCGAGGCTGCCGACCAGGAACTCGCTGAGGTACGCGGCGCTGGGGTTGGAATAGAGCAGGCCGATCCGGATCAGGTCGGCGCCTGCGAGGCTCCGCGCCGCCGGATTGGGCTGGTAGTTCAGGTCGCGGATCGCCGCGAGGACCGCCTCGCGCGTCGAATCGCGGACGTTCTTCTCGCCATTGATCACCCGCGAGACGGTCATCGGCGACACCCCCGCATAGCGGGCGACGTCGTGGATCGTCAGCGCGCTCCGCTGGCGCCGAGCGGGTTTCGTCTCCAAGCACGACCTCCAGGGCCTCAAGGCCCGCTTACGTCTTTACCCGCCCCGGCCGCCATCTCAAGCCTGCTCGCCGCCGCGGAGAAGTCCCAGGCACATTGGTCTGACCTCTTAGGGCGGAGAGGGTCAGACCGTATTGACACAAAAGAACTGACCTACTAGCAATGTCAATGTGACCGCTATCATTGCAGAGTAGTCGGGCGGTCCCAAGGGTCTTCATCAGGACGACACGGTGAAACGCCGGTCGGCCGCGCCTCTGCGCAAAATAATCAGAAGGTGCGCGCACGCGCACACAAGGGGAAGGAACCATGAAATCTTCGAAGCAGAAGACGTCCGCGCACCTCCGAGCCCTGCTGCTCGGCGCCACCTTCCTCTCGGGAATGGTCGCGACTGAGGCCCACGCCCAGTCCGCGGACGTGGAAGAAGTGGTGGTCACCGGCTACCGCCGCAGCCTCCAGCAATCCACCGAGGCCAAGCGCGAAGCCACCATCATCCAGGATTCGATCTTCGCCGAGGATATCGGCAAGTTCCCGGACACCAACCTGGCGGAGTCGCTGAACCGGATTCCCGGCGTCCAGCTCTCCCGCGAGGTGACCGGCGAAGGCCTGCAGATCGCCATCCGCGGCCTGGGCACCAACTTCACCAAGATCCTGCTCAACGGCAACCAGATCGCGGTGGCCTCCACCGGTCGGCTGGACTCCCAGAGCCAGAACCGGGAAGTCGACCTCGACATGTTCCCGACCGAGCTGTTCAGCCGGCTCGACGTGAACAAGACGCCCACCGCCTCCATGCTGGAAGGCGGCGTGTCCGGCACCGTCAACATGCGCAGCGCCCGGCCGTTCGATTACAACGGCCGGCAGCTCACCTACTCCGTGCAGGGCAGCACCAACACGCTCGCCGAGGAATGGGGCCCGCGCGGCTCCCTGCTGGCCAGCGACACGTTTGACACCGGTTTCGGCGAGCTCGGCGTCCTGATCGGCTTCGCCGGCGCGCGCACCCACACCACCACCCGCGGCTTCGAGTCGATCGGCTGGTCGAATGCGAACATGAGCTGCGCGGGCTGCAATCTCTACGGCAGCAACAACTTCAACTGGGCGAGCACCGTGCCGGCGGGCGTGAGCCGCCCGGGCCTGACCACCGGCGCGCCGATCACCAACGACACCCTGCTGGCGCTGAACCCGGGGCTGACGCTGCAGCAGCTCTCCGACGCGATGATCCCGCGGCTCGGCCGCCCGCACTACGCCGAGGGCACGCGCGACCGCTACTCGGCCCTGATCTCCTTCGAATTCAAGCCGATGGAGAACCTGAACCTCTACTTCGACACCCTGCTCGGCCGCGGCATCCGCAAGTTCGACCGGGTGGACATGAACTGGGTGGGCCGGAACTCGAACTTCATGGTTCCCACCGGCCTGCAGGTGGACGAGAACTTCGTCGTCACCGAGGGGACCTTCCTCAACTCGCAGTTCTTCCTGGAAGCCCGGCCGTACCACGAGAAGGTCAACTTCTTTAACCTGAACCCCGGCTTCTCCTACCGGTTCAGCGACTTCATCCGGCTCGACGGCCAGTTCAACATGTCGAAGAGCCAGTTCCTGCGAGAGAGCCCGACGATCCTGATCAACACCCCGCTCGGGGTGGGCATCAACGTCGAGTACGACAACCCGGGCAAGCCGTTCCCGAACATCAACACCAACGCCGACCTGAACAACCCGAACCTGGGCTGGACCTGGCTCGGCGGCGGGCGGGTGAACATCCAGAACGAGCGGCGGGTCACCAAGACCAAGGCCGCCCACCTGGACGCCCTGTTCGGCGAGGAGGACGGCGTCAACGTCCGGGCCGGCGTCGCCTGGGACCAGGCCAGCCGCAGCATCATGGCGCTCGACAACAGCGCCCGCTGGCAGCAGGTGGTCTGCGGCGGCGGCGGGACTTTCCAGCCCGCCCCCGCCCCGCAGCCGCCGTGCAACGGCCAGGCCGGCTCGGCGATCACCAACGCCCAGCTCGGCAGCTACCTGCGCCCCGGTCCCGCCGGCTTCATCGGCGTCGACTACGACCGCTTCTTCGGCGACACCAACTACTCGGACCTCTCCTCCAACGCCCCCTTCTCCGCCTCCTCGAACACCGGCGCCCGCTCCGGCGTCATCGACGAGCGGACCAAGGGCGCCTACGTCGAGCTGAACGGCCGGACCGACCTGGGCCCCTGGGAGCTGCGGTTCAACGGGGGCGTCCGCTACGTCTCCACCGACCAGGAGATCACCGGCCCGGTGACCTTCACGGTGGCCGGCGTCCAGACGACCGAGTTCCAGACCCGGGACTCCCGCTACGACGCCTACCTGCCCTCGTTCAATGCGGTGCTGCAGGTGCGCGATGACGTGAACCTGCGCCTGTCGGCCTCACGGACACTGACCCGTCCGAATCCGGCCGACATGCTGCCCGGCACCAGCTTCTCCGACCCGTCGGCGCAGGAGGCCAGCCAGGGCAACCCCAACCTGACGCCGTTCTTCTCCAACAACTTCGACATCGGCGCGGAATGGTACACCGGGGCCGAGGGCTATATCGGCGCGGTCGGGTTCAACAAGCAGATCAGCGGCTGGACCCAGACGGGGATCACCACCATCCCGTTCAGCCAGCTCGGCATCCCCTTCGAGTCCCTGAACGCCACCCAGCAGACCGCCATCAACAACCGCGGCGGCCCGAGCGTGGCGACCGTCAACGTGCGCCAGCAGATCAATGTCGGCGGCGTGCTCACCATCCGCGGCTACGAGCTGAACTGGGTGCAGCCGCTCAGCTTCCTGTTCGAGGGGATCGGCTTCCAGGCCAACTACACGCGCATCTACCAGAGCGCGTCGGGACCGGGGGCCCCGGCGGTGGCCGTGGGTGTCTCGCCCTACACCTACAACGTCACCGGCTACTACGACCAAGGCCCGGCCTCGCTGCGGGTGTCCTACGTCTACAACGCCAAGCAGATCGGCTCGGCCGGGCCGGAGAACGGGGTGCAGATCCCGGTGGCGGGCGGCTCGCCGATCCCGGCGCGGTTCTACAACGACGCGCGCGGCCAATGGGACCTGTCGGCCAGCTACGAGTTCGAGAACCTCCCGACCTCGCCCCGCGTGACGCTCGACGTCATCAACCTGACCAAGGAAGACCAGCGGACCTACTTCGCCTGGCCCAACGCGACCCAGTCCTACTACCAGGGCAGCCGCACGATCCTGGTGGGGATCCGCGGCCGGTTCTGACCGGGTTCTTTTCTCCACTCCCCCCGAGAAAAGGTCGACTGGGCGGCGCTACGGCGCCGCCCTTTTTTCGTCCCTCTCCAGCGAGCGGGAGAGGGAACGCCTCAGATCCCCGGCGCATAGGGGAACTTCAGCGCCTTGTAGTAGGCCAGTGGATGGGCCGGCGGGGCGTAGCCGGCGGGCAGGGGGCGCTTGGAGAAGGTCTGGAAGTAGGCGATGCAGGCGTCGCGCCACCACTGGGCCTCCTTCTCCTGGATGGCGAGGAAGCCGGCGACCTCGGCGTGGCGCTCGGGATCGACGTAGGGCGCCATGGCCGCCCACGTGCGGCGCATCTCGGAGACCTGCCGCACGCCGCCGGTGTAGCGGACCACCAGCTCGTCCCACAGCGTGCGGCCGGAGCTCACCTTCCGGTCCCAGTCCACGTGCCTGAACCACAGGAGGTTCTTCTCGTCGGCGAGCAGCTCGGCGGCGGCCCTCGGCGCATACTGGGAGATGGCGTCGCTGCCGGTCTTGGTCCGGTCGAAGCCGATGCCGGCGGCGTCCGCCCGGTGGTAGTAGACCGGCGTCCAGTCGGCGCGGCCGAGGTCGTCCACCCAGGGGGCGGGGCCGTAGTGGTGGCTGGTGCCCATCAGGTGGTGCAGACCCAGCGGGGTCATGTAGTCCACCACCGCCTCGCGGCTGCCCATCATCATCCCCACGACGGGCGCGAGGAACCGCGGGTCGTTGGAGAAGGTCATCCGCGCCCACTCCTCGGCGATGTCGCGCGCGGACAGATACGGATCCCAGGCCATGCGCCCGAAGACGTACCAGTTGGCCTGGTCGAACTGGGAGCCGGACCAGTTGCGGTCGGTCCCGATGTTGGAGACGCCCGCCATGCCGGTCAGCCGGTGGCCGAACAGCGAGCCGTCCACGACCTTGGCGACGGTCGAGCCCTTGCCGCGCCGCCAGGTGTCGGCGTCCAGCGCCTCCTCGTACATCGGCCCCAGGTAGGCCAGGTGCGTGGCGAAGCCGAGGTACTCCTTGGTGATCTGCACCTCGAGCATCAGCGGCGTCCTGGGCGTGGCGCCGAACAGCGGGTGGAAGGGCTCGCGCGGCTGGAAGTCGATCGCCCCGTTCTTCACCTGCACGATGACGTTCGGCGCGAACCGGCCGTCGAGCGGCACGAACTCGTTGTAGGCCTGCTTGGCGCGGTCCTCCGGCTGCTCGTTGGAGTAGACGAAGGCCCGCCACATGACGACGCCGCCGTGCGGCCCCACCGCCTGCGCCAGCATGTTGGCCCCGTCGGCGTGGCTGCGGCCATAGTCCTGCGGTCCCGGCTGGCCCTCGGAATTGGCCTTCACGAGGAAGCCGCCGAAGTCGGGGATCGCCTTGTAGATCTCGTCCGCCTTGGCCTTCCAGAAGGCGCGCACGGCGGGGTCCAGCGGGTCCGCGGTCTTCAGCCCGCCGATCTCGATCGGGGCCGAGAACCGCGCCGAGAGATAGACCTTGATGCCGTAGGGCCGGAACGTGTCGGCCAGCGCCGCGGCCTTGGCGATATAGGGCGCGGTCAGGCTGTCGGCCTTGGCGTTGACGTTGTTCAGGACCGTGCCGTTGATCCCGAGCGAGGCGTTGGCCCGGGCGTAGTCGGCGTAGCGGGTGTCCTTCCAGTCCGGGAGCTTGTGCCAGTCCCACAGAGAGAAGCCGGCGTAGCCGCGCTCCACCGTGCGGTCGAGATTGTCCCAGTGGTTGAGGATGCGGACCTTGACCTTCGGGGCCTCGGCGATGTCGAGCCGCGCCAGCGGCTGGCGCGTCTGCACCAAGCGCAGGAGGTGGAAGGCGCCGTAGAGCACGCCCGCCTCGCTGTTGGCCGCCACCACCGTCGCGGGCCGCCCGTCCACGCTCACGCTGCGGATCAGGTAGCCCTCGTCGCCCGCCGCCTGCAGGGGCAGCCGCAGGGCCGCGATCCGGGGCGAGGAGGCGGGCGTGCCCAGGATCACCGGCGGGGCGTCCGCGGCCGGAGCGCCCAGCATCCCGCCGAGCCCACGCCGCAACTCCTCAGCGGCGACGGCCAGGGTCTCGGACCGGCCCTCGGCCACAACCTCCCCCACCGCCGCGCGGTAGGGCGCCGCCTCGGCGGCCGGCAGCGGCCGGTAGCGCAGCCACAGGTCGTGGCCATCTTCGGCACGCGCGGCCGTAGCCGTGATCAAGGCGAACAGCGCAACGAGCGCGCGCAACAGGCCGGGCCGCTTCATGACCGCTCCGTTTGGTCGAGACACGACAGTTGTATTGGTCTGACCACGTGATTGACAACCTTCGGCCTCGGGCTAAGTTGGGCCGGCTGCCGCTGCCGGCCGGGCGCGCGCGTTCCCATGCCCCCACGAAAGCGTCCGATGCCGAAGATCACCGCCGCCAAAGTCATCGTCACCTGCCCCGGCCGGAACTTCGTCACCCTGAAGATCGAGACGGCCGATGGCGTGACGGGCGTCGGCGACGCCACGCTGAACGGCCGCGAGCTGGCGGTCGCCAGCTACCTGACCGACCATGTGATCCCCTGCCTGATCGGCCGCGACGCCCACCGGATCGAAGACATCTGGCAGTACCTCTACCGCGGCGCCTACTGGCGGCGGGGCCCGGTGACCATGTCGGCCATCGCCGCCGTCGACATGGCGCTGTGGGACATCAAGGGGAAGATCGCCGGCCTGCCGGTCTACCAGCTGCTCGGCGGCGCCTGCCGCAGCGGCGTCATGGTCTACGGCCACGCCAACGGCGAGACCATCGAGGACACCATCGCCGCGGCGCGCGACTACGTGGCCCAGGGCTACAAGGCCATCCGCCTGCAAACGGGGGTGCCCGGCATGGCCGGGACCTACGGCGTCTCCAAGGACAAGCTGTTCTACGAACCGGCCGACTCCGACCTGCCGAAGGAGACGGCCTGGTCCACCGAGAAGTACATGCGGGTGGTCCCGGAGCTCTTCGCCGCCGCGCGCGAGGCGCTGGGCTGGGACGTCCATCTGCTCCACGACGCCCACCATCGCCTCACCCCCATCGAGGCCGGCCGGCTGGGCCGGGACCTCGAGCCCTGGCGGCCGTTCTGGCTGGAGGACGCGACGCCGGCCGAGAACCAGGAGCGCTTCCGCCTGATCCGGCAGCACACGACCACGCCGCTTGCCGTGGGCGAGGTGTTCAACTCGGTGTGGGACTGCAAGCAGCTCATCGAGGAGCAACTGATCGACTACATCCGCGCGACCGTCGTGCACGCCGGCGGCATCACCCACCTGCGCCGGATCGCCAGCCTGGCCGACCTCTACGGCGTGCGGACCGGCTGCCACGGGGCCACGGACCTGTCGCCGGTGACCATGGCCGCGGCCCTGCACTTTGACCTCTCGATCCCCAACTTCGGGGTGCAGGAGTACATGCGCCACACCGCCGAGACCGACGCGGTCTTCCCCCACGCCTACAGCTTCGCCGCCGGCGACCTGCACCCCGGCGATGCGCCGGGCCTGGGCGTCGACATCGACGAGGCGGCGGCCGCGAGGTTCCCCTACCGCCGGGCCTACCTGCCGGTCGCGCGGCGGGAAGACGGCTCCATGCACGACTGGTGATCCTCCGCTATGCTGCCGACCAGCAAGCGCGCCGCGGGGCGCCGACCAGCGGAAGTCACGGAGACCATGGCCGCCAGCGGCAAGCTTTACCGACGGCTGGCGGACCAGATCGCCGCCGAGATCGAGGCCGGCAAGTACAAGGTCGGCGAGCGGCTCCCCACCGAGCGGGAGCTGGCGGAGCAGTTCGGCGTCAGCCGTCCGACCCTGCGCGAGGCGCTCATCGCGCTGGAGATGCAGGGCATGATCGAGGCCCGCCACGGCATGGGCATCTACGTCACCCGCGCCCAGCCGCCGCTGGCGTCCGCCGCCTATGACGTGGAGATCGGCGCCTTCGAGCTGATCGAGGCGCGCCGCCTGTTCGAGGGCGAGGCCGCCGCCCTGGCCGCCGCCACGATCGACGAGGAGTCGATCGCCGAGCTCGAGCGCCTGCTCGGCCTGATGGCCGACGAGGACGAGCTGAAGGGCGAGGACGCCGACAAGGAGTTCCACATGGTGATCGCCCGGGCGACCGGGAACGGTGCGATCATCGCCACGATCGAGAACATGTGGGAGCTGCGCAACCGCAGCCCGCTGGCCCGCAACATCCTGACCCGCGCCCGCGGCACCGGCCTGGAGCCGCGCATCGTGGAGCACCGCCGCGTGCTGGAGGCGCTGAAGGCCCACGACCCCGCCGCCGCCCGCCAGGCCATGCGCGACCACCTGGAGCGGGTGATCGACCACCTGCTGCGCGCCACCGAGACCGAAGCCCTGGAGCGCGCCCAGCAGGAGAGCAAGGCCCGCCGCAGCCAGATCGCCAAGCGGGTGGCGATCTAGGCGCCCACCTCGCCAGCGGCTAGTTCGGCCCCAGGTAGCTGATCGGGATCGGGGCCGTCGCGGCGACGATCTTCTGCAGCACCACATTGTCGTCGAGGCGCCAGACCTTGAGCACGTGCGCGCCGGCGGCGACGCCGGCGAAGGTGGTCTGGATCACCCGGGCATTGTCCTCCACCGCCCTGCTCCAGGCGGCCTGCTCCTCGAGCGTGGTGGCGGTGGGCGCCGGCATCAGCTTGTCGACCAGGGTGTGCATCGGCCCGTCGTCGATCGAGACGCCGATCCGTTGTGAGCCGCGGCCGGTCGTGTCCAGGGTGGGCACGAGATAGAGCTGGACGGTGAGGTCGCCAGCCTGGGTCGTGGCGAGGTCGTACTCCACCCGCACGCCGTCCATCTCCGTCGTCGGCGGCCGGCCCTGCGGCAGAGCGGCGACGGCCCCCACGGTCCGGCCGAGGTTCGGGATCGCGCGCCAGCCGAGGCCCGCCCCGTCCACCGTCCGCCGGAAACGCGGCGCCTCGATGGCGGTCACGCCCGGCGGTGAGGCGTGGCGCTTCGCGAAGACGATCGGCTTTGCGGGCGCCTGGGCCGCGACCCGCTCCAGGCGCGGCATGATGTCGGTGTCCGGCTGCTGCCAGCTCGTGTAGCCGATGTGGGTCTGGCTCATCATGCCGTCCCACTTGCCGCCATTGGCGCGGTGGTAGGTCTCGGTCAGGGCCTTGTCCCTGGCGAAGGCCGCCTCGGCCCGGTCGGCGAAGACATTGGCCCGCGGGTCGCGCCGCTGGGCCAGCCGCCGGTTCCAGGCCGTGGCGTAGTGCAGCCGGTAGAGGTTGGCCATGGCGGCCACCGGATGCTCCACCACCTGCAGGTAGGCGTCGCGGCCGTCCGCGGGGAGTTGCGCCTTCACCCGCAGCATGTCGCGCTCCAGGTCGTCCCACTCGGCGACCATGGCTCCGAACTCGCCGCCATCCAGTTCGTCCCCCGCCGCCTCCCCCAGCCGGAAGCTGCCGGCATCGATCAGCTCGGGCTTCCGCCGCGCGGCCAGCCGGCTGTAGCGGGTGATCAGCTCGCCGATCTCGGCGGCCCTCGCCGGTCCGAACGTCCGCCGCGCCCAGCCTTCCGGATAGCGGCCCAGCGCCTCCACCGTCATGCCCTCCGGGTCCCAGGCCTGGTCCAAGAAGAAGCTCAGGGGGAACTCCATGGGCTTGATGTCGCCCACGTTGACGATCCACAGCGTCCGGGCGCCGCGCGCGTACGCCAGGTCCATCTGCTGCCAGGTCTTCTCGACCTGGGTGTTGTTCAGCCACTTGTAGTTCCGGGGCGCCCCCACATAGTCGAAGTGGTAGTAGACGCCGTACCCGCCCGTCCGCTCGAGGTCTCCGGTCGGCAGGCGGCGGATCTGGCCCCAGTTGTCGTCGGCGAACAGCAGGGTCACGTCGTCCGGGACCTTCATCCCCTGGTCGTAGTAGTCCTGCACCTCCTTGTAGAGCGCCCAGACCTGCGGCGTCTGGTCGGCGGGCTTCCCGGTCACCTCGGCGATGATCTTCCGCTGGTCGGCGACGATGGTCTCCAGGAGCTGGGTGGCGGTGGCGTCGCTCATCGCCTCGTCGCCGTCGCCGCGCATGCCGACCGTGACGATGGCCTCGTAGCCGCGGCCGTCGCCCTTCGACATCTTCCGCTCGATCCCGCCGCGCCAGAAGGTCCGCAGGGTCTCGCCGTTGGTCGCATAGTCCCAGCGTCCGCCGGTGACGCCGCCGTGCTTGTCGCGGCGCCATTCGTCGTGCGCCCGGGTCATAGGCTCGTGGTGGGAGGTCCCCATGACCACGCCCATCTCGTCGGCCAGCACCATGTTGCGCGGGTCGTCGTCGTTGAACGCCCGCGGCTGCCACATAGCCGGCCACAGGTAGTTGCCCTTCATCCGGAGCAGCAGCTCGAAGACGTGCGCGTACATCTTCGAATTGGCCCCGCCGAACCGCTTCTCCGCCCAGGTGGTCAGCGCCGGGGCCTCGTCGTTGATGAAGAAGCCGCGGTACTTCACCTTCGGCTGGTCACGCCGGGCGCCGGCGGTGACGTGTAGGCTCGCCTTGCGCGCCACCGGGGCGTCGGCAAACCAGTACCAGGGCGAGACCCCGATCTTTTCCGAGAGGTCGTAGGCGCCGAACACCGCGCCGCGGCGGTCCGAACCCACGATCACCAGGGCGCGCGGCACGTTCGGGAACGGCCGCTCCACCACCACCTGGCGGAAGGCCTCCCACTGGCCGGCGAGGTCGTCCGCGCTCAGCTTGCCCTGCGCCGCCAGGCGGTCGATCGCCGGGCTCTGGCCCCGCACGCCGATGACCACCAGCTCGCCCTTCGCCTGCGCCGGATCGGCGACCCGCACGACGGACCGGCCGCTCACCCGCTGCAGATCCGCCGCAAAGCCGTCGGCGGCGTGCTTCACCGCCGGGTCGGCGATCGCGTCGACGTAGACCGCCGCGGGCCGCCCGCCGCGGATCAGGCCGAACGCGCCCGGGCTCGCGCGCTCGCACACCGACACCGGCGTCGTGCAGGCGAAGGCTGGCGCCGCGGCGAGCGAGACGAGGAGGGCGGCGAGCGCCCAGGCCCCTCCCCGAAGGAGGCCGGTCCAGGGCATCAAGCCACGGTGAACTGGGCGCTCTTCAGGTCGACCGAGTTCGGGCCGACGGAGACGGTGAACCTGCCCGGCTCCACCACCCGCTTCATGTCGATGTTCCAAATGGCGAGGTCGTCGGGCGTCAGGTCGAAGGCCACCGTGGTCCGCGCGCCGGGGGCCAGCGTCACGCGCCGGAACCGCTTCAGCTCCAGCAGCGGTCGGGTCACCGAGGCGGCCTCGTCGCGCAGGTAGAGCTGCACAACCTCGTCGCCCTCGCGGGCGCCGGTGTTGGCCACGTCCACCTCCACGCGCAGGGTGTCCGCGACGCCCAGGCTGGTCCGCGACAGGCGCGGCGCCGAAATCTGGAAGGTGGTGTAGGAGAGCCCGAAGCCGAACGGATAGAGCGGGCTGGTGTCGCCGAACAGGTAGCCGCGCCGCGAGGTGGGCTTGCGGTTGTAGAACATCGGCAGCTGGCCGGCGTCGCGCGCGATGGTCACCGGCAGCTTGCCGCCCGGATTTGCCCGGCCGAACAGGACGTCGGCCACGGCGTTCCCGGTCTCCTGGCCGAGGTACCAGCCCTCGATGAGGGCGTCGGCCTTCTCCGCCAGCAGGTTGACCGCCAGCGGCCGCCCGTTGAGCAGCAGCACCACCGTGGGCTTGCCGAGCGCGAAGATCGCCCGGGCCAGGTCCTCCTGCTGGCCGATCAGGCCGAGCTCGCTGCGGTCTCCCAGGTGGTTGTCGGCCCAGGCCTCACGGCTGGTCTGCTCGTTATCGCCCAGCACCATCAGCACCACGTCGGCGCGCCGGGCGACCTCAACGGCCTCGGCGATCAGGCGGGCGTTCACCGCCGGGTCCACGAGCTTCACCTCGTCGGCGGCCCAGACGCGGCTCTCGGTGATCCGCACGGCTTCGGCGTAGTCCACCTGGAAGCGGCCCTTCGCCTCCGCCTGGACCCCCTCCAGTACGCTCACCACCTTGCGCGGGATTTCGCTGTAGCCGCCGATCGGGGTGTCGCGGGCGTGCGTGCCCAGCACCGCCAGCCGGCCGATCTTGCCGGCGTCGAGCGGCAGCAGGTTCTTGTCGTTCTTCAGCAGCACCATGGTCTTGCGCGCCGCCTCGCGGGCGAGCGCGATGGCGTCCGGCGCGGCGGTCAGTCGGTCGGCGCTGCGGACGTCGGCGTAGGGGTTCTCGAAGAGGCCGCCCTCGAACTTCAGGCGCAGCACCCGGCGCACGGCCGCGTCGACCTGGTCCTGGGAGACGCGCCCCGCGCGCACCAGGGCCGGGAGCGCGTTGTAGCAGTCGCCGTCCGGCAGCTCGACGTCGACCCCAGCGTTGATCGCCGCCACGGCCGCGTCCTCGCCGGTCTCGAACATCTTGTGCCGCGTGACCATCTCGCGGATCGCGAAATAGTCGCTGAGGGTCGCGCCCTTGAAGCCCCACTCGCCCCGCAGCACGTCGGTCAGCAGCCACCTGTTGGCGTGCGAGGGCACCCCGTCGATCTCGTTGTACGAGGGCATGACGGACAGCACGTTGGCCTCCTTCACCGCCCGCTCGAACGGCGGGAAGAAGCTCTCCCGCAGCACACGCTCGGAGATCTGCGCCGGCCCGATGTTGGTCCCGCTCTCCGGCTGGCCGTGGCCGGTCATGTGCTTGAGCGTGACGAAGACCTTGTCCTTCGCCAGCGGCAAGGTGCGGCCCTGGAAGCCGCGGATGGCGGCGAGCCCCATCTCGGCGACGAGGTGGGGATCCTCGCCGTAGGTCTCCTCGATCCGACCCCAGCGGGGATCGCGGGCCACGTCCACCACGGGCGCCAGCGCGATGTTGGAGCCGCGGGCGCGCATCTCGCGGGCCGCCACCGAGAACACCTTCTCCACCAGCTCCGGGTCCCAGGTGGAGGCGAGCCCGATGGCCTGCGGGAACATGGTGGACTCGCGCGCGACGTAGCCGTGCAGGGCCTCGTCGTGCATCAGCATGGGGATGCCGAGCCGGGTCTTCGTCATCGCCCAGCGCTGGGCGGCGTTGATGTAGCGGGCGGTCTCCACCGGCGTGCGGTTGATGGTGCCGGGCGCGGCGCCGGCGTGCGGCCCCTGCGTCGCGCCGCGGCGGTCGGAGGGGCGGGAGATCTGGCCAAGGCCGTGCGGGAAGGCGGCGCTCGCCTTCTGCGGCGAGAACTCCGCGTCCGCCGTCTGGATGGTCTCCTTCTTCAGCCAGATGCCGACCAGCTGGGCGCACTTCTCCTCAAGCGTCATGCGGCCCATGAGGTCGTCGATGCGCGCGTCGGTGGGCGCCTTCGCGTCCTTGTAGAGCGGCCGGCCCTGCGCGCCGGCGGGCTGGGCCGCGAGCGCCGCGGAGATGGCGATCAGGCTGGCGCCGACGTGGCGGCGGGTGAGGCGCATCGTCATGGAGTGTCTTCCGAATAGGCGTAGAGGCCGAAGGTCACGCCGACGAAACCGCCGGCGGTCTTGGTGGAAAGCATCGTGCCGTCGGCGCCGGCCTGGAGCGTCGTCCAGCGGCCGGGCTCGATGGCGTAGAGGAAGTCGTATCGGTCGCCCCGGGCGACGACCTTCAGCTCCACCGGCCGTCCGGCCGGGACCGGCGCGGCGGCCAGGGTGACGCCATGCGGCGCCTCGCCCCTGCCGGCCCGACGCTCCAGCTTGACCACGGTGCGGCCGCCGTCGCGGGCGAGGCTCAGGAGATAGAAGAAGTCCTCGCTCTGCAGGGCCGCGAGACCCGCCCGGTCGCCATCGCGGGCCGGGGCGAAGGTCACCCGGGTGGCCGCCTCCGCCTGCATGTGCTGCTGGCGGCGGCCGAAGTAGGAGGGCTGGCCGAGCGAGCCCAGGGGAACGTTCCGCGCCTGCAGCGAAAGCGCCCCGCCCCCGAGCCGGTGCCAGCGGGACTTCGGCGAACGGATGGTCATCCAGGCCGGGCCGAGCGCCCGGGCGTCGAACTCGTCCCGGTAGGCGTCGGGCGCCGGACCGGCGCCGGCCGGCAGCTTCGGCCGCGGCAGGACCGCGGGGATGGCCGCGTCGCCCTCCAGAATCACCGGCCAGCCGTTCTTCCAGCTCACCGGCAGCAGGAAGGTCTCGCGTCCGGTGTTGTAGAAGTCGCCCGCGTAGGGCCGGGTGGCGAGGAAGGTCGCCCACCAGTCGCCGGCCGGCGTCTCCAGGAGGTCGGCGTGGCCCGCCGAGGTGACGGGGTCCGGCCGATCCCTCGGCAGGTGGCGCTGGGTGAGGATCGGGTTGCCTGCGTAGGGCTGGTAGGGGCCCCAGACCTCCCGGCTGCGCAGGACGACCTGGGAGTGCTGCTCGGAGGTGCCGCCCTCGGCGCAGGTCAGGTAGTACCAGCCGTCCTTGCGGTAGATGTGCGGGCCCTCGATCCAGATCGGCTTCTTGGAGAGGTCGACCCCGCCGTTCACCAGCACCTTGCGCGGACCAACCGGCTTGAGCGCGTTGAGATCGAACTCCTGCATCCAGATCGCGCGGTGGCCCTCGTAGAGCGGCGTCCCCTCCGGCGGCCCGTTGTTCAGCAGATAGGCGCGGCCGTCGTCATCGAAGAAGAAGGAGGGGTCGATCCCGTCCACCTCCCGGATCCAGACCGGGTCGGACCAGGGACCGGCGGGGTCCTTCGCGCTGATCAGGTAGTTGCCGCCGCAGTCCACGCAGGTGTTGAGGATGTAGAAGGTCCCGTCGCGCCAGGTGATGTCCGGCGCGAAGACGCCGCGCGACAGCCCCAGCCCGGAGAAGTCGAGCTGCCCCGGCCGGTCGATGGCGTTGCCGATCTGCTGCCAGCTCACCAGGTCGCGGCTGCGGAACACCGGCAGGCCCGGGAAATAGGAGAACGTGGAGCTCACCAGATAGTAGTCGTCGCCCACCCGCAGCGAGCTCGGGTCCGGGTAGAAGCCGGTGAGCACCGGGTTGCGGAACTGGCCGGCCGGGGCCGGCGGCGGGGCCTGGCCGCGGTAGTCGAACCAGTCGAACCGCGCCTCTCCGGCCGCGGCGGGACCGGCCATGGCCAGCGCCAGGATGACCGTGCGGATCAGGCCCATGGCGTACGCTCCGGCGCGGCGCGGAAGGCGGCCGTGATCGCCTCGCGCATCGGCTTGGCGCGGAGCTCGGCGTCGTAGGGCGTCGGGCGCTTGGGCAGCTTGTCGGGCTTGGGGGTCGTGCCCTGCAGCCAGGAGTAGCTGTCGGCCAGGCCCCAGACGAGCACCTGCTTCATTTCCGGGTAGGACAGCATCAGGTCCAGGTAGGCCTTCGTCAGCGCCGCCACCTCCGCGTCGCGGCGCGGGATGTCGGACGGCATCGCCTTGTCGTTGGCGTCGAGCTCGGTGATCAGCAGGTCGAGGCCCATGCCCTTGGCCTCGTCGAGGAAGGCCCGCCACTCGCGCTGGTCGGCGGCCGCGAAGCGGGCCACCTCCGGCTCGTCCACGCCGCCGCCGATGTGGCCCTGGATGCCGAGGGCGTGGACCGGCACGTTCTTCGCCTTCAGCCGCTCCAGCAGCTTGAGCACGCCGGCCCGGTGCTTTGCGAAATAGGGGCCCCAGCCCATGTAGTCGTTGTAGACGAGCTTCGCATTGGGCGCGGCCTCGCGGGCAGCATGGAAGGAGAGCTCCACGAGCTCCGGGCCCACCGCGCGGCCGAGGGCGGTGTCCCGCTCCGCGCCGGTCGCCGGGTCGACCGTCTCATTGACCACGTCCCAGGACTGCACCTGCGGGTAGCGGCCGGCCACGGTCTTCACATAGTCCGTCAGCCAGCGCGCGGCGGCGTCCCGCCCGCCGAAGTCGTGGGCCCTCACCCAGGCCGGCGTGAACTCGTCCTTGTTCCAGACGAGCGTGTGTCCGCGCAGGACCATGCCGTTCTCGCGGGCGAAAGCCGCGATGGCGTCGGCCGGCCCGAAGCGCCATGCGCCCTGCGCCTGCGGCATCAGCGAATAGAGCTTGTGCTCGTTCTCGGCGACCAGCGCCCCGCACTGGGCGGCGACCAGCGCGCGATAGGCCGGATCGGCCAGGCCCCGGCCGCCCAGGGCGGTCCCGAACCGCACGCCCCTGGCGCGGGCGAGCCCATCCAGCGAGTCCGGCGCAGGCGCGGCCGCGCCGACCAGAACGGCGGCCGACCCTGCAGCCAGCGCTTCCCGACGCGACAATCCTCGCCGCACGCCCAACTCCCCATTCCGGATCTCGTCTGCGCCCTGAGGCGGCCTGCGGACCCTTGTCTCCCGAATGTGTGCCGGACGTGGTCAGACCATTCAAGCGATTTCTGGTAGCGCTCCCATGGATCGACGTCCTGCCAGATGCATGCTTTGGTTCCCCCTAGGGAACGGGAGGGACGCCATGACCACGGCCACGATGGCTTCGGACAAGCTCGAGATCGGTCGCGTGATCCAGCAGACCTTCGAGGTGCTGGGTCGCAACTTCGTGACCTTCCTGGTCCTCGCCGTGATCCTCACCGGCATCCCGACGCTGGTCGCCGGCCTCATTCAGATGCAGGCGAACGAGACGGACTCCGCCACCCTCTGGGCCTGGTTCGTGACGACGGGGCTGATCTCCGGCGTCGCGGGCCTGGTGCTGCAGGGCGCCCTTACCTACGGGGCGATCCATTACCTCAACGACCGCCGGGTGAACGTCACCGAGAGCATCACCATCGGCCTGCGATCCTTCCTGCCGCTCTTCGCGGTGGGTCTCCTGTACGGCCTCGCCGTAGCCCTCGGCTCGGTCCTGCTGCTGGTGCCCGGGATCATGATCGCCGTCGCCTGGTGCGTGGCGGTCCCAGTCTTAATCGCCGAGCGCAAGCCGATCATGGACACCTTCGGCCGCAGCGCCGAGCTGACCCGCGGCAACCGCTGGCGGATCTTTGGCCTCTTCCTGATCTACGTTGTCGCCTACGTGATCATCGGCGCCGTCGTCGCGGCCCTGTCCGGGGCCTGGCAACTGGTGGACGGCGACCGGGACATGGCCACCGGTCCCGGCGAGATCGCGGTGAATACGGTGACGAACGTCATCTCGTCCCTGATCGGGGCCACCGGCGGGGCGGTGCTCTACACCGAGCTTCGCAGGGTCCGCGAGGGGGCGACGCCGAACGCGCTCGCCGCGATCTTCGACTAGGCCCCTGGGCGCCTACACACGGTCGAACTTGTCGCGGCGGCGGTGGCCGAACAGCATCCGCTTCTCCAGCCGTCCCCGCAGCCCCGCGTAGTAGGCCGACAGGAACGCCCGGTCCGAGAGGTCGTCCGGCCCCTCCCAGCCGATCTTGCCCCGGATGCGCTTGGCGACTTCCGCCATGGTGCGCCGCTCGCCCGAGCGCAGGACTCCCTCCAGAACGTGCAGTTCCTTGACCCCATAGGCGTCGAGCTGCGCCTGGGTGAAGGCGAGCCCGGCGCTCGAGGGTGCGTCCCGCGTCAGGTCCGGGCGCAGCACCCGCCGGGGCGCCTTCACCACCATGGTCCCGGCCGCCAGGTCGCCCAGGCGCAGCCGGTCGCGGTTGAACAGCGGGAAAACCACGAACACCCCGCTCCAGATCACCCCCAACCCGATCAGCCAGGCGTCCACCCCCTCGCCGCGGGCGAAGAAGAAGGCGGCCGGCAGGAAGACCTCCAGCTCGCGCATGGCGTTGCGCGCGAAAACCGCGTCGGCCGTTAGCCGGCCGCCGTCGCGGGCGATCACCCTGAGGCCCATGGTCCGCTTGCCCGGGGTGGCGGCGCTCGGACGCAGCTCGAAGAAGACGAAGTAGAAGTAGCGGACCGCGAAGAAGCCCAGGGTCCAGACCACCGCCGCCAGCTCCATGGCGAACCCGAACCTCAGGCGCAGGTTGGCCAGCACGACGACGAGGGTGAAGGCGACGAGGCCGGCGGCGATGATCAGGGCATCGACGAAGAAGGCCGCGGCGCGCTCGGAGTAGGCCCCGATCTTCAGGCGCAGATCGACGCCCTCGGGGGTGATGAACTCGCGCCAGCCGTCGTCCGGCGCGCGCGCCGGGCGGTCGCGCTTGCGGCGGCGGAGCACGCCCGCGAGGCTCATCGCCGGGCCTTACGGGGAAGGTAGAAGTAACCGGCCCAGACGATCCCCGTGACCGCCGCCACGGCATAGCGGGCGAGGTCGTTGCGGATCAGCTGCCGGGCGAAACCCTCCAGCAGGCCGGCCACGAACAGCATGACCACCACGCCGGCCATCACCATGGCCGCCCGGCGTCCGGCGTGGGCGGCGGCGTCGACCCGCGTCCGCTCGCCGGGGAAGGCCACCGCCCAGCCGATGGAGAAGCCAGCGGCGCCGGCCAGCGTGATGGCGAACAGCTCCGTGACCCCATGGATCATCAGCCAGCCACCGGCCTCGAAAGCCAGGCCGTGGCTGGCGAACAGCGCCAGGAAGGCCCCCAGCATGCAGCCGTTGTAGATCATCAGGGCCGCCGTCGGCAGGCAGAGCGCGAAGCCGAGCGCGAAGGCGAAGATCGCCACCTGCGAATTGTGGGTGAACAGGAAGGCCGCCATGGCGCCCAGTCCGTCCCGCAGGGTGGCCTCGTCATAGAGCGTGCCGCGCAGGCTGGCGGCCGAGGCGGCGGGGTCGCGTCCGCCGGCCAGCTCCGCCGGGATGAAGCCGTAGAACCAGTCCGGGTCCTGGCCCACCAGGATGAAGGCCGTGATCGCCCCCACCACCATGATCGCCGCCGAGACCAGGGTCTCGCGCCACAGGCCGCGCACCGCCGCCGGCCACTCGTGGCGGAAGAAGCCCAGCACGCGCTCGCCCAGCCGGGTGCGCGTGCCGTAGACGAAGAAATAGGCGCGCGTGCAGAGGCTCTCCAGGTACTCCACCAGGCTCTGGTCCAGCGAGATGGAGCGCGCCACCGACAGCGACGAGAGCGCCTGCTGGTAGAGCACCGGCATCTCCAGGAGCTCGTTGCGCCGCAGTTTCGCCGCCCCGCCCTTCTCTGCCTTGGCGAGCAGCGCCTCGAGGCGGCGCCAGTCGGCCTCGCGCTCCTCCCGAAAGCGGTGGCTCTTGAGCTGCAGCTCGGCCATCAGAGGAGCTCCCGCCGCTTGGCGCCGAGGTAGGCGTTGACCAGGGCGGGGCCGAGTTCGCCAGCCTTCGCCTGGACGATCTGCGCCCCCAGCCGCTTCAGCCTCGCCACCACCACCTCGCGCTGCCGGAGCAGCGCCCCGGCCACCACCGCGCGCGAGACGTCGTCGGCGTCCTGCGGCTCGGCGCGGACGAGGTCCTCCAGCTCCTGGTCGCGGAACACCACGAACATGACGAGGTGGGTGCGCATCAGGCGCTGCACGTTCTCCACCATCAGCTCAGCGCTGGTGGGGTCGGCGAAGTCGGTGAACACCACCACCAGGGCGCGGCGGTCCAGCCGGCCGGCGAGGGTGGTGAGGCCGAGCGTGAAGTTGGTCTCCTCCGCCGAGTATTCGAGCTGCGCCGCCAGCCGCTGGATCAGGGGGAAGGCCTGGGCGCCCGCCGTGACGCCGCTCGACACCCGGGGCCGCGCGTCGAAGGCGAAGAGACCCACCCGGTCGCCAAGCTTGAGGCCCACGAAGCCTAGCAACAGGGCGGCGTTGATCGCGTGGTCCAGGCGCGGGATGCCGGCGGTCGGCGCGGACATCAGCCGACCGGTGTCGATCGCCAGGATGACGTGGTGGTTGCGCTCGGTGCGGTACTCCCGGCCCACCAGCTTGGCGTGACGCGCGCTCTGCTTCCAGTCGATGGACCGGAGGTCCATGCCGGTCTGGAACTCCTTGAGGGCATGGAAGTCGGAGCCTTCGCCGGTGTCGAGCTGGGCCTTCTGCCCGAACGGCGCGTCGCGGGCGAACAGGCGCAGGGCCTCGTCCTTCACCGCCTGCACATCGGGCGTCACCGCCAGGGTGTGAGCGGGCTGCGTCTCGCGCTGGCGCCAGACGAGGCCGAGCGGACCCTGCCAGCGCGCCCAAAGCCCCTCGATCCGGCCCTCGCCCCGCCGCTGCGGCGAGAGCGCGAACCGGGCCCGCGCCGCACCGCCCGCGGCCCGCGCAGTCTGCCGAGCCGGCGAGACCGACAGCCGGTCGTTGGCGCCCAGGGCCAGCTCCACCTGCCGCGGCCCCGCGCCGGCGAAGGCGGCGGTGACCTCGGCCGCGTCGTTCCGGCCCACGCCCAGCACCCGCGGCGCGGCGACGCTCAGCTCCAGGGCCGCGGGCCTCGCCGACAGCAGGGCGTCGGCCAGCATCAAGCCCGCCGCCATCAGCACCCACGCCCCGGCCGCCACCCACAGCCCGGGCGCGGCCAGCGCCACCGCCAGCGCCACCGGCGCTCCGGCGGCGGCCAACAGGATGGCTCTGCGGGTGGGATAGAGGGTCACCGGATCAGCGCGGAACGGCGGCCTGGTCGACGAGTGCGCGGATCACCTCGTCGGCCCGGCGGCCCTCGATCTCGGCGGCGGGCGACAGGATCACCCGGTGGCGCAGGGCCGGAAGCGCCAGCGCCTTCACGTCGTCCGGAATGGCGTAGTCACGGCCGTCCAGCGCCGCCCGCGCCCGGGCGGCCAGCGCCAGGTGGGCGGCGCTGCGCGGCGAGGCGCCGCTCTGCAGGTCCGTCGTCTCCCGCGTCGCCCGGACCAGGTCGATCACATAGCCCGCCACATCGTCGTTCAGCCGCACCTCGGCGACCGCCTTGTGGGCGGCGCTCAGCGTCTTGATCGTGGCGACCTTGCCGACTCCCATGTCGGCGGGATCGGCCTGGCCGGCCTGCACGCCGTAGGCCTTCACGATGGCCAGCTCCTCGTCGCGGCTCGGGTACTGCAGCGACTGCTTGAACAGGAAGCGGTCGAGCTGGGCCTCCGGCAGAGGATAGGTCCCCTGCTGCTCCAGCGGGTTCTGGGTCGCCACCACCATGAACCGGTCGGACAGCGCGTGCGACTTGCCGTCGATGGTCACCCGCCGCTCCTGCATCGCCTCCAGCAGGGCCGCCTGGGTCTTCGGCGGGGTGCGGTTGATCTCGTCGGCCAGCAGCAGCTCGCAGAACACCGGCCCCGGGTTCAGCGTGAAGCTGGAGGTCTGGAAGTTGAACAGATTGGTGCCGATGATGTCGGCCGGCATCAGGTCGGGCGTGAACTGGATGCGGCCGAAGCCCAGGTCGAGCGTGCGGGCGAAGCACTGCGCCAGATAGGTCTTGGCCGTCCCCGGCGGCCCCTCCAGCAGCACGTGGCCGCGGGCGAACAGGGCCACCAGCAGGAGATCCACCGTCTCCGTCTGGCCGACGATGGCCTTGCCGATCTCCGCGCGCACCTGTTCGGCCAGCGCCTTCACCTCAGTGACGTTCACGCGTCATCTCCAGTCTCCAGTCGTGCAGCTTGCGCGCGGCGGCCAGAAGCTCGTCGCGGGTCTTGGCGCGCCCGGCCTCCGCGGCGAGCTCGGCCGGCGGGGCGGCGCCGCGCAGGCGGGCCAGCTCCTCCAGCCAGGCCTCGTCCGCCCGGTCGGAACCGGCGGCGCGGGCGATCAGGGATTTCGTCAGCGCCACATAGTCGGCGGCCATCTCGGGCTCGCGCCGGGCCATGCGCACCAGCCCCGCGGAATTGTCCACCAGCGCCCGCTTCCCGAGCGCCACGGCCCGGCCGCGGCCCCGCGCCGGCCCGAAGCGGGCGAGCGCGTGCAGGCCCATCAGCAGGGCGGCGGCCACGGCGCAGAGGGTCGCCGCCAGCCACGGCGGCTCCAGCAGGGTGCGGCCGATGCTGCGGCCCTGCTTGAGCCCGTTCAGGGTGACGTCGAAGCTGACGCCGTTCTTGCCGGCTTGCGGGTCCAGCACGATCAGCCCGGCGCGGGCGTTGGCCAGGCTGTCGATGCCCTGGTTGTTCAGGAGGTCGGGGTCGGCGAGCACGATCACGTCCGGCCGCTTCCGCGACTGGCCCACCACCGTCCGGCCCAGTTCGTCCGCGAACAGCGGGATCCAGTCCGGTCCGGAAATGGTCTGCAGGCGGTCGATCTCGCCCAGCGGCAGCTCGCCCGCGCCGGCGAAGGCCGCGCCGACGCCATGCAGGCGGGGACGGGAGGCGCCCTTGCGGTGCGCGACCTCGGTGCGGGCGGCGAACGGGCTGAGCAAGTTGGTGGCCTGGGCCGTGCTCGCGCCCAGCCCCGCCTTCCGCAGCCGGCCCGGGCGTATGGGATCGCGCGCCGCCCGCCACTTCGGCAGCACCACCAGGGTCTTCTCGGCCTTCGGGAAGGCGGCGAGGTCCTTTCCCTCGGTCCTCCAGCCGGGGGTCAGCACCCGGACCAGCTCCGGATCGGCCTGCAGCCGGCGCGGATCGCGCCGGTTCACCTCGACCGGGACGCCCATCTCCTCCAGCAGGACCACCGCCCCACGGAAGCCGATGGCGGAGCTGGAGAGCGCATGGCCGCCGGGGTCCTGGCTCAGTCTCATCTCCGGCGCATAGGCCGACAGCACCGCCAGCGAGGCGAAGGAGACGATCCCCACCAGCACCAGCGCCAGCACCGTGCGCGGCGAGAAGGTCGCCGGCCGCGTCCCGGGCGCTTCGGCCGCCGCGCTCATCGCCAGGCTCCGGAGAACGCGAAGGCCTCGTAGTCGGCACGGGCGGCGCGGAAGTCGTCGGCGTCCACCGTCCGGCCGCCGAAGAAGCTGCGCTCCACCGCCTCGGCGATACGGACAAAGGCGCTCCGCGGTTCGCCGGGCAGGGCGTCCAGCCGGGCGATGTCGCGGGCGGTGAGCGCGGGCCGCACGACGCCGGGCCGTCGCCCGGAGAGGTCGTCGATGCTGCGGAACAGGAGCAGGTGGATGGCCTCCGCGAAGCGTCCCTCGACCGCCAGGCGGTCGGCGTCCTCCAGCAGGGCGCGGGCCCGGGCTTCGTCGGGCCGCCAGTCGGGCGCCTCGACGCGGATGCGCCGGCGCGAGCCGATCCGCAGGCCCAGAACCTCGTTGGCCACGAACCAGAGGATCAGGGCCGCGCCCAGGATCACCCCGCCCCAGAAGACATACTTCAGCACCGGCCCCAGGGCCGTGAGGGCGTCGATGAGCGGCTGCAGCCACGGCGGCGGCGGCTGTGGCGTGAAGGCCTCGAAATCGAACTGCAGGCCCGGGGTCCGGAGCAGTTCGGCGTGCGCCTCGGCCAGGCTCGCGCCCGCCGTCCGGCCCGCCTCCGACGCCCCCGCGTCTGCCGCCACGCAACACCCTCCGCCGCCGCAGGACTGCGCGGCGTGCGCCGAGGCTAGCGCAGCGCGCCGCCCCCGTCAGCCCGGCATCGTCCCGCCGTCAGGAGCCCGATGCGGGCGCCGTCTGCGGCAGCATGGCCACGACCTCGTTGGTCTTGGACATGAACTTCACGCCCTTCAGCCGGTCCCTGGGAAAGCCCGTCCAGGCCCGTTCGGCCTCGATCGGCGTCACCGCCTGGGCCGCGGCGCCCTCCGGCTTGGTGGCGATCACGTCCACCTCGTAGATCCCGTCCTTCGGCGCGGCAGCGTAGATCCTCGGCAGGAAGGCCGCGTCGCTCCAGCCGGCGGTGGGCGCCTTGCCCTCCACCTTCAGGATCAGCTTCCCGCTCTGATCGAACTCCAACTCGCCCTTGTCGATGCTGAGGATCTGGTCCTGGCCGGCGTACATCTGGGCCGGCCGAGCCAGCGACTTGGGCTTGGCCGGCGCTGGCGGAGCGGCGGCCTCGCTGGCCGACTGTTCGCAGCCCGACAGTGCGACCCCGCCCGCGAGCAGAACCGCCATCAAGAGGGTGCGCATAGGTTTCCTCCCCGTAATCACACCACGTCAGGCAGGGTGCCCACGGCGGCGCTTGCGTGGCAAGCCCGATGAACCGCGTTACGCGACCGCGCCTCAGGCGACGAGGAAAGCCCAGGTCGCCCACAGGCAGAAGATCCCCGCCAGCGCCGCCACCAGCCGGGCCAGCCAGCGCCGCGCGGCGCTCTCCATGCCCCCCGAGAACCGGATCAGGGCGAGGGCGCACAGCAGGTACATGCCGAGGTTGGCAAGGACGGCGGCGTTGATCAGGGCGTTGAACTGCCGGGTCAGGGTCGGCGAGACGGTGGCCAGCGCGGTCAGCGACATCAGGACCGCGGTTACGATCACCCCGCGCACGGGCAGGCGCGCCCCCCGCTCGCCGGCGATCGCCCGGGGCAGGTAGCCGCTCGCCCCGCCGGACGCGCCGGCCTCCGCCGCCACCAGCAGCCAGCCGGCGAGCGTGCCCAGCGTCTTGGCCAGCGCGCAGGCCGCCACCACCGCGCCGGCGATCGGGCCCACCAGCCGCTGGACCACGTCGGCGAAGGGCGCGGTGGAGGTCGCCAGCTCCGACGCCGGGATCACCCCCATCACCGCCGCCGTGGCCGCCGCATAGATCACCGAGGCCAGCGCCACCCCACCGAGGGCTGCGATCGGCAGGTTGCGGCGGGGATTGTCCACCGCCTTGGCCGCGACCGTCGCGCTCTCCAGGCCCAGGTAGGCCCAGAAGATGGTCACCAGGCTGGCCGGGATCGCCTGGGCGAGCGGCTGGCCGCTGACGTTCCAGGAGGCGGCGAAGACCTCGGCGTCGAAGGCCAGGAAGCCGAACACGATGGCCGCCAGGATCGGCACCAGCCCGATCAGGAGGGTCGAGCCCGCGAACCAGCCCACCGCCCGCGGCCCGGAGAGGTTGGCGAGCGTCATCAGCCAGATCAGGCCGATGGCGCCCAGCGCCGTTGGCCAGGCGCCGATCAGGCCCGGGAGGAAGACGGCGAGGTAGCCCACCGCCGCCAGCGCGATGGCCACATTGCCCACCCAGCAGGACGCCCAGTAGGCGGCCCAGGCCACGAACCCCGCCGCC
Source organism: Phenylobacterium sp. (assembly GCF_035539035.1). Lineage (GTDB taxonomy): Bacteria > Pseudomonadota > Alphaproteobacteria > Caulobacterales > Caulobacteraceae > Phenylobacterium. Next base: position 226,120 of record NZ_DATLJI010000011.1, read on the forward strand.
GGATGCAGGCCGTCGGCCGGATAGCGCACCAGGCCGTTGGGATCGGGCCGCATCGCCCCCAGGATCGCGAAGACCCCGGCCAGCGCCATGGCCCCGGCCCCGGCGATCGCCCAGCCGATGAGGCTCGAGCTGCCGACGCTCGCCAGCGAGGCCGGCAGCAGGAACAGGCCCGAGCCCACCATGTTGCCGGCCACCAGGAAGGTCGCCGTCAGGGGCCCCAACCCCTGCTGCTTCAGGCCCTTCTCGCGCGTCTCAGCCAAACGATGCTCCCCCGCCGGTCCAGTGGAGCACATCCCCTCCCCGCCTGGGAGAGGGGGCTAGAACCTTCTCCGCTTCGCGTCGCGCACCACCTCGCGCGCGGCGTTGTGGCCCGGCGCGCCCGTGACGCCGCCGCCCGGATGGGTCCCGGCCCCGCACTGGTAAAGCCCGGCGACCGGGGTGCGGTAGTCGCCCGCCCCCAGCACCGGCCGCGCCGAGAACATCTGATCGAGGCTGAGATTGCCGTGCATGATGTCGCCGCCCACGAGGCCGAAGGTGCGCTCGAGGTCCAGCGGCGACAGCACCTGACGGCCGAGCACCGAGGCCTTGAACCCCGGGGCGTGGCGATCCACCGTCGCGATCATCAGGTCGGCCACCTCCTCGCGGCAGTCGTCCCACGACCGGCCGTCGGGCAGCGTCGGCGCCACGTGCTGGCAGAACAGGCTGGCCACGTGCCGGCCGGCCGGCGCCAGGCTGTCGTCCAGGGTGGACGGGATCAGCATCTCGACGATCGGGTCCTTCGACCAGCCGTGGTGGCGCGCGTCGGTGTAGGCGCGGTCCATGTAGTCGAGGCTGGGTGCGATGATGATGCCCGCGGTCAGGTGTTCGCCGGGCTCGGGCAGGACCGAGAACCGGGGCAGCTCCGACAGCGCCACATTCATCCGGAAGGTGCCGGAGCCGGAGCGGTAGCGGCCGATCCGCTCGCGGAAGTCGGCGGGCTGCGCGGCCTCGTCCACCAGCTTCCCGAACAGCAGCTTCGGGTGCAGGTTCGAGACCACGGCGCGGGCTTTCAGGGTCTCGCCGGCCTCGGTGACCACGCCCGCGGCGCGGCCCTTCTCCACCAGCACCTCGGCGACGCCGGTCCCGGTGCGAATCTCCACGCCGCGCTCGCGGCAGCAGGCGGCCATCGCCTGGGTGATCGCACCCATGCCGCCGATGGCGTGGCCCCAGGCGCCCTTCTTGCCGTTCACCTCGCCGAACACATGGTGCAGCAGGACGTAGGCCGAGCCCGGCGTGTAGGGGCTGGCGTAGTTGCCGACCACGCCGTCGAAGCCATAGGCGGCCTTGATCGGCTCGCTCTCGAACCAGCCGTCCAGCCAGTCGCCGGCCGACTGGGAGAACAGGGCGAGCAGGTCGCGCTTGCCGGTCATGTCCAGCTTCGACAGCCGTCGGCCAAGGCTCGCGCTCTTCAGGAGCTCGGGGATGGCCTTGGCGAGCCCGCCCTCCACCAGGTTCGGCGGGGTCATCAGGACCAGTTCGCGCAGCACGTCGGCGATGCGTTCCAGCCGGTCGCCGTAGGCGTCCAGCCGCTCGGCGTCGCGCGCGGAGAAGCGGGCGACCTCGGCCTTGGTCCGACCCTCGCCGACGCAGAAGTGGTCCCCCTCCAGCGGCAGGAAGTTGGACATCTTCCGCTCCACCACCTTCAGGCCGTGGCGGTGAAGCTCAAGGTCGCGGATGACCTTCGGATTGAGCAGGGAGACGGTGTAGCTGGCCACCGAATTGCGGAAGCCCGGGTGGAATTCCTCGGTGACGGCGGCCCCGCCTACCACCTCGCGGCGCTCCAGCACCGTCACCTTCAGCCCGGCGGCGGCCAGGTAGGCGGCGCAGGTCAGGCCGTTGTGGCCCCCGCCCACCACGATCACGTCGGTCATCAGGCGGCTTCCTTCGGCGCGTGGTCGAGGGCGGCTTCGGGGATCTGGGCCTTCAGCCGCCGGGCGAAGGCGGCCAGGCAGACCTCCGAGGGCCCCAGCGGACCGGAGACGTAACCGGAAGAGGCCATGCCGTCCTGCACCCGCTGGATCAGCACCGTGTCCTCGGCGTTGACCTGCCGGTTGATCCGCCAGTTGAGGTAGCGGGCCGCCTTCACCTCGCGCCGCGCGTCGGGTCGCACATAGGCGATCTCGCGGATCAGGGTCTCGGTGGGCGACACCGGGATGAACTGCATGAAGTCCACCTGGTCGGGATAGACGTCGAAGGCGAGGTTCGGCCAGAGCCGGTAGTAGAGCCAGCGCCGCCGCCCTTCCGGCGGCAGGTGGTCGAAGCTGTCCAGCAGGGCCTGGTAGTTCCGCTCCACCCAGTTGGACGACGGCGCCTCGGTGATGTCTCCCCACAGCCGGTCGGTCCAGGTCCCGGCCTCCATGGCGTAGGTGGGCCCGAACAGCCGCGTCAGCCCCGGGTGGGCCACAGGGATGTGCAGGCCGTCGGCGTAGTTGTCGGCCACGTTCTTCCAGTTCACCGGCCGCGGCCGCAGCGTAACCCGCCCCTGCGGTTGCAGGTCTTCGAAACCATGCGGCTCGATCTCGGCCTCGTAGGGGGCCATCATCTCGGCAACGCTCGGCAGGCCCGGGGCGAAGCGGACGAAGACGAAGCCGCGCCAAATCTCCTGCTCCACCGGCTTCAGGCCATGGGCGGCGAGGTCCAGGTCCTCGAAGCCCTGCCAGCGCGGCACGTTCTTCAGCGACCCGTCCAGGCCGTAGCTCCAGGCGTGGTAGGGGCAGACCAGCCGGTGGCCGCAGTTGCCCTCGGAGCCGTCCACCAGCCGCGCGGCCCGGTGGCGGCAGGCGTTGTGGAAGCAGCGCACCGTCCCGTCGTCGCCGCGCAGGGCGATCACCCGCTCGCCGAGGAGGTCGAGGGTCTGGTAGTCGCCGGCGTTCGGCACATCGTTGACGTGGCAGACCACCTGCCAGCCGGTGCGGAACACCGTCTGCCGCTCCCGCTCGAAGAAGCCCGGGTCCGAGTAGATCCAGGCCGGAAGGCTCTGCTCCAGTCCGCTCACCGCGCGTCCCTCATCCTTGCTATACGCTCGTATAGCAACGGACCCATTGGCGGGCCAGCCGCACCGCCTCCTCGGCGGTGAAGGTCTGCGGATCGAGGCACAATTCCAGCCAGAGTCCGTCCAGCAGCGCCGAGAGTCCGAGCGCCGCCGGCCCGGGCTGCGCCACGCCCAGGCCCGCCAGCAATCCCTCGATGCGGCGGCGGTAGGCGGCGAAGGTCTCGGCGTGCACGGCCGCCGCGCCCGGGTCCGAGCGCACCAGCCCCCAGAACCCGAGCCAGGCCGACAGCAGGTCCCGGTCGACGATGGCCGGCGAGAAGCTGGCGGTCAGGAAGGCGTCGAGCCGGGCCTGCGGCGCGGGCCCCGCCGCCGCGATCGCCGCGTCGATGTGGACATCGACGCGGGCGACCACGTGGCGGTAGGCCTCGACCAGCAGCTGGCCGAAGCCGCCGAAGTGGTGGCGCACCAGCCCGGGCGAGACGCCGGCGCGCTTGGCCACGTCGCGCACCGACACCGCCCCCAGCCCCCGGTCGGCGAGGCTCGCGAGCGTGGCCTCGATCAGCGCCTTGCGGCGGACCTCAGCCAGCTCGCGAGAGAACCGTGCGCTCAGAACGACTGTCCGAAGCGCAGCCCGATGGTCCTCGGCCGGATCGGCGTCACGAACACCCGCGAGCACACCGCAGGCGCGCACTGCACGCCGCGATCGAGCTGGCCCTCCTCGTCCAGCAGGTTCTTGGCGAAGGCCTCCACCCGCCAGCTCTCCCGCTGTACCCCGGCCGCCAGGTCGAAGGTGGTGTAGGACGGCAGCTTGCCGACCACGGCGCGGTCGTCGAGCCGCAGGTCGGGCCAGGCCGAGGTCGTGTGCACGACCGAGCCCTGCACGTGGGCGTCCATGTCGCCGACCGTCCACTCGTAGCGGGCCGTCAGGTTGGCCTTGAACTTCGCCGTCACCGGCAGGGAGGTGCCCTTCGGCGCGGCCGGCGGCGCGCTGGGATCGGGAGTGTAGTCCTCGTCCAGCTCGGCGTCGGTGTAGGCCGCCGCGCCGTTCAGGGTGAAGCCCTCGGCCACCACCCAGCTCACGTCGGTCTCGATCCCCTTCATCTTCGCGTTGCCGGCGTTGCGGATCTCCGTCAGGCCGTTGGCCCCCAGGAAGGAGAACTGGAAGTCGTCCCAGCTCTCCGAGTAGATCGCGCCGTTCCACCGCAGCCGGTTCTGCAGCCAGGTGGTCTTCCAGCCGAACTCCAGGTTCTTCAGGTAGTCGGACTCGTAGGGCGGCAGGGTGCCGCGCCGGTTGATCCCGCCCGGCCGGTAGCCCGTCGAATAGGTGACGTAGACCATCCGGTCCTCGTCGATGTCGTACTGGGCGTTCAGCCGGTAGGTGTGGCCCTTGTCCTCGGTGACCTTGTCGACGTTGGTGCAGGGGCTGCCTTCCACGTCCTCGGGGCCGAAGCAGGCGGCGACGCCGGTGCTGCCGCTGTAGCCCTCGCCGAAGCCGAAGAAGCCGACCAGCGAGTTGCGCGCCTTGAAGAAGCGGATGCCGGCGTTCAGCGTCAGCTTCTCGCTGACGTCGAAGCTCATGTCCGCGAAGGCGGCGGTGTCGCGGTCCACGCGCAGCTGCTTGGTCAGCCAGATGGTGTCCGGCCAGCCGGGGACTTCCGTCGCCGCGGCGAGGTCGTCGATCTTGTAGCGCTGCTGGATGTTGTGGGTCTGGCGCTGGTAGAACAGCCCGCCGGTGACCCGTAGCGGCTGGTCGGCCGGCGTGCTGATCCGCAGCTCGTGGCTCTGCTTCTTGTAGACGTCCTTGGACTGGATGTACTGCGAGATGTCGTGGGGATTGCCCGCGTCGTCCACCCAGTAGGACCCGTAGCCCGCCAGGGTGTCGTAGAAGTACGAGTAGTCCGAATAGTCGGACTCGGCGTCGATCCAGCGCTTCATGAGCGCCCCCGCGTAGACGATGTCGAGGTCGGACGCCGTGCCCTCGATGGTCATGGCCGCCTGGAACCACTTGTCGTCGCTGCTCTCCGGCCGGAAGCGGCTGACGTTAAGGTCGCCCTTGCCCGGGTCGTAGGCGAAGCCGCCGTCGGCCTCGGTCCGCTGGGCGTTCAGGGTGGGCGTGACCGTCCAGTTCTCGTTGAGGTCCACGCGCAGCGCCGCGCGGGCGCCGTAGGTGTCCACCTCGTTGTAGTCGTTCTCAACCAGCGGGGCGTTGTTCACCGTCACCGGGCCCGTCGGGTAGGTGAGCGTACCCGGCACGTTGCCGATGTAGCCGGCGTCGTGCTGGGCCCAGGCCACCAGGCGCACCGCCATGCTCTCGCCGAGCGGCTGGTTCACATAGCCCTCGAAGCCGTAGCCGTAGTCGCCGTGGCTGACCTTGTTGGCCTCCAGGTCATAGGCGGCCGAGAAGCCGGACGGCGACGGCTTGTTGGTGATGATCCGGATGGTGCCGGCCTGGGACGAGGCGCCGTAGAGCGTGCCCTGCGGCCCCGCCAGGACCTCGACACGGGCGATGTCGTAGACGTGGATGTCCAGCGGACCGGTGATGGTCGTCACCGGCTGTTCGTCCAGGTAGACGCCGACGCTGGGCAGCGGGCCGGAGTGGTTGTTGTTCTCGCCCGAGGCGACGCCGCGCATGTAGATGGTCGAGAAGCCCGGCGCGGCCGTCTGGATGGTGACGTTCGGCAGGAACCGGGCGTAGTCGGTCATGTCCGAGATCTGCAGCTCGTCGAGCCGCTCGGTGCCGATCGCCTGCACGCTCACCGGCACGTCCTGCAGGTTCTCCGACCGCTTCTGGGCGGTGACGACCACCTCCTCCAGCTGCGACCCGGCGGTCTGGGCGAGCGCGGGCGCCGCCAGTCCGGTGAACATCGTGGACGCCAGCAACGCGGCCAGCCTCCCCTTGGATTGAAGCCTCATACGCACCCCCTCTTCTCGGTGATCGGCCCCTCGTACGCCGGGGCTCTTGGATAGCTTTCCAGCACCGGGCCCAGCGCCGCCTTCAGCGGCTCCAGCCACGGCTCGTAGTGACGCCAGTGCTCGGCGGCGTCGGTGTAGATCGGCTGGCGCACCTGCTCGGAGCTGGCCGTGCGCACGGCCCGGTCGTTCTCGTAGAACCGCAGGCAGGCCTCCTCGAACGGCAGGCCGCAATGG
>NZ_DATLJI010000012.1:0-586462 GCF_035539035.1 Phenylobacterium sp.
GGAAGGGTAGGGATGGTGGTGAGTGCAGGGCGCTGCGGATTTGAACGCCATTGGGCTGGGCGCCTGCACGCGCCAGCTTCGTCATCTCAGCAGACACACCACCACCCAACCCTCCTCCATCGAGGAGGAGGGCTGTCGGTCGGCTCCTCAGGGCCAGCGCGCCTTTACCTGGTCGATCACGCTGCGCCAGTCGCCGGGGGCGGGTTGGCGGAGGACCGTGGCGGAGGGATGCCAGGCGCTGCGGCCGGCGGCGTCGGCGAGCCAGCGCCATTCGGGGGGATTGTGCTGCAGGAGGACGAGGGTGGGCTTGCCCATGGCGCCGGCAAGGTGGGCGACGCTCGTGTCGATGGAGACCACGAGGTCGAGGCCGGCGATCAGGTCGGCGGTGTCCTGGAAGTCGCGGGCGCCGCTGTCCTCCGGGTGCAGGGAGATCGCGCCCGGCAGCGCCAGGAGCTCGGCGCCCAGTTCCGGCGGCAGGGAGCGGCCGGGGTCGGGCAGCGCGTTGCCGCGCCAGGCGATGCCGACGCCGCCCGACCCGCGCGGGGTTCCCGTGAAGCAGGGCGCGGTCGCGAGCTCCGGTCCGCACCAGCGCGGCAGGGACATGGGCAGGGTCCAGAAATCGTGCGGCGCGACCTCCATGCGCTCGGTCAGCGGCTGCACCGTGACGGGGAGCTGGGCCAGCAGGCGGGCCATCTGCGGCAGGCAGGCGACGGTGACCTCGGCGTCCAGGCCCGCCACGTAGCGCATCATCATGATCTGGTCGCCGAAGCCCTGCTCGGGCCAGACGAACAGCCGCCGCCCGGCCAGCGGCTCGCCCTGCCATTCGGGGAAGCTGAGGCGCCGGGCCTCGGCGCGGGCCCGCTGGGGCCGGCGCTCGAACAGCGGCCAGGCCTCGGCGAAGCGGCCCTGGGAGAGGCGGACCCGGGCGAGGTCGAAGGCGGTCTCGTCGTCGGCGGGGGCCAGCCGAAGGACCGTCCCGTAGGCCCGGGCCGCGCCGTCGAGGTCGCCCTGGTGGTGCAGCAGGTTGCCGAGGTTGCGCCACACGCCGGCGGTGTCGGGCGCGAGCGCGGCGGCGCGCTCCAGGAGGGCGCGGGCCTCGGCCGCCTCGCCGCGGCGGCGCAGGATGGACGCGAGGTTGGCCATGGCCTCCGGGACCTCGCCGGCCGCCAGCACCGCGCGGTAGGCCTGCTCGGCGGCGGGGAGGTCGCCGGCGCGGTGCAGGGCCACGGCGTCCGCCAGCGTCATGCTCAGTCCCGGTCCGCCAGCCAGTCGGCCGAGCGCATCTCCTGCAGGCGCGAGGCCGTGCGCTCGAACTCGAAGGCGCCGTCGCCGGCCGGGTAGAGCTGGATGGGCTCGGCCTCGGCGAGCACGATCAGCCGGGTCTTCGCCTCGTAGAGGGCGTCGATCAGGATCACGAACCGCCGGGCCTCCTCCCGCCGGTTGGGGGTGAGCTTCGGCACGTCCTCCAGGAAGACGGTGTGGAAGCGGTCGGCCAGCGCGATGTAGTCGTTGGGGCCCAGCGCCACCGAGCAGAGGCTGGAGAAGCCGGCGCGCAAGAGGCCGCCGGCGGCGCGCGGCAGGGTCACGTGGCGGCCCAGCACCTCGAGCGTGGCGCCGGTCTCCGCCTCGCCGTCGAGCATCTCCGTCCAGAGGCGCTCGAAGGACCGCTGGTTGTCGGGGTCGTTGGGCGAGAACCAGGTGCCGGCGGCGCGCAGGCGGTCCAGGCGATAGTCGTGGTGGCCGGCCACCTGCACCACGTCCAGCCGCTGCTTCAGCATGTCGATGAAGGGCAGGAAGAGCTGGCGGTTGATGCCGTCCTTGTAGAGCTCGTCCGGGTGGCGGTTGGAGGTGGCGACCAGGGTGACGCCGCGGGCGGTGAGCGCCTCGAACAGGCGGCCCAGGATCATGGCGTCGGCGATGTCGGTGACCTGGAACTCGTCGAAGCAGAGCAGGCGGGCCTCCTCGGCCACCGCCTCGGCCACCGGCGGGATCGGGTCGTCGCCCTTGGCGGCGCGGCCGAAGCGGGCGCGGCGGGCCACGGGATCGCCCTTGCGGAAGGCGTCGATCAGCCGGTGGACCTCGCCCATGAAGACGTGGAAGTGGGTGCGCCGCTTGCGGGCCACCGGCGCGGTCTCGAAGAACAGGTCCATGAGCATGGACTTGCCGCGGCCGACGGGGCCGTAGAGGTAGACGCCGCGCTGGGCCTCCGGCTTGCGGAACAGGGCCTTGAGCCGGCCGCCCTCGGCCTCGGCGGCGGCGAGGTCGCGCTCCAGGCGGGACAGGGCTTCCAGGCCCCGGGCCTGGGCGGCGTCGGGGCGGATCTCGCCGGCGTCGAGGCGGGCCTGGTAGGCGTCGGCGAGGGTTTCGGCCATCCCTCCCCGCCTAGCGGGCGACGCGGCGGGGCGCAAGGAACGGGGCGTCCGCGGGCGGGTTCATGACAGGCAGACGAAGGAGACCTTCCATGGCCGAAGACCCCCGCACCTACCAGCCCAGCACCCCCGAAGTGAACCGCGCCCGCATGCAGGGCGGCGGCGTCGGCCAGCAGGACATGGACATGCAGCAGGACCCCGACCGGGGGACCCACGCCACCTCCCCGCAGCGCACGGAAGGCTGGGACAACGACCCGGTCGGGACCGGCGACGACCGCGGCCAGGCGTCCAGCGACATGGGCGCGGGCGCGGTGAGCCAGGGCGGCGCGAACGCCAGCGGCGCGGCCCGCGAGGACCGCAGCTTCGAGGCCGGCCAGGGCGGCGGCGGGGGCGACCGCGACGCCGCGGGGATCGGTCAGTCGGGCGACCTGGGCGAAGGCACGCCGGCCAATGTCGACATCCACAAGCTCGGCCAGGAGGACAACCCCGAGCAGGACTGGGGCGAGCCGGCCGGCGAAGGCGCCATGCACTCCCAGACCAACACCCGCCGCGGCGAGAAGACCGAGGCCGAACGCGGCCAGGGCGCCAAGACCCGGGCGCACAACAAGGACATCATCAGCCGGCGCACGTGAGGCTTTCCCTCCCTCGCTGGGGAGGGTGGACGGCCGAAGGCCGGACGGGTGGGGAGGTATGGGTCACCTGCGGAGTCCGCAGATGATCGCGACTTCCCCACCCCGCTCGCGTTCCGCGAGTCGGCCCTCCCCATGAAGGGGAGGGAAAGGGCCGCTACCGCATGGTCGGGATGACGAAGGCGCTATCCTCGACGGCCCCTTCGGGCCAGCGGGCGGTGATGGTCTTCACCTTGGTGTAGAAGCGGACGCCTTCCATGCCGTGCTGGTTGACGTCGCCGAAGGCCGAGCGCTTCCAGCCGCCGAAGGTGTGGTAGGCGACCGGCACCGGGATCGGGACATTGATGCCGACCATGCCGACGTTGACGCGGGACGCGAACTCGCGCGCGGCGCGGCCGTTGCGGGTGAAGATGGCGACGCCGTTGCCGTACTGGTGCTCGGACGGCAGCGCCAGCGCCTCCTCGAAGGTCTCGGCGCGGACGATCTGCAGCACCGGGCCGAAGATCTCCTCCTGGTAGGTCTTCATGGTCGGCTTCACCTGGTCGAACAGGGTCGGGCCGATGAAGAAGCCCTTCTCGTAGCCCTGCAGGGCGAAGCCCCGGCCGTCGACCACGAGCTCGGCGCCCTCGTCGACGCCCAGCTGGATGTAGTCGGTGACGCGCTTCTTGTGGGCCTCGGAGACCACCGGGCCGTACTGGGCGGCCGCGTCGGTGGAGACCCCGACCTTCAGCGTCTCGAGCTCGGCCATGACCCGCTCGCGCACCTCGTCGGCGGTCTTCTTGCCCACCGGCACGACCACGGGCAGGGCCATGCAGCGCTCGCCGGCCGAGCCGTAGGCGGCGCCGATGATGTCCTTCGACGCCTGCTCCAGGTCGGCGTCGGGCAGGATGATCCCGTGGTTCTTGGCGCCGCCCATGGCCTGCACGCGCTTCCCGTTGGCCGTGCCGCGCGAGTAGACGTACTGGGCGATGTCGGAGGAGCCGACGAAGCTGACGGCCTTGATGTCCGGGTGGTCGAGGATGGCGTCGACGGCGGTCTTGTCGCCGTGCACCACGTTCAGCACGCCCTTCGGCGCGCCGGCCTCCATCATCAGCTCGGCGAGGCGGACGGGGACGGAGGGGTCCTTCTCCGAGGGCTTCAGGATGAAGGTGTTGCCGACCGCGATGGCGATGCCGAACATCCACATCGGGATCATCGCCGGGAAGTTGAACGGGGTGATGCCGGCGGCGACGCCGAGCGGCTGGCGCATGGAATAGACGTCGATCCCGGGGCCGGCGCCCTCGGTGTACTCGCCCTTCAGCGCGTGCGGGATGCCGCAGGCGAACTCGATCACCTCCAGGCCGCGCTGGATGTCGCCCTTGCTATCGGCGATGACCTTGCCGTGCTCGGAGGAGAGCAGCTCGGCGAGTTCGTCCATGCGCGCTTCGACGAGGCGCTTGAACTCGAACATGACGCGGGCGCGGCGCTGCGGATTGACCAGGGCCCAGGTCTGCTGGGCGCGGACGGCCGAGGCCACGGCGGCGTCGACCTCGGCGGTGGTCGCCAGGCCCACGCGGGCCTGGATCTCGCCGATGTTGGGGTTGAAGACGTCTCCGAACCGGCCGGAGGTCGAGGCGACGGGCGCGCCGTCGATGAAGTGGGTGATGTCACGCATGGCGGGCTTTTAGCCCTCCCGGCGCTTGCCCGCGAGTCCCGCAGCAGCGCATCCTTGGGCCATGACGCTCGCCTCGCACGCCCCGGCCGTGACGCGCCCCAGGCCGCGCGACCACATCGTGGACGTGCTGATCGCCGAGCGGGCGCCGAAGCTGTCGAGGAGCCCGCTGTGGCCGGCCGTGCGTCCGATGCTCTACCGGATGCTGGACTACGCCAAGGCCCGGCGGATGGCCGACGCGATCGCGACCATGCCGGGGGCGATGGCGCTGGAGCACGTCTCGGCGCTGCTGGCGCTGAAGGTGGCGGCGCGGGGGCTGGAGCGGATCCCGCGGACCGGGCGGCTGGTGGTGGTCTGCAACCACCCGACCGGCATCGCCGACGGGATCGCGGTCTATGACGAGCTGAAGCGGGTCCGGCCGGACCTCTGCTTCTACGCCAACTCCGACGCGCTGCGGGTCTCGCCGCCGCTCGGCGAGGTGCTGATCCCGGTGGAGTGGGTGGAGGCCAAGCGGACCCGCGAGCGCACGCGCCTGACCCTGCAGCTCACCCGCGAGGCGCTGGAGGCCGAGCGGTGCCTGGTGATCTTCCCGGCCGGGCGGCTGGCCAGGCGCCAGGCCGACGGCCTGCTGGCCGACCCGCCCTGGGCGCCGAGCGCGGTCTCGCTCGCGCGGAAGTACGCGGCCCCCGTGGTCCCGATCCATGTGAGCGGGCCCTGGTCGACGCTGTTCCACCTGTTCAACCGGTTCTCGCCGGAGCTGCGGGACATGACCCTGTTCCACGAGCTGCTGAACAAGCAGGGACGGGCGTTCTCCCTGACGGTCGGCCACGCCATCCCGCCCGAGGCCCTGGCCGGGGAGCCCGGCGAGGTGACCCTGCGGCTGAAGAGCCACGTGGAGCGGGCGCTGCCGGGCGACCCGGACGCGGCCTTCGCATGATCCTGGAAGCCGAAGGGGACTTCCGCCTGCCGGACGAGGCGGCCACGGGGCGGCTCGGCGCGGCTCTGGCGCACGAGCTGCGGCCCGGCGAGGCGGTGTGCCTCTACGGGCCGCTGGGGGCGGGCAAGTCGACGCTGGCGCGGGCGCTGGTGCGGGCGCTGACCACGCCCACCGAGGACGTGCCCTCGCCCACGTTCACGCTCGTGCAATTCTACGAGGGGGCGCGGCTGAAGGTCGCCCACTTCGACCTCTATCGCCTCTCGTCTCCGGACGAGGCCTATGAGATCGGTCTGGACGAGGCGCTGGAGGACGGCGCGGCGGTGATCGAGTGGCCCGAGCGGCTGGAGGGCCGCCTGCCGCCGGACCGACTCGATGTAGTGATTTCGCTTTCCGAAGACGATGACGGACGGCGCGTGCGGCTGACCCCGCACGGCGCCTGGGAAGGACGAGGGGTTGAGTTCGGATCGTGAGGCCCTGAAGGCCGAGTTCCTGAAGGCCGCCGGCCTCGGCGAGGCCCGGCGCGAGCTGCTGGGCGGCGACGCCTCGACGCGGCAGTACGAGCGGCTGCACACGCCGGCCGGCTCGCGGCTGATCTTCATGGACCAGCCGCCGGCGGTGGAGAGCGTGGTCTGTCCGCCGGACGCGACGCCCGAGGAACGGGTGGCGCTGGGCTACAACGCCGCCGCGCGGCTGGCGGCGGGCTCGGTGGCGGCATTCGTCACCACGGCGGCCTACCTGCGCGAGCACGGCCTCTCGGCGCCGAAGATCTACGCCCACGACGTGGCCCAGGGGCTGGCGGTGCTGGAGGACCTGGGCGACGGGCTCTACGCCACCCTGATCGCCGAGGGCCAGGACGAGGGCCCGCTCTACGAGGCGGCGGTGGACGTCCAGGTGGTGATGCAGGCGGAGCCGCCGCCGGCCGTGCTGCAGGCCGAGGGCGCGACCTGGCCGCTTTTGACCTACGACACGCTGGCGCTGAAGATCGCCACCGACACCTTCCTGGACTGGTGGCCGAAGCACGCGGGCCTCGCGCCGTTCGGCGAAACCGCGGTGGCGGAGTGGGACGCCCTGTGGGCGCCGGTCTGGGTGCAGGGCGAGGCGGGCGCCAGCGTCTTCACCCACCGCGACTACCACGCCCAGAACCTGCTCTGGCTGCCGGAGCGGCGGGGCGTGGCGCGGGTGGGGCTGATCGATTTCCAGGACGCGCTGAAGGCGCATCCGGCCTGGGACCTGCTGCACCTGCTGCAGGACGCCCGGCGCGACGTCTCGCCGGAGCTGGAGACGGCGATGCTGGACCGCTTCCTCGCCGCGCGGCCGGCGCTGGACCGGGACCAGTTCCTGGCCGAGTACCGGGCGCTGGCGGTGTCCAACGCGGCGCGGATCCTGGGCCGGGTGTTCGCCCGCCAGACCCTGCTCGGCCGGCCGCAGTACCGGGCCTTCATGCCGCGCACCTGGCGCTACCTGGAGCGCAACCTGAACGACCCGGCGCTGGCCCCGATGAAGGCCTGGTTCGACCGCCACGTGCCGCCCGAGGCGCGCGCGTGAGCCCGTCCGCCACGACGCCGACGACGGCCCCGACCACGGCCATGGTGCTGGCCGCGGGACTGGGCACGCGCATGCGGCCGCTGACCGACACCCTCCCGAAGGCGCTGGTGACGGTGGCCGGGCGGACCCTGATCGACCGGGTGCTGGACAAGCTCGTGGAGGCGGGCGTCACCAAGGCGGTCGTCAACGTCCACCATTTCGCCGACCAGATGGAGGCGCACCTCGCGACCCGGACGGACCTGGAGGTGCTGATCTCCGACGAGCGGGGCGAGCTGCTGGATTCCGGCGGCGGCATCCAGCACGCCCGGGCCAAGCTCGGCGAGGACCCGATCTTCGTGGCCAACATCGACTCGCTGTGGCTGGAGAAGGGGACGCCGGCGCTGGAGGCGCTGAAGGCGGCGTGGAATCCCACGCGGATGGACATCCTGCTCTTGCTCGTGCGGCGCGGGAACGGCCTGGGCTTCGAGGGGCCGAACGGCTTCTTCATGGACGACCAGGGCCGGCTCACCCACTCCACCGACGCCGAGCCGCCGACGCCCTACGCCAACGTCGGCTTCGGCATCCTGAAGCCCCAGGTGCTGGACGGCTCGCCGACCGCCGGGCCGTTCTCGATCCTGCCGGTCTGGAAGCGGCTGCAGGGCGAGGGCCGCCTGCACGGGGCGGTCATGGACGCCTTCTGGATGCACGTGGGCGACCCGGCGGCCAGGGAGGCGGCCGAGGCGCGGCTCAGATGAGCGGCTTCCTGCGAGGGCCGGGGCCGCGCTGGTACAACATCCCGGCGCACCGGCCGTTCGCCCAGGACCTGGCGCAGGGGCTGCACGACGCCCTGGCTCCCGAGGGGCCGGAAGCCCTGTCGCAGGCGGTCGTCCTGATCCCCACCCGCCGCGGCGCGCGGGCCATCGCCGACGCCTTCGTGGCGGCCGCCGGCGGCCGCGCCGTCCTGCCGCCGCAGATGCGGCCGCTGGGCGACCTGGAGGAGGGCGAGCCGCCGTTCGAACCGGGGGACCTGTCGCTGGACCTGCCGGCCGCCATCGAGCCGCTGAAACGAAGATTCGAGCTGACCCGGCTGGTGGCCGACAACGCCCACCTGCTACCGGGCCGCGAGCTGACCGCCTCGGGCGCCCTGGAGCTGGCCGACGCCCTGGGTGGCTTCCTGGACAGCCTGCAGATCGAGGAGGTCGAGGCCGGGGAGAAGCTGGCGGGCCTGGTGGAGGCCGAACTCGCCGAGCACTGGCGGGTCAGCCGCGACTTCCTGGAGACGGCGCTCACCCAGTGGCCGAAGCGGCTGGCGGAACTGGGCGTGGCAGACGTGAGCGAACGCCGCGTGCGGCTGCTGCGCAGGCTGGCCGAGGCCTGGACGCTGAAGCCGCCGCAGGGGGTGCTGGTGGCGGCCGGTTCGACGGGCACGGCGCCGGCGACGCGGGCCCTGCTGATCGCCGTGGCGAGCGCGCCGCAGGGCTGCGTGGTGCTGCCGGGCCTGGACCAGGACCTGGCCGAGCGGGCCTGGGACGACGTGGACGTGCAGCATCCGCAAGGGGCGCTGAAGCGGCTGCTGGACGAGGCCGGCGTGGAGCGCGGCGAGGTGGAGGCCTGGCCCGCGGCGCAGGCCTACACCGCCCAGGGCCGCTGGCGGCGGCGGGTGGTCAACGAGGCGCTCAGGCCGGCGGAGGCCACCGCCGACTGGCTGCACGCCATCGAGCGCCTGCGCCACGAGGCCGAGGCCGAGCGGATCGACCCGGTCGCCGAGGGGCTGAAGGGGCTGTCGCTGGTCAGCGCGCGCTCGGAGGAGGAGGCGGCCACCGTGGCGGCCCTGCTGCTGCGCGAGGCGCTGGAGACCCCGGAGCGGACGGCGGCCCTGGTGGCGCCCGACCAGGCGCTGGCGAGGCGGGTGGCGGCGAAGCTGGCCCGGTGGGGCGTGGTCCCGGACTCCTCCGCCGGCGAGAGTCTGGCCGGCTGCCGGTGCGGCGCGCTGGCCGGGCTGGTCGCGCGGGCGGCGGTCGACCCGCTGGACCCGGTGACCCTGCTGGCGATCCTGAAGCACCCCTATGTGCGGCTGGGCATGGCGCCCGACACGCTGGCCCGCGAGGCGGCGACCCTGGAGCGGCGCGGCCTGCGCGGACCCCGGCCGCGGGACTGGGACGAACTGCGCACGCGGCTGAAGGAGCACCCCGAGGCTCGGGCGCTATCCGAGGCGCTGGAGGCGCTGCTGGGCGCCTTCGCGGCCGAGCCGGAGACCCCGCGCGCGGCCGCCGGGGCGGTGGCGTCGGTCATGGAAACGCTGGCGCGGGACGCGCACGGCGACCTGGGCGACCTCTGGAGCGGGCACGGCGGCGAGGCCATGAGCCGGCTGCTGGCCGGGCTGATCGCCGACGGGGAGGCCCTGCCGCGGGGGAGCTGGCGCAGCTTCGCCGACCTCCTGGAGCGGCTGATGGAGGGGGAGAGCATCCGCACCGGCGGGGCCACCCATCCCCGCCTGCGGATCCTGGGCGCCATCGAGGCCCGCCTGGTGCGGGCCGACCGGCTGGTGGTGGCGGGGCTGGAGGAGGGCGTCTGGCCGAGGGGCGCGCCGCTCGACCCGTTCCTGTCGCGGCCCATGCGGGCCAGGCTCGGCCTGCCGCCGCCGGAGCGGCGCGTGGGGCTGGCGGCCCACGACTTCGCGCAGGCCGCCTGCGCGCCCGAGGTGGTGCTGCTGCACGCCGAGCGGCGGGAGGGCGCGCCCTCGATCAAGTCGCGCTGGCTGTGGCGGCTGGAGACGCTCGCCCGCGGCGCGGGCGTGGAGATCCCCGGCCGCGACGAGGTCCTGGCCTGGGCCCGGCGGCTGGACGCCCCCACCGACTACGCCCCGGCGAAGCGCCCCGCGCCCATGCCGCCCGTGGCCCACCGGCCGCGCGAGCTGTTCGTGACCCGGGTGGAGAACCTGACGCGCGACCCCTACGCCGTCTGGGCGCGGGACATCCTGAAGCTGCGCGCCCTGGAGCGGCCGGACGAGACGGTGGAGGCCCGGGCCCGCGGCACGGCGATCCACGAGGCGTTCGAGCTGTTCGCCCGCGGCTATCCGGGCGCCCTGCCGGACGATGCGGCGGCGCAGTTCGAGAAGCTGTACCTCGACGCCCTGGTGCGCCACGGCATGCCGCACGAGGCGCTCGCCCGCGAACAGGCCCTGGCGCGCGAGGCCGCCCAGTGGGTGGTGGAGCTGGAGCGCCAGCGCCGCGACGGCCGGGCGATCCATGTCGAGCTGGAAGGGGCGCTGACGGTGGACGCGCCGGCCGGCCCCTTCACCATCAAGGCGCGCGCCGACCGCATCGAGGTGACCCGCGACGGCTTCGGCCACATCCTCGACTACAAGACCGGAAAGGCGCCCTCGAAGAAGGAGGTGGCCACCGGCTTCTCCCCGCAGCTCACGCTCACCGCCGCCATCCTGGCCGGCGGCGGCTTCGAGGGCCTGGGGCGGCCGGCGCCGGGGGACCTGACCTATCTGGAGGTCACCGGCCGCAAGCCCGCCGGCAAGGTGGAGATCCGCGCCGCCGCCGGGCCCGAGAGCCAGGACGCCGCGGCGCACGCCCTGGCGGGGCTGTCCGAACTCGTCGCCCGTTTCGACCGGCCGAACCAGCCCTACCTGAGCCGGGTCGCGCCGCAGTTCGTGAAGGCGCGGATGAGCGACTACGACCACCTGGCGCGGGTGTTCGAATGGTCCACCTCCGGCGAGGAGGGCGAGGAATGACGGTGATCCCCTTCCCCGCCCGGCCCGACCCGCAGCGCACCGCGGCGGACCCGACGCTCTCGGCCTTCGTCACGGCCAACGCGGGCTCCGGCAAGACCAAGACCCTGATCGACCGGGTGGCGCGCCTGCTGCTGGCGGGCGCGGCGCCCGAGACCATCCTGTGCGTGACCTACACCAAGGCCGCCGCCGCCGAGATGCAGCGGCGGCTGTTCGACCTGCTGGGCGGCTGGTCGGTGCGGCCCGACGCCGAGCTGCGCGAGGCGCTGGCCAAGCTCGAGGGGCGGCCGGCCGACGCCTACGACCACCTGGCGCTCTCCAAGGCCCGCGCCCTGTTCGCCCGCGCCCTGGAGACGCCGGGCGGGCTGAAGATCCAGACCATCCACGCCTTCTGCGAGAAGCTGCTGCGGCGGTTCCCGCTGGAGGCGGGAGTCTCGCCGGGCTTCCGGGTGATGGACGACGCGGCCTCCGCGGCCGTGGCGAGCGCGGCGCGCAAGGCGGTGGCGCGGCAGGCGATGGGGGATGCAGGGCCGGTGGCCGACGCCTACGCCCGGTTCTCCGTGGCGCTGGACTTCGGAAGCTTCCAGGAGATGTTCGCCGCCTTCGAGACCAGGCGCGCGGCGATCGCGGCCTATATCGACCGCTGCGGCGGGCTCGCCGGCCTGCCCGGCGCCATCGCCGCCGCCTGCGGCCTGCCGGGCCTCGTGGACCCGCAGGCGGTGGAGGACACGGCGCTGTCGCCGCCGGCGATCGACGCGGCCGCCTGGCGCCGCGCGGCCGAGGCGCTGCGCCTGGGCAGCGAGAAGACCGACGTCCCCAACGGGCTGAAGGCCGCCGAGATCGCCGAGGCCGCGGCTCGCGGCGAGAGCCGGCCGGAGCTGGTCCGCGCCATGCTGTTCACCGCGACCGGCGACCCCCGGAAGACCTGCGCCACCAAGCAGGTGGACCCGGCGGTCTGCGAATGGCTGACGGCGGAACAGGAGCGGCTCTGCGAGGCGTTCCGCACCGCCAAGGCCGCGCGGGTGGCCTGGGACACGGTCTATGCCCTGACGCTGGCGGCGGCCTATGTCGAGGCCTACGACGCGGAGAAGCGGCGGGCCGGGACGCTCGACTTCGCCGACCTGATCGAGAAGACCTGCGCGCTGCTGGCCAGCCGGCCGGCGGCGGCCTGGGTGCTCTACAAGCTGGACGGCGGCATCGACCACATCCTGGTCGACGAGGCGCAGGACACCGCGCCCGACCAGTGGACCATCGTCCGCGCGCTCACCGGCGAGTTCTTCTCCGGCGAGGGGGTGCGCGACGACCGCGGCCTCGACCGCAACATGTTCGTGGTCGGCGACGAGAAGCAGTCGATCTACTCCTTCCAGGGCGCCCAGCCGGAGCTGCTGATCCACGAGTTCGAGTTCCACCGGGAGCGGGCGACCGGCGCGGGCTTCCGCTTCGAGCGGGTGGACCTGCTGGCCTCCTGGCGCTCGACCCCGCAGGTGCTGTCGTTCGTGGACTCGGCCTTCGCCCCGCCGGAGCTCTCCACGGCCATCCTGCCGCGCGTGGAGGCCGAGCGGATCGTCCACCAGCCGATGCGCACCGACCACGACGGCTGCGTCGACCTGTGGCCGCTGGAGCGGGAGGAGAAGGGCGCCGAGCGCGACGCCTGGGACGCGCCGCTGGACGCCGAGCCGGAACTGTCCGCCAACCGGCGGCTGGCCGAGAAGATCGCCTGCGAGATCGAGGCGCTGATCGCCCGGGGCGACCGGGTCTGGGACAAGGACGCCGCAGGCTGGCGGGCGGCCACGCCCGGCGATGTGCTGATCCTGGTCCGGCGGCGCAAGGCGCTGTTCGAGGAGATCCTGCGGGCGCTGAAGCGGCGGAAGATCCCGGTGGCCGGCGCCGACCGGCTGGCGCTGTCCGAGCACATCGTCTTCGACGACCTGCTGGCGCTGGCCCGGTTCGTGCTGTTCCCCGGCGACGAGCTGACGCTGGCGGCCCTGCTGCGGAGCCCGTTCTGCGACGTCTCCGACGACACCCTCTACGAACTGGCCCACGGCCGGGGCGGCGAGCGGCTGTGGGACCGGCTGGTCCGGCGCGCCGAGGAGCGGGAGGAGTGGCGCGAGGCGCACGCCTTCCTGTCGGCCGCCCGCGAGGCCGGGGTGGCCTTGAGGCCCTTCGAGTTCTACGCCCGGGTGCTGGGCCTGGCCGACGGCGCGGGGCGCTCCATGCGCCGGCGGCTGCTGACCCGGCTGGGGGCCGAGGCCGAGGACGCGCTGGACGAGTTCCTGGCGCAGGTGCTGGCGGCGGAGGGCCGCGGCGCGCACGAGCTGGAGAGCCTGGCCGCAGCCTTCGCCAGCCTCGACATCACGGTGAAGCGCGAGATGGAGGCGGCCCGCGACGAGGTGCGGGTGATGACCGCCCACGGCGCCAAGGGGCTGGAGGCGCCGATCGTCTTCCTGCCGGAGACCACGCTGTCGCGCACCGCGCGGGGCTCGCCGCTGCTGGAGACCGAGGACGGCGGCTTCCTATGGTGTCCGTCGAAGGACGGCGACTGCGAGGCCTCGGCGGCGGCGCGCGAGCGGCGGGGCAGGCGCGACGAGGAGGAGGCCTACCGCCTGCTCTATGTGGCGCTGACCCGGGCGCGGGACCGGCTGGTGCTGTGCGGCCGGATCTCGTCCACCGCCAAGGAGGAGAACCTGAAGGGCTGGTGGGGCGCGCTGGCCGCCGCCTTCCGCCACGCCGACATCGCGCCCAAGGTGCGCGAGACCGAGTGCGGCGGGGTCCCGATCCTGCGCTTCGGACCGGATCCCGTGCCGGTGGCCCGCCCCGCGGCTGTGACCGCCGAGGCCGCGCCCCTGCCCGGCTGGACCGCCGTCGCGCCGAAGGCCGAGGCCTTCGCCCGCTACGCCTCGCCCTCGGACCTGGGCGAGGGGGCCAAGGCGCCGGCGCCCTCGCCGCTGGCCGAGGCCGGCGGGCTGGGACGGTTCCGCCGTGGCGACCTGATCCACCGGCTGCTGCAGATCCTGCCCGACCTGCCGCCGCCGGAGCGAGCGGAAGGGGCCCGGGCCCTGCTGGCCCGGGAGCGCGACCTTTCCGAGGCCCAGCGGGCGGAGATGACCGCCGCGGCCCTGTCGGTGCTGGAGGACGCCCGTTTCGCCGAGGTGTTCGGGCCGGGCAGCCGGCCGGAGGTGGGGATCGCCGGGACGGCGGCGGCGCTGCCGGCGGGCCTGAAGATCTCCGGCCGGATCGACCGGCTGGTGGTGCTGCCCGACCGGGTGCTGGTGGCCGACTTCAAGACCAACCGCCCCTCGCCGGCGCGGATCGAGGACGCCGATCCGGCCTATCTGCGCCAGATGGCGGTCTATGCGGCGGTGCTGGGCGAGGTGTTCCCGGGGCGGGCTGTCGAGGCGGCGCTGGTCTGGACCGACGGGCCGAAGCTGATGCCGATCCCAGAAATCCTGTTGGCCCGGACCCTTGCCGAGCTGCGCCGGAGCGGTTGATAGGATGGCAAGCCCCGCCTACATCGGCGGATCAAGAGGCGTGAGGCCGCGTTTCCAACCTGGGCCCACGCAGAAGGAGCTACCCATGGCCACTGTGAAGGTCACCGACGAGTCGTTCGAGAAGGACGTGCTGCAGGCCGAGCGCCCGGTGCTCGTCGATTTCTGGGCGGAATGGTGCGGCCCCTGCAAGCAGATCGCGCCCGCCCTGGAGCAGATCTCGGACGAGCTCGGCGGCCAGGTCACGGTCGCCAAGCTGAACATCGAGGAAAGCCCGACGACGCCCTCGCGCTACGGCGTGCGCGGCATCCCGACCATGATGCTCTTCAAGGGCGGCCAGATGGCCTCCATGAAGGTCGGCGCCATGCCCAAGCAGAAGATCCTGGAGTGGCTGAACGAAGCCGGGGTCGCGGCTTAGGGCTTCCACGCGGGCGGTCCTGCGCTCCAGCCCTCCTCCTCGATGGAGGAGGGTTGGGTGGTGGTGGGGCTGCCGAGCCGAAGCGAATGGCGCAGGTGGGCGCCGGCGCCATGCGGCGCCCATTCCTTCACCGCCCTGCAAACACCACCATCCCCGCCCTTCCTCCATCGAGGAGGAAGGGAGCCGTCCGAACCCGGCAGCGCTAGACATGAGGCGGGCGCGCCGCGTTCCGGCCCGCGTCTCCCCCACCCGGCGAGGCTGCGCCTCGTCCTCACTCCCCCGAAGGGGAGGAATATCTAAACCGGCCAGGTCTCCGGGCTCATGGCCAGGACCTCGCCGGCGAAGTGCAGGCCGCCGCAGACCAGGACGTGGGGCGGCAGGCCGTCGGCGGAGAGCGCGCGGCGCACGCCGGCCTCCACGTCCCCCACCTCCTCCACCTCCAGGCCATTGGCGCGGGCGGCTTCGGCGATCTCGGCGGCCGGGGCGGCGTTGGGCGAATCGAAGGTGGTGGCGAAGACCTTCGGGTGCATCTCGGCGAAGGGCTCGAAGAAGCCGCGGGCGTCCTTGCGGGCGAACATGCCGACGACCAGCGCCAGCGGGCGGCCGTCGCGGTCGGTGAGGCGCGAGGCGGCCTCGGCGAGCGCGCGGCCGGCGTGCGGGTTGTGGCCGCCGTCGAGCCAGAGGTCGGAGCTGCGCGAGCGGGCGAGGTCGGCCAGCGGCCCCTTCGTCAGGCGCTGGAAGCGGGCCGGCCAGACGGCGGAGGCGACGCCCTGGCCGATGGCGTCCTCGCTGAGGCCGGGGTCGAAGGTGAGCGCCGCGGCCACCGCCAGGCCGGCGTTGGCGAACTGGTAGCCGCCGAACAGGCTGGGCGGCGGCAGGTCGAGCAGGCGCTCGGGCATCTGCACCAGCAGGCGGCCGCGCTCCTCCCAGGCGTCGAAGTCGCGGCCCATCAGCAGCATGGGGGCCATGCGCGCGTCGGCCTCGCGCTCGATGATGTCGAGCGCCTCGTCCTGCTGGCGGGCGACCACCACCGGGCGGCGGGGCTTGATGATGCCGGCCTTCTCCCAGGCGATCTTGGCGAGGCCGGGGCCCAGCATCTCCAGGTGGTCGTAGTCGACGGGGGTGATGACGCTGACCGCGGGCGCGTCGAAGATGTTGGTGGCGTCGAACCGGCCGCCCAGGCCCACCTCGACGATGCAGATGTCGGCCGGCGTGTCGGCGAAGGCCTCGAAGGCCAGGACGGTGGTGATCTCGAAGAAGCTGATCGGCTCGCCGGCGTTGGCCGCCTCCAGCCGCTCGGTGAGCTCCATCAGGCGGGCGTCGCTGATCAGCTCGCCGGCCACGCGGATCCGTTCGGCGAAGCGGACGAGGTGGGGCGAGGTGAGCGCGTGGACCTTCAGCCCCTGGGCCTCGGCGATGGCGCGCAGGTAGGCGACCGTCGAGCCCTTGCCGTTGGTGCCGGCCACGTGGATCACCGGCGGCAGGCGCTTCTCAGGATGGCCGAGGGCGGCCAGCAGGCGCTCGACGCGGCCGGTGGTGAGGTCGATCAGGCTCGGATGGTTGGCGCGCAGGCGCTGGATCACCGCGTCCGAGGCGCGGATCGGGTCGTGGTCGATCGCGGGGAGCTTCACATCAGGCGGCGGAGGGAAGTCGCTCGCGCCCCAGCATGAGGGTCTTCAGGATCGAGCCCAGCACCGAGGGCAGCTCGGCGCGGGGGACCACCTTGTCGACCATGCCGCGCTCCACCAGGAACTCGGACTTCTGGAAGCCCGGCGGCAGGGTCTCGCGGATGGTCTGCTCGATGACCCGCCGGCCGGAGAAGCCGAGGGTGGCGTTGGGCTCGGCCAGGTGGACGTCGCCCAGCATGGCGTAGGAGGCGAGCACCCCGCCCGTGGTCGGGTCGGTGAGCACCACCACATAGGGCAGGCCCGCGGCCTTCACCTCGTTCAGCGCCAGGGTCGTGCGGGCCATCTGCATCAGGGAGAGCGTGCCCTCCTGCATGCGCGCGCCGCCCGAGGCGGTGAAGATCACGAATGGGACCTCGCGCTTCACGGCCTCCTGCGCGGCCTTGATGAAGGTCTCGCCGGCGCCCATGCCGAGCGAGCCGCCCATGAAGCTGAAGTCCTGGACCACGACCACGGCCGGCTGGCCCTGGATGTTCCCGTAGCCGATGGCCATGGAGTCCTGCTCGCCGGTGGCCTTGCGGGCGGCCTTCAGGCGCTCGTGGTAGGGCCGCTCGTCGGGGAACTTCAGCGGGTCGTCGGCGACCACCGGGGAGGCGATCTTCTCGAAGACGCCGTCGTCGAAGGTGATGCGCAGGCGCTGGGCCGCGCCGATCCGCATGTGGCTGCCCGAGGGCGTCACCCACAGCGCGGCCTCCAGGTCGGGCCGGTAGATCATCTCCCCGGTGTCGGGGCACTTGACCCAGAGGTTCTCGGGCGTCTCGCGCTTGGCGAAGGCGTTGCGCACGCCGGGCGCGATCCGGGACAGCCAGCCGCGGCGCTCGCGCCCGCCCTGTGTCCGTCCGGGCTTGTCGTTTCTCTGCTCAGCCATCGCCATAGGTTCTAGACCGCCGTCGTTTGGCCATTTCGCGCGAAGCGCACAGACTTAGCCAAGGATTCAGCTTTGGAAAGAACTCGCTGGGTCACGTCTTCGTTTCTCTCCACCGCTTCGGCCACTTCATCCACAAGCGCGGAGCCAACGACAACCGCATCGGCCACGCGTGCTACCGCCGCGGCCCTTTCCGGAGTCTTGATGCCGAAGCCGACGGCGACGGGCAGGCCGGAGGCCTGGCGCACCCGCTCGACGTTGGGGGCGACCGCCTGGGCGTCCGCTTCCTTCACCCCGGTCACGCCGGCCACGGAGACGTAGTAGACGAAACCGGAGGTGCGCCGGACGATGGTCTGCAGGCGGTGGTCGTCGCTGGTGGGGGTGGCCAGCCGGACCAGCGAGACGCCGGCGGCGTCCAGGGCGTCGGCCAGGGGATCGGCCTCCTCGGGCGGGCAGTCCACGACGATGAGGCCGTCGATGCCGGCCTCGGCCGCGTCACGGGCGAAGGCCGCAAAGCCCCAGGTGAGCAGGGGGTTCATGTAGCCCATGAGGATCAGCGGGGTCGTGTCGTCGCCCTCGCGGAAGGCGCGGGCGAGGTCCAGCGTGCCCCTCAGCGTCATGCCCTTGGCCAGGGCCCGCTGGGCGGCGCGCTGGATCGGCGGGCCCTCGGCCATGGGGTCGGAGAAGGGGAAGCCCAGCTCGATAAGGTCGGCGCCGGCGGCGGGCAGGCCCCGGAGGATATTGAGCGCGGTGTCGCGGTCGGGGTCGCCGGCCATCACATAGGCGACGAAGGCCGCGCGGCCTTCCTGCTTCAGCGCGGCGAAGCGGGCGTCGATACGGGCTGTCGTCAAATCTGGCGTCCCAGGTGGGCGGCCACCGTGCCCACGTCCTTGTCGCCGCGGCCGGAGAGGTTCAGCACCACGATGCCGTCCTTGCCGACCTCGCGCACCACCTCGGGGAGGCGGGCGAGCGCATGGCTGGACTCGATGGCCGGCAGGATGCCCTCGAGCTTCGAGAGCAGCATGAAGGCCTCCAGCGACTCGGCGTCGGTGGCGGTGAGGTAGGTGGCGCGGCCCACGTCGTGCAGCCAGGAATGCTCCGGGCCGATGCCGGGATAGTCGAGGCCGGCGGAGATCGAGTGGGCCTCCTCGATCTGCCCCTCGCGGTCCTGCAGCAGGTAGGTGAGGTTGCCGTGCAGCACGCCGGGGCGGCCGCCGTTGATGGCCGCGGCGTGGCGGCCGGTGTCCATCCCCTCGCCCGCCGCCTCGACGCCGATCAGCCTGACCTCGGCGTCGTTGAGGAAGGGGTGGAAGATGCCGATGGCGTTGGAGCCGCCGCCGACGCAGGCGACCACGGCGTCGGGCAGCCGGCCCTCCAGCTCCAGGATCTGCTCGCGCACCTCGCGGCCGATCACCGCCTGGAAGTCGCGGACCATGGCCGGATACGGGTGCATGCCGGCGGCGGTGCCGATCAGGTAGTAGGTGTCGTGGACGTTGGTGACCCAGTCGCGCAGGGCCTCGTTCATGGCGTCCTTGAGCGTCGCCGAGCCGGAGGTGACCGGCCGGACGTCCGCGCCCAGGAGGTTCATCCGGAAGACGTTGGGCTTCTGCCGCTCCACGTCGACGGCGCCCATGTAGACCACGCAGGGCAGGCCGAAGCGGGCGCAGACGGTGGCGGTGGCCACGCCGTGCTGGCCGGCCCCGGTCTCGGCGATGATCCGGGTCTTGCCCATCCGCATGGCCAGCAGGATCTGGCCCATGCAGTTGTTGATCTTGTGCGAGCCGGTGTGATTCAGCTCCTCGCGCTTCAGATAGATCTTCGCCCCGCCGTAGTGGGCGGTGAGCCGCTCGGCGAAATAGAGCGGGCTGGGCCGGCCGACGTAGTGCTTCAGGAAACCGTCGAGCTCGGCCTGGAACGCCGGGTCCGCCTTGGCCGCGGCGTAGGCGGCGTCCAGCTCGTGGACCAGCGGCATCAGGGTTTCGGGCACGTAGCGGCCGCCGAACTCGCCGAAGCGGCCGGCCGCGTCGGGATAGGCCGAGTAGTCGTTGGGACGGGCGGGCGGGTGAGGCGCGTTCACGAGGCGGTTCAGGCTCGTCTGGCGGCGTCGAGGAACGCCGTGATCAAGGCGGGGTCCTTTAGGCCGGGACCGCGCTCCACGCCAGAGGAAACGTCCACCATCGGGGCGCCGGACTGCTGCACGGCGTCCGCCAGGTTCCAGGGATCGAGCCCCCCGGCCAGGAACCAGGGCCGCCGGAAGCGGCGGCCGGACATGAGGGTCCAGTCGAAGCTGTGGCCCGTGCCGCCGGGGCGGGGGGAGTCCTTCGGCGGCTTGGTGTCGAACATCAGGTGCTCGGCCACGGTCTCGTAGTCGGCGGCCGGCGCGAGGTCGGCGGCCTCGGCGACCGGCAGGACCTTGACGATCCCGGTCCCGGCGCGGCCGGCGATCTCCCGCACCCGGGCGGGCGACTCGGCGCCGTGCAGCTGGATCAGGTCGGGCGCGAGGCCCCGGGCCACCTCGTCCACCTGGGCGTCGGTGGGATCGACCAGCAGGGCCACGACCCGGGCGCGGTTGCGGACGGGTTCGGCCAGCCGGCGGGCGGCGTCGATCGCCAGGTTGCGGGGGCTCTTCGGGAAGAAGACGAAGCCCAGGAAGCCCGCCCCGCCCTGCAGGGCGGCGCTGACCGCCTCGGGGGTCGAGACCCCGCAGATCTTGGCGCTGACGCTCATGGCCCCGGATTAGGGGATGAAGCGGAACGGGGGCAAGGCCCGGCCCGTTCTTCGCCCGACTCCAGGGAGAACCTCCAATGCCCCACACGTCCGGAAACTTCGGCCGTCTCGCCACCGGCGCGGCCCTCGGCCTGATGGCCGGCCTCGCCATTCCCCACGCCAAGAAGGCGGTGATGCAGGGCCCCTCCCTCGCCGCCGGCGACTGGGTGGCGGCGCTCACCGCCGAGCACCGGATGGTGGAGAAGATGTTCACCCAGCTGCTCGCCACCCACGACGACGAGATGCTGAAGCGCGAGATGCTGCTGACCAAGATCGCCTATGCGCTGACCAAGCACGCGATCGAGGAGGAGAACGTCATCTATCCGGCCCTGGCCGAGAACGCCCGCACCGACCAGTCGCACCACCTCACCGAGGACCACGCCGAGGTGAAGACCTTCATCTACGACCTGCGCCGCACCTCCTCCACGGACCCGCGCTGGCTGATCAAGGCGCGGGCCTTCTGGACCCAGCTGCAGGAGCACATGCGCGAGGAGGAGGAGGAGATCTTCCCGGCCTTCCGTGACGCCCTGCCGCCGGAGGAGAACGCCAAGCTCTTCAAGATGCTGAACTGGGAAGGCTTCAAGGTCGCCTAGACCGGAGGCCCGATCACGGCCAAGCTGTCCCCGGGTTCTGGGGGGCGGCGCATGGCCGAGCGACTGGACAGCGATGGCCTCTGGCGCGTGTGGCGCCAGATGGTCCGCGCCATGACCGTGCACGGCCTGGTGTGGGACAGCCTCTTCGGGCGCAGCGCCTGGACCCAGTGGGGCGTCGACTATGTGAGCGGCCTGCGGCGCAACCGGTCGAGCCGCAAGGTGGCCGAGATCGTCCGGGCGCTCGCCCCCGCCGACCAGCGGCGCCTGCACGCCCTCGCCGCCATCAACCACCGGCGGCTGGAATCGGTGGCGCGCTGGAGCGGCGTGGCCTTCCTGACCGTGCCGGCGTCGACCGCCCTGGTGCTGAACCAGCTCGCGCCGGAGGTCCTGGACCGCCTCGACTGGGACGCGGGCGACGTGTTCTTCGCCGGCGTCGGGGTGGCCTGGATCGGCTGGATCATGATGGCCGCCTGGCGCGCGCGGCAGATGGTGGTCGTCACCGAGCTGACGATGATCGAGCTCGACCTGCTGCCGGACGCGGGCGAGGCGGAGGGCGCGGAGGCCCTGATCGAGGCCCCCGTCGGCGCCTAGGGCGCCAGCCTTCGCAGTCCGCCGCGGGTGCGTGGCTCCCGAGCCCTCCTCCTCGATGGAGGAGGGTTGGGTGGTGGTGTGTCCGCGGAGATGAAGTGAAAGGCTCCGTTGGGCGCCGAGCCGAGAGCGACCTCACCGCATCACCCTGCACTCACCACCATCCCTACCCTTCCTCCATCGAGGAGGAAGGGGCGCGCCATCGGCTAGGGCGGCCCCGGGCGCTCGGCCTGGGCCTTCAGGAGGTCGCGGATCTCGATGAGCAGGGCTTCCTGCGGGGTCGGCGCAGGCGGCGTCTTCGGGCCCTGTTCCGCGTCGTGACGGCGGATGACGTTGATCATCTTCACCAGCAGGAACACCGCCCAGGCGACGATCACGAACTTGATGCCGGCGTTGATCAGGGCGCCGTAGTGGATGGCGACGAGCTCGTCGACCTTGGTGGCCGGGTTGTCCGGCTTCAGCACCCAGGCCAGGTGCGAGAAGTCGATGCCGGAGAGCAGCAGGCCGATCGGCGGCATGATCACCTGGTCGACCAGCGTCTTGACGATGTCGTTGAAGGCCGCGCCGATGATCACGCCGACCGCGAGGTCGATCACGTTGCCGCGGGCGATGAACTCGCGGAATTCGCCGAGGATGGGGGCGCGCTTTTCGATCTTGGACTCGAGCTTCTTCAGCCCCTCCTGGACGTTCGTCACGTCGGAACTCTCGGGTACGCCTACTCGTCTACGGCGTTGAGCCGCTCGCGCAGCTCCTTGCCGCTCTTGAAGAAGGGCACGTGCTTGGCGCGCACGTCCACCGGCTCGCCGGTGCGCGGATTGCGTCCGGCGCGGGCGTCGCGGGAGCGCACGGAGAGCGCGCCGAAGCCGCGCAGCTCCACCCGGCCGCCGTCCTCCAGCGCCAGGATCATCCGCTCGAGGATCACGCCCACGACGCGCTCGATGTCGCGCTGCGTCAGGTGCGGATTCTCTTCCGCAAGCTTTGCGATGAGCTCAGACTTGATCATGCGGCCCTTCGGGGAGTGGGGAGCGGCGCGACCATGGAAGACTCCGCCTGTGGATTCAAGGCGGAATGACGGTTTACGGGCCCGTATGGCAAAGCTTGGGCGCAACCGTGGCGTGAGCCGCACATCCCATCAAATGAAAACGGCGGCCCGGTTTCCCGGGCCGCCGCTCATGTTCAGCGATGACGCTGAAACTACTCCTTCTGGGCCTTCTCGCGGAGAGCCGCGCCCAGGATGTCGCCCAGCGAGGCGCCGGAGTCGGAGGAGCCGAACTTCTCGATGGCTTCCTTCTCCTCGACCATTTCGAGCGCCTTGATCGACAGCGAGACGCGGCGGGCGGCCTTGTCCACGTTGGTGATCTGGGCGTCGACGCGGTCACCCACGGCGAAGCGCTCGGGGCGCTGGTCGGCGCGGTCGCGCGACAGGTCCGACTTGCGGATGAAGGCCGTCATCGGCGCTTCGTCCTCGCCGAACCGGACCTCGATGCCGCCCGAGGTGACCTCGGTGACGGTCGCGGTGACGGTCTGGCCCTTGCGGAAGCTGTCGCCCTGCATCGGGTCGCCGGCCAGCTGCTTGATGCCGAGGGAGATGCGTTCCTTCTCCACGTCGACGTCGAGCACGCGGGCCTTCACCACGTCGCCCTTGTTGTACTTGGCGATGGCTTCCTCGCCGGAAATCGCCCAGTCGAGGTCGGACAGGTGCACCATGCCGTCGATGTCGTTGTCGAGGCCGATGAACAGGCCGAACTCGGTGGCGTTCTTGACCTCGCCTTCCACGGTCGAACCGATCGGGTGGGCCTCCAGGAAGGCCTCCCACGGGTTGGCCATGGCCTGCTTGAGGCCGAGCGACACGCGGCGCTTGGACGGATCGACGTCCAGGACGACCACTTCCACTTCCTGGGAGGTGGAGACGATCTTGCCCGGGTGGACGTTCTTCTTGGTCCAGGACATCTCGGAGACGTGCACCAGGCCTTCCACGCCCGGCTCCAGCTCCACGAAGGCGCCGTAGTCGGTGATGTTGGTGATGCGGCCGGTGAACTTGGCGCCCACCGGGTACTTGGCTTCCACGCCGTCCCACGGGTCGGACTGCAGCTGCTTCATGCCGAGCGAGATGCGCTGGGTCTCGGGGTTGATCTTGACGATCTGCACCTTGACCGTGTCGCCCACCGCCAGGACCTGGCTCGGGTGGTTGACGCGCTTCCAGCTCATGTCGGTGACGTGCAGCAGGCCGTCGATGCCGCCGAGGTCCACGAACGCGCCGTAGTCGGTGATGTTCTTGACCACGCCTTCGCGGACTTCGCCTTCCTGCAGCTGGCTGACCAGCTCGGTGCGCTGTTCGGCGCGGGCTTCTTCCAGGATGGCGCGGCGGGAGACGACGATGTTGCCGCGCGGACGGTCCATCTTGAGGATGGCGAACGGCTGCTCGCGGCCCATGAGCGGGCCGACGTCGCGCACCGGGCGGATGTCGACCTGCGAGCCCGGCAGGAAGGCCGAGGCGCCGCCGAGGTCGACGGTGAAGCCGCCCTTCACGCGGCCGACGATGGCGCCCATCACCGGCTCGTTGCGCTCGTAGACGGCTTCCAGGCGGGTCCAGGCTTCCTCGCGGCGGGCCTTGTCGCGGCTGATGACCGCCTCGCCCATGGCGTTCTCGACGCGCTCGAGGAACACCTCGACGGTGTCGCCGACCTTCAGGGCGGGCTTGTCCTCGCCGGGGTTGGCGAATTCCTTCAGGAGCACGCGGCCTTCGGTCTTCAGACCGACGTCGATGATCGCGAAGTCCTTCTCGATCGCCACGACCTTGCCGTGGACAACCTGGCCTTCCATGAAGTCACGCCCGCCGAGGGACTCGTCGAGCAGCGCGGAGAAGTCGTCCCGCGTCGGGTTCAGGCTCATATCGTCAGCCATATGTATCTTTCGTCTCGAATGACGCGCGGCCCGCGCAGCTTTGGGCTGTCGGACGGAGTCCCCGCGTCGGGTTAAGGGTTGCAACCGAAGGCGCCAGGGATACCCGGCGCTTATGTGGATCTGCCCGCAGCCGTCCGAGGGTGAGGCGCGGTTGGATTTGCCCAGGAAGACTAGGAAGCTTCCCAGCGGGCGCGCGCCGCCTCGACGATGCGGCGGGCCGCATCGGCGGCCTGCTCTATAGTCATTTCGGTGGTGTCCAGCAAGACGGCGTCGGGCGCGGGGCGCATGGGCGAGTCGGCGCGGCCGCCGTCCCGCTCGTCGCGCTTCACGATGTCGGCGAGGATCTCGGCGTAGGCCACGTCCTCGCCCTGGGCGGTGAGCTGCTTCCAGCGGCGCTCGGCGCGGACCTCCGGCGTGGCGGTCACGTAGAGCTTGGCCGGGGCCTCCGGGCAGATCACCGTCCCCTGGTCGCGCCCGTCGAGGACCGCGCCGCCGGGGCGCCGGGCGAAGGCGAGCTGCAGGTCGCGGAGCGCCAGGCGCACGGCGGGGTGCACGGCCACCCGGCTCGCCGCCTCGCCGGCCCCGCGGGTGCGGAACTCCGGATCGGAGAGGTCCTCGGCGGTCAGGCGGCGCGCGACGGCGGCGGCCGCTTCCGCGTCGTCCAGGTCGTGGCCGGCGCGGGCGGCGAGCACGCCGGCCGCCCGGTAGAGCAGGCCGGAATCCAGCATCGGCAGGCCGTAGACCGCCGCCAGGCCGCTGGCGATCGTGCCCTTGCCGGAGGCGGCGGGGCCGTCGACGGTGATGACGAACGGCGGCTTCACGCGGCCTGCGGGGCGTCTTCGCCGATCTGCGCGCCGAGGCCGGTCATCAGCTCCACGAAGCCCGGGAAGCTGGTGGCGATCATGCCGGGCTCGTCGACGGCGACGGGGCGTTCCGAAGCGAGGCCCATGACCAGGTGGGACATGGCGATACGGTGGTCGCCGTGGGTCGTGACCCGCGCGCCGCCGGCCACGGGATGGTTGCCCCGCCCGGTCCCGATCACGGTGAGGGCCTCGGGCTCCTCCTCCACGCCCACGCCGCAGGCGGCGAGGCCGGCGGCCATGAGCGCGATCCGGTCGCTCTCCTTCACCCGCATCTCGCCGATGCCGAGCATCCGGGTGGGCCCGTCGGCGAAGGCCGCGGCGACCGCGAGGATCGGGTATTCGTCGATCATCGAGGGCGCCCGCTCGGGCGGCACCTCGACGCCCGTGAGCTGCGAGTGGCGGGCGGTGACGTCGGCCACCGTCTCGCCGCCCTCGTCGCGGACGTTGGTGACGGAGAGGTCGGCGCCCATGTCGCCGAGCGTCTCCAGGAGGCCGATCCGCAGGGGGTTCAGGAGCATGCCCTGGACGGTGACCTCCGAGCCCGGGGTGATCAGGGCCGCGACCAGCGGGAAGGCCGCCGACGACGGGTCGCCGGGGACGCGGATGGCCGTGCCCCGCAGGCGCTGGCCGGGCGGCAGGACGATGCGGCGCGCGGCGCCCTCCTCGCTCACCAGCACCTCCGCGCCGAAGCCGCGCAGCATGCGCTCGGTGTGGTCGCGGGTGGCCTCGGGCTCGATCACCTCGGCGCCGCCGGCGGCGCTAAGGCCGGCCAGCAGGACGGCGGACTTCACCTGGGCCGAGGGCTCCGGCAGGCGGTAGGCGATGCGCTTGAGGTTTCCGCCCTTCAGCGTGAGCGGCAGGCGCCCGCCCGAGCGGCAGATCCAGCTCGCGCCCATCTCGCCCAGCGGCTTCAGCACCCGGTTCATCGGCCGGCCGCGCAGGGAGGCGTCGCCGGTGAAGGTGACGGCGAGGTCGAAGCCGGCGGCGGCGCCCATGATCAGGCGCACGCCAGTGCCGGCGTTGCCGCAGTCGACCACGTCGGCCGGCTCGGCGAAGCCGCCGCGGCCCTCGACGCGCCAGCGGCCCTCGCCCAGGCGTTCGACGCCGGCGCCGAAGGCCGCCATGGCGGCCGCCGTGCGCTTGACGTCGTCGCCTTCCAGCAGGCCCTCGATCTCGGTGACGCCGTCGGCCAGGGCGCCCAGGATCAGCGCCCGGTGGGAGATCGACTTGTCCCCCGGCGCCCGCACCACGCCCTTCAGGGGACCGCTCCGCCTGGCGCTCAAACCCGCCGCCGCCATGCCTGAAATCCGCGCCTCCGCACACCTGGGTTCCCGAGAGGGGGATTGCTTTGACAGCCGCGTTCCACCGTGGCAAGGGAGCCCGCTTCTCAAGAACCCCCCGTCTAAAGAGGGTCGCCTCCTTTGGCCAATCCCGAGCTCGGCACCAAGCAGATCTGCCCGACCTGCCAAGCGAAATTCTACGATCTCAACAAGCGCCCCGCGCACTGTCCGAAGTGCGGCAGCGACTTCGATCCTGACGAGGCGGTGCGCAACCGCCGCGTCCGCGCGCGCGCCATCGTGCCGGACACCGACGCGGACGAAGAGGCCGAGGACCAGGTCGTCGCCAAGGCCGACGAGGCCGAGGACGAGGAAGAGGACGTCGTCACGCCGGAACTGGACGAGGTGGTCGACGAGCCGCCGCTGGCCGGCGACGACGACGAGGACGCCGCCGAGCCGGGCGTCAGCCCGGTCGCCGACGACCTGGGCGAGTTCTCCGACGACGAGGAAGTCGAGGACGACGCCGACGTGCCGTTCCTCGAGGAAGAGGACGACGATTTCGACGATTCCGAGATCGAAGGCCTGCCCGACGAGGGCGACGTCGACGACCGGTAACCGGGACCGGTGAAGCCTGCGGCGAAAAAGGTCGAAAGACCCGCTTGATCGCCGCCAAGGCTTTGACTAGGTTCCGCGCCTCGCCGGGGGGCGTGCCCTCCGGCGACCCGAGACCTCGGGGCTATAGCTCAGTTGGTAGAGCGCTTGAATGGCATTCAAGAGGTCAGCGGTTCGACTCCGCTTAGCTCCACCATGAGGGCCCGCCGGTAACGCCGGCGGGCCTTCGCCTTTTCCGGACAGGCTCTTCCGCTCAGGCCGGCGCCAGGGCCTTCAGGGCGTGCAGCCGGCGGCGCAGCTTCGGCGGCAGCCAGGACAGGGCGTGGCGCGGCCGGCGCATCAGCACCGCGTCCTGGGTGCGGTTGAGGTCGTGCGAGCCGATGTGCAGGACGTCGAAGTAGGCGCCCCAGACGCGGCGGACGTAGTCGTCGGTGTGGTAGGCCAGGCGGTAGACGTCCGGCAGCCCCTCGGTAATGTCGGCCTCCCCCCAGAAGACGAAGCCGTCGCGGGCGAAGGCCTGCTTCACGGGCTCCGGCACATAGTCGTAGCCGGCGGCGTCGAGCTTGGTGGTCAGCAGGGTCCCGCCCGGCTTCAGCACGCGGCGCAGCTCGAACAGCCAGGCGTTCTGCAGGTCCTCCGGCAGGTGGGTGAAGACCGAGATCCCGTAGATCAGGTCGAAGCTCTCGTCCTCGAACGGCAGCGGCGGCTCGAGGCCGTTGACGCGGAAGTCGGCGACCTCGCCCAGGGCGCCCGCCGCCCAGGCGATCGCCTCGCCGTCGATGTCGCAGCCGAACAGCTCGGCCTGCGGGTGCATGTCGTGGACGCAGTCGATCACCCGGCCGGGGCCGCAGCCGAAGTCGAGGATGCGCCGGTGCTGGTCGAGGGGCCGGCCGCCGCGGGCCAGGATGCCGGCGATCTGCTCGGCCGTGGTCCGGCCGGTGCGGTGGAACTCGCCGGCCGCCGCGCCGGTGACCCGGATCTGCAGGGGCTCGGGCGGGATCGCCCGGGCCCGCACGGGCCGGCCGTAGACCCTGCGCAGCCAGGCCTCGGAGACGGCGTACTCGAAGACCCGGGACCGGCCGTCGCTGACCACCGCCACCTCCAGCAGGAACGGCTCCGGCGGCGGCGGCGCGGCGCGCAGCAGGTCCACGAGGTGCACGCGCTGGAAGAAGGTCAGCGCCTCCACGTCCTTGTAATAGAGGTGGAGGTTCGGCGGCCGCTCGCCGAGGCGGACCGGGACCTCCACCCCGTTGACGGTCATCCGGACGTCGGGCGCGGCCGGGTCGTCCACCTGCGCCCATCCCAGGAAGACGAACTCCGTGGCGTCGTCCGCGATCCGGTAGGGCGGGTCGAGGCTGATCAGCACCTGGGCGGGCGTGGCTTCCATGCGGCGTAGCGCTCCTCTCGGACGATGGCGCTAGCGCACCGTGAACTTCACCGGGACCGATTCCTGGTAGCCGGCGCCGTCGGCGGAGACGACGCGCAGGACCAGGGTGTGGTCGCCGGGCGCGACCGTCCCGGCGGGAATGGTGACGGCGTAGCCGACGTTCACCAGGGCGTCGGTCTTGTGGAACCTGGCCACGTCCGACCGCGGCGCGCCGTAGGCGGCGGGATAGGCCGCGCCGTCGATGACGACGTCCACCGCCCTGGCCGGCTGCTTGCCCGCCGCGTCGAAGGCGAAGCCGCCGACCGTCAGCGGCTTGTCGGCCGCCACCACGGCGGGCTGGCGGTTCAGGGGGTCGGGCGCGGCGCCGATGTAGTCCACGTAGAAGCCGGCCAGGCCCTCGCGCTTGGGAAGCCCGGCGCTGGCGGCGGCGCCGGCGGCCGGGGCGGCGGCCGGGGCGGCGGCCGGAGCAGCCGCGTCGGCGGCCGGCGGCGCGGGCGCCGCGGCCTCGGGCGGCGGGGGATTGCGCGGCTTGGGCTCGTCGCAGGCGGCGAGCGCCAGGGCCGCGGCGGCGGCGATGCAGGCGGAGGCGACGGGCTTCATGGACAACTCCTGGTCACGGTGATGAGCGTCGGGCCAAACCGGGCGCGGGTCCAGCGAGGTGCGACGAGCGGGGCAATGAAACCGCCCTGCGTTGCAGAGGCAACCGCCAGACCCCATATGCGGACGGTCCGGCCGA
Organism: Phenylobacterium sp.; assembly: GCF_035539035.1. GTDB lineage: Bacteria > Pseudomonadota > Alphaproteobacteria > Caulobacterales > Caulobacteraceae > Phenylobacterium. The sequence goes on from NZ_DATLJI010000012.1 coordinate 29,029, forward strand.
GCCGCGCCGCTGCCGGGCGGCCCGGCCGGAGAGTCGCTTCTATCGAGGACTCTTCGAGAATGAACCGGTCGATCCTATTCGACAGCCCGTTCCTGCTGGGCTTCGAGCACACCCGCAGCCTCATCGAGCGCGCCGCCAAGGCCGCCGCGGAGAGCTACCCGCCGTACAATGTGGAGGACCGCGGCGACGGGGGCCTGCGCATCACCCTGGCGGTGGCGGGGTTCACGCCCGAACAGCTGAACGTCAGCGTCGAGGACCGGCAGCTCACCGTCACCGGAAAACGGGACGGGGGCGGAAAGCCCGAAGAGGCCTACCTGCACCGCGGCATCGCCGCCCGGGGCTTCGCGAGGAGCTTCGTGCTGGCCGACGGCATGGTGGTGGAAGGGGCGAGCCTGGAGCACGGACTCCTCCATATCGACCTGGCCCGGCCCGAGCCGGAGATGCGGATCCAGCAGATCCCGATCCGCACCGCCGGATGAGGGCCAGGGTCGTCACAATCGGGGCGTGCGAGCCGTTCGGCGCCTCTTACGTCGGAGGTCGGCTGAACCGGCGTCCATCCGACGCGTTGAGTTTTCGGAGGTGGTCATGATGACACCGGTATTGACAACTGAAGCGTTTGCCGCTCTCGGCGCTCCGAGCCTGGTCTATGTGCGGCCTGTGAAGGCGGCGGAGATCCTGGCGAGCGTCCCCAGCGCGAGCATCCAGGGGTTCGAGCTCGACCCCGAGCAGACCCTTTATGCGGTGCACCGCGCCGACGGCGAGCGGCTGGCCGTGCTGACCGATCGCGAGTCGGCCATGGCCGCGGCCCTCGCCCACGAGCTGGCGCCGGTTTCCGTGCACTAGCTGTCACGCCGAAGTTGTCCCTCCCCTGGTCCAGGGGAGGGCGAAGCCGGCGGAAGGCCGGCTTTTTTCTTGCCTGAAGGAGGCCTAGGCGGCGGAGGAGCGCGGGTGGGCCCCGCCGTCCTGCACCAGCAGGGCGTGGATGGCGTCCGCGGTGCGGGCCTGGCGCAGCTGCTCGCGCAGGTCGGCCTGGCGCAGCAGCCGCGAGACGCGGGCCAGCGCCCGCAGGTGCTCGGCGCCGGCGTCCTTGGGGGCGAACAGGGCGAAGATCAGGTCGACGGGCTTGTCGTCCACCGCGTCGAACTCCACGGGCTGCTCCAGGCGCACGAAGACGCCGCGCATGCGCGACAGGCCCTCGAGCCGGGCGTGCGGGGCCGCGACGCCGTAGCCCACGCCGGTGGAGCCGGCCTGCTCGCGCTCGGCCAGCGCGTCGAGGATCACCCCGGCCTCCAGGCCGAGGTTGCGGGCGGCGATCTCGGCCACCACCGCCAGGGCCTGGCGCTTGTTGGCCGCGCTCACGCGCAGGGAGATCGCGTTGCGATCGAGGAATTCGCCGATATGCATCTGTCTTCTAAAGCGCCCGCAACTTCACGGCCGGTCCCTAGCGAAACCATATGACGGTCTGGCGAAGCGCGGTCAGGCCTCGCCGGTTCCGTCGCCATTCCCATTCCTGGTCCGCTCGGGGTCGATCCAGCCGATGTTCCCGTCGGGGCGGCGATATACCACCGACAATCCGCCGTGGGCAGCGTTCCGGAACACGATTGTTTGAGATTCGGTCAGGTCCAGCTCCATGACCGCCATCGAAACGGTCATGGTCCGCACGGGCCTCTCGGTCTCGGCGATGACCATGGGTTCGGGGAAGGCTCCGGACGAGTCGTCGTCCAGATCGTCGCCCTCCTCCTCCTCGTCCGGCGAGCGCAGGACGAAGTAAGCGGCGGTCTCGGCCTGTTTGGCGAGCGCCTGGATGTGGTGGTCCTTCAGCCGGTTCTTGTACCGGCGGATACGCTTGGCCATCTTGGCCATGGCCGCATCGAACGCCAGGTGGGCGTCGCCGCCGACACCGTGGGTGGTCAGCTGCTGGCCGGAGGCCAGGGTGACCGCGCAGTCCACCTTGAAGGCCTGGCCCTCTCGGCTGACCACCACGTCGGCGCCGCCGCCGCGGTCGAAATACTTCCCTATGCTGGTGGAGAGCTCGTCGGAGACTCGCGTACGCAGAGCCTCGCCGACATCGACGTGTTTGCCGGTGACTTGAACTTGCATCACCCATCAACGCGCCCGCCGCCGGATGGTGTCAAGCGTGCGAAAATAGTCCGAGCAGCTGGTGGAATCCGTGCGTCAGCAGGCTGCCGGCGAGCACCAGAACGCCGAAGCTGGCGGCCGTCAGCGCATAGCCGAACAGGGCCAGGAGACCGTCGCGCTGGATGAGCGCCAGCGACAGCACGCTGACCGCCGCGGCGGGCAGCATGTTGCCGAGCGGGATCGGCAGGATGAGGATCGCCGCCAGGAGGGTGCAGGTGACCCCGATCACCCGTTCGCCGACCCCGCCGAACAGGAAGCCGAACCGGGGCCGGGAGACCGCCTCCACCCGCCGCACCCAGGGCAGGATGCGCGGCAGGCCCTTCTTCAGGTCGGCGGTGGCCACCGAGCCGCGCCGCACCTTGGCCGGAAGCCAGGGATGGCGCGCGCCGATCACCAGCTGGGGCGCGAGCAGCAGGAGCGGCGCGCCGAAGATGGTGGTGCCGCCGGGCGGCAGCGGCAGGGAACAGGCGAGGCCGAAGATCAGCAGGAGGCCGCCCAGCGCCCGGCCCCCGAACCGCTCCACCATCTGGGCGACCGAGATCTGCGGCTCCTCGTGATCGGCGAGGGCCTTCAGGATGTCCGACAGGGACTGATGGGTCTCGGAGCGGTCATGCATCGACCGCTTCATCTGGGGTCTGGAGATCGGCCCGCCAAGGCGTTTTTTGGCAACACACCGGCGCAATCGACCGGCGGCTAGACGGCGTCCTTCAAAAGCCTGCGGCGCTCCACCGAAGACGGGATGCGCATGGCCTCGCGATACTTGGCGACGGTGCGCCGGGCGATGTCGACGCCGGCCTGCTTGAGGATCTCCACGATGCGGTCGTCGGAGTGCACGTCGCTCTCGCTGGCCTCGGCGTCGATGAGCTGGCGGATACGGTGGCGGACGCTCTCGGCCGAGTGCGCCTCGCCCCCCTCGGTGGCCTGGATCGCCGAGGTGAAGAAGAATTTCATCTCGAACACGCCGCGCGGCGTGGCGATGTACTTGTTGGAGGTGACCCGGCTCACGGTGGATTCGTGCATGCCGATGGCGTCGGCGACGGTCTTCAGGTTCAGCGGCCGCAGGTGCTCCACGCCATAGGCCAGGAAGGCGTCCTGCTGGCGCACGATCTCGGACGACACCTTGAGGATGGTCCTGGCCCGCTGGTCGAGGCTCTTCACCAGCCAGTTGGCCTGGGCCAGGCAGTCGGAGACGAAGGTCTTCTCCTGGTCGGAGCGCGCCGCGCCGGCGACGCGGGCGTGGTAGCGCTGGTCCACCAGCAGGCGCGGCAGGGTGTCGGAGTTGAGCTCCACGTGCCACAGGCCGCCCAGGCTCTCGCGCACGAAGACATCGGGCGCCACCGGCTGGACGGGCTCGGCCCCGAAGGCGGCGCCCGGGCGGGGCGTCAGCGCCTTCAGCTCGGCGACCATCTCCTTCAGGTCCTCGTCGTCGACGCCGCAGGCCTTCTTCAGCGCGGCCATGTCGCGCCGGGCGAGCAGCGGCAGGTTCTCCAGCAGGGCGTCCATGGCCGGGTCGAACCGGTTGCGGTCCTTGAGCTGCAGCATCAGGCACTCGCGCACGTCGCGGGCGGCGACGCCGGTGGGCTCGAAGCCCTGGACGACGCCCAGCACCTGCTCGACGAAGGCCAGTTCGCAGCCCAGCCGCTCGGCGATCTCCCAGAGATCGGCGCGCAGGTAGCCGCCCTCGTCGACGGAATCGATCAGCACGCTGGCCACCGCCGATTCGGCCGCCGACAGGCCGGCCACCGCCAGCTGGTCGTAGAGGTGCTCGGCGAGCGTCTTCTCGCGGCTGAGCGCGCTTTCCATGGCGTCGGGGTCGCCGTCAAAGCCGGTGGAGCCGCCGTTGCCGGCGCGCGACCAGTCGATGGCCCCGCCGGCGTCGGCGGCCGGCGCGTCCGGGGCGTCGCCGGTGGCGCGCTCGCCGGGCGAGGCCTCGTCGTGGCTGACGTCCATCTCGGCGCGGGCGCCGGCGTCGTCGATCCGGTCGGCGGAAAAGTCCTGGGCCGCCTCGGCCGGGGCCTCGGGCTCGGCCTCGCCCTCGCGGTCCTCCCGCTGCAGCAGCGGGTTGCGCTCCAGTTCGCCCTCGACGAACGCCTCCAGCTCGATGTTGGAAAGCTGCAGCAGCTTGATGGCCTGCTGCAGCTGGGGCGTGATGACCAGCCCCTGTCCCTGCCGGATCTCGAGTCGCGCGCCGAGCGCCAAGGAAGCCCCCTCTGGCCTGTTTCTTGCTGGAGGCTAGGGGCGCTTTCCCAACCGATTGGTTAACCGGCCGGGAAATTCAGCAGACGGTCAGGCGGCGAGCGGCTCGGCGGCCTCCGCCCGCCACGGAAATTCCGGATAGAACAGGGCCATCAGCCGGTCGGCGTAGTCGACCAGGTTGCCGAATCCCAGCGCCCGGTCCCGCAGTTCGCAGGGGAAGAACGGCGTGTAGAGCGCCGCCAGCATGCCGAGCGCCGTGGCGTCGGTCCCGCAGGGGCGGTCGCCGAACAGGAAGGGCTGATCGCCGAGGATCTCCGAGAGTGCGGCGAGAGACCGCAGGCCGAGCTCGACGATCTCCGCGTCCGAATGGCGGGCGACGCCCTGGGCGCGCATGGCGGCGCGCACCTCAGCCAGCACCTCCGCGCGGATGGCGTCCTGCAGGCCGGCGGGCGCGTCGTCGAAGAAGTGGGCCGGGCCCTTCTCGAAGTTCTCGGGCGTCAGCCAGCGGAAGTAGCCGATCACCCAGCCGAGCTGATTCTCCAGCATCCGCTCCACCGCCCAGGCCTCGGCGCGCTGGCGGGGGCTGAGCCCCTCGTCGAAGTCGACGCCGTAGGTCCGCTCCAGGTGCAGGCGGATGAAGGTCGAATCGGCCACCCGCACGTCGCCGTCGTCGATGAACGGGATCTGGCCCTTGGGCGATTCGTCGGGCATGGCGTCGCTCGGCTCGTAAGCGAGCCCCGCCATCTTCAGCTGCACCTCCGTCTTGGTGACGTAGGGGCTGACCTGCGGCAGGCCGAAGGCCGCCTGGGCGCCGTAGAGGGTGATCATCGGGGCTCTCCGTCCGTGCGAGTTGACACGGCGGCAGACTAGGGGCCCCCTGCTGCCAACATTCTGTCAGCAGCTTGGCGGGAGAGGCGATGCGGCGGGCGGACCGGCTGTTCCAGATCATCCAGGTGCTGCGGCGTCACCGCGGGCCGGTGACCGCCGACGCCATCGCCGCGGAGCTGGAGACCTCCAAGCGCACGGTCTACCGCGACATCGCCGACCTGATCGGCCAGCAGGTGCCGATCCGCGGCGAGGCCGGCGTCGGCTATGTGCTCGAGGGCGGGTACGACCTGCCGCCGCTGATGCTGACGCCGGACGAGGTGGAGGCGGCGGTGCTGGGCGCGCAGTGGGTGGCGCGGCGGGGCGACCCGGAGCTGGCGCGCGCGGCGATGGACCTGATCGCCAAGATCGGCGTGGCGGTGCCCGAACGGCTGCGTCCCCTGGTGCTGGAGCCCGCGACCCGCGCCGCGCCCAACTGGAACGCCATGCCCGACCGGATCGACATGGCCCAGGCGCGGCGCGCCATCCATGCCGGACGCAAGATCCGGCTGGTCTACCGCGACGAGCAGGATCGCGAGACCGAGCGCAGGATCTGGCCCTTCGCGGTGGGCTATCACGAGACGGTCCGGCTGCTGGTGGCCTGGTGCGAGCTGCGCAGCGACTTCCGCAGCTTCCGCACCGACCGGGTGTCGGAGGCGGAATTCCTGGAGGACCGCTATCCGGAGCGGCCGGCGGCGCTGCGGGCGCGCTGGCGGAAGTACTGCGCCGAGGAGGGCCAGCGGATGCGGGCCATGCGGGAGGCTAGTTGAAGCGGTCGCCCAGGTAGACGCGGCGCACTTCCGGATCGTCGACGATCTCGTCCGGGCTGCCCTCGAAGAGCACCTCGCCGGCGTGGATGATCGAGGCGCGGTCGATGATGTCCAGCGTCTCGCGCACGTTGTGGTCGGTGATCAGGATGCCGATGCCGCGCTTCTTGAGGTAGCTGATCACCTCGCGGATGTCGGCGATGGCGAGCGGGTCGATGCCGGCGAACGGCTCGTCCAGCAGCATGAAGGACGGCTCCGAGGCCAGCGCCCGGGCGATCTCCACCCGGCGCCGCTCGCCGCCCGACAGCGAGATGGCCGGTGCGTTGCGCAGGTGCTCGATGTGCAGCTCCTCGAGGAGCTCGGTGACCATGGCGCGGGCCTTCTTGCGGTCGCGCTCGCGCAGCTCGACCACGGCCATGACGTTCTCGCCCACGGTCATCCCGCGGAAGATCGAGGTCTCCTGCGGCAGGTAGCCGACGCCCATGCGGGCGCGCTGGTACATCGGCTGGGCGGTGATGTTCTCGCCGTCCAGGTAGATGGCGCCGTAGTCGGCCGGGATCAGGCCGGTGATCATGTAGAAGCAGGTGGTCTTGCCCGCGCCGTTGGGGCCGAGCAGGCCCGCCACCTCGCCGCGGCACAGCCGCAGGGAGACGCCCTTCACCACCGGCCGCCCGCGATAGGACTTGCCGATGTTGTCGACGACCAGCCCCTCGCCCGCGAGATCCGGCAGGGTCGTCGCGACCTGTTCGCGCTTGAGGGCCACGGCTAGGGACGCGCCTGGTTGGGCTGCTGGTTGGGATAGAAGACCCCGCGCACCCGGCCCGTCTTGTTCCGGCCGGTGGCGGCGCCCTGCATCGTCCCCTGGCCGGTGCGCGTGTTGATGACCATGCGCGTGCCGCGCAGCACGTTCTGGCCCTGAACGGCGACCACGTCGCCGGTCATGGTGAGGGTCTCGCCGACGGCCTCGTAGATGGCGTTGTCGGCCCGCACCCGCTGCTGCGGGGTGGCGTAGTAGACCTGGCCCTGGGCCTCCATGCGCTGCAGGTCGCCGCAGTCGCCGGCGCCGCCGGCGGTGGTGGCGGCCTTGGTCTGGAAGCGGGCGGTGAGGACGTTGGCGCGCAGGCGCGCGTCGGCCTGCAGGGCCTCTGCGTTGCCGCGCCAGATCGACACGCACTCGGTGTTGATGACCTCCAGCTCGTCGGCGGTGATGTCCACCGGCGCATTGGTGTCCCGCGCGAGCTGGGCCACGGCCGGGGCGGCCGCGAGGGCCAGGGCCGCCGCCGTGATCGTGGAAAGGAGCTTCATCCGCATCGCCTGCTACTTCGTCTGGAGCCGCGTCCGCACGCCGCCCTTGAACACCATGCGCTCGCCTCTGCCGTAGACGGCATAGGACTTCGCGGTGATTTCTCCAAGGGACCCTGACCCCTGAATAGGACCTGAACCCACCAGTTCCCCGGTCTTGGTGTCGAACATGGAACTGGCCGTCTCGAACGCCTGCCGGGCGCCGGCGAGCCGCACGCCGCCGGAGAGCTGCAGCTTTCGGTTCCCCTCGTGGTAGACGCCCGCGCCGCCGGAGATCCGCAAGGGGTCGGGCCCCTCTTCGTCCATCACCAGGGCCGGCTTGTCGAGGATGACGCGCTGATAGTCCTTCGGATCGCGGGTGGCCGAGGCGGCGGTGAGCACGAAGGCGCGGCCCTTGTCGTCGCGGCCCACGAAGCGGGGATTCACCAGGCGGATCGGGGCGTCGGGGTCGCCGGCCTCGGCCGGCTTGGCGCGCAGGGCGTTCCACGCCACCGTCCCGGCCATCACCGCCAGGATCAGCACGATGGCCGCGGGCAGGCCGAACCTGAGCAGGCGCAGGACCCGAGAGCGGCGGCGCCAGCGCACGATCTCCGGACGCCGGCCCGGGGTCGCCATCGTGGAGGGGTCCGCCGCGCTCATGCCCGATCCCGTCAGGAGTGCGCGAAGATGTCGACGTCTTCCCAGCCGGCGACGTCCAGGAGGGCGCGGTGGGGCAGGAAGTCGAAACAGGCCCTGGCCAGGCCATCGCGGCCCTCGCGGACCAGCATCCGGTCCAGGCGCTCGCGCAGGGCGTGCAGGTGCATGACGTCGGAGGCGGCGTAGGCCAGCTGCTCCTCGGAGAGGTCGGCGGCGCCCCAGTCCGAGCTCTGCTGGACCTTGGAGAGCTCGATGTTGAGCAGCTCCCGGGTCACGTCCTTCAGGCCGTGACGGTCGGTGTAGGTGCGCGCGAGCTTGGAGGCGATCTTGGTGCAGTAGACGGGGGCGGTCACCACCCCCAGATGCAGCCAGAACATGGCGATATCGAAGCGGCCGAAGTGGAAGAGCTTCAGCACCGCCGGATCGGCCAGCAGCCGCTTCAGGTTCGGGGCGTCGTAGGTGGCGCGGTCGAGCTGCACCAGATGGGCGTCGCCGCCGCCGTCGGAGAGCTGCACCACGCACAGCGGATCGCGGCCGAGCCGCAGGCCCATGGTCTCCGAGTCGATGGCGACCACCGAAGCGCCCGCCAGGGCGTCTGCGGGCAGGTCGCCCCTGTGCGTATAGGTCGTCACTTAAAAGCGCTCGCTCCGGCGATCCATCCCGGCTCTCCACTATAGAGAGAGGGATGGTGCCCAGGAAAGGACTCGAACCTTCACGGCCGTTAAGCCACTGGCACCTGAAGCCAGCGCGTCTACCAATTCCGCCACCTGGGCCCGACCCACCGGATCGCGCGAGGGCGGTTCCTTAGGGCGCCGGCCGGGCCGGGTCAACGGCGTCGCAGCAGGTTTGCGAACCTGGCCTCACCGTCGCATTGCGGCGGAGGGCCGCATCGTCTATCCGCAGGCGCAGTTTCGAGCTCTCCGGAAGAAACCGCGCGGCCATGCAGAACCTAGTCACCGTCTTCGGCGGATCGGGCTTCATCGGGACCCAGGCCGTGCGGCAGCTGGCCAAGGCCGGCTGGCGGATCCGGGTGGCGGTGCGCAATCCGAACCTCGGCTACGCCATGCGCCTGCACGGCGACGTGGGCCAGATCGACGTGGTGCAGGCCAACATCCGAAACCCGGACTCGATCCGCCGCGCCCTGGAGGGCGCCACCGCCTCGCTCAACCTGGTGGGCGTGCTCTACGAGACCGGCCGCCAGGGCTTCCAGGCGGTGCATGTGATGGGGGCCCGCAACGTCGCCGAGGCGGCCCGGGCCGAGGGCGTGACCCGCGTGGTGCAGATGTCGGCGCTGGGCGCCGACGAGGCCTCTGAATCCAAGTACGCCCGCACCAAGGCCGAGGGCGAGCTGGCCGTGCGCGAGATCTATCCGGACGCGGTGGTCGCCCGGCCCTCGATCGTGTTCGGCCAGGAGGACGACTTCTTCAACCGCTTCGCGGCCATGGCGGGGATGAGCCCGGCCCTGCCGCTGTTCGGCGGCGGCACCAACAGCTTCCAGCCGGTGTTCGTGGGCGACGTGGGCAAGGCGCTGGCCAAGATGGTCACCCTGGAGGAGTGCGCGGCCCAGACCTACGAGCTCGGCGGGCCGGCGGTGTTCACCTTCCGCGAGCTCATGGAGATGATCCTGGCCGAGACCGGCCGCCGGCGCCTGCTGCTGCCGCTGCCGGGCGTCGCCGCGGAGCTGCTGGGCTCGGCCTTCGACCTGGTGAAGGGGATCGTGCCGCCGCCGATCACGGCCGACCAGGCGAAGCTGCTGAAGACCGACAATGTGGTGAGCGGCGCCTATCCGGGGCTCGAGGAGCTGGGGATCACGCCCACCACGCTGGAGGCCGTGCTGCCGACCTACCTCTACCGCTACCGCAAGGGCGGCCAGTACGCCGACCAGGACGACCGGGCCTACGCCGCGGTCCGCTAGGCGAACTGCAGGGCCGCCAGGCCCACCGCGCCGATCGCGATCCGCAGCCAGCCGAACGGGGCGAAGCCCCGCCGGGTGACGATCGCCAGCATCAGCTTGATCACCACCACCGCCACCACGAAGGCGGTGACGAAGCCGATCGCCAGCAGGCTGAGGTTCTCGCCGGCCATCAGCTGGTCGCGGCTCTCGACGGCGTCGAGCACGAAGGCGCCGAGCATGGTCGGGATCGCCAGGAAGAAGGTGAACTCGGCGGCGGCGCGCTTCTCCACCTTGTTCAGCATGCCACCGACGATGGTCGCGCCCGAGCGCGAGACGCCGGGGATCATGGCCAGCACCTGGAAGAGGCCGATGATGAAGGCGGTCTTCAGCGGCAGCTGGTCCGGCTCCCGATGCACGGGCGCCGGGGCCCTGCGGTCGATGAGCAGCAGGACGACGCCGCCGATGATCAGCGAGATGCACTGCACCGTCGGGCTATCGAACAGCACCCCCTTGATGAAGTCGTGCAGCAGCAGGCCGAGCACGATCGAGGGGATGAAGGCGACGATCACCGTCAGGGCGAAGTGCCGGCTGGCCGGGTCGCTCGGCAGGGTGATCACCGCCCGCCACAGCTTGCCGAAGTAGAGCACGACCACCGCCAGGATCGCGCCCAGCTGGATCATCACCGCGAAGGTGTTCCAGAAGGGGTCGGTCAGCCCCATGCCGTGCTTGGCGAGCAGCATCATGCCCGTCGACGAGACCGGGATGAACTCCGTCAGGCCTTCGATGACGCCCAGGATGACGGCGTAGACCCAATCCGGCACGGCGGAACTCCAGCTCAAGGGGGAAGACGGCAAAGGGCGGCACTATGGTGAACATCGGGTTCATCTCAAAATTGGACTATCTTGCTGCGAAGCGATCGCAGAGCCTGGCCTTCGCGCAATCTGACGCAGGAACATGGTCCCCTTTTTGGATGATCGACTTTTCCACAGCCGCGCCGTCGCCTATGTGGGCCGCTCTGGAAGGAGCGATCGCCCATGGCCGAACGCATGCTGAAGTTCACGACCACGCCCCGGGCGACGCCGCCGAAGCGGGACGCGGCCGCGCGGAAGGGCGACTTCCACGAGATCTATGCGGAGTTCATCGACGCCAAGGCCGCCGAGCAGGCCTCGCGCTGCTCGCAGTGCGGCGTGCCGTTCTGCCAGACCCACTGCCCGCTGCATAACAACATCCCCGACTGGCTGAGGATGACCGCCGAGGGCCGGCTGCAGGAGGCCTATGCGCTGTCGCAGGCGACCAACTCCATGCCGGAGATCTGCGGCCGGATCTGCCCGCAGGACCGGCTGTGCGAGGGCAACTGCGTCATCGAGCAGTCCGGCCACGGCACCGTCACCATCGGGGCGGTGGAGAAGTACCTGACCGACAAGGCCTGGGAAGAAGGCTGGGTCCAGCCGCTGGTCCCCGGTCCCGACCGGGGCCAGTCGGTGGGGGTGATCGGCGCGGGGCCGGCGGGCCTGGCGGCGGCCGAGCGCCTGCGCGAGCAGGGCTACGCCGTCACCGTCTACGACCGCCACGACCGGCCGGGCGGCCTGCTGATCTACGGCATTCCCGGCTTCAAGCTGGAGAAGGACGTGGTCGCGCGCCGCACCCAGCGGCTGGCCGACGGCGGGATCGAGTTCCGCCTGGGCTTCGAGGTCGGCCGCGACGCGACCCTGGCGGACCTGCGTGGCGCGCACGACGCCGTCCTGGTCGCCACCGGCGTCTACAAGGCCCGCGACCTGGCCACCCCCGGCGCGGGGTCCGAGGGCGTGGTCGCCGCGCTCGACTACCTGATCGCCGAGAACCGCCTCGACCTGGGCGACGAGGTCGCCGAACTCGCCGACGGGCGGCTGCACGCGGCCGGCAAGAACGTCGTGGTGGTGGGCGGCGGCGACACCGCCATGGACTGCGTGCGCACGGCGATCCGCCAGGGCGCGGCCTCGGTGACCTGCCTCTACCGCCGCGACCGGGCCAACATGCCGGGCTCGGCGCGCGAGGTGATGAACGCCGAGGAGGAGGGCGTGGTCTTCGAATGGCTGGCCGCGCCGCGGGCGGTCACCGGGGAGGCGCTGCAGGCGGCCGGCGTGCGCGCCGCGCGCATGCGGCTGGGCCCGCCCGACGCCTCGGGTCGGCAGTCGCCGGAGGAGGTCGAGGGCGCCGACTTCGACCTGAGGGCCGACCTGGTCATCCAGGCCCTGGGCTTCGACCCCGAGAACCTGCCCGCGGCCTTCGAGGCGCCGGAGCTGGCCACCACCCGCTGGGGCACGCTGAAAGCCGACTTCCGGACCATGATGACCTCGATCCCGGGCGTCTTCGCCGCCGGCGACATCGTGCGCGGCGCGAGCCTGGTCGTCTGGGCCATCCGCGACGGCCGCGACAGCGCCGACGCCATCCACCGCTACCTGGCGGCCCACAAGAGCGCCGATGCGCTCATGGCCGCGGAGTGACCGCCATGACCGATACCCTCCGCACGTCATCCCCGGGCTTGTCCCGGGGATCCATGATCTCCGCGTCCTCCGCGCAAGGCTCTGACCATCGGGCGTTCATGGATGGCCGGGACAAGCCCGGCCATGACGGTCAGGTGGGGGGCGAAGAGTACGTCGAACACTACCTGTCCGAGCGCGGGCGGCTGCTGGAGGCCAACGGCGGCTACGACATCACCGAGCAGCACGACGCCTGCGGCGTCGGCCTGGTCTGCGCCATCGACGGGCGGCCGCGCCGGGAGGTGGTGGAGCTGGCGATCCGGGCGCTGAAGGCCGTCTGGCACCGCGGCGCCGTCGACGCCGACGGCAAGACCGGCGACGGCGCGGGCGTGCTGGTCTCGGTGCCGCGCGACTTCTTCGCCGCCCACGTGGAGCGGATCGGCCACAAGGTGCGTCCGGGCCCGATCGCCGTGGGCCAGGTCTTCCTGCCGCGCACGGACCTCGCCGCCCAGGAGACCTGCCGGACCATCGTCGAGGCGGAGGCGCTGCGCTTCGGCTTCTACATCTACGGCTGGCGGCAGGTGCCGACCGACACCTCGGTGATCGGCGAGAAGGCCAACGCCACCCGCCCCGAGATCGAGCAGATCATGCTCTCCCCGCCCAAGGGCCTGGAGGGCGAGGCGCTGGAGCGCGCGCTGTTCCTGTGCCGCAAGCGGATCGAGAAGCAGGTCGCCCAGGCCAACATCCAGCACTTCTACATCTGCTCGCTGTCGGCCCGGTCGCTGATCTACAAGGGGATGTTCCTGGCCGAGCACATCGACGAGTTCTATCCGGACCTCACCGACCCGCGCTTCCAGGCGGCGGTGGCGATCTTCCACCAGCGCTATTCGACGAACACCTTCCCGGAGTGGCGGCTGGCCCAGCCGTTCCGGATGCTGGCCCACAACGGCGAGATCAACACCCTGAAGGGCAACCGCAACTGGATGCGGAGCCACGAGATCCGCATGGCCGCCGGCGCCTTCGGCGACTACCAGGAGGACGTGAAGCCGGTGATCCAGCCGGGCGGATCGGACTCGGCCGCGCTCGACAACACCTTCGAGGTGCTGGTCCGCGCCGGACGCGACGCGCCCATGGCCAAGACCCTGCTGATCCCCGAGGCCTGGAACGCCCGCACCGAGGGGCAGATCAAGCCGGCGCACCGGGCGCTCTACGCCTACGCCAATGCGGTGATGGAGCCCTGGGACGGGCCGGCCGCGGTCTGCGCCACGGACGGCCGCTGGGTGGTGGCCGGCAAGGACCGCAACGGGCTTCGCCCCCTGCGCGTCACCGAGACCGACGACGGCCTGCTGATCGTGGGCTCCGAGGCCGGCATGTGCCGGATCGAGGAGGCGCGGATCACCAGGAAGTCGCACATCGCGCCCGGCCGCATGCTGGCCGTCGACCTGGTGGAGGGACGGCTCTACGGCGAGGAGGCGATCATCGACCGCCTGGCCGCCCAGCACCCCTACGACCGCTGGCTCGGCAACATGGTCGAGCTGGAGGAGAAGATCGGCCCCGGCGCGGAAGAGCGCCTGTTCAGCCGCGAGGAGCTGGTCCGCCGGCAGGCGGCCGCCGGGATGAGCCTTGAGGACCTGGAGCTGATCCTCGCCCCCATGGTCGAGGAGGCCAAGGAGGCGGTGGGCTCCATGGGCGACGACACCCCGCTGGCGGTGCTGTCCAACGAGTACCGGCCGCTCAGCCACTTCTTCCGGCAGAACTTCAGCCAGGTGACCAACCCGCCGATCGACTCGCTCCGCGAGACGGCGGTGATGTCGCTGAAGACCCGCTTCAAGAACCTCGGCAACATCCTGGCCGAGGATGAGACCCAGACGGACGTCTTCGTCCTCGACAGCCCCGTGCTGACCACCGGCATGTACGCGCGCCTGGTGGAGGCGATCGGCGAAAAGAACGTGGCGGTGGTGGACTGCACCATGCCGCTGCCGGCCGAGGAGTCGCGGGCGGGCGACGCGCTCAGGGCGAACCTCGAGCGGATCCGCATGGAGGCCGAGGACGCGGCGCTGCGCGGCTGCTCGACCATCGTGCTGTCGGACCTGAACACCGGGCCCGACCGGGTGGCCCTGCCGATGATCCTGGCCACCGGCGGGGTGCACGCCTGGCTGGTGGCCAAGGGGCTGCGGTCCTACGTCTCGATCGTCGTGCGTTCGGCCGAGTGCCTGGACACCCACTACTTCGCGGTCCTGGTGGGCTGCGGGGCGACGGCGGTGAACGCCTACCTGGCGCAGGAGAGCTTCCTGGACCGCCAGGACCGCGGGCTGACCGGCGAGCTGACGCTGCGCGAGCTGTGCCTGAACTTCAAGAAGGCCATCGAGGGCGGCCTGCTGAAGATCATCGCCAAGATGGGCATCTCGGTGATCTCGTCCTACCGCGGCGGGCTGAACTTCGAGGCCGTGGGCCTGTCGCGCAGCCTGGTGGCGGAGTTCTTCCCGGGCATGCCGTCGCGCATCTCGGGCATCGGCCTGGCGGGCCTGGAGGCCAAGGCCGTCGAACTGCACCGCCGCGCCTGGGACCCGGCGGCGCTCTCCCTGCCGGTGGGCGGCTTCTACAAGTCGCGCCGGGCGGGCGAGGCCCACGCCTTCGAGGCGCGGATGATCCACACCCTGCAGACCGCCTGCGACCGGGGCGACTACCAGCTCTACCGGCGATTCTCGGAAGGGATGCGCAAGCAGCCGGCGATCCAGCTGCGCGACCTGCTGGACGTGCGGCCGGACGGCAAGGCCGTGGCCATCGACGAGGTCGAGAGCGTCAACGAGATCCGCAAGCGGTTCGTCACGCCCGGCATGAGCCTGGGGGCGCTGTCCCCCGAGGCGCACGGGGCGCTGAACATCGCCATGAACCGGATCGGGGCGAAGAGCGTCTCCGGCGAGGGCGGCGAGGACCGCGCGCGCTACACGCCGCTGCCGAACGGCGACAACCCCAACTCGGCGGTGAAGCAGATCGCGTCGGGCCGGTTCGGGGTGACCGCCGAGTACCTGAACCAGTGCCGCGAGATCGAGATCAAGGTCAGCCAGGGCGCCAAGCCGGGCGAAGGCGGCCAGCTGCCCGGCTTCAAGGTCACCGAGCTGATCGCCAAGCTGCGCCACTCCACGCCGGGGGTGATGCTGATCAGCCCGCCGCCGCACCACGACATCTATTCGATCGAGGACCTGGCCCAGCTCATCTACGACCTGAAGCAGATCAACCCGGACGCCCGGGTCTGCGTGAAGCTCGTGGCCATGACCGGCATCGGCGCGATCGCGGCGGGGGTGGCCAAGGCCAAGGCCGACGTGATCCTGATCTCCGGCAACGTCGGCGGCACGGGCGCCTCGCCCCAGACCTCGATCAAGTACGCCGGCGGGCCTTGGGAGATGGGCCTCTCCGAAGCCAATCAGGTCCTCACACTGAACAATCTGCGACATTCCGTCCGTCTACGGACGGACGGCGGGATCCGCACCGGCCGCGACGTGGTGATCGCCGCCATGCTGGGGGCCGAGGAGTTCGGCATCGGCACGGCCAGCCTGATCGCCATGGGCTGCATCATGGTGCGCCAGTGCCATTCCAACACCTGCCCGGTGGGGGTCTGCACCCAGGACGAGGCGCTGCGCGCCAAGTTCACCGGCACGCCGGACAAGGTGATCAACCTCTTCACCTTCATCGCCGAGGAGGTGCGCGAGATCCTGGCTTCGCTGGGCGCGAAATCGCTGCAGGAGATCGTCGGGCGCACGGACCTTCTGATGCAGGTCTCGCGCGGCGGCGAGCACCTGGACGACCTCGACCTGAACCCGCTGCTGGTGAAGGCCGACCCCGGCCAGAACCGGCCCTATTGCACGGTCATGGGCCGCAACGAGGTGCCCGACACCCTGGACGCCCAGATCGTCCGCGACGCCGCCCCCGTCTTCGAACGCGGCGAGAAGATGCAGCTCACCTACACGGTGGCGTCGACCGCCCGCTCGATCGGGGCCCGGACCAGCTCGCACATCGTGCGCAAGTTCGGGATGGAGGGACTCGCCCCCGGCCACCTGACAGTGCAGCTGAAGGGTTCGGCCGGCCAGAGCCTGGGCGCCTTCGCGGTCCAGGGCCTGCGCATCGAGCTCACCGGGGAGGCCAACGACTATGTGGGCAAGGGGCTGTCGGGCGCGACCATCGCCATCCGGCCCTCGCCGCACCTGGCGCGGCCGGAGAAGAACGCCATCCTCGGCAACACCGTGCTCTACGGGGCCACGTCCGGGCGGCTGTTCGCGGCCGGCTTGGCCGGCGAGCGGTTCGCGGTGCGCAACTCCGGCGCCACCACCGTGGTCGAGGGCTGCGGCGCCAACGGGCTGGAGTACATGACCGGCGGCGTGGCGGTGATCCTGGGGCCCGTGGGCTTCAACTTCGCCGCCGGCATGACCGGCGGCATGGCCTTCGTCTACGACGCCGACGACAGCTTCCAGACCGCGCTGAACCGCGAGAGCGTGATCACCTGCCGGATCGGCAGCCCGCACTGGGAAGGGGTGCTGAAGGCGCTCGTCGAGGAGCACGCCCGGGAGACCGGATCGGGCCTCGCCCAGGCGCTGCTGCGCGACTGGGACCGGGCGCTGGAGCGGTTCTGGCAGGTCTGCCCCAAGGAGATGGTCGGCCGCCTCGACCACGCCCTCGAAGCCGAGGAGGCCGTGCACCGGCGGGCGTGAGCCTGCGGCGCGAGGCCGCACGGGGTTCTTCTACTCTGCTGCTGTTCTTAGGCGAACCGGGTTATATTCCGTCGTTACCCCACAATGGGGCGAGGATGGCAAGTGATCGAGGTTGCGGGCGAGGCGGATGACCTGAGCGGGCGGGCGCTCGACGCGTTCCGTCGGGGCGACGCGGCCAGGGCCCTGGCCCTGCTGGCGGAGGCCGAGCGCGCGCAGCCGCAGAACCCGGCCCTGCGTCACCAGAAGGCGATGGTGCGGCGCGCGGCCGGCGACCTGACGGGCGCGCTGGAGGCGCTGGACGAGGCGCTGGCCATCGATCCCTACGACTACGTCGCCCTGCTCTCGAAGGGCCACCTCCTGGAAAGGCTGAGCGGCGAGCGCGCCGCGACCCCGATCTATCGCGCCGCCCTGAAGGTTGCGCCCTCTGAGCAGGCGATGGCGCCCGCGCTCGCGGCGCCCACCGAGCGGGCCCGGGCCGTGGTCGGGCGCAGCCTCAAGGGGCTCGAAGACTATCTGCGGGACCGCACCGCCGAGCGGGCGACGGACTGCTCCGCGGCGGCGCGGCGGCGCTTCGACGAGGCTATCGGCCTGTGCGCCGGGACCCGGCGGGCCTATGTCCAGGAACCGCTCACGCTGCACTATCCGAGGCTGCCGGCGATCCCGTTCTACGAGCGCGAGCAGTTCCCGTGGCTGGGCGAGCTGGAGGCCGCCACCGAGGTGATCCGCGAGGAGCTCCAAGGCGCCCTGGCCGTGGCCGGGGACAGCTTCGCGCCCTACATCGCCTATCCGCCCGGCGCGCCGCTGAACCAGTGGGAGGAGCTGAACCACTCCCGGCGATGGACCGCCTTCTTCCTGTGGAAGGACGGTGAGGCCCAGGCCGGCGCCCAGGCCCTGTGCCCGCGCACCACCGCCGTGCTGGAATCGCTGCCGATGGTCGCCCAGCCGGGGTTCGCGCCCACCGCCATGTTCTCGGCGCTCGAGCCCCATGCGCACATCCCGCCGCACACGGGCGCGACCAATGTGCGGCTGCTCTGCCACCTGCCGCTGGTGCTGCCCGGCCCCGCCCGCTTCCGCGTGGGGAACGAGACCCGCGAGTGGCGGATGGGCGAGGCCTGGGTGTTCGACGACACCATCGAGCACGAGGCCTGGAACGAGGCCGACGAGACGCGGTTCATCCTGATCTTCGACATCTGGAACCCGCTGCTGGAGCCGGCGGAACGCGACCTCGTCACCACCCTGCTGCAGGCGCGCAACGACTTCTTCGCGATCGGCTAGCCGAGCTCCGGCTCGGGGCCCACGTAGCGCGCCCGGGGGCGGATGAGGGCGTCGGTCTGGCCCTGCTCGATGGCGTGGGCGATCCAGCCGGCGCAGCGGGCGACGGTGAACAGGGCGAAGGCCGCGTCGGCCGGCAGCCGGAGCGCCTCGCAGACCGCCACCAGGGCGAAATCGATGTTGGGCGCGAGGCCCGTGACCTCGCGCGCCGCCTCGCGCAGGGCCGCGAGCTCCGGCGGCGCGCGGAAGCGGTCCAGGAGCGCGGCGGCCCGCGGATCGTCCTCGGGATAGAGCGGATGGCCGAAGCCCGGCAGGGCGCGGTCCTCCACCAGGCGGTCGGCGATCGCCTGGCGCGGACCGAGACGGGCCGCCTCGGCGGCGAAGGTGCGCACGGCCGCGGTCGCGCCGCCGTGGCGGGGGCCGGAGAGGGTGGACAGGCCGGCGAGCGCCGCCGCCGACAGCGAGGCGCCGGTCGACGCCGCCACCCGGGCGGCGAAGGCCGAGGCGTTCAGCTCGTGGTCGGCCACCAGCACCAGGGTGCGGCGAATGAGATCGGCGCCGGGGCCGCCTGGCCCCTGCCCCCAGGCCAGCGCCAGACGGTTGTGGATCGCCCCGCCGCCCACCTCGCCGGCGATGGCGTCGGCGATCACGTCGAGCAGGGTGGCGGCCTCCACGGCCAGCGCCAGGGGCTGGCGCCCGCGGGCCGGCGGATCGGTCCCGGCGCGCAGGGCGAGCGCCAGGAAGGCGCGGGTGCGCATGTCGGGCGCCTGAGGCGGAGCGGGACGCTCGGTGCGCTTCAGGGCCGCCCCGTGGCCGCCGCGCAGCAGGCGGGCCACCGCCTCCAGGGTCTCGGTCTCGGCCAGGCGGATGGCGTCGCGGCCGCGGTAGAACAGCCGCCCGCCCGCGACCGTGGTGATCTCCGAGGCCAGCACCGGCTCGCCCCAGGCGATGGCGCCGGCGGCCACATCGGAGACCTTGCGGCTGCGCGACTTGCGCTGGCTGAGCGCGGCGATGTCGGCGGCGCGGTAGAGGCTGCGGCGCGGATCGCCCGGATCGGGGCGGACCTGGACCCGGCCGCGGCTGACATAGGCATAGAGCGTCTGCGCGCGCACCCCCAGGCGGTCGCGGGCTTCCTCGGCGGCGATCCAGTCTCGTGGAGACATATGTTGATCACATTGATCAAGATTGACCACTCCAGCTTGCGGGCAAATGTTGCGGGCCGCAAGACAGTTGATGGAGACCCGCCATGTCCGATGGCCTCGAAGACGTCGTCGCCGCCGAAACCGTGCTGTCCGAGGTGGACGGCCGGGCCGGCCGCCTGATCATCCGCGGCCGCTCTCTGGACGAGCTGGCCGGCCGCACGCGGTTCGAGGGCGTCGCCCACCTGCTGTGGGACGGTTTCTTCGACGACCTGCCCGACGACCTGACCGCCCCGCTCGCCACGGCCCGCGCCGAGGTGTTCGCCGAGGTGGCGGCGCTGGACACCGGCCTCCTGGACCGCACCCCGGTGGAGGCCATGCGGGCGCTGACGGCGCGGCTGGCGGACGGCGACGACCTGGCCACGGCGCTGCGGCTGGCCGCCGCGCCGGCGGTGTTCACCGCCGCGGTGGTTCGCGCCCAGGCGGGCGAGGCGCCGGTGCGGCCGGACCCCTCGCTCGGGCATTCGGCCGACGTGCTGCAGATGATCACCGGGCGCGCGCCGGAGCGGGCGAAGGCGGCGGCGCTGGACACCTACCTCGTCACGGTCAGCGACCACGGGCTGAACGCCTCCACCTTCGCGGCGCGGGTGATCGCCTCGACGCGGGCCGGGCTGACCTCGGCGGTGCTGGGCGGGATCAGCGCGCTGAAGGGGCCGCTGCACGGTGGGGCGCCGGGCCCGGTGATCGAGATGCTGGACGCCATCGGCGAGCCGGCCAACGCGCGGGCCTGGCTGGAGGGCGCCGTGGCGCGCGGCGACCGGCTGATGGGCTTCGGCCACCGGATCTACCGGGTGCGCGATCCCCGTGCCGACGCCCTGAAGGGTGCGGTCCGGCGGCTGAGCGAGGGGTCGAACGCCGGCCGGCTGGAATTCGCCGAGGCGGTCGAGCAGGCCGCGCTGGCCATCCTGCGCGAGAAGAAGCCGGACCGGCCGCTGGACACCAATGTGGAGTTCTACACCGCCCTCCTTCTGGAGGCGCTGGGCCTGCCGCCGTCGGCCTTCACCTGCGTCTTCGCCATGGGCCGGGTGACGGGCTGGATCGCCCACGCCCGCGAGCAGCTGGCCGGCGGCCGGCTGATCCGCCCGCAGTCGAGGTATGTGGGGCCGTTGCCGCGGCAGGCGGCGTAGGGCGAAGCTGAGAGTCGTTTGCGCTCCAGCGACGGAGCGGAGCGCGCTATCTACCGGCCATGAACACGGTCCATGGCCTGAGCCCCGCCGAGACCGCCGCCCTGACGCGGCGGGTCACCCTGCTGTCGGTGGTGACGGCGGCCGTGCTGGTGACGCTCAAGACCGGGGTCTGGCTGGTCTCCGGCTCCATGGCGCTGCTGGCCTCGGCGGCGGACTCCGGGCTCGACCTGGTGGCCAGCCTGGTGACCTTCTTCGCCGTCCGCTATGCGGTCGCCCCGCCCGACGCCGAGCACCGGTTCGGTCACGGCAAGGCCGAGGCCTTCGCGAGCCTGGTGCAGGCGGGCCTGGTGTTCGCCTCGGCGGCGCTGATCGCCCGCGAGGCAGTGGGCGACCTGCTGGACCCGCATCCGCTGCGGTCGGAAGGCTGGGCGGTGGGGGTGATGATCGTGTCCACCGCCCTGACCGGCCTCCTGATCATGGCCCAGACGCGGGTGCTCAGGCAGACATCCTCGGTGGCGGTGTCGGGCGACCGGGCGCACTACGCCTCGGACCTGGCCTCCAACGTCATCGCCCTGGTCGGCATCGCCGCCTCCGCCTGGCTCGGCGTGAATGGCCTCGACGCGGCGGCGGCCATGGTCATCGCGGCCCTGCTGCTGTGGGGCGCGGTGGGGGTGTTCCGCGAGGCCGCCAACCAGCTGATGGACCACGAGCTGCCGGACGAGCAGCGGGCGCGGATCGTCGAGCTGGTGAGCCAGGACCGGCGGCTGACCGGCGTGCACCAGCTCAGGACCCGCGCGTCGGGGCCCTATGTGCACATGCAGATGCACGTGGACCTGGATCCCGACCTGACGCTGGAGGCGGCCCACGAGGTGATCGTGGCGGCGGAGAAGCGGCTGCTGGAGGTCTTCCCGCAGGCCGACATCATCATCCACGCCGATCCGCGTGGCCGGGCCGAGCCGCACGGCGGCGCCTTCGCCGAAGCCGCGGCACAGTAAACGGGACCTTAAGGGGTGGGGGCTCACTTGGGCCGAAGCGATTCTCTTCCTGAATCGCCTGCCCGCCTCGCGCGTTAGCCGGTCATGAGCGTCGAACGCACCCTCCACCACTTCCCGCTCGATCCCGCCTCGCGGCAGGTGCGCCTGGCGCTGGGCGAGAAGCGGCTGCCGTTCGCCGAGGCGCAGGTGAAGTACTGGGAGCGGCCGAAGGAGCTGGCCGCGCTCAACCCCTCCGGCGTGGTGCCCGTGCTGGTGGTCACCGACGGCGCCGAGCGCCTGGTGCTGTGCGAGGCCCGCGCCATCCTCGACTACCTGGAGGAGGCCCATCCCGAGCCGGCCCTGCTGGCGCAGGACGCCGCCGAGCGGGCCGAGGCGCGCCGGCTTCTGCAGTGGTTCGACCGCAAGTTCGAGTTCGAGGCCGGCGGCTACATCCTGCACGAGAAGATGGAGAAGCGGCTGCTGGGCCTGGGCGCGCCCGAGCTCGCCAACCTGCGCCAGGGGCGCGAGGGGGTGAAGAGCCATCTCTTCTACCTGGACGGCCTGCTGCAGGCCCGCGACTGGCTGGCCGGCAAGCGGCTGTCCCTGGCGGATTTCGCCGCGGCCGCCCATCTGTCGGTCATCGACTATTTCGGCGACGTCCCCTGGGCCGACTTCCCCGCGGTGAAGACCTGGTACATGAAGCTGAAATCCCGGCCGTGTTTCCGGCCCCTGCTCCTGGACCGCTGGCCGGGCCTGACGCCCGCCAGGCATTATGACGATCTCGACTTCTAGACCCGAAGACCTGATCCGCGCCGAGGCCAAGGCCCTCGGCTTCGACCTCTGCCGCTTCACCGACCTGGACGACGCCTGGCCCGCCGCCGCGCGGCTGGAGGCCTATGTGGCGGCCGGCCGGCACGGCGAGATGGGCTGGATGGAAGAGACGCTGGAGCGGCGGCGCCACCCCCGGGGCATGTGGCCCGACGCGCGCTCGGCCATCGTGCTGGGCGTCAACTACGGACCCGACGCCGACCCGCTGGAGGTCCTGAGCCACCCCGACCGGGGCGCGATCAGCGTCTACGCGCAGGGCGACGACTACCACGACCTGATCAAGTCGCGGCTGAAGGCGCTGGGCCGCTGGATACAGGCGAGGTTCGGCGGCGAGCTGAAGGTGTTCGTGGACACCGCACCCCTGATGGAGAAGCCGCTGGCCGAGCGGGCCGGCGTCGGCTGGCAGGGCCGGCACACCAACCTGGTCAGCCGCGAGTTCGGCTCCTGGCTGTTCCTGGGCTCGATCCTGACGACGCTGGAGCTCGCGCCCGACGCGGCCGAGCCGGCGCACTGCGGCTCCTGCACGGCCTGCCTGGAGGTCTGCCCGACCAACGCCTTCCCGGCGCCGTTCCAGCTCGATGCGCGGCGCTGCATCTCCTACCTGACCATAGAGTTGAAGGGCCCGATCCCGCTCGAGTTCCGCGAAGCGCTGGGCAACCGGATCTACGGCTGCGACGACTGCCTGGCGGTCTGTCCCTGGAACAAGTTCGCGCAGGCCGGGCGGGAGCAGAAGCTGGCGGCGCGCGAGGCGCTGCGCGCGCCGCCGCTGGCGGAGCTCGCGCGGCTCGACGACCCGGCCTTCCGGACGCTGTTCTCGAAGAGCCCGGTCAAGCGGCTGGGCCGCGACCGGTTCCTGCGCAACGTGCTCTACGCGATCGGCAACTCGGGCGACCGGGCGCTGGCGGTCGAGGCCCGGCGGCTGCTGGACGACGCCTCGCCGCTGGTGCGCGGGGCGGCGGTGTGGGCGCTGGCCCAGCTCACCAGCTACGCCGAGTTCGAGCGGCTGCGGGCCGAGCGGATGATCGACGAGCCGGACTCGGAGGTCCGCACGGAGTGGTTCGACCCGCCCGACCTCGACTAAAAGGCGACCTCGACTAGAACGCGACCGGCGCCAGGTCCCTCAGCCGCGGCAGGACCTTGTCCTTGTCGGAGAGCATAGGCTCGCCGTCCAGCGGCCAGGCGATGGCGAGGTCGGGGTCGTTCCACAGGACGCCGCCCTCGGTCTGCGGCGCATAGAGGCCGTCGACCTTGTAGAACAGCTCGGTGTCGTCGGTGAGCGTGCAGTAGCCGTGGGCGAAGCCGCGGGGCACGAAGAGCTGCTCGCCGACCTCGGCGGTGAGGGTCGCCCCGGCCCACTGCCCGTAGGTGGGCGAGCCCGGCCGGATGTCCACCGCCACGTCGAAGATCGCGCCCCGCAGCACGCGGACCAGCTTGGCCTGGGCGTGCGGCGCGGCCTGGAAGTGCAGGCCGCGGATGGTGCCCTTCCGGGCGCTAAAGGCCTGGTTGTCCTGCACGAAGTCGACGGTGAGGCCGGCGGCCTCGAAGGCCCGGCGGCTCCAGGTCTCGGAGAACCAGCCGCGCGCATCGCCATGGCGCTTGGGCGTGATAAGCAGGAGGTCGGGAAGCGCGAGCGGCGTGATCGTGGTCATGGCGCCTGAAGGACTGGAAAACCGCCACCGCATGGACGAGCCCGCGCCGGAAGACAAGACGCAAGCGCCGGCGCTCAGCGTCTGCGTGATCGCCTACAACTCCGGCCCGACGCTCCGGGCCTGCCTGGCCAGCCTGGCGGCGCAGACCTTCAGCGACTTCGAGACGCTGGTGATCGACAACGCCTCGCCCGACCCCGGCGACGCGGCGATCGCGGCGGAATTCCCCGGCGTGCGGCTGGTCCGAAACGCCGAGAACCTGGGCTTCGCCGGCGCGGGCAACCAGGGCGCGAGGCTCGCCCGCGGCCGCTGGTTCGTGCTGCTGAACCCCGACGCCGACGCCGATCCCGACTGGCTGGCGGAGCTGGTCGCGGCGTCGCGGCGGCATCCGGGCGTGAAGGCGTTCACCTCGCGCCAGCTGATGGCCGACCAGCCCGGCGTGCTGGACGGCCTGGGCGACGTGATGAGCGGCTACGGCATCCCCTACCGCGGCGGCTATCTCGGCCGGGACCCCGGCGACACGGCCGAGGGCGAGGTCTTCTCGCCGTGCGGGGCGGCGATGATGATCGACCGGGCGCTGTTCCTGGCCCTGGACGGTTTCGACGAGCAGTTCTTCTGCTACGGCGAGGACGTGGACCTGGGCTACCGCCTGCAGCTGGCCGGGGAGCCGACGGTGGTGGTCCCGCGCGCGGTGGTGCGCCACGTGGGCTCGGCCTCGTCGGGCGGGCGCAAGTCGGAGTTCGCCGTCTTCCACGGCACCCGCAACCGTTTCTGGGTGGTGGCCAAGGACACCCCGGCCCTGCTCCTGCCGCTGGTCGTCCCGCTGCACCTGGCGGCGGTTCTCTACATCGCGCTCCGGCGGCCGAACCGGCCCTACGCCGGCATCGTCTGGCGGGCCTTCCTGGCGGCGATGAAAGGCCTGCCGCAGGTGATGAGGAGCCGCGCGAAGGTGCAGCGGGACCGCCGCGTCTCGGCCTGGCGGATCGCCCGGGCGATGACCTGGGACCCGCGGGACCTCTCGGGACGTCGGCCGGTGATCAGGCCCCTGCGGCCCATTCCACCAGGCGGCGCATGAAGGCCGCGCCGCGCTCGAGCTGGCTGACCTCCAGGAACTCGTCGGGCTGGTGAGCCTGGGCGATGGAGCCCGGGCCGCAGATCACCGTGGAGAAGCCGCCCCGCTGGAACTGGCCGGCCTCGGCGGCGAAGGCCACCACGCGCGGCGGGCCGTTGTCGCCGGTGAGCCGCCGGGCGAAGGCCTCGGCCGCGCCGCCGGGCTCGGGGGCGAAGGGCGGGACGTCGGTCTTCTTCTCGACCACCACGCCGGCCTCCGGCGCCCGGGCCTTGAGCGCGGCGTCCAGGGCGCGGGCCTCGGCATGGAAGGGGGCCAGGACCTCGTCCACCTCGAAGCCCGGCGGGCAGCGCAGGTCGAAGGTGAAGCCGCACTCGCGGGCGATGATGTTGTGCGCCGTGCCGCCGCTGACCATGCCGATGGTCAGCGTCGCGCCCTTGGGCGTGAAGGGCGAGGCGGGGTCGGCTTCGCGGTCCAGCCGCTGGGCGAGGTCGCCCAGATAGCTCATCAGCTTCACCGCCTCCATGATCGCCGAGACGCCCTGCTGGGTCTGGCTGGAGTGGGCCTCCCGGCCGGTGACGGTGACGCGGAAGGTGGCGATGCCCTTGTGGCCGTTGACCGCCTCCATGTCGGTGGGCTCGCCGACCACCACGACGGCGGGCTTCGGCAGCTCGCGGCGGATCACCTCGATCATCGCCGGCGCGCCCAGGCAGCCGATCTCCTCGTCGTAGGAGAAGGCGAGATGCACGGGCTTCTTCGGCCCGGCGGCGACGAGGTCCGGCACGGCGGCGAGGGCAAGGGCCAGGAAGGCCTTCATGTCGCAGGTCCCGCGCCCGTAGAGCCGCCCGTCCTTCTCGGTGAGCGTCCAGGGGTCGGTCGACCAGGGCTGGCCGTCCACCGGCACTACGTCGGTGTGGCCGGAGAGCACGACGCCGCCGGGCTCGGCCGGGCCGATGGTGGCCAGGAGGTTGGACTTGTCGCCCTCGGCGTTCGGCACCCGGCGGTGCGGCACGCCGTGCCGATCGAGGTAGGCCTCCACCCAGCCGACCAGCTCGAGGTTGGAGCCGCGCGAGGTGGTGTCGAAGCCGACCAGGGTCTGAAGGATCTCGAGCGCGGCGGGGGTGAGGTCTCGGGCCATGGGGCAGTGGTAGACCGGCTGGGACGCCGGCCCAACCCCAAGTGTCATCCCGGAAGCCGCGCAGCGGCTATCCCAGCGGCGGCGCCCAGCGGGAAGGCAGCACGCCCTCTCCCTAGCCCATCCCCGTGCGGCCGGGGCCTTCGAGGACGGCGATGAGCTGGATGCGGAAGACCAGGGCGGCGTTGGGCGGGATCGGACCCTTGCCCTCGGGGCCGTAGCCCTGCTCCGGCGGGACGTAGAGGATCCACTCGTCCCCCGGCCGCATGAGCTGCAGGGCCTCCTGCCAGGCGGGGATCAGGGCCCGCAGCGGCATGGCGGCCGGCTGGCCGCGCTCGAAGGACGAGTCGAAGACCGTCCCGTCGATCAGCTTGCCCTCGTAGTGGACCTTCACCTCGTCGGAGAGCTGCGGGCGCACGCCGCCTTCGGGGCCGGACGCGACGACCTTGTACATCACGCCCGACGCCAGCTTCTGCACGCCTGGCTCCTTGGCGGTCTTCTCGAGGAAGGCCTTGGAGGGGGCGGCCTGGTCGGGGAGCGCGGCCGGCTTCTGGCCGCAGGCGGCGAGCGACAGGGCGGCGGCGGCGATGATCAGGATACGGAACATGTCTTACACAGCCCTCGGCGGATAGCCGCGCTCGCGCAGCGCATCCATGATCTCCTGGGTGTGCTGGGCGTCGCGCGTCTCGATCATGATGTCGAATTCGGCGCCCTTGGCCGGCACGTCCAGCGCCAGGCGGTTGTGCGCCACCTCGATGATGTTGGCCCCCATCTGGCCGATCACGGCCGAGACGGTGGCGAGCAGGCCCGGCCGGTCGTCGCCGATGATCCGGAGACTGACGAGTCGCTGGTCGCGGACCAGCTCGCGGGTCAGCACCGACGCCAGGAGCCGGGTGTCGATGTTGCCGCCGGTGATCACCAAGCCGCACTTCTTGCCGCGGAACTTCTCCGGATAGGCCAGCAGGGCGGCGAGCGCCGCGGCGCCCGCGCCCTCGGTGACGGTCTTCTCGACGTTGCAGTAGAGGGCCACGGCGCGCTCGAAGAACGGCTCCTCGATCAGCAGGACCTCGTCGATCAGCGGCCGGGCGACGGCGTAGCTGATGTCGCCCACCTGCTTGACCGCGATGCCCTCGGCGATGGTCGCGCCGCCGGTGGCCACGCCCGCGTTCACGCCGCGCATCTTGGCGGTGAAGGACGGGTACATGGCGGGCTCAAGGCCCACGATGCGCAGGTCGGACTTCAGCTGCTTGGCCGCCGTCGCCATGCCGGCGATCAGGCCGCCGCCACCGATCGGGATCGGCAGGACCTCGAGGTCCGGCACGTCCTCCAGCATCTCCAGCGCCACCGTGCCCTGGCCCGCCATGACGTCCAGGTCGTTGAAGGGGTGGACGAAGACCAGGTCGCGCTCGTCGCAGAGCTTGCGGGCGAACGACGAGGCCTCGTCGTAACCGTCGCCGTCGATCACCACCTCGGCGCCGTGGGCGCGGGTCTGCTGCACCTTCACGAAGGGGGTGCCGCGGGGCATGACGATGGTCACCGGGATGCCCAGGCGCGCGGCGTGATAGGCGAGGCCCTGGCTGTGGTTGCCGGCGGACGCGGCGATGACGCCGCGCTTCTTCTCGGCCTCGGTGAGCTGCAGCAGCTTGTTGAGCGCCCCGCGCTCCTTGTAGGCGGCCGTGAACTGCAGGTTCTCGAACTTCACCCACACTTCGGCGCCCGTAATCTCCGACAGGGTCTTCGACGGACGGCAGGGGGTGCGCTCGATGTGACCCTGCAACCGCTCTTTGGCGGCGAGGATGGCGTCGAAGGAAAGGCTCATTGTCGGAAACGCCGGGCGGAGAAAGGCGGGCAACCTAACGGCCGCGCGCCTCTACCGCAACGCAACATGTTCCGGTGACCCTCAGGCAGGATCGAACTCGGCGACGAGGTGGCCGGGGGCGACCTCCTTGAGCTCGGGCGCGAGGATCGGGGCGTTGGGGTCGGCCGGCAGGCGCGAGGGCAGGAAGCGCAGGGCCGCCCGCGGGTCCATGGGGCTCGGCGGCTCGCCCGCCAGCTTCAGGCGCTGGCGGTTGCGTTCGATGGCGGGGTCCGGGATCGGGGCGGCCGAGAGCAGGGCCCGGGTGTAGGGGTGCTCGGCGGCGGCGTAGAGCCGGTCGCGGTCGGCCAGCTCCACCACGCGGCCCAGGTAGAGCACCAGCACCCGGTGGCTGATCTCGCGCACCACGGCCAGGTCGTGGCTGATGAAGATCATCGCCAGGCCCATGTCCTTCTGCAGGTTGATCAGGAGGTCGATGATCTGCGCGCGGATGGAGACGTCGAGGGCGGACACCGCCTCGTCGCAGATCACCAGCCGCGGCTTCAGGATCATGGCGCGCGCGATGCCGACGCGCTGGTTCTGACCGCCGGAGAGCTCGTGCGGGTAGCGGTTGATCAGGGCCGGATCGAGCTCGACGCGACCCATCATGGCCCGCACCTCGGCCTCGCGCGCCTCACGGCCCAAGTGCGACTGGAAGACCTGCAGCGGCTCGGCGATGGAGTCGCCGATGGTCATGCGCGGGTCGAGGCTGGCCAGCGGATCCTGGAAGACGATCTGCAGGTCCTTGCGGGCGGCCCGCCAGGTCTCGCGGTCGGCGTGGGTGATGTCGCGGCCCAGCAGGGTGACCGCGCCCTCGGTGGCCGGCAGCAGGTTCAGCACCGCCCGGGCGAGGGTGGACTTGCCCGAGCCGCTCTCGCCCACCACGCCCAGGGTCTCGCCCTGGCGCACGGCGAAGGAGACGCCGTCGACGGCGCGCAAGGTCTTCTGCCGCCCGAACAGGCCTTCGTGGATCGGGAAGTGGACCTTGATGTCGCGGCCTTCGACAACCACCGGGGAATCCGCCGGCACCGGCGAGAGCGTGGGCCGTCCCCCGCGGTCGGAGCGGTCCAGCCGCGGCACGGCGGCCAGCAGGGCCCGGGTGTAGTCGGTCTGCGGATCGGAGAAGATCTGGCCCACCGGGCCCTCTTCCACATAGGCGCCGTCCTTCATCACGCAGACCCGGTCGGCGAGGCGGGCGATGACGCCCATGTCGTGGGTGATCAGCACCATGGCCGTGCCGGTCTCGCGCTGCAGCTCGGCCATCAGGTCGAGGATCTCGGCCTGGACGGTGACGTCGAGCGCGGTGGTGGGCTCGTCGGCGATCAGCAGCTCCGGCCCGCCGGCCATGGCCGCGGCGATCATCACCCGCTGGCGCATGCCGCCGGAGAGTTCGTGCGGGTACTGGCGCATGCGCCGCGCGGCGTCGGGGATGCGGACGTGCTCCAGCCACTCGCGGGCGCGCTTGCTGGCGTCGGCGGCGGACAGGCCGTCGTGCAGGCGCAGCGGCTCGGCGATCTGCTCGCCGATGCGCACGTGGGGGGTCAGCGCGGTCAGCGGGTCCTGGAAGATCATGGTCATCTTCGAGCCGCGGATGCGGTTCAGCGCCCGGGGCTTCAGACCCAGCAGCTCCTGGCCCAGGAACTTCGCCGAGCCCGTGGCGCGGCCGTTCCGCGCGAGGAGGCCCATGACCGCCATGAAGGTCTGGCTCTTGCCCGAGCCGCTCTCGCCCACCACCCCGAGGGTTTCGCCGCGGGGAATGGACAGGGAGACGCCGCGCACCGCGCGCACCGCCCCGTCGTGGGTCTCGAAGTCGACCTTGAGGTCATCCAGGGTGAGCACGGCGGGCGGGGTTTCGGACAAGCGGGGCCTCTGGGGCGAAGGCGGAAACGGCGACCCTAGACCGCAATCGGGTCTTTTTGAAATCGCGCCGCCGACGGGTTTGTTGTAACCGCGAACCGTGCCCAGCGACGACGCCGACCAGCCGCTCAAGCCCGCCCTGTTCCTCGACCGCGACGGGGTGCTGAACGAGGACCGCGGCTATGTGGCCCGCTGGGAGGATTTCCAGTGGATCCCCGGCGCGCGCGAGACGGTGGCGGCCTTCAACCGCGCCGGCTGGCTGGTGATCGTGGTGACCAACCAGTCTGGCGTCGGGCGCGGCTACTACACCGAGGACGACATGCACGCCCTGCACGCGCGCATGCTGGAGGAGCTGGCGGCGGCCGGCGGCCACATCGACGGCTTCTACTTCGCCCCGCACCATCCGGAGTCCAAGCTGGAGCGCTACCGCCACCCGGACCCTCCGGACCGCAAGCCCAACCCCGGGATGATCCTGAAGGCGCTGCAGGAGTGGCCGATCGACCGGGAGGCCTCCTTCCTGGTGGGCGACAAGACCTCCGACCTGGACGCCGCGCTGCGGGCCGGCGTGCGCGGCGTGCTGTTCACGGGCGGGGACCTGCACGCGTTCCTGGCGCGCGAGGGGCTGCTGCCCTAGCGGCCCTCCATCCGCTCCAGCATGCGCTCGAGGGTGGCGAGCTCGTCGGCTTCGCCGGGGGGCTTGTCCCAGCGGATGCGGTTGATGCGCGGGAAGCGCATGGCGACCCCGGACTTGTGGCGGCCGGACCGCTGCAGGCCCTCGAAGGCCACTTCGAACACCAGGCCGAAGTGCGGCTCGGCGCGGACGGAGCGGACCGGGCCGAAGCGCTCCACGGTGTTGTCGCGGACGAACTTGTCGATCTGCTTCAGCTCCTCGTCGGTGAAGCCGAAGTAGGCCTTGCCGACCGGGGTGAGCATGCGGCCGCCTGCAGGGGCCTCGGTCCAGGTCCCGAAGGTGTAGTCGGAGTAGAAGCTGGAGCGCTTGCCGTGGCCGCGCTGGGCGTACATCAGCACCGCGTCGATGAGGAACGGGTCGCGCTTCCACTTGAACCACGGACCCTTGGGCCGCCCGGCCTCGTAGAGCGAGTCCCAGCGCTTCAGCATCAGCCCCTCGGCCACCTGCGGATCGCCGGGCGGCGGCTGGCTGCGGAGTTCGGCGAGCTCGGCCCAGGTTTCGAACGGCTGCATGGGCGACAGGTCGATCCGCGGGCTGTGCTCCTTGGCGACGAAAGCCTCCAGCCGCCGGCGGCGCTCGGCGAAGGGAAGCGTGCGGGTGTCCTCGCGTCCCTCGACCAGGATGTCATAGGCGCGGATCGCGGCCGGATAGGCGGCCATCAGCTTGGCGTCGACCGCCTTCCGGTTCAGCCGCTGCTGGAGGTCGGCGAAGGGCGCCACCTGGCCGTCGCGGATCACGAGCAGCTCGCCGTCGAGGACGCCCTCGTCCTGCAGGGCGTCGAGGATGTCCGGGAAGGTGCGGGAGATGTCGTCGCCGGTGCGGGTGTAGAGCCGCCGGACCCCGCCCTCGTGGACGGCCTGGACGCGGATGCCGTCCCACTTCCACTCGGCGGCGTAGTCGGCCGGGTCGAGCTTGCCGAAGTCGACCTCCTCGTCGATCGCCTGGGCCAGCATCACCGGCCGGAAGCGGCCGGGGTTCTCGCTCGACGGCTTCTCGGAGCGGCCCTCCAGCCAGGCGAACAGGTCCTCGTAGGGCGGGTGGAGCGCATGCCACAGCTCCTCGATCTCGGCGGGCTCGACGCCGCCCATCTCGGCGGCGGCGCGCTTGGCGAGGCGGGCGGTCAGGCCGACGCGCAGCTCGCGGGTCATCAGCTTGAGCAGCGCCCAGCGCTCGCGGGGCTCGTCCATGGCGTCCAGCCAGCCCTCGATCAGCCGCTGGACCTCGGCCCGGGTGGCGGTGCGCAGGCCCTCGACGACCTCGTTCAGCTCCGGCTCGCGGTTGGCGCCGGGGCGCCTCGGCCAGACCAGGGCGACGGTCTCGGCCAGGTCGCCCACATAGTCGTAGGACCACCAGAAGAGCTGCGGGTCCACGCGCTCCTCCACCGCCTTGCGGATGAAGGTGGGCTTGGCCGCGTCGAAGGTGAGGTCGCCGGTGAGCGCCGCCAGCGCCCAGCCGCGGTCGGGGTCGGGGGTGTCGCGCAGATAGTCGCGCACCAGGGTGAGCTTGGCGTTCCGCGACGGTGTCAGCGACAGCCGGTCCAGGAGCTCGGCGAAGGCGCGCATGGGCTCAAGACGTAGGCGCGTCGCGGCCGAGCTTCAAATCAGCCCTCGCCGATCATGCCGCCGCCGGTGTCGCGGCCGGTGTCGCGGCCGCGGTCGCCGTCCACCTCGCCGGACGGGTCGGGCACGTCATCGCCGCCCGGATGGGTGCTCCCCGTGCCGGTCTTGGGCGGCAGGCCGTCGCCGTCGGGGCGGGAGGCGGGACCGCCCATGCCGTCGCCGCCGGTCATGCCGCCGGCGCTGCCGGGATTGAGGGGTTCGGACATGGTGGGGCTCCTCTTCGGCAGGGCGAACGTGCGGCGTAGAGGTCGGTTCAGTCGTCCCCCTCCTCCTCGTAGCCGACGAGGGCGAGCGCGCGGGCCGGGACGCCGTGGAGCTCGGCCCAGCGGGCCAGCGCCTCCTCGCGGCCGTGGGTGATCCAGAGCTCGCCCGGGCGGATCTCGTCCACCGTCGCGGTGAGTTCGTCCCAGTCGGCGTGGTCGGAGATGACCAGCGGCAGCTCGACGCCGCGCTGGCGGGCGCGGGCGCGGACCTGCATCCAGCCCGAGGCGAATGCCGCCACCGGATCGGGGAAGCGGCGGCTCCAGCGGTCCTGCATGGCCGAGGGCGGGGCGATGACGATGCAGCCGGCGAAGTCCTTCTTCGCCGCCGTGGTGGCCGGCTCCAGGGGCCCCAGGTTCACGCCGTGCTTCTCGTAGAGTGCGTTGAGGCGCTCGAGCGCGCCGTGGACGTAGAGGGTCTGGTCCCAGCCGGCCTCGCGCAGCAGGCGGATGATCCGCTGCGCCTTGCCGAGCGCGTAGGCGCCGACGATGTGGCTGCGGGCCGGAAA
The DNA here is from genome assembly GCF_035539035.1 of Phenylobacterium sp. Classification (GTDB taxonomy): domain Bacteria; phylum Pseudomonadota; class Alphaproteobacteria; order Caulobacterales; family Caulobacteraceae; genus Phenylobacterium. The sequence goes on from NZ_DATLJI010000012.1 coordinate 62,033, forward strand.
CTGGGCCACCGAGCGCAGCAGGCGCGCGATCTCGTCCTTGTCGTCGGGGTGGCGGAAGACCGGCAGGCCGAAGGTGGCCTCGGAGATGAAGACGTCGCAGGGGACCGGCTCGAAGGCCGGGCAGGTGGGATCGCGCCGGCGCTTGTAGTCGCCGGAGACCACCATGGTGAGCCCCTTCCAGCGCACCACCGCCTGGGCCGAGCCCAGGACGTGGCCGGCGGGGACCAGGGTCACCTCCACGTCGTCGCGGGCCACGACCTCGCCGTAGGCCGCCGCCTGCTTGGCCTCGGCGAAGGCCAGGCCGTAACGCTCGGCCATGATGTCGAGGGTCTCGGGGGTGGCGAGCACCGCCCCGTGGCCTGAGCGGGCGTGGTCGGAATGGCCGTGGGTGATCACCGCGCGCGCCACCGGGCGCACGGGATCGATGTAGAAGTCGCCGGGGGCGCAGTAGAGCCCCTCGGGCCTCGGGCAGAGCAGGTCCTGGGGCCGGATCATCACGGGAAATATAAGCGCGGCAGCCGCCCGCGCGATCCCCGGAAAGGGTGATCAGAATATTACCGGCGCTTCATGTTGTTAATTCGGCGTCATGACTGAAGCTTAACGTGTATTCAAGGAAGCGCTTTCATATACCCGCCCTCGTCGAACACGGCGCTTCCGCCAATACTCAAATCACACGAGGGTCACCATGTCGAATTCCATGTCTCCGCTTCTCGGCGTCTTCAACATCGCCATGGCCGCCGTGCCGCTTCTGGCCGTCGTCGCCTGGATGGGCACGCTCGCCTTCTGATGATCGCCCCGCGGCCCGCGGATTGACCGCGGGCCGGGTCGGCCCTACCCGCTTGAGGGGATGAGCGCCGACACCCCCGACCTGCGCCAGATGGCCGAGCTGATGGCCATAGGCGCCCCCCAGGCCGCGGCCCTTGGCTTCCGCCTGGTCTCCGTCGAACCCGCGCGGGGCGCCATCGCCGTCCCCTGGCGCGAGGACCTGGTGGGCGATCCCGCGACCGGCGTCATCGCCGGCGGGGTGGTCACCACCCTCCTGGACCACGTCTGCGGCCTGGCGATCATGAGCCGGGCGGGCGAGCGGACCCCCACCGCCACCCTGGACCTGCGCATCGACTACATGCGCGCGGCCCGGCCGCGGGCCGGCATCACCGCCGAGGCGCACTGCTACAAGGTCACCCGCACCATCGCCTTCGTCCGCGCCCAGGCCTGGGACGAGGACCCGGCCGACCCGATCGCGACGGCCCAGGCGGCGTTCGTGCTGGTGGGAGCGACGAAATGAGCGCGGCCGAGAAGCGGCTGGAAGCCTTCCTCCAGACGGTCCCCTACATCCGGTTCCTCGGCATGCGCGCGGAGCTTGCCGGCGACGAGATGACGGCCGTGCTGCCGTTCTCGGAGCACCTGGTGGGCAACGTCATGCTGCCGGCCCTGCACGGCGGGGTGCTGGGCGCCTTCCTGGAGGCCACGGCGCTGGCCCAACTGGCGGTGGTCCAGAAGTCCGAGAAGCCGCCCAAGACCATCGACGTCACCATCGAGTACCTGCGCCCGGGCCGGGCCATGACCACCTACGCCCGGGCCGACCTGCGCAAGGTCGGCCGCCGGATCGCCAACATCCACGTGGAGGCCTGGCAGGAGGCGCGCAGCCATCCGGTGGCGGCCCTGCGCGGCCACTTCCTGCTGGCGCAGGACGACTAGCCCCCGGCCGCGGCCTTCTCACGCTGAATCTTCGCGAGCTCGGCCTTGGCGGCGGCCTCGGCCGCGGCGTCGCCCTTGGACCTTGCCTGCAGCATGGCGCTGGTGGCTTCCATCTCGCGCACCGGGATCAGGTGGCGGTCATCGGCCGGCTTGAACGGCAGGGTCTGGATGCGGACCAGGATGGCCCGCTGGCGGGCCGCCTCCGCCGTGTCGCCGACCCCGTAGGAGAACATGAAGTCGGCGATCTTCTTCTTCAGCGCCGGATCGAGGTCCTTGCGCCAGACCATCGGGTCCTCGGGAATGCGCGGCGAGCGCCAGACGACCTCGACGTTTTCCAGGGTGCGGCGGGCGGCGTCCGAGTCCAGCATCGACATCCGCTCCATGGAGGCGGTGTTGTTGGTCGAGGCGTCGAGCACATTGTTGCCGACCGCGAACAGGTTGGCGTCGTGGGCGGCCGACTTCACCGTCTTGAAGCAGGCGTTCGGGTCGATGCCGCGTGGCGCGAAGAGGTAGGTCATGGGCGCGAGCGTGCCGGAGGTGGACTTGGCGTCGCCCATGCCGAAGTTCAGCGTCCGGTCGCACTTCAGCACGTCCTCGAGCGTCAGGCCCGAGCCCTTACGGACGATGATCACCGCCTCATAGCCGTCGACGCCGGAGGGGTTCACGGACCGGGCGAAGACCTCGCCGCCGGCCCGGCGGACGGCTTCCAGCCCCGACTGGTTGGTGAACCAGCCCACGTCGGTCTGCTTGAAGCGCATGGCCTCGATCAGGCCGGTGTAGTTGGTCCCGAAGAACGGCCGGACCTCCATGCCCGTGGCCTTCTCCATGTCCTCCAGGAAGGGCTTCCACTCGACCTCGGCGGTCTGGCGGGCCTCGGCCGAGAGAATCGAGAAGTTGATGACGGTCTTGTCCGTCTTCGCTCCGTCGGCCTGGCCGCAGGCGGCGAGCGCGAGGCCGAGCGAGAGCGCGAGCGTGAGGCGGCGCGTGATCATGATGGTCTCCCCTGGCCGGGGAGCTTAGCCGCCCGGCGGCCGGCTTGTCGCGCGGCCGCGTGACAGTCCGGTGTCAGTCCGTCGGTGTCAGGCCGCCGCGCGTGCGTTGGCGCGGCGGTCGCGCAGGGCCTGCACGGCGACCACCACGTCGATCACGGTGATGGCCGCCACCGTCGCGCCGGCGAGCATCGCCATGCGGCGGCGGGGATTGTCGCGGCCGAGCGCGCCGCGCAGGGCGACGAGGTCCATGGCGTCGCCGACCACCCGCATCCAGAACCAGGGGCCGGGCTTCACCGGCGACAGCAGGCCCGCGCCGGCGGCGATCTCACGCGCCCCGAAGGCGCTGACCGCCTGCTCGTCGGCCTGCAGCCCCAGCCTGCGGGACATGCCCCGCGGCGCGGCCACGGCGACCACGCCCAGGCCGATGGAGAGGAGGCCCAGCGCGCGCTTGGCGACGAGGAGGTTCATGGCTGCCGTCCCGGTTCTTTCGTGAACCCGTAGGACGCCTACGGCGCCGCTTTGTTCCCGAATTGCCTTGAGGAACCGGCCATAGGGCATTACCTGCGCGGCCCATGCTGCAAGGTCTCTCCCAACCGGCCCGCGAGGCGAAGAGCTGGCCCTTCGAACAGGCGCGCGTCCTGCTGGACCGCATCCTGCGCCTGCGCCTCGACGACGCCGAGCGCGACCTGGCCGCGACGCTGATCGCCCAGGGCAAGTTCGACGAGCTGGTCCGCACCCTGCCGGCGCTGACCGCGCCGGTGGTCTTCCAGTGCGGCTACGGGGCCTCGGGCCTGCCGCACATGGGCACCTTCGGCGAGGCCGCGCGCCCGACCATGGTGCGCAACGCCTTCCGGGCGCTCACCGAGGACGCCATCCCGACCCAGCTGATCGTCTTCTCGGACGACATGGACGGCCTGCGGAAGATCCCGGACAACGTGCCCAACCGGGAGATGCTTGAGGAGGACCGCGACAAGCCGGTCACATCCGTCCGCGACCCGTTCGGCGAGCACGAGAGCTTCGGCGCCCACAACAACGCCCGCCTGCGCGCCTTCCTGGACGGCTTCGGCTTCGACTACACCTTCATGTCGTCGACCGAGACCTACAGGTCCGGCCGGTTCGACGAGGTGCTGCTGCGCATCCTCGAGCGGTTCGACGCGGTGATGGCGATCATGCTGCCGACGCTGGGCGAGGAGCGGCGGGCGACCTACTCCCCGTTCCTGCCGATCAGCCCGAAGAGCGGACGGGTGCTGCAGGCGCCGACGCTCGAGCGCAACGTCGAGAAGGGCACGATCGTCTTCGCCGACGAGGACGGCGAGCGCACGGAGGTCCCGGTGACCGGCGGCCACGTGAAGCTGCAGTGGCGCCCCGACTGGGCGGCCCGCTGGACGGCGCTGAAGGTGGACTTCGAGGCCTCGGGCAAGGACCTCGTGGACTCCGTGCGGGTGTCCAACAAGATCGTGCGCGCCCTGGGCGGCGAGCCGCCGGAGGCGTTCCACTACGAGCTCTTCATGGACGAGAACAACCAGAAGATCTCGAAGTCCAAGGGCAACGGCCTGACCATGGAGGAGTGGCTGCGCTACGGCACGCCCGAGAGCCTGGCCTACTACATGTACCAGTCGCCGAAGTCGGCGAAGCGGCTGTTCTTCGACGTGATCCCGAAGGCGACCGACGAGTACCTGAGCCACCTGGACGCCTTCCACCGGACCGCGGCCGAGAAGAACGCGCCGGCCATCGACAACCCGGCCTGGCACGTCCATCGCGGCGCGCCGCCGGCCAAGGGCTCGCCGGTGTCGTTCTCGCTGCTCCTGAACCTGGTGTCGGCGGCGGACGCCTCGACCAAGGAGATCCTCTGGGGCTTCCTGGAGCGCTATATCCCCGGCGCGACGCCGGAGAGCGAACCGCTGCTCGACAAGCTCGCGGGCTATGCGATCAACTACTACGAGGACTTCGTGAAGCCCTCGAAGACGTTCCGGTCGCCCACCGACCAGGAACGTGCGGCCATGCAGGACCTGGTGGCGCGGCTGAAGGCCCTGCCCGCGGGCGCCGACGCCGAGGCGATCCAGCACGAGGTGTTCGAGGCCGGCAAGCAGGCGGGCTTCGAGCCGCTGCGCGCCTGGTTCGGCGCCCTCTACGAGGTGCTGCTCGGCCAGTCCACCGGCCCGCGCTTCGGCTCCTTCGTGGCGATCTTCGGCGTGGAGCGGACGATCGCGCTGATCGAGCGGGCGCTGGCCGGCGAACTGGTCGCCGCCTAGAACACCGCCATCGCCGCGCGTACGGCCAGGACGACCAGCACGACGCTGGCGGCCATGAACAGGGCCCAGCGCAGCATGATCACGTTGACCGTCGCCTGCACCAGGCTGTGGGCGACGCGGAGGCCCACATAGCCCCAGGCCAGGCTGGCGTTCAGGCCCGCGCCCTCGCCCAGCACCGCGAGCGCCAGGGCGGTCGCGTAGAAGATCGTCGGCTGCTCCATCAGGTGATTGTAGTTGTCCGCCTTCCAGCGGACGTTCGGCGGCAGCTGGGCGGTGAGGTCGGCGGTGGTGCGGTTGGGATCGAGCGCGATCCCCGCCTTCTGCATGGCCGGAATGCGGGTGGCGTAGAGCCAGGCCCACATCACCAGGGACCAGAGCACCAGGACGACCACCGGCTGCAGGATCGGTGCGGACATGACGAATTCCCCCCTCGTCGTTGACTGGCCGCCTCGCCGAACGGCGATTCGCCAGACGATCCGCATCCTAGCGGCGGCGGCGCGCTCAAGCTTGAGTGATCACCAATCACCTTGACGTAAACGGAAACGAAGCTTTACGCTGTCAGCCGTAGATCCCCAGGGAGCACGCCATGCCGACGGACCTGCGACGCCCGAGCCGGACCTTCTCGATCCGGCAGCTCTGCCAGGAGTTCAAGTGCACGCCCCGCGCGCTGCGCTTCTATGAGGACAAGGGTCTCCTCACCCCCGCCCGCGACGGGATGAACCGCGTCTATTCCTACCGCGACCGGGCCCGCCTCCAGCTCATCCTGCGCGGCAAGCGCGTGGGCCTGGCGCTCGCCGAGATCGGCGAGATCCTCGACCTCTACGAGGTCGGCGACGGCGGCGCCCAGCAGGCCGCCAAGTCGCTGCGCAAGTTCAAGGAGCGCATCGTCGCCCTGGAGCACCAGAAGGTGGACATCGACAACGCCATCGCCGAGCTGCGGGCGGGCTGCGATGCGCTGGAGAAGCAGCTGTCCGAGACCCGCCCCGACCTGCTGCCGAGGGCCGAGGCCTATGACCAGATGCTGCGCCATCGCCTCGATGGCCTGGAGCGCAGCGAGGCCTGACCGGCCGCGCCCCCGCTTGCCGGGCATGCGCCACAAGCTCTAGTTCTAACCATCGCGCGTGAGGGGCGGCCCAGCCGGGCGGCCCCCGGCGGCGCGCCACGAGACCGGGACCCCAGATGACCTTCCAGCCCCCTGTGCGGGACTACCAGTTCCTGCTGCGCGACGTCCTGCAGCTGGAGCGCTACGCCAACCTGCCCGCGTTCGCCGACGCGTCCATGGACACGGTCGACCAGATCCTGGAGGAGGCCGGCCGGTTCACCGGCGAGGTGCTCGCCCCGATCAATGGCGCGGGCGACAAGGAGGGCTGCGTCTGGAGCCCCGACTTCACGGTCAAGACGCCCACCGGCTTCAAGGAGGCCTACGCCCAGCTGGTCGAGGCCGGCTGGCCCGCCCTGGGCGCGGACCCGAACTACGGCGGCCAGGGGCTCCCGCACGTGGTCAACCTCGCCTTCTCCGAGATGAGCTCGGCGGCGAACATGGCGTTTTCCATGTACCCGGGCCTGACCCACGGCGCCTATTCGGCGATCCACGTGGGCGGCACGCCGGAGCAGAAGCAGCTCTACCTGCCCAAGCTGGCGTCCGGCCAGTGGGCGGGCACCATGAACCTGACGGAGCCGCACTGCGGCACCGACCTCGGCCTCCTGCGCACCAAGGCGGTCCCGCAGGCGGACGGCACCTACCGGATCTCGGGCCAGAAAATCTGGATCTCGGGCGGCGAGCAGGACCTGACGGAGAACATCGTCCACCTGGTGCTGGCCCGGATCGAGGGCGCGCCGGCCGGGGTGCGCGGCATCAGCCTGTTCATCGTGCCCAAGTACATCCCCGACGCCGACGGCAATCCGGGCGAGCGCAACAGCGTGAAGTGCCTGGGGCTCGAGGAGAAGATGGGCATCCACGGCAACGCCACCTGCGTGATCAGCCACGAGGAGGCCACCGGCTGGCTGATCGGCGAGGAGAACCGCGGCCTGCCGATCATGTTCGTGATGATGAACGAGGCGCGCATCGGCGTCGGCATGCAGGGCATCGCCCAGGCCGAGGCCGCCTACCAGGCCGCCGCCGCCTTCGCCAAGGACCGGCTGCAGGGCCGCTCGCTGACCGGGCCGAAGAACCCGGACGGCCCGGCCGACCCGATCATCGTCCACCCCGACGTGCGGCGGATGCTGATGGACGCCCGGGCGATCATCGAGGGCGGCCGCGCCTTCCTGTTCTGGACCGCCCTGCACGGCGACCTGGCGCACGCCAGCCCCGACGAGGCCGTTCAGCAGAAGGGCCGCGACTACATGGCGCTGATGACCCCGGTCCTGAAGGCCTTCCTCACCGACCGCGGCTTCAAGGTCTGCTCCGACGCCATGCAGGTGCACGGCGGCTCGGGCTTCACCGAGCACTTCCCGGTCAGCCAGTACCTGCGCGACGTGCGCATCGCCCTGATCTACGAGGGCACCAACGGGGTCCAGGCCCTGGACCTGGTGGGCCGCAAGCTCGCCGCCGACGGCGGCCGGGCGGTGATGAGCTTCTTCGCCGAGCTGGACGGCTTCATCGAGGCCAACGAGGGCGACGAGGGGCTGAAGCCGTTCCTGACCGGGCTGGCCAAGGCCAAGGCCGAGCTGCAGGAGGCCACCATGTGGCTGATGCAGAACGGCCTGGCCAATCCCGACAACGCCGGCGCCGCCTCCACCGACTACCTGCACCTCTTCGGCCTGACCGGCCTGGCCTACATGTGGACCCTGATGGCCCAGGCGGCGCAGGCGAAGATCGCCGCGGGCGAGACCGACCCGCTCTACCAGCAGAAGGTGACGGTGGGGCGGTACTACATCGAGCGCATCCTGCCGGAGACCTCGGCGCACCTGGCGAAGCTGAAGACCGGCTCGGAGCTGATGATGGCGCTGCCGGCGGAGGCCTTCTGATGGCCAGGCACCGGGCGGTCATCGAATGGGCGCTGACCGACGCTGCGCCTGAGGACTTCCTGAAGGGCCGCTACAGCCGCGGCCACACGGTCACCTTCGAGGGCGGCCACGAGGTCCCGGCCACGGCGTCGCGCCACGTGGTCGGCAACCGCTGGGCGGTCGAGGGGTCGGTGGATCCGGAGGAGATGCTGGTGGCGGCGCTCTCCAACTGCCACATGCTGACCTTCCTGCACGTGGCCCGCGAGGCCGGCTTCGCGGTCACCCGCTACCGCGACGCGGCCGAGGGGGTGATGGAGAAGTCGCCGGCCGGGCGCATGGCGGTCACCCGCGTATGGCTGCGGCCGGAAATCACCTGGGCGGGCCCCGAACCCTCCGCGGCCGAGCTCGACCGCCTGCACCACGAGGCCCACGAGCAGTGCTTCATCGCCAACTCGGTGACCACCGAGGTGGTGGTGGAAGCAGCGGCGCCGGCGGCTTAGTTCCCCTTTCGTTCTTGACCTGCCGCGGAGCTTCGCCTTAGCTTCCGGCAGGAGGAACGCGCATGGGTCTTTCGCTCGCCTGGATCGCCGTAAAGGGCGTCACGCCCGAGGCCGTCATGGAGGCGCTTGGCCTAGAGCCCGGCGACGGCGGACGTCGCAAACAGGCGCAGGTCGGCGCCCTGCCGGGCGGCTGGACGCTCTACGTCGATCCGGATTTCGAGCGCGGCTTCGGCCAGCCGCTCGACCGGCTCGCCGCCCTGGGCGCCGCCACCGTGGCGGCCCGCCAGGAAGATCACGTGGTGTACGCGGAGGCCCGCGGCTACGAAGCGGGCCGGGAAGTCTGGCGCGTCGTGCGGGACAGCGAACAGGAGCCCTACATGCATGTCGCCGTCACCGGCGAGCCGCCGCCGCAGTTCGAGGCCATCCGGGCGAAGGCCTTCGCCGAGCAGGAGGCCGAAGGCGGCGAGGAGGCCGGGGTCGACCTGATCTACGAGATCCCGCTCGAGCTCGCCCGATCGCTCTGCGGCTTCAAGGCGGACGAGGAATGGCCGGACCTGACGCCCGTCGGCGCCGCCGGCGCGGCCAAGGGCGGCGGGTTCTTCGCCCGGCTGTTCGGCAAGCGCTAGGGCGCGGGCCCAGCCAGCAGGCGCCGGAGCCGGGCTTCCAGGGCGGCGGGGTCCTTGAGCTCGCATTCCCAGAGGGTCTCCACCCGCCAGTCCTGCGCCGCGAGCTCGGCGCGGGTGCGTTCGTCGCGGGCGACGTTGCGGGCGACCTTGGCGATCCAGTAGTCGCGGTTCTGCTTGGGCACGCGGGCGCCGCGGGCGCAGTCGTGGCCGTGCCAGAAGCAGCCGTGAACGAAGAGCGCGAGCCGGCGCCCCGGCAGCACGATGTCCGGATTGCCCGGCAGGTCCTTGCGGTGGAGACGGTAGCGCGTCCCCAGCCGCGTCAGGGCCTTGCGGACCTTCATCTCCGGCGTGGTGTCGCGCCCCTTGACCCGCCGCATGACGGCGGAGCGCTTCTCCGGCGGGTAGACGTCGGTCACGGCGTGTCCTCCCCCGCTGCGCAGGGGAGGAACATCACAGCCCTTCGAACAGGGCCGTGGAGACGTAGCGCTCGGCGAAGCTCGGGATGATGGCGACGATCAGCTTGCCGGCCATGTCGTCGCGCATGGCGACGTCGAAGGCCGCGGTCAGCGCCGCGCCGGAGGAGATGCCGACCGGGATGCCTTCCTCGGCCGCCGCCCGCCGGGCCATGCTGAAGCTGTCGTCGTTGGACACCTGGACGACCTCGTCGATGGTCCCGCGGTCGAGGATCGAGGGCACGAAGCCGGCGCCAATGCCCTGGATCTTGTGCGGGCCGGGCGTGCCGCCGGACAGCACGGGCGAGTTCTCCGGCTCCACCGCGATCATCCTCACCGAGGGCTTGCGGGCCTTCAGCACCTGGCCGACGCCGGTGATGGTGCCGCCGGTGCCGACGCCGGACACCACCGCGTCGACGCGGCCGTCGGTGTCGTTCCAGATCTCGTTGGCGGTGGAGACCCGGTGGATCAGCGGGTTGGCGACGTTGTCGAACTGCTGCGGCATCACCGCGCCGGGGGTGGCCTCGACGATCTCGCGGGCCCGGGCGACGGCGCCGGCCATGCCGCGCTCGGCGGGGGTCAGCTCCAGCTTGGCGCCCAGGAGGAGGAGCATCTTGCGCCGTTCGATGGACATGCTCTCGGGCATGACGAGCGTCAGCTTGTAGCCCTTGGCGGCGGCCACGAAGGCCAGCGCGATGCCGGTGTTGCCGGAGGTGGGCTCGACGATCTGGCCGCCCGGCTTCAGGACGCCCTTGGCCTCCAGGTACTCGATCATCGCCACGCCGATGCGGTCCTTCACCGAGGCGATCGGGTTGAAGAACTCGAGCTTGGCGACGACCTCGGCCTTGGGCTTCAGCGCCGCGGTGAGCCTCGGCAGGCGCACCAGCGGCGTGTCGCCGATCGTGTCGATGATGCTGTCGTAGATCTTGCCGCGGCCGGCGCGCTCGAAGCGGGCGGCGTCGTAGATCTTGTCGGGGGTGGAGTCCATGGAAGCCCCTCGCGTTCCTGCGGTGTGACCGGTTGTCGCGAAACCTAAGGCTTTCGGTGGGGATTGGAAGCGGCCAGGCGCCCAGGATTCGTCGAGGCGCGTTGAGGCGCGCTCTCAGGCCGTCCGCGCCGTCACCCCGGGCGCGCCGGCCAGCAGCGGCTCCAGGAGCTCGCGGCCCAGCCAGCGCACGACCGGGACGGCCACCCCGTCGCCGGCCACGTGCAAGGCGGCGGTGGCGGCCTTCGGCAGGGCGTAGGCGTCGGGCAGGCCCATCAGCCGGGCGGCCTCGCGGGGGCTCAGCAGGCGGGAGCGGACGGCGCCTTCGTCCACCACCACGATCGACTGGCGCGAGGAGCCGCCGCGCGGGGTGCGCAGGCAGCCCGCCAGGCCATCGAAGCGCACCTCGGCGCGCTGCACGCGGCGGCCGTCCTCGTCCCGGGTCCGCCGGAAGACGGCGCCCACGGCCCGCTCGCCTCTGGCCTGCATGGCCTCCAGGCGGGCGCGATGGAGCGGGGCCATGAGCGCCAGCAGGGCCGCCGTGCGCTCCGGCGAATGCCAGGCGACCGCCGCGTCGGGCTCCAGCAGGGCGGCGAGGTCGGTGTTGCGGGCGGGCGGCGCGGCGAGCCGCCACCAGATCCAGCGCTCCGCCAGGTGCGGCGGCAGGGCGGCGTGGGCGGCGGCCACGGCGCGGGTGTGGAAGGGGCTGGCGCCGGTGAGGACCGCGGGCGGCGCCTCGCGCGTGGCCACCACGAAGACCCGCGGACGCGACTGCGGCAGGAAGCCGGCGGCGTCGATCTCCAGGGCGCCGAAGGCGTAGCCGCGGGCGGCGAGCGCCTCGCCGAGCGCGGCGAAGTCGGCGCCGCCGTGGGAGGTGAGCAGGCCCGAGACGTTCTCGATGACGACCGTCCGCGGCGCCCGGCCCTCGGCGGCCAGGGCCTCAACGAGCCGCCAGAAGCCGAAGAAGGCCGAGGAGCGGCCGCCGGAGAGACCGGCCCGCGCGCCGGCCAGGCTGAAGTCCTGGCAGGGCGAGGAGGCCCAGGCGAGGTCGGCCCGGCCGGGCAGGTCGGCGGCGTCCAGCTTCCAGACGTCGCCCTCGTGGAAGTGCTGCGCCGCGTCGGGGAAGTTCCGGCGGTAGGTGGCGGCCTTGACCGGATCGAAGTCGTTGGCGAAGGCGCAGGCCCAGGCCTCCCCCAGGCCGAGCCGGGCCATGCCGCCGCCGGCGAAGAATTCGTAGAAGCTGTAGGGCGCGCTCACGAAGGAGACGCTAAGCTGATTTGCGCCGGCCTTGCAGGCGGACCCCAGGAGAAACATCGATGCGGCTGCTGATCGGGACGCTCGCCCTCCTCCTCGCCGCCTGTCAGCCACAGGATCCCGACGGAACCCCCGCCCCGCCGCCGGCCGACGCGCCGGCCGCGGCGGCGGCGGCTCCGCCGGCCCAGCCCGGGTTGGTGATGGACCTGTCGCAGCCCCTGCTGGCGCGCGGCAACGAGCCCTTCTGGGCGGTGCGGATCGACGGCACGACGCTCACCCTGATGCAGCCGGGCGTCCCCGAGGTCGCCTATACGGCGCCGGGGGCCCAGGTCACGCCGGGCAAGGCGGTCTGGCAGGCCAGGACCGCCGACGGCCAGGAACTGGCGGTCACGATCTATTCAAGCGAATGCTCCGACGGCATGAGCGACATGCGCTATTCGATGTCGGCGGAGGCCACCTTCGCGGGGCGGACGGTGACCGGCTGCGCGGGCAAGGCCTCGGAGCTGACGCGTCCCGCCGGGAGCTAGCCCCGGCCGAGGTCCATCATCTCGACCTGCGACTGGGCCGCAGCCTCGGTCTTGTGGGGGACGGGGAGCAGAAGCCCCACGCCCACCGCGATCGCCGCGGCGGCGGCGAGAAATGCCTTGAGCGGCATCACGGGTCCCTCATCCGTTCTGCGCATTTGGTCCCTACAGCCTAGCTTTCCTGCGGTTAACAGCCGGGCAAAGAACAGGCTGAATATTCAGTGAGTTCCCACGGCCACGTCTGCTGGCCGCTTGCCTGCCGTGGCGTCCGGCCCGCAAAGTCGGCGGCAACCAGAACAACATCGCCTTCAGGGAGGCGCAGCGCCATGGAACGAGCCTATGACCTTGTGGTCCGCGGCGGGACCGTCGTGGACGGGACCGGCGGGGCGGCCTTCGAGGCGGACGTGGCGGTCAAGGACGGCCGGATCGCCGCCGTCGGCCGGGTCTCCGGCGCCGGGGCCGAGGAGATCGACGCCCGCGGCAGGCTGGTGACGCCCGGCTTCGTGGACATCCACACCCATTACGACGGCCAGGCGACCTGGGACGAACGCATGCAGCCCTCGTCCTGGCACGGCGTGACGACCGTGGTGATGGGCAACTGCGGCGTGGGCTTCGCCCCCTGCCGGCCGGAGGATCACGATCGCCTGATCCGCCTGATGGAAGGCGTCGAGGACATCCCCTTCCCCGTGCTCAGCCAGGGCCTGCCGTGGAGCTGGGAGAGCTATCCCGACTATCTCGACCGGCTGGCCGAGCGGCGCTTCGACGTGGACGTGGGCAGCCAGCTGCCGCACGCGGCGCTCAGGGTCTTCGTGATGGGCGAGCGCGGGGCGAACCGCGAGCCGGCCACGGACGCCGACATCCACGCCATGGCGGCGCTGGCCAGGCGCGCGGCGGAGGCCGGGGCCCTGGGCTTCGCCACCTCCCGGACGCTGAACCACCGCACCTCGGACGGCCAGCCGACGCCGACGCTGACCGCCGGCGAGGACGAGCTGACCGGCATCGCGCTCGGGCTCGCCGCGGCGGGACGCGGCGTGCTGCAGGTGGTCTCCGACTTCGCCGACCCCGAGGCGGAATGGGCCATGCTGCGGCGGATCGTCGAGCGCTCGGGCCGGCCGCTGTCGTTCAGCCTGGTGCAGAGCCCGCGCGCGCCGGAGAGCTACAAGGTGCTGCTGCAGCGGCTGGAGGAGGCCAACGCCGCCGGCCTGCCGATGCGGGCGCAGGTGGCCAGCCGGCCGGTGGGCGTGCTGTTCGGCTTCGAGCTGACCATGAACCCGTTCAGCCAGCACCCGGCCTACCAGGAGATCAAGGCCCTGCCGCTGGAGGGCAAGGTCGCCCGCCTCTCCGACCCGGCGTTCCGGGCCCGGCTGCTGCACGAGGAGAGCGAGGCCCAGCGCGGCTTCGCAGGCACCCAGCCCCGGGCCTGGGGCAACATGTTCCTGCTTTCCCAGCAGCCGGACTACGAGCCGACCCGCGACACCACCGTGGCGGCCATCGCCGAGCGGACGGGCAAGGATCCGGCCGAGGTGGCGCTGGACCACATGCTGACCAACGGCGGGCGCGGCATGCTCTACCTGCCGTTCCTGAACTACGCCGACGGCAACCTCGACCCGGCCTACGAGATGCTGAGCCATCCCGACTGCGTGCCGGGGCTCTCCGACGGCGGGGCGCACGTGGGGATGATCTGCGACGGCAGCTTCCCGACCACCAACCTGGTGCACTGGACGCGGGACCGGACGCGGGGGCCGAAGCTCTCCATCGAGCACATGGTGGCCGGCCAGACGCGCCGGACGGCGGAGACGGTGGGGCTGTTCGACCGCGGCCTGGTGGCGGCCGGCTACCGCGCCGACCTCAACGTCATCGACTACGACCGGCTGACCCTGAAGGCGCCCGAGGTGGCCTACGACCTGCCGGCCGGCGGGCGCCGGCTGATCCAGCGGGCGCAGGGCTATGTGGCGACCATCGTGGCCGGCGAGGTCACCTACCGCGACGGCGAGCCCACCGGCGCCCTGCCGGGACGGCTGCTGCGCGGGGCCCAGGCCAGGCCCCAGGCGATGGCGGCGGAATGACCTCCCTCCCTTAAGGGGGAGGGAAAGACGCATCGCGTTTCGGGTGAGTCGGGGTCATAAGGACCCGATGCCCGCCGCCGTCGCCGAAGCCGAACACGCGCCCCTCGACCGCGCCCGGGAGATCCTGCGCCGGACGTTCGGGCACCAGGAGTTCCGGGGGCTGCAGGCCGAGGTGATCGGCGAGATCCTGGCCGGGCGCAGCGCCATGGCGGTGCTGCCGACCGGCGGGGGCAAGAGCCTCTGCTACCAGATCCCCAGCCTGATGCGGCCGGGCCTCGGCCTGGTGGTCTCGCCGCTGATCGCCCTGATGTCGGACCAGGTGGCGGGGCTGATCCAGTCGGGTGTCGCCGCGGCCCGGCTGGATTCCAACATCGAGCCTTCCGAGAAGGCCGAGACCTGGCGGCGGATCGAGGCCGGCGAGCTCGACCTGCTCTACGTCTCGCCCGAGGGGCTGATGCAGCCCTGGATGCTGGAGCGGCTGTCCCGCACGCCGCTGGCCATGGTGGCCATCGACGAGGCCCACTGCGTGAGCCAGTGGGGCCACGACTTCCGGCCCGAGTACCGGATGCTCGGCAAGCTCGCCGAGCTGTTCCCCACCGTCCCCCGGCTGGCGGTCACCGCCACCGCCGACGCGCGGACCCGGGAGGATATCCGCGCCGAGCTGCGCCTGCAGGACAGCCGCGAGTTCGTGGCGAGCTTCGCGCGGCCGGAGCTGATCCTGTCGGCCGAGCGCAAGCGGGGCGGCAAGGACAAGCGGGTGGTGGAGCTGGTCACCGCGCGGCCGGACCGGTCGGGCGTGGTCTACGCCGGCTCGCGCGACGGGACCGAGAAGCTCGCCCAGGCGCTGCGCGACGCGGGCGTGCCGGCGCTGGCCTACCACGCCGGGCTCGAGCGGCGGCTGCGCACGGAGCGGCTGGAGCAGTTCCTGGAGGCGGACGCCGCCGTGATGGTGGCGACCATCGCGTTCGGCATGGGCGTCGACAAGCCGGACGTGCGCTTCGTGATCCACGCCGACCCGCCGGCCTCCATCGAGGCCTACTGGCAGGAGATCGGCCGGGCCGGCCGCGACGGCGACCCGGCGGAGGGGATCACCCTCTACGGCGCCGCCGACATGGCCTGGGCGCTGCGCAGGATCTCCGAGCGCGACGTGGACGACACGGTCAAGCAGGTGCAGGCGCGCAAGGTGCGCCAGCTCTACGCCCTGCTGGACGGGACCGGCTGCCGGGCGGCCGCCGTCCGGCGCTACTTCGGCGAGGAGGGCGTGAAGCCCTGCGGCCAGTGCGACCTCTGCACCGGGGCGGTGGAGACCACCGACGCCACCGAGGCCGCCCAGAAGGCGCTGTCGGCGGCGCACCGGCTGGGCGGCCGGTTCGGGCGCGGGCGGCTCGTGGACCACCTGCTCGGCAAGACCAAGGACGCCTCGGCCCAGGAGCAGAGCCTGTCGACCTGGGGGATCGGGACCGAGCTGTCGGTGGCCCAGTGGCGTGACCTGACCGAGCAGCTGCTGTTCGAGGGCCTCTTACGCGAGGACCCCAACGACGGGCGGCCGCTGGTGGGGATCGGCGACGCCGACGCGGTGCGGGCGGTGTTCCGCGGCGAGCGGCGGGTGGCGATGCGCAAGCCCGCGGAGGGCTATGACGACTCCACCCGCTCCGGCCGGCCGCGCAAGCGCAGCCGCGAGGCGATGGCGGCGCTGTCGCCCGCCGACCAGCCGCTGTTCGAGGCGCTCCGGGCCTGGCGCAGCCGCGAGGCCAAGGCCCAGCACGTGCCGCCCTATGTGATCTTCAACGACCGCACCCTGGTGGAGATCGCCGGGGCGAAGCCCGGCAGCCGCGCGGCGCTCGCCCGGCTGAACGGCGTGGGCGAGGCCAAGCTCGCCCACTACGGCGAGGCGGTGCTGGAGATCGTCGGCGGCTTCGCGGGCTAGGCCGGGGCGGCCTCCCAGCCGCCGCCGAGCGCCTTGTAGACGGCCACCACCCAGGTGTTCAGCTCGGTGCGCGCGGCGCTCGCCTGGTCCTCGGCGGCGAGCAGCGAGCGTTCGGCGTCGAGCAGGGTGAGGAAGTCCACCGCGCCCTCGCGGTAGCGGATCCGGGCGAGCTCGGCGGCGCGGCGGGCGGCGGCCTCGCGGTCGACCAGGCTGCGCAGGCGGGCCTGCTGCTGGGCGTAGCCGACGAAGGCGTTCTCCACGTCCTCCAGCGCCACGAGCACGGTGCGCTCGTACTCGGCGAGGGCGGCGTCGCCGCGGGCCTCCTGGGCGCGCAGCCGGGCCCGCGCGCCGGCGAAGTCCAGCGCCGGCCAGGTGATGGTCGGCGCGACGCTCCAGGCGCGGCTGGCGCCGTCGCCCAGGCTGTCGAAGTCGCCCGCCAGGAAGCCTAGGAAGCCCCCGACCCGCACCCGCGGGAAGAGGTCGGCCGTGGCGACGCCCACCCGGGCGGTCTGGGCCGCGAGGCGCCGCTCCGCGGCCTGCACGTCGGGGCGGCGGCGCAGCAGCTCGCCCGCGTCGCCGATCGGCAGCGCCTGGACGCGGGGCGGGACCTCGCGGACGGGCGCGAGCAGGGCGTCGAGGTTCCCCGGCCGCTCGCCCACGAGGACCGCCAGCCGGTGGGCGGCGGCCTGCGCCTGGATGGTCAGGGACGGGATGGTGGCCTCGGTGCCGCTGAGCTCGCCCTGGGCGCGGGCCACGTCGACGGCGTCGCCGGAGCCCACGTCGAAGCGGGCGCGGGTGAGCCGGAGCGTCTCGCGCTGGGTGTCGAGGTTGCGGCGGGCGACCTGCAGCCGGTCCTGGGCGCCGCGCAGCTCGAGGTAGGTGCGGGCGACCTCTGCGGCGACGGTCACCTGGGCGGCGTGCAGCTCGGCGCGGGCGGCGCCGGCGTCGGCGGAGGCCGCCTCGACGCCCCGGCGGACGCGGCCGAACAGGTCGATCTCCCAGGCCGCGTCGAAGCCGGTCTCGAAGGTCTCGCCGGTCAGCGGCGGGCCGCCGGGCTGCGGGGTCCGTCCGTCGCGGTAGGCGGCCGCGGCGGTGACGCGGGGGAGCTGGTCGAGGCGGGTGTCGCGCAGGATGGCGCGGGCCTCGCGAACCCGGGCCTCGGCGATGCGCAGGTCGAGGTTGCCGGCGAGCGCGCGATCCACGAGGTCGTCCAGCACCGGATCGCCGAACTGCCGCCACCAGGCCGCCTCCGCCTGGCCGGAGGTGAAGGCGGCGGGGTCGGCCTTGCGGAACTCGGCCGGAGGCGTGGCCGGCGCCTCGTAGCGGGGCCCCACGGCGCAGGCGGAGAGGAGCAGGAGGGCGGCGAGCGGGGCCGCCCGGAGAGGCAGGGTGTGTCGCATGGGGATCGTCCTCATTCCGCCGGCGCGGGCACGGCCGAGGTCGCGCGCGACCGGCCGCCGAGCCTGCGGATCACCAGGTAGAAGACCGGGGTCAGCATCAGGCCGAAGAGGGTGACGCCGAGCATGCCGGAGAACACCGCCACGCCCATGGCCCGGCGCATCTCGGCGCCCGCGCCATGCGACCAGACCAGCGGCGCCACGCCCATGATGAAGGCGAGCGAGGTCATCAGGATCGGCCGCAGGCGCAGGCGGCAGGCCTCCAGCACCGCGTCCCAGGTGGACGCCCCGTGGGCCTCCCGGTCGCGGGCGAACTCGACGATCAGGATGGCGTTCTTGCACGCCAGCCCCACCAGCACGATCAGCCCGATCTGGGTGAAGATGTTGTTGTCGCCGCCGGCCAGGTTCACGCCCACGAGCGCCGAGAGCAGGCACATGGGCACGATCAGGATGACCACGAGCGGCAGGGTCCAGCTCTCGTACTGGGCGGCCAGCACCAGGAAGGCCAGCAGCACGCAGAGCGGGAAGATGTAGATCGCCGTGTTGCCCGCCAGGATCTGCTGGTAGGTCAGGTCGGTCCATTCCCAGCTCATGCCGTTGGGCAGGGTCTCGCTGGCGATCCGCTCCATGGCCTTCTCGGCCTGGCCCGACGAGAAGCCGGGCGCGGCGCCGCCGTTGATCTCGGCCGAGAGGTAGCCGTTGTAGTGCGGCACGCGGTCGGGGCCGGTGGTCTGCTCCAGCCGCACGAAGGCGCCCAGCGGGATCATCTGGCCCGCGCCGTTGCGGGTCTGCAGGCGCAGCACGTCCTCGGGATCGGTGCGGTAGGTCTGGTCGGCCTGCACATGGACCTCGTAGGTGCGGCCGAAGCGGTTGAAGTCGTTGACGTAGAGCGAGCCCAGATAGACCTGCATGGTCTCGAAGAGGTCGGTCAGGTTCATGCCCTGGGCGCGGGCCTTCTCGCGGTCGATGTCGGCGCGCACCTGGGGCACGTTGATCTGGAAGCCGGAGAAGACGCCGGCGAGCGCCGGCTCCTTCTGGGCCGCGGCCACCAGGGCCTGGGTCTGGCGGTAGACCTCCTCGGAGCCAAGGCCCGCGCGGTCCTCGATCTGCATCTTGAAGCCGCCGATGGTGCCCAGCCCCATGACCGGCGGCGGCGGGAAGACGGCGATCGAGCCGTCCTGGATGGCCGCGAACTTGCCGTTCAGCTCGCCGGCGATGGCGCCGGCCGAGAGCTCGTGGCTCGTCCGCTCCTCGAAGGGCTTGAGGGTGACGAAGACGATCCCGGCGTTGGGGGCGTTGGTGAAGCCGTTGATGGAGAGGCCCGGGAAGGCCACGGCGCTCTCCACGCCGGGGGTCTTGAGCGCGATGTCGCTCATCTGGCGGATCACCGCCTCGCTGCGGTCGAGGGAGGCGGCTTCAGGGAGCTGGGCCGCGGCGATCAGGTACTGCTTGTCCTGGCCGGGCACGAAGCCGCCGGGCGTCTTCATGAAGGCGAAGGCGGTGATGGCGATCAGGCCGGCGTAGACGAGGAGCGCCGCCGGCGAGCGCCCGAGCAGCCGCCGCACCCCGCCGACGTAGTTGTCGGAGCCGCGGGCGAAGAGGCGGTTGAACGGCCGGAACAGCCAGCCGAACAGCCGGTCGATGACCTGCTGCAGGCGGTCCTTCGGCGCGCCGTGCGGCTTCAGCAGCACGGCCGCGAGCGCGGGCGACAGGGTGAGCGAGTTGAAGGCCGAGATCAGGGTGCTGATGGCGATGGTCAGCGCGAACTGGCGGTAGAACTGGCCGGTCAGGCCGCTGATGAAGGCGGTGGGGATGAAGACCGCGCAGAGCACGAGCGCCGTCGAGACGATCGGTCCGGTGACCTCGCGCATGGCCTGGCGGGCGGCGTCTGGCGGGGACAGACCCAGCTCGATGTTGCGCTCCACGTTCTCGACCACGACGATGGCGTCGTCGACGACCACGCCGATCGCCAGCACCAGGCCGAACAGGGTGAGGGTGTTGAGGCCGAAGCCCATCATCAGCATCACGGCGAAGGTGCCGATCAGCGAGACGGGCACGGCGATCAGCGGGATCACCGAGGCGCGCCAGCTCTGCAGGAACAGCACCACCACGAGCACCACCAGCAGGATGGCCTCGAACAGGGTGTGCACCACCGCGTCGATGGAGCCGCGGACGAAGACGGTGGGGTCGTAGACGATCTTGTAGTCCACGCCCTCGGGGAAGTCCTTCTTCAGCTCGGCCATGGTGGCCCGGACATCCGAGGAGAGCTGCAGGGCGTTGGAGCCGGGCCGCTGGAAGATCGGCAGGGCCACGGCCGGGCGGTTGTCCAGCAGCGAGCGCAGGGCGTAGCTGCTGGAGCCCAACTCCACGCGGGCCACGTCGCGCAGGCGGGTGACCTCGCCGTGCTCGCCGGTGCGGATGATGATCTCGCCGAACTCCTCCTCGGTGGAGAGCCGGCCCTGGGAGTTGATCGCCACCTGGAAGTCGGCGGCGCCGGGCGCGGGCGGGGCGCCGAGCTGGCCGGCGACGACCTGGACGTTCTGCTCGCGCACGGCGCGGATCACGTCGCCGGCGGTCAGCCCGCGGGCGGCCACCTGCTCGGGGTCCAGCCAGATGCGCATGGCGTAGGGGCCCGAGCCGAACATCTGCACGTCGCCGACGCCGTCGACCCGGGCCAGCTGGTCGCGCACCCGCAGCTGGGCGTAGTTCGACAGGTAGAGCATGTCGTAGCGTTGATCGGGGCTGATCAGGTGGACGACCATGGTCAGGTCGGGCGAGGCCTTGTTGGTGGTGACGCCCGAGCGCTGCACCTCCTGGGGCAGCCTGGGCAGCACCTGGGCCACCCGGTTCTGGACCTGCACCTGGGCCTTATCCAGGTCGACGCCGAGGCGGAAGGTGACGGTGATCGTCACCACCCCGTCGCTGGTCGCCTGGGAGGACTGGTAGAGCATCCCCTCGACGCCGTTGATGGCCTGCTCGATGGGCGAGGCGACCGTCTCGGCGATGGTTTCGGGGTTGGCGCCCGGATAGACGGCGCGGACCACCACGGTGGGCGGCACGACCTCGGGATATTCGGCGATCGGCAGCCTCGGCAGGGCGATCAGCCCGACCACGAAGATGATGATCGAGAGCACCGCCGCGAAGCGCGGGCGGTTCACGAAGAACTGCGAGAAATTCATGGGGGACTCGTCCGGGGAGGAGGGGACGAGGCCGTCCGGCGGCTACTGCGCCGAACGGCCCGTGTCGGCCTGGGCGACACGCAGGGGCGCGCCGGTGAGCTGGGCCAGTTCGGCCTCAGGGAGCTTGATGGCGGAGAGGGTGGGACGGACCGCCTGGCCGGGCTTCACCCGCTGGCCGCCGCTGATGATGACGACGTCGCCCGGCTTGAGGCCGGTCCGCACGATCCGCAGATCTCCGACCCGCGGGCCCACCGTCACCGCCCGGTACCGGGCGACGCGGTCGGCGCCGACCACCAGGACGAAGCGCTTGCCGAGGTCGGCGGCGATCGCCCGGTCGGGGACCAGGGCCACGGTGTCGGAGTCGGAGTCCACCAGCTTGACCCGGGCGAACAGGCCCGGCGTGAACCGGCTGTCGGGATTCCTGAAGATCGCGCGGCCCTGGATGGTGCCGCTCTGCGGATCGACGACGTTGTCGACGAAGACCAGGCTGCCTTCGTGCGGATGCCCCTCCTCGTCCATCAGGCCCATGTAGACCGGCCCCGGCCGCGTGCGGGCGGTGTCGACGTACTTGAGATAGGTCTGCTCGTCGGCGTTGAAGGTGGCGTAGACGGGATCGTCCGAGACCACGGTCGTCAGCACGTCGGAGCTCGTGACGAGGTTGCCCTCGGTGATCGCGGCCCGGGAGACGCGGCCGGAGATCGGCGAGGTGATCCGGGTGAACTCCAGGTTCAGCTTGGCCGAGGCCAGCGTCGCGGCGGCGGCGTCGAGGGCGGCGCGGGCCGCCTTCTCCTCGGAGACCAGCCGGTCGTACTCGCTGCGGGCCAGCGCGTTCTGCTCCACGAGGCGCTCGCCGCGGGCGCGGTTGACGCTGGCCAGCTCGAGCTTGGCGCGGCCGGCGGCGACTTCGGCCGTCAGGCGCGCCACCTCGGCCTGGAACGGGCGCGGATCGATCTGGAAGAGCACCTCGCCCTTGCGGACCACCGCGCCCTCCCGGAACCGGATGCTGTCGATGTAGCCGCCGACCCGCGGGCGGACCTGCACCGTGTCCACCGCCTCCAGCCGGCCGGTGAACTCGTCCCAGGCGGGCAGCTCGCGGACCACCACCGGGGCGGCGGTGACCGCCGGCGGCGGGGCCTCGGCCGGACCCTGCTGGGCCCGGGCGCCGCAGCCGGCGACGAAGAGGGAAAGGGCCACCACGGCGCCAAGAGGCGCAATCGAACGCACACGCATGACTGGGACTCCGGGCTTTCAGTTTGGGCCGGCCCCGCCTTGAAGTCGGGGTCCGGAAGGCGCACATTGAAGAAATGTGACGATACCGTTCGGTATCATTCCGATAGATACTGACCGGTCACTCTCACGTCAATGACGGGGCTCGTAAAAAGACGTGGCTCGATAAGATTGGGAGGGAGGGCGATGAAGGCGGAAGCCAAGGCGAAGGTGGGTAGCGCTACCGTGGGTGGCAAGGGGACAACCGCAAAAAAGTCGGCGCGCGACCGGATCTTCGAGACGGCGTGCGAGCTGTTCTACGAGCGCGGGATCCGCGCCGTGGGCGTCGAGACGATCGCCAGCGAGGCGGGCGCGACGAAGATGACGCTCTACCGGAACTTCCCGTCGAAGGACGAGCTGGTCGCCGAATGCCTGCGCGAGCAGGCGCGCGACGCCTGGACCTGGTGGGACGAGGCCATCGCCCCGCACGCCGGCGACCCGCGCCGGCAGCTGGAGGCGCTGTTCGACGCCTTCGGCCAGAAGACCTGCGACGACACCCGCGGCTGCGCCATTTCCAACGCCGCCATCGAGCTGCACGAGCCCGAGCACCCGGCGCGGATCGTGGCGCTCGACTACAAGCGCGAGACCCGCAAGCGGCTGGGCGCCCTGTGCAAGGCCGCCGGGGCGAAGGACGAGGCCCTGGCCGACACCCTCTTCCTGCTGCTGGAGGGCGCTTACGTCGCTCGGGTCACGCTCGGCCAGGGCGGGCCGGTGGCGAGCCTGAGCCAAGCGGCCCGGACCCTGATCTCCTGCCACCTGGACGGCTAGCGCCCGGCCGCGCTCAGCCGTCGATGTCGAGGCCCAGCGCCAGCCGTCCGGCGTAGCGGAGCTGGGGCTTCTCCTGCAGCGGATGGAACCGGGCGCCCTGCACGTCGCGGAAGGCCCGCTCCAGACCGACGCTGCGGTAGAAGGACGCCCCGCCCGCCACCTCCATGGCCCGCTCCACCGTGCGGATCGCCGCCTGGCCGGCGAGCGTGCGGCCCATCATGGCGCGGTGGGTGGTCTCGGGACCGGGCTTCGCCGTCTCGGCGTTGCGGATCATCGCCGCCACCGCCGTCTCGCAGGCGAACAAGGCGGTCTCCATCTCGCCGGCGAGCTGGGCCAGCGCCTCGTCGGCGGGCTTGCGCCGCGCGACCTCCAGCGCCCGGGCCCGCGCCGCCTCGGCGACGCCGAGGTAGGCCGAATAGATGATCGGGAAGGCGATCATGCTGATGCCGTGGAACAGCGGGTGCCACCGGCCCTGCGGCCGGCGGCCGGAGACTGCCGCCTCCGGCACGAAGACCTGCTCGAGCTGCAGGTCGTGCGAGCCGGTGCCGCGCATGCCCATGGCCTTCCAGGTGTCGAGGCGGGTGACGCCCGGGGCGGCGAGCGGCACGGCGAAGTGCAGCACCGTCGGCCCCGCCTCGGGATCGTCGTAGACCGCGCTGGTCATCAGGAGGTCGCCGGCCGGCGAGCCGCTGGAGAACACCTTGCGGGCGGTGATGCTGTAGCCGCCGTCGACCTTCTCCGCCGTGCCGGCGCTCTGCAGCCAGTCGGAGCCGCCGCTGGAGACCAGGACCAGGTCCTCGGCCGCGACCCGCTTCAGGAGGCCCTCGGTGGGCGCCCCCTCATTCCGCCAGCGCCAGGCGGCGAGCGCCACGAGGTGGGTGTGCATGGAGAAGGCCAGCCCCGTGGACCCACAGGCCCGGGCCAGCCGGCGCACCACGGCGCAGATCTCGGCGTAGGCGGCGCCGCCGCCGCCGAGCTCGGCCGGGACGTGGGCCTTGAAGAAGCCCTCGCGCTTCAGGAGATCGTAGGCGTCGGCCACGAAGCTGTCGTCGGCGTCGTGCCGGGCGGCGTCCAGGGCGATCTGGGCGGCGGCCGCGTCGGCGCGCGCGGCCCAGTCGAGGGTGGCGGGGGTCAGGATGGCGTCGTCGGGCATGGGGAGGTCCTCTGGCGCGGCGCATTGAACGCCGTTCTGCGAGACTGATCCCACTGGACGGGAGGCGCGGCCAGTTCAGGAACTGAATCGCGCCGGTACAGGAACTGAACTAGCCGCCGGCGGGGCCGAAGCTTAGCATGCCAACGTTATCCGAAAGGGATCGCGCATGCCGCAAGCCGGATACGGCCAGTTCTGTCCCGTGGCCATGGCCGCCGAGGTCCTCTGCACCCGCTGGACCCTGCTGATCCTGCGCGAGCTGGTGGCGGGGACCCGCCGGTTCAACGACCTGCGCCGCGGCGTGCCCAGGATGTCGCCCGCCCTGCTCTCCCAGCGACTGAAGGAGCTGGAGGCCGCAGGCGTGGTCCGCCGCGTGCCCGCGCCCGGCGAGCGGGCGGCGTTCGAGTACGAGCTCACCGCGGCCGGCCAGGAGGTGGCGCCGATCGTCGAGGCGGTGGGGGCCTGGGGCCAGCGCTGGGTGGACCCGGAGCTGTCGCTGCAGCAGCTCGATGCGCAGCTCCTGATGTGGGACATGCGCCGCAACCTCGACCTGTCGCCCATGCCGCAGCGGCGCAGCGTGATCCAGTTCCAGTATCCGGAGCAGCCCGCCGGCCTGCGGTCCTGGTGGCTGGTGGTGACGCCCGGCGAGGCGGTGGACCTCTGCGGGGTCGACCCGGGCTTCGACGTGGACCTCTACGTCGCCTGCGAGCTGCGCACCATGACGGCGGTCTGGATGGGCGTCGACAACCTGCGCATCGCCATGGCGCAGGATCGCCTGCGCGTGGTCGGCGACCGGCAGCTCGCCTCGCAGATGCAGACCTGGCTGGGCCTCAGCCCCTTCGCCCGCCAGCAGAAGCTGGCGAGCTGAGGCGGCGGCCTTACGGCGGCGACGCCGTGCGTTATGAAGGCGGCATGCGCGCCCTCGCCCTCGCCCTGACCGCCACCCTGCTGGCCACCTCGGCCGCGGCCCAGCCCGACCGCCGCTTCGCCGACATCCTGCCGCCGGCGCCGGCCTGGCGCGGGGCCAGCGAGAAGCTGGTCGCCCCGGCCGGCGACCCGTGGATCACCCCGGCCGAGAAGGCGGGATTCCGCACGACGCCGTCCTATGCCGAGACCCTGGACTACCTGCGCCGGATGGCCGGGGCCTCCGACCTGATCCGGCTCGAGCGGTTCGGCGAGACGCCCGAGGGCCGCGAACTGGTCGTGGCGATCGTCAGCAAGGACAAGGGCCGGCTGGACCCCGCCAAGCCCCTCGTGCTCGCGCAGGCCGGCATCCACTCGGGCGAGATCGACGGCAAGGATGCGGGCCTGATGCTGATCCGGGACATCGCGTTCCGTGGCAAGGCGGGGCTGCTGGACGGGGCGAACCTGCTGTTCGTGCCGGTGTTCAACGCCGACGGCCACGAGAACACCTCGCCCTACAGCCGGCCGAACCAGCGGGGGCCGGAGAGCCAGGGTTTCCGGACCACCGCCCAGAACCTCAACCTGAACCGCGACTACGCCAAGCTCGACGCGCCCGAGATGCGCGCCATGCTGGACCTGATCGGGCGCTACGACCCCGACCTCTACCTCGACCTGCACGTCACCGACGGCGTCGACTATGTGCACGACATCACCTTCTCCTTCCCCGGCTGGGGCGGGCGCCACGCCCGCAGCCCCCGCTCGGGCCAGTGGCTGGACAAGGTGCTGCGGCCCAGGATGGAGCAGGCGCTGAGCCGCAACGGCCACTTCCCCGCGCCCTACCTGGATCCCGTCGACCCGCGGGCGCCGGAGAAGGGCTTCAACGTCGGCGCCGACACCGCGCGGTTCTCCACCGGCTTCGGGGACCTGCGGCGGACGCCGACGGTGCTGGTGGAGACCCATTCCCTGAAGCCCTACCGCCAGCGGGTGCTGGGGACCTACGTCCTCATCGAGGCCGCGCTGCGCGCCGCCGCGGACGGCGCCGACGGTCTGGCGGCGGCGCGGGCCGCCGACCGAGCGCTGCGGCCCGACAGGGTGGTGCTGACCTGGAAGCCGCTGGCGGAGCCGGTGGATTCCATCCTCTTCCGCCCGGTCCAGCGGGAGACCTGGCGCTCCGAAGCTTCCGGCCGCGACGAGGTTCGCTGGCTGGGCCGGCCAGGCAAGCCCGTGCAGGCGCCGGTGTTCGGCTCGACGCCCGACGTGGTGGTCCAGCGGCCCGCCGCCTACTGGGTGCCGGCGCACAAGGCCGAAGTGATCGACCGGCTGCGGCGCCACGGCCTGGCCATGGAGATCCTGAAGGCGCCGCGCACCGTGGAGGTCGAGGTGGCCCGCCTGGTCGAGCCGAAGGCCGGGACCGCGATCGAGGGCCGCTTCCCGGTCAGCGCCGCCGACTATACGTCCGAGCGGCGGCGGGTGACCTATGCGCCGGGCTCGGTGCGGATCTCCACCGACCAGCCGCTGGGCGAGCTGGCCAGCATCCTGCTGGAGGCCCGCAGCCCCGACAGCTTCCTGGCCTGGGGATTCTTCCCGGAGATCCTGCAGCGCACCGAGTACATGGAAGGCTACGTCATCGCGCCGCTGGCGGAGCGGATGATGAAGGAGGATCCCGCGCTGGCGGCCGAGTTCCGGGCGAAGCTCGCCGCCGAACCGGCTTTCGCCGCCGACGGCGACGCGCGGCTGCGCTGGTTCTACGAGAAGACGCCCTACTACGACCGCCGCTACCTGATCTATCCCGTGGGCCGGGAGACGGCGGGCTGAGGCTCAGGCCTTGCGCAAGGCCGCCCCGAGCGCGCGGCGCGTCCATGCCTCGGCCACTTCGGGGTCTTCCCAGATCTCGTCCGGCGCGCGGCGGTAGGAGATCTCGCGCAGGTCGCCGTGCTTCGTCCCGTAGCGGAACGGCTCCAGACCGAGCGCGTCGAAGTCCGCCGCGGTTTCGGCGTCGCTCTTGAGGTAGAGCGTGTCGCTGATCGCGAGCGCGAACATCCGGTCGCCGGAGAACACGCCCACGCCGCCGAACATCCGCCGCGTGCGCAGGTCCGGAGCGGCGGCGAGCGTCTCCCGGATCTGCTCGAGGAAGGACCCGCCGACGGCCACGGTCGCCCCGCGCTAGACGTCCACCTCGGCGTCCAGGGCGTTTTCCTGGATGAACTCCCGGCGCGGCTCGACGAGATCGCCCATCAGGCGGGTGAACATGTCGTCGGCGTCGTCGGCGTGGTTGACCTTCACCTGCAGCAGGGTGCGGGCGTCGGCGTCCAGGGTGGTCTCCCAGAGCTGGTCGGGGTTCATCTCGCCCAGGCCCTTGTAGCGCTGGATCTTCAGGCCCTGGCGGCCGGCGTCCATGATCGCATTGACCAGGTCGATGGGGCCGCGGACGGTGGTGGTCTTGTCCCGGCGGGTGAAGGTGGCGACGCCGGAGAACACCTGCGCCAGCTCCTTCGAGCGCTCCGCCAGGCGACGCGCGTCGGCGGCGTGCAGCAGGAGGTCGTCGAGGACGATGCGCTCGGAGACGCCGCGCTTCACGCGCACGAAGACGAAGCCGCCGAGCTCTCCCTTGTCGCCGCTCCAGGCGCCGTCGCCCTCCTCGGCGTAGAGGTCGAGGCGCCGGGCCGCCGCTGCGGGATCGCCGCCTTCGGCCAGCAGGCCCGCCAGCGCGGACTGCTCGATGGCGAAGGCCGGCGCGCGGGCGGCGAGCCGCTCCACATTGGCCTTGGCGCCGCGCGAGGTGGTGACCAGGGCCAGCAGGTCCTTGCCCGTCAGGCGCTCGCCGGAGGCGAGGTCCAGCGTCGCGCCCTCGACGCCCTCATCGATGAGGTAGGCCTCGAGCTCGCTGTCGTCCTTGAGGTAGCGGGAGGACTTGCCCTTGGCCGCCTTATAGAGCGGCGGCTGGGCGATATAGAGATAGCCGCGGTCGATCACCTCCGGCATCTGCCGGTAGAAGAAGGTGAGCAGGAGCGTCCGGATGTGGGCGCCGTCGACGTCGGCGTCCGTCATGATGACGATCTTGTGGTAGCGCAGCTTCTCGATGTCGAAGTCGTCGCGGCCGATGCCGGCGCCCAGCGCCGTGATCAGGGTGCCGACCTGGTCCGACGACAGCATCTTGTCGAAGCGCGCGCGCTCCACGTTCAGGATCTTGCCGCGCAGGGGCAGGATCGCCTGGTTCTCGCGGTTGCGGGCCTGCTTGGCCGAGCCGCCGGCGGAATCGCCCTCGACGAGGAAGATCTCGGACTTGGCCGGGTCCTTCTCCGAGCAGTCGGCGAGCTTGCCCGGCAGGGAGGTGATGTCGAGGGCCGACTTGCGGCGGGTGAGCTCGCGCGCCTTGCGCGCGGCGTCGCGGGCGGCGGCGGCCTCGGCGATCTTCTGGACGATCATCCGCGCCTCGTTCGGATGCTCCTCGAACCAGCTCCCGAGGCCTTCGGAGACCAGGCCCTCCACGGCGGGGCGCACCTCGGAGGAGACCAGCTTGTCCTTGGTCTGGGACGAGAACTTGGGGTCGGGCACCTTCACCGAGAGCACGCAGGTCAGGCCCTCGCGGGCGTCCTCGCCGGTGACCGAGACCTTCTCGCGCTTCGCCGCGCCCGAGCTCTCGGCATAGCCGGTGATGATCCGGGTGAGCGCCGAGCGGAAGGCGGCCAGGTGGGTGCCGCCGTCGCGCTGCGGGATGTTGTTGGTGAAGCAGAGGACGTTCTCGTGGTAGCCGTCGTTCCACCAGAGCGACAGGTCCACCTCGACGTTCTCGCGCTTGCCGCGGATGACGATGGGCTGCTTGATCAGCGGGGTCTTGGCCTTGTCGAGGTGGCGCACGAAGGCCTCGATGCCGCCGTCGTAGTGCATGACCTCCTCGAACGGCTCGGCGCCGCGGTGGTCCTTCAGCCAGATGGTCACGCCCGAGTTCAGGAAGGCGAGCTCGCGCAGCCGGTGCTCCAGCGTCTTCAGGTCGAACTCGATGAAGCTGAAGGTCTCGAGCGACGGCAGGAAGGTGACCTCGGTGCCGGTCAGCGGCTGGCCGTTCTCGCGCAGCGGCGAGGTCCCGGTGATCACCAGGGGCGAGACCGCGTCGCCGCGCCGGAACTCCATCTCGTGGACCTGGCCGTTGCGGTGGATCTTCAGCTTCAGGAAGTCCGAGAGCGCGTTCACCACCGAGACGCCCACGCCGTGCAGGCCGCCGGAGACCTTGTAGGAGTTCTGGTCGAACTTACCGCCGGCGTGCAGCTGGGTCATGATGACCTCGGCCGCCGAGACGCCCTCGCCCTCGTGGATGTCGGTGGGGATGCCGCGCCCGTCGTCGGTGACGGTGCAGGAGCCGTCGGCGTTGAGGATCACCTCGACGCGCGTCGCCCAGCCGGCCAGGGTTTCGTCGATGGCGTTGTCGACCACCTCGTAGACCATGTGGTGCAGGCCCGAGCCGTCGTCGGTGTCGCCGATGTACATCCCCGGCCGCTTGCGCACCGCGTCCAGGCCCTTGAGGACCTTGATCGACTCCGCGCCGTACTCGTCGGCGCCGTTGCCGTTGGTCACGGGGATCTCGTTGTCTTCGCTCATCACACGTCCAGTTGAATCGGGCCCCTGACCTCGAAGGAGGCCCAGGCCCGCATTCCATTGCAGAGGGTCCGGCGCAGGCGCGCGCCCGGCGGCCGCAGCCGGCCGAATCTGTCAACTGCAATATAGGGGTTAAGCGCGCCCAGCGCACCTGCCCGCGTGCGCGCACGTATGTACGTGCGCGTGAGAGGGGGACCACGGTGGTACGGAGGGTGTTCCGACGGCCGAGACTGTGCTGCTAAGGTCCGGCGGACATGCGTGTGCCCCATCTCGCCGCCGCCCTCCTGATGATCGCGTCCCCTGTGTCGGCCCAACCCTCGCAGAGCGTGATCACCCAGCCCGACTGGCTGCGCCGACCGACGGGCGAGGACCTGGCGCTGGTCTTCCCGCCGCTGGCTGAGAAGTTCGAGATGGAGGGGCAGGCCACCCTCTCCTGCGTGGTGAACGACGTCGGCCAGATGGAAGGCTGCAAAGTCGCCTACGAGGAGCCACCGGGCATCGGCTTCGCTCAAGCGGCGCTCGAACTCTCGAAGCTGTTCCAGATGCGGCCCCAAACGATAGATGGTCGTCCGGTGAACGGCGGCACTGTCCGCGTCCCCATCCGCTTCCGCCTTCCCAGTGACGAGCTGACGTCCCTTCCCCCGCCACGGTCCGCTGGCGCCTTGGCCGAAGCGCGCAAGCTGGTCGACATCACGGGCGAGCCTCTGCGGGCGCTCGAAGAATACGAACGGCTGGCGCGCGAGATCGACTTTCTCGACCAGGACGGTGCGACTGAGGCGGCACGCACCGCCGCCGCCCAGGCGCTGCGCGAGGCCGCCAAAGGAAGGTTGGGCGAGTTTCGTGAGCGCTTCGCACAGGTCTATGCAGCCAACTTCAGCGAGACTGAACTCCGCCAGCTGATTGAGGCCGCCCCCACCACGAAGGACGTCCTGCTCGCCCAGCCAACCGACGTGGGAGTGATGGAGCGGGCGCTGCTCGGCGAATGGTTACGGCGCGTCCAGGAGCGGGCGCGGACCGAGTTCTGCCGCGCTCGCGACTGCTCAGGGAGGCTCCCCTCATCCACCCCGGACAACGCTACCCTCAAGACACCGCGTTGGGTTGAGCAGCCCGAGTCATCGGCGTTCGGCGTGCGCCGTCCTCAGATTGCCAACGCGCTGGGGTTGAGGAGTGCGGTGAGGCTCACCTGCAGGGTCACCGCGGAGGGCCTCTTGGAAGCGTGCCAGCCTGTCGCGGAGACGCCTGCAGGGCTCGGCTTTCGCGAGGCAGCGATCGACCTGACGCGCCGCTACCGATTGAGCCCACTGCAGGTGTCCCAAGGCGCGCAGGGTGAAACCGTCACCGTCGATCAGTTCACCTGGTCGAGCCCTCCGCCGACGGAATTTGCTGCGCTGCCGCCAAGGTCCGAATCGGCCCAGGCCCTGGCGCGTACCCTGATGCAGACCCCCGCAGAGGCCGGCGTGCTGACGCGCATGACTGAGAGATGGCTCGCCCTCGCCACGGCCGAGCCGGCCACTGGGGCTGATCCCACCGTCTTCGCAGCGGCCGTGAGCGCGTTCCGCGCTGCCGAGGCGCAGACCACGCCGGAGATCAACGCCCTGCGCGCGGACATCTACGCCGCCTTGTTCGATGAGGCGAAGCTGGAGGCGGCGGTCGCGTTGATCCGCAGTCCCGTAGGACGCAAGCTCCTGGCACAGCGAGAGAAGCTCTCCAGTGAGTTTCTCGTAGCGCAGCTCATGGTCACCCGCGGGGTCACCGCTGACGCCCATCGGATCTACTGCGGCCTGCAGTCCTGCAAACCCGTAAGCACTAAATTGGACTGAGCTCAGCCCCGTCCACGCGGACGCCCTGAGCGCGGCCCTTCAGCTCGTCGAACAGGTGCTCGTCGGCGCCGGTGAGGAAGGCCTGGAGACCCAGGGCGGTGATCTCGTCGAACAGGGCGGCTCTCCGCCGCCGGTCGAGGTGGGCGGCGACCTCGTCGAGGAGCAGGAGGGGGCTGGGCGCGTCCGCCGCGCGGGCCAGGCGGGCGGCCTGGGCGAGCACCAGGTTGAGGATCAGGGCCTTCTGCTCGCCGGTGGAGCACTCGGCGGCGGGGCGGTCCTTCTCGGCGTGGATCACCGAGAGGTCGCCGCGGTGCGGGCCGGTGAGGGCCCGGCCGGCGGCGGCGTCGCGCTCGCGGGCGCGGCGCAGGGCCTCGGCGAGCTTCCCCTCGACGTCGGCGATTGCCGCACCCTCGCCCGCCATCTGCTCCCATTCGCCGGTCAGGCTGAGCAGGGCCTGCGGGAACGGCCGCTCGCCGCGGGTGTCGATCTCGGCCTGCAGGGCGGCCAGGGTGCGGGCGCGGGCGTCGGCCATCAGGGCGCCGGCCTCGGCGAGGCGGGCCTCCAGGGCGTCGAGCCAGGCGGTGTCGGGCGGACCGTCGGTGAGCAGGCGCATGCGCTCGCGCTGAGCCTTCTCGTAGGCGTTGGCGTGGGCGGCGTGGCGCGGCTCGCCGGCGAACACGAGGCGGTCGAAGAAGCGGCGCCGGTCGCCGGCCCCCTCCAGGAACAGGCGGTCCTGGGCGGGCGTCAGCCAGACCTGCCGGACGTGCTCGGCGAGACGGCCGGGCGGCACGGTCTCGCCCTCGATCCGCACCGTGCGGCGCGCGGCCCCGGCCTGCTCGACGCCCGTGCCGAGCCGCGTCTCCCCGTCGGCGGCCGTCACGACGGCGGCGACCGCCCAGGCGCGTCCGAAGGTCTCGCCCGGCAGCCGGCGGCCGACCTCGGCGAGGCTTGCGCCGCGCAGGCCGCGGCCGGGCGTGAAGAAGCTGACCGCCTCGAGCAGGTTGGTCTTGCCCGCCCCGTTCGGACCCACCAGGAAGACCGAGCGGCCGTCCAGCGCCAGCTCCGCCCGGGCATAGGAGCGGAAGTCGGTCAGGGTCAGGCGGGAGAGGGCCGTGGCGGTCACCGCCGGGTCATAGCCGGTTTCGCCGGGCTGGGCGAAGGGCGCCGATCAGGTCCGGAATCCGCGAGCGGCTTGTCACACGGCTCCCCATGTGGCCGTCAAAGCTCAAGCTGAACCGGAGGGGACCAGATGACCCAGACCCAAGCCGCCGAGACCTTGCACGCCCTGCACCGGGGGGCTGAGATCCTGGTCCTGCCCAACGCCTGGGACGCGGCCAGCGCCGCCCTGATGGCGGACGCAGGCGCGAAGGCGGTGGCCACCTCCTCGGCGGCGGTCGCCTGGGCGCACGGCTATCCCGACGGGGACGCCCTGCCGATGGAGAAGGTGGTGGCGACCGTCGCGGAGATCGCCCGGGTGGTCGACGTCCCCGTCACCTGCGACTTCGAGGGCGGCTACACCGACGACCTCGCCGCGCTCGCCGGCAACATCGCCCGGGTGATCGAGGCCGGGGCCGTCGGAATCAACTTCGAGGACGGCGGCCGCGACCCGGACCTGCACGCCCGCAAGGTCGAGGCGGCGCGCAAGGCGGCCGAAAAGGCCGGCGTCGACCTGTTCATCAACGCCCGCACCGACGTCTACCTGAAGGGGCTGGCGGAGGGCGAGGCGGCGGAGGCGGAGACCGTGCGGCGCGCCGGGCTCTATGCGGCGGCCGGGGCGAGCGGGATCTTCGTGCCCGGCCCCTCCGACGAGGCGCTGATCGGGCGGCTGGCGCAGGCCATCGCCCTGCCGCTGAACATCATGCTGCTGCCGGCCCTGCCGCCGGCGGCGCGACTGCAGGCGCTGGGCGTGCGCCGGCTGAGCTCGGCCACCGCGCCGTTCCGGCTGGCCTACGCCACCCTGGCGAAGGGCGTCGCGGCCTATCTGGAGACCGGCGAGGCGGGGGCGTTCGCCGCCGAGGGGCTGCCGAACCTCAACGCGCGCTTCACGCGGTAAGCGCCACGTCGCCCATGTGGGTGAGGCCGGCGCGGGTGTCGGCCCAGACGTCGCCGCCCAGGTCGCGCCAGCGGCGGGCGAAGGCCTGCCAGTCGTTGAGATAGCGGCGGGTCTCCGGCTCCACGAAGCTGTCGAAAACCATCAGCGCCTGGCCCGGGCCCGCGCCGTGGACGTCGCCGAGCTTGGCGCGGAGCTGGCCGTAGGCCTCGGCCATCCGCTCGGCGGCCGGCCGGGCGATCAGCAGGAAGCCCGCGCCCACCGCGGCCATCCGGCGGAAGCCGTCGGCGCCGGTCTCCTCGCCCGGCAACTCGTCGGCCTCCCAGGCGAGCGGGGCGCCGGCGCGGACCGCCGTCCAGTCCTGGGCGCGCCGGGGATAGAGGCCGCCGACCACGTCATGGCCGCTGTCGAGCAGGCGGAACACGGCCTGTGGCGGAAAGCCCACGTCGGCGTCGACGAACAGCAGGTGGGTCGCCTCCGAGCGCAGGAACTTGGCGAGGTAGCCGCCGCGGCCGCGGCCGATCAGAGCCTCGCCGCCGCCGGCGTCGGGCCAGAGCGCGATCCCGCGCGCGGCGCAGGCCGGGCGCAGCGCCAGCAGCGAGCGCATGTAGACGACATGGGCCTGGCCGCCGTAGCAGGGGGTCGCCAGGTGGAGGAACGTCGTGGCCATGCCGAACCCTATAGCCGACCTCCTGGCGCGCGCCACGGCGCTGCGCGACCAGGGCCGGCTGGACGAGGCCGCCGCGCTCTACCGGCAGGCGGCGGCGCGCGACCCGAAGGCGGCCGAGCCGCACCACCACCTGGGTTGGATCCTGGCCCGGCAGGGGGACCTCGCCGGGGCCGAGGCCGCCTACCGCAAGGCGCTCGCGCTCTCGCCCGGCGCGCCGGCCAGCGCGGCGGCGCTGGGCGCGCTGCTGCTCGGCCAGGGGCGGCACGCGGAGGGGTTTGCGCTCTACGACGCCCGCCACGCCATCGGCCGCATGGCCAAGCCGCCCCTGCCCTTCCCCGAGTGGCAGGGCGAGGATCTCGCCGGCAAGCGCCTGCTGATCTGGCCCGAGCAGGGCTTCGGCGACCAGATCCAGTTCGCCCGCTTCGCGCCGATCCTGCAGACGCGCGGCGCCGACGTGACCCTGATCTGCCTGCCGCCGCTGGCCAGGCTGTTCGAGGCCTCGCTGCCGGTGCGGGTGCTGGCGGCGGCCGGGGCGGTGGACTTCCCCGACCCCGACTACTGGGTGATGACCTGTTCGATCGCCGGCCGCATGGGACTGGCGCTCGACGCGATCCCGGGCGCGCCCTACCTGCGGGCGCCGGGGCCGCCGCCGGCCCTGCCGCCGGGCTTCCGGGTCGGGCTGATGGCGGCGGGCAATCCCTCGCACCCCAACGACGCCAACCGCTCGCTGCCGGCCGCCGAGGCCGCGCGGCTCGCGGCGCAGCTGCCCGGCGCGGTGATCGACCTCCGCCCCGAGCAAACGGGAGCGAAGGACTTCGCCGACACGGCCGACCTGATTGCGGGGCTCGACCTGGTGGTCACCGTCGACACCTCGGTCGCGCACCTGGCCGGGGCCATGGGCAAGCCGTGCTTCGTGATGCTGTCGGCGGTGGACACCGACTGGCGCTGGCTGCGGGATCGCCCCGATTCCCCCTGGTATCCCTCGGCGAGGCTCTACCGGCAGGAGGCGCCCGGCGCCTGGGCGGGCGTGGTCGACCGGGTGGCGGCCGACGCCGCGGTTTTCGCGAACGGTCGCAGATGACCTTGCGGGCTCCCGCGCCTATGTTCCGCCCATGACCGATACCCTCGACGCCATCCCCGAAACCCTGGCCGAGATTCCACGCGAGACGACGCAGGACGGCCCCAAGGTCCGGCTCTACCTGGTGGACGGCTCGGGCTTCATCTTCCGCGCCTTCCATGCCCTGCCGCCGCTGACCCGCAAGTCCGACGGCCTGCCGGTGGGCGCGGTCTCCGGCTTCTGCAGCATGCTCTGGAAGCTGCTCGTGGAGATGCGCAGCCAGGCCGACGCGCCGACCCACCTGGCGGTGGTCTTCGACCATTCCGAGGACACCTTCCGCAACAAGCTCTACGACAAGTACAAGGCCCACCGGCCGCCGCCGCCGGAGGATCTCGTCCCGCAGTTCCCGCTGGTGCGGGAGGCCACGCGGGCCTTCGGCGTGCCCTGCCTGGAGCTGCCCGGCTACGAGGCCGACGACCTGATCGCCGCCTACGCCTGCAAGGTCCGCGACCTGGGCGGCGAGGTGATGATCGTCTCTTCCGACAAGGACCTGATGCAGCTGGTGGGTCCGCAGGTCTTCATGCTCGACACCATGAAGAACCTGAAGATCGGCATCGAGCAGGTGATCGAGAAGTTCGGCGTTCCGCCGGAGAAGGTCGTCGATGTGCAGGCGCTCTGCGGCGATTCGGTGGACAACGTCCCCGGCGCGCCGGGCATCGGCATCAAGACCGCCTCGCAGCTGATCAACGAGTTCGGCGACCTCGACACGCTGCTGTCGCGGGCCTCCGAGATCAAGCAGCCGAAGCGGCGCGAGACCCTGATCGAGTACGCCGACCAGATCCGGCTCTCCCGCGAACTGGTGAAGCTGGACTGCGACACCCCGCTGCCCTCGCCCATCGACGAGCTGGCGGTGGACGATCCCGACCCCGCGGTGCTGGCCGAGTTCCTGGAGCGGATGGAGTTCCGCACGCTGGCCCGCCGGATCGGCGACGGCAAGGCGGGCGGCCAGCCGGCGGTGGCGACGCCGGCCCCCGAGGTGCGCGCCAAGGCGCCGCCGCAGCACGGCGCCGTCGACGTGAACGCCTACCAGTGCGTGCGCGACGTGGAGACCCTCGACGCCTGGATCGCGCGGGCCCGGGCCGCCGGGATCGTCGCCTTCGACACCGAAACCGACGCGCTCTCGGCGACCAGCGCCAACCTCTGCGGCGTCTCGCTGGCGGTGGCGCCCGGCGAGGCCTGCTACATCCCGGTGGGTCACGAACACGAGCACGAGGGCGACGGCGGCCTGAACTTCGACGGGAAGGAGGAGCTGGTGCAGATCCCCTGCG
The DNA here is from genome assembly GCF_035539035.1 of Phenylobacterium sp. Classification (GTDB taxonomy): domain Bacteria; phylum Pseudomonadota; class Alphaproteobacteria; order Caulobacterales; family Caulobacteraceae; genus Phenylobacterium. The sequence continues at coordinate 98,436 of NZ_DATLJI010000012.1, forward strand.
AGCAGGTGATCGCACGGCTCAAGCCGCTGCTGGAGGACCCGTCGGTCCTGAAGGTCGCCCAGAACGGCAAGTACGACCTGGCCGTCCTGTCCCGCTACGGCATCGACGTGGGGCCCATCGAGGACACCATGCTGATCTCGTTCACCCTCGAGGGCGGGCTGCACAAGAGCCACGGCATGGACGAGCTCTCCAAGCTGTGGCTGGGCCACGAGCCGATCAGCTTCAAGACCGTGGCCGGGACCGGCAAGAGCCAGAAGAGCTTCAAGCACGTCGAGCTGGGGGCGGCGACCTGCTACGCCGCCGAGGACGCCGACGTGACGCTCAGGCTCTACGAGCACCTGCGGCCGAGGCTCGCGCACGAGGGCCTGCTCACCGTCTACGAGACCGTCGAGCGGCCGATGCCGAAGGTCCTGGTCGAGATGGAGCTCGCCGGGGTGAAGGTCGATCCCGAGCGCCTGCGCCAGCTCTCCAACGACTTCTCGGTCAGGATGGGCGAGCTGGAGACTGAGGCCCACCGGCTGGCCGGACGGCCGTTCAACCTGGGCAGCCCCAAGCAGATCGGCGAGGTGCTGTTCAAGGAGATGGGGCTGGGCTCGGGCAAGTTCACCGCAACGGGCCAGCTCTCCACCGACGCCTCCATGCTGGAGGACCTGGCCGCCCAGGGCCATGAGCTGCCGCGGGTGCTGCTCGACTGGCGCCAGCTCTCCAAGCTGAAGGGCACCTACACCGACAACCTGGTGGCCGCGATCGACCCGAAGACGGGCCGGGTGCACACCTCCTATTCGCTGGCGGCGGCGACCACCGGGCGGCTCGCCTCCAGCGACCCCAACCTGCAGAACATCCCCATCCGCACGGAGGAGGGGCGCAAGATCCGCCGCTGCTTCATCGCCGAGCCGGGCAATGTCCTGATCAGCGCCGACTACAGCCAGATCGAGCTGCGCCTGCTCGCCCACATCGGCGACATCCCGCAGCTCAAGCGGGCCTTCAAGGAGGGCCTCGACATCCACGCCATGACGGCGTCCGAGATGTTCGGCGTGCCGGTGGAGGGGATGCCGGCCGAGACGCGGCGGCGCGCCAAGGCGATCAACTTCGGCATCGTCTACGGCATCTCGGCCTTCGGCCTCTCCAACCAGCTGGGCATCAGCCGCGAGGAGGCCGGGGCCTACATCAAGACCTACTTCGAGCGCTTCCCCGGCATCCGGACCTACATGGACCGCATGCAGCAGCAGGTGCGCAGCCAGGCCTTCGTGACCACCATCTTCGGCCGCAAGGTCCACATCCCCGCCGCGCGCGGGAAGAGCCAGGCCGAGCGCGGCTTCGCCGACCGTGCGGCGATCAACGCCCCGATCCAGGGGGCGGCGGCCGATGTGATCCGGCGCGCCATGATCCGCATGCCGGACGCGCTGCGCGAGGCCGGCCTGACGGCGAAGATGCTGCTGCAGGTGCACGACGAACTCGTCTTCGAGGCGCCCGAGGCCGAGGCCGATCGGGTGATCGCGGTGGCGCGCGAAATCATGGAGAGCGCCCACGAGCCGGCGGTGTCGCTGTCCGTGCCGCTGGTGGTCGAGGCCCGCGCCGCGGCCAACTGGGACGACGCCCACTAGGAGGAAAGGGAACCTCCCCCACGGCCGAGCCTTGTGGCAGGCGATGTCGGTCGCCTTCCTCTCCAGATCCCCGGTGTTCCGCCGCCTGAGCGGGCGCTTCGCCCGCTGGCCATGGGCGACCCTGGCCGAGGTGGCGGCGCGCGCGGGCTATGCGGCGCGCGGCGCGGTCTATCTCAGCATCGGGGCGATCGGGCTGATGGCCGCAGCGGACCTGACCCCGCGCGCGGAGGGCGCGCTCGGCGCGCTGGAGGCCTGGGGGAAGTGGCCGCCGGGCGTGGTCCTGCTCTGGCTGACCGGCCTCGGCCTCTACGGCTTCGCCGGCTGGCGCGCGCTGCAGGCGCTGTTCGATCCCGACCGGCTGGGCCGGTCGCCCAAGGCGCTGGCCTGCCGCGCGGGCCAGGCGGTCAGCGGCGCGGTGCACGCCGGCCTGGCGATCTCGGTCTTCGGCCTCCTGGACGCCATCGAGGACCTGCACGAGGCGGACGACAGGGCCGCCACCCGCGAGGCGGTGGCCAAGGCGCTCGAACTGCCGGCCGGCGAGTTCCTGGTGATGGCCGTGGGCCTGTTCGTCGCCGGCGTCGCCGTGGGCAACATCCTGCGGGCCGGCTTCGACCATTTCGGCCGCGATCTGAAGGGCGACAGCGAGACCAAGCGCCTCGCCGGCTGGCTGGGGCGGCTGGGCTACCTGGCCCGCGGGTTCGCCTTCCTGCCCGGCGGCGTCTTCCTCATCCTGGCGGGCTGGCGGGCGCGGACCGCGGAGGCCCGCGGCCTCGGCAGCACCCTGGACGCGCTGGAGGACCTGCCGCTGGGGGACGCCGCCCTGGCGCTGCTGGCGCTGGGCCTGATGGCGTTCGGCGCCTTCGCGCTGATGGAAGCCTGGCGCCGCCCGATCCGGACCGAGCGGGCCATCCACGCCTAGCCGAAGCGGCGCTCGGCCTTCACCTGAATCAGCCGCTGGTCGGCGTCCTGCAGGCGCACGGCGGTGAGCACGCCGGTGGCGTAGCAGCCGGTGTCGATGCCCAGCCGGTGACGGGTGAGCTGCGCCTCCTCCATCGGCGTATGCCCGTGGACGATGACCTTCCCGAAGGGGCCCTTCTCCTGCAGGAACTCCTGGCGGATCCACAGGAGGTCGCGCTCGGCCTGCTGGTCCCAGGCGATGCCCGGCCGGACGCCGGCGTGGACGAAGGCGTAGTCGCCGACGTCCAGCATCAGCTCGAGGTTCTCGTAGAAAGCGCGGTGCTCGGCGGGCAGCACGCGCTCCAGCTCGTCGCGAGCCCGGGCCCAGGCGTCGTTGTCGGTGCGGGTGGGCGGCGGCTGCACGCCGTAGGAGACCAGGGTCGGCCCGCCGCCGTGCTCCATCCAGGTGGCGCCGAAGGAGGGCTCGGCCAGGAACTGCAGCAGGGCCTCCTCGTGGTTGCCCTTCAGCGCCCGGGTCTCGAGGCCGGCCGTGGCCCGCATCTTCAGCACCAGGTCGACCACGCCCTTGGACTCGGGCCCGCGATCCACATAGTCGCCCAGGAAGACCAGCAGCGCCGGCTCCGGCGGCGGCGCGGCCTCCAGGTCGTCGGCGATGGCGCGGATCAGGGGCTGCAGCGCGTCCAGCCGTCCGTGCACGTCGCCCACCGCATAGACGCGGCGGCCGCCCGTGGTGGGCAGGATGTCCTGTTTGCGGTGGCGGCCGAGGAGGCGGTCGAGGAACAGGGGGATCGTCCGGGTTTGTGGAACCGCAAGATAGGCTGCGCGGGCGACCGCTTCAACGAACACGAACGAATGGCGCGAATTCACCGCCGCCGATGGACAATACCGGCCGAAGGAGGGCCGCCGACGATGCCCCCGGCGCGCGTTAATCTGGAATATGGATGAACAATCACGATATGAACATGTATTCACCTTGGAGATATACTAGTTTTATTTAGCGCAAGACGGAACCTTGGCCTTGACGATGCGTTTACACATCGAGGAAGGGAGCGAATCCTTTCCAGGAGCCAACTTCCAATGCGTAAACACCTGATCGTCGCCGGCTTTGCCGCAGCGACCCTGATCCCCTCGTTCGCCGCCGCCCAGACCTGCGAGCAGCAGCGCAACCAACGCACCATGGGCACCGTGGCCGGAGCCGGCATCGGCGCCCTGCTGGGCGGCGCGGTGGCCGGCAAGGACGACCGCACCAAGGGCGCCGTGATCGGCGGTCTGGGCGGAGCCCTGCTGGGCAACCAGCTCTCCAAGTCCAAGGCCGACTGCGCCCACGCCTATGGCTACTACGACGCCAACGGCGCCTGGCACGCCAACGATGTCCGCCGCGCCGACGCGCGGGGCTACTTCGACCGCAGCGGCGACTGGGTCGAGGGCGCGCCCAACGGCCACTACGACAGCCAGGGCCGCTGGGTCACCGCCTCCACCAACGCCCAGGCCGCCGGCTATTACGACCGCAACGGCCGGTGGGTGCCGGCGTCCGCCAGCGGCTACTACGACACCAGCGGCCAGTGGGTGGCCGGCGCCGCGCCGGGCTACTACGACAGCCGCGGCCGCTGGGTGGCCGGTCCCGCCACCGGCCGCTACGACGCGAACGGCCGCTGGATTCCCGGCCAGGCCGCCGGCCGCCGCGACGCCAACGGCGTCTGGGTCGCCGACGCCCAGCCCGGCTACTACGACGCCAACGGCCGCTGGCGGGCCGGTCCGGCCCAGGGCTACTACGACGCCCGCGGCCGCTGGATCGCCACCGCCCCGGCCGCCGCCGGCTACGGCTCGAACGCCAGCTACGGCGACACCCGCGACGAGTGGCGCAATGCGCCCACCGACTTCCGCGGACGCATGGCCTGGATCGAGCAGCGCATCCAGCGCGACGCCAGCCGCGACGTCCTGAGCCCCCGCGAGGCGAACCGCGCCACCCGCACCCTGCAGGCGATCCGCTACGACGAGAGCCGCATGCCGCACCGCCGCGGCCAGGTGAGCCCGCAGAACCAGGCCTCGCTGGACGCGCGGCTCGACGCGCTGAGCGACAGCCTGCGCCGGCAGCGGCAGGACAACCGCAGCCAGTACTGAGTTTCCCCTGTCCGCGTAGCGTCTGGACCCCCGCCGGAGCGATCCGGCGGGGATTTCCTTGCGCGCACAGCGGCGCCGGCCCCGCCGAGCCGCTGCGCATTTCTGATGTGCGGAAGGTTCCTGGTGGAGCCGAGGGGAGTCGAACCCCTGACCTCCTCATTGCGAACGAGGCGCTCTACCAACTGAGCTACGGCCCCAGGAAGGCGCGGAATAGCCCTATCGCCCGGCCCCCTGTCAAGCGCCCGCCGCGCGGTGCGGCGCCTTGCCAGCGGGCGAAAGCGGGTTAGAAGCCGAGTCCAGGTAACGGGACAGGGCCATGGTCGCGATCATCCAGTTCATCTTCTTCATCCTGAGCAGCCTGCTCGGCCTGCTCGTCTGGGCGATCATCATCAGCGCGATCCTGTCCTGGCTGGTGGTCTTCGACGTGATCAACCTGCGCAACCGCTTCGTCTACAATGTCAGCCGGTTCCTCGACGCGGTGACAGACCCGGTGCTGCGGCCGTTCCGCCGGATCATCCCGCCGCTGGGCACCGTCGACATCAGCCCGATCATCGTGATCCTCGTGATCTTCGGGCTGCAGCGGTACATCCTGCCGGCGCTCGAGGGCTTCCTGATCCGCATGGTCAGCTTCTGAGCCCGTGCGGCTGACCGTCCGGGTGACGCCCCGGGGCGGCCGCGACGCCGTCGAGGGCTGGACGCAGGACGAGGCGGGCCGCCCGGTCCTGAAGGTCAGGGTCGCCGCCGCCGCCGCCGACGGCCAGGCCAACGCCGCGGTCGTTGCGGTGCTGGCCAAGGCGCTCGGCCGGCCGAAGTCCGCCCTGCGGATCCTGCGGGGGGACACCGCCCGAACCAAGCAGATCGAGGTGGAGGGCCTGGAGCCCGCCGCCCTCGCCGCCGCCGTGGGCGCTCCGCCCGGCTGAGCGGGGAACATCGGGCCGAGTCCGGGCCTTCCTCTCCCGAACCCAAGAGGAGACGGCCATGCCCGAGAACCAGAGCCAGCCCAACATCTCCGGCAATCCCGCCAACCCGGGCGGCGAGCCGCGGGTGATCCCGCAGCCGGACGCGCCCGCGCCCGACCGCCCGTCCGACACCGAGGCCGCGCACAACCCGGAGGAAGGCGGCGCCGTGCGCGATCCGCGCGCCGACACGGCCGACTCCGCCGACCAGAACTACGGCAGCCTGGACGGACACCCGGCGAAGGACCCGCGCGGCGACGCTCAGGCCGGCGAACGGCTCGGAGATCGGGGGAACCGGCTGGGGAGCTGATTAAATTCGCCGCCGCCCGGAACTTGCTTTTTGACAGTGGGTTGAGAGGGCGTCGCTCAACGGCTTGCCTGCCGGAAACGAGCGGCGAGCGACCGGCCCGGCCCACACCCCTGGCATCCCCCGACCATGGCCGGGCCGGTCGCCCCCTTCCCCTCCGCATCCACCCACACCGCGTCGCCGCCGCCCGGAACGCGGGGGCGGCTGACCTGTTACGCCCACGAACCCAGACGAAGGAGCGAACCATGGCGGATCGGGACACGACCCCGCGCGACGGCGGACAGGCGGGATTCGGGCAGGCCGGATTCCAGGGCGGTGAGCTCGGCGGCGGCGTCCGCAAGCCCGGCTACGGGCGCGGTTACGGCCGCGACTTCGGCGCCGGCGGGCTGAACCAGGGCTTCGACGGCAGCTGGGGCCAGGGCTACGGCGGCAGCGTCAGCCCCTCGGACTACCGCGAGGGGTTCGGCGGCGAGGCCTACGGCGGCGGCATGTCGGGCGCCGACTACGAGCGCAGCTTCGGCCCGCGCGGGGAGGACTTCGGGGCCGACGACCGCAACTGGATGGACCAGCGCGCCGACGAGCGCTCCGGTCCGCACGCCGGCCGCGGGCCGCGCGGCTGGAGCCGCACGGACGCGCGCATCCGGGAGGCGGTCTCCGAGGCTCTGATGGAGGACCCGCTGATCGACGCCCGCGAGATCGAGGTGCAGGTGGACGGCGGCGTCGTCACCCTCTCCGGCGAGGTCCCCGGCGCATCGGACGTGCATCGCGCCGAACAGCTGGCCCGCCGCTGCGGCGGCGTGGGCGAGGTGCGCAACGACCTGCAGGTCCACGGCCGGGCCCGCCGCGACCTCACCCTGCACGGCGAGGCCGGCGAGGCGCCGAACGCCTTCCATCCGCCGGGGCAGGACCACGCGGTGACCGCCGACCAGCGCAACGCCGCGCTCGGCAAGGGCGGCGACGCGACGCGCTAGGGACTGGCGCGCCAGCGGCGGGGGCCCCAAATTCGGCGCATGCCCAGCCGCGCCGACCTCGCCCGCCTGATCGCCCGTTCCGAACGCGCCGTGGTGTTCACCGGCGCGGGCATCTCCACGGAGTCCGGCATCCCCGACTTCCGCTCGCCCGGCGGCGTCTGGAGCAAGATGAAGCCGATCTACTTCCAGGACTTCGTCTCCGACCCCGCCAAGCGGCGCGAAGCCTGGGAGCGGGCCTTCACCGGCCGCGCCGGCTGGACGGGCCGCCAGCCCAACACAGGCCACCACGCGGTGGCCCGCCTGGTGGCCCAGGGCCGGGTGAGCGCGGTGATCACCCAGAACGTCGACAACCTGCACCAGGAGTCGGGCGTGCCGGCCGAGCGGGTGATCGAGCTGCACGGCAACGCCACCTACGCCACCTGCCTGGAGTGCGCCGAGCGGCACGAGCTGGCGGAGCTGAAAGACAGCTTCCTGAAGGCCGGGGAGATTCCCTACTGCCGCCGCTGCGGCGGCCTGGTGAAGACCGCCACCATCTCCTTCGGCCAGTCGATGCCGGAGGCGCCGATGCTGCGGGCCGAGGAGGAGACCCTGGCCTGCGACCTGTTCATCGTCCTGGGCTCGTCGCTGGTGGTCTATCCGGCCGCGGGCTTTCCGCTGCTGGCCAAGCGCAACGGCGCGACGCTGGCGATCGTCAACCGGGAGCCCACCGATCTCGACCCCTACGCCGACCTCGTGCTGCACGACGAGCTGGGCGAGGTGCTCTCCGAGGTGGTCCCCGCCCCCTAGAAGTAGCTGAGGACGCCGCCCGGGTTGCGCCGCTTCACGCCGGCGAACCAGCGGCATGGCAGGTAGAGGGCCGCGGCCACCGCGAGCCAGACGCCGTAGACCGCCGGCAGCGGATAGCCGAAGCCCTGCAGGACCTGGCCGTTGCGGAAGATGTCGTCGAGGCCCCAGACAGGATAGTCGGTGGCGAGGCTGGCCAGGGCCGAGAGGGCGTGCACGACATAGATGTGGGCGATGTAGAAGAAGAACGGCACGGCCCCGAAGGTGGCCCACGGCTCCGCCCAGCGGCCCTGCAGCTTTTCGAGCAGCGGCAGGAGCAGCAGCGCCGGGCCCAGCGTCATGCAGGCGTAGAGCAGCGAAGGCGGGTACTTGGTGGTCGACAGGAAGTCCATGACGGTGCGCGCCGGCGAGGCCTGGCTCGTCCAGCCGTCGGCGTCGCCGTAGGCGCCGGCGGCGCGCAGTATCAGGAACAGCACGAGCATGCCGCCGCCCACGGCGCAGAGCAGGAACCGGCGGCGCGCCTCGGGCTGGCTGAAGATCGGCCCGAGCCCGAAGCCGAGCGCCATAACCCCGATCCAGGGCAGCACCGGATAGGCGACGAAGCCCAGGAGCCGACCGTCGGCCAGGATCGGACCGGGGACGTGCAGCACGGACCACAGCGGCGCCAGGGCCCCGAGGTCCGCGGGGCGCACGGGGTCGAGCAGGTTGTGGCCGGCGACGATCACCACCCCGATCGCCAGGACGGCGCGCCAGGGCAGCCAGACCAGGGCCGCGAGCGCCACCATCGACCATCCGATCGCCCAGATGACCTGCAGGAACAGGAAGTCGAGGCCGAAGCTCCAGCCGAAGCTGATCACCGTCAGCTCCATCAGCACGAGCCACAGGCCGCGGGTCGCCAGGAAGCGCGACAGCTCCGGTCGGCTCTTCCCGCGGGCGAACTGCAGCCAGGCCGAAACGCCGGCCAGCATGACGAACACGGGGGCGCAGAAGTGGGTGATCCAGCGGGTGGCGAAGAGCAGCGGGTAGGTGCGCTCCAGGTCCAGCGGATCGAACAGGAAGGCCTGGCTGTGCAGATAGTCGCGCACATGGTCCAGCACCATCAGCACCATCACCCCGCCGCGCAGGATGTCGACGGACGCGAGACGCCGTGAGGCCGGCGCAGGCTCGGCGGCGGTCTCGGGGGTGAAGTCCAGGAGGGATGTAGGCCGGTTCATGGGCCCCGGACCCTAGCCGGGGACCAGCCTTGATCAACCGTTGTTCGGCGACCTGGCGCCTGGAATTGCGGCGCCGTGACCGCGGTCACACCGCAGCCCGAGGCGGGATTGCGCGTTCTGCCCCTGAAAGTGCGAGCGTCACGCCAGCGCCACGATTGATCGGATAAGCCGCTCCGATCACGATTTCCGGAGCATCCTTGGTGAAGACCCTTTCCGCCGCCGCCATCCTGTCCCTGGCCCTCCTGGGCGCCTGCAGCAGCGGCGGCGACGCCGCGGGCGGCGGCTCGGGCGAGGACCCGCGGTTCGCCGGCCTGGACCAGCAGATCCTGGCCTGGCGGACGGAGATCGAGGCCTCCAACCCCGCCTGCGCGACCAAGACGGACGGCGCGGGCTGCGAGTCCTTCCAGGTCATGTGCAAGGCCGAGCGGACGATCACGCCGGAGGAACAGGCCAAGGGCGTCACCGCCAAGCTGGTGGCGGCCATGACCTTCACGGGCAAGGGCGTCGACGGGAAGCCCGGCTCGGCCTTCGCCGAGTTCGCCAAGGCGGGCGACACCTGGACCCGCACGGAGACCAGCTCGGTCAACCTGTCCACCTGCGCGGGCTAGTTGCCAGCGCGCCCCGCCGGCCCGAAAAGACGGGCGGGAGGGGAAGGCTTGCCCAACATCACCGTCACCGAAAGCCTGCTGGAGCTGCTGCGGGCGCGGACCATCGCCCACCGCTTCGGCGGCGGCGCCCGCTGGCGCGTGGGCGAGGTCCTGCAGGCGGAGCCGGGCTGCCGGATCGAGCGGTTCAGTCACATCCTGGCGGGCCACGCCCTGCCGGCGGCCCTGGGCGCGTTCAGCTACAGCTTCAGCCCGCTGCAGCCCACCATGCGCGTCGGCCGCTACTGCTCCGTCGCCCACGACGTGGGGGTGATGGCCTCGCAGCATCCCACCGACTGGGCCACCAGCTCGCCCTTCTCCTACTCCCCCTGGGGGCTGGAGGGCTTCTCCCGCTACCTCACCGAGGAGAAGCGGCTGACCTCGTTCATGCTGTTCCCGTCAGAGGAGTTCCGCTCGGCGCCCGTCACCGTCGGCCACGACGTGTGGATCGGCGAGGGCGCTCTGCTGAAGGGCGGGGTGACCATCGGCGACGGGGCCATCGTCGCCGCCCGCGCGGTGGTGACCCGGGACGTGCCGCCCTACGCCATCGTCGGCGGCGTCCCGGCCAAGGTGATCCGCATGCGCTTCCCCGACGCCGTCGTGGCGCGCCTGCACGCCCTGCGATGGTGGCGGTTCGGGCCGGATGTCCTGCACCCGCTCGACGTGCGCGACACCGAGCGGTTCATGGACAGGTTCGAGGAACGCCTGGCGAAGGACCCGCCCGCGCCGGTGGACGACCCGCCGCTGACCTACGACGAGATCTTGGCCGCCGCGGCGGCCTGAGCCGCCGGGCCTGGACCGTGCGCCGCGCGCGTCAGAACTCCTCCCAGCTGTCGGCGTCCGGCGCGGGCTCCGCCTTGCGCAGGGCCCCCCCGCCGCCGGCGTGGGCGGAGACCGTCTTCATGGCCGGCGCGGGCCGTGCGACGCGCGCAGAGCCGCCGTCCTGCCCCACCTGGAAGCGGCTGATCAGCCGGGCCAGCTCCTCGGCCTCCTGGGCCAGGCTGTGACTGGCGGCGGTGGACTGCTCCACCATGGCCGCGTTCTGCTGGGTGACCTGGTCCATCTGGTTCACGGCGGTGTTCACCTCGTGCAGGCCGGTGGCCTGTTCCTGGGCTGACGCGGCGATTTCCGAGACGACGGTGGTGATGTCCGCCACCTGCTCGACGATGCGGCTCAGCGCCTGGCCGGTCTCCCCGACCAGGGACACCCCCTGTTCCACCTGTTCCGTCGAGGCGGAGATCAGGGTCTTGATCTCCTTGGCGGCGTCGGCGGAGCGCTGGGCGAGCGCCCGGACTTCCGAAGCCACGACCGCGAAGCCGCGGCCGGCGTCGCCGGCGCGGGCCGCCTCGACGCCGGCGTTCAGGGCCAGGAGGTTGGTCTGGAAGGCGATCTCGTCGATCACGCCGATGATCTGGCTGATCTGCGAGGAGGACCTCTCGATCCCGCCCATCGCTTCGACCGCCTGACGCACCACCTCGCCCGACCGCTCGGCGTCGGACTTGGCGGTGGAGACCACGTCGCGGGCATGGTTGGCGCCCTCGGCGGTCTTGCGCACGGTGGCGGTGATCTCGTCGAGCGCCGCGGCCGTCTGCTCGAGGCTGGCGGCCTGCTGCTCGGTGCGGCGGGACAGGTCGTCGGCCGCCTGGCTGATCTCGCCGGCGCCGGAGCGCATGCTGCGCACATTGCCCGCGACCACCTTCATGGTCTCCTGCAGCTGGTCCATAGCGCCGTTGAAGTCGGCCCGCAGCTTCTCGTACTCGCCCGCGAAGGGAGCGTTCAGGCGGAACAGGAGGTCGCCGGCCGCGAGCTTCTCCAGACCGGCGGCGATGCCGTCGACCACCTCCTGCTGCTGGCGGGCCGCCTCGGCCTTCGCAGCTTCCTGGCGGCGGCGTTCGTCCTCGGCGGCCTTGGCCTGCTCCGCCGTCATCCCTTCGAGACGCAGCTTCTCCACGGCCGCATCCTTGAACGTCTGCACCGCCTCGGCCATCTCGCCGATCTCGTCGCCGCGGCCGACCCCGGGCACCTCCACGGTGTTGTCCCCGTCGGCGAGCTTGCGCATCGTCGCCGTCATCCGCGCCACCGGGGCGGCGATCAGCCGGGACATCAGCCAGGCGAGCGCCAACGCCGCCACGAGGGTCAGTCCGCCGCAGATGGCCAGCGCCAGCTTGGCGAGCTTGGTCTGGTGCTGCACCGCGGCCGCGGCCTGGTCCTGCGCCGCCGCGCCGTCCTCGCCGATCTCCTCGATCAGCTCCCGGATGGGCCCCAGGTCGGCCTGGGCGAGCAGGACCCCCGCCTCGCCGCGGGTGGCCGGGTCGCCCGCGAGCGCGATGATCGGGTCGGCGTACTGGCTCCGCCACGCCGCCATCATCTTCTGGACCTGGCGGGCGTCGTCCTTGAATTCCTCGTTCGGGGCCCCGGCGACGTAGGCGCGGGCGGCCTCCTCGGTGATTCCCGTCTGCTTGCGGTAGGTCTCCAGCAGCGCGGGATCCTGGCTCAGCACATAGCCTCGCAGGGCGCTCTGCTGCTCGATCACCCCCTGCGCGATGTGGTCGGCGTTCTTCACCAGATCGGCGCTGGCGTCGCTCACATCTGCGTTGAGGTCGATCTGCTGCAGGTTCCAGAGCGCGAGCCCGTTGCCCGTGAGGCCGAGTAGTAAGAGGCAGACGTTTGCAACCAGGAGTTTGCGCGATATCTTTATATTTTGAAGAAACATAGTTCGCCCCGAAATCATCAGGGCCACAGGACATGATAAGATCGTTAATTGGCTGTGAAGCTCGGCCCTTACCCGAAGTAAGACTTAGATAGTCGCCAGCTCGTTAGCTAGCTAACTAGGTCGCGATCATTTGCCTAGACTCCAGACGCGCCGCGCACAACCTCTCAGGATCAGGAATACCCGCTCTCGAGCGGGCGGATGCGGCGGCGGCCGCAGCCGCCACCGTCCGATCGGTGGATCGCCGGACGCGCCGGCGCGCAAGGAGGGCTTCTGGGGTCCCGCCCCGGCCGGCCGGCGACCGGCCGCTCAGTAGAAGGTCAGGTCGTTGGACGTGAAGCCGGTGAAGCCCACCAGCACCAGGCCGTCGCCCTGGCCGAAGTCGATCAGGGTGTCGCCGTCCCGCACCTCGACCGTGTAGTCGGTGGTGCCGGAGCTCTTCACCATGATCCGGTCCCCCTGGTCGCTGTGGTAGTCGTAGATGATCTCCCAGCCGCTGTTCGCGCCGACGATGAAGTAGTCGCCGCCGAGGCCGCCGGTCAGGTAGTCGGTGCCGGTGCCGCCCTGCAGCGTGTCGTCGCCATCCCCGCCGTCGAGGATGTCGGTGCCGTGCACGCCGTCCGCGCGGTCGTCGCCCCCATTGGCGTAGATGGTGTCATCGGACGAATAGCCCGTCAGCCATTCCCCCTGGTCGGTCCCATAGAGCGTGTGCTTCCAGTCCCCTTGCTTGGGTTCCCACTTGGCCATTTCCTCATCCCGTCATCAAAGAAGTCCCTCCGTGGGCTGAGACTTTTTGAACACACGGTTTGTTCCGGCGGGCCAGCGGGCGACCATCACGACTGGGTGAGCGCCGGCACGGCGCGAGCCACGCCGCCCCGCCGGCCGGCCCCCCAAGACTCCGAGGCGACGCTTTACTCAAATTAGGGCGACCCGCACGTCACTTGTCGGCCGAAACGCAAGTCTAATTTCAGGATAGCCGCAGACGAACACCTGGACCGTGGGAACCTAGATCTTTCGCGAGGGTTCGAAGATCAACGCGCCGGCGGCGCCCGGCCCCTCCAGAAAGCTTTCCTCATGTTCATGCACAATAAAAGACTGCAATACACCGTGCGCGTCTCGGAACCCAATCCGGTGCTCGCAAGCCTGCTGCTGGAGCAGTTCGGCGGGCCCGACGGCGAGCTCGCGGCCGCGATGCGCTACTTCACCCAGGGCCTTGCGGAGGACGATCCCGGCCGCAAGGACCTGCTGCTCGACATTGCCACGGAGGAGTTGAGCCACCTCGAGGTGATCGGCTCCATCGTCGCCATGCTCAACAAGGGCGCCAAGGGCCAGCTCGCCGAAGCGGCCATGAGCGAGGCCGAGCTCTATCTGTCGCTGACCAAGGGCGGCGACAGCCACACCCAGGCGATCCTCTACGGCGGCGGCCCTGCGCTGACCAACTCCTCGGGCGTGCCGTGGACGGCCGCCTATGTGGACAGCCGCGGCGACCCGACCTGCGACCTGCGCTCGAACATCGCCGCCGAGAGCCGCGCGAAGATCATCTACGAGCGGCTGATCAACATCACCGACGATCCCGGAATCAAGGACGCGCTCGGCTTCCTGATGACCCGCGAGGTCGCCCACCAGAAGTCCTTCGAGAAGGCGCTCTACGCCATCGAGCCCAACTTCCCGCCCGGCAAGCTGCCCGGGAAGCCGGAGTTCACCGACGTCTATTACGACATGTCGCAGGGCGACGGTGACATGAACGGTCCGTGGAACGCGGGCGAGAACTGGGAGGTCGTCAGCGAGCGCGAAGACCAGGCCGCGGTCGACGGCGGCGACGGCACGGCGTCGGTCAAGCTTCCCACGGCGGACGCCAAGGTGCTCGCCAAGCTGGCGGCGCGGACGGAGTCGGCGCCCGACGTGGATCCGATCACCGGCGCGGACCTGGGCGCGGGCCCCGGCGCCGGCGCCACCACGCCGGTCGGCTAGCGGGGGCGAAGGCGATGAACAGGACGCTGGCCAAGACGTGCACCTACTCGCTCATGCACCTCACCGTGGCGATCATCGTCGCCTTCGCGCTCACCCGCGACTGGCGGATCGCGCTGGCCGTGGGCCTGGTCGAGCCGATCGTCCAGACCTTCGCCTTCGCCATCCACGAGCGGCTGTGGTCCCGCCAGGGGCCGCACCGTTCCTGGCTCGCGGGGTGCGGCCATGCTCGCGCCCCGGCGCCCGGACCGGGCCAAGCGGCGCTGCCCTAGGGCGGGCGCGGCGGCCGCGCTAGCCGGCGGGGATGGCCGCCTCCGGAAGCTCGATGTCGATCTCCAGCGTCGAGACCTGCCGACCGCGGTCGAGGCGCACCGTGACCTTGTCGCGGTCGATGGGCACGTGACGGCCGATGACCTCGAGGATCTCCCGCTCCAGGACGGCGGCCAGGTCCCTACGGCTGGCGAAGGTGCGCTCGTGCGCGAGCAGGACCTGAAGCCGGTCGCGCGCCACCGGCGCCGAGCGGCTGCGGTTGAAGAAGTTGAGGATGCTCATGCGGTAGCCGCCTTGCGCCCGAACAGGCGCCCGATGAGGCTCCGCCGCTCGGTCGGCGTGCGGATCGCGACCGCCTCGCCCATCAGCCGGCGCGCGGCGTCGGCGTACGCCCGCGCCACGGGCGAGGCGGGATTGTGCAGGGTGACGGGGGAGCCGACGTTGGAGGCGGTCAGCACGTCCGCGCTCTCCTGAACGATGCCGAGCAGCGGGATGGCGAGGATCTCCAGGACATCCTCCACCTTCAGCATCTCGCCACGCGCCGCGCGGGCCGCGTCGTAGCGGGTCAGGAGGAGGTGCTTCTCCACCCGCTCGCCGTGCTCGGCGCGCCGGGTCTTCGAATCCAGCAGGCCGATGATCCGGTCGGAGTCGCGCACCGAGGACACCTCGGGATTGGCCACCACCACGGCGACGTCGGCGAACCGCATCGCCAGGGTGGCGCCCTTCTCGATCCCCGCGGGGCTGTCGCAGAGAACCCAGTCGAACCGCTCCCGCAGCTCGGCGATCACGGTTTCGATCCCCGCCTCGGTGAGCGCGTCCTTGTCCCGCGTCTGGGACGCCGGCAGCAGCCACAGGTTCTCGAGCCGCTTGTCGCGGATGAGCGCCTGGTTGAGCTTCGCGTCGCCCTGCACGACGTTGACCAGGTCGAAGATCACCCGGCGCTCGGCGCCCATGACAAGGTCGAGATTCCGCAGGCCGACGTCGAAGTCGACCACGACGACGCTCTGGCCGGCCTGGGCCAGGGCGGCGCCGAGCGCGGCCGAGGACGTCGTCTTGCCGACGCCGCCCTTTCCCGACGTGACCACGATAACTTTGGACATCAGACGCACTCCTTCTCGCCGCCGGGCGAGATCCGATCTTCAAGCCAGCGGGCTCAGCCTCAGGGTCCCGCGGTCGCACAGGACCTGGGCGGGCCGGCCCTGCAACCCGGCGCCCCAGTGCTCGGCGGTCCGGTAGAGCCGGTCGATCCCGACCAGCTCGGCCTCCAGCCGGCTGCAGAAGATGCGGCATCCGGGGCCGGAGCGCAGGCCGGCGATGGCCCGGCCGCGGAGCGGGCCGTAGACATGGATCGAGCCGCCGGCGAGCACCTCGGCGCCGGACGCGACGGCCCCGAGGACAGTGACGTCGCCGGCGTCGAAGACGATCGACTGCCCGGAGCGCACCGGGCGGTCGACGAGCAGCGAAGGGGCGGCCGGCGTGGCGGCCGGCTCGGGCTCCGGCGCGAGGTCGCGCCCAGCGAGCCCCACCGCGAGCCCCACCGCGAGCCTGGCCCACGGCGTGCCGAACAGCACGCCTGCCTCGACGCCCTCCACCCCGACCAGCCGCAGGCGACGCGCCTCCAGCCCCTCCAGGATGATCGGAACGTTGGCCGGGCCGTCGTCGGCGACGGCCTCCGCGAGATCGGCCACCACCGGACGGCTCCCGAAGAAGCCGGGCGCGCGGGCGAGCTCCCGGTCGAGGGCCGCGAACCAGTCGCCCATCGGAAAGCGCGGCGTGACCACCAGCGCCATGAAGCTGCGGTTGAGGAAGCGGATCTTGGGGAGGGGGCGGACCTGGGCGGCGGCCTTCATCGGTCCGACGCCAGCCATTCGGTGATGAAGGCGTGGGTCTTCCTCACCAGGCGCGCCGGCCCGGAGAAGTGGAACTCGCTGCCGAACCACCGGCGCTTCTCGACCCAGCGGAGCGGGCCCGTATCCTCGGTCGTGAGGACCGACCGCAGCCTGGCCCGCTTGGACCTCGGCACGAAGGAGACGTAGGTCAGATTGCTCATGGCGGCCCCCGTGCGGCGTCCGAGAAGCCGATCAGCCGGTGAGTCTGAGGCGCTGAAGCGGACAAATCAGGGCTGTTCCATGGCAGCCCACAGGCGCGATGCGGCCGTGAGGGCGCGCGGCCCGGCCCGCCTGGGGACGGCCTGGCCGCGAAACACGTGAAGAGGGGAAGAAGTGGTGCCGCCTAGGTGACTCGAACACCTGACCTACGCATTACGAACGGCCCCAGGGTACCTTTTCTTCGATATCCGAAAGCGCGCCAAAACACGCCTTAGCCATTGATGTGCTTGTGCTTTTGTCGCTCACGAGCACGCTAGGCCGCGACGCCGATTTCGCGTCATTTGCTTCCCATATGCTTCCCAGCGCCCCGCCAGGGTGGCTGGGAAGCAGCTGCGTCTACTCCTGGGAAGCAGGAGTGCGGAATGCCGAAGATCACTAAGCGGGTTGTCGATGCGCTGAAGCCGCAGGAGGGGCGCGACCTCTTCCTCTGGGACGAAGAGCTGCGCGGGTTTGGGGTGCGGGTGCGCAGCGGCTCAAAGACCTATCTGGTCCAGTATCGCAACGCCGATGGCCTCACCCGCCGCATGGCGCTCGGCAAGCACGGGGTCATCGCACCCGACCAGGCGCGGAAGCTTGCGCTCAAGGAGCTCGGGGCGGTGGCGGGCGGCGCCGATCCGGCAGGCGATCGGAAGCGCATCCGCGCGGGCAAGACGGTCGCCGAGATCTGCGACTGGTACCTTGAGGAAGCGAGCTCGGGTCGCCTGCTGGGGCGCAGCCGGCGACCGATAAAGCCCTCCACACTCAAGAACGACCGCACCCGCATCGAGCGTCACATCCGCCCGCTCTTGGGCGGACGCGCGGTGCGCACGCTCACGCTTGGGGACGTCGAGCGGATGCAGGCGCAGATCGCTACAGGCTCCACCAGGGCGACCAAGAAGCGGAAGGGGCGTGGAGCCAACACCAAGGGCGGCGAAGGGGTCGCAGGCCGTACCGTCGCGACACTCCGCACGGTCCTGGGTCACGCCAGGCGGTGGGAGTTGATCGACCGGAACCCGGCCCTAGGCGTCCGCCAGATCGCGAGCCAGAAGCGCACGCGGCGGCTCTCGGAAGAGGAGATCGCCGCGCTCGGCGCGGCGATGCGGGAGGCGGAGAGGCTGGGTGAGAGCCCCGTCGCCCTGGCAGCGGTGACGCTGATGCTGATGACGGGCTTTCGGCGGGGTGAAGCGCTCGGCCTGCAATTTGCCTGGGTGTCCGCTGACTCGGTGCGCTTCCCCGACACGAAGACGGGACCTCAGACAAGGCCCATCGGGCGGGCGGCGCGGGCGCTGATCGAGTCGCAGCGGCGGCGGGAGGGGCAGGTGTTCGTTTTCCCCAGCGACCGCGCGGAGACGCATTTCGTGGCTGCGGATAAGACGATCGCGCGCCTGTGCGCCTTAGCCAGGATCGAGGGCGTCACCCTTCACACCCTCAGGCACACCTTCGCCAGCGTGGCCGCCGACATGGGCTATTCGGAGCTCACAATCGCTGGGCTTCTGGGCCATGCATCGATGGGCGTGACCCAACGCTATGTGCACCTCGACAAGGCGCTCATCGGTGCGGCTGGCGAGGTCAGCGCTCAGATTATGGGCCTGCTGCACGATGGCTTGAGCGCCGGCAACGGAGCTACTCCAAAGATTAGAAGTGATGGATGCCCACAGCGGACCTGCTGATGTGGGAAGGCGCTCCGCCAAGGATCTAAATAGAACGTCGGCAGTGGGCGTGACGCGGGGTTGACTACGCGCGCTCCGTGCACTGCCATTAGCAAGCAACCTGGGGAGGGGGCGAATGGCTGACGCAACAAGTATTTTGAACGAGATTGCAGGGGGGCTGGACGGCTTAGCGAATACCGTTATCCAACAGTCCGGCGACGACCGGGCGTACATGGAATGGACCGGTGTCTGGCACAATCCAGCGGGCAGCCGGCATGACCTCCATGACATCATCACTCGAGCGAAAGAGCTTGCACAGAAAGTAGCATCGGACGGTGGCGAAATCGGCGACGCCGACTTGCAACGAATCTCGCAGATTCCGTCGCGGATCGGCTTCATTGCGAGCCAGGTCCTGGCCCATCTTAACGGAGGCAACTCTTTCCATGCCTATTTTGTAGTGGAGACGCTCGCTGAATCTATTCATCTGATCCTAGACAAGTACGTCGCACCCCCCTTCGATGTCCAGGCGCTCAAGGACAAGAAGATCTTGCCCGCGCCGCAGCTCCAGCAGCTGCGGAACATCGAAGCGGGCATCCAGCAGCTCGGCGTCGAGAGCGCGGAGCTGGCGAAGAAAGTCACCTCAATCAACGAAGCGCACGCGATAGCCGAGGCACTGCCGGCCGACATTCGCACACTGGAAGATGCTCGCGAGCGCTATCAGCACGCCAAGGCTGAGCTAGAGAAGATCACAGAGAATGCACAAAATGCGGAGGCCGAGATTGAGGCGGCCAAGAGACGTCTAATCGAGGCAGACGGCGAGGCGCAAAAAATCATCAAGCGTGCGAACGACGCGTTTAGCGCCGCCACAACCATCGGACTCGGCAAGGCATTCGCCGAGAGAGCAAATGGCCTTAACTCCAGTACGATCATCTTGGCAGTTTTGTTGGTGCTTGCACTTGGCGCGGGGGGTTGGATTACTTTCCTGCGCGTCGAATACGTCCACCGCCTCATGGAGAAGCCGGACATCGATTTTCGGGTGCTGTGGCTGAACGTGACGCTCACTGCCTTGAGCATATCGGCGCCGGTGTGGGCGGCATGGCTAATAACGCGACAAATCGGACAGCGGTTTAGGCTCGCGGAAGATTACGGATTCAAGGCGAGCGTTGCGAAGGCCTATGAAGGCTACCGGGCTCAGGCGGCCTACATTGACCCCGAAGCCCAGAAGAAGCTGTTCTCAATCGCGTTGGACCGGCTGGCAGAGGCACCGCTTCGGCTCGTTGAAAAGGATAGCCCCGGATCACCAGTGCATGAGGGAGGCCGGGGAGCAATGGGCTGGCTGTTCGGCGGCGGGGGCGGCCCTAAGCAGCCTCCGGCGGAGAAGGTCGACGCCTAAGCGGTCGCGTTGACCCCCGCAGCCTCCCAGATGTTAAGCTGAGCCGTGGCAAACCAACGACCTTCTTGGAGCGGATTGGTCCAGGGTTTGGGCCCGGTGGCTCGGATGAAGTTCGGGCCGGGGACCAACGGACGCATCGGCACCGTCGTCATCGCTCTCGCCATCATCTGTGGGATTGTGGCGCTCCCGCTGGCTTTCCGGGAGCCGCCTCTCGCGCTTGTCGCCCTCGGAATGGCAATCGTGCTGGCGCTCAGTTATTTGGGCGCCGCTTACTGGTACGCCGACCGCCACCCAGAATTGTCGGCAATGGATAGTGTCCATGTCGCCAAAGTGCTGATCGACGGGGCCATGCGGGCTCCGCCCGGAAGTCAGATTGACGCTGTACAAGCGACTTACATCGACGTCCGACCTGTGCCCAACCCGGCCGCCCCCCCTGAGCCTGAAGGGGGACACGATGCATAGGTACGCCCACATTACGGTGATCTACTCCAGCGACATGACCCATCCGACGGCCCTGGAACCTGCGATCACCGCCGTCGCCACCGACTGGATCCGCTACACGCCAAACACATGGGTCCTCTGGTCAGACAAGCCGCTAGGAGTCATCACGGGGCAATTGCGGTCCCACCTCCTTGCGGCCGATCACGTGCTCGCAGTGGGGCTAAACCCCTACGATATACCGGCCGGATTCATGCCGCAGTGGGTGTGGGATTGGTTCAATCGGGCACGCGATCCCCAGACGGGCCAAGTGAATTGGCCACCTCCACCCTTGCCCCCGCCCGGGCCGGCCACACGCAATATTTTCGCCAACGCGCTGGTGCCACACGCTCCGATCACCATGACGAGCAACCCCCTGACGGACTTGAGCAAGAAGTAGCGTGGCCTGCTGCCTCGGCGACGGAACCGTCGCCAGCGGGTTAGAGACGATCATAACTCCGCTGTCTCGCTAGTCAGTACGCCGGCCAGCGGGTCGCCCTTGCCAGGTGTCTTGTCTCACACCCGAGAGCAGCCACTCTCAAGCTCAACTCAGAAGCCGTCCTGCGTCGCCAGCGCTTTTGCGCAGAGCTTCAGGGCTTTGGACATGCGCCATTCGATTGTTTTCAACGCCACACCTTCCCGTGCGGCGATTTCCTCGTATGTGAGCCCCGCGCCCCTGCTCAGAAGGAACGTTTCTCTGAGCTGCACGGGAAGGCCGAGAATGACCTGCTTGAGCAGCAGAAGCTCGGCCTGAGCGGCTTCGTCCACAACGTCCGGCGTGCCGCATGAGGTCATCGACACATTGCTGCGTACCGCGCGCCGCCTCTCCTGGTCGATCGCGACCCTTGTAGCGACCTGCATGAGGAAGGCCTTGGGATTGCGGACAGCAACGCCCTGTGAGGCGGCGACGCGGGCGTAGGTCTCCTGCACGAGGTCCTCTGCCTGGTCGCGCCCAAACCGGTGCCGAACAGCTCGCATCAGCCAGTTGAAGTGGCGACGGTAGAGCAGCTCGAGGGAAAGGGATCCGCTCTCGCTGACAGAGGGGGCTTGTTCGGGCTTGAGGCCTGTCATTTGGCCGTCTCAGCTCACGTCGAAAGGCGGCCCCACAGGCGACGATCGCGACGGAGCGGCTGGATATATACTATAGTGGATAAACCTCGCAGTGTGTAGCTTGCCAGCTTGGCCGCATGGACATGCGGAAGCTGGTGGGCAGGAACGTCAGGCGCATTCGCCTCGCCCGCGGCCTCACGCAGGAGCGCTTCTCCGAACTTTCGGGCTTCACGCAGCACTACATCAGCGGCCTAGAGCGAGGGCGTCGGAACCCGACCGTCGTGTCACTGTACGAACTCGCCCAGGCGCTGGGAGTCACCCCCGTCGAGCTGATCACTCCCGACGATCTGGAGGATCGCTAGGAGGTTTTCGCTCGCCGCGCGAGCGTGCCGGCCGGCTCTGCGAGCGCGTCAAGGCCGGCTTCGCCGCCGCTTTCGCGGTGCGGCCTGGCGGCCGCAGCCCTGACCCGCTCCCGCCGGCCGGCCTGCGCTCGGCGTGTCGCGAAAGCCTTTTCCCCTTCGTGAACGAAGCGGCGTGTCAGGGGATGGTCCCGCGATCGCCGTTGATGCGGCTGGCGTTTTCGTCCGGCGCGGGACCATGGCTGCCCGCTAGGTCCCGCGAAATCCCCAGCACCTACAAGCGCCAAGGACCACCAGGTCCCGCGCCTTTTATCTTGCACTCGATCCTTTCGTTCAGGCGCAATCTACCACCGTCAGCTTTTCCCATGGATGCGCAACTGGACACGACAACGTCGAGGCAGCCGGTCTACGTGGACGAAAGTATCCACGATCGAGCCGGTTTCATTCTGACCGCCTTGGTGATCCCCGCTGCGCCCGTGCATGAGTCGGTGGATGCCGCACTGACGCGAGCCGGGCTCGCGCCAGGATCGGATGAATTCAAGAGCTCGGCCTCTATGGCCGGGCAACCACATCTGCAGCAGCTGCGCTCCGACCTCCTCCACGTGCTGCTCAACGCCGGCAGTAAGGTTGCACTAGTGATTTCCGACCGATCGGAACGTCACCTGATCGTTGATCATGTCGGTCTCCTTCTGGACGCAATGATTGTCCGCGGTCGCTTTGATAATCGTCCCTTGGACGTTTTTCTCGACCGCGGCATCGCCGCGCCTGGAACAGTCGGACGCTGGCGACAGCATCAGTCGCTACGGCGCGCCAAGCTTAGCCCCGGACAGGATTCAAGGGCGGTCCGGGGAATTCAGTTGGCAGACATGTGCGCGCATAACGCCGCTACAATCCTGCTCTCGGACCTGGGGATAGTTAGGCGCACGGTATTGGCTGGCGAGGGCTCGCCGTTCGACCCTGACGAGGAACTCGAACTGGAGTGGACGCTGTGGGCCTCGCTCCGGCACTGCTTTACGTCGGACGAGCGGGCCTATCCGGGCGATAGTCGTGAGCCAACTGAGTTCACTGAGTTTGACGCCTTCGGGCTATTTGTGAGCGATCTATGCGCGCCTAAGGTAAAGCGCGCCGCTCTGGATCGGTTCGCCCACGTCTATATGGGCTGCATCTTCTGATGCGCGCACCGGAATATCTTCGTAGGAGAGCCGGAATGATTCTCGGGGAGCACGAACTACTCTTCGGATCCGTACCTTATGAGAATCGTCTTTGCGTTTACTTCGATATCCTCGGGTGGCGTTCGCACATCGAAGAGGCGGGGAGCGATCCAAGGCGAATTGCCCGACTGAGAGCAGCGCTTGCGAACTTCTCAGCCTTCGCACAGCCAAGCGGTTCACAGGGTCACGCCGGCCGCATTTCCACTTTCTCGGACAACGTCATTCTCTCCATTGGCTGGGAGCCCAGCATCTATGCCTCATGGACAGAGGGCCTAGCCCAGCTGGTGTTCGGCTCAGCGCTTCAAGGGTTTTTTCTCAGGGGCGCGGTTACAACAGGCTTGCTCCATCACTCGGAAGCGGGAGTGTTCGGGCCCGCACTGAATAGAGCCTACGAGCTTGAACAAAAGCTCGCCTTCGGCCCCCGAGTCATTCTTGATCCTGAACGGCCGGAACTCATTCGGGAGGACCTGCCGTGGGTGCGCCGCGCCGGCGACGCCGCGATGATTGATCCCTACGTAACCGGCTTCATCGATCGCATCCGACGACGCCCGGTCGATGCAGGTCCCTACCTCGAGACCTACCAAGAGCTCACGGGCGTGGCGGTCGGGACTACACTAGTCGACATCCCAGCCGCCGCTTTGATGGGGTCAATCCTGGAACGACTTTCTGCAGAGCTGCGCCGGCCACTGCCGGCCCGAGCTCAGCAGCAACTTTCGTGGCTCTTCGACCATGTCGCGCAGGCCACTGGCGTCGAAGCGCGGGCGGCGGACCTTGGACTGCCGGAGCCTCTAGCGAACTAAGGCTATGAACACCGCGGCCGCGAGGGGCCGCGCATCGAGCACGCACCCTCTGTCAGCTGTTGAGCTTGGAGCCGTGCCCCTGCTTAGATCGCGCCCAGCCAGAGGCAGTACTGTGATCGATCGCACCTTTCGAGACATCGCCCAGGGTCTCAGCATCTCGGAAGAGGTCCTGAGCTATCCAGAGCGATTTCTGCGGGGCGGCGACCTGGGCTGGAGTGAGTTACTCAGGTCAGAGCGGATACTGATCTATTCGGAAGCCGGCCTGGGCAAGACGTACGAATGTCAGTCGCAGCAGAGGGCTCTCTACCAGTTGGGAGAGCCGGCCTTCTTCGTCGAGCTAGCACAGCTCGCTCGAAGCCCGCTGCAGTTGATGTTGTCACCTGATGAGGAAGTGCGCTTCGAGGCCTGGCTTCAGTCGCCAACCCAACACGCCACATTCTTCTTGGACTCATATGACGAGCTGCGACTGACGCAGGGCTCGTTCAAACAAGCGTTGCTAAATTTGGCTAAGGCAGTGCCCGGCCGCCTCGGACGCGTTCGCCTTGTGCTCACGTCGCGGCCCATTCCGCTGGATGAGCAGCAAATGCGCGAAATCCTGCCTGTACCTCCCCGTGCGGAAGACCGCGGCACAGCCGCGGAGTTCGCTGAGATCGCCATGGGGGAAGCGAAGAGGGCGCAGGAACATGAGGACCAGGCTTGGCGACGCGTTCTGCTCGTGCCTCTCTCCGATGGCCAGATTGCCGAATTCGCTGCGGCTCAGGGGGTCGTCGACGCCGAGCAGATGATCGCGGATTTGCGGCGCCGGAACGCTCTCGACTTCGCTCGTCGGCCTCAGGATTTGATCGAACTCTGTGCCGATTGGCGCGAGCAACGGCGGATCAGAACACACTCCGCTCAGGTCCTCGCGAACATTGAGATCAAGCTGGCTGCGAGGGAAGACCGCGCTGAAAAGGTGCCGCTGTCGCTGGATCAAGCGAAGGAGGGCGCCGCCCGATTGGCGCTGGCCGCCGTACTTTCCCGCAAGCTTACCATTCGGCACAGCGCAGAGGCCGACCGGAATGAGGGCGCCACGCCAGCACTCGACCCTGCGACCATCCTTTCCGATTGGACGGCCCAACAGAGACAGACGCTTCTAGAGCGGCCCCTATTTGGCTTCTCGTCTTACGGGAGGGTCAGGTTCCATCATAGATCAGTAATCGAGTTCCTGGCCGCCCAGCAGCTCAAGCGCCTTAGCGATCGGGGCATGTCGTGGAGCGCAATGAGGCGGCTCCTTTTCGCGACCACTGCCGCCGGCGAACGGGTAGTGAAACCCTCGTTGCGTCCTATTGCGGCATGGCTTGCAGGCCAGGATGAACGTGTATTTGCGGAAGTCCTCGGCCGCGAGCCGGACCTCCTGTTGACCGAAGGCGACCCTGAAGCGCTCTTGCCTGCGCAGCGGAGGCAGGCCCTTTCGGAGTACTTTCGCCGTTTTGGGGCAGGCGGATGGCAGGGCCTGCAAGTTCCCGCGATCCAAATTCACCGCTTCGCGTCAGCAGATCTTGGCGGTGTCATAGCGGTGGCCTGGCGCGCTGGGATCGAGAACCCAGAGGTCAAAGAGGTGGCGCTTGCCTTGATCGGCGCCGGCCAGATCAGCGAGTGCGCTGACCTGGCCTACGACGTCGCGTTGGACAGCGGCTCCTCTGTTTCCGTTCGTATGCACGCGATCGATGCCTTGAGTGACCTCAAGGACGGCCGCCTGGCGGCCCTATCTGAGCGAATGGGCGCCGACCCAATACTTTGGCCGGATCGCTTAGCGCGATGGTCGGCCGTCCGCCTCTTCCCCGAGCACCTCAGCGTAGGAGGTCTCAAGGCCATTTTGGGGAGGGTTGCCGAAAGGCGCTCGGCGCTTGGCGAAATCAGCTGGCAGTTCCCAAGAGCAATAGCCGGCATGCAGAGCGGATCCGCCGATTTTGACCGCCTGCGGTCAGCGCTTTTCGACCTTGTGACCGAGGGACTGCAATGGCGAAAGGAGTGGCCGCCACTTGTAACCATGCGCGGGTTTTTGGTTCCGGCGCTGGCCGCGACCTGCACGCGACAGCTCAAGGAAGGGGTCAGCTCGCCGGACGTGCTTCGGTCCGCGGCTGTGGCCCTACGACTCACCAAACCAGAGCACGGCAACGACGAGCCATCGCGTGAGCTTCGCGAATTGTTGGCGGCATCGTCATCGGAAACGCGGGAGCGCACTTTTTTGGCAGAGGCTGCCCTCCTTGAGGAACTCTCGCCAGCGGCCGATGCTCGAAACCGCCTATTCGAACTTACTCATCGAGGTGCGCTCGCTCTGAACGACCTACAGGATGGCGAGTGGGTTCGCAGGATGCTTTGTCTCAAGGACAAGGACCCCAAGCTCCGGGCACTGCTCCTTGAAGCCGCCCTCGTGGTCCCACCGGCCGGGAGCGAGTGGGCCTCGTACCTGACCTCTCTGAGACCGTTAGTAGCTGATAATGTGGCCTTGAGCGCGGTCATCGATGACCGCAGCAAGCCACCCGCCAGGAACAGAGACGTCGAAAGGTGGGAAGTTCAAGCAGCCAAACAGAAGAGGCAGCGGGAGCGTCGGCAAGCAAAGGCCCGGGCAAGTTGGCTAGCCTTTTGGCGGCAGATCTCTGAGCGGCCTGCTGAGGTATTTGGGGTCGAGCGCGCCGACAACACGGCCTGGAACCTCTGGCGCGCCATGCAGCGAACGGGGAATGAAAGCCGCTCCTCGGGCTGGAACCGAGCTTTTGTAGAAAGCCATTTCGGTTCGCAGGCGGCAGACCGTCTCCGACATACATTGATGGGATATTGGCGCGCAGAACGGCCGACGGTTCGAAGCGAGCGCGCGCCAGAAGAACGCAACACTTACCTCACCAAGTGGCAGCTCGGCCTAGCCGGGATATCGGCAGAAGCGGAAGACCGAAACTGGGCTGCAAAGCTGAGCCCCGATGAGGCGGAGCTCGCCGTCCGTTACGCTCCGGTACAGCTCAACGGTTATCCCGGCTGGCTCGTAGATGTCGCTCGCGCTCACCCAGGAGCGATCACCCGTGTGCTCGGCGCGGAAGTCGCGTGGGAGCTCGCCGAGCCAGCGTCGTCGGCATTTCATGCGTCGACCCTTCAGAACGTCGAGTACGCGGCGACCGAAATAGCCGCTCTATTTGTGCCGGGGCTCCTGAGCTGGCTGCAGCAGGGCGGTTTTGCTGCAAGTCACAACGAGGATGCGTATGCGGCCGCCCTCCGATTAGAGCGGGTCGTCGCCGTTATTCTTCGGCACGGTGACGAGAAGGACAAACAGCAGCTGCTACGGGCGGCGCTAGGTTCACTCGGCGGCGACCACGGCGACCCGTTCCTACGTGTATGGCTTCCAACCGTGATGCGGCTCTCGCCACCTGACGGAGTGGTCGCGCTTGAGCGGCTGCTCGCCTCCGCCCCAATCGAGGTCGAGGGGCCGGGCGTCCAATGGTTCGGCACCCTATTCGGTGATCGCCTGGGTGGGCGGCTCGTCGACCTGAAGCAGGAAACCTTCACGCCGGATCTTCTCTTGCGCCTTGTGAAGTTGGCCTACGAGCATGTCCGCCTCAGGGATGACGTCGACCATGAAGGCTCCTATACGCCCGGGGCCCGCGACCACGCCGAGTGGGGCCGCAATGCCGCGCTTTCAGCCCTGCTGGAAAGACAGGGTTCCCACGCTTGGGCAGCAAAGATCGAGTTGGCCAACGACCCCCTGCTGTCACACATCGGCGACCGCATCATTCGGTTGGCGCGCGAGCGGGCGGCGGAAGAGGTGGACACTGAGGCGGCGAGCGAAGCCGCGATTGTTCAGCTGAATCGGAAGGGCGAGCTTCCGCCGAGTTCTCGTGACGAGATGTTTGAGCTGATGCGCGACCGGCTCGGAGATCTGGAGGACATTCTGCTTCGCGATGACTCTCCAAGGGCGGCGTGGGCCCTTATTCAGGACGAGACTGTGATGCGCCAGATGATCGCGCACGAACTGCGGGGCTTGGCCCGCGGCGCGTATAAAATAGATCAGGAGGCTGTGACCGCCGACAATAAGGAGACTGATATCCGCCTCCTTTCTGTCCGGTCGGACCATCAAGCCGTCATCGAACTTAAGGTCGGCGAGAAGGATAGGTCGGCCAACGAGCTCAGGGTCGCACTGCATGATCAGCTCGTCAGGAAGTACATGGGCCCCGAATCCAGCAGAGCTGGATGCCTGCTGATCACGGTGGCCTCCGAGCGGCGTTGGCGACATCCCGAAACCAACGATGAGATGGATTTCGTCGGCCTCATTCAGATGCTCAATGAAGAGGCGCGGAGCATTGTTGAGCGTATGGGTGGTGAGCTACGGCTCATGGTGAAGGGCCTCGACCTGCGTCCGAGGCTGCCTACCGAAAAAGAAGCGAAGAAGCGCTCTTAGCGGGTCTCTTGAAACCGACGGCGGTCCGTCTTCCGGCCTGCCCGCGTCGGAGGTAGCGAGCGAATTCGCCGGCGGTCAGAAGGTGCTGAAGAGGAACAGCACGTCCCCAGGATTCATGCGGGCCTGCTTTGCGGTGCCTTCCGGAAATACGGTATGAACGAGCACGATCTCGTCTTTGAGCTTCCCTGCCATATGAGTTTCGAGCGTTTGGACCGCCAGGTCATTGCTGTCGACGTTGACGGCGTAGAAGTTGCGGATCGGCCTGCCGCCTTCCGTCATTGGCCGCGTGATGACCTCCAAAACACGACCATCAGCCATCTTCGGTTCCCCCTTAAAGTCAGGCTCCAACGTCATCTACTGCCGTCGGGCAAGCCGAAGCGAACGTTGCCTTCGACCATTTGGGTTTGAAATATTTCGAATGGAAATGTGAGTCCATTCGGGCACTCGACGAACACCGGCCCGTTCTTCTGCCATGCCGCCCCAAAGGTGAGCACTTCCTCCGGCGAGCCGACTTGGAGGCGGTCCTCGCTGCCGGAGAGGCCCAGTTGTTTGATCGTGTACATTTTCCCTTCGTGTGCAGTTTCCGGCGAGAGGTAAGGCCGCGGTCCGCTGAGCGGACCAGGGGCCAGGTTCATCGCGCGGCGCCAGGATGGCGACGCCATGTGGAATATCTACTTCCCGGCCGCTTCCCAAGTGCTTCCCAGCACCGTTTTCGACCGCGGGAAGCAGCAGAAAGCGCGCCAAGTCATTGAAAAGATGGTGCCGCCTAGGTGACTCGAACACCTGACCTACGCATTACGAATGCGCCGCTCTACCGGCTGAGCTAAGGCGGCCCACGGAGCGGCGCGGAGAGGCCCGGCCGCCGAGGAGGCGCCTATTTAGCGGCTCTCGGCGCGCTCGCCAAGCGCCGCCTCGCAGGGGCGCGGCGTTGCGGCGCCGCAGGGGGCTCGGGCGCGGGCGGCGGCTCCTCGGCGAAGGGGTGTTCCTCGATCGGATAGAGCAGCGGCTCCTGGGCGTCGGCCCCGAGCAGCGCCGCGCCGTCGGCGTAGGACAGCGGCAGTTCGGGGAGCTCGCTGAGCGAGCGCTCCTGGCGCTCCAGCCGCGGGTGGATCAGCTCGCCGGTCTCGGCGAAGGTCGCCACCAGCCGCGCCCAGTCCGAGGCGTGGTAGGCGAAGGCCCGCCCCTCGGGATCGAGGTCCGACCAGTCGGGCTCGTGCGGGGCGCTCATGCCCCGGGCCATCCAGAGGCGGGCGTCGTCCGGCCGGGCGCCGGCGTAGGCCACCCGGGCCATCAGGCCGGCGATGCGGGCGGTGACCGGCTCGCCGTCCAGGGCGCGCGCGGCCTCGGCGGCGGCCGCGGCGTCGCCGGCGATCAGCGCCTGCTCCACGTAGAGGATCAGGCTCTCGCGATGGGTGGGGTTCTGGGCGGAGAGCTCCATCAGCCGCGCGGCGCGGGCCCTGGGCGTCTCGTCGGTCTTCAGGTCGCGGTACGCCAGGTAGAGGGCCGGGTGCGGCGCGACCTTCCAGGCGTGCTCCAGGCTGGCGGCGGCGCGCTGGACCTTGCCGTCCTTGGCGAGCAGGCGGGCGGCCATGACCACGCCCGGCGCAAAGCCGGGCTGCAGCCGGGCGGCCTCCACGGCGCAGTCGAGCGCCTGGGCGCGGGCCTTGGGCTCGGGGGCGTGCTCCAGCTGGGCGGCGGTGGCGGCCAGAAGCGCGGCGCGAGCGCGCTCGGCGACCAGCGGGCTCACCACCTTGCGGTCCAGCGCGCTCTTCACGAGGTCCAGGGCGACCTCCCACTGGCCGGCCTCCAGCTTGGCCTCGAGCAGCGCGCGCCAGGCCCAGCGGGCGGTGCGCGCCTGGCCGAAGGCCTCCTCGGCGTGGCGGAGCGCGGCGTCGCGGTCGCCCTGGGCCAGGGCGAGCTGCATCAGGCCCTTGTGGCCGGCCAGCCGCATCTCCGGAAAGCCCAGCATGGCGGTGTAGGCGGCGTGCACCGCGGCCGGGTCGCCGGCCGCCTCCGCCGCCTGGGCGGCGAGCACGCGGGCGAGACCGGGCGTCTCCACGGCCAGGTCCACGGCCTTGCCGGCCAGCCGGCGGGCCTCCGAGCCGTCGCCGGCGGCCACGGCCAGGAAGCCGCGGGTCAGCACCTCGTTGGCCTGCCGGCGGCGCGACTCCGCACGGGCCCGCTCGGCGCGCTGCGGGGCCTCCAGGATCCAGATGAGGGTGCGCCAGACGAGGGTGGCGAGGAGGGCCCCGAGCCCGGTGATCAGCACGGCCGCCGCGGCGGTCATGTCCGCCCGCCAGCCCAGCCAGACGATGCTGGCGCGGCCGGGGTCGCCGGTCAGCGCCAGGATGGCGACCGCCGCGGCGAGGACGAGGAAGACGACGAGGCCGACACGGATCATGCGCCGCTCCGCGCCGACAGGCCGAGGTCGCGAAGGGCGCGGGCGCGCAGGGCGGCGGCCTGGCGGTCGATCTCGGCGCGGCGCTCGGCCCGGATGCGCCAGGGCGCCAGCGCCTCGCGGGCGGCGGGCGACAGGCCGTCGAGGACGCGCAGCGCCCCGTCGAGGTCGCCGTCCTCCACCAGCCGCTCGGCGCGCGCCAGGCGGGCGTCGACGCCCTCCCCGGTCACCTCGCCCACCCGGCGGATGCTGACCACGCGCGCGAGGGCGTAGCCCACCCGGTCGGAGAGGCCTGCGCCTTCGCCAGGCGCCCGGCTGGCGGTGGCCGCGCGGGCCGCATAGTCGGGGAAGCTGGCGGCCAGGGCCGCGCGGGTCGGGGCGCCGACCTCGGCCAGACGGCTGAGGGCGGCCAGTTCCGGAAGCGCGGGAGCGGCGGCGCGCAGGCTCGCCAGTTCGTCGGAGAAGGGACGCGCGCCCTGGGTCGCCTCGACGAGGGCTGCGGCGGCGAGCGCCGCGGCCGCGGCCCGGCTGGTGCTCTTCTCCTGGCTTTCCAGGGCGGCGATGCGCGCCGTCAGCCGCTCGATCTCGGCCGAGGAGGCGGCCGGTGTCGCCAGCGAAGTCTCCGGCGTGGCGGGGGGCGCGGCGGCGGAGAGAGCGGGCTCGGCCGCCAGCGGCGCCTCGGCCGCGGCTGGGGGCGCTGGCCGTGCGGCGAGCATCCGCGGCGCCAGGACGCCGACGGCGGCCCCGGCGAGCACGCAGACGACGCCGAGCGCGATCACCGCCCATCGGGCAGATCCGGAGGCGGGCTGACGCCGATACTCGGCGGGATCCTTGGGCGCCGAGAGGTCGGCGGGCTCGGGCGGCGCGGTCATGGATTGCGGTCGATCAGGTTGAGCAGGGCCGCCTCCAGCGGGAACGGCGGGTAGACCTTCGCGGCCATGGCGGTGCGCGAGAGCGGCTGGATCACCGCCTTGGAGAGGCCGAGCGCGCGCAACTTGGGCGCGGGGTGGGCCTTCAGCACCTTGGCCAGCACCTGGGCGGCGCGGGGCGAATGCAGGAGGGCGGCGTCGGCCTTGGTCAGCATCTCGGCCTGGGCTTCGGAGAGGGTCACCGGGCCGGTCTCGTAGAGGATCAGCCGACGGGCCTCGACGCCGTGCTTCTCGAGCGCCCCGGCGAGGTCGCCGGCCGGCTCGGCGGCGCCGGGATGCAGGACCACGCCCTTAAGTTCGGTGCGGCGCATGCCGATGCCGTCCGCCAGGGCGTCCACGTCGCCATCGGCGGAGAGCACCGAGCGGAAGCCCGCGGCGCGCGCCGCCTGCGCGGTGGCGGCGCCGACGGCGAACACCTTCAGGGACCGGTCGCCGGACTTGTCCGCGAAGGCGCGCACGCCGTTGGCGCTGGTGAAGGCGAGCGCGGCCACGCCGGTGAGGTCGATGTCCACGTCGTCCAGGGTCTTCACGGCGAGCAGGGGCGCGACCAGCGCCTCGTGGCCCAGCGCCCGGACGCGCTCGGCGGTCGCGTCGGCCCCCGGCTGGGCGCGGGTGATCCAGATTCGCTGACGACGGACGGGCATCCGCGGACCTTATAATGGCGGAGCTTAACCTTTGACGACTGCCGGAAAGGTGAGCGCGCTAAGGGCCCGGATCAATCTCCGGCCCGCCAGGTGCGGCAAGAGCCCACAGCCCCTCAGACGAAGAGGGCGTCGCCGGCCTCGTCCTTCACCGCCAGGCCCAGCGACCAGCCGAGGTCGCGCGCGGAGGCGGCCGGGTCGGCCAGCTGGGAGATCTCGGTCTCGCCGGCGTGCCGGAAGCGGCGCGCGCCGTCGGAGGTCAGGGCCTCGACGATCAGCTTCAGCGCGCCGCCCTCGAAACGCGCGTGGGCGCCGATGGCGGTCTTGCAGGAGCCTTCCAGCGCGGCCAGCGCGCCGCGCTCGGCGGCCACGGCGATCATGGTGGGTTCGTGGCGCAGGGCCCGCACCCAGGGGGCGTCGCGGTCCTCGACGCGGGTCTCGATGGCCAGCGCCCCCTGGCCGGGGGCCGGCGGGCATTCCACCGGGTCGATCAGGCTCTTGGGCAGGTGGCCGAGCCCCAGGCGACGGAGACCCGAGTAGGCGAGCAGGATGGCGTCGGCCTCGCCGGCCTGCAGCTTGGCCAGGCGGGTGTCGACATTGCCGCGCAGCATGGAGACCTTCAGGTCCGGCCGGCGGTGCAGCATCTGGGCCTGGCGGCGCAGGCTGGCGGTGCCGAGGTGGGCGCCCTCCGACAGGTCCTCCAGGCGCTCCGGCCCGCGGGTCAGGAAGGCGTCGCGGGGGTCCTCGCGCTCGGGGATGGCGGCGATGCACAGGCCGGGCGGCAGCTCGGCGGGCATGTCCTTCAGCGAGTGGACGGCGCAGTCGATCCGCCCCTCCAGCATCGCCTCCTCGATCTCCTTGGTGAACAGGCCCTTGCCGCCGATCTCCAGCAGGCGGCGGTCCTGCACCCGGTCGCCTGTGGTGGTGATGACGATCAGCGGGGCGACGCGCTCCACCTCGGCGGCGTTCTCGGGGTCGGCGCCGAGGGCGGCGGCGATCCGGCGCTGCATCATGCCGGCCTGGGCGAGCGACAGCTTGGAGCCTCGGGCGCCGATCCGCACGGGTCCGGAGGGGGCGGGCGGTTGCGTGGGCACGGTGGGCGGTCTACCTGCAAGCCTGAAGACGAGAAGGGCCTGCTACAGGAGCAGGCGCCCCCCGGCAACCGATGAGCCCCGCCCAAACCGTCCCCCACACCGTCCTCGGCCTGGAGACGAGCTGCGACGAGACCGCCGCGGCCGTCGTGCGCCTGGACGGGGAGACGGTGGAGGTGCTGTCGTCGGTGGTGGGCTCGCAGATCGCCGAGCACGCCCCCTACGGCGGCGTGGTGCCGGAGATCGCCGCCCGCGCCCATGTGGAGAGCATTGACGCCATCGCCGCGGCCGCGCTGAAGGAGGCGGGCCTGGGCTATGGCGACCTCACGGGCGTGGCCGCCACCGCCGGACCCGGCCTGGTGGGCGGGGTGATGGTCGGGTTGTCGTT
This sequence comes from Phenylobacterium sp., assembly GCF_035539035.1. Classification (GTDB taxonomy): domain Bacteria; phylum Pseudomonadota; class Alphaproteobacteria; order Caulobacterales; family Caulobacteraceae; genus Phenylobacterium. The sequence continues at coordinate 131,801 of NZ_DATLJI010000012.1, forward strand.
CGGCAAGGCGGTGGCGTTGGCCCGCGGCCTGCCGCTGGTGGCGGTGAACCACCTGGAGGGCCATGCCGTCTCGGCCCGGCTGGGCGCGCACCTGCCCTACCCGTTCCTGCTGCTGCTGGTGTCCGGCGGCCACTGCCAGCTGCTGGCGGTGGACGGGGTGGGCGCCTGCCGCAGGCTGGGTTCCACCATCGACGACGCGGCCGGCGAGGCCTTCGACAAGATCGCCAAGACGCTGGGCTTGCCCTACCCCGGCGGGCCGGCGCTGGAGAAGCTGGCGGAAGGCGGCGATCCCGAGCGCTTCCCGCTGCCGCGCATGCTGCTGGGCCGCAAGGACTGCGACTTCTCCTTCTCCGGCCTGAAGACCGCCGCCGCGCGGATCGCCGAGGGGCTGGAGAGCGAGGCGGACAGACGCGACCTGGCCGCCGCCGTGCAGGAGGCCATCGCCCGGCAGCTCGCCGAGAAGAGCGACCGGGCCATGCAGGCCTACGCCGCCGGCCACCCGGGCGAGGGGCTGCGGTTCGTGGTGGCCGGCGGGGTGGCCGCCAACCGCGCGGTCCGCGCGCGGTTACAGGCGGCGGCCGCCACGCGCGGCTTTTCCTTCGCGGCGCCGCCGCTCGCCTACTGCACCGACAACGCGGCGATGATCGCCCTGGCCGGCGCCGAGCGCCTGGCGCTGGGCATGACCGATCCGCTGGACGCCGCCGCCCGTCCGCGCTGGCCGCTGGACGCGACCGCGGCGGCCGCCAACCCCACCCACGTTCCCGGCCGAAAGGGCGCCAAGGCATGAAGACGGCCGGAGTCATCGGCGGCGGGGCCTGGGGGACGGCCCTGGCCCAGGTCTGCGCCCGGGCGGGCCTAGACGTGATCCTGTGGGCCCGCGAGCCGGAGGTGGTCGAGGCGGTGAACGCTCGCCACGAGAACAGCCTGTTCCTGCCCGGCGTGCCGCTGGAGACGGGGGTCCGCGCCACAGGCGACTTCGCCGACCTCGCCGACCGCGACCTGATCCTGGCCGTCGCGCCGGCCCAGCACCTGCGCGCCAGCCTGACCGCCTTCGCGCCGCACGTGCGCGCCGGCCTGCCGATCGTGCTCTGCTCCAAGGGCGTCGAGCAGGGCTCGCTGAAGCTGATGACCGAGGTGCTGGCGGAGGCCGCGCCGCAGGCCGCCCCCGCCGTCCTGTCGGGCCCGAGCTTCGCCGGCGAGGTGGCGCGCGGCCTGCCCACCGCCGTCACCCTCGCCTGTCCGGACGAGGACCTCGGCTGGGCCCTCGCCGAAGCCATCGCCACCCCGACCTTCCGGCCCTACTTCGCCACCGACATGATCGGCGCCGAGGCGGGCGGGGCGGTGAAGAACGTGCTGGCCATCGCCACGGGCATCGTGGAGGGCCGTGGCCTCGGCCGCTCCGCGCACGCGGCCCTGATCACCCGCGGCTTTTCCGAGCTCACCCGCATCGCCGTGGCGCTGGGGGGCGAGGCCGAGACGGTGGCCGGGCTCTGCGGCCTGGGCGACCTGGTGCTCACCTGCTCCAGCCCGCAGTCGCGCAACATGAGCGTCGGCCTGGCGCTGGGCGGCGGCCAGACGCTGGAGCAGGCGCTGGCCGGCAAGCTCTCGGTCGCCGAGGGTGTGGCCTCCGCCCCGGCCGTCCGCCAGCTCGCCCGCAAGCTGGGCGTCGACGTGCCGATCTGCGAAGCCGTGGCCGCCATCCTGGCCGGCGAGGTCGGCGTCGACGACGCCATCCGCGGCCTGCTCTCCCGTCCCCTTCGCGAGGAACGCTGAATGCCGCTCTACGTCCTGGCCTGCTTCGACAAGGAAAACGCGCTCGACCTGCGCATGGCGACCCGCGAGGCCCACCTCGCCTGGGCCCGCGACCAGCACGGGAAGATCCGCATGGCCGGGCCGATGCTGAGCGAGAGCGACGCCATGGCGGGCTCGCTGTTCTTCCTCGAGGCGGAGAACGAGGCCGAGGTGCGCGCCTTCAACGCCGAGGACCCCTACACCAAGGCCGGCCTCTGGGACCGCGTCGAGATCAAGCGGTTCCGGTCCACCCTTGGCCAGCCGCTCTGAAGCCAATCCGGCGCGGCCGCCGCCGGGCGCCCGCCTCTGCGCGCTCGACGAGATCCCCGATCCCGGCGGCAAGGGCTTCCGCTTCCGCGCCGACACGCGGCTGTTCGCCGGCTTCGTGGTCCGGCGCGGCGAGACCGTCGCCGGCTATGTGGATTCCTGTCCGCACGCCGGCTGGCCGCTGGCGGCGCTGGACGACCGCTATCTGACGAGATCCGGCGAACACATCCTGTGCTCCGGCCACGGGGCGCTCTTCACCCTGGACGGCCGTTGCGTGGCCGGGCCTTGCCTGGGCGATGTGCTGACGCCCTGGGCGGTGACGGTCCGCGACGGCGGGGTCTTCACCGCCTGAGCCGTTCACGCAACCGCGTTCGGCCCGTTAACGATCTGATTTTGCACCGGTTCGCCCCGGGAAGGTTAACCACGGATTAAAGAAATGACTCGCCTTGCGCGCGTCTTTCCCCTATCGGGTCGCCGCTCAAGCCGAAGCTGCTAGAGGCCTGGGGCGCAGTGATCTCCCGTATCCGTGACCAGTTGCGACGCCTGCCGACCGACGGCGCCCAGCTGGGCCTCGCCGCCGGCGTGGCCGTGGTGGTCGCCCTGTCGGCCCTGGCCCTGTCCGGTTTCACCTTCGCCCGCGTGACGCCGGCCGCCGCCGTCGGCCAGCCGCCGCCCGCCGGCCTGCAGCGCACCGCCGTGGCGCTCACCGCCGCGCCGATCGGCGCGGAGGCCGAGACCGGCCTCATCCGCTTGCAGGACCTGAGCCCCGAGGCCGCGCGCATCTGGAACGCCTCCAATCCGGTCTCCGACCTGCCGAACCCGGCGGCCCGGCCGTTCCACCTGAAGACCGAGGGCATGCTGGACGAGGCCCGCGCCATCGACTGCATGACCGCCGCCATCTACTACGAGGCGGCCTACGAGAGCACCGACGGCCAGCGCGCCGTGGCCCAGGTGGTGCTGAACCGCATGCGCCACCCGGCCTTCCCGAAGACCGTCTGCGGCGTCGTCTTCCAGGGCTCCGAGCGCACGACCGGCTGCCAGTTCACCTTCACCTGCGACGGCGCCCTGGCGCGCAAGCCCAACGAGGAAGGCTGGGCCCGCGCCCGCAAGGTCGCCGAGGCCGCCCTCAACGGCTACGTGATGAAGAAGGTCGGCAACGCCACCCACTACCACGCCGAGTACGTGGCCCCGTACTGGAGCCCGAGCCTGGTGAAGGTGGGGACCATCGGCGCGCACATCTTCTACCGCTGGACCGGCGCCTCGGGCATGCCGCCCGCGTTCGGCGGCCGCTATGCCGGCGGCGAGGCCAGGGGCGTGCAGATGGCCGCGATCGACAACCTGTCGGCCCCCGAGGCCAAGCTTTCGCTGGTCTCGAACGTCTCGGAAGTCACCCACGCCGTGGCCCCGGACGCGGTGGAGGAAGCCGCCCCCGAGGCGGTGGCCCCCGAGGCGGAGCCGGAGCTGCTGGTCGCCGCAGAGTCGGTCGGCGTGAACGCCCAGGCGATCACCAGGCCGGAAGATCTCGACTGGCAGGGCCGCCCCCGGCAGAAGACCGCGCCGCGCATCGCCGCGCCGTCGGCCATGGGCCCGCCGAAGTTCTAGACACCGGGATCGGGTCCCGCCGTCAGAAGTCGACGGCGATACCCTTGCGTTCCCAATCGCCGAAGCGGGTGGGCTCCGGGCCCCTCGGGCCGCCCTCCTCGGGCGCGCGGGCGGCGGCTTCGGCCGCCTGGCGTCGGGATTCCGCTTCCTCGAGGGCGCGGCGGGCTTCCGGGCTGAGCGCCTTTCCGGGCGCGGCGTTGGGCGGGGTCTCGTCCATGCCGCCTTCTACGCCGTGACCGGGGTCACGTCCAAGCCTCGCAAATTCCGGAGAACGCGGGTACACCGCAACCCACGTTTTCGGGGGAAAACAACAATGTCTCGTCTCGCTACCGCTTTCTTCGGCGCAGCCGTCCTCTATGCGCTGGCCGGCATGGTGCTCGGCATGGTCATGGGCGCCAGCGGCGACCACACCTTCCGGCCGCTGCACGCCCACATCAACCTGCTCGGCTGGGCCACGCTCGGCCTGATGGGCGCCTTCTTCGGCATCGCCGGAGCGCGGGCCCCGCAAAAGCTGGGCTGGACCATCTTCGGCATGATGAACCTCGGCAACCTCATGCTGCTCTCGATGCTGGCCATCCTGCTGCAGGGAAAGCCGCCGATCCTGCCGATCCTGATCGGCGGGGAGGCCCTGGTCGTGCTGTCCATGGGGCTGTTCGGCGCCTCGGTGCTGATGTCCGCCCGGCGTCCCGCCGCGGCGGCCGCCGACATCGAGCCCTTGCGCCGGGCCGCGTAAGGGGGCAACCCCGCGCGGGTGAACGACATCCGATCCCAGGACGCCCCCGGGCGTCCCGCCCGCGCCGCCGCCCTCGACCTGCTCGCCGCCGCGCTCTCGCGCCGCGCCGGCCTCGACGAGGGGCTGGCGCATCCGGCGCTCAAGGCGCTGTCGCCCCGCGACCGCGCCTTCGCCCGCGCGCTCGTGATGGCCACGCTGCGCCGGCTGGGGCCCATCGACTCCGCCCTGCAGGCGAAGCTCCAGAAGCCGCCCCCGGAGCGGGTGGTGAATCTGCTGCGCCTGGGCGCCGCCCAGCTCTTCGTGCTGCAGACGCCGGCGCACGCGGCCGTGGACGCGACGGTGGACCTGGCGGCGTCGGACAACGCCACGCGGCCGTTCAAGAACCTGGTCAACGCCGTGCTCCGCGGCCTGACCCGCGAGCCGCCCGAGCTCGGGGACCCCGACCTGCTGGCGCCGAGCTGGCTCCACGCCCGCTGGCGCGCGGCCTACGGCGAGGCCGAGGCGCGCGCCATCGCCGCCCAGATCGCCGAGGAGCCGGCCACCGACCTGACCCTCAAGGACCCCGCCGCGGCGGCCGAGCTCGCCGCCGGCCTCGAGGCCGAGGTCCTGCCGGGCGGCAGCCTGCGCACGGCGCTGAAGGGCGAGGTCTCGGCCTGGCCCGGTTTCGCGGAGGGGCTCTGGTGGGTGCAGGACGCCTCGGCCGCCATCCCGGCGCGGCTGTTCGGGATCGAGGCCGGCCAGTCCGCGCTCGACCTGTGCGCCGCGCCCGGCGGCAAGACCCTGCAGCTGGCGGCCATGGGGGCGCGGACCACCGCGGTCGACAAGTCGCCGGGTCGGGTCAAGCGGGTCTCCGAGAACCTGGCCCGCACCGGGCTCTCCGCCGAGGTGGTGGTGGCCGACGCCGCCCAGTGGGCCGACCGCCGCCGCTTCGACGCGGTGCTGCTGGACGCCCCCTGCTCGGCCACCGGCACCTTCCGCCGCCATCCCGACGTGCTGTGGGCGGCGAAGCCCGGCGACATCGCCAGCCTCGCGGCCCTGCAGAGCCGGCTGCTCGACGCCGCCGGCCGGCGGGTGAAGGCCGGCGGGCGCCTCGTCTACTGCGTCTGCTCCCTGGAGCCCGAGGAGGGCCAGCCGCAGGTGGACGCCTTCCTGGCCCGCACGCCGGAGTTCGAGCTGGAGCCGATCGCGCCCGGCGAGGCCGGCGCGCCGGAGGCCAGCCTGACGGAGCAGGGAACCCTGCGCATCCTGCCCCACCATCGGGCTGGCGGGACCGACGGCTTCTTCATCGCGCGGCTGCGTCGGAAGGCCGACATGCCGCAGGGGGCCCCCTAGCCCGTCGAGCCGCATCAGATTAAGTCCGGGTTCCATGGCGGGCACCAAGACCATCATCGCGCCTTCGATCCTGGCGTCGGACTTCTCCCGGCTCGGCGAGGAGGTCCGCGCGATCGAGGCGGCCGGCGCCGACTGGGTGCACGTCGACGTCATGGACGGCCACTTCGTGCCGAACATCACCATCGGCCCCGACGTGGTGAAGGCGCTCCGCCCGCATTCGAAGCTGCCCTTCGACGTCCACCTGATGATCTCGCCGGCCGACCCCTATCTGGAGGCCTTCCGCGCCGCCGGCGCCGACCTGATCAGCGTGCACCCGGAGGCCGGGCCGCACCTGAACCGGACGCTGCGACGGATCCGGGAGCTGGGCGCGAAGGCCGGCGTGGTCTTCAACCCCTCCACCGACCCCTCCGTCATCCAGTGGATGATGGACGACATCGACCTGGTCCTGGTGATGAGCGTGAACCCCGGCTTCGGCGGTCAGAGCTTCCTCACCTCCCAACTGAAGAAGGTGCAGCGCCTGCGGCAGATGATCGAGGCCTCCGGGCGCGACATCATCCTCGAGGTGGACGGCGGCGTGACCCCGGAAACCGCGCCGCTGTGCATCGCGGCCGGCGCCACGGCGCTGGTGGCCGGCAGCGCCGTGTTCCGCGGCGGACCGGGCTCCTACGCGACCAACATCTCGGCCCTTCGCGGCGGCTGAGGGGAAGGACGGGGGCATGGCCGGGCCGATCGCCAGCCTCCCCGGCCGCAATGCCGCCGTGGCGATCGGCGTCGCCGCGCGGCGCCAGCTGGTCACCGAATGGCGCGGCACCGCCCTGCATCGCTGGACGCTGGCGCGGCCGAAGCCGGAGGGCCTGGGCGCCGCGCCGCGCGACCTGCGCCCCGTGGACGCGGAGAACGGCGCGCGCATCCTGGCCGGCGCCTTCGTGCTGGCCGGCGCAACCCTGACCACCGGCCCGCGCGGCGATCCCTGGGACCGGCCGAGCCCCGACCGCGCCTTCGCCGTGGCCCTGCACCGGATGGGCTGGCTGCGCGACGTGGTCGCGGCCGGCGCGCCGGGCCCCTCGGAAGGCCTGCGGCTCGTCCTCGAATGGCGCCGGGCCTTCGGCCGCTGGAACGGCTTCTCCTGGAGCCCGGACGTCCTGGAGCGGCGGGTGTTCAACCTGGCCTGCGCCGTCCGCACCATCTGCACCCGCGCCTCGGAGGCGGAGACCGCCAACGTCGCCCTCGACCTCGCCCGCCAGGCGCGGTTCCTGCTGCAGGCCGAGGAGGGGCCGGTGCGCGCCGCCGAGCGGGCCTGCGCCGCGGCCGTAGCGGCGACCGCCCTCGGCGGCCGGCCGGGCGAGCGCCTGCTCGCCGAGGCGCTGGCCAAGCTGGAGCGGGCCCTTCCCGCCACCGTCGACCCGGACGGCGGCCACGCCACGCGCAGCCCGCAGGCGGCGCTGGAGCTGCTGTTCGACCTGCGCACCCTGGACGACGCGCTGGTGCAGCGCGGTGTCGCCCCGCCCGACGAGGTGATGCGGGCGATCGACCGTCTGGCCGGGGCGGTGCGGTTCTTCACCCTTGCCGACGGCCGGCTCGCCGCCTTCCAAGGGGGCGAGGAGTTGCACCCGGCCTATGTCGCCGCCGCCCGCGCGCGCGACGAGGCCGAGGAGCGCGCCGTGCCCGCGGCCCGCAACGGCTACCAGCGGCTGGAGGCCCGCTCGTTGCAGGTGGTGGCCGACGCCGCGCCGCCGGCCAGCGGCGCGTGGAGCACGGCCGCCTGCGCCCAGCCCCTGGCCATCGAGGTGCTGGCCGGCGCCAAGCGGCTGATCGTCGGCGCGGGCTGGTCGCCGGACGCCCAGGGGCCCCAGGCCATGCGGCTGGTGGACGCCGCCTCCACCGCCTCGATCGGCGACGCCTCCTGCGGCGAACCCCTGCGGGGGTTTCCCGCCCAGGTGCTGGGCCCGCGGCTGACGGGGGCGGTGGACGCCGTCGAGGCGCGCCGCCATGAAGCGCCCGGGGCGCTCTGGCTGGAGCTGGCCCACGAGGGCTGGGCCAGGCGCTTCGGCCTGCGGCACGAGCGGCGCCTCTACATCGACGTGGCGGCCGACGAGCTGCGCGGCGAGGACCGCTTCACCCCGGCCGGCGGCAAGGGCGCCGGCGGCGGGCGCAAGTTCGTGCCCTTCATGGTCCGCTTCCACCTGCACCCGCAGGTCAACGCGCTGATCGCCCGCGACAAGAAGAGCGTGCTGCTCAAGCCCGAGGGCCAGGAGCAGGGCTGGTGGCTGCGCAACGACGCCATCGAGGTCGCCATCGAACCCTCGGTCCACTACCAGGACGGCCACCCGCGCCGCTCGCAGCAGATCGTGCTGCGCGGCCAGGCCCGGCTGGAGACCGGCGCGCGCATCCGCTGGAAGCTGAGCGCCGCGGAGTCGCGTTGACGTCGCGCGGCGGCGCGCGTAGCACCACCGCCATCTCCGCGTGACTGGCGAATGAGGTGGGAAACCACCGGGGAGCGCGGAGCCCATATCCTGCCGCTCGCCTGGGCATCCCTCCGACTCTCACCCGAGGAGAATGCCGTGCCTGCCGCCCCCGACTTCCCGCCCGCTCCCGACCAGGTCCGGATTCGCCGCGCCCTGGTCTCGGTCTCCGACAAGACCGGTCTCGTGGACGCCGCCCGCGTGCTCGCGGAGATGGGCGTGGAGCTGGTCTCCACCGGCGGCACCCGCAAGGCGATCGCCGACGCCGGCCTGGCCGTGAAGGACATCTCCGAGCTGACCGGCTTCCCGGAGATGATGGACGGGCGGGTGAAGACCCTGCACCCGGTGGTGCACGGGGGGCTGCTGGGGGTGCGCGACGCGCCCGAGCACAAGCGGGCCATGGACGAGCACGGCATCGGCGCCATCGATCTCGTCTACGTGAACCTCTACCCGTTCGAGAGCACGGTGGCCGCGGGCGCGGACTACGAGACCGCGGTGGAGAACATCGACATCGGCGGGCCGGCGATGATCCGCTCGGCGGCCAAGAACCACGGCTACGTCGCGGTCTGCACCGAGCCTTCGGACGTCGCCGAGGTGCTGGAGGCGCTGAAGGCCGACGGCGCGACCTCGCTCGACCTGCGCAAGCGGCTGGCGGCCCGCGCCTACGCCCGCACCGCGGCCTATGACGCGGCGATCTCCGGCTGGTTCGCCGCCCAGCTCGGGGAGGACGCCCCCCGGCGGATGAGCATCGCCGGCGAGCTCGCCCAGACCATGCGCTACGGCGAGAATCCGCACCAGAAGGCGGCCTTCTACCGCTTCCCCAATCCCCGCACCGGCGTGGCCACCGCCCGCCAGCTGCAGGGCAAGGAGCTCAGCTACAACAACATCAACGACACCGACGCAGCGTTCGAGCTGATCGCGGAGTTCGCGCCGGAGGCGGGCCCCGCCTGCGCGATCATCAAGCACGCCAACCCCTGCGGCGTGGCCACCGGCGCGACGCTCGCCGAGGCCTACGCCCGGGCCCTGGCCTGCGATCCCACCAGCGCCTTCGGCGGCATCGTCGCCCTGAACTCGAAGCTGGACGCGGCCACCGCCCAGCAGGTGCTGGAGGTGTTCACCGAGGTGGTGATCGCCCCCGACGCCGACGAGGACGCGGTCGCCCTGTTCCGCAAGAAGAAGAACGTCCGGCTGCTGGTCACCGGCGGCCTGCCCGACCCGCGCGAGCCCGGCGTGACCTTCAAGTCGGTGTCCGGCGGATTCCTGGTGCAGTCCCGCGACGACGCCCGCCTGACGCCCGCCGACCTGAAGGTGGTGACGAAGCGCGCGCCCACAGATGCGGAGGTGCGCGACATGCTGTTCGCCTTCACCATCGCCAAGCACGTGAAGTCGAACGCCATCGTCTACGCCAAGGCGGGCCAGACCCTGGGGGTCGGCGCGGGCCAGATGAACCGCAAGGACTCGGCCCGGATCGCCGCCCTGCGCGCCGCCGACTTCGGCCTGGACCTGACGGGCTCGGCCTGCGCGTCGGAGGCCTTCTTCCCCTTCGCCGACGGCCTGATCCAGGCCGCCGACGCCGGCTGCACCGCGGTGATCCAGCCCGGCGGCTCGGTGCGCGACGAGGAGGTCATCGCCGCTGCCGACGAGCGGGGCCTGGCCATGGTGTTCACCGGCGTGCGGGTGTTCCGGCACTAGGGACGGGCGCCTTCCCTCCCTTGATGGGGAGGGACAGCCCGCGCAGCGGGCAGGGTGGGGCAGTCGCGGTCAGGCGCCGAGTCTGCGCCCGACCTCCCCACCCCGCTCGCCTTCCGCGAGTCGGCCCTCCCCATAAAGGGGAGGGAAACGCATCACGCCCGCTTCCGCCGCCCCGCCGCCTCCGTCGCCAGCTCCCGCAGGGCGGCGTTGGCGATGGTGAGCTTGGCGAAGGTCCAGGCGCCGCCGGCGGCCTCGATCTCCTCGATCACCTTCAGGGCCGCGCCGGCCTGGTCGCGGCGGAGCGCCGCCCAGGAGGCGACCGCCTCGCGGGCGTGCTCGGCGTCGTCGCCGGCCTGCTTGCCGCCCGTGAAGTCCATGATCGCGCGGGTGAGCTGGGCCTGCTCGGCCAGCATGTCCTCGATCAGCCGGCGCAGCGCCGTCCGCTCGAAGGCGTCGCCCACGGCATAGCCGCCCGCGGCTGCCCGCAGGCGGTCGAAGGCGAAGGCCGCGCCGGCCGCGTTGTAGAGCCGCGAGACGTTCGGCAGCGGCCAGCTGGAGGCCTCGGCCAGGTCCACGAGGTCGGCGGCCGTGGTCAGGGACTGCAGGATGGCCACCGCGCGGGCCAGCTCGGCCGGCGCGCCGGCCTCGGTGAGCTGGCCTATGCGGTGCTCGATGCCGGCCTTCTCCACCGCCGAGACGGCGGCCGGCGTCAGGCCCTTCAGCGCCCGGAATCCCGGGGCGTACTGGCGGATCAGGCCGTCGACGTCCAGCCGCTCGCGGGCCGCGCGGCGGGCCAGCCAGAAGGTCGCGCCGCGCAGGGCGGCGACCATGCGGCGGTAGAGCGCCATCTGGCCGGCGGCCGGGATCTTGCCGTCCAGCTCGCCCACCGCGTCCCAGAGGGGCTCGATCTCCAGCACGGCCTTGGCGGCCTCGTAGCCGGCCACGAAGGCGGCGACGTCGCAGCCCGCCGCCGCCATCAGCCGCGACGGGAAGCTCGGCCCGCAGCGGTTGATCACGTCGTTGGCGACGACGGTGGCGATGATCTCGCGCCGCAGCCGGTGGCGGCGCATGGGCTCCGCCCATTTGCGCAGCGGCTTGGGGAAATAGCCCTCCAGCCGGGCCTCGAAGAAGGCGTCGTCCGGCGCGTGGCTGGCCACCAGCTCGCGCTTCAGCTCCAGCTTGCCGTAGGCCAGCAGCACCGCCAGCTCCGGCCGGGTCAGGCCGCGGCCCGCCGCCAGCCGCTCGGCGACGGCGGCGGCGTCGGGCAGGCCCTCCACCGTGCGGTCGAGGCGGCCCGCCTGCTCCAGCTCGGTCATGAACCGGGCGTGCGGCTCCAGCTCGCCGACGGCGTCCATCTCCAGCAGGGAGAGGGCGAGCGTCTGGTCATAGTTGTGGGCCAGCACGTGGGCCGCCACGTCGTCGACCATCGACCTCAGCAGGGTGTCGCGCTTCTTGCGCGTCAGCTCGCCGGTGCGCTCCAGCATGCCGGTGAGGATCTTGATGTTCACCTCGTGGTCGGAGGAGTCGACGCCGGCCGAGTTGTCGATCGCGTCGGTGTTGATCCGCCCGCCCAGGCCCGCGAACTCGATGCGCCCGGCCTGGGTCAGGCCGAGATTGGCGCCCTCGCCCACCACCTGCACCCGCAGGTCCGAACCGTTCACCCGGATGGCGTCGTTGCCCTTGTCGCCCACCTCGGCGTTGGCCTCGTGACGGGCCTTCACGTAGGTGCCGATGCCGCCCAGGTAGAGGAGCTCCGCGGGGGCCTTGAGGATGGCGTTGATCAGTTCGGCAGGAGCCAGGGCCTCGGCGGCGACGCCCAGCATGGCGCGCACCTGCGGCGTCAGCGGGATCTCCTTCTGGCTGCGCGGGAAGACCCCGCCGCCCTTCGAGATCAGCTTTCGGTCGTAGTCGTCCCACGAGGAGCGCGGCAGCTCGAACATCCGCTTGCGCTCGGCCCAGGACTTCGCCGGGTCCGGATCGGGATCGAGGAAGATGTGGCGGTGGTCGAACGCGGCCAGCAGTCGGGTCTGCTGCGACAGCAGCATGCCGTTGCCGAACACGTCGCCCGACATGTCCCCGCAGCCCACCACGGTGAAGGGCTCGGACTGGATATCCTTGCCGAGCTCGCGGAAGTGGCGCTTCACCGCCTCCCAGGCGCCGCGGGCGGTGATGCCCATGACCTTGTGGTCGTAGCCGGCCGAGCCGCCGCTGGCGAAGGCGTCGCCCAGCCAGAAGCCGTAGGACTCCGCGATGCCGTTGGCGATGTCGGAGAAGGTGGCCGTGCCCTTGTCCGCGGCCACGACGAGGTAGGGATCGTCGCCGTCGTGGGCGATCACGGCCTCCGGACGGATCACCTTGCCCGTCGGGCTGAGGTTGTCGGTGATGTCCAGCAGGCCGGAGAGGAAGGTGGTGTAGGCGCGGATCCCCTCGGCGCGCACGGCCTCCACCGAGCCGCCCTTCGGCAGCTGCTTGGGATAGAAGCCACCCTTGGAGCCCACGGGCACGATGACGGCGTTCTTCACCTGCTGGGCCTTCACCAGGCCCAGGACCTCGGTGCGGAAGTCGTCGCGCCGGTCCGACCAGCGCAGGCCCCCGCGCGCCACCGGGCCGAAGCGCAGGTGCACGCCCTCGACGTTGACGCCCCAGACGAAGATCTCGCGGTAGGGCTTCGGCAGCGGCAGGTCCGCCAGCTCGCCGCTGGCCACCTTGAAGGAGATGTAGGGCTTCACCGCTCCGCCCTCGGCCGGCTGGTAGAAGTTGGTCCGCTGGATGGCGCCGACCAGCAGCGCCAGGCGGCGCAGCACGCGGTCGTCGTCCAGGCTCTCCACCAGCTGGAGGGCGTCGGTGATCTTCTTCATCACCGCCTCGGCCTGCGTCGTGCGGGCGGCCAGGTCGGCGTTGATGGCCGGGTCGAACTTGGTGCGGAAGAGGTCGAGGATCAGGCGCGCCACGCCCGGATGGTTGGACAGCGCCTCCTCCTGAACCCGCTGGGTGGGGTCGAGGCCGGACTGCTGGCGGTAGCGGGCGAGCGCGCGGACCAGCGCAGCCTGGCGCCAGGGAATGGAGAGCTCGAGCACCAGGCGGTTGAAGCCGTCGTTCTCGGTGAGGCCGGTCCAGACCGCGGCGACGGCGTCCTCGAAGGCGTCCTTCACCTCCGCGAACACCAGGTGCGCGCCGCGCGGGTCGGTGAGCTCGAAGTCGTGCACCCAGACCGGCGGCCGGCCCTCGCGGACGATCTCGAAGCCCGCCTCGGCCATGGCCTTGAGGCCCATGTTCTCGAGGATCGGCAGGACGTCGGCCAGCGGCGCCGGCTCCCCCTGCCGGTACAGCTTGAAACGGAACTCCAGCGGGCCGTCCTCGGCCGTGCGGTAGGCGCGCACACGGACGGCCTCGTCGCCGAACGCTTCGATCTCGGCCACGTCGGCCAAGGCCTCCGAGGCGTCGAAGCGGTCGCGGTAGCCGGCCGGGAAGGCCTCGCGGTAGCGCGCCACGGTCTCGGCGACCTCCTCGGGCGTCCGGCCGCTGGCGCGGACGGCTGCGTCGAACAGGTCCTCCCAGGTGCGCGCCGCCTCGGTGATCTCCTTCTCGAGGTCACGCAGGTCGGGCCAGGCGTGCTGCCCGGGCGTGAAGCCGATGATGTAGTGGACGCGGGCGAGGGGCGCGTCGGGGAAGTTCGGATAGTAGGCGGAGAGCCGCCCGCCGTAGGCCTGGGCCAAGATCGCGCCGGCCTTGCGGCGGAGCTCGGAATCGTAGCGCTCGCGCGGCACGAACAGCAGCACCGAGGCGAAGCGGTCGAACGGGTCGCGCCGCTCGAACAGCCGCACGCGCGGCCGGTCGTATAGGTGGAGCACGCCCAGCGCCTGATCGAGGAGGTCGTCCTCGGTCATCTGGAAGAGCTCGTCGCGAGGATGGTTCTCGACGATGTTCTTCAGCCGCTTGGCGTTGTGGCTGCCGGGCGCCGCCCCGGCGCGCTCCAGCACATTGGCGAGCTTCTGGCGGATCAGCGGGACGTTGCTGGCCGGCTGGTCGTAGGCGTCGGCGGTGAACAGGCCCACGAAGCGGACCTCGCCATGGGGGCGGCCGTCCCTGTCGTAGCGCTTGACCCCCACGTAATCCATGTAGCCGCGGCGGTGGACGCGGCTGCGCACGTTGGACTTGGCCACGGTCAGCGCCGGGTCGACCACCAGCCGGTCCTTCACCTGGCCCATCAGCAGCGCCGGCTCGTGGGCGCGGCGCAGCACGGTGCGGGCGGGGTCGCGCAGGACGCCCAGGCCGTCCGTCGGCTGGTAGAGCGGCTCCTCGGGCGCGTAGTCGCCGTTCGGCAGCCTCGGGTACTCGTAGGCCCGGGCGCCAAGGAAGACGAAGTGCTCCTTGTGCAGCCAGGAGAGGAAGGCGAGGTCCTCGTCGGTGGCCTTTTCGCCGTGCTCGCGCAGCTCCGCGAGTGTCCGGCCCATCAGCTCGAGCATGGCCGGGAAGTCGTCCACGGCGGCGCGGACGTCGGTCAGGGTCTCCTTCACGCCGCGGATCAGGGCGGCCTCACGGTCGGCCCCGATGGGGTCGAGGATCACCTGGATCATGGATTCCCGGCGCGGGGTCCCGGTCTCGCCGCGCAGACCCGCGCGGTCGCGCTGCACCGTCACCAGGGGGTGGAACATCGCCCGGACCGAGAGGCCCTGGTCGGCGATCTCGCCCATGATGGAATCCACCAGGAAGGGCGCATCGTCCTGCACGATCTCCAGCCGGTCGAGACCGGCGTGGCGGGTCCCGACGACGGGGGCGATGCGGATGGAGGCGGCGCGGCCGCGACGTCGTTCGCCGAAGCGCCAGAAGTCGGCGAGGTTCTCGGCCAGTTCGGCGGCGGAGAGCTCGGGGACCTCGTCGGTCATGGCGTCGGCGGCGGCCTGCTCGGCGAAGGCGCGGGCCGCGTCGGCCTGCGGCGCCTCGCCGATGGCGGACATCACCGCGCGCACGAGGCGCGGATTGGGTCGAAGGGAACCGGCGCGAGGCGTCTTGCTCATCACGCAACCCCCGCGCCGGACGCGAGGACGCCGCCGGAGGAGAGTGTCCGGCGGCGTGTGGCCCCGCCGTGGGGGGGCGGCGGGACGCTGGGTGCTCGCTGCGTCCGCGGGCTTGGGGGACGGACGCACCAGCCGAGGAGTTGGGGGCCTCGGCCAACCTTAGATAGGAACGAGAAGCTCAAGTTTAAGTCCTCTGGGAACGTTTCCGTCGTTGGACCGCCGGCTCCGAGGCGATCGCCTGGTCCAGGGCCTCGGTAGGCTTCTTGTCGCTGCGCAGGCGCAGCGGATCCCCGTCCTCGGAGAGCAGGACCGCGATCCAGCGCGACGTGGGGAACTGGGCCAGGATCACCATGGCCATGACCGTCAGCGGGGTGGACAGGAAGGCGCCCGCCAGGCCCCAGATCGCCGTCCAGAAGGCCAGCGACAGCAGCACCATCACCGGGTCGATGTTCAGGCTGCGGCCCTGCATCCGCGGATAGATGACGTTGCCGACCACCAGGGTGACGGTCTGCAGCACGGCGAACAGCGCGGCGGCCTGCCACAGGGTGTCGAACTGGACGAGGGCCATCACCGGCGGCGCGGCGACGCCCACGACGCCGCCCACCACCGGGATGTAGGAGGCGATGAAGATCACGAAGGTCCAGAAGATCGCGTTATCGAGGCCGACCGCCACCATGGTCGCCCAGGAGGCGGCGGCGATCATCAGCCCGGTCACCGTCTGGACCCACAGGTACTGCTCCACCCCGTCGCGGATGCGCAGGAAGGCGGCCACCGCCTCCTGCCGCTCCTCGCGCTGGGGGAACAGGTTGACCACCTTGCGCTCCCAGCCGCGGCGCGAGGCGATGATGAAGCCGAGGTAGACCAGGACGAAGGCGGCGGTGGAGGCGAAGTCCTGCAGCCCCTTGGCCACGAGGCCCAGGTAGCGGGTCGGATTGAGCTGCTGGACCAGGGTGTCGATGGTCGGCGGCACGTCCATGCCCACGAGGCCGGCCATGCGGGCCAGGAGGCCGTTCAGGCGCGGGGCGTAGCCGGCGAGCTGGCTGGCGAAGGAGGTGGCGTTGTCGGCGATGACATAGGCCGAGCCGCCGAAGATCAGGATCGACAGGACCACGGCCAGCGGCAGGGCGGCGCGGCGGCCGACGCCCGGCAGGCGGTGGTGCAGCACGCGGGCGAAGCCGTCGATCATGACGGCCAGGAACATGGCGAGGGCCAGCGGCGTCAGGATCGACGAGAGCCAGTAGAGGGCGGCGCCGGTGGCGATGGCCGCCAGGATGGCGAGCGATACGCGGATAAGCGGCGACTCGAAGGCGCGGGCGGGCATGGAGAGCTTTCGCGAGGGAGCGGAGGCTTCGACTGTCCCCGGCGGGGGAGCCGCCGTCAACGTAGGTAACCCCTACCGGGCTTTGCTTAAGATTGGGAGTAGATTTGCCCTTTCCGCCGGAATTTTCGGCACGAACATGACTTCTCCCGCGGGGCGAGTCCCGACTGGCGCGGCCCGGCGTGGCTGGGTAGCCTTCGCCTCCCTAGGGCAGAGGAGCTCCGCATGGCCGACGACGGCGTCCTGATCGGCATCGCCGACCACCACCCGCAGAGTCTGCGCCTCGACCGCGCGAACCGGCACGGCCTGGTGGCCGGCGCGACCGGCACCGGCAAGACGGTGACCCTGCAGGTGCTGGCCCAGGGCCTCTCCGACGCCGGGGTGCCAGTGTTCGCCGCGGACGTGAAGGGTGACCTGTCCGGCATCTGCCAGCCGGGCCAGCCCGGCGAGAAGATGCTGGCCCGGGCCGAGGCCATGGGGCTGACCCTGCAACCGGCCGGCGCGCCGGTGGTCTTCTGGGACCTGTTCGGGGAGCAGGGCCATCCGGTCCGCACCACCGTCTCCGAGATGGGCCCGCTGCTGATCGCCCGCATGCTCGAGCTGAACGAGGTGCAGGAAGGCGTGCTGACGGTGGTGTTCC
This sequence comes from Phenylobacterium sp., assembly GCF_035539035.1. Classification (GTDB taxonomy): domain Bacteria; phylum Pseudomonadota; class Alphaproteobacteria; order Caulobacterales; family Caulobacteraceae; genus Phenylobacterium. The sequence goes on from NZ_DATLJI010000012.1 coordinate 148,656, forward strand.
GCGCCGCCGACGAGGAGGGCCTGCTGCTCCTGGACCTGAAGGACCTGCAGGCCGCCCTCACCTATGCCGCCGAGAACGCCAAGGCGCTGGGGGCCCGGTACGGCAACGTCTCCCCGGCCACCGTGGCGACCATCCAGCGCAAGCTCCTGATGCTGGAGGACCAGGGCGGGGCCAACCTGTTCGGCGAGCCGGCCCTGCAGCTCTCCGACCTGATGCGCACCGACGGCTCGGGCCGCGGCTATGTGAACCTGCTGGCCGCCGACCGGCTGATCGCCGCGCCCCGGCTCTACGCGACCTTCCTGCTCTGGCTGCTGTCGGAACTGTTCGAGGAGCTGCCGGAGGTGGGCGATCCGGAGAAGCCCCGGCTGGCCTTCTTCTTCGACGAGGCGCACCTGCTGTTCCGCGACGCGCCCAAGGCCCTGCTGGAGAAGGTGGAGCAGGTGGTGCGGCTGATCCGCTCCAAGGGCGTGGGCGTCTATTTCGTCACCCAGAACCCGGCCGATATTCCGGAGACCGTACTGGGCCAGCTCGGCAACCGGGTGCAGCACGCGCTGCGCGCCTACACGCCCGTGGAGCAGCGCGGCCTGCGCGCCGCCGCCGGCAGCTTCCGCGCCAACCCCGCCTTCGACACCGCCGAGGCCATCCAGGCGTTGGGCGTCGGCGAGGCCCTGGTCTCGGTGCTGGACGAGAAGGGCGCCCCGACCATGGTGGCCCGCACGCTCGTGCGTCCGCCGGTGTCGCGCCTGGGGCCGGTGACGCCCGCCGAGCGGGCGGCGGTCATGGCGGCCAGTCCCGTGCGCGGCCTCTACGACCAGCTCCGCGACCGCCAGTCGGCCTACGAGATGCTGCAGGCCAAGACGGTGGAGACGGCGGCCGCGCCGGAGCCTGCGGCCAAGCCTACGAGGGCCGCGCGCGAGAAGCCCTCGGAGCTGCAGTCCATGGGCGAGGCCTTCGCCAAGTCGATGCTGCGCAGCGTCGGCAGCCAGATCGGCCGCGAGATCATGCGCGGCCTGCTGGGCGGTGTCCGCCGGCGGCGCTGACGAACAACAAGGAACAACCGCACCCCCCCGCGAGTCTCCAGCCGGCAAGCAGGACCTTGCTGGGGAGTGCCGCTCTTGGCCTTTGTCGTCTTCGCCGGTCAGTCGAACACCGGCGGCGCCTATATGAACGCGTCCACGCTTCCGGCCGCCTGGAAGCCCGACCCGCTCACCCTGATCTGGGACCCTGACGACAAGGCCTGGGTCCAGATGCAGCCGGGCGTGAACACCGGCTTCGGCCAGATGCCCGACGCCTGGGGGCCCGAGGTGCAGTTCGCGCTCGCCTTCCGCGCCGCCCACCCGGATGAGGTACTGCGGATCGTGAAGTCCGCCTGGGGCGGCACGCGGCTGGATGTCGACCCCGGTGAGTGGCGCTACGACTGGTCGCCGCGCAGCGACAATGAGGTGTTCGACCTCACCACCCAGATGATCCGCGACGCCGGCGCGGCGGCCGGCGGGATCCGGCCGGAGGCGGTGTTCTGGGGACAGGGCGAGGAAGACGCGAACCACGCCGACACCGCGGCGGCCTATGACGAGAACCTGCCCGCGTTCTTCACGGCGGTCCGCACGGAATGGCTGCAGGACCCGGAAGGCAAGATCGGCTTCTTCCGCATCGGCGGCACGCCCACCTACGGGGCCGAGGTGCGCCACGCCCAGCTCGTCACCGACGAGGCCGACGCCCATGCGGTGAGCTTCGATTCCCGGCCATTCCCGCTGATGGGCGACAACGTCCACTTCACCGCCGAGGCCCACCGGATGTCCGGCGACGAGTTCTTCGCCCTCTATCGCGCCTTCCGCGCGGGCGGTGCGCCGGACGGCGGCGACGGCGGCCAGGTGCTGACCTCGGCGGGGCCCGGCGACGCCCTGGTGGGGGGAGCCGGCGCCGACACCCTGAACGCCAGCCGCGGCTCCGACGTGCTCACCGGCGGCGGCGGGGCCGACGTGTTCGCCTGGGCGGGGGAGCCGTGGTCGCCGGCCCGGGTCACCGACTTCGCGCCGGGCCAGGACCGGCTGGACCTCTCCGACCTGCTCGACGCGGCGGGCTATACGGGCTCCGACCCGATCGCCGACCGCTACGTCCTGCTGTTCGATGACGGCGAGGGCGGGACCAAGGTGCTGTTCGACGACGATGGGGCCGCCCAGGGTGGCGCCTGGCCCAACTGGATCATCCACCTGCAGGGAACGCCAGGCGCGGGGCTGACCTGGGCGCAGCTCTCCGGCGCGGGCGCGTCCCCGCCGCCGCCTCCGCCACCCCCGCCGCCGGGCGACGGCGGACAGCCGGGCGTGGTGCTGACCTCGAGCGGACCGGGCGCCGTGCTGACGGGCGGCGCCGGGAACGACACCCTGAACGCCAGCCGCGGTCCCGACCGGCTGACCGGCGGCGGCGGCGCGGACCGCTTCGTGTTCGGGGCCGAGCCGTGGGACCCGCCGCACATCACGGACTTCACGCCGGGCGCGGACCGGATCGACCTGCGCGCGCTGTTCGACGCCGCGGGTTACGCGGGAGCCGACCCTTTCGCGGACGGTTATCTAAGGCTGATCGACGACGGGGCGGGCGGGACCAAGGTGCTCTTCGACCGCGATGCGGCCGGGCCGGCCCCGCAGTGGGCCAACTACGTCATCCACCTGGAAGGAACGCCGCCGGGGCGCCTCGGCCCCGGCGACTGGATCTTCCAGTAGGTCTTAGCGCGGCGCCATGCGGATGGCGCCGTCCAGGCGGACGTCCTCGCCGTTGAAGTAGCCGCACTCGATCATGGTCAGCGCGAGCTGGGCGTACTCTTCCGGCTTGCCGAGCCGCTTGGGGAAGGGCACCGACGCGGCCAGGCCCTGCTTCACCGCTTCCGGCGCGAACTGCATCAGGGGCGTGTTGAAGATGCCCGGCAGGATGGTGTTCACGCGGATGCCGTCGCCCGACAGGTCACGGGCGATGGGCAGCGTCATGCCGACCACGCCGCCCTTGGAGGCGGAGTAGGCCGCCTGGCCCATCTGGCCGTCCTCGGCCGCGACGGAGGCCGTGTTGATGATCACGCCGCGCTCGCCGTCTTCCATCGGCTCCAGGTCCAGCATGCCCTTCGCCGACTTGGCGATGCAGCGGAAGGTGCCGACGAGGTTGATCTGGATGATGAAGTTGAAGGCATCCAGCGGGAAATGCTTGGTCTCGCCGGTGTTCTTGTCCCGGCTGGCGGTCTTGATGGCGTTGCCGGTGCCGGCGCAGTTCACCAGGATGCGCTCCTGGCCGTGCGCTTCGCGGGCCTTGGCGAAGGCCGCATCGACCTCTTCCTCGGAGGTGACGTTGCACTTGCAGAAGACGCCGCCGACTTCACCGGCCACCTTCTGGCCCTTCTCTTCGTTCATGTCGAAGATGGCGACCTTGACGCCCTTGGCGGCCAGGATCCGGACGGTGGCCTCGCCGAGGCCGGAGGCGCCGCCGGTGACGACCGCTGCGACGGATGAGTTGAGTTCCATGGACGCTTTGCTCCCGCTCCCGTTAGATGGGGTGACTTCAGCGAAGGCATTAGCCCGATGAGCGGAAGCGAAAAAGTGTCACCCGACGTCAACGGCTTCGATCCCCACGCGCCGCTGGATCCGAGCCGCGCGCTCGTGCCCTCCGTGGTGAAGCTGAACGAGCAGCGGGTGGCCCGCGGTTTCTGGCCGAAGATTCGCAAGGTGGCGGCCAAGGTGCCGTTCGCCGCCGAGGCGCTCAGCGTCTGGTACTGCGCGAAGGACGAGGAGACGCCGACCGCGGCCAAGGGGATGATGCTGGCGGCGCTGGCCTACTTCGTCCTGCCCACCGACGTGGTCCCCGACTTCATCGCGGGCCTCGGCTACACCGACGACGCGGCGGTCTTCGCGACCCTGATGACGCTCGTGGGGCGCAACCTGAAGCCCCGGCACCGGGAAGCGGCGAAACGCTCGATCCTGCGCCTGCGGCGGGACGACTAGGCCCGCTTGGCGAGCTGCTGCTCGCGCCAGGTGATGAACAGGGTCGAGCCCACCACGACGGCCGCGCCGGACAGCGTCCAGACGCTCGGGACCTCGTGGAACAGGAAGAAGCCGGCGGCCACCGTGAACACCAGCCGCGAATAGTCGATCGGGGCCATGGCCGCGGCGTCGCCGATCTGCATGCCCTTGATGTAGCAGCCCTGGGTGATGGTGCCGAAGACGCCCATCACCGCCAGCAGGGCGAGGTCGACGAGCGTCGGCCACTTCCAGTCGATGATCGCCCCCGGGATCGACAGCACCAGGCCCAGGGTCACCGCCCAGACCAGCAGGACCGTGGGGGAGTGGTCCCGCGTCATCACCTTCATGCCGGTGATGGTGAGCGCGAACAGGAAGGACGAGGCCAGCATGGCGAGCGCCGGCAGGCCGATGGCGAACTCGCCGCCGGCCCCGGGGCGGACCATCAGCAGCACGCCGAGGAAGCCCACGAGCGCCGCGCCGATCCGCAAGGGGCCGACCTTCTCGCGGACCACGAAGGCGGCGAGCGGCACGAGCCAAAGCGTGCGCGTGAACGACAGGGCGTTGGCGTCGGCCAGCGGCATCTTCTGGAACGCGTAGAAGGAGAGGATCAGGCCCACCGTTCCCGCCGCCGAGCGGAAGAACAGTATGCCCGGCCGGGTCGTGCGGTAGGCCGCCCGCCCCTGCCTCAGGATCAGGGGCAGGAGGACCAGGAAGCCGGCGAGCTGGCGGTAGAAGGTCTGCAGCGCCGCCGAATAGTCCCCGCCCAGGTACTTGATGAGCGTCATCATCACCGTGAAGCCCACGGCGGAGGCGAGCATCCACAGCGCGCCGTGGACGTTGGGGGCCAGCCCCCGGCGCGGCTTGGCTGGGGCCAGGCCCGGCTCGTCGGTCATTCGCCGGCGGGCTGCGGCGCGAACTCTCCAAAGAGCTCGAGGAACGGCGACTGGGCGGCCACGTCCCAGGCGTGGCGGCCGCCCACGGTGATGCCGCCGTCGACCACCAGGTGCGTGCCGGAGACGAAGGCCGAGGCTTCGGAGGCCAGGTAGAGCGCAGCCTGGGCGATGTCGTCGGGCATGCCGGCCTTGGGCACGGGCTGGACCCGGGGCGCGAACTCCACGACGCGGGCGGCCATCTGGTCGGCCACCTCGCGCGGCAGGCCCAGCGAGGCGCCGAAGATCGAGGTGGCGATCAGGCCCGGGCAGATGGCGTTCACCCGGATCTTCTGCGGCGAGAGCTGGGCGGCGGCGACCTTGCTCATGTGGATCACCGCGGCCTTGGCCGAGGAGTAGGCGATCGGGCCCCAGCCCGCCTGCAGGCCGGCGATGGAGGCGGTGTTGATGATCGAGCCGCCGCCGCGCTCCAGCATCAGGGGCACGGCGTGCTTCATGCCGAGCGCCGGCCCGCGCACCAGGACGTCGTAGATCCAGGTCCAGCGCTCCGCCTCGATCTCGGGGATGGTGCGCATGGCGTCGGAGATGCCGGCGTTGTTGAACAGGATGTCGAGGCCGCCGAACTCCGCCTTGGCCAGCTGCATGGCCGCGGCGATCTCGTCCTCGACCGTCACGTCGCAGCGCGCGTAGCGCAGGCGGCCGGGGAACCGCTTCTCCAGCATGACGCCCTTCTCGTCCTGGATGTCGGCGGCGACCACGCGGGCGCCCTCCGCCAGGAACAGCTCCACCGTGCCCAGGCCGATCCCCGAGACGCCGCCGGTGATGACGGCGACCTTGCCTTCCAGACGTCCAGCCATACGGCCCTCTCCCCGTGTTCTTTGGTTATCGGCGTTCAGTAGCGCAAACCCTCTCCCCTTGGGAGAGGGAAGGGTGAGGGCGGCGGAGGACGTCGGCGTGGCGCTCTGGAGGGGTCGGCGCGACCCGGCCCCTCGGCGGCTCTGGACCCAGAGTCCGAGCCGCCCTCACCCCAACCCTCTCCCCATGGGAGAGGGAGAAACTAGTCGATGGTGACCACGACCTTGCCCATGGCCTTGCGGCTGGCGAGGTGGCGGATGGCGTCGGCGGCGCGCTCGAGCGGGAAGCGTTCGGAGACGTACGGCTTGATCTTGCCGTCCTCGTAGAGCTTCAGCAGCTCCTGCACGCTCTGCTGGTGGCGCTGCGGGTTCTTGCCCACCCAGGACCCCCAGAAGACGCCGACGATGTCGCAGCCCTTCAGGAGCGCGAGGTTCAGCGGGATCTTCGGGATGTCGCCGGCGGCGAAGCCCACCACCAGGTACTTGCCCTCCCAGGCGATGGAACGCAGCGCGGGCTCGGCGTAGTCGCCGCCGATGGCGTCGTAGATCACGTCGGCGCCGTTCGGCTGGGTGGCGTCCTTGAAGAGGGCCGCCAGCTCCTTCTGGCCGTCGCGGTCGAAGGGCCCGCGGCCGTAGACCACGCCGCCGTCCGCGCCGTGGCGGCGGCAGAGCTCGACCTTCTCCTCCGAGGAGGCCGCCGCGATCACCCGCGCGCCCATCACCTTGCCGAGCTCGACGGCCGCGAGGCCGACGCCGCCGGCCGCGCCCAGCACCAGCAGGGTCTGCCCCGGCTGCAGGTCGGCCCGGTCCTTCAGGGCGTGGTAGCTCGTGCCGTAGGTCATGATGAAGGCCGCCGCGTCGTCGAACGGCATGGAGTCGGGGATCTTCACCAGCCGGGCCGCCTCGAGCGCCAGCTCCTCGGCCATGCCGCCCCAGCCGGTGTTGCCCAGCACCCGGTCGCCCGGCTTCACATGGGTCACGCCCTCGCCGACCGACTTGACGATCCCGGCGATCTCGCCGCCCGGCGCGAACGGCCGCTGCGGCTTGAACTGGTACTTGTCCTCGATGATCAGCACGTCGGGGAAGTTCACCCCCACCGCCTTCACCTCCACCACCGCGAAGCCCGGCTTCGCCTCGGGCGAGGGCACGTCCTCCAGCACGAGGCTGTCGGGTCCGCCGACTTCCTTGCTGAGCAGCGCTTTCATGGGACGTCCCTCCGGTGCGGTCTGATTGAGCGGGCGACGCTATCCCAGTCGAACGGATGTTTGAAGTGTCGCCCGGGAGCGATTTGGTAAGCGGACGCCCGTCACCTATATTCCGCGGCCTCCAGAAGGACTTTCCCTTGGGCGTGACCCTCGACCTCTCGCGCGCGCCGGCCCAGCCGCTCGCGCCGTCGCTGACGAACCTCACCGGCCTGTCGCGGGCCGAGCTCGCCCTGGCCCTGGTCGAGGCCGACGTCGTGCGCCCGGAGAAGGCGAAGATGCGCGCCAGCCAGCTCTGGCGCTGGATGCACCACTACGGCGTCACCGATTTCGCGCAGATGACCGATGTGGCCAAGGAGACCCGCGCGGCGCTCGCCGAGAAGTTCTCCCTCACGCGGCCCGAAGTGGTGGAACGGCAGGTGTCGAAGGACGGCACCCGCAAGTGGCTGATCCGCATGGCGCCGGGGATCGAGGTCGAAACCGTCTACATCCCCGACGTGGGCCGGGCGGGCGCCCTGTGCGTGTCGAGCCAGGTGGGCTGCACGCTGAACTGCACCTTCTGCCACACGGGCACCCAGGCCCTGGTGCGCAATCTGACGGCCGCGGAGATCGTGGCCCAGGTGCAGGTGGCCCGCGACGACCTCGGCGAATGGCCGTCGCCCAAGGAGGACCGCCGGCTCTCCAACATCGTCTTCATGGGCATGGGCGAGCCGCTCTACAACCTCGACCACGTGGCGAGCGCCATCGACATCATCGCCGACAACGAGGGCATCGCCATCTCGCGGCGGCGGATCACCGTCTCCACGTCGGGCGTGGTCCCGCAGCTCGAGGCGCTGGGGACCAAGACCCAGGCCATGCTGGCAATCTCCCTGCACGCCACCAACGATGAGCTGCGCGAGAAGCTGGTGCCGCTCAACAGGAAGTACCCGCTGCAGGAGCTGATGGCCGCGATCCGGGCTTATCCCGGCCTGTCCAACGCCCGGCGGGTGACCTTCGAGTACGTGATGCTGAAGGGCGTCAACGACAGCCCGGCCGAGGCCAAGGCGCTGGTCCAGCTGCTGCGCGGCATCCCGGCCAAGATCAACCTGATCCCGTTCAACCCGTGGCCCGGGACCGAGTACGAGTGCTCGGACTGGAAGACCATCGAGGCCTTCGCCGCGATCCTGAACCGCGCCGGCTACGCCTCGCCGATCCGCACGCCGCGGGGCCGGGACATCCTGGCCGCCTGCGGCCAGCTGAAGAGCGAGAGCGAGAAGCTGCGCGCCAGCGCCCGCCGCAAGATCGCCGAGACCGATCCCGGCGAGGCTGCGTAACTGCGTCCACTGCCCTAAGCCCGGGCAGCCGTGCTATGGGGGCGGCAGTAGTCGAGGGGCCGGCGTCACACATGCCTACACCGATCCAGTCGCCTGAGATCCAGGCGTTCGCGCAGGGCTTTCCGATCACCCTGCTGCACGCCGGCGTCACCGTGCTCATCCTGCTGGCGGCCGCGACGCTCTATGTGCTGCTGACCCCGCACCGGGAGATCACCCTGATCCGCGAGGGCAACACCGCCGCGGCGGTGTCCCTGGGCGGCGTTCTGGTCGGCCTGGCCGTGCCGCTGGGCGTGTCGCTGAACGCGTCGACCAACCTCATCGAGATCGGCCTCTGGGGCGTGGCCACGGTGATCGTCCAGCTGCTGGTCTTCCGCCTGGTGGACATCGTGCTGCGCGGCCTGCCGCGGCGGATCCAGGACGGCGAGATGTCGGCCGCCGCCATGCTGGTGGGGGCCAAGCTCGCCACCGCCATCATCATCGGAGCCGCGGTCTCGGGCTGACATGCATTTCCCCCGGCTTCCCGACTGGCTGATCTACGCCTGCGTGGTGGTGGCGCTGCTGATCGCCGCCGTGGGCCGGCAGGAGCGCGCCGACGCGCCCGAGCCGCCGCCGCCGGCGCCGGAGGTCGAGGGCGAGGTTCTCGGCCCCGCCTCGCCGTTCGACCCCTCGGTGGTCGTCGACGTGCCGGACGAGGCCGGTCCGGCCACCGGCACCGCCTTCTCCATCGCCGAATCGGGCGTCTGGCTGACCGCCCGCCACGTGGTGGACGGCTGCGGGACCACGGCCATCGTCGTCGGCGACGGGCGCGGCGTGGCCGCCCGCGTCAGCATCGACCCGCGCGGCGAGGCCGCGATCCTGACCACCGACGGCGGCGCGCCGTCCCTGCCCCTGGCGCTGGCCACCGAGCTGCACCGCGGCGCGCGCGCCTATCACCCCGGCTATCCGCAGGGCGAGCCCGGCGAGGCGACCTCCAAGCTGATCGGCCGCGAGACCCTGGTGGTGCGCGGCCGCGGCGCCCGTTCCGAGCCGGTGCTGGTCTGGGCCGAGACCGGGCGGACGGAGGGCCTGCGCGGCACGCTGGGCGGCCTCTCCGGCGCGCCCGCCCTGGACGGTCAGGGCCGGGTGATCGGCGTCACCATCGCGGAGAGCCCCCGCCGGGGCCGGATCTACACCACGGCGCCTGAGACGGTGGAGGCGACGCTGGCCAGCACGCGCCGTCGCTATGCGGGCTCCCCGGCCGCGCCGGCCATCACGCCCGACAACTACTTCCGGGTCGCCGACAGCCTGCGCCGCGACCTGCGCGTGGCCCAGGTGGTCTGCCTCAGCGCCTAGGGCTCCGCGGCGGGCTTCGGCTGCCGGGCCGCGACGATGAAGGCCAGGACGATGGCCACGACGCCGATCACCGCCGAGTAGAGGAAGAAGACGACGTAGCCTGAGCCCAGGGCCGCGGGCGTCACCGCCGACTTCGCCGCGCCTTGCGCATAGGCCTCCGGCGGCAGGGCGGTGAACAGGCCCTTGAGCGGGGCGAACACCCCACCGGCGTCGGCGCCGGCCGCCGAGCTTTCCACGATCCGCCCGGACTGCGAGGCGATCAGCTTGCCCGGCAGGGCGTAGAGCGAGGAGAACAGGGCGTACTGGGTCGCGGTGAACCCGGCCGAGGTCAGGCTCGACATGTAGGCGATCAGGCAGGTGCCGGAGAAGCCGGAGGCCACGTTGTCGACGCCGATGGCGATGAACAGGGCCGGCAGGTCCGCGCCCTGCAGGGCGAGCCAGGCGAACACCAGGTTGGACAGGGGCCCTGCGAAGGCCCCGACCACCAGCGCGCGCATCAGCCCGAGCTGGGCCACCGCCCAGCCGCCGAGCCCGACGCCGAAGACGGTCATGATCACGCCGAACACCTTCCGCACCTCGGCGATCTCGGTCTTCGAATAGCCGAGGTCGGCATAGAACGGGTTCATGATGTTCAGCACGAAGTCCGACAGCCGGTAGACGCAGATCAGAGCCAGGATCAGGGCCGCCACCCCGCGGTAGCGCACGAAGAAGTCCCGCAGCGGATCGCCCAGCGCCGCGGCGAGATAGACACCCGGCCGGGTGCGGACGCCCGGCAGGGGGCAGGCGGCGAGGACGATGATCCCCAGGCCGAGCGCGACCGCGACGAGCTGGGCGTAGACCCCCTGCGGCTTCATCTCCCACAGCGCCGTCAGGGCTTCGCCCGCGCCGGTCATCCCGAGGCCGCCGAGCACGCTCGCCAGCACAGAGGCGTTGGCGGCCAGGCCGGAGCCGAGGACGAGGGCGCCGACGGCGAACAGCGCCAGCCGGGCCAGCCATTCGGGAATCTCCAGCGCGGGCCGGGACGGCGTGCCTTCGGCGTGGATCGGGCGGACGATGTGCTCCTTCTCCTTCGGCGCGGCGAGTGCGCCGCCGACGCCCACCGCCATGAGGGCTGCCATCACGGCGTAGGAGATGTTCCAGTTGAACTGTTCGGCCAGGATCAGCGGCGCGGCGCCCGCGGTGATCATGGCGATCCGGTAGCCCCACTGGTAGGCGGCCGCCATGGCGCCCTGCTTCTCCACGGAAGCCGCCTCGATGCGCCAGGCGTCGATCACGATGTCCTGGGTCGCGGCCGTGAAGCCGACGAAGACCGCGAAGGCGGCCATCAGGCCAAGACTGGCCGCCGGGTTGGTCCCGGAGATCAGCCACAGGCCGAACATCACCAAAAGCTGGGTGGCGATCATCCAGGAGCGGCGGTGGCCGAGCCAGCGGGTGAGTAGGGGGACGCGGGTGCGGTCCACCAGCGGCGCCCAGAGGAACTTCATGGAATAGGCCAGCGTCGCCAGGGCGAAGACCGAGATCACGCTGAGCGACAGGCCCGCCTCGCGCAGCCACAGCGACAGGGTGTCGAAGATCAGCAGATTGGGCAGGCCGGAGGCGAAGCCCAGCGCCAGCATCACCAGCGCGCGTCGTTCGAAGAAGACCCGGACGCCGGCCAGCGCTCCTTTGCGGGGCTCAGTGGCTTCGGCGCTCATTCAAGTCTCCGCTGCGAACGCCCCCGCGCCCGTCGTCAGCCCCGGACCTTGGCGCGCGCCGCGAATTCCGTCCAGCCGCCGCGGGTCCATCGCGTCAACGCGGCGCGCAGGGCGTCCGGCGACAGCGGCTTCACCAGGAAGTCGTCCATGCCGGCGGCCAGGCAGGCCTGGCGGTCGTCGTCGAAGGCGTTGGCGGTGAGCGCCACGATCGGCGTGCGCAGGCCGTCGGCCCGCAGCCGCCGCGAGGTCTCCTCGCCGGAGAGGCCGGGCATGCGCATGTCCATCAGGATCAGGTCGTAGGCGGTCACCTTGACCGCCGAGAGCGCCTCGGATCCGTCGATGGCGTGGTCCACCTCGCAGCCCTCGCGGGTGAGCAGGGCCTTGGCCAGCAGGGCGTTGATCGGATTGTCCTCCACCAGGAGGATGCGGGCGCCGGGGGCGGCGGCCTCGGCGATCCGCTCGTCCTCGGGCGCGGCCGCGGCCTCGGTTTCGACGCCGGCGGCGATCAGCACCCGTTCGGCCAGCGAGGCGCGGCGCAGCGGCTTGATCAGGTAGCCCGCGAAGCCCGCCTTCCGGTAGCGGTCCATGCGGTCGCGCTCCTCCGGCGCGAGCAGGACGATCGACGGCCGGCGCTCGACCTTCTTGAGGATCGCGCCCTCGTCGGCGAGCGCGTGGTCCAGCAGCAGGACGTCGCCCGGCTTGGTGCGCTGCGCGAGGCCCGCCACGTCGGGCGCGCTCACGGCGCGGCCGCCGCAGGCCTGCACCTGCCGCCGTGCGGCGTCGCGCGCGACCGGGTTGGGCGAGGCGATTCCGACGGTTCGGCCGGCCAGGGGCGCGGCGTCGCCGGCCGCCGAGACGCTCGGGAAGGCGGCCTCGAACCAGAAGAGCGCGCCGCCGCCGCGGGATTTGTCCACGCCCACGTCGCCGTCCATCGCCTGCGCCAGCCGGCGGGCGATGGCGAGGCCGAGGCCCGCGCCGCCGACGTCGGCGTGGCCGACCTCGGTCTGGGTGAACGCCTCGAAGATGCGGTCCCGGTCGTGCGCGGCGACGCCCGGGCCGGTGTCCTCGACCGTGAACCGGACGCGTCCGCCCTCGACCGGCGTGGCGCTCAGCAGGACGCCGCCCTCGGGCGTGAACTTCACGGCGTTGCCGGCGAAGTTGAGCAGGACCTGGCGCACGCGGCTCTCGTCGGCGCGGATGCGGCCGGCGTCGGCCGGCGCGGCCCAGGCGATCTCCAGGCCCTTCTCGCGGGCCCTGGGCGACAGCAGTTCGCAAACGCCCTGCAACAGGGCCTCCACGTCGACCGGAGAGGGATGGAGATCGACTGCGCCCTCGCCCAGTTTGGCGAAGTCGAGCACGTCGTTGACCAGGTTGAGCAGGTGCTCGCCGCTCTCGCGCAAGGCGGCGGCGTAGGCGCGCTGCTCGGCGGTCAGCTGGGTGCCCTCCAGCAGCCGCGCCATGCCCAGCACGCCGTTGAGGGGCGTGCGGAACTCGTGACTCAGGGAGGCGAGCTGCTCGGCGCTGATGTGCGTCCGCTTGGGACGCCGGGTCGACAGGGGGCGGGGCGGTCGGCGCATCGGGCGCCTGTTATCGCGCCAACCCTTTAACGTGAGGTCAAACGCCGCAGGGCCGATCAGCGACCCGAGGCCATCTCGCGTGCGAGCGCCACCAGGGCGGCGCGGGCGCGGCCGTCGGGAATGCCGTCGAACGCCTGCAGCAGCTCCAGCGCGCCCGGCCTGGCGAGCGCACGGAACACCTCGTCGTCGTCCTCGCGCGTCCCGCCGTCCTCGCCCACCAGCCAGGCGACCGTGGTGCTGAGCGCCTGGGCCGTGGCGATCAGGGTCGAGGCGGCGACGCGGTTCGCGCCGCGCTCGTATTTCTGGACCTGCTGGAACGAGACGCCCAGCGCATGGGCGAGGTCGGATTGGGAAAGGCCGAGCTGCCGGCGCCGCGCACGGATCCGGCCTCCGATCGCCAGCTCCAGGGCGGCCGTGCGGCCGGCGTCCTTGGGTTGCATTGCAACGCCTCCCGTGACGGGAGAATAACCTTAACGGCAAAAGGCTTTCGCCTTAAAGTAGACGCCGTCCGAAAGCCGTCGTTTACTCATTTTCCCATGCCGCCACGCGCCGACATCGCCCAGGATCCCGTCGAGCTGCTTACGCAGCGCGAGCGCGAATGCCTGCGCCTCGTCGACCAGCATCTGAGCTCCAAGCAGATCGCCCGCGAGCTCGGCATGTCGAAGACCTCCGTCGACACCTACTGCGACCGGGCCCGCCGCAAGCTCGGCGTCCCCGACCGCTACGAGGCGGCCCGGCTGCTGCGCGGCCACGACGTTAACCCTGTCCTGATCGCGTCAGGACACGACACGATCAGGACAGACGGCAGCCCCGAAGCTTGGCTCGATGAGCCGGCAACGAGGGAGGCGGCCTATGGGCGACTGGCAGAACTTCGACAACCGCGCGGTGATCGGCCGGGCGCTGAGACTGCGCCGGGAGATCGACGACTTCGAAGCCCGCTGGCCGACGCCGGCGACGCGGGACGAGGGGATTCCGGGCTTCACCTGGGATCAGCTGGAACGGCAGCTCGTCGACCTGGCGGCGACGCCGCAACAGGCTTCGATGGCCCGGCACCTGGTGTCCGCGACCCGCAAGCTGGCGCCTTTCAAGCCTTCCGAGATGGTCCTGCGGGAAATCCTCTGCATGACCTGGGTTCTCCTCGACGAGAACTTCAAGCCCGAGCCCGAGGGGTCGGCCGAAATGATCTGAGCCCCGTCGCCCGTATCGGGGCGATCGTCGGCGTCGCGATCATCACCGCCCTGGCCTTCGGGGCGATGCTGGCCGGTCTCCACGCGCTCCAGGATCTGGCGACGAATTTCGTCCGGGCCTGAACGGTCCCGAAACCATAACCCTGCTATCCAATTCGCCCGCGCCCGGCAGAAGGCGCGTGCAGGAGACATCTCATGCTCAAACAACGTCGTATGGTGGCGGAAAAAATCGCCGGTGCGCTCTTCGAGGCCGAGGCGGCCATCGACGCGGCCATCGCCAAGACCGCTACGCTCACCGGCGTCATGCCGTCGCTCCGCCGGGAAGCCGGCGCCTCGGCCCTGATCGGCCAGGACGCCGTCGAACGCGCCAGCCAGGCCATCATGGCGCTCGCCGAGGCCCGCCGGGCGATCGTCGAGACCCACAAGGAGCTCAGCATCGCCCAGGGCCAGATCGGACTCGGCGCGGTGGCGATCGGCGACGACATGGGCGACAAGCCTGCGCCGACCGCTGGTTCGGCCCGTCGCGCCCTCCGCGCCGTCTCGGCCGCCTGAGGCGCGGCGTCCGGGTTTTCCCGGCCCGACAAACCTGCCACCCTGGCTCAGCACTCTTCGGAGCCTCGGACAGGTTGGTGTCGATACCCCATTGGGTCTGGCTCGCCGTGATGTCGGCGATTCTCGGGGCCGCTCTGTGGAAGGGCGGCCCCGATGAACGTTTTGCGGCAGTCGCCTTCCTGGCCGCCTGGGCCGCGACCGTGGTGTTCCGCGACGACCAGCGGAACAACCCGCAGTGGGGGATACTGTTCGCCGATATCGGACTCTTCGTGGCCCTTGTCGTGCTGGTCCTGAGAACAGACCGGTTCTGGCCCATCTGGATGGCCGGTTTCGAGCTGCTCAGCGTCATCACGCACGCAGGCCGTATCGTGGATCGGAACGTCGGCGCCTGGGCTTACATCACGGCCGGTCAGATCTGGGGGTATCTCACCCTGTTCGCCCTCGCCTGGGGAACATGGGCCGCCTGGCGCGAGCGTCAACTCATCGACAAGGCCGACCCCGCCAGGGCCGCCGGCGCCACCCGCCGGTAGATCAGGGCCTCGGCCACGTGGACGCGGCGGACCGCGTCGGAGCCTTCCAGGTCGGCGATGGTGCGCGCCAGCCTGAGGGTGCGCGTCCAGCCCCGGGCGGTCAGGCCGCCGGTCTCCGCCGCCCGGGCGAGCAGGGCGCGGGCCGGGGCGTCGAGGGCGGCGATCTTCTCCAGCCAGTCCCCGTCGGCGAGCGCGTTCAGCACCGGCGTCTCGGCGCCTTCCGCCCGGCCCGCCTGCAGCCCGCGGGCCCGCATCACCCGGGCCGAGGCCTCGGGGGTGCCCTCGGCCGGCGGCGGCAGGGCGAGGTCGGCCGGCGTCACCGGCGGGACCTCCACCTGCAGGTCGATGCGGTCCATCAGCGGGCCGGAGATCTTCGCCTGGTAGCTGGTCTGGCAGAGCGGCGCGCGCCCGCAGGCGCCGCGGCCCGCGCCGCCGTGGCCGCAGCGGCAGGGGTTCATCGCCGCCACCAGCTGCACGCGGGCGGGATAGCGCACGTGGGCGTTGGCCCGGGCGACGATCACCTCCCCCGTTTCCAGGGGCTGGCGCAGCGAATCCAGCGCCTGGGCGCCGAACTCCGGCAGCTCGTCGAGGAACAGCACGCCGTTGTGCGCGAGGGAGACCTCGCCGGGCTTGGCCTTCAGCCCGCCGCCGGTGAGCGCCGCCATGCTCGCGGAGTGGTGGGGCGCGCGGAACGGCCGGGCGCGGGTGAGCTGGCCCTTCGCGATCAGCCCCGCCACGGAGTGGATCATGGACGTCTCGAGCAGCTCCTCCGAGGTGAGCGGCGGCAGGAGGCCCGGCAGCCGCTGGGCCATCATCGACTTGCCGGAGCCCGGCGGCCCCACGAACAGGAGGTTGTGGCCGCCGGCCGCGGCGATCTCCAGCGCCCGCTTGGCGTTCTCCTGGCCCTTCACGTCGCGCAGGTCGGGGACGCGTTCGCCGTCCAGCATGGGCCCGGGCTTCGGCGGCGACAGCACCTGGGTCCCGCGGAAGTGGTTGACGAGGGCGATGAGGGAGGGCGCCGCCAGGATGCGGGTCTCGCCCGCCCAGGCCGCCTCCGCCCCGCAGGCCTCCGGGCAGATCAGGCCCAGCCCCATGCCGCCGGCCGCCACCGCCGCGGGCAGGGCGCCGGCCACGGCGGTGATCCGTCCGTCCAGCGACAGCTCGCCCACCGCGGCCCAGTCGGCGAGCGCCTCGGGCGGTATGACCCCCATCCCGGCCATGATCGCGAGCGCGATTGGCAGGTCGTAGTGCGAGCCTTCCTTGGGCAGGTCCGCCGGGGCGAGGTTGGCGATGATCCGACGCGCAGGCAGGGCGAGGCCCAGCCCTGCGAAGGCGGCGCGCACGCGCTCCCGGCTCTCCGAGATCGCTTTGTCGCCCATGCCGACCAGGATGAAGTTCTTTTCCCCGCCGGTGAACTGGACCTGCACGTCGACGCGCATCGCCTCGACGCCCCGGAACGCCACCGTCACCACCCGCGCGGCCATGACCCCAGCCCTTGTGCCTGGACAGAGTTTATCCACAAGGCCTCGCACATGGCGAAGGCTGGATCAAGAACAAATGTAGAACATAGGGGGAAAGCGTAACCGCGCCGTGACAAACGCCAGCGGAGTTATCCCCGCAAGCTAAGCCGTAGCGCGGAGGGTTTCAATCCGTTCCCAGAGCACTTCGGCCGCATCGACGCCGGTGAAGCGCTTCAGCGCCACCGCGCCCGTGGGCGAGGTGACATTGATCTCGGTGAGCCACTCGCCGATCACGTCGATGCCGACGAACAGCAGGCCGCGGGCCTTCAGCTCAGGGCCGATCGTGGCGCAGATCTCCCGGTCGCGGGCGGTCAGTTCGACGGCCTCGGCCTTGCCGCCGACGGCGAGGTTGGACCGGATCTGGCCCTTCGCCGGCACTCGGTTGATGGCCCCCACCGGCTCGCCGTCGACCAGCAGGATGCGCTTGTCGCCCTTCACCACGCCGGGCAGGAACTTCTGGACGATCACCGGCTCTCGGTCGATCTGGGCGTGCAGCTCCAGCATGGCGTCGATGTTGGGATCGTCCGCCAGGTGACGGGTGACGCCGGAGCCGCCGCGGCCGTTCAGCGGCTTCATGACGATGTCGCCGTGCCGGGCCCGGAAGTCGTAGATCGCCTCGCGGTCCGCGGTGATCAGGGTCGGCGGCTGCAGGCCAGGGAATTTGGTGACGAACAGCTTCTCCGGGGCGTTCCTCACCTCCACCGGATTGTTCACCACCAGGGTCTTCGGGTGCACGGCCTCCAGGAAGAAGGTCGTGTCGATGTAGTGCATGTCGAAGGGCGGATCCTGGCGCAGCAGGACGACGTCGAACTCGGTGAGCTCCGCCTTCCGGAAGTCCGACAGGGTGGCGTGGCCGCCCGTCACCCGCTGCACCGTCACGTCCCGGCCGCGGGCGAAGACGCGGCCGTCCTCCATGGCCAGGGTGTCGGTGGTGTAGACGAAGAGGCTGTGCCCGCGGGCCTGGGCGTTCTCCATCATCAGGAAGGTGGTGTCGCCCTCGATGTTGATCCCCTCGATGGGATCCATCTGCACCGCAACCTTCAGCGACATCGCGCCCCTCCCGACAGCTCAGGTGAGGGAAATAGGCGGTGCGGGGGACGGGCGCTAGTTCAGCCTGAGGCGGACCCGCTCGCGCTGGGCGCGGGCGGCGAGCGCCGCGCCGCCGTCCAGGGTGGTGGCGCGGGCCAGCGCCTCCAGGGCGCCGGCGAGAGCGCCCTGGCCCTCGCGGGCGGCGGCCACGTCCAGCCAGGGGCGGTGGTCGGCGGGATCCAACAGGGCCCGGCGCAGGGCGGCGCGCTCGGCCCGGGGGAAGTCGCGCACGGCCGAGGCCCGGGCGTAGATGGTGTTCTGCAGGCGGACGAGCACCGCCCGGTCGCTGACCGGCGCCATCAGACGGTCCAGCCGGTCGGCGACGTTGGGGGTGAGGCCCGCGTGCAGGGCCCGCCGGGTCAGTTCCGAGGGCAGGACCACCCGGCCCTCCGAGAACGGATCGAGCGCCAGCGGCCCCTCCTCCGTCTCGATCCGCAGCAGGAAGTGGCCCGGGAAGTCGACCCCCTGCACGGTCAGGCCGGAGCGGCGGGCGGCGTGCAGGTAGAAGACCCCCAACGCCACGGCCAGGCCCTTGCGCCGCTCGGCCACCGCGATGATGTCGGCGTTGCCGGGATCCTCGTAGGTGAAGAGGTCGCCGCCCAGCCGCAGGTCCCCGGCCATGGCCTCGGCCAGCGCCTCCTCGGCGCTCTCGCGCTTCAGCCGCTGGGACAGCCGCTCCACGGCGGCGGCGCCCATGTCGCGGGCTACCTGTGGATCACGGGTCGGGTCCTCGTGGATGGCGCAGGCGATCGCCGCCTCGAGGAGCGGGAAATCGCCGTCCGTCGCGGCCCCGGCGTCCAGCAGGAAATCCTCGGCGTCCTCTCGCGTCATCGGCAACCCGTCCGCGGCGCCCCCGTCAGGCGCCCTTCCATGCGTCCGGAATATGCACAGGAAGCCGCTTCGGTGCGAGCGCCACCAGGTCGAGACGAACCGTCGCATCCGCCAGCGCCGGCCGCCGCGCCGCGATCAGCGCCCCCGCCCGCCGCAGACGGTCGCGCTGGTCGAAGGTCACGGTCTCCAGCGCGTTGGCGAGGCTGGTGCGGCGCTTGACCTCCACCACCGCCAAGGTCCGGCCCCGCAGCGCCAGGAGGTCGATCTCGGCGATCGGGGTCTTCAGGCGGAAGCCCAGGATCCGGTAGCCCTTCAGCATCAGCCAGATGGCCGCCACCACCTCGCCCCGCCGGCCCGACAGCCGCGCCGCCGCGCCGCGGGTCGAGCGGACCTGGCTCACTTGCCGGCCCTCATCTCCATGGCCCGCCGATAGAGGTCGCGGCGAGAGAGGCCCAGCGCCCTGGCCACCTCGGCGGCGGCGTCGGCGGGCTTCAGGCGGGTGAGCGCGTCGGCCAGCGCCGTATCGGCGTCGGCGGCGCTCGCCTCCGCCTCGCGTCCGGGTCCGACCAGGACGACGATCTCGCCCTTCGGGGCCTCGAAGCGCGGATCGGCGGCGAGCTCCGACAGCCGCCCGCGGATCACCGTCTCGTAGAGCTTGGTCAGCTCCCGGCAGACCACCGCCTCCCGGTCGCCCAGCACCGCGGCCATGTCGGCGAGGCTGGCCGCCAGCCGCGAGCCGCCCTCGAAGAAGACCAGGGTGGCGCGCACGGCGGCCAGCTCCTCCAGGAAGGTGCGCCGTGCGGCGCTCTTCGACGGCGGGAAGCCCGCGAACAGGAAGCGGTCGGTGGGAAGTCCGGCCACGGACAGTCCGGCAAGCAGGGCGGAGGCCCCGGGGATCGGGAACACCGGGAATCCCGCCTCGGCCGCGGCCTTCACCAGCCGGTAGCCGGGGTCGGAGACCAGCGGGGTGCCGGCGTCGGACACCAGCGCGACGCGCTTCCCCTCGGCCAGGGCGGCCATGGCCTTGGGCCGCGTGCGCTCCGCGCCATGCTCGTCGTAGCGCTCCAGCTTTGCCGACAATCCGTAGGCGGAGAGCAGCTTGCCGGCCACCCGGGTGTCCTCGGCGAGCACCAGGTCCGCGGCGTGCAGCACGTCCAGCGCCCGGAGCGTGATGTCGCGCAGATTGCCGATCGGGGTCGCCACCACATAGAGGCCCGGCGCCAGCGGCGCGTCATCGAGGGCGGGCGGAGGGAAGGCTCGGGCCATGGCGGAGGGTTCGCCGCTCGCGCGTCGAAAGGCAAGGGCGCTAAGATCGCCCACCAAGAACGAGGAAAGGGAGGAGCCCATGCGCAGGGCGCTGCCGAAGGTCGGTCGCGACTGGCCGGCCGTGAAGGCCGAGATGCTGGGCTACGCGTCGGGCGACGTCCGCTGGCGGGAGGGCAAGACCGCCGTCTACGTCTTCAACGCCGGCGCCGACGTGGAGCAGGTGCAGAAGGAGGCCTACGTCCTCTTCATGAGCGAAAACGGCCTGGGGCCGGCCGCCTTCCCGAGCCTGAAGCGGATGGAGGAGGAGGTGACGGGCTTCGGCCTGGAGCTGTTCCATGCGCCCGAGGACGCGCGGGCGACGATCACCTCCGGCGGCACGGATTCCATCACCATGGCGGTGAAGGCGGCCCGCGACTTCGCCCGGAAGAAGAGGGGCGTGACCGGTCCGCTCAACATCGTCCTGCCACGCTCAGCCCATCCTGCGTTCGACAAGGCCTGCGCCCTGATGGAGATCGAGGTCCGGCGCACGCCGCTGAAGGACTACCTCGCTGATCCCGCCGCCATGGCCGAGGCCGCCGACGCCGCCACGGTGATGATCGTGGGCTCGGCGCCCAACTTCCCCTACGGCCTGATCGACCCGATCGGGGCGCTCTCCGACCTCGCCGTGGCGCGGGACCTGTGGCTGCACGTGGACGCCTGCGTCGGCGGCTACATGGCGCCCTTCGTGCGGATGGACGGGGCGGACATCCCGCCGTTCGACTTCGAGTTGTCCGGCGTCCGTTCGATGTCGGCGGACCTGCACAAGTACGGCTACTGCGCGAAGGGCGCCTCGACGGTATTCTTCCGCTCCGGCGAGCTGCACGAGCTGATGGTCTTCGACGTCCGCAACTGGCCGGGCGGGCGGATGGTGACGCCGACGCTGGCCGGCACCCGCCCCGGTGGGGCGATCGCCGCGGCCTGGGCGGTGATGAACTTCCTGGGCGAGGCCGGCTACCGCCGGAAGCACGCGCTGGTGACCGAGGCGCGGGAGCGGATCGCGGCGGGCGTCGAGGCTCTGGGTTTCACCGTGCTGGGCAAGCCGCAGCTCGGCATCCTGGCCTTCACCCGGGCCGACGCGGACTGCGTGGCGCTCTGGGCGAAGCTGCGCGAGCGCGGCTGGTTCACCGGCGTCACCACCGAGCCCAAGAGCCTGCACCTGATGCTCTCCCCGATCCACGCCGAGGTCGCCGACGCCTACCTCGCCGACCTGAAGTGGGCGCTCGAGGGCTCGCCCGCCGCCGCGGGCGTCGAGGCGCGCTATTCCTAGGTGAGCAGGGCGCGGGTGACCGCGTCCAGCACGAGCCGGCCGGCCGGGGTGGCGCGCAGGCGCTGCGGATCGTCGGCGAGCAGGCCGAGCTCCACGAGCTCCGCCACCTTGGCCGTGGGCAGGTCCAGGACGGCGACCTCGTCGCGGCCGACCCCCTCGGCGATGCGCAGGCCCGACAGCACGCGCTCCTCGGCGGCCTCGACGGGGCTCAGGGCCTCGCGGCTCTCGAAGCCGAAGCCGGTCTCGGCCACCCGGGCGATGTAGTCGGCGGGCCTGGCGGCGGCCACCGTCGCCTCCCGGCCGGCCGACGAACCGATGCGGCCATGGGCCCCCGGGCCTGCGCCCACATAGTCGTGGCCGCGCCAGTAGACGAGGTTGTGCCGCGAACGGGCGCCCTCGCCGCGGGCGTGGTTGGAGACCTCGTAGGCCGTGAAGCCCAGGCCCTCCAGGACCTCCTGGGTGAGGTCGAAGAGCTGTGCGCCCGTCTCGGCGTCCACAGGCGTGATCCGCCCCCGCCGCACGGCCCGGTCGAAGGCCGTGCCGCTCTCGATGGTGAGCTGGTAGGGGGAGACGTGCTCGGCGCCGAGGTCCACGGCCGCGCGCAGCTCGGCCGCCCAGGCCTCGGGCGCCTGGCCGGGCCGGGCGTAGATCAGGTCCACCGAAAGCCGCGGAAAGGCGCTCGCCGCCGTCCGCGCCGCGCGGATCGCCTGGGCGGCGTCGTGGTTGCGGCCAAGGAAGGCCAGCGCCTCGTCGTGCAGCGACTGCAGTCCGAGCGACAGGCGGTTCACCCCGGCGTCGGCGAAGGCCGCGAAGCGGGCGGCCTCGGCGTCCGTGGGATTGGCCTCCAGCGAGACCTCCAGGTCCGGCGCGGGCGTCCAGAGCCGGGTGGCCGCCGCGACGATCTCCGCCGCCCAGACCGGATCCATCAGCGAGGGTGTGCCGCCGCCGAAGAAGACCGAGGTGAGCGTCCGCGGGCCGGTCAGGGCTCGCTGGGCCTCCAGGTCGGCGACGATGGCCCGGGCGAGCGCGGCCTGCTCGACCGTGCGGCCCCGGTCCTTGAAGACGTTGAAGTCGCAGTAGGGGCAGATGCGCGCGCAGTAGGGCCAGTGGACATAGACCCCCAGCGGCGGCGCCGGCGTGGTCACAAGAGCGCCGCCTTCAGCTTGGCGAACGCCCGGGCGCGGTGGCTCATGCCGTCCTTCTCCTCGGGGGCCATCTCGCCGAAGGTCCGATCGTGGCCCTCCGGGGTGAAGATCGGGTCGTAGCCGAAGCCCCGGTCGCCACGCGGCGGGAAGCTCAGCGTCCCGTCCACCCGGCCCTCCACGACCACGGCCGGGCCGTTCGGCCAGGCGACGGCGAGCGCGCAGGTGAACCAGGCCGAGAAGTCCTCGGCGCCCGCCTCCTCCAGCCGCGCCTCGACCTTGCGCATGGCCACGGCGAAGTCCTTGCCCGGCCCGGCCCAGCGGGCCGAATAGATCCCCGGCTGCCCCTCCAGCGCCGTCACCGACAGGCCGGAGTCGTCGGCCAGCGCCACGAAGCCGCTGGCGTCGGCCGCGGCGCGGGCTTTCAGCAGCGCGTTGCCGACGAAGGTGGTCTCGGTCTCGTCCGGCTCGGCCAGGCCGAGCTCGCCCGCGGTCACCAGTTCGAAGCGGTTGTCGAGGATCTCGGCGAGTTCGCGCGCCTTGCCGGGGTTGTGGGTGGCGACCACCAGCCGCGCGCCGGGCTCCAGCTTCAGGGCCATGCGTATGCTCCAAGAGGGTTCGGCCGCGGACCATAGCGCCGGGCGGCCCTGTTGCATTGCGAAAGTTTAATATCGTTACTCGATATTCATTTGATCGAGAAACGATGCGGCCATATCGTTATTCACATCGGGACGGGCAACCCGCCCCACCAACCTCGCTGCAGCGCAGCATGAAATGGAGATGTGAGATGTCGGCTTCGATGATGTTCCTGGACCGGATCGCCCTGACCTTCTTCGTGGCGCTCGCCGCCACCCCCCTGCTGGCGGTCGCCGCCGGCGTCGCGATCTAATAGGCTCCGCCCAGATGGGGTTCGCCCGACCCGCTCCGGCCCGGCACGAGGGCCGGACGGGCTTCGGCGGAGGAGGGGTGAAGATGCGCGCGCTTGGACCTGGATCGGTTTCCAGCTTCCTGAAGATCATCCTCGACGTGGTGTTCGTGGCCCTCTGGATCACCCTGGGCGCCGTGACCCTGGCGCTGCTGGCCGCCCTCCTGTTCAGCTTCAATCCCAGCCTGCTGCTCTCCTCGATCCGCTCGCCCGACGCGGCCGAGCTGGTCGCCCGCGGCCCGCTGTTCGCCGGCATGCTGTTCGCCTTCGGCCTCTCCGTGGCGGGCGTGCTGGTCATCGTCCATTCCCTGCGCCGGATCTTCGTGACGCTCACCGCCGGCGACCCCTTCCATCCGGACAACGTCGGGCGCCTGCGCCTGATCGGCGTCATGCTGGCCGCCCTCGAGCTTGGCCGCTACGCCGTCTGGGGCATCTCCTCCTGGGCGCCGCTGGTCGACCGGGTGGAGCCCAACTTCAGCCTCACCGCCTGGTTCTCGGTCCTCGTGGTCTTCGTCCTGGCCGAGGTGTTCCGCGAGGGCGCCCGCCTGCGCCGTGAAGCCGAGCTGACCATCTGATGCCCATCCGCGTGCACCTGGACCGCGTCCTCCTCGAGCGGCGCATGTCCCTGACCGAGCTCGCCGACCGCGTCGGCGTGACCATCGCCAACCTGTCGATCCTCAAGACCGGCAAGGCGCGGGCGGTGCGGTTCTCGACGCTGGCGGCGCTCTGCCGGGAGCTGGACTGCCAGCCCGGCGACCTCCTGCTCTACGAGCCCGGCCCCGACGACGCGCCGACCGACGACGAGGAGACGTAGCTTGCCCATGTTGCGGCGCACACACACCGCTGCGCCAAAGTGACGCCCGACCGGCGCTCGGGCGCGCAATTCCTTGAACGATGAAATGGACGCTCTTATATGCACTGCAGCAATGCACCTCCCCGCATTGCAGCAGAGGAGTGTCGACCCATGTGGGCGAAGATCGAACGCTTCCTGGACGCCATGTTCGCGCCGCTGGCGCGCGAGCTCGGCCGGCTGCCGCCGCAGGCGGTGCGCGGCCTGTTCGGCGGCTTCTGAGGAAGAAACGGGACGTGCGGGCGGCTGGCTAGCCGCCCGTCGCCTGCCTTTGCATCACCACCAGCTCGCCGATCCCCTTGCGGGCCAGGCTGAACAGCGCCTCGAACTCGGCTTCCGAGAAGCCACGCTTCTCGCCGGTGGCCTGAATCTCCACGATGTCCCCGTTGCCGGTCAGCACGAAGTTGGCGTCGGCCTCCGCGGTGGAGTCCTCCTCGTAGTCGAGGTCGAGCACCGGCGTGCCGGAGAACACCCCGCAGCTGATCGCCGCCACCTGGTCGAGGATCGGGTCCGTCGTGATCAGCCCCTCGTCCAGCAGGTAGCGCGTCGCCATCCTGAGCGCGACCCAGGCCCCGGTGATCGCCGCCGTGCGCGTGCCGCCGTCGGCCTGGACCACGTCGCAGTCCAGCGTGATCTGCCGTTCGCCCAGCGCCTTCATGTCCACCACAGCGCGCATCGAGCGGCCGATCAGGCGCTGGATCTCCTGGGTGCGGCCCGACTGCTTGCCCTGGGCGGCTTCGCGCCGGCCGCGGGTGTGGGTGGCGCGGGGCAGCATGCCGTACTCGGCCGTCACCCAGCCCTGGCCGCGGCCGCGCAGGAACGGCGGCACGCCCTCCTCCAGGCTCGCCGTGACCAGCACCTTGGTGTGGCCGAAGCTCGCCAGGCACGAGCCCTCCGCATAGCGGTTGACGCCGGTCTCCAGCGTCACGGGGCGAAGCAGGTCGGGGGCGCGCTCGGACGGACGCATGGTCGGGGAACTCCTTGGACCCGTCCGGCGTCTTGCGCGGACGGAGGTCGCGCTTATCCTAGATCGGATAGGTCCAGTCCATGGGCGCAGTCAGAGCACAGCCGCAAGCCGACGTGACCAGTCCCTTCCTCGCCCGCGGGCCCTCGCTGGCCGAACTCGACGAGCGCGCGCGGGACATCTTCCGTCGCATCGTCGAAAGCTATCTCGAGACCGGCGAGCCCGTGGGGTCGCGCACCCTCTCGAAGAGCGGCATCACCCTCTCTCCCGCCTCGATCCGCAACACCATGCAGGACCTGACCCAGCTCGGCCTGCTGGGGGCCCCGCACGTCAGCGCCGGCCGGCTGCCGACGCACGCCGGCCTGCGGCTGTTCGTGGACGGCCTGCTGGAGGTGGGCGACGTGGCCGAGGAAGAGCGCCGCTCCATCGAGGCCCGTCTGCGCGCCCACGGCCGCAACTTCGAGGACGCGCTGAACGAGGCCTCGGCCATCCTCTCCGGCCTGGCCGGCGGGGCGGGCGTGGTGGTGACGCCGATCCGCGACGCCGGCGTCAAGCACGTGGAGTTCGTCTCGCTCGGCGTCGAACGGACGCTGGCGATCATGGTCTTCGAGGACGGCACGGTGGAGAACCGGCTGATCCGCCTGCCGGCCGGGGTCACCCCCTCGGCGCTGACCGAGGCCGCCAACTTCCTGAACGCCCGCCTGCGCGGCCGCACGCTCGCCGAGGCCAAGGCCGACCTGCGCCAGGACCTGGAGCGCGCCCGCCGGGAGCTGGACGAAACCGCCGCGCGCCTGGTGGAGGACGGCCTCGCCGCCTGGGGTGGGGGCGACGACGACGAGCGGGCCCTGATCGTCCGCGGCCGGGCCAACCTGCTGGAGACGCGCGAGGCCGCCGACGACCTGGAGCGCGTCCGCTCGCTGTTCGAGGATCTGGAGCACAAGGAGCAGCTCATCCAGCTGCTCGACGGCGTGCGCGATGGCCAGGGCGTGCGCATCTTCATCGGCGCGGAGACCCGGCTGTTCTCGCTTTCGGGTTCCGCCGTGATCGCCGCGCCCTATATGACGGGGTCCCAGCGGGTGCTCGGCGCGATCGGGGTGATCGGGCCCGCCCGACTGAACTATGCCCGGGTCATTCCGTTGGTGGACTACACCGCCCGCGTGCTTGGCCAGGTGATGAACGCGTAAGAGAGAGCAGCCAGACAGACATGTCCGAAGACAAGACGCCCGCCGAAGAGGCGGAAGCGCTCGCGGCCGACGCGGCGGTGGACCAGATCGAAGCCCTGAAGGCCGAAACCGCCGCCCTCAAGGAGCAGGTGCTCCGCTACGCCGCCGACATGGAGAACACCCGCCGGCGCGCCGAGCGCGAGGCCAACGACGCCCGGGCCTACGCCATCCAGAAGTTCGCCAAGGACCTGCTGGCCGCCGCCGACTACCTGGCCATGGCCACCAACCACGCACCGGCCGACCACGCCGACAGCGTGGTGAAGAACTTCGTCGTCGGCGTGCAGATGACCGAGAAGGAGCTGCAGGCCGCCTTCGAGCGCAACGGGCTGAAGAAGATCGACCCGAAGAAGGGCGACCGGTTCGACCCGCACAAGCACGAGGCCATGGCCGAGCAGCCGGCCGAGGCGGGCGTGGCGCCCGGCGCGATCCTGCAGGTGATGCAGCCGGGCTATGAGCTCCTGGGCCGCCTCGTGCGCCCCGCCACCGTGGTGGTCGCGGCGAAGTCGGCCGGCGCGGCCCCGGGCGGCGACGGCGGCGCCAACCCCTACGCCGCCAACGACGAAGGCCAGGGCGGTGGCGGCTCGGTGGACACGCGGGCCTAGAATCCTCCCCTAGCCGGAGGGGGATCGGCTCACGCGCCGCCCTCCTCCCGCCGGGTTCGGCGTCAGAGGTGTGGAAGGCGCCCGAACGTGCCTCCCCGCCTCTTCCCCGGCCCACGAAAATGACTAATGTCGCAGGTCCCTTCCTGTCGGGGGCGCCGGGCGAGATTCGCCCGGGCGCAATGAGGTCCGGGACTAAGGCATGAAGCTGACGATCGAGCGGGCGGCGCTCCTGAAGGCGCTGGGGCACGTGCAGAGCGCCGTGGAACGGCGCAACACCATCCCCATCCTGTCGAACGTGCTGCTGTCGGCCGAGCGCGACCGGCTGACCTTCTCGGCCACCGACCTCGACATGGAGATCATCGACGAGGCCATGGCCCAGGTGGACCAGCCCGGCCAGATCACCGCGCCCGCCCACACCCTCTACGAGATCGTCCGCAAGCTGCCCGAGGGCGCCGACGTCTCGCTGTCGTTCACCGGCGAGGACCCGCGCCTGACGGTCGCCGCCGGCCGCTCGCGCTTCAACCTGCCGGTGCTGCCGGCGGGGGATTTCCCGGTGATGTCCTCGGAGGGCCTTTCGGGCCAGATGACCGTCGACGTCACCGACCTGATCCGCCTGATCGACAAGACCCGCTTCGCCATCTCGGCGGAAGAGACCCGCTACTACCTGAACGGCCTCTACCTCCACACCGTCTCCGAGGGCGGCGCGCTCAAGCTGCGCGCGGTCGCCACCGACGGCTCGCGGCTGGCGCTGGCCGAGATGCCGGCGCCGGAAGGCGCGGCCGGCATCCCGGGCGTGATCGTGCCCCGCAAGACCGTGGGCGAGGCCCGCCGGCTGCTGGACGACGCCGGCGAGAACGTCGAGCTGCAGATCAGCCCCCAGAAGGTCCGCTTCGACCTGAACGGCGCGGCCCTGACCTCCAAGGTCATCGACGGCAACTTCCCGGACTACGGGCGCGTCATCCCCAAGGACAACAACCGCACGGTCATGGTCGACGCCAAGCTGTTCGCCCAGGCCGTGGACCGGGTGGCGACCATCTCGGCGGAGAAGAGCCGCTCGGTGCGCATGGCCATCGAGCCGGGGCGGGTGGTGCTGACGGTCCGCAACATGGAGGCCGGGCAGGCGGTCGAGGAGCTGGAGATCGAGTACGACGGCGAGCCGTTCGAGCTCTCCTTCAACGCCCGCTACCTGCTGGACATCACCGACCAGATCTCCGGCGAGGCGGCCGAGCTGCGCTTCGGCGGCCCCAACGACCCGGCCCTGGTCCTCGACCCGGGCGATCCGGACGTCCAGTACATCCTGATGCCGCTTCGGGTCTGACGGCGCTCACCGCGCGCGGCGATAGGTGAAGTCGAAGCTCGGGCCCCAGGTCCGTCCGCCGTCGCGGCTCTCCTCGCCGAGCTGCCGGACCGAGCCGTCGGCGCCCGACGTATAGGTCATCCGCACGGTCCGCGGCCGCCCGTCCGGCCAGTCGCCGGTCAGCACCATGGCCTGGCCGGTCCAGCCGCCGCGGAACTCCACCCATTCGCCGTCCTTGCCGACCCACGCCTGCCGCCAGCCGGGGTCGGCGGGGACATAGGCGCTGAGGCTGCCCCCGCCGCCCCCCTTCTTCGGCATCCAGTTCTCGCGGATCGCGCAGCCGTCGTAG
The DNA here is from genome assembly GCF_035539035.1 of Phenylobacterium sp. Lineage (GTDB taxonomy): Bacteria > Pseudomonadota > Alphaproteobacteria > Caulobacterales > Caulobacteraceae > Phenylobacterium. The sequence goes on from NZ_DATLJI010000012.1 coordinate 177,149, forward strand.
AGCCGCTCGATCAGGCTCTCGGCCACCACGCGGTTCTGGGCGGTGGGCGTCACCTGCCAGCGCCCGACCCAGAAGTCGAACTGCCCGCGCTCGGGCGTGGCGCAGGCGCCCTGCGCGAACGCGGCGGCCGGCGAGGCGAGCAGCGCGCCGGCGATGAGGATCCTGATCATGCGGGGCAGGCTAGGCCGCGGCCCGGCCGGTCGCCATCGCCGTGCGGCGAGCGCGCCTGCGCCCGCGACGGACGTCAGTGCCCGTGCGGGCCCTCGTAGACGCCGGGGGCGAGTCGCTCGTCCTCTGGGCCTTCCGAGCCCGCAGCCAGGACGAAGCGGCGGTCGCAGTAGGGACATTCCACGAAGGTGGCCTCGCCCATCTCCAGATAGACCCGCGGGTGGCCGAGCGCGCCGCCGACGCCGTCGCAGGCCACGCGGCCCGAGCGGACGGTGATCACTTCCGGCGCGGGCAGGTCGGGCGTCAGCGCCGGGCGGGCCGGCGCGGGCTCGGGACGGGACTGGGCCTCGGCGCCCTTGTTGCGGACTCGGCGAGCCATAAGCGGGACCTCTCATTGCCGCGACCGCGGCGCGCGCTTAGGTACGGGATCACGGCTTTCGCCGTCAATCGAATGGACGGGCATGGACCTCCCCAAGTACGCGATCGAGGCGAAGGGTCTCATCAAGACCTACGCCGCCACCAAGACCACGCCGGAGATGCGCGCCCTGAAAGGGATCGACCTGGCCATCCCGCGCGGCTCGATCTTCGGCCTGCTGGGACCGAACGGGGCGGGGAAATCCACCTTCATCAACATCCTGGCGGGCCTGACGAAGAAGACCTCCGGCTCGGTCAGCATCTGGGGCCGCGACATCGACGAGCGGCCCAGGGACGCGCGCGCCGCCATCGGCGTGGTGCCCCAGGAGATCGCCGCGGACCCCTTCTTCACGCCCCGGGAGGCGCTGGAGGTGGCCGCCGGCATGTACGCCGTGCCGCCGAAGGAGCGCCGCACCACCGAACTGCTCACCGCTCTGGGCCTCGCCGACAAGGAGAAGGCCTACGTCCGCCAGCTCTCCGGCGGGATGAAGCGCCGGCTGATGGTCGCCAAGGCCATGGTCCACAACCCGCCGGTGCTGATCCTCGACGAGCCCACCGCCGGCGTCGACGTGGAGCTCCGCCGCCAGCTCTGGAACTATGTCGTCGAACTGAACCGCAAGGGGGTGACCATCGTGCTCACCACCCACTACCTCGAGGAGGCCGAGGAGCTCTGCGACCAGATCGCGATCATCAACCGCGGCCAGGTGGTGGCCTGCGAGCCGACGCCCCGGCTGCTGGCCCGCATGGACACCCGCAAGGTGCTGGTGACGCCGGTGGAGCCGCTGACCGATGCGCCCGCGCTTCCCGGCTTCGAGACCCATCCCACTAAGGCCGGCGGCTTCTCGGTGAGCTACCGCACGGGCCAGTCCAGCGTCGAGCAGGTGCTGGCCGCGATCCGCGCCGCGGGCCTGCACATCAAGGACATCTCCACCGAGGATCCGGATCTGGAGGACGTGTTCGTCAGCCTCACCTACGCGGCGGAGGAGGCGGCGGAGATCTAGCCGCCTAGCCCGTCACCGCCCGGATGTCGTCCCAGCGGTAGGCCACCTCCCACAGGAGCGCGCCGCCCGGGCCGGGCTCCCGGCGCGCGGGCTCGGCGACCCCGCCGAGGTGCTCGTAGAAGCCGCGGGCGTGGAAGTTCTCGCGCAGCACCGAGATCATCAGCGACCGCGCGCCCTGGTCGCGCAGCGCCCGCGCCGTGCGGGTCAGGAGCTCGCGTCCGACGCCGCGGCCCTGCGACGGGCGCAGCACATAGAGCACGGCGATCTCCGCCTCCCCCTCGATCCCGCGCCGCGACGGCCCGCCCGAGGCGTAGCCCACCAGGCCGAAGCGGTCGGCGGCGGCCAGCGTCAGCGGCCCGTCGGGTCGGGTGAGGTCGCGGCGGAAGCGGCGCGCGAAGCCCGGCTCGCTCATCCGCGCCAGGAAGGCGTCGGGCAGCAGGCCCCGGTAGGTCTCCCGCCAGCTCGCGACGTGGACGTGGGCGAGCGCCTCCGCGTCGGCCGGGCCGGGCGGGAAGATCAGCGCTGCGGACGCTCCACGGGCCTGCGTCATCCATCCACAGCTTGGGACCAAGGGGCGCACGGTCAAGGGCTCCCGATTAGTGATTCGTTAAGCTAGCGTCCCCCGTTCCATGAACGCGCCCGCTCCCATAGCCACGCCCGATCCCGCCGCCGGCGCCTCGCCGGTCATGGCGCAGTTCTTCGAGGCCAAGGCCCGCCAGCCGGACGCGCTGGTGTTCTTCCGGATGGGCGACTTCTACGAGCTGTTCTTCGAGGACGCCCAGAAGGCCGCCGCGGCGCTCGGCATCACGCTCACCGCCCGCGGCCAGCACGCCGGAAACCCGATCCCCATGGCCGGGGTGCCGGCCCACGCCATGGAGGCCTATCTCGCCAAGCTGGTCCGCGCCGGCTTCAAGGTGGCGCTCTGCGAGCAGATGGAGGACCCCGCCGAGGCGAAGAAGCGGGGCTCCAAGTCGGTGGTGCGCCGCGACGTCGTCCGCGTGGTCACGCCCGGCACGCTCACCGAGGACGGCCTGCTCGACGCCCGCGGCGCCAACCGCCTGGCCGCCGTGGCGGTGCGGGCCGGCGCGGCGGCCGTGGCCTCGGTGGAGCTCTCCACCGGGGAGGTCGAGGTGCTGGCCACGAGCGTCTCGGGCCTCGCCTCCGCCCTCGCCGCCCTCGGCCCCTCCGAGATCCTGGTCCCCGACCGGCTGTTCTCCGACGAGGCCGTCAACGTCGCGCTGAAGGCGGCCGGCGGCTTCGTCCAGCCCCTGCCCCAGGCGCTCGCCGAGCCCGCCGCCTCCGAGGCCCGGCTCAAGCGCCTCTACGGCGTGGAGACCCTCGACGGCTTCGGGACGCTCACCGGCGCGGAGGTCGCGGCGCTCGGGCTGATCGCCGCCCATCTGGAGACCACCCAGGCCGGCCGCCTGCCGGCGCTGTCGGCCCCCCGCCGCGCCGGCGAGGCCGACGTCATGGCCATCGATCCGGCCACCCGCGCCAGCCTGGAGATCGAGAAGGCCCAGTCCGGCGGCCGCGACGGCTCCCTGCTCTCGGCGATCGACCGCACGGTCACGGCGCCCGGCGCGCGCCTGCTCGCCGCCCGCCTCGCCCGGCCGCTGCTGGACCCCGCCGCCATCGACGCCCGCCTCGACGCGGTGGCCTGGTTCTGCGAGCAGCGCGGCCAGCGCCAGCGCCTGCGCGAGCAGCTGAAGGGTCTGGGCGACATGGCCCGGGCGCTCTCCCGCCTGGCGCTGGGCCGCGGCGGCCCGCGCGACCTCGGCTGCCTGCGCGACGGCCTGGTGGCCGCCGAGGCCATCGTCGCCCTCTTCGCCCAGACCCGCGATCCGCTGGTCAATCCGCCGGCCGAGATCGCCAGCGCGCTCGCCGCCCTCAACCCGGACCTGCACGCCGACCTGCTGGCCTTCCGCGACCGGCTCTGCCGGGGCCTCGGGACGGACCTCCCGGCGCTGGCCCGCGACGGCGGCTTCGTGGCCGCAGGCGTGCGCCCCGAGCTCGACCAGGCCCGCGCCCTGCGCGACGACAGCCGCAGGGTGATCGCCCAGCTCGAGGCCCGCCTCGCCCAGGAGAGCGGCGTGGCGCTGAAGGTCCGCCACAACGCCGTCCTCGGCTACTTCGTGGAGACCACCGCCAAGGCGGCCGAGCCGCTGATGGCCGCGCCGCTGAACGCCACCTTCATCCACCGCCAGACGCTCGCCAACCAGGTGCGCTTCACCACCGTCGAGCTCGCCGAGCTGGACGCCAAGATCGCCCAGGCCGCCGAGCGGGCGCTGGCCATCGAGCTGGAGACCTTCGAGGCCTGGCGCGCGGCCGCCTGCGAGGTGGCGCCCGCCATCCAGGCCGCCGCCGAGGCCGCCGCCCGCCTGGACGTGGCCGCCGCCTGCGCCGAATGGGCCGACGACGTGGGTGCGAGCCGCCCGGTGGTCGACCGCTCCACCGCCTTCGAGGCCGAGGCCGCCCGCCACCCGGTCGTGGAGAGCGCCGTCCGCCGGGCCGGCGAGGCCTTCACCCCCAACGACTGCCGCCTGGACGGGGCGGGCGCCGGCGGACCCCGGCTGTCGATCGTCACCGGCCCGAACATGGCGGGTAAGTCGACGTTCCTGCGCCAGAACGCGATCCTGGCGGTGCTGGCCCAGGCCGGCTGCTTCGTGCCCGCGAAACGCCTGCGCCTCGGCGTCGTCGACCGGCTGTTCAGCCGCGTGGGCGCCGGCGACGACCTCGCCCGCGGCCGCTCGACCTTCATGCTGGAGATGGTGGAGACCGCCGCCATCCTCACCCAGGCCACCCCGCGCAGCCTGGTCATCCTCGACGAGATCGGCCGCGGCACCGCCACCTACGACGGCCTGGCCATCGCCTGGGCCTGCGCCGAGGCCCTGCACGAGGTGAACCGCTGCCGGGCGCTGTTCGCCACCCACTACCATGAGCTCGCCGTGCTGGAGGGCCGGCTGGCCTATGTCGCCAACCTCAGCCTGCGGGCCAAGGAGTGGAACGGCGACCTGATCTTCCTGCACGAGGCGGGTCCCGGGCCCGCGGACCGCTCCTACGGCGTGCAGGTGGCGAAGCTGGCCGGCGTGCCGCCCGCCGTGGTGGCCCGGGCCAAGGACGTGCTGGAGCGCCTGGAGCGCGAGGCCGGCGCCCCCGCCCACCTCGAGGACCTGCCCCTCTTCGCCGCCGTCGCCGAGCCGGCCCCCGGCCGCCTCGGCCCGAGCCCCGTCGAGGAGGCGCTGAAGGCCCTGGACCCCGACGGCATGAGCCCCCGCGAGGCCATGGACGCCCTCTACAAACTCAAGGGCCTGCTGGCCTAGGCTTCACCCGCCGCGCGACGCCCACCTTGTTGGCGGGCCTGCGGCGCTTGAGTTTCACCACCACCGGCGCGCTGGTGCGGGTCAGTTTGCGGAGTTTCTGCTTCTGCTCGACCTTGGCCTGCTCCTTGGCGCGCAGGTCCGGCTTGCGCGGGGTGAGGCCGTGTTTCCTGCGGGCCAGCTCGTCGCGGGCGGCGCTCTCGCCCGTGCTCTGGGCGGTGCGGCCCTTCGCCTTCAGCTTCCGGGACGGCGAGACGTAGCCGTTGGCGTTCCAGCCCGTCAGGGTGGAGCCGCCGCGATAGCCGCCTTTGGTCATGTCCGGGCCGGAGTGCGCATGGGGCGGGCAACATAGTCAGTGCGCGGGTTCGCGGAAGCCCGTGGCCAGAACCCAGGCGCGAAAAGGCGAGAACCGTCCTATATCGGGGGCCAGCCATGCCCCCGCGCCTTCGCCCGACCCGCCTGGAATACGTCGTCGACGGCGTGAAGCTGCGCTCGCAGCTCTCCACCGCCGCGCTCGAGCATCTTGGCAACGAGGCCGCCCAGCGGAGGGCGGCGCTGGAGATCCTGAAGGCGGCCCTGTTCCGTGGCCGGATGATCGCCAAGGAGCGGCTGGAGAACGGGGCCGGCGGCATCGAGACCGCCCGCCTGCTGTCCGGCGTCACCGACGAGGTTGTCCAGGCGCTCTGGGACTTCACCACCGTCCACGTGTTCCGCGCCCGCAATCCCACCGAGGGCGAGCGCCTGGCGCTGATGGCGGTGGGCGGCTACGGGCGCGGGACGCTGGCGCCCTTTTCCGACATCGATCTGCTCTTCGTGCGGCCCTACAAGCAGACGGCGCACGCCGAGAGCGTCATCGAGTACATGCTCTATGCGCTGTGGGACCTGGGCTTCAAGGTCGGCCACGCCTCGCGGACCATCGAGGAGTGCGTGAAGCTCTCGCGCGAGGACTTCACGATCCGCACCTCGATCCTGGAGGCCCGCCGCCTGGCCGGCGACGAGAGCCTGGCCGCCGAACTGATCCGGCGCTTCCAGCACGACGTGGTCAAGGGCACCGGGGCCGAGTTCGTCGCCGCCAAGCTCAAGGAGCGCGACGACCGCCACGCCCGCGCCGGGGCCAGCCGCTACATGGTCGAGCCCAACGTCAAGGAGGGGAAGGGGGGCCTGCGCGACCTCAACACCCTGTTCTGGATCGCCCAGTACCTGCACCCCGGCGAGAACATCGAGAAGGTGCTGCAGCTGGAGATGTTCGAAGGCCGCGACGTGCGCACCTTCGTCCGCGCCTTCGACTTCCTCTGGGCGGTGCGCTGCCACCTGCACTTCACCACCGGCCGGCCCGAGGAGCGGCTGACCTTCGACCTGCAGCCGGAGATCGCCCGGCGGATGGGCTATGGCGACCGGGCCGACAACCCCGCCGTCGAGCGCTTCATGCGGCGCTACTTCCTGATCGCCAAGGAGGTGGGCGCGCTGACCCGGGTGTTCGCCGCCAAGCTCGAGGCCGAGAAGGTGAAGAGCCGGCCGACCGGCATCTCCCGCCTCTTGCCGGCCCGACGGCCGAAGAAGAAGCCGCTGGACGAGCCCGGCTTCCACGAGGTCGGCGGCCGCCTGGCCGTAGAGGGCCCCGAGACCTTCGAGAAGGACCCGGTCAACCTGCTGCGGCTGTTCCGGATCGCCGACCAGCGCAACCTCGACCTGCACCCGGACGCCTTCACCGCCGCCACCCGCTGCGCGCACCTGATCACCTCGGCGGTGCGGCGCGACCGCCACGCGGCCAAGGTGTTCCTCGACATCCTCGCGCGAGGCCGCGACCCGCAGCGGACGCTGGGCCTGATGACCGAGGCCGGGGTGCTCGGCCGGTTCATCCCGGAGTTCGGGCGCATCGTCGCCCAGATGCAGTTCAACATGTACCACTCGTACACGGTGGACGAGCACACCCTGCGGGCGGTCGGCGTCATCGCGGACATCGCCGAGGGCCGCCTGGCCGAGGACCATCCGCTGTCGGCCCAGATCATGCCGCTGATCGACGACCGCGAGGCCCTGTTCCTGGCCATGCTGCTGCACGACACCGGCAAGGGCGGGGCCGGCGGCCAGGAGAAGGCCGGCGCCCGGGCCGCGCGCCAGGCCTGCGAACGGCTGGGCCTGGAGCGCTCAAAGATCGAGCTGGTCGCCTGGCTGGTGGAGCACCACCTGGTCATGAGCGACTACGCCCAGAAGCGGGACGTTTCTGACCCGCGCACCGTCGCCGACTTCGCCCGCATCGTGGAGACGCCCGAGCGCCTGCGGCTGCTGCTGGTGCTCACCGTCGCCGACATCCGCGCCGTGGGGCCCGGGGTCTGGAACGGCTGGAAGGGCCAGCTGATGCGCGAGCTCTATGGGGCCACCGAGGCGGTGTTCCGCGGCGGCCGGGGCTCCGACGCCGCCGCCGCGCTCAAGCGACATTACGAGAACGCCGCCTACGACGCCCGGGTGGCGCTGGCCCGGACCGACCCGGAAGCCGAGCCCTGGGCCGACGCCATGGAGGACGCCTACTTCTCGGCGTTCAGCGAGGCCGAGGTGCGCGCGCACGCCGCCCTCGCCCGACGCGCCCAGGGCGGCGCGGCCGCCGAGGGCCGCATCCGCGCCGAGCGCAACGCGGCCGAGGTGGCGGTGGCCGCCGCCGACCGCCCGCGCCTGTTCGTGGACCTGGCCGCCGCGATCACTGCGGCGGGCGCCAACGTCGTGGGCGCACGGGTCTTCACCTCGCGCACCGGCCAGGCGCTCGACGTCTTCTACGTGCAGGACGTCACCGGCCAGCCGTACGGCGCCCAGAACCCGCGCGCGCTGGCCAAGCTGGCCGAGTCCCTGGAGGCGGCCGCTCGCGGCGAGCCGGTGCGCCAGGAGCCGGGCCGCAAGGCCGACCTCGGCCGCGCCGCCGCCTTCTCCATCACGCCGACCGTGATGCTGGATAACGACGCCTCCGAAACCTCCACCGTGGTCGAAGCCTCCGGGCGCGACCGCCCCGGCCTGCTGGCGGCTCTGGCCCGCGTGCTCGCCGACGCCGGCCTCTCGATCCTGTCGGCCCACATCGACAGCTACGGCGAGCGGGCGGTGGACGCCTTCTATGTGGTCGACGCCGAGGGCCGGAAGCTCACCGACGCGCGGCGGCGCAATGCGCTGAAGACCGCGCTGATGGCCGCGCTGACCGTCGGCGAGGAGGAGACCTCCCGCCGGGCGCACCTGCAGCGGGCGCGCGCGAGCGTGGCGCGCTAGCCATGGACGCGTTCATGCGCGCCGCGATCGAGGAGGCCCGGCAGGGCTTCGCCGAGGGTGGGATCCCCATCGGCTCGGTCATCGTCCATCAGGGGCGGATCATCGGCCGCGGCCACAACCGGCGGGTCCAGAAGGGCAGCGCCATCCTGCACGGCGAGATGGACGCTTTCGAGAACGCCGGCCGGCAGCCGGCCCAGGTCTATCGCGAGGCGGTGCTCTACACGACGCTCTCGCCCTGCCCGATGTGCAGCGGGGCGATCCTGCTCTACGGGATTCCCAGGGTAGTTGTGGGCGAGAACCAGACGTTCCTTGGCGAGGAGGCCCTGCTGCGGTCGCGCGGCGTGGAGGTCGAGGTGCTGCAGGATCCCGAATGCGTCGCGCTGATGCACCGGTTCATCGCCGAGCGGCCGGAACTGTGGAACGAGGACATCGGCGTCCCGTCCTGAGGCGCTGCACGCGAAACGCGCCGGAAGGCCGCGTGCGCGGCGCCGCGGACGCTTGACGCCGGCGGCCACTCAGCCGACCAACGCCTCCGTGACCGACAATCCCGCCACCAGACCCAGGCCCAAGCGCGGCGGATTGATCCGGTCCTCGGCCATCTTCGCGGCCCTGACCATGGTCAGCCGCATCATGGGCCTGGCCCGCGACCTGGTGATCACCGCAAGGCTCGGCGCCAGCCAGACCATCGCGGCGGACGCCTACTACACGGCGCTGGCCTTCCCGAACCTGTTCCGCCGGATCTTTGCGGAGGGCGCCTTCGCCGCGGCCTTCGTGCCCGGCTACTCCCGCAAGCTCGCCGCCGAGGGCGAGGACGCCGCCGACAACTACGCCGCCGACGCGCTGGCCACCGTCGCGGCCGCCACCGTGGCGCTGACCCTAGCCTGCCAGCTCGCCATGCCGTGGCTGATGTACCTCATCAACCCGGGCTTCGCGGACGATCCGGCCAAGTTCAAGCTGGCGGTGATCCTCACCCAGATCACCATGCCCTACCTGCCCTGCATGGCGATCGCGGCCCTGTTCTCGGGCGTGCTGAACGCGCACGGCCGGTTCATCATCTCCGGCTTCTACCCGACAGTGCTCAATGTGGTGATGCTGGCCGTGGTGATCCCGCAGAAGGATCCGGTGCAGGCCGCCTACGCCGCCTCCTGGGGCGTCATCGTCGCCGGCGTCGGTCAGGCGGCGCTCTGCTGGTGGGGCGCGCGGCGCTCCGGCGGCCGCATCCGCCTCGTGCGGCCGAGGCTCACCCCCGAGATGAAGGCGCTGATCCGGCTGGCCGTGCCGGCGGCCATCGCCAACAGCGCCACCCAGATCAATATCTTCATCTCCGGCATCCTGGCGTCCCAGGTGGACGGCCTGCGGGTGTGGATGAACGTCGCCGACCGCCTGTACCAGCTGCCCATGAGCCTGGTGGGGGTGGCCATCGGGGTGGCGCTGCTGCCCCGCCTCTCGGCTGCCCTGCAGAAGGACGACCACGGCGACGCGCAGATGGCGATGGACCAGGGCCTGGTCTGGTCGCTGGCGCTCAGCCTGCCCGCCGCGGCGGCGCTGATGGCCATGCCGTTCTACCTGATCGACGGCTTCTTCACCCGGGCCGAGTTCGTCCGGGCCGACGCGGTCGCCACTGGCCAGCTGCTCTTCCACTACGGCTGGGGCGTGCCGGCCTTCGTGCTGCTGCGGGTCCTGCAGCCGGCGTTCTTCGCCCGGCAGGACACCAGGACGCCCATGCGCTTCTCGCTGATCAGCGTGGGCGTGAACATCGCGCTCGGCGTCGCCCTCTTCTACACCGTCGGCTTCTGGGGGATCGCCGCGGCGACCTCGATCGCCGCCTGGATCACGGTGCTCCAGATGTGGGTGGCCCTTGGCCGCCGCGGCGTCTACCGCCCCTCCGCCACCGCCCTGTTCAAGATCGGCCGGGTGGCCGCCGCCAGCCTGATCCTCGGCGGCCTGCTGGCCGTCGCCGTCCACTACCGCGCTCTCCTGGAGGCGCCGATCGCCGCCGCCGGCCTGCCGGCCAAGGAGGTGGGCGTCCTGCTGCTGAGCGCGGCGGGCCTCGGCCTCTATCCGGTGCTGCTGTTCGCCTTCGGCGGGGTGACCCCGGCCGAGGCCAAGGCCCTGCTGCGCCGCCGCAAGGGCGACCCCGCCCCGCCGGCGGACTTGCTCTGAGACCCGGCGGCCTGTATCGGCTGCCGCATGACGATGAACACCTGGCGATGGCGCTGACCGCCTGACCCGTCACCTCGGGCCTTGCGCCCGCCTGTCCGTTCCGTCCAGAAGCCTCACATCATGACCGACCAAGCTCCGGCCCCCTACGCGGGCCCGCAACGCGTGCTCTCCGGCGTGCAGCCGTCCGGCGACCTGCACCTGGGCAACTATCTCGGCGCCCTGGTGAAGTTCGCGCGCCTGCAGCACGAGATCCCGACCTTCATCTTCGTGGCCGACCTGCACGCCATCACCGTCTGGCAGGACCCGAAGCTCCTGAAGACCCAGGTCCGCGAGATCGCCGCGGCCTACCTGGCCACCGGCCTGGACCCGAAGGTCGCCACCATCTTCCCGCAGTCGGCGGTGCCGGAGCACGCCGAGCTGGCGTGGGTGTTCAACTGCGTGGCCCGCCTCGGCTGGCTCGACCGGATGACCCAGTTCAAGGAGAAGAGCGGCAAGCACAAGGAGCGGGCCAGCGTCGGGCTCTACACCTACCCCGTGCTGCAGGCGGCCGACATCCTGGTCTACAAGGCCACCCAGGTGCCGGTCGGCGAGGATCAGAAGCAGCACCTGGAGCTGACCCGCGACATCGCCGGCAAGTTCAACCACGACTACGAGGCGCCGGGCTTCTTCCCCCTGCCCGAGCCGCTGACCCAGGGCCCCGGCGCGCGGATCATGAGCCTGCGCGACGGCACGGCGAAGATGTCGAAGTCGGACCCCTCCGACAATTCCCGGATCAACCTGACCGACGACGCCGACGCCATCGCCCAGAAGATTCGCAAGGCCAAGACCGACCCCGAGCCGCTGCCGGAGACGATGGAGGCGCTTTCCGAGCGTCCTGAGGCCCGTAACCTGGTGGGAATCTACGCCGCGCTGGCCGGGCGAACCGAGGCCGAGGTGCTGGCCGAGTTCGCCGGCCAGGGTTTCGGCGCGTTCAAGCCGAAGCTGGCCGACCTCGCCGTCTCCGTGATGGGTCCGATCGGCGGCGAGATGCGCCGCCTGCTGTCCGATCCCGCCGAGATCGACCGCATTCTGGCCGACGGCGCAGCCCGCGCCCGCGAGGTGGCGACCCCCACCATGGCGGAGGTCCGCCGGCTGGTGGGCTTCTGGGCGGGGTGAGCTTGCCTCCCGCCCGACTTGGCCGCACCGTCCGCCCATGAGCGCACGCAAGTTCCTGGTCGTCGCCGACGACACGCCGGAGTTCATGGCGGCGCTGAAGTTCGCCTGCCGCCGGGCCCGCTCCACCAGCGGGCACGTGGCGATCCTGCGTGTGATCGAGCCGGCCGTCTTCGAGCACTGGAGCGGCGTGCGCGAGGAGATCGAGCGCCAGGCGCGCGACGAGGCCGAGGCCCTGCTGCAGGAGGTCGCCGGCTTCGTTCAGGCGGAGACCGGCTATCCGCCGGAGTTCCTGATCGTCAACGCCGACAACGCCCGCGTCGGCCTGAAGAAGGTCATCGGCGACGATCCCGACATCAAAATCCTGGTGCTGGCCTCCGCCTCGGGCGGCCGCGGGCCCGGCCCGCTCGTGGCGTCCATCGCCAAGGACGGGGTGAAGTGGGGCGCCCGCAAGGTGCCGGTCACCCTGGTGCCCGGCGACCTGACCGACGAGGAAATCGCAGACCTGGCCTAGGCCTGCCGGGGAGCGAAAAGTTGCGTTTCGGGCCTTCCGGGCCCACATCTCGCCCATGTTCATCCAGACCGAACCGACCCCGAACCCCGAGGTCCTGAAGTTCCTGCCCGGCCGCGAGGTCATGGCCGACGGGACGCGCGACTTCCGCGAGGCCGAGGAGGCGCAGGCCTCCCCGCTGGCCGCCGACCTGTTCGACATCGAGGGGGTCACCCGGGTCTACTTCGGGCCGGACTTCATCACCGTGGGCAAGCACCCGTCGTTCGACTGGCCGCACCTGAAGGCGCCGGTCCTGGCGGCGATCATGGACCACTTCACCTCCGGGCGGCCGCTGTTCGCGGGCGAGGCGGAGGCCCAGTCCGGCGGGCATGACGAGGGCGTCTACGAGGGCGAGACCGCCCAGATCGTCGCCGAGATCAAGGACCTGCTGGACACCCGCATCCGGCCGGCCGTAGCCCAGGACGGCGGCGACATCCTGTTCGCCAGGTTCGAGGCGGACACCGGCGTCGTCTGGCTCAACATGCGCGGCGCCTGCTCCGGCTGCCCCTCCTCGACCGCCACGCTCAAGGCCGGCGTCGAGAACATGCTCAAGCACTACGTCCCGGAAGTGACCCGGGTCGAGCAGACCCTGGGCTGACGCTTTCCGGCGCCCGCCGGATCGTCTAACCGCCACCCGTGATCGTCCTTGGCCTCGACACCTGCCTGACCGCCTGCTCGGTCGCCGTCACCGATGGCGGCCGCGTGCTGGCGTACGCCTCCGAAGTCATGGCCCGCGGCCACCAGGAGCGGCTCGCGCCCATGGCCGAGCGGGTGATGGCCGAGGCGGGCCTTTCCTTCGACCGGCTGGACCGCATCGGGGTCACCGTGGGCCCCGGCTCCTTCACCGGGCTACGGGTCGGCGTCGCCTTCGCCAAAGGCCTAGGCGCGGCGCTCGGCGTCCCCACCGCCGGGGTCGGCACCCTGGAGGCCCTGGGCGCCGAGGCCGAGGGCCTAGCGTTCGCGGCCATCGATGCGCGCCGCGACCAGGTCTATCTGCAGGCCTTCGAGGACGGCCGCCCCCTGATGGCGCCCGACGTCCTGCCGGTGTCGGTGGCCGCCGCCCGCCTGGCGGAGCTGGCCATGGGACGTCCGCTGACCCTGGTGGGCTCCGGCGCGCCGCTGCTGGCGGACGTGTCGCCGGGCGCACGGATCCTCGCGGCGGAGGGCGCCGACGCCCGTCACGTGGCGCGGATCGCGGGCGGCAAGGCCGCGGCCCCGCTCCGCCCGCTCTATCTGCGAGCGCCCGATGCGCGGCTGCCGGCGTGAGGCGGGCGGGATGAAGCTCGAATGGGCCACGGCCGAGGACGCCCCGGCGCTGGCCACGGCCCACGCCGCCGGTTTTGCGCAGCCCTGGGACGCCGAGGCCTTCGCCGGCCTGCTGGCCGGTCCCGGCGTGTTCGGCTTCCTGGCGCTCGACGAGGAGACGCCGGCGGGCCTCGTCCTCTGCCGCGCCGTGGCGGGGGAGGCGGAGGTGCTCACCATCGCGGTCGATCCCGCGCTGCGCCGGCGGGGGCTGGCCAAGGCGCTGATGGCTGCGGCCCTGGGCGCGGCCCGGCAGGCGGGCGCGGACCAGGCCTTCCTGGAGGTCGCCGCCGACAATGCGCCGGCCGCGGCGCTCTACGCCGGCCTCGGTTTCCGCCGCGCGGGCCTGCGGCGCGGCTATTATGACCGCGGGCCCGAAGGCCGCGCCGACGCGCTCGTGATGCGGCTCGACCTTACGCCCGCGTCCTCTTAGACCTATCCTCCGCAACGTAAGGAGCCTGGAGCCTTGGCCGTGCCGGACCGTATCGAGAAGCTGTGCGTCGACAAGGGCATGCGCATGACCGAGCAGCGCCGGATCATCGCGCGCGTGCTGTCCGAGGCCCACGACCATCCGGATGTCGAGGAACTGCACCGCCGGGCGCACGCCATCGACCCGCACATCTCCATCGCCACCGTCTACCGGACCGTCCGCCTGTTCGAGGAAGCCGGGATCATCCAGCGCCACGACTTCCGCGACGGCCGCTCCCGCTACGAGGAGCACCAGGACGAGCACCACGACCACCTGATCGACATGAAGACCGGCAAGGTCGTGGAGTTCATGGACCCCGAGATCGAGGCCCTGCAGGAGGCCATCGCCCGCAAGCTCGGCTACCGCCTGGTGGACCACCGCCTCGAGCTCTACGGCATGCCGATCGAGGAGTGAAGCGCCCTCCCCATGAAGGGGAGGGAAACTTGCGCCCGCCCGCGTGCGTGCCCATAACGCGGGCCATGTCCGAGACCGCGCCCCGCAAGCGCCTCTACATCAAGACCTACGGCTGTCAGATGAACGTCTACGACAGCGAGCGGATGGCTGATGTCCTCAGCCCCCTGGGCTACGGCATGACCGACAGCCCGGAGGGCGCGGACCTGGTGGTGCTGAACACCTGTCACATCCGCGAGAAGGCCACCGAGAAGGTCTACTCGGAACTCGGCAAGCTCAAGGAGCTGCGCCAGGAGCAGGCCGAGGCCGGCGGCCCCCGCCTCGGCATCGTCGTCGCCGGCTGCGTCGCCCAGGCCGAGGGCGAGGAGATCATGCGCCGCCAGCCCGCGGTCGACCTCGTGGTGGGGCCGCAGGCCTACCACCAGCTGCCGGAGCTGATCGCCCGCGCCCACCGGGCCCGCGGCGAGCGCCTGGCGGCCGACTTCGCGCCCGAGGAGAAGTTCGACGCCCTGTCCACCGCGCGGCGGCCGACGGGCGTCACCGCCTTCCTCACCGTGCAGGAGGGCTGCGACAAGTTCTGCACCTTCTGCGTGGTTCCCTACACCCGCGGCGGGGAGTGGTCGCGGTCGGTCGAGGCCGTCGAGGCGGAGGCCCGCGCCCTGGCGGAGAAGGGGGTCCGCGAGGTCACCCTGCTGGGCCAGAACGTCAACGCCTACACGGGCGAGGGCGGGCTCGCCGGGCTCGTGCGGCGCCTGGCGAAGATCCCCGGCCTGGACCGCATCCGCTACACGACCAGCCACCCGCGCGACATGGACGAGGCCCTCATCGCCGCCCATGGCGAGGTGGAGGAGCTGATGCCCTACCTGCACCTGCCGGTGCAGTCGGGCTCGGACCGGATCCTGCGCGCCATGAACCGGGCGCACACCGCCGAGAGCTACCTGCGGCTGATCGAGAAGATCCGCGCCGCGCGGCCGGACATCGCGATCTCCGGCGACTTCATCGTGGGCTTCCCGGGCGAACGCGACGCCGACTTCGAGGCCACCCTGCAGCTCGTCCGCGAGGTGGGCCACGCCGGCGCCTTCTCCTTCAAGTATTCCCGCCGTCCGGGCACCCCGGCCGCGGCCATGCCTGGCCAGGTGGCGGAAGAGGTCAAGGACGAGCGGCTGGCCCGCCTCAACGCGCTGCTCGAAGAGCAGCAGATGGCGTTCAACGCCGCCCAGACGGGCAAGGACCTGCCCGTTCTGTTCGAGAAGCGCGGCCGCCATCCGGGCCAGCTGATCGGCCGCAGCCCCTATCTGCAGTCGGTGCACGTCAGCGCGCCGGATCGTCTGATCGGCCAGATCGTTACAGTGAAGATCGAGGACGCCGCGCGGAACAGCCTGGCGGGCGCCCTCGCGTCCACCGGGGAACTGGAGCCCGCTTGAGCCGAGCGCCTGAATTCATCACCCTTTCCGACGCCGCCGCCCGCGCGGTGGCGGGGGCCAACAGCCGTCACGCCGCCCTCATCGAGGACGCCTTCGGGGTCCTCGTGGAGACGCCCGGCGGCGGGGTTTCGCTCTCCGGCGACTCCAAGAGTCGCGCCCAGGCGAAGAAGGCCGTCCAGGCCATCGCCGACCGGGCCGACCAGGGGCTGGAGATCTCCGAAGCCGACGTCCGCGTCGCCATCGGCCAGGCGCGCACCGGGACGGGCGGCCCGCCCGGTTCGCTGCCCGTCGGGCGCCGGGGCCAGGTCGCGCCGAAGACCGCCACCCAGGCCGAGTACCTGCAGGCGCTCTCGCAGTGCGAGCTGGTCTTCGGCCTCGGGCCCGCCGGCACCGGCAAGACCTTCCTCGCTGTGGCGCACGGCGCCGGCCTCCTGCTGCGCGGGGAGGTGGACCGCCTGATCGTCTCGCGCCCGGCCGTCGAGGCCGGGGAGCGCCTGGGCTTCCTGCCCGGCGACATGAACGAGAAGGTCGACCCCTACATGGCGCCGGTCTGGGAGGCGCTGACCGATATCCTGGGGGCCGAGCAGCTCCGTCGCCGGCGCGAGAAGGGCGAGATCGAGGTGGCTCCGATCGCCTTCCTGCGCGGCCGCACCCTGTCCCACGCCTTCGTCATCGTGGACGAGGCGCAGAACGCCACCCGCCTGCAGATGAAGATGGTTCTGACCCGTCTGGGCGAAGGCGCCCGGATGGTGGTGACCGGCGATCCGAGCCAGGTGGACCTGGTCAACGCCCGCGACTCCGGCCTGGCCCATGCGGTCAGCCTGCTCGACGGCGTGAAGGGCATCGGCGTGGTCCGCTTCTCCACCGCCGACGTGGTGCGTCACCCGCTCGTGGAGCGGATCGTTCGCGCCTACGACGCCGACGCCGCCCGCAGCCGCGGCGACAAGGGCCCTGACGACCGGTGACCCGGTGATCGACATCGAGATCGAGGACGAGGCCTGGACCCGCAGCCTGGCGGACGCGGAGGTCCTGGCCGTGCGCGCCGCCCAGGCGGTGCTGGACTCCGAGGGGGCCGTGGGCGAGGGGGTGACCCTGCTGCTCACCGACGACGACGCCGTCCAGGAGCTGAACGCCCGCTTCCGCCACAAGGACGGGGCCACCAACGTGCTGTCGTTTCCGGCGCCGCCGAACCCGGAGAAGCACCTTGGCGACGTGGCCCTGGCCTACGGCGTCTGCGTGCGCGAGGCTGCCGAGCAGGGGAAGCCGCTGGCGCATCACCTGCAGCATCTGGTGGCGCACGGGGTGCTCCACCTACTAGGATACGACCACATGACCGAAGCGGAGGCCGAAGCGATGGAAGGCCTCGAGCGCGTCGTCCTGGCCGGACTGGGGATTCCTGACCCCTACGCGGCCGGCGAGGGAGACCATGACCGACCCTGACCCTCCGAGTAGTCCCGAGCCCCGCCGTCGGGGACTGATGGGGCTCTTCAACCTCTTCCGGGGGCCGGCCGCGCCGCCGGAACCCGGCCCGTCCGAGCCGATCGCCCAGGCGACTGGCGAGCTGGTCAGCCAGGCGCGCGCCTTCCAGGACCTGCGCGTCGAGGACGTGATGAAGCCGCGCGCGGACATCGTGGCCATCGACCGCTCCTGCAGCTTCGCCGAGGTGGTCGCACGTTTCGTGGAGGCCGAGCACAGCCGCATGCCGGTCTACAAGGAGACGATCGACGAGCCCGTGGGCGTGATCCACGTGAAGGACGTCTTCAAGCTGCTGGCTCGCAAGACCCGCCGGCCGAAGCCCGAGGACCAGATCCTGATGGGCCGCTATCACCTCGTCCGCCCGCTGCTCTACGTCCCGCCGTCCATGCGGGCGGCCGAACTGCTGGCGATGATGCGCAGCCGGCACAGCCACATGGCGCTGGTGATCGACGAGTTCGGCGGCGCCGACGGCCTGGTCACCCTCGAGGACCTGCTGGAGACCCTGGTGGGCGAGATCGAGGACGAGCATGACGAGGAGGGGGACGACGGCGTGGCGGCCATCGTCGAGGACGAACAGGGCTGGGTGGTCGACGCCCGCACCCCGCTCGAGGACCTGGAGGCGGCCATCGGCGACGGCGTCGACCTGGCGCCCGAGGAGGTGGACGAGGAGATCGACACGGTGGCCGGCCTGGTGAACACCCTGGCCGGCCGCGTGCCGCAGCGCGGCGAACGCATCGAGCACCCGGGCGGCTTCATGATCGACGTCCTCTCCGCCGATCCGCGCCGGGTGAAGCGCGTCCGCGTCCGTCGCGCCGTCGCCGCGCAGGCCTGAGCCCGTGGCCAGCCGACTCTCGCCCTGGATGGTGCGTCTGTGGGCGCTGAGCGCCGGCCTCGCCGCCGGTCTCGCGCACCCGCCCTTCGGGCTCCTGCCGGGGCTGCTGGGCTATGCGCTAATCCTCAACATGCTGGACGCCGAGACGCCCAGGCCGCTGCGCTCGGCCTTCTTCCGCGGCTGGCTGGCCGGCGTCGGCTATTTCGCGATCGGCGTCTGGTGGGTGGTGGAGGCCTTCCTGGTGGACGCCGCCGTCCACGGCTGGATGGCGCCCTTCGCCCTGATCCTGATGGCCGGCGGACTGGCGCTGTTCTGGGGCCTGGCCGCCCTGCTCTACCGCCTGCTCGGCCCCCGGCCGGAGGCCCGCTGGCGGCTGTCGCGGGTGTTCGTCTTCGCCGGCGCCTTCTCGCTTCTGGAGTGGGTGCGCGGCCACGTCTTCACGGGCTTCCCCTGGAACCTGCCGGGTGAGACCTGGGCCGCGGGCTCGCCGCCGTCCCAGGCCGCCGCCGTCGTGGGCGCCTACGGCCTCACCTGGCTGACCCTCGCCATCGCCGCCGCGCCCGCCGTGCTGTTCGACCCCCTCGACCGCAAGGTCCGGGCGCTCGCCGCCTCCGTCTTTGTGGGCGCGCTGGCCTGCCTCTACGCCTTCGGGCTGGGACGGCTCTCGCATGCGGTAAAACCGGCCGCCGACGCGCCGCTGATCCGCATCGTCCAGGCCGACATCGACCAGAAGGACAAGTGGCGGCCGGAGAACCTCGGCCTGATCTTCGACGCCTACCTGCGCCTGTCGCAGAAGCCGGCCGCACGCCCCCCGCAGATCGTGGTCTGGCCCGAGGGCGCGCTGCCGGCGGTGATCGACGAACTGCTGGCGCCGGGCTCCCCCTACGGTTCGCGGCTGGTGGCCGGCTTCACCGAGGGCCAGACCCTGCTGATGGGGGCCAACCGCGCCGAGATCACGGCCGAGGGCGACGCACGCTACTTCAACGCCCTGGTCGCGCTGCGACGAGAGGCCGACGGGCTGCGGGTCACCGGCGTCTACGACAAGCACCGCCTGGTGCCGTTCGGCGAGTACATCCCGCTGGGCGAGCTCGCCACAAAGGTGGGCTTCCGCAGCCTCGTGCACATGCCCGAGGACTTCACCGCCGGGCCGCCGCCCGCGCCCATCGCACCCTGGGGCGTGCCCGCGGTCCAGCCGCTGATCTGCTACGAGGCCCTGTTCCCGGGGTTCACCCGATCGGGCGCCCTGAAGAGCGGCGTGCGGCCGGCCTGGATCCTCAACGTCTCCAACGACGCGTGGTTCGGCCAGACCAGCGGACCGTTGCAGCACCTGAACCTCGCCAGCTACCGGGCGATCGAGGAGGGGCTGCCGATCGTCCGCTCCACGCCCACCGGCGTTTCCGCCGTGATCGACGCCTACGGACGGATCCAGCCCGGCGCCCGGCTGGGGCTCGCCGAACTGGGCGTGATCGACGCCCAGCTTCCGCCCCCTTTGAAACCCACAGTCTACGGACGGGTTGGAGACCTGCCGTTCGTCCTGTTGCTGCTGGCGTCGGCGCTTCCTGCTCTCGCGTACCGCGTTCGCCGACCGAAATGAGGTGACCGGGCCGTCAACCTGTTTCCCTTCGCCAGAAGCTTGGGTAATGAGCCGCATGGACAAGCTTGCCGACTTCGACCGCGGGCCCAATCCCGTGGATCGTCACGTGGGGCTGCGCATCCGCATGCGCCGCAAGGAACTGGGCGTCAGCCAGGAGAAGCTGGCCGAGTCCATCGGCCTGACGTTCCAGCAGGTGCAGAAATACGAGCGGGCGGCCAACCGGGTGAGCGCCTCCAAGTTGTGGGAGATGGCGCGCGCCCTCGACACCTCCGTCGCCTATTTCTACGAGGGCCTGGCCGAGGGGACGGTCGCCCGCGGCTCGAACAGCCAGCCCGGCGAGACGGTGCAGGACTTCCTGCTGACGCCGGAGGGCATGGAGCTGGCGCAGGTATTCCCGCGGATCAGCCATCCGCGGGTGCGCCGCAAGATCCTGGAACTGGTCCGCATCATGGTCGACGATCCGGGCGTCGACGCCTGAGCGCCTGTGGCGGCGGCTTCCGGTTGGGGCGCGACGCCGCGCCGCCGACGGGGCGCTTGGCGGGACATAAAGATTTCTTTATAGGCTTTCGGACCTCGTAGCCGGGCGCCCGCCGGGGGGCGGCGCCTCAGTTCCTTTCCGGAGCCCGTCCTTGAGCCGTTCCAACTACATCTTCACCAGCGAGAGCGTGTCCGAAGGCCACCCGGACAAGGTCGCCGACCGGATCTCCGACACCGTGGTCGACGCCTTCCTGAGCGTGGAGCCTGAGGCCCGCGTGGCCTGCGAGACGCTGGTGACCACCAACCGGATCGTGCTGGCGGGCGAAGTCCGCGCCGGCCGTCCCGGCGGCTCGAAAGCCGAGAACAAGGCGCTCACCAAGGAGATCGTCCGCAGCCTGGAGCCCAAGGTCCGGGCCGCGGTGAAGGACATCGGCTACGAGCAGAAGGGCTTCCACTGGCAGAAGGCGAAGTTCGCCTGCCACCTGCACGAGCAGTCCGCCCACATCGCCCAGGGCGTCGACGCCTCCGACAAGAAGGACGAGGGCGCCGGCGACCAGGGCATCATGTTCGGCTACGCCTGCGACGAGACGCCGGAGCTGATGCCGGCCACCCTGCAGTTCTCGCACAACATCCTGCGCCGCCTGGCCGAGGTCCGTCACTCCGGCGAGTGCGGCGTGCTGGAGCCGGACGCCAAGAGCCAGGTGACCCTGCGCTACGAGAACGGCCGTCCGGTGGAGGTGCTGCAGATCGTCGTCTCCACCCAGCACAAGAAGCGCATCGGCCTGCACATGGCCACGCCCAAGCGCATCGAGGCGGAGATCCGGCCCTATGTGGAGAGCATCTTCCCGACGGGCCTGATCACCAAGAAGACCAAGTGGCACGTGAACCCCACCGGCCGCTTCGAGATCGGCGGGCCGGACGGCGACGCGGGCCTCACCGGCCGCAAGATCATCGTCGACACCTACGGCGGCGCGGCGCCGCACGGCGGCGGCGCCTTCTCGGGCAAGGACCCGACCAAGGTGGACCGCTCGGCCGCCTACGCCTGCCGCTACCTGGCCAAGAACGTGGTCGCCGCGGGCCTCGCGCGCCGCTGCACCATCCAGATCAGCTACGCCATCGGCGTGGCCGAGCCGCTCAGCTTCTATGTCGACCTGCACGAGACCGGCGAGATCGACCCCACCAAGCTGGAGCTGGCGCTGCCGGAGCTGATCGGCGGGGCCACGCCGCGCGCGATCCGCGAGCACCTGGGCCTCAACCGCCCGATCTACGCCCGCACCGCGGCCTACGGCCACTTCGGCCGCACGCCCGACAACGAGGGGGGCTTCTCCTGGGAGAAGACCGACCTCGTGGACGCCCTGAAGGGCCTGGCCTGATCCAGGCCTTGCGGCGCTGGGCGCGCGCCCTCAAGCGCGACGCCCACGCCGTCTGGCTCGCCGCCCGCGACCCGCGCACGCCCTGGTACGCCAAGGTGGTCGCGGTCGCCGTGGCGGCCTACGCCTTCTCGCCCATCGACGTGATTCCGGATTTCATTCCGGTGCTGGGCTACGTCGACGACCTGCTGCTCGTGCCGCTCGGCCTGTGGCTGGCGCTCCGGCTGATCCCGCGCGACGTGCTGGCCGAGCACCGCGCCGCGGCCGAGGCCGCCGCCGACCGCCCGGTGAGCCGCCGGGCCGCCGCGGCCGTCATCCTCGTCTGGATCGCCGTCGCGGCCATCGCGGCCCTCGCCGTGGCCCGCGCGCTGCGCTAGAGCGCACGCCCATGTCCGACCCCCACCCGCCGCTCCGGTCCTTCGGCCGCATCAAGTCGCGCACCATCAAGCCGCGGCAGGCGGCCCTGATGGACACCCTGCTGCCGCAGATCCGCGTCCCCGCCGAGCCGTTCGACCCGCGCGCGCTGATGCCGGAGGCGCGCGAGGTCTGGCTGGAGATCGGCTTCGGTGGCGGCGAGCACATGGCCGCCCAGGCGGCGAAGCATCCCGACGTCCTGATCCTCGGCGCCGAACCCTTCCAGAACGGCGTCGCCAGCGCGCTCCGCCACATCGACGAGCAGGGTCTGAAGAACGTGCGGGTGAAGGACGGCGACGCCCGCGAGCTCCTGTCCCACCTGCCGGACGGGAGCCTGGAGCGGGTGTTCATCCTGTTTCCCGACCCCTGGCCCAAGGCGCGCCACCACAAGCGCCGCCTGGTGCAGGCCGACGTCGCCGCCGAGCTGGCGCGCGTGCTCAAGCCCGGCGGCAGGCTGCGCTTCGCCAGCGACTGGGCCGACTATGTGGATTGGAGCCTGGAGCGGCTGACGGCGAACCCCGCCTTCCGCTGGACCGCGGAGCGCGCGGCCGGCTGGCGGGCCCCGCCGGCCGACCACGTCACCACCCGCTACGAGGAAAAGCGCCTGGGCGACTGCGCCCCGGTGTTCCTGGATTTCGTCAGGGGCTGAGGGGCCTCAGCCCTTGTAGGCCTCGATCGACGCCTTGATCAGCTCGGCGGCCTCGGCGGCGTCGGCCCAGCGGACGATCTCGACGCTCTTGCCCTTCTCCAGGTCCTTGTAGTGCTTGAAGAAGTGGGCGATCTGCTCGGTCAGGATGGTGGGCAGCGCCCGCCAGGAGTCCACGCCCAGATAGAAGGGGTGGAGCTTGTCCACCGGCACGGCCAGGATCTTCTCGTCGCCGCCGGCCTCGTCGCGCATGATCAGCGCGCCCACCGGACGGCAGCGGATGATGGCCCCAGGCACCACAGGCGTCGGCCCCACCACGATGACGTCCATCGGGTCGCCGTCGTCGGCCAGGGTGTGCGGGATGAAGCCGTAGTTGCCGGGATAGAACATCGCCGTGTGCAGGAAGCGGTCGACGAAGATCGCGCCGGACTCCTTGTCCAGCTCGTACTTCACCGGTTCGCCGCCCTGCGGGATCTCGATGACGGCGTTGACGTCGTACGGCGGGTTCTCGCCGACGGGGATCTTGGAGAGGTCCATGGGGAGGAGGCCTTTCGGGACGGCACACAAAGTCGGCGCGCTCTGTGGACCAAGACGCGCCGACAGGAAAGGGGCAGGCTCGATCAGGCCGCCATCACATGCACAACGCGGTGGCGAACGCCCGAGTCGCAACAGGGCTGACAAACCCCTGATCCCCCGCTATATTCCCCTCCAACATCGCTGATAGCGCTGGATGGCGCTTTCAAGCGGCGGGCTCCGGCCCGGCCGCTTTTTTCTTTGCCGGAGGCCAAGCTCGGCCATGCGCGGGAAGACCGCAGAAGACCTGAGGCTCCTGGAGCTGCTCGACCCCGTCGCCGAGGCCGCGGGCTACGACATCGTCCGCCTGCGCCTGATGGGCGGCAGCGAGCAACGGCGCCTGCAGATCATGGCCGAGCGGCCGCAGGACGGCGACATGAACGTCGAGGACTGCGC
The DNA here is from genome assembly GCF_035539035.1 of Phenylobacterium sp. Lineage (GTDB taxonomy): Bacteria > Pseudomonadota > Alphaproteobacteria > Caulobacterales > Caulobacteraceae > Phenylobacterium. Next base: position 200,544 of record NZ_DATLJI010000012.1, read on the forward strand.
CCGCCTCTCGCGCGCGATCTCCGAGGTGATGGACGCGGCCGACCCGATCTCCGGCGAATACGTCCTCGAGGTCTCCTCGCCGGGCGTGGACCGGCCGCTCACCCGGCTGAAGGACTTCGAGACCTTCGAGGGCTACGAGGCCCGCCTCGAGCTCGACCGCCTCGCCGAGGGCCGCAAGCGCTTCAAGGGCGTGCTGGCCGGCGTCGAGGGCGACCAGGTGGCCATCGACCTCGATGGCGAGGCGGAGACGGCGCTCGTCCCCTTCGCCTGGATCACCGAGGCCAAGCTGGTGCTTTCCGACGAGCTGATGAAGCGGGGCGCCGACATCCGCGCCGCCCGCCTCGCGGCCGAACAACAACAGACGACTTCCGAGTAGAAGGACCCTCCCATGAGCCTGACCGGCATTTCCGCCAACCGGCTTGAACTCCTGCAGATCGCCGAAGCGGTCGCCCGCGAAAAGTCGATCGACAAGGAGATCGTCATCGAGGCGATCGAGGAGGCGATCCAGAAGGGCGCCCGCTCGCGCTACGGCGCCGAGCACGACATCCGGGTGAAGATCGATCCCAAGACGGGCGAGACGACCGTGAAGCGCGTCGTCACCGTCGTGGCCGACGACGCCACGTTCGGGGTGACGGAAGGCGAGGACGGCGAGGAGATCCCGGTCGAGGAGCCGGCCGGCGTGATCCGCCTGTCGGACGCCAAGCGCACCGACAAGGACGCCTTCGTGGGCAAGACCTACGAGGAGATCCTGCCGCCCTTCGAGTTCGGCCGGGTGCAGACCCAGATGGCCCGCCAGGTGGTGACCGGGAAGGTCCGCGAGGCCGAGCGCGAGCGCCAGTACGAGGAGTACAAGGACCGCGTCGGCGAGATCGTCAACGGCACGGTCAAGCGCGTCGAATACGGCAACGTCGTCGTGGACCTCGGCCGCGGCGAGGGCATCATGCGCCGCGACCAGTCGATCCCGCGCGAGAACTTCAACATCGGCGACCGGATCCGCTGCTACATCTACGACGTCCGCCGCGAGACCAAGGGCCCGCAGATCCTGCTGTCCCGCGCGCACGGCGGCTTCATGGCCAAGCTGTTCGCCCAGGAAGTGCCGGAGGTCTACGACGGGGTCATCGAGATCCGCGCCGTGGCCCGCGACCCCGGCAGCCGCGCCAAGATGGCCGTGGTCTCCAACGACAGCTCCATCGACCCCGTCGGCGCCTGCGTCGGCATGCGCGGCTCTCGCGTGCAGGCCGTCGTGGCCGAGCTGCAGGGCGAGAAGATCGACATCATCCAGTGGAGCCAGGACGAGGCGACCTTCATCGTCAACGCCCTGGCCCCGGCCGAGGTCTCCAAGGTCGTCATGGACGAGGAGGACGAGCGCGTCGAAGTCGTGGTGCCGGACGAGCAGCTCTCGCTCGCCATCGGCCGCCGCGGCCAGAACGTCCGCCTGGCCTCGCAGCTGACCGGCTGGCAGATCGACATCATGACCGAGAGCCAGGAGAGCGAGCGCCGCCAGCGCGAGTTCGCCGAGCGCACCGCCCTGTTCCAGGAAGCCCTGGACGTGGATGAGGTCATCGCCCAGCTGCTGGTCACCGAAGGCTTCGCCACCGTCGAGGACGTGGCCTACGTGGAGAACTCGGAAGTCGCCGCCATCGAGGGCTTCGACGAGGACACCGCCGAGGAGATCCAGGCCCGCGCCCGGGACTACCTCGAGAAGGAAGCCGCCGAGTACGACTCCAAGCGCCGCGAGCTCGGCGTCGAGGACGCCGTGCTGGAGATCGAAGGCGTCACCCTGCCCATGGCCGTGGCCCTGGGCGAGGGCGGCATCAAGACGGTCGAGGACTTCGCCGGCCTGGTGCCCGACGACCTGCGCGGCTGGTTCGAGACCAAGAACGGCGAGCGCGTGCGCGAGCCTGGGATCCTGGAGAGCTTCGCCCTCGATCCGCAGGACGCCGAGACCCTGATCATGCGCGCCCGCGTGGCCATGGGTTGGGTCGAGGCCCCGCCCGAGCCGGAGATCGAAGAGGAGCCCATCGAGGACTCCGAAGCCTACGCCGAAGCCGAAATGGCCGGTGAGGCGCGCGACGCCTGACGGAGACCGATCTTGGCCGCCTCCCCCGCCACGCTAGCCGAAGCCGCCCGTGAGCGGCGGGACATCGTCTCCGGCGAGGTGATGGAGGAGGCGCGCCTGATCCGGTTCGTTCCGGGGCCCGACGGCCTCGTCGTCCCGGATCTGGCGCGAAAGCTGCCCGGCCGCGGCCTGTGGGTCGCGGCCGACCGCGCGTCGGTGGAGACCGCGGCGAAGAAGGGCCTGTTCAGCCGCGCCGCCAAGGCGAAGCTCCAGGCGGGCCCGGATCTCGCCGACCAGGTAGAATCCTTGCTCCGGCGGCGGGTTTTATCGTCGCTGGGCCTTGCACGGAAGGCCGGCGACCTTACCTCGGGCTTCGAGAAGGTCTCCGCGGCCGTCCAGTCCGGCAAGGTCGCCTGGCTGATCGAGGCCTCGGACGGCGCCGCCGACGGCCGCCGCAAGCTTTGGGCGCAAGCCCGCAGACAATCCCGACCGCCCGGCCTGCTCGGCGTCTTCACGGCGTCCGAATTGGGTTTGGCCTTGGGACTGGAGAATGTGATACACACCGCCTTCCTTGCGGGGCGAGCCGCCGATCGTTGGGCGCAGGACGTCCATCGGCTGGCGGGCTTTAGTCCGCTCCTTCCTGAGAGTTGGCGCGAGGAGCCTTGAGGCGAACGGGGCCCCCAAGCCCCGGGCGCCTCTATTCGATTATCCGTTTGGCCGGATCCGCCGGCCGGTAAGTAAAGCGAGCGCATGAGCGACGAGAACAACAACGGCCGACCCTCCGCCCCGGGCGGACGCCAGCCCCTGACCCTCAAGCCCCGCGGGGCCGGATCGGTCAGCGCCGGCACGGTGAAGCAGAGCTTCAGCCACGGCCGTTCGAAGACAGTGGTCGTCGAGACCAAGCGGCCGCGCACACATGTGCAGCCCGGCGGGAACCTCGCTGCGCCGTCGTCCGCCGAGAAGCGCGTCTTCGACAACCGCGGGCCGCAAGGCCCCTCCGCGCCGCGTCCGCAGGGCGGTTCCGCCGGCGGAGCGGGCGACGGGCTGTCGCCGGAGGAGCGCGCCGCGCGCGCCCGGGCGATCGAACTCGCCCGCCAGCAGCAGGCCGCCCAGGAGGCCGAGCGCCGCGCCCGTGAGGAGCGCGCCCGGGCCGAGGCCGAAGCGGCCGCCCGCGCCCGCGCCGCCGAACAGCAGGCCGCCGCGCCCCCGCCGGCTCCCGCGCCGACCCCGGCTCCGGCCGCGCCCGTGACGCCGCCTCCGGCCGCCGCCGCGCCCACGCCTCCCGCCGCCGCGCCGACCCCGGCGCCCACGCCCCGCCCCGCGGCCCCGCCGCCGCAGGCCGCCGCTCCGCGCCCCGAGGCGCCGCGCGGCCCCACCGGCGGTGGGCAGACCCGCACCTATCAGCCTTCGCCCGAGCGTCGCGACGACCGGCCGAGCACCACCACCTATCGTCCGCCGTCGAGCGGCCGCTTCGAAGGCGCCAGCTTCAACCAGCGCGCGCCGCGCCCCGACGCGCGTCCGCAGCGCGACGACCGCGGCCCGCGGCCCGGCGGCGATGCCCGCCCGCCGCGCGACGGCGACCGCGGCCCGCGTCCGGAAGGCGGCGGCACCGTCCGCTACTCGGCGCTCGCGCCGCGTCCGGCCGGCCCCCGCGACGGCCCCCGTGGCCCCGGCGCCGGCCCTCGCGGCCCGCGTGTCGGCCCGGCGGCGCCGCCGGCCACGCCGGAAGTGCAACGCGCCACTCGCCAGGCCCCGCGGCCCGGCGGGGCGGTCATGGATCGCCGTCCCGATGACGACGACCGTCGCCGCGACGCCGGCCCCGGCAAGGCGATCAGCCGCGCCAAGGGCGCCCCGACCCGCCGCGAAGGCCGCCTGACCATCCAGACCGTCGCCGGCGACGCCGAGGGCGCCGAGCGGATGCGCTCGCTCGCTTCCGTCCGCCGCGCCCGCGAGCGTGAGCGCGAGAAGCGCAAGGGCGGCGTCCAGGAAGTGGCCCGCGTGGCCCGCGAGGTCGTCATCCCCGACGTCATCACGGTCAGCGAACTGGCCAACCGGATGGCCATCCGCGGCGTCGAGATCATCAAGTTCCTGATGCGTCAGGGCGTGATGCTGAAGATCAACGACGTCATCGACAACGACACCGCCGAACTGGTGGCCACCGAGTTCGGCCACACCGTGAGGCGCGTGTCGGAAGCCGATGTCGAAGAGGGCTTCATCGGCGCCGAGGACCTCGACGACCACCTGGAGCCGCGGCCCCCGGTCGTCACCGTCATGGGCCACGTCGACCACGGCAAGACCTCGCTGCTCGACGCCCTGCGCTCCACCGACGTGGTGTCGGGCGAGCACGGCGGCATCACCCAGCACATCGGCGCCTATCAGGTGCGGCTGGAGAACGGCCAGAAGGTCACCTTCCTCGACACCCCCGGCCACGCCGCCTTCTCCGCCATGCGCATGCGCGGCGCGACCGTGACCGACATCGTGATCCTGGTGGTGGCCGCCGACGACGGCGTCATGCCGCAGACCATCGAGGCCATCAATCACGCCAAGGCCGCCGGCGCGCCGATCATCGTGGCGATCAACAAGATCGACAAGCCGGACGCCGACCCGACCCGGGTGATCAACGAGCTCCTGCAGCACGAGATCGTGGTCGAGAGCCTGGGCGGCGACACCCAGGTGGTCGAGGTCTCCGCGACCCAGAAGATGGGCCTCGACGACCTGATCGAGAACATCCTGGTGCAGGCCGAGATCCTCGACCTGAAGGCCAACCCCGACCGCACCGCCGACGGCGTGGTGATCGAGGCGAAGCTGGATCGCGGCCGCGGCGCCGTCTCCACGGTGCTCGTCAAGCGCGGCACCCTGAAGCGCGGCGACATCGTCGTGGCGGGCGCCAACTTCGGCCGTGTGCGCGCCCTGCTCAACGAGCGCGGCGAACAACTCGACGCCGCAGGCCCCTCGGTGCCGGTGGAGATCCTCGGCCTCGACGGCACGCCCGATCCGGGCGAGCCCTTCGCGGTCGTGGAGAACGAGGCCCGCGCCCGCGAGCTGACCGAATACCGCACCCGCGTGAAGCGCGAGAAGACCGGCTCCCCGGTCCAGGGCGCCTCGCTCGCCGACATGATGGCCAAGCTTGCCGACAAGAAGGTCTCCGAGCTGCCGGTCATCATCAAGGCCGACGTGCAGGGCTCGGCCGAAGCCATCGTCGGCTCGCTCGACAAGCTGGCCACCGACGAGGTCCGCGCGCGGATCATCCTGTCGGGCGCCGGAGCGATCAGCGAGAGCGACGTGATGCTGGCCAAGGGCGCCGGCTCGCCGATCCTCGGCTTCAACGTCCGCGCCTCCAAGCAGGCCCGCGACCTGGCCGAGCGCGAGGGCGTGGAGATCCGGTACTACGCGATCATCTACGACCTGATCGACGACATCAAAGGCGTGCTCTCGGGCATGCTGGCGCCGATCCAGCGCGAAACCTTCCTGGGCAACGCCGAAGTCCTGCAGGTCTTCGACATCACCAAGGTGGGCCGCGTGGCCGGCTGCCGCGTCACCGACGGCGTGGTCCGCAAGGGCGCCCGCGTCCGGATCATCCGTCAGGACGTGGTGGTGCTCGAACTCGGCACCCTGCAGACGCTCAAGCGCTTCAAGGACGAGGTCAACGAGGTCCAGTCGGGCCAGGAGTGCGGCATGCACTTCGCCGGCTTCCAGGACATCAAGGCGGGCGACACCATCGAGTGCTTCACCCTCGAGGAGGTCAAGCGGAGCCTCTAGGCCGCCGCTTCACCGCCGAGAAGTTCGAAGCCCCGGAGCGCCCCTCCGGGGCTTCCTGCTGTCAGGGGCACGGGAGCCGTGATGTGGCCGCGTTTGTTTCCTATGTAGGGACCTGAAGCGACGGAGTTGGACATGCGTGCGATCGTTCTCGGGATGGCGGCCCTCGCCCTGACCGGCTGCGCCACGGGCAAGAAACTCGACGCCGCCGGCGACGTGCACGCCCTGCTGCTGTCCATCCGCGACAACGACCAGGCCGCCTTCGACGCCCACGTGGACCGGGCCGCGCTGAAGCGCGAGATCCAGGCCAAGCTGGTCGCGGAAGGCGGCAAGGACCAGCGCTTCGGCGGCCTCGCCGCGGCGCTGGCGCCCAGCCTCGCCGAGCTGGCCGGCGAGACCCTTGTCCAGCCGCAGGTCTTCCGCCTGGTGGCCGAACGCTACGGATATACGCCCCGGACCAAGATCCCCGGCCCCGTCGCCATCTCCAGCGCCTTGAAGCCCCTGCCGGACGGGCGGGTCTGCGCCACCCGCGAGAAGGACGGTCCCTGCCTGCTCACCTTCACCAAGGTCGAGGGCACCTGGAAGCTCACCGGCTTCGAGGGCGGGCTTTCGGAGCTGCGCATCTAGGGTCTAGGCTCTCCCCCGGGCGGGGAGGCCGGCATGGGCTACGAGGCGGCGCTTTCGGAGTACGAGCGTTTCGAGTTCGCCGACGGACCGTGGACGCGCGCGGTCTACCGGCGCGGCGCGGGTCCGGCCGTCATCGTCATCCACGAGATGCCCGGCCTGCACCCGGACGTGATCGGCTTCGCGGACCGCGTGGCGGCGGCCGGGATGACCGTCTACTGCCCCAGCCTGTTCGGCGTCCCGGGCCGGCCCGCCACGCATCCGGGCGCCGTCGCCACCATGATCGGCGGACTCTGCATCCGCCGGGAGTTCAACGTCTGGGCCGGTGGCCGCTCCAGCCCGATCGTAGACTGGCTGCGCGCGCTCGCCCGCCGCGCGCACGAGGACTGCGGCGGCAAGGGTGTGGGCGCGGTCGGCATGTGCTTCACCGGCGGCTTCGCGCTGGCGATGATGACCGAACCCGCCGTCGTCGCCCCGGTGCTCTCCCAACCGTCCCTGCCGATGACGCTCGGGCCCGGCGGAAAGGCCCGGCGGGACCAGATCGACGCCTCGCCCGCCGAGGTCGCCTGCGCCCGCAGGCGCCTGGAGACGGAGGACCTCACCGTCCTCGGCCTGCGCTTCGCCGGTGACCCACACGTTCCGGACGCGCGCTTCGCCGCCTATGCCCAGGCCCTCGGCCCGCGCTTCGAGGGCCGCACGATCGATCCCGCCGAGGCCCGGCCCGGCGGCCTGCCGCACCCGCATTCGGTGCTGACCATCAACCTGCGTGAGGAGGGCGAAACCAAGCGCGCCGAGCAGGACGTCATCGCCTTCTTCCGGGCGCGCACCGGCGCGTGACCCGAACAGGGGTGGACGCCGGCTCCCGCGGGCACTAGAAGCGCGCCCTTCCCCTGAGGCGGCGCGTCCGATCCGCGCCCCAGGCACTCGAAAGCACGCCATGTCACGTCATTCCCACACCAACCGCGGGGCGCCCCAGGGCCCGTCCCAGCGCCAGCTGCGCGCGGGCGAGCTCGTCCGCCACGCCCTAGTCGAGATCCTGCGCGAGGAAGACATCACCGATCCGGCCCTGGAGGGCGTCTCGGTGACCGTCACCGAGGTGCGCATGAGCCCCGACCTGCGCCACGCCACCATCTTCGTGGAGCCGCTGGGCGGCGGCCACGCGGAGGAGGTGGTGGGCGGGCTCAACCGGCACGCCAAGTTCATCCGAGGGCGGCTGGGCCGGCACATCGAGCTGAAGTTCACCCCGGACCTGAAGTTCCTGCACGACGAGAGCTTCAACGAGGCGGCGCGGATGAGCCGGCTGTTCGACGACCCGCGCGTGCGCCGCGACCTGACGCCCGACGAGCCTTCGGACAGCTGGAAGGACGAGGACTGATGGCCCGCCGCAGGAAGGGCGACGCGGTCTCCGGCTGGGTGAACCTCGACAAGCCGTACGACCTCACCTCCACCCATGCGGTGAGCCGGATCCGGCGGATCTTCAACGCCCAGAAGGCGGGCCACGCCGGCACCCTGGACCCGCTGGCCACCGGCGTCCTGCCGATCGCGCTGGGCGAGGCCACCAAGACCGTCCCCTTCCTGATGGACGCCGACAAGGCCTACCGCTTCACCATCGCCTGGGGCCGCACCACGGCCACCTACGATCGCGAGGGCGAGACCATCGCCGAATCCGACGTGCGCCCGACGCTCGCCCAGGTGGAGGCGGTTCTGCCGCGCTTCGTGGGCGAGATCGAGCAGGTGCCGCCGGCCTATTCGGCCATCAAGGTGGACGGCGAGCGCGCCTACGACCTGGCCCGCGCCGGGGAGACGGTGGAGCTGAAGTCCCGCATCGTGGTGATCCACGAGGCCCGGGTGGTGGACGCCGCCGACCCCGACCACGTCATCCTGGAGATCGCCTGCGGCAAGGGCACCTATGTCCGCGCGATCGTCCGCGACCTGGCCGAGGCGCTGGGCGCCTGCGGCCACGTGAGCGAGCTGCGGCGCACCCGCGTAGGGTCGTTCACCGAGCAGTCCGCGGTGACGCTGGAATTGCTTGAGGATTTAGGGCATAAGGCCCGCCATTCGGAGGCATTGCTTCCGGTCGAGACCGCGCTGGACGACATCCCGGCGCTGGCCGTGACCGATGAAGACGCCTTCCGATTGAAGCAGGGACGGTCGATCGTTCTCGTTCCCCGACAGGTCGAAGCGGTGAAAGCCAGGCTCAAGCCGGGCTCACGCACCGTTTCAGCCATGTCGGGCGGCTCGGTCGTCGCCCTCTGCGAGATGCGCGCGGGCCGGCTCGAACCCTCGCGGGTCTTCCATCTTGAAAAGAGCGGAGACGAACCCGATGTCGATTACGGCCGAACGCAAGGCTGAAGTGATCAAGACCCATGCCCGCGGCGAAGCGGACACGGGCAGCGCTGAAGTCCAGGTGGCGATCATGTCCGAACGGATCGCGAACCTGACCGAGCACTTCAAGACGCACAAGAAGGACAACCACTCGCGTCGCGGGCTGCTGAAGCTCGTGTCCGCGCGTCGGTCCCTCCTGGACCACCTGAAGAAGTCCGATCCGGCCCGCTACCAGGCGCTGATCGAGACCCTCGGCCTGCGCCGCTAGAGCGTGAAAGTCTCGAGCCTGATCGGACCGGTCAGGCTCGGGGGCTCACGCCAAGTTGCCCGCAGGCCCGGTTGCGAAAGCCGGGCCGGCGGGTCTTAAGAGACTTGCCGCTCCTCCGAAAACAGGCCGGGGGACGCATGCGGCGCCCGGGTCGTCCTTCTCCAGGGACACCCGAACCATACGCCGAGGGTTCGACAGAAATCCTCACCCCGCCTGTTCATTGGAGAGGATTTCGGAAGACCGATCCCCTGTCCGCCCCCGCCCGGGAATACGCCCGCGGGATGAGAAAGAAGCCCAAATGTTCGACATCAAAAGAAAGACCATCGAGTGGGGCGGCAAGACGCTGACGCTCGAAACCGGCCGCATGGCCCGTCAGGCTGACGGCGCGGTGCTGGCCACCTACGGGGAGACCATGGTGCTGGCCACCGCCGTCTTCGCCAAGCAGGCGAAGCCGGGCCAGGACTTCTTCCCCCTGACCGTCAACTACCAGGAGAAGTTCTACGCCGCGGGCAAGATCCCGGGCAGCTTCCCCCGCCGCGAGGGCGCCCCCTCGCAGAAGGAGACCCTGACCAGCCGCCTGATCGACCGTCCGATCCGCCCGCTGTTCGTCAAGGGTTTCAAGAATGAAGTTCAGGTCGTCACCACGGTGCTGGCCCACGACCTCGAGAATGATCCCGACATCGTCGCCATGGTCGCGGCCTCCGCCGCCCTGGTGATCTCCGGCGCCCCGTTCATGGGCCCGATCGCCGGCGCCCGCGTCGGGTATGTCGACGGCCAGTACATCCTCAACCCGACCCTCGACGAGATGAAGGAAAGCCGGATGGACCTGGTGGTCGCCGGCACCCATGACGCCGTCATGATGGTCGAATCCGAGATCAAGGAGATGTCGGAGGACGAGGTCCTGAAGGGTGTGATGTTCGCCCACGCGGGTATGCAGCCGGTGATCGACGCGATCATCGAGCTGGCCGAACACGCCGCCAAGGAGCCCTTCGACTTCCAGCCGGAAGACACCGACGCCCTGAAGGCGGAAGTGAAGAAGGCGATCGGCGCCGATCTGGCCGCCGCCTACAAGATCATGGGCAAGACCGAGCGCCACGCCGCGCTCTCCGCCGCCAAGGACAAGGCCGTCAAGACCTTCGCCAAGTCGGACGAGAACCCGGCCGGCATCGACCCGCTGAAGCTGATCAGCGTGTTCAAGGAACTCGAGGCGGACATCGTCCGCCGCTCGATCCTCGACACCGGCGTGCGCATCGACGGCCGCAAGGTCGACCAGGTCCGCCAGATCGTCGGCGAAGTGGGCGTCCTGCCCCGCGCCCACGGCTCGGCGCTGTTCACCCGCGGCGAGACCCAGGCCCTGGTGGTCGCCACGCTCGGCACCGGCGACGACGAGCAGCTGATCGACGCCCTCGAAGGCAAGTACTTCGAGAAGTTCATGCTGCACTACAACTTCCCGCCGTTCTCGGTGGGCGAGACGGGCCGCATGGGCGCTCCGGGCCGGCGTGAAGTCGGCCACGGCAAGCTCGCCTGGCGGGCCATCCGCCCGATGCTGCCGAGCGCCGAGGAGTTCCCCTACACGATCCGCCTGGTCTCGGAGATCTTCGAGTCCAACGGCTCGTCCTCCATGGCCTCGGTCTGCGGCTCGTCGCTGGCGCTCATGGACGCGGGCGTGCCCCTGAAGAAGCCGGTGTCCGGCATCGCCATGGGCCTGATCCTCGAGAAGGACGGCTTCGCGGTCCTGTCGGACATCCTGGGCGACGAGGACCACCTCGGCGACATGGACTTCAAGGTGGCCGGCACCGCCGACGGCATCACCTCGCTGCAGATGGACATCAAGATCGCCGGCATCACCGAGGAGATCATGCGCAAGGCCCTCGAACAGGCGAAGGGCGGCCGTGATCACATCCTTGGCGAGATGAACAAGGCCATGGAGGCGCCCCGCGCCGAGCTGGGCGAGTTCGCGCCGAAGATCGAGACCATCAAGATCCCCGTCGACAAGATCCGGGAAGTGATCGGCTCGGGCGGCAAGGTGATCCGCGAGATCGTGGAGAAGACCGGCGCCAAGATCGACATCGGCGAGGACGGCACGATCAAGATCGCAGCCGCCGAGGCCACCAGGATCGAAGCCGCCAAGGACTGGATCAAGTCGATCGCCTCGGAGCCCGAGGTCGGCCAGATCTACACCGGCAAGGTCGTGAAGATCGTCGACTTCGGCGCCTTCGTGAACTTCTTCGGCGCCAAGGACGGCCTGGTCCACGTGAGCCAGATCTCCAACGAGCGCGTCGGCAAGGTCTCGGACGTGCTGCAGGAAGGCCAGCAGGTGAAGGTGAAGCTGCTGGGCTTCGACGACCGCGGCAAGACCCGCCTCTCCATGAAGGTCGTCGACCAGGAGACCGGCGAAGACCTGTCGAAGAACGAGAAGGCCGAAGAGACCGCCGACGCCTAAGGCGCCGCGGCCTCGGGCTGAACGATGAGGGGCGGCCGGAGCGATCCGGCCGCCCTTTTCTTTGCCTACAGCTCCAGGTGCAGGAACTGGCTGAAGCCGGAGGGGGCGTAGTCGGCGAAGGGCTCGCCGTCCCGGAAGCCCCGGCGGCGGTAGAGCGCCAGGGCCGGCTCGAACGCCGGCCCGCGGCCCGTCTCCAGGCTCAGGCGGGTGTGGCCGCGGGCGCGGGCCGTCTCGATGATCCGCTCCAGCAGGGCGGCGGCCACGCCTTTGCGCAGGTGGTCGGGGTGCGTGCGCATGGACTTCACCTCGCCCGTTCCATCGGCATGCGCCTTCAGCGCCCCGACGCCGGCGATGGCGGGACCCTCCCACGCGGTCCAGACGGTGATCTCCGGCCGCTGCAGACCCGAGAGGTCGAGGGCGAAGACATGCTCCGGCGGGGTGTTGGCGTGCATCCCGGCCAGATGCAGGGCGAGCAGGGCCCGCACGGGCTCCCCCGACAGGTCGTCTTCCCGGATCTCCAGCACGCCTTGCCTCGCCCCTGTCCGTCCCGGGCGCAGCCTAACGGCTGGAGCGGAGACGGCGTACTCCCCGCCGCGGCCGGCTCGAAGTTCCGGCCGCCCTGCACATCGAGGAGGCGCCGTGGCCCGCCTCAGGCCAGGAAGTCGCCCGCCACCACATCCCAGGCGCCGGTCAGCGAGACGATCTGGGCGTAGGCGAAGTCCACCATGCCGTCGCCGTTGACGTCGCCGCGGTTGGTGCCGACCCAGCCGTCCGAGAACAGCAGGTCCGCATCGCCGTCGCCGTCGAAGTCGGAGACCGCGATCCCGTCGCCGCCCCGGCCCAGGCTGACCACCCGGAAGTTTGTCACGCCGTCGCCGTTGGTGTCACCGAGGTTCAACGCCAGCTCCGAACTGCTGGTGCGGTCCCCGAACAGCACGTCCAGGTCTCCGTCGCCGTCCATGTCGGCGAAGACGGTCCCCATGTAGGCCGACGAGGCGATGGTCCCGCTGGACGCGAAGTCCGGAGCCCCGTCGCCGTCGACGTCGCCGCGGCCCTGGAGCACGTAGGAGCCGCCCGTGTAGGCAGCCACGGCGATGTCGGGCCGGCCGTCGCCGTTCATGTCGGCGATGTCGATCCCGGCCAGGGTGGTGTCGGCGGTGGAGAGGGTCACGGTCCGGAAATCGGGCGTTCCGTCGCCGTTCGCGTCGCCGAGGTTCAGCAGCATGGCCAGCGTGGTCTGGCCGGTGGCCGCCCCATAGGTCGTGAGCACGATGTCCTGGCGTCCGTCGCCGTTCAGGTCGGCCACGTCGACGCCGTAGCTGTACGACTTGGAGGCCACGCCCGGCAGCAGGCGGGTGGTGAAGTCGACGACCCCGTCGCCGTTCACATCGCCGCGGTTGAGGTGAAGGCGGTCGGAGCTCCGGCCGCCCTCCACGATGTCGAGGTCGCCGTCGCCATCGATGTCGGCGAACTTGGCGTCCTGCCACTGGTTCACGCCGTCCGCCGCCAGGGCGAGATAGGCGACGGTGAAATCGGCCTGGCCGTCGCCGTTCGGGTCGCCGGCGTTCAGCAGGAGGGCGCTGCGGCCCGAGAAGTTGCTCACCACCGCGTCGAGGTCGCCATCGCCGTCGACGTCGGCGACGTCGCCACCCCGGGCGCTGAAGCCGCTGAGAAGGGTCCGGGCCGACGAGACGGTGGCGGTGTCGAGCACCCCGTCGCCGTTGGCGTCGCGCACGTCGCCCAGCAGGCGATAGGTCGAGCCGACGAAGGCCATGACGTCCGGCTCGGCGGGAGGCGGGATGGGCCGGGCGGCGCCCGCGGCGGGCGCCTGCATCGGCGGTGGCGGTGGCGGGGGCGGCGGCGGATCGGCCGCGCCAGTGAGGGTGACGGTGATCGTCTGGCTGGCCATGCCGCCGCGGCCGTCGGACAGCTGGACCGCATAGGTCTGGGTGCGGACTTCGCCGGCCGCCAGCCCATCCAGGGCGCTGTCGGGCGCCTGGAAGGTCCAGTCGACGCGGTTGGCCGCCTGGTCGACGGCGCCGAGCGTGAGCGTGCCGAGGTAGCCGGTCCCGGCGGGGCTCACCGTGGCGGAATGGACGTCGGCGAGATCAAGGTCCGCGAACGCCACCGCGCCCGCCGCGGTGTGCAGGGCGGTGCTCTCGTCGGCGGCGCCGTCGGGGCGCTCGGTCACCGCGCCGCTGGCCGTGGTGGCGGCGAGGATCGCCGGCGCGTCGTTGGCGCCGGTGACGGTCACCACCACCGAAGCGGTGGAGGTCGCGCCGTGCTCGTCCCTCATCACATAGGTGAGGGTGACGTCCTGGGTTTCGCCCTGGGCCAGCCCATCGAAGGCCGTCCCCGGGGTGAACACGACCTTGCCGTCGACCACGGCGGCCGAGCCCTTCGGCGCCTCGACCGAGACCAGCGTCTTCAGCGCGCCCGCGTCCACATCGGTGTCGTTGGCCAGCACGTCGATGACGACGGCCTGGTTCTCGCCCGTCGCCGCGCCGTCCGCGACGGCGACGGGGACATCGTTGGCGCCGGTGACGGTCACCACCACCGAGGCGGTGGAGGTCGCGCCGTGCTCGTCCCTCATCACATAGGTGAGGGTGACGTCCTGGGTTTCGCCCTGGGCCAGCCCATCGAAGGCCGTCCCCGGCGTGAACACCACCTTGCCGTCGACCACCGCGGCCGAACCCTTCGGCGCGTCCACGGACACCAGCGTCTTCACCGCGCCGGCGTCCACATCGGTGTCGTTGGCGAGCACATCGATCACCACGCCCTGGTTCTCGCCGGTCGACGCCCGGTCGGCGACCGCCACGGGGCCGTCGTTGGCGCCGGTGACGGTCACGACCACGGACGCGGTGGAGGTCGCGCCGTGCTCGTCCCTCATCACATAGGTGAGGGTGACGTCCTGGGTTTCGCCCTGGGCCAGCCCGTCGAACGCCGCGCCCGGCGTAAACACCACCTTGCCGTCGACAACCGCGGCGGAGCCTTTCGGCGCGTCCACGGACACCAGCGTCTTCACCGCGCCCGCGTCCACATCGGTGTCGTTGGCGAGCACGTCGACGGTCACGGCCTGGTTCTCGCCGGTCGACGCCCAGTCGGCGACGGCCACGGGGCCGTCGTTCGTCCCGGTGAGGGTGACGGTGACGGTCGCCGTGCTGAGCGCGCCGTTCTTCCCCATCTGGAGGGTGTAGGTGAAGGTGTCGGTGAGCGTCTCGCCGGCGCCTAGCGCGTTGGCCCTGGCGCTGTCGGCCAGATAGACGACGCGGCCGCCCACGATGCTGAGCTGCGCGCCCGCCGCGGTGACCCCGCTGGCAGCGGGCTGCGCCGGGGCGGTCTGGCTGACCGAGTAGAGCGACTTGCCGCCCCCGCCCAAGTCGTTCGCCAGGACGTCGATCGTCAGCGACACGGCCTCCGTGGCCGTGGCGGCGTCGTCCCGCGCTTGGGGCGTGTTGTCGATATTCTTGTCCTGACCAGCCATCACCGCTCTTCTGGATTGCGCCGACGTTCGCCGCCGGTCTGCCCCACGTGATCCGCATCCTTGCGCGCGGCACGGTTAAGCCACTGAAAAGCGTTATGGTTTAACAACTCAGGGGCGCAGGAATTCCGCCCGGAGCCTCCGCCAGGGTTGCGCGGCCAAGAAGAAGGCCCGCCACGCGGCAGGCCCTCGGGATTCGTCTCTCCTCGAAGCCCTGCCTAGCCGCGGAGCTTGCGCAGCAGCACGTCCAGGTCGCGGGCGATGCTCGCATCCTCCGCCTTCACGGACTCGATGCGGCGAACGGCATGCCTTGGATCGAGGGCGGCCACTGAGCCGCAAAGCAAAAGGCCCGCCGTCACCGGCGGGCCTCCTGGTCTTGTTCGCCTCGAGGCGGGTGGCGGCCGGGGCGGGGACGCCGCGGCCGCGCCCGATTAGAAGGCGTAGCGCAGCGTCGCCGAGGCGGTCCGCCCGGCGTAGGCGCGTCCGAGGACGACGCCGCTGGCCGGGATGGTGGCCTGTTCGACGTCCGACAGGGCCAGCTTGTTGAACACGTTGTTGACGTTGACCATCAGCTGAACCCGCTCCGTGGGGCGGATTTGAAGGAACGCGTTCACCAGGGTGTAGCCCGGCAGCTTCAGCTGGTTCGTGTCCTGCGCGTAGCTGCTGGTCGTCCCGATCAGGTTCGCGCCGAAGCTGGCGTACTTCAGATCGACCTGCGGCGTGACGGCGAAGATCAGGTCGGCCTGGTGGCGCGGCGTGTTGCCGACGAACTCGGGATGGGTCGCGTCGCTGGTGATCTCGGCTTTCGTGTAGGTGGCACCGCCGGTGACGCTGAACGGGCCGTGGCTGACCGCCGCTTCCAGTTCCACGCCCTTGGCTTCGTAGCCCCGGATAATGTTCTCGACCTGGATCGAGCCGTCCGGCTTGCTGTTCACTTGGACGTTCTGTTCCCCGGTCTTCGCCGAGAAGCCCGTGACGTTGAAGGTGACGCCGGAGATCCGGTACTTCAGGCCCAGCTCCGCCTGCTTCACGGTGTCGTAGGCGCTGTCGCTGTCGACGAGCTTACCGGTCGAATAGTTCACGGCCGGGGTGAAGAGGATCTTGTCGGCCGAGGCCCGGCCGCCGCGGCTGTAGCGACCGAAGACGGCCAGCTGTTCGGCGATACGGTAGTTCACGCCGGCCGAGTAGCTCACGTAGTCGTAGTCGTAGTCCACGCGGCCCGGGGCGCCGAGCGGCAGGGTGGCGACCTGCGTCTCCGGCCGCGAGATCTGACCGTTGCGGTTCATGTCGACCGTGGTCACGCCGACGCGGCCACCGCCGAGCTCGGCGCCGTACAGCGTGCCCTTCACGTCGCCCATGTCCCAGCGGACGCTGCCGCCGATCGCGATCTTGCCGACGTGGTAGTTGACCGAGGCGTAAGGGGCGGTGACGCCGTAGTTCACGTCATAGCTGCGGTGATAGAGGGGGCCGCCGATCCCGTAGGACAGATAACCGCCCTGGGACGTCGGGACGCCGGCCGCCGTCTTGACGTCGATCAGCGCGGAGCCGCCGTCGCCGCGAACATCGGTCAGCGCGTTCACGAACGACCAGAAGGCGTTGTAGTCCTGGGACGACATGTAGAGGCCTGCCGTCGTCGTCAGATTGCCGCCGCCGATCTTCCAGACGCGGCTGGCGCGCAGGTCGTTGGTCATGTTGTCCAGGCTGTCGAGATCGGTGTCGATCAGGACGTCCGAGGTGAGCAGACCGTTGCCGTTCAGTGCGGA
Source organism: Phenylobacterium sp. (assembly GCF_035539035.1). GTDB lineage: Bacteria > Pseudomonadota > Alphaproteobacteria > Caulobacterales > Caulobacteraceae > Phenylobacterium. Next base: position 217,263 of record NZ_DATLJI010000012.1, read on the forward strand.
CGCACTGGGTATGGCCTGGCCAGCCTGCGGGCCGGTGGCGTAGCTGAGGGAGCCGCCGGGGCCGCCGTAGGCGAAGGCGAGCGCCGCCGCCGGCGCGACCGCGATCGGTCTGACCGTCATGTGGCCGCCGGAGATCGCGGCGAAGCGGAACTTCTCGCTGATCGTCCAGCCGCTGACGTCCAACTGACCTTCGAGCCCCACCGACTTGACGATGGCATGCTGGCCCTCGCGGATGTCCTCGGTGGTGATGCTGTTGTCGCGGCCGAGGGTCAGGATGCCGCTGTTGGCGGCCGACAGCAGCGAGTCGGTCTTCAGGTTGAAGTTGGCCGGAGCCACGAACGTCGGATCGGAGTTGGTCCCGGTCACACGGATCGGTACGAACTGGTATGACGGGGTCCGATCGTCCAGGTATTTCCCGTAGATCCGCACGAAGCCGTTATCGAGCTGCTTCGTGAGGTTGGCCTTGATCTGACCGCCCTTGTACGCGGTATAGCCGACGTCCCGCGGGCCTTCGCCTTGGCGATAGAAGCCGCCGACGTGGAAGCGAAGCGTGTCGGTGAGCTTGTAGCCGTAGTCGGCATCCACCCGCTTCTCGTCATAGTCGAGGCCATAGGTGCCCTGGATGGCGCCGCCTTCCACGTCGCCGGTCTTGGAGATCAGGTTGATCACGCCGCCCGGGGAGTTGGAGGCGAAGGTCGACGCCGAGCCGCCGCGAATGGCCTCGATCTGCGCAAGGTTGAGGTCGTTGCGCATGAACATGTCGGACGTGAACTGCGAGAGGTCGCCGAACTCGAGGACCGGCAGGCCGTCTTCCTGCAGCTGCATGAACTTCGAACCGGTGCCGGAAAGCGGCAGGCCGCGGATCGAGTAGTTCGCATTGCCTTCGCCGCCCGCGTACTCGACGCGGATCCCGGGGATGTTGCGCAGGACTTCGCCCAGCGAACGGGCCCCGAAGGTTTCCGCGTCGGTGCCGCGCAACGCGCTGGTGGACGTTGCGCTGTCCAGCCGGTCACGGCCCTTGGCGACGCCCGTCGAGAAGACCGCTTCGCCGCGGCCCTTCGCCCCCGCGGTCGGCATGGCCTTGTCGGCGGCAGGCTTGGCCACTTCGACGGCGTCAGCGCTCGGCGTCTGGGCCAGGGCCGGCGAGAACATCAGGAGCGGCGCAATCGCCGTCGTCATAAGGAAGCGTTTCATGGGAGGATCTCTGGTGGTCCTATGCATTAATGAAGCGTCGACCGTCATCATGTGCCGTTGAACCTAGATATTTGGTAAATGACGCTAGGTGCAGTCGGGGTTGGGAGTGCGGCATTCTGTCCATAATACTTGCAGTCTGCATCATTCTATCTGTCATTATTGCACATATCGAAGCTGTTGACGCCGCGGGAGCTGCGGGATCTGTCGGCGTTCTTTGAACTGACGGAGCTGTCCAGGCATAGACGCTGCCGCATCTGTCGACGCTATCGATGTCGGCGAAGCTCTCGACGCTGCTGACGCAACGCAAAAACGCGGCGCCCAGCCGGGCGCCGCGTTCTCGATCTTGCGAACTCTCTCGGAAGTTTGTGTAGGCCGAGCGCTAGGCGCGGCCGCCGCTGGCGCGTCTCAGCGGGACCGCGTCGGTTTCGTATGCGGTCGACACGTCGTCCGTGTCGGCCGCCCCACGCAGGCGGAACCGCGCGACCAGAGTGGCCAGTTCGTCGGCTTCCGAAGCCAGGCTTCGCGCGGCGGCTGTCGCTTCCCGCACCATGGCCGCGTTCTGCTGGGTCATGCTGTCCATGCTGGCGACGGCGCTGCTGACCTGCTTGAGGTTATCCGCCTGGGTCTCGGTGCTCTGCGCGATCTCGTTGATCAGCGTGTTGGTGTCGCCGATCTTCGTTCCGATGAGCGTGAGCATCTGCCCGGTGTCGCCGACGCGACCCACCCCGCTCTGAACCTGCTCGGACGAAGTGTTGATGAGGGTCTTGATGTCGCGCGCCGCGTCGGAGGAACGCTGGGCGAGCGCGCGGACTTCCGACGCGACCACGGCGAAGCCCTTGCCGGCGTCCCCGGCCCGGGCGGCTTCGACGCCGGCGTTCAGCGCCAGCAGATTGGTCTGGAAGGTGATGCTGTCGATCAGATTGATGATCTGGCTGATCTCTTCCGAGCTCGCCTGGATGGCGTCCATGGCCGTGATCGCCTCGGTGACGATCGCGCCGCCCTCCATCGCGTTGCCGTTGGCCACCTCGATCGCCGTCCGCGCATCGGAGGCCCTTTGCGCGGTCTCGCCGACCATGGCGCTGACCTGCTGCGTGGCGGCGCTGGTTTCCTGGAGGCGCGACGCCTGCTGTTCCGTCCGGCGGTAGAGGTCCTCGGACGCGGCGTAGATCTCGGCGGCGCCGGAATGCACGCTCTTGGCCGAGCGCGCGACGCCGGAGATGCTTTCATCGAGACCTTCGACGGCGCTGTTGAAGGACTGCCGAAGGCGTTCGTACTCGGGCTCGAACGGCGTGGTGATCGTGTGCGTCAGATCGCCCGAGGCGAGGGCGGCCAGCGCCGTGTCGAGGGTTTCCACCACGCGCCGCTGGGCCGCCTCGGCGCCGAGCCTCGCGCGGTCCGCCTCAGCCTTCGCCTGGTCGGCGGCCGCCTTGGCGCGATCGGCCTCCGCCTTGGCCAGCGCCGCGTCGCGGAAGACGAGAACGGCGCGGGCCATGTCGCCCAGTTCGTCGGTCCGCTCGGAGTCGACCGCGATCTCATTGTCGCCGGCGGCCAGCTGGGTCATCGCCTCGGTGAGCGTCGTGATGGGTTTCGCGATGGAGCGGCTCAGCATCCGCGACAGGGTCATGGCGATCGCGATCAGCGCGATCCCGCCGATCACCAACGCGGCGATGGCCGTGACGATGGCGGTCTGCTGGCGCGCGCCGTTCTTTGCGATGTTCTCCGCCTCGGCGCTACGGACGTCCCGGAGCGGAAGCACCGCGTCGCTGACCAGCACCTTCTTGCCGGCGTCCCGGACTTCCTGCTGCGCTTCATCGCGCCGCCCCGCCTTGACCACTTCGATCAGCCGGTCACCCCAGTCCTTGCGCCACGCAAGCGTCGCCGCGCGGGACTTGGCGATGTGCTCGAGCATGGCGGGGTCGGTGAGGGTCGAGGAGAGCCTCTGCGAGACCTCGTCGTACTCGTCGCGGCCCTCGTAGTAGGACTTGAGATAGCTCTGGTCGCCGGTGACCAAGTAGCCACGGAGCTGGCTGTTCTGTCGGAGGATCGCGGTTTCCAGCGCGAGCGCATCGGCGTGGATGGCCTGACTGCGGTTGTTGCTCTCCGTGGAGGCGCGGATCATCAGGATCGTCGCCAGGAAGACGACCATCATGACGGCTGCGGACACGCAGATAAAAACGAATGACAGGCTAAGCTTCTTGGGAATATTCATCGCAGTCGCCATCGTTCCAGTAGCCAGTGACCGAATAGCGCCGCGGTCGCGGCGTGGAAGTCGTTTCGCCCGGAATAGTTATCAAGCGAACTTATTGCGTCTTCCGAAGTCAAGGACGAGAGCTAAATGACAGTGATTGCCTGAGGATTAATGCTGTCGGCGCGCCTAAACCTGCGTAGCGCGACAAATAGTCTCCCTCCGGACGATCGGGAATTTAGACCGCTTTAAGAGGCGGCGCCGTTCAGTGCCCGCCAACGCAGGGGCGAGAATACTCCTGGGCGTCAGGCAAAGGCGTTTTCTTCGCACTGACAGACACAACCCGGCCTCTTCCCAATTTCTGGGACGCGTTGCTCGTTCGGAATGTAGTTTCATGAAGATGCTTGTGAGGTCTGGCGCCAGTCACGCGTTCGTGCGCCAGGCCGAAACCTGCCGCTCTACAGGCTCGTCGTTCATCGCGTCCGTGCTCGAAGCCGTGGACCGCCAGATTTCGCTCGCACCGCTCACCAGCGGACTGGTGCGCGCATGGACAGGCGATCCGGCCGCGGCGGCGCTGGCGCTGCGCGTGAACGGCGCGCTGCACGCCCTTGCCCGGCGCGGAAGTCTTCCGCACCTGACCGACCTCTACCGGGGCGACCACGAAGACTTCGACGGGGCGATCGCCGAGGCGCTGTCGCAGCAGGACGCGTTCATCGCGGAGTGGATGCGCTATCCGACCCAGACCAACGAGGTCGCCCGGGGCGCGGCGATCATCTCGGCGCTGATGGCGGTCGCCGCGCGACGCCCGATGCCGTTCGAACTCCTGGAGCTGGGCGCCAGCTGCGGCCTCAATCTCAACCTTGCCCGCTATGGCTATCGGTTGGGCTCCGTAAAGGCCGGCGACGCCTCGTCGGCCGTGCAGATCGAGCCAGAGTGGCGCGGCGCGGATCCGCCGAGCGCGCCCGTGTCGGTGGTCTCCGCGCGTGGCGTCGACCTCAATCCGCTGAGCGCCGCCGATCCAATGCATCGCGAGCGGCTGCTGTCCTTCACCTGGGCCGACCAGCCCGCGCGCTCGCAGCGCCTCGAGGCGGCCCTTCAGATCGCCATCGCGCATCCGCCCCAAGTCCATCGGGGCGACGCCAAGCTGTGGCTCGCACAGCGTCTCGCCGAACGGCAGCCGGACGGCCTGTGTCGGGCCGTGGTGCACACGATGTTCCTTCAGTACCTGAGCGATCGGGACCGCCAGGATATCGCTACGATGATGGCGGCGGCCGGGGGCGGCGCGACCGCCGAGCGCCCGCTCGTCGAAATCGGTCTGGAATGGACGACGGATCGCCGCGAGGTCCAGTTGCGCTGCACGCGTTGGCCGGACGGCGAAAGCGCCGTGCTGGCGATCTGCCACCCCTATGGCGACTGGATGGAGTGGCGCGGCTTCTGAACCGCCGGGCCCGACAGGAAAAGGCCCGCCGTCGCCGGTGGCCCTCCGAGCCTCGTCTCTCCTCGAAGCCCGGAGCGGCCGAAGTCGCCTGTCGGTCGCTGTCCTAGCCGCGCAGCTTGCGCAGCAGGACGTCCAGGTCGCGCGCGATGCTCGCGTCCTCGCCCTTCAGGGACTCGATGCGGCGCACAGCGTGCAGGACGGTGGTGTGGTCGCGCCCGCCGAACCGGCGGCCGATGTCCGGCAGGGAGCGGGTGGTGATCTGCTTGGCGAGCCACATAGCCACCTGCCGCGGTCGGGCCACGGCGCGGGCGCGGCGCTCGCTGATCAGGTCGGCCTGCTTGAGGTTGTAGTGTTCGGCGACGGTCTTCTGGATCATGTCCACCGTCACCTTGCGCTCGTTGCACGACAGGTGCGGCCGCAGGATCGACTGCGCGTCGTCGAGGGTCAGGCGGGCCACGTCGGCGCCGACGCGGGCGACGAGGGTGTTCAGGGCGCCCTCCAGTTCGCGGACGCTGTCGGTGAAGCGGTCGGCGAGGAACTGCAGCACGTCGGGCCGAGCGGAGGGCAGGAAGCGGCCCTGCTGGGCGAGGGTGGCCAGCTTGCGCTCCAGGATGCCCAGGCGCAGCGTCCGGTCGGCCGGCTCGATACCGCAGACCAGGCCGGCCTGCAGGTGCGAGCGCAGGCGCGGCTCCATCTCCGACAGTTCGGTGGGCGAGCGGTCGGCCGTCATCACCACGCGGCGGCCGTCCTCCACGAGGGCGATGAGGGTGTGGAACAGCTCTTCCTGGGTGGTCGGCTTGCCCGCCACGAAGTGGACGTCGTCGATCAGCAGCAGGTCGGCGTTGCGCAGCTCGTCCTTGAACGCCTGGGTCTGGCGATCCTGCAGGGCTTTCACGAAGGTCGTCGTGAAGCGCTCGGCGGTCAGGTAGACGACCCGCTTCTCCGGCGCGTTGCGCATGGCTTCCCAGGCGAGCGCGTTCAGGAGGTGGGTCTTCCCGAAGCCGTAGGGACCGTGGAAGAGCACCGGGTTGAAGTGGCCATCGGCCCAGGAGGCCACGCGACGGGCCACGGCGAAGGCGAACTCGTTGGCCGGGCCGGACACGAAGGTGTCGAAGGAGAAGCGCTCCTGCAGGCCGAGCAGGCGGCCCTGGCGGGCGGCCACGGGCGCGGCCTCGGCTTCCACCTCGAAGACTTCCGGCGTGATCATCGGGGCATTGGCGGCCAGCGGGGCCGCGGCGGGCGGCCGCGACACCGTGCCGGCGGAGTCCATCTCCATGCGCGACTTCAGGTCGAGCCGGCGACCCAGCGGGTCGTTCTGCGCCCACAGTTCGCCGATGCGCCGCCAGGCGTGCCGGCGGATCCAGTCGCGCGCGACCCCCGTCGCGGCCACCAGGCACACCTCGTCCCCGGTCTCCCGCAGAGCAGCCTGACCCAGCCACGAGCCGAAGGTCGCTTCGCCGAGTTCGCGCTTGAGAACCTGGCAGGTCTTCGTCCAGACCGCACCGACCGGCGCTTCAGCCATAGCTCCCGCAGCCCCCCCGTTCATCATCCTCTTCAACCCCGCCCTCTCGGCCCAGGCCCCACGCCTTGGCCGGCCCTTTTTTCTCAACAGACACAAGCTCTTACCCGGCGAATGCATGAGCTCCGCCGGCGTCTCGATTATCCCGAGATCAAGTGGAAGACGCCTGTAAGACGCTTGAGATTAGTCGGGGGCATCGGGGGGTCAACGGCGATTCTTCGCGCCTTTTGCGGATATTTTCGTTGACTCGCGGGGACCCCCTGAAGGGCCTAGGGAAACCCGGATTTGACGGCCAAGCCTTGAGCGAATCTGCCGCAGGAGTCGCATATCCGACTAAGATTCAGGCACGAAAAAGCAGCGCCCGCGGGGGCGCTGCTTTGGGTATTCCGATCGGAAAACTGGGTTTGCCGGAGGCCCCTCGAGACCCTCGGGAAGCCGCTCTCTAGGCCGAGAGCTTCTTCAGCCGGGCGGCCAGGCGCGAGACCTTCCGCGAGCCGGTGTTCTTGTGCACGACGCCCTTGGAGACCGCCCGCATCAGCTCCGACTGGGCCACCACGAAGGCGGCCTTGGCGGCGGCGGCGTCACCCGAGGTGACGGCTTCCTCGAACTTGCGGAGGAAGGTGCGCACGCGCGAGCGGCGCGCCGTGTTGATTTCGGTGCGGCGGGCGATCTTGCGGACCGCCTTCTTGGCGCCGGGCGTGTTGGCCATTCGTAAAGCTCTTCAAAACGGATCGCGCCCGGCCGGGAGCCGGGCGGGCAAATTGGAGGCGCGGATATACGGGGTCGGCGGCCGTGGGTCAATGCCGCGGGAGGCGCAAATCCGCCTTCGCGGGATCAGTCTCCGCCGGTGAGGCTCCGCCAGGCCGGATGCGCGGCGATCAGCTCGGCCATCCGCTGGTAGCCGCCGGCCCCCGGGTGGGCCCCGTCCAGCATCTCGGCTTCGCGGTTCCACAGGCCGTCGGCGAACAGCGGGCGGAAGACGTCGATGAAGGGGACCTGCAGGCGCCCGGCCAGGGTCTTCAGGTGCTCGTTGAGGGTCTCCAGCCGGGCGCAGACCCCCGGGTCCGGCATCGGCGGGGGACCCACCAGCAGCACGGGCCCCAGCCCCGCAGCCTCGGTCAGCACCGCGCGCGCGTTCAGCAGGGTCTGGGCCGTCGCCACCCGCGGGGCGCCGGCCTCCAGGTGGCAGTCATTGGCCCCGAAGGAGAAGACGACCGCCGTCTCGCCGGCCACCCGCCGGGGTTCGGCCTCGGCCCGCCAGCGCCGGGCGATGTCGGCGCTCGTCTCGCCACGGATCCCCAGGTTGTAGAGGGTGACGTCGGCCCGCTCGCGCAGGGCGCGGCCGACCCAGCCCAGGTGCTCGGGGTCGCCCTGGCCCAGGACGAAGCTGTCGCCGAAGGCGAGGATCCGCACCCGTCAGCGCCCGGTGAAGTTCGGCTTCCGCTTCTCCACGAAGGCCGCCATGCCCTCCTTCTGGTCCTCGAAGGCGAAGAGCGAGTGGAACAGGCGCCGCTCCAGGGCCACGCCGGCGGTGAGCGTCGTCTCGTAGGCGGCGTCCACCAGCTCCTTGGCCATGGAGACGGCGAGCGGCGACTGGCCGGCGATCTTCGTCGCGGCGGCCATGGCCTCCTCGATCAGCTTGTCGGCGGGGACCACGCGGGAGACCAGGCCGGCGCGCTCGGCTTCCGCCGCATCCATCATCCGGGCGGTCAGGATCATGTCCATGGCCTTGGACTTGCCCACGAAGCGGGTCAGTCGCTGGGTGCCGCCGATGCCCGGCACCACGCCCAGGTTGATCTCCGGCTGGCCGAACTTGGCGGTGTCGGCGGCGATGATGAAGTCGCAGAGCATGGCCAGTTCGCAGCCGCCGCCCAGGGCGTAGCCGGCGACGGCGGCGACGATGGGCTTGCGGAAGGTCTCGATCCGGCGGGCGGCCGCAGCGAAGAAGTTCTGGCTGAACATCTCCGCATAGGACTTGTCGCTCATCTCCTTGATGTCGGCGCCGGCGGCGAACGCCCGCTCCGAGCCGGTGATCACCACGCAGCGGACGGAGTCGTCGGCCTCGGCCGCGTCCAGCGCCTGCGCGAGCTCGCCCAGAAGGATGGAGTTCAGCGCGTTCAGGGCGTCCGGGCGGTTCAGCCGGACGAGGCTCACGCCGTCCTTAACTTCGACGATCAGGGTCTCGTAGCTCATGCGCGCCTCCGCTTCTCAAGGACGGCGGCTTAAGGCCCCTTCACGGAATAGCCAAGCGCGCGGAGGCGCTCGGGCAGGCCTTCGGGTCCGATCAGGTGGCCGACGCCCACCACGACCACCGTGCGGCCCCGCCCCTTCAGCCGCTGGTCGAGCGTGGCGGCCCAGCGGGCGTTGCGCTCCGTCACGAGCCGCCGGAACAGGGTCGGCGCGACGCGGCGCAACGGGGTCAGCGCCTGGCGGTCGATCGCCTCGAGATCGCCGGACGCCCAGGCCTCCACCAGGAGCGCGAACTCGTCCGGCTCGCCCTCCATCTCGCGCACCGTCTGGTTCAGGGCGGCGACCTGCTCGGCCATGGGCGCGCCGACGAAGAAGCCGATCTGCTCGGCTGCGGTCTCGAAGGCCCGGCGCTGTGCGGAGGCGGGCGCGGCGGCGGAAACCGCCTCCTCCACCCCGTTCTCGTCGGTGGCCTTGGCCCGCCGGAAGGCGGCGCCGGCGAGCGCCATCTCCGCCAGCCACGGCTGGAAGGCCTCCAGCATGGCCGGGTCGACGTCGTAGGCCTGGGCGACCCGCGCCATGCGCTGGGCGTCCTCCGGCTTCAGGAGCTTGGAGAGGCTCTGGCCCTGCGGCAGGAGGCCAAGCCTCAGCGCGGTGCGCGAACTCTCCTCCGCCACCGCCGGGTCCACCGGCAGTTCGAACCACAGATCGTCCGCCTGCTTCAGGGTCCGCTCCAGCACTGGCGAGGCCCAGTCGACGTCCGGCGGCAGAACGTGAACCGAGCCGAACAGGACGAGCTCGGAATCCTTGTCCGACACCACCCACACCGGCGGCTCGGCGCGGGCGCAGCCGCCGGCGAGCGCGGCGGCGAGCGCGAAGGCGGCGACCTGCAGGCGGGCCATCACTTCTGGCAGACCGGGCAGAAGAAGGTGGAGCGGCCGGCCTGGACCTGGCGGTCGATGGTCCCCTTGCAGCCTGCGTTCGGGCACGGCCGGCCCTCGCGGTCGTAGACCCGGAAGCTGTGCTGGAAGTAGCCCAGGGCCCCGTCGGCCTGGGCATAGTCGCGAAGGGTGGAACCGCCCGCGGTGATCGCCTCCGCCAGCACCGCCCTGATGGCCTCCACCAGCCCGACGAGTCGGGGCTTCGAGATGCGCCCCGCCGGCCTGAACGGCGAGATCCGCGCCCGGTGCAGGGCCTCGCAGACATAGATGTTGCCGAGCCCCGCCACGACCCGCTGGTCCAGCAGCAGGGTCTTGGGTCCCTGCCTGCGCCCGGCGAAGGCCGCCTTCAGGTGGTCGGCGTCGAAATCCCCGGAGAGCGGCTCCGGCCCCAGGCCCGCGAACCAGGGATGCAGGTCGATGAGCGCGGTGTTGACCAGGCCCATGTACCCGAACCGGCGCGGGTCGTAGTAGGTCACCCGGGTCCCCGCCTCGGTCTCGAAGACGATGTGGGCGTGCTTGGGGTCCGGGTCCGGCGCGTAGTGGAACTGGCCCGGGCGCGACGCGCCGTCCGGCCGGGCGATCTCGAAGCGGCCGCTCATGCCCAGGTGCATGACGAGCGTGTCCTCGCGGTCCAGCCGCGCCATCAGGTATTTGGCGCGGCGCGTCAGGGCGACGACGGTCGCCCCGGTGAGCGCCTGGACGAAGTTCTCGGGCAGGGGGAAGCGCAGGTCCGGACGGCGGGCTTCCACCCGGGCCAGCCGGTGGCCCTCCAGCACGGGCGCCAGGCCCCCGCGCACCGTCTCGACCTCGGGAAGTTCGGGCATGGCCAACGCTTGGCACGGGCGGGATGGCGCGCCAAGGCCTTGGCGTCTAATAGGCAGGCCATGACCGGATCCGCCACCTTCGGCTTCAGGGACGTCGATCCCGCCGCCAAGCCCGGGCTCGTGCGCGGCGTGTTCGACCGCGTCGCCCGCCGCTACGACCTGATGAACGACCTGATGAGCGCGGGCGTGCACCGGCTCTGGAAGGACGCCGTGGCGGCCCGGCTGAACCCGCAGCCCGGCGAGACCATCATCGACTGCGCCGGCGGCACCGGCGACATGGCGCGCCGGTTCGCGCGCATGGCGCGCCGGGCCCAGGAGCGTCGCGGCGGCGAGGACGCGAAGGTCTTCGTCATCGACTACAACGCCGAGATGATCGCCGCCGGCCGCGAGCGGGAGTTCGAGCCGGAGATCGCCTGGGCCGTGGGCGACGCCCAGGCCTTGCCGCTGCCGGACCGCTGCGCCGACGCCTATGTGATCGCGTTCGGGATCCGCAACGTCACCGACGTCTCCAAGGCCCTGCGGGAAGCGCGCCGGGTGCTGAAGCCGGGCGGCCGGTTCCTGTGCCTGGAGTTCTCCCGGCCGGTGACCGAGGCCCTGCAGAAGGCCTATGACGCCTACTCCTTCAAGGTGATCCCCGAGATCGGCCGGCTGGTCGCCCAGGACCGTGACTCCTACCAGTACCTGGTGGAGAGCATCCGCCGCTTCCCCGACCAGCGCCGGTTCGCGGCGATGATCGGCGAGGCCGGCTTCTCCCAGGTGGGCTACACCAACTTCACCGGCGGGGTGGCGGCGCTGCACACGGCGCGGGCCATCTGAGCGGGCGATGAGCGGACCTGGAGCCTTCGGGCGGCTGATCGGCGCAGCCTGGATGCTGGTGCGCAACGACGCGCTCCTGCCGCGCGAGCTCGACCCGCTTTACGACGGCGGCGTGCGGCCCCTTTCCCGGGCCCTGCGCCTGCTCTCCGGCCGCGGCGCGCGCCAGGGGCGGCCCGGCGAGCGGCTGGCCCGCTCCCTGGAACGCCTGGGGCCCGTGGCCATCAAGCTCGGCCAGCTGCTCTCGACCCGCGCCGACATCTTCGGCGGCCAGTTCGCCGAGGACCTGTCACGCCTGAAGGACCGGCTGGAACCCTTCCCCACCGCCGTGGCCCGCGCCGAGGTGGAATACGCCCTCGGCCGGCCGGTGGAGAGCCTGTTCGCGAGCTTCGACGAACCGGTGGCCGCCGCCTCGCTCGCCCAGGCGCACGGGGCCGTGCTGCTCGACGGGCGCAAGGTGGCGGTGAAGGTGCTCAGGCCGGCCATCGCCCGGCGGGTCGCCGACGACGCCGAGGTGCTGGCCCTCGCCGCGCGGCTGGTGGACCGCTGGGTCCCGCCGGCCCGCCGTCTGGAGCCCCGCGGCTTCGCCGCCACGGTGATCCGCGCCACCGAGCTGGAGCTGGATTTGCGCCTGGAGGCGGCCGGCGCCGACGAGCTCGGCGAGGTCATGGCCAAGGACGGCTACATGCGCGTCCCCGCCGTCGTCTGGGAGGGCGTCGGCAAGCGGGTGCTGACCATGGAGTGGGCCCAGGGCTGGCCGCTCTCCGAGGCGGAGGCGCTGACCCAGCCCAACCTCGACCGCAAGCAGCTGGCCGACAACCTGATCCGCGCCTTCCTGGCCCAGGCCCTCGACCACGGAGTCTTCCACGCCGACCTGCACGAGGGGAACCTGTTCGTGGCCGCGCCGGCCCAGGTCACCGCCGTCGACTTCGGCATCATCGGCCGGCTGGGGGCGCCGGAGCGCCGCTACCTGGCGCAGATCCTGTGGGGCTTCCTGCAGCGCGACTACGAGCAGGTGGCCCGGGTCCACTTCGACGCCGGCTATGTGCCGCCCCACCACAGCGTACAGGCCTTCGCCCAGGCGCTGCGGGCGGTGGGCGAGCCGATCTTCGGGCGGGCGGCGGCGGACGTGCCCATGAGCCGGGTGCTGACCCAGCTCTTCGAGATCACCGCCCTGTTCGACATGCGCCTGCGGCCCGAGCTGGTGCTGCTGCAGAAGACCATGATGACCGTGGAGGGCGTGGCCCGCCGGATCGATCCGGACCACGACATCTGGGCCGCCGCCGACCCGGTCGTGCGCCGCTGGATGACGCGCGAGCTGTCGCCGGCCACCCGGGTTCGCCGGCTCGCCGAGGATGCCGAGATCGCCATCCGCAACCTCGCCCGCCTGGCCGAGCACCCGCCCGCGCCCACTGCGGTGGCGGTGGTGGAAGAGCGGCGCGAGGGCGGCGCCCTCCTGTGGTTCGCCCTGGGCGCGCTGGCCTCCGGCGCGGCCTTCCTCGCGGGCCTCCTGCTGCGCTAGTCCTCGACGGCCGTGCGGGCCATCCATTCCGCGAGGGTGAGGTGGGTGACGCCGTCCTCGCCGAAGAGGCTCATGCGGCCGTCCCGGAAGACGGTGGTCTTGCCGATGGAGGGCATCTCCGCCACCTCCACCGCGCTGCGCTCGCCGGCGGTGAGGTAGACGAGATCACCCGGTCCCAGGCAGCGCAGCGAATGGACCACCCCGTCGGTCGGGAAGCCCACGAAGTCGCCCGGGCCGACCGGATGGGGGACCCCGTCCAGCACCACCTCGCCCGAGCCCTCCAGGACGAAGACGAATTCCTCCTGCACCGCGTGGGCATGCGGGATGAAGCTCTCCTTGCCCGGCGGGATGCGGATCAGGCTGGCGCCGAGCCGCTGCATCCTGGCGGCGTCGCCCAGCGGGACCAGCCGCATCTCCGAGGCCGGGTTGAACGGATGCCGGCCGCGCCAGGCCTGGGACCAGTCGAGCCCGCCGGTGCGGACGATGTGCTTCGGCTCCGCCACCCGGTCAGGCCTCGTCGTCGCGCTCGCGGCGCTCGCGGCTGGCGGTCTGGCGGCGCGCCTCGCGGGCCTTCTGCTCTTCCCAGTAGGCCAGGCCCTCGTCGGGCTTGAACATGGTGCGCGGCGCGCCGGCCTTGCTGGCCACCGCGAAGACATTGCCCTTGGGGTCGTAGAGCAGGATGTCGCCATTGGCCCGCGTCAGCGTCTGGGTGCCGGCCGGCGGATGCTCCACGAAGGCGTGGGCCTTGCGCACGAACTGGTCGAGGTTCCGCGCGCCGAACGCCTCGCCGTTGCGCTCGAAGGCGCGGCGGGCGTTCTCCTCGGCCGAATAGCGCCGGCTCGCCGACCACATGGGCTTGCCGTCCACCAGCTTCACCGGCTCGTCGCGGCGGTCCGCCCGCGGCGTCTCCGCCCTCGACGCCGGCGGCGGCGTGGCGGTGGCCATCTGCGTGCCGGCCGCCTGTGACGGGTCGGCCACGGCGGAGGGGCCGTTGTCGCAGCCGGCCAGCAGGGCCAGAGCCGCGGAGGTCCCGAGCGCCGTCGTCAGCGCCCGCTTCAACCCAGCCATCCTCTCATCTCCTCGTAAGGTCGAGCTGGAACAAAGAATGAACACAGGTCTGCGGGTTTGTCGAGTCCCGCCGCTTGCCCTAAATCGGAGCCCTCTTTCACGGGGTGCGGGCGCTTGGCCGAGAAGCGGATTCTCCTGATCGTCGGCGGCGGCATCGCGGCCTACAAGGCGCTCGAGCTCACGCGGCTGCTCCGCAAGGCCGGCGTCGGCGTGCGGCCGATCCTCACCCAGGCGGGGGCGCAGTTCGTCACCCCCCTGTCGCTGTCGGCTTTGGCCGAGGACAAGGTCTACGGCGACCTGTTCTCGCTGACCGACGAGGCGGAGATGGGCCACATCGAGCTCTCCCGCTCCGCCGACCTGGTGGTGGTCGCCCCGGCGACGGCCGACCTGATGGCCAAGGCGGCGAACGGCCTGGCGAACGACCTCGCCTCCACCACCCTGCTGGCCACCGACAAGCCGGTGCTGATGGCGCCGGCCATGAACGTGCGCATGTGGGAGCACCCGGCGACCCGGCGGAACCTGGAGACCCTGAAGCGCGACGGCGTGCTGTTCGTCGGTCCGGACGAGGGCGCCATGGCCTGCGGCGAGTACGGGCCGGGCCGAATGGCGGAGCCGGCGGCGATCTTCGAGGCGGTCATGGCGGCCCTCGGCTCCGGCGCCCGGCCGCTCGCCGGCAAGCGGGCCATCGTCACCGCGGGGCCGACGGCCGAGCCCATCGATCCCGTGCGGCTGATCACCAACCGGTCGTCCGGCAAGCAGGGCTACGCCATCGCCGCCGCGCTCGCGGCCCTAGGCGCCGAGGTCACCCTGGTGAGCGGCCCCACCGCCCTGCCCGCCCCGGCCGGGGTGAAGCGCGTCGACGTCGAGACGGCGCGCGAGATGCTGGCCGCCTGCGAGTCGGCCCTTCCCGCCGACATCGCCGTCTGCGTGGCCGCCGTGGCCGACTGGCGGCCGGAGAGCCAGGGCGACCGGAAGATCAAGAAGGGCGATGGCGGGCCGCCGCCGATCGCGCTCGTGGAGAACCCCGACATCCTCGCCACCCTGTCGAAGGCCGCGACCCGGCCGAGGCTGGTGGTGGGCTTCGCCGCCGAGACCAACGACGTGGAGGCCCACGCCCGCGCCAAGCTCGCGAAAAAGGGCTGCGACTGGATCGTCGCCAACGACGTCAGCGTCGAAGGCACGATGGGCGGGGACGAGAACGCCGTGGCCATCGTCACCCGGGCCGGAATCGAGCGATGGGAGCGGATGGCCAAGGGCGAGGTGGCCCGCCGGCTCGCCCAGCGCATCGCCGAGGAACTCCAGTGACCCCGACCATCCCGATCGTTCGCCTGCCCCACGCCGAGGGCCTGCCGCTGCCGGCCTACGAGACCGCCCAGGCGGCGGGCATGGACCTGCGCGCCGCCGTCCCGGACGACGCGCCCCTGACTCTGAAGCCCGGCGCGCGGTTCGCCGTCCCCACCGGCCTCGCCTTCGCCCTGCCGGAGGGCTTCGAGGGCCAGGTGCGGCCGCGCTCGGGCCTGGCGGCCAAGCAGGGCGTCACCTGCCTGAACACGCCGGGCACCATCGACGCCGACTACCGCGGCGAGGTGAAGGTCATCCTGATCAACCTGGGCGAAGAGGACGTCCACATCCGCCGCGGCGACCGCATCGCCCAGCTGGTCATCGCCCCGGTCGTGCAGGGGCGCTGGCAGGAGGTCCGGAGCCTCGAAGAGACCGCCCGCGGGGCCGGCGGCTTCGGCAGCACCGGCGCCAGCTAGGGACCCGCTCCGGCGGCAGGCGCCTCAGCCGGCCGTGAAGCCCAGCACGTCCTGCATGTCGTACTGGCCGGCGGGCCGGCCGGCGACCCAACGGGCGGCGGCCACCGCGCCCCGGGCGAACAGGCTGCGGTCGCGGGCGGAGTGCGACAGGGTGAGGATCTCGTCCTCGGCGGCGAAGGTGACGCTGTGCTCGCCGACGACGCCGCCGCCGCGCGCCACGGAGAAGCCGATCTCGCCCACCGGCCGCTCGCCCGTGATCCCGTCGCGGGCGCGCCGGGCGACCTGCGCCAGGCCCACGCCCCGCCCCTCGGCGGCCGCCTCGCCCAGCATGAGCGCGGTGCCGGAGGGGGCGTCCACCTTGCGCCGATGGTGCGCCTCGAAGACCTCGATGTCCCAGGCCTCGGCCGGCAGCGCCCGGGCCGCCTGGCGCACGAGGCCCATGAGCATGTTCACGCCGAGCGAGAAGTTGCCGGCCCGGACGATGGCGATACGACGCGCCGCTCCGGCGATCTGCCGAAGCTCGTCGTCCGAAAAGCCGGTGGAGCCTACCACCAGGGCGGGGCCGCCGCGCGTCGCGCAGTGGGCGGCGAGCTCGGCCGAGGCCGCGGCGGTCGTGAAGTCGATGACCACGTCGGCGGCGGCCAGGGCCTCGTCCTGTGGGACGAGCCCCTCCCCAGTCGCGCCCGGACGGTCGAAGCGGGCGGCGAGCACGAGCGCCGGGTCGGCCTCCACGGCGGCGGCCACGGCGCGGCCCATGCGGCCGTTGGCGCCGGCGATGGCGATCCGGATCAGGCTGGTCAGGGGGAACTCTCCGGCGGGCAAGCGGGGCCGCTAGTCTCGCGACCGGCCGCCTTTGGTCAATGGCCGTGGCGACTGCGCCGGTTTTCGGCGCGTCTGCAGTCGTCTTCGACTGAAGTCGGCGTGAAGCGTGGCCTAGGTTCCCGGTGGGTGGGCGTAAGGAGCTTAGATGCGCACATATCTGCTGGCCGCGGTCGCGGCCGTCTCCATCCTGCTGGGCTCGCCCGGCCAGGCCGCCCAGCCGCGGGAGGTGGTCGGCCGCGTGGCCGACCAGATCGAAGCCAACTTCTACGATCCGACGCGCGGCGCGCAGATCGCCGCCGAGCTGAAGGCCGAGGTCGCCCGCGGCGCCTACGACCGCCACACCGCGCCGCTCGATCTCGCCGAGGTCCTGACGGCCCGGCTGCGGCCGCTCGACGGCCACTTCCAGGTGCAGTGGCAGGCGCCGCAGGGCGCCCCGGCCGGGGCCGGCGCGGCGCAGGCCGTCCTGGCCGACCCCGACGGCGACCGGCGGGCCAACTACGGCTTCCGCGCCGTCGAGGTGCTGCCGGGGAACATCGGCCTGATCGACCTGCGCTACTTCGCGGGATTCCGCAGCGAGGACGCGCCCGCCCGCGCCCGCGCCGACGCGGCCATGGCCATGATCGCCGGCGCCGACGCGGTGATCGTCGACCTGCGCGACAACGGCGGGGGCTCGCCGGCCATGGTCGGCTATCTCGCCAGCTACTTCGTCCCGAAGAACGCGGACATCTACAACACCTTCAAGAGCCGGGGCCCGGACGCCTACGAGAAGCCGCCCTTCGAGGTGCGCGGCGCCCGCGTGCTGGAGCGGCCGCTCTACGTCCTGACCAGCGCCCGCACGGGCTCCGCCGCCGAGAGCTTCGCCTACACCCTGAAGGCGGCGAAGCGGGCCGTGGTCGTCGGCGAGGCGAGCGGCGGGGCGGCCAACCCGGGCGACTTCGCCCCGGCCGGCGACGGCTTCCGGGTGTTCGTGGCCACCGGGCGGCCGGTGAACCCCATCACGAAGGCGAACTGGGAGGGGACCGGCGTCGCGCCCGACGTGACGGTCCCGGCCGGCGAGGCCCTGACCCGCGCCCGGGCCCTGGCGCTGGCCGAGATCCGCAAGTCCGCCTCCGGCGTCGCGGCCATCGAGGCGGAATGGGCGGCCGCGGCGCTCAGCCCCGCCACGGTCGAGGCCGGTGCGCTCGCGGCCTACGCCGGCGACTACGGCGCGCGCCGCGTGGCGGTGGAGGACGGCCGGCTGGTGGTCCGCAACGAGCGGCGGCCGCCGCTGGTGCTGGTCCCGCTGGCGCGCGACCTGTTCTTCGTCGAGGGCGCGGCCACCCCGCTCCGGATGCGCTTCGAGCGGGACGGCGCGGGCGGGGTCACCGGGCTCCTCCTGCTGACCCCGGAGGGCCGCACGAGCCGGTTCGCCCGATCCGGCTGACCCGCGCCGCTCACGCGGCCTGGTAGAGGGCGAACTCCTCGCCAAGCGCGCGGGCCACCGCCGGGCGGGCCCGGACGCGGTCGCGGTAGGCCACGACGTTGGGATAGGGCGCCAGGTCGAACTTCACCGCCTGGGCCCAGTTCAGCACCGCGGCCATGTAGGCGTCGGCGACCGTGAAGCTGTCCAGCAGGTACTCGCGGCCGTCGAGCTGTTCGTCGAGGTAGGCGAAGCGCTCGGCGGCGGCCTCCCGGGCCAAGGCCTTGGCGGCCTCGTCGAACTTCGGGCTGAGCAGGAGCGTGAAGACGTACTTGTGCAGCTCCGAGCCGATGAAGCTCAGCCACTGCTGCAGCCGGTAGCGCTCGAAGCCCTGCGGCGCGAGCCCGGCCTCGGGGAAGCGGTCGGCGAGGTACTGCAGGATGGCCGCGTTCTCGGTCAGCACCTCGCCCTCGTCCGTCCGCAGCGCGGGGACCAGGCCCTTGGGATTGATCCGGCGGTAGTCGGCGCCGTCGGCCGTGCGGCCGGCCTTGGTGTCCACGCGGTGGAAGGCGGCGTCGGCGCCGGCCTCGTAGACCACGATGCGGCTGGCCAGAGAGCAGGCGAGGGGCGAGAAATAGAGGTCCATGGGGGGAAGCTCCCGTCGGTTGATATTCATACCGTTCCGCACAAAACCGGGACGGTCAAGGATTGTTTGCGAATTGGTACAGAAAGAAGAGCTGAAGCGGCCCCGCGGCCGGCCCCGCAGCTTCGATCCCGACGCGGCGCTCGACCAGGCGCGGGCGGTGTTCTGGAACCTGGGCTATGCGGCGACGTCGCTGGACGACATCGCCAAGGCGACCGGCCTGAACCGGCCGAGCCTCTACGGCGCCTTCGGCGACAAGCACGCGCTCTACATGGCCGCCCTGCAGCGCACCGCCGACCAGTCCGTGGCCGCGATCACCCGCGGCCTGGCCGCCGAGGGGCCGCTGCGGCAGGTCCTGGCCGCCTTCTACGCCGCCGCGATCGCGGTCTACCGGGCCGGGGACGCGGGCCCCCGCGGCTGTTTCGTCGTCGGCACGGCGGTGACCCAGGCCGTGGACGACGCCGAGGTCCGGGCCCTGCTCAGCCGCTACCTCGCCGACTGCGACGCCCTGTTCGCCGCCCGGTTCGAGACGGCCAGGACGGCCGGCGACTTCCCCGCCGGGCTCGACCCCGCCGCCGCGGCCCCGATCGCGGCGGCGGCCATGCATACGCTCGCCATCCGGGCCCGGGCCGGCGACAGCCCCGAGGCCCTCGAGGCCGTCGGCGAGGCGGCCGTGGCGATGATCTGCGGCCCCACCTAGGCGCCTGCCGCTACGGCAAAGGTTGTTTGTGGGATTTCGGGTGGGTAGGTTGCGCGCCCTCTTACCCCCGCCTCAGGACACCTCGCCGGCCATGAGCGACGACAGACGCACCTTCACGGACGAGGAGGCGCTGAGCTTCCACCGCGAGCCCCGGCCCGGGAAGATCGCCATCGCGGCCACCAAGCCGATGGCGACGCAGCGCGACCTCTCCCTCGCCTATTCGCCCGGCGTCGCCGTGCCGGTGCTGAAGATCGCCGAGGATCCGGAGAGCGCCTACGACTACACGTCCAAGGGCAACCTGGTGGCGGTGATCTCCAACGGCACCGCCATCCTGGGCCTGGGCAACCTCGGCGCGCTGGCGTCCAAGCCGGTGATGGAAGGCAAGGGCGTCCTCTTCAAGCGCTTCGCCGACGTCGACGCCATCGACATCGAGGTCTCGGCCACCGACCCGGACGAGATCATCACCGTGGTGAAGAACATCGGGGTCACCTTCGGCGGCATCAACCTCGAGGACATCAAGAGCCCCGAGTGCTTCCGGATCGAGACCGAGCTGCAGGAGCTGCTCGACATCCCGGTCTTCCACGACGACCAGCACGGCACGGCGATCATCACCGCCGCGGGCCTGATCAACGCCTGCCACATCACCGGCCGCGACATCGCCGACGTGAAGGTGGTGCTGAACGGCCCGGGCGCGGCGGGGATCGCGACCCTGGAGCTGATCAAGTCCATGGGCGTGCGGCACGAGAACGTTCTGGCCGTGGACTCCAAGGGCGTGCTCTGGCGCGGCCGGACCGACGGCATGAACCAGTGGAAGAGCGCGCACGCGGTCGACACCGACAAGCGCACCCTCGCCGAGGCGCTCCAGGGCGCCGACGTGTTCATCGGGCTGTCCACCAAGGGCGCGCTGGACGGCGAACTGGTGAAGACCATGGCGCCGAAGCCGATTATCTTCGCCATGGCCAATCCGGACCCGGAGATCACGCCGGAGGAGGTCTACAAGGTCCGCCCCGACGCCATCGTCGCCACCGGCCGGTCGGACTATCCCAACCAGGTCAACAACGTCCTGGGCTTCCCCTACATCTTCCGCGGCGCGCTCGACGTGCGGGCCCGCCGGGTGAACATGGAGATGAAGATCGCCTGCGCGAACGCGCTGGCCCAGCTCGCTCGGGAGGACGTCCCTGACGAGGTGGCCGCCGCCTACCACGGCACCCAGCTGAAGTTCGGGCCCGAGTACATCATCCCGACGCCCTTCGACCCGCGGCTGATCTGGTACATCCCGCCCTTCGTGGCCCAGGCGGCCATGGACACCGGCGTGGCCCGCAAGCCGATCGAGGACATGGACGCCTACCGGGCGGCGCTGGCCCAGCGGCTCGACCCCACGGCGGCCTTCCTGCAGAAGCTGCAGGGCGCGGTGCTGGCGGGGCCGAGGAAGAAGATCGTCTTCGCCGAGGGGGAGGAGCCGAGCGTGATCCGCGCCGCCTACGCCTTCCAGACCGGGGGCCTGGGCGAGGCGATCCTCGTCGGCCGCGAGGAGCTGGTGCACGAGAACATGCGGCTCGTGGGCCTCGATCCCGCCGAGGCCAAGCTATCCATCGTCAACGCCCGCTCCTCCCACTGGAACGAGGAGTTCGTCGACCACCTCTACGAACGCCTGCAGCGCGAGGGCTACCTGCGCCGCGACGTGCAGCGGCTGATCAACCAGGACCGCAACTCCTTCGCCGCCTCCATGGTCGCACTGGGCCACGCCGACGGCATGGTCACCGGCGTCACCCGCAACTTCGACCAGGCGCTGGAGGAGGTGCTGCGGGTGATCGATCCGGCCGAGGGCGGCCGGGTGATGGGCATGAGCGTGGTCCTGGCCAAGGGCCGCACCCTGTTCATCGCCGACACCAACGTCACCGAGATGCCCGAGGCCGAGGACCTCGTGGAGATCGCCATCGAGGCGGCCAACGCGGTCCGCACCCTGGGCTATACGCCGCGCGTCGCCTTCATGAGCTACTCCACCTTCGGCAATCCCATGGGCGAGCGTTCCGAGAAGGTGCGCGAGGCCGTGGCCATGCTGGACGAGTACGACGGCGTCGACTTCGAGTACGAGGGCGAGATGCCGCCGGAGATCGCCCTGGAGCCGGCCCGGCGCGGCAACTACCCCTTCATGCGGCTGTCCGGCCCGGCCAATGTGCTGATCATGCCGGCCATCCACTCGGCGGCGATCTCGACGCAGCTCCTGAAGTCGCTCGGCGGGGCGACGGTGATCGGGCCGATCCTGCTGGGCCTCGACAAGGCGGTGCAGATCACCCCGCTGTCGGCTTCCGTCTCGCGGATCCTGCACATGGCCACCGTCGCCGCCTACGACCGCGCGCTGGACGTGGACGAGGACTAGCCCGCCCTCGCTTCCGCCGGGGCGCGGGTTCTGGTACTTGGCGCGCCCCCCAACGAACAGGCGGAAGCCCGGAGCGCGCGATGACGGCCGCCCTATCGCTCGGCATCGACTTCGGCACCACCAACACGGTGGTGGCGTTGGCCGACGGCGCCGGCCCCGCCCACCTGGTGAGGTTCCCCGCGACGGAAGGCGAGCTCTTCGCCTTCCGCTCCTGCCTGTCGTTCCACGCCCCGCCCGAGCATCCCTCGGAGCGCACCGTGGAGGCCGGACCCTGGGCGATCGAAGCCTATGTGGAGGACCCGGCCGAGACCCGGTTCATCCAGTCGTTCAAGAGCTTCGCCGCCCAGGAGAGCTTCACCGAAACCCAGGTGCTGGGCCGCCGCTACCGGTTCGAGGACCTGCTCTCCACCTTCCTCCTGAAGCTGCGCGACCATGCGGGCGCGGAGATGGCGGACCTGCCGAGCCGGGTGATCGTCGGCCGGCCGGTGACCTTCGCCGGCGGGTCGCCGAACGAGGCGCTGGCGCTCGAGCGGTACGAGACCGCCTTCCGGCGCATGGGCTTCACCGAGATCCTCTACGCCTACGAGCCCGTGGGGGCGGCCTTCTTCTTCGCCCGTGAGCTGGACCACGACGCCACGGTCCTGGTGGGCGACTTCGGCGGCGGCACCAGCGACTTCTCGATCATCCGCTTCGAGCGCGAGGGCGGCGAGATCCGCTCCACCCCGCTCGGCCGCTCCGGCGTCGGCGTGGCGGGCGACGCCTTCGACTACCGGATCATCGACCAGCTGGTGTCGCCCGAGCTCGGCAAGGGCTCCAGCTACGAGAGCTTCGGCAAGATCCTGCCGATCCCCAACCGCTACTATTCGGCCTTCGCCCGCTGGGACCAGCTCGCCCTGATGCGCGCCAGCCGCGACATGCGCGAGATCCGCAAGCTGGTGCGCGAGGCCACCGAGCCCGAGAAGATCGCCCGGCTCGTGGAGACGCTCGACGAGAACTACGGCTACCGCCTCTACCGTTCGGTCTCGGACCTGAAGGTGGCGCTGTCCTCGCGGGAGAGCGCCGAGTTCCGCTTCGAGGCGGGCTCCATCGCCATCCGCCGTCCCGTTGCGCGGGCCGAGTTCGAGGGCTGGATCGCCCCCGAGCTCGCCCAGATCGAGGCCGCCGTCGACCGCGCCC
Source organism: Phenylobacterium sp. (assembly GCF_035539035.1). Taxonomy (GTDB): domain Bacteria; phylum Pseudomonadota; class Alphaproteobacteria; order Caulobacterales; family Caulobacteraceae; genus Phenylobacterium. Next base: position 239,831 of record NZ_DATLJI010000012.1, read on the forward strand.
TGGAGGCGGCGGGCCTGCTGCCCGAGGGGATCGACCGCATCTTCCTCACGGGGGGCTCCTCTCTCGTCCCGGCTGTGCGCGACATCTTCCACCGCCGCTTCCGCCGCGAGCGGATCGAGACCGGCGCCGAGCTGGAATCCATCGCCTCGGGCCTGGCGCTGATGGGCCGCGAGCGCGACCTTGCCCGCTGGACGCAGAAGAACTCCTGATCGTCCGGGCGGCTAGTCGCCCTTCTTCAGGCCGGCCGAGTCCAGGTCGAGCCGGTCCACCGGGATGACCTCGAGCGCGGGCAGCTTGGCCTTCAACGGTCCGGAGAAGGCCTTGGCGTCGCCGGCGACGATGACGCTGGCCTTGGCCGGGTCCAGCACGCGGCCGGCGAAGCCCTGCACCTGGGGCGCGGTCACCGCCTCGACCTTGGTCGTGTAGAGGGTGATCTCGTCCAGCGGCACGCCGTAGAGTGCGAGGTTGCCCAGGATGTCGGCCAGGCCGTCGGTGGTGGCGAGCTCGCGGCCGAAGCCGCCCACCAGCACCGACTTGCGCGCCTTCAGCTCCTCGGCCGTGGCGGGCTCGGCGGCGAGCTTGGTCAGCTCGGCCTTGATCAGGTCCAGCACCTCGGGCGCGGACTCGTTCTTGGTCTGGGCGCTGGCCGAGAAGGAACCGGTCGTGCGTCCCGTCGAGAGCCGCGCCCGGGCGCCGTACGAGAGGCCCCGCTTGATGCGGATCTCCTGGTTCAGCCGCGCCGAGTAGCCGCCGCCCAGCACCGTCGCGGCGACCATGCCCTGATAGTATTCCGGGTCGCTGCGGGCGATGGCGGGGCCGACGACTGTCACCGCCGCCTGGCCGGTGCCCGGCAGGTCGATGGCCACGGCGCGGGGCCGGACCACCGGCCGCACGGCCGGGGCGGCGGCCAGCGGAGCCGACGGCTTCGCCCAGTCGCCGAACGCCCGCTCGGCGAGCGCGAAGCCCTGTTCGGGCGTGATGGCGCCGGTCAGCACGAGGATGGCGTTGTCCGGCCGGAACCAGGCGCGGTGGATCGCCGACAGGTGCTCCGGCTTCAGCTTGCCGATCGACGCCGGCGTGCCCGTCGGGACGTGGCCGAATGGCGTGCCGCCGAACACCACCGGGGCGGCGGCGAAGCCCGCCACGCTGCCCGGCTCCTGATAGGCGACGGCCAGGCCGTCCAGCGCCTGCTGGCGCTGGCGTTCCAGCTCCTCGGCCGCGAAGGCCGGGTTGCGGGCGACGTCGGCCATGATCGCCATGGCGGCGTCCAGCTTGTCGGGCATGACGTTGAGGGTGACCGAGGATGCCTCGAGCGCCGCCCCCGAGGCGAGCGTGGCGCCCAGCGCCTCCACCTGGCTCGCCACCTGCTGCGCGGACCGGGTTTTCGTACCCTCGGTCAGCATGTTGGCGGTCATGGCGGCGGAGCCCGCCAGCCCGGCGGGATCGGCCCAGGCGCCGACCTTCACCGTCAGGTCGGCGGTGACCAACGGCAGCTCGGAGGACTGGGCGACGATGACCCGCAGCCCGTTCGGCAGGGTCCGCTCCACCGGCTTCGGCAGCACGGGCGCGACCGGTTCGGCGAGCGGCGGCGGGGCGACGCGCTGGCCCTCCGGCGCGAGCGCGAACACCGGGCCCGAGTACTTGGCGACCGTCTTCGGCGGCGCGGGCGGCGCGGGCGCGGTCTCGCCGGCCGGGCGCTCGCTCTCTGCGCGGTAGCGGATCACCATGCGGCCGTTGTCGGCCAGGTACTTGCGCGCGACCCGCTGCACGTCGGCGGCGGTCACCGCGGCGAGTTCGGCGACCTCGGTGTTGGCCTTGGCCGCATCGCCGTCCACCAGCAGGGCGTAGCCCAGGGCGAAGCCGCGGCCGTCGATGGTCTCGCGCTCGCGCAGCTTGGCCGCGATCAGCTCGTTCTTGGCCTCCGCCAGCTCGGCGGCGGTGGGCGGAGCCTCGCGCAGGCGCTTCACCTCGGCCATCAGGGCCGCCTCGCCGGCCTCCAGCGTCTTGCCGCTGGCCATGATGGCGCCGACCCCGAACATGCCGGGCTGAGCCGGCAGGTCGGCGGTGGAGAAGGCTTCCGCGGCGATCTGCTGCTCGTAGACCAGGCTGTTGTAGAGCCTCGACGACTTGCCGCCCGACAGGATGGTGTCGAGTACGGTCAGCGCCGGGGCGTCCGGATGCGAGGCGGCCGGACCCTTCCAGGTAATGGCCAGGGCCGGCAGGGGCACGTTGGGGCCATAGCCGTTGAACACGCCGGGCTGCGTCCGCGGCGGCTCCACGGCGGTGACCCGGGCGATCGGCTGGGCCGGCCGCTTCAGCGGGCCGAAGTACCTGTCGATCCAGGCGTTGAGCTTCGCCTCGTCGAAGTTGCCGACCACGATCAGGGCGGCGTTGTCCGGCCGGTAGTAAGCCTGATGGAAGGCCCGGACGTCGTCGATGGTGGCGGCGTCCAGCTCCTCGATCGAGCCGATGCCGGGCCGCTTGTAAGGGTGGGTCGTGTAGGTGGCCTGCGGCAGGTAGAGCCCGAACAGCCGGCCGTAGGGGCTGGCGAGGATCCGCTGGCGCAGCTCCTCCTTCACCACGTCGCGCTCCGACTTGAACACCGCCTCGTCGACCACGAGCGAGCCCAGCCGCTCCGCCTCGACCCAGAGCAGGCGCTCCAGGTGATTGGCCGGGACCACCTCGTAGTAGTTGGTGAAGTCGTCGTAGGTGGAGGCGTTGTTGAAGCCGCCCACGTCCTCGGTCATGCGGTCGATGCTCTCGGCCGGCAGGTTCTTCGTGGCCTTGAACATCATGTGTTCGAAGAGGTGGGCGAACCCAGAGCGGCCCTGCGGGTCGTCCTTGGAGCCCACGCCGTACCAGACCTGCACCGAGACGTTCGGCGTCGTGCGGTCGAGCGAGGTGAACACCTTCAGCCCGTTCGGCAGGGTGCGCTGCTTGTAGACGATCGGCGGCGCCTCGGTCCGCACGGCCGCCGGCGCGGCCTGGGCGAAGGCGGCGCCGGAGAGCGCGGTCGTGGCGAGGAAGAAGGCGAGGCCGGCGGCCCGGGCGGTGCGGAGCATGGAGGCTTCCCGAAAGGACGATCGGGGAACCTGTAGCACCCGCCGGGCGCCGGGGAAGCTTACGGGAATGTCATCTCAGGCCGCCGCCTTCTGGCCGGCGAGGAAGCCCACGAGTCCGCGGAAGCCGGCGAAGGTGGGTTCGAACGCCGGGCGGGTCTGCATCCGGGCGATCCAGCGGGCGATGTTCGGATAGGGGCTGAAGTCGAAGTCGGCCAGTTCGCCCAGCAGGACGAACGACAGGCCCAGGTAGTCGGCGAGGCTGATCTCGTCGCCGCAGACGAAGTCGCGGCCGGCCAGCATGTGGCGGTCGAGAACGGTGAGCCAGCGCGGCGCGTGCTCCCGGCCGTAGGCCATCAGGCCCTGGGCGAGCGCCGGGTCGAGCCCGTGCGGCACGCCCATGTTGGGGTAGCAGACGAAGAGGCAGAAATACTCGTGGAACTGGGTGTTGAACCAGTCCAGCGCCTCGTTGACCCGCGCCCGGCCCTTCAGGTCGGCGGGGTAGGCGGACGAGCCGGTCTTCTCCGCGAGGTACTTCAGGATCGCCGACGACTCGCCCAGGCCGAAGTCGCCGTCGACGAGGTAGGGCACGACGCCGTTGGGGTTCAGGGCCAGGTAGGCCGGATCCCGGTTCGCGCCGCTCATCAGGTCCACATGGACGATCTCCACGGGCAGGCCCGCCTCGGCGATGAACATCAGCACGGGCCGGGACGTGGTGGAGATCGGGTCGCAGTAGAGCTTCATCAGGGTCTTGCCTCTTCTCGTGCCGCGCCGTTTCGGCGATCGCCGGTCTGGGGGAGCGGAGGCGGGCTGATACGGGCGAAGCTTGGCCGCTGCAATCAGCGCTCTTGCAGCCCGGTTCTGCAGAACTGCAGAATGGAACGATGTTCGATTGGGACGACCTCAAGGCCTTCCTGGCCGTGGCGCGCGGCGGCTCCACCCTGGCGGCGGCCAAGGCCTTGGGCGTCAACCAGACCACCGTGGCCCGGCGCATCGAGGGCCTGGAGGCCGACCTGGGGCTACGGCTGTTCGACCGCGGCCAGACCGGCAGCCGGCTCACCGAGGCCGGCCGCGACCTGATGGCCGAGGCCGAGAAGGTGGAGCGGGCGAGCGAGACCTTCGGCGCCCGCGCCCAGGCGCACCGGCGCGGCCTGGCCGGGGCCATCCGCCTGACCGCCACCGAGATCGTCGCCAACAACAGCCTGATGCCGGCGCTCGCCGAGTTCCGGAAGCTCTATCCGGAGGTCCAGGTGGACCTGGTGATCAGCGACAAGGCGCTCGACATCCAGGGCGGCGAGGCCGACGTGGCGATCCGGTCCGGCCAGGTCCTGCCGCCCTCGGACCTCATCGCGCGCAAGCTGCACGACTACGACTTCGCCCTCTACTGCAGCCGCGACTACGCCCGGCGGCGCGGCGCCCCCGCGCGCCTGGACGACCTGAAGGACCATGATCTGATCGGCGGGGAGGCCGAGCTGGCCGACTGGGCCGGGATGGTGTGGATGTTCCGCCAGGCCGGCGGCAAGGCGCCGGCCGCGCGCTCCAACACCATGGGCAACCTGTTCCACGCCGTGCGGGCCGGCCTGGGCATCGCGCCCCTGGCCACCCTGCTGGGCGACGTCAGCCGCGAGCTGGTGCGCTGCTCGGACACCATCGCCGAGGCGGCCGGCTCCTCCTGGATCGTCACCCGCCGCGAGCTGAAGGACACGCCCCGGATGCGCGCCTTCCTGGATTTTCTAACCCCTTACTTCCAGCAGCAGATGCGCGAGCTGGAGGCCCGGGCGAAGCTCATGCGCGAGCGGGCCGCGGACAACGACGGCGACGCCGCGGAGCTGGACGCGAGCGCCTAGCCTCAGCCCTCGAACACGTCCCCCCAGCCGAGGCGGCGCGCGGCGGCGTGGCCGGGCTTGTCGCGGCGCGGCACGTGGCGCGCCTCCAGTCCCTGTGACCCGCAGAGCCTGAGGTCGATGCCGGGCTTGCCCGCCCGGGGGTGGCCCAGCACCCGGGGCGCGCGCGCCGTCGCGGCGAGGCCCGGCCGGGCCGCGATGAGGTAGGCGAACTTCTCGTCCTCGAACGGCGCCTCGGCGCCCTTGGCCAGGCGGTGGTCGCGGCTGCGCGGCAGGCGCACGGAGAAGTGGCACCAGTCCGGCGCGGCCAGCGGGCAGTCGCGCGCGTGGGGGCACGGCGCGAGGATGTCGGCGCCGGCGGCGATCAGCGCCTGGCGGGCGGCCAGCAGGCGGGCGAAGCCGGCGGGCGTCCCCGGCTCCACGAGCGCCAGCACCCCGTCGCAGGCCGCCCACAGGCTCGCGACCACCTCGGCCTGGCGCGCCGGCGGGATCTCGGCGAGGGCGTAGCTGGCCGCCACCAGGTCCGCATGCGGCCACCCCGCGCCCGGGGCCGCGAGGTCGGCCCGGCGGCGGTCCGAGGCGCGCAGCGGGGCAGGCGCGTCCGAAGCCAGGCGCCCGGCGAGGTCCAGGAAAGGCGGGCTCTCGTCCAGCCAGGTGATGTGCTCGACGCGCGGCCAGGCCTCCAGCGCCGCCCAGCTCGCCGCGGCCGGACCGGAGCCGGCGTCCAACAGGGTGCGGGGCGCGAAGCCCGGCGCCATGCGGGCGGCTTCCGCGAACACGGTGGCGCAGGCGGCGTAGGTGGCCGGCAACCGGGCGAGCGCATAGGCCAGCGCGTCCTCCAGCCCGCGCACCACGCCGGCCGAGCCCTGGCCCGACCGGTAGGCGGCCGAGGTGCGCGCGGCCCGTTCCGCCAGGCCGCGGCGGGAGACGCCCTCGAGCTCCCGGTCAAGCGCCGCGCGCAGGGCGGCGGGAAGCTCGACGCCCACCTCAGGCGCCCGCGTCAGACATCCGCGCCGGCCCGGTTCTTCACCAGGTCGTCGACCACGCCGGGGTCGGCGAGGGTGGAGGTGTCGCCGAGATTGCCGAGGTCGTCCTCGGCGATCTTGCGCAGGATCCGGCGCATGATCTTGCCGGAACGGGTCTTCGGCAGGCCCGGCGCGAACTGCACCACGTCGGGCGCGGCGAACGGCCCGATCTCCCGACGGATCCAGCCCTTCAGCTCCGCCTGCAGGATGTCGGTAGGCGTCACGTCGGCCTTCAGCGTGACGTAGCAGTAGATGCCCTGCCCCTTCACCTCGTGCGGGTAACCCACCACCGCGGCCTCGGCGACCGCCTCGTGCGCCACGAGCGCGCTCTCGATCTCGGCGGTGCCCAGCCGGTGGCCCGACACGTTGATGACGTCGTCCACCCGGCCGGTGATCCAGTAGTAGCCGTCCTCGTCGCGACGGGCGCCGTCGCCCGTGAAGTACTTGCCCGGATAGGTGGTGAAGTAGGTGGCGATGAACCGCTCATGGTCGCCGTAGACGGTGCGCATCTGGCCCGGCCAGCTGTCGGTGATGCAGAGGTTGCCGGAGACGGCGCCCTCCAGGACCTTGCCCTCGGCGTCGACAAGCTGCGGCTTGATGCCCGGCAGGGGCTTGGCGCAGGAGCCGGGCTTCAGCGGGGTGGCGCCCGGGAGCGGGCTCATCAGGCAAGCGCCGGTCTCGGTCTGCCACCAGGTGTCGACAATCGGGCAGCGGCCCTCGCCCACCACGCGGTGGTACCAGAGCCAGGCTTCGGGATTGATCGGCTCCCCAACCGTGCCCAAGAGGCGGATCGACTTGCGCGAGGTGCGCGTCACCGGCGCCTCGCCCTCGCGCATCAGGGCGCGTATCGCGGTGGGGGCGGTGTAGAAGATCTCGACGTTGTGCTTGTCGCAGACCTCCCAGAACCTCGATGACGTCGGATAGTTCGGCACCCCCTCGAACATCACGGTCGTCGCGGCGTTGGCCAGAGGACCGTAGACCACATAGCTGTGGCCGGTGACCCAGCCGATGTCGGCGGTGCACCAGAAGACCTCGCCGGGCCGGTAGTCGAACACCAGCTCGTGCGTGTGGGCGGCCCAGGTGAGGTAGCCGCCGGTGGTGTGCAGCACGCCCTTCGGCTTCCCCGTGGAGCCGGAGGTGTAGAGGATGAACAGCGGATCCTCGGCGTTCATCGGCTCCGGGGCGCACTCGTCGGAGACCTCCTTCTTCAGGTCCGAGAAGTAGGCGTCGCGTCCCGCGGTCATCGGCACGTCGGCGCGGGTGCGGCGCACGACGATCACGTCGGTGACGCCCGGACAGGTCTTCAGCGCCTCGTCTACATTGAGCTTCAGCGGCACGATCCGGCCGCCGCGCACGCCCTCGTCGGCGGTGATGACGATCCTGGAGTCGCAGTCCTGGATGCGGCCCGCCAGGCTGTCGGGCGAGAAGCCGCCGAACACCACCGAGTGGACGGCGCCGATCCGCGCGCAGGCGAGCATCACCGCGGCCGCCGCGGGGATCATCGGCAGGTAGACGGTGACCCGGTCGCCCTTCTTCACCCCCCGGGCCTTCAGGACATTGGCCCAGCGGCAGACCTCGGCGTGGAGCTGGCGGTAGGTGAGGGTGTCGTAGACCTCGGGGTCGTCGCTCTCCCAGATGATCGCCGTCTGGTCGCCGCGGGTCTCCAGGTGACGGTCCAGGCAGTTCACCGAGACGTTCAGCACCCCGTCGGCGTACCAGCGGATGCGGAAGTCGGCCTTGTTGAAGGAGACGTCGCGGATCTGGCCGGGCGGCGTGATCCAGTCGAGCCGGCTGGCCACGTCGCGCCAGTATCCCTCCGGGTCGATGTCGGCGCGCCGGCAGGCCCCCTCGTACGCCTCGGCGTCCATGCGGGTCCGCTTGGCCCATTCCTCGGGCACCGGGAAAACCTCGCTCTCCGACATGGCTGCACTCCCTGCAAAAGGTTGTGGATCACTATGCGGTCAGGGCGGGGTGGCGCAACACGCCGCAGCATCGGCGGTTGCCGGAACTCAAGGCGCCGGCCATGTTCGCCCGATGCTTCGGATAGGCAAGACGCTGCTGGCCGTGGCGCTGGTCGCGGCGCTCGGCGGCTGCGAGGCCGGCGTGCGCAAGGACGCCGCCAAGGGCGCGGAGCGGCTGTTCGCCGCCGTGGTCGCCCGGGATCGCGTGGCCTTCGAGGCCGCCGTGGACCGCCGCGCGGTGCGCGAGGACCTGCGCGGCCAGCTGATCGAGGTCGCCCGGGAGCAGGGGCTGGAGGTCGACGGCGGCCCCTCCGAGTTCGCCCTCGACCGGATGATCGGACCGGAGGCCTTCCGCCTGGTCGACGAGCGCGGCGAGCGCCTGGCGCAGGCCCCGAACGCCGAGCAGATCGCCGGGATGATCGAGGTCCAGGACCGCCAGCGCGCCTGCGTCCAGGACAAGGCCGAGCGCTGCCTGCTGACCTTCGCCAAGCAGAAGGCGGAGGACGGGCCCCAATGGCGGCTGGTCGGCATGGTCGCCAACGACCTCATCATCCGCGTGCCGGAAACGGATACGCCCGGCGTGACGGCTCGCCGGGCGCAGGGTCAGTCTCCCGAAGGCTAAGGGCCCGGCTCGAAGACAGGCCAGGACGCGAGCGCGGAACGCCTACCGGTCGCGGCTCCGAGCGGCTATCGGAGGGTGAGAAGAGGAGCCCCGCATGCTGCTTCACCTGTCCACCTGGGCCGAGATCGAGGACCACCTGAAGCGTTCGAAGACCGTGGTCATCCCGATCGGCTCCAACGAGCAGCACGGGCCCACCGGCCTGCTGGGCACCGACTGGCTCTGCCCGGAGATCATCGCCCACGAGGCGCAGAGGAAGGCGCCCGACCTCCTCGTGGCCCCCACCTTCAACATCGGCATGGCCCAGCATCACCTGGACTTCCCCGGCACCATCGCGCTTCGGCCGTCCACCTTCATGCTGGCGATCGGCGACTGGTGCCGCAGCCTCGCGCACCATGGGTTCGAGAAACTATATTTCCTCAACGGCCACGGCGGGAACGTCGCCACCATCGAGGCGGCCTTCTCCGAGCTCTATGCGGAAGCGAGCTACGCCGGGAAGAACCGCGGCTTCGCCTGCCGGCTGAAGAACTGGTGGGAGCTGAAGGGGGTCATGGCCATCGCCAACCGCCAGTTCCCCACCGGCCACGGCAGCCACGCCACTCCGTCGGAGATCGCGGTGACCCAGTGGGCCTATCCCGACAGCATCAAGGCGGCCAACTACGCGCCCCAGGTGGCGCCCACCGGGCCGATCCGCGAGGCCATGGACTTCCGCGCCCGCTACGCCGACGGCCGCATGGGCTCGGATCCCGCGCAGGCGACCCCGGAGAAGGGCGGCGAGCTGGTGGCCGCCGCCGCCGCCGCGCTGATCGAGGAGGTGGCCGAGTTCGGCGCCGAGACCGCGCCGGCCTAGCCCGCCTTCGCCATCTCGGCGGCGACGCGCAGGGCCGCGGCCTGGGGATCGTTGGCCGCCGTGATCGGCCGGCCGCAGACGATGTGCGAGGCGCCGGCCTTCAGCGCCTCCAGCGGCGTCGCCGCGCGGGCCTGGTCGTTCTTCGCCGACCACTCGGGCCTGACCCCCGGCGTCACCACCAGGAAGTCGCGGCCGCCGAGGCTGCGGGCCAGCGCCGCCTCGTGCGGGCTGGCGATCACGCCGTCGCAGCCGGCCGCGATGGCCTGGTGGATGCGTCGCTCCACGAGCGCGCGCGAGGTCTCGGCGTAGCCCATTTCCTCGAGGTCCGCGTCGTTCAGGCTGGTCAGTACCGTCACGGCCAGGATCTTCAGGCTCGAGCTCCCCCGCCCGCGCACCGCAGAGGCCATCACCTGCGGCTCGCCGTGCACCGTCAGGAAGTCGCAGCCGGACTGGGCGAGCACGGCGGCGGCGCGCTGCACCGTGGTGCCGATGTCGTGCAGCTTCCAGTCGAGGAAGACCTGCTTGCCCCGGGCCTTCAGCTCGCGGGCGAGCGCCATGCCCTCGCCGCCGGCGAACAGCTCCAGGCCCACCTTGTAGAAGCTCACCGTGGGGCCCAGCGCCTCGACCATCGCCCGGGCCTCGTCGGCGCTGGGCAGGTCGAGCGGCACGATCAGACGGGCATCTGCGGCGGCGGAGGCGTGTGCGAGCGCGGCGGCGGCCATGACGAAGGCTCCGGGCAAGCGGGACCGCGGGTGGTCCGCGCTGGGTGATTTGGGCTAAGACGCCTGCATGAGCCAGTGGGACTTCGCGGTCAACTTCTTCGTAGCGCTGTTCGCGCTGCTGGATCCGATCGGCAACGTGCCGGTGTTCGCCGCCGCCACGGCCGGGGTGATGAGCCGCGACCGGGCGCGGATCGCCCTCTACATCAGCCTGTTCGTGGTGGGCTTCCTCACCTTCTTCTACTTCTCGGGCCTGAGCCTGCTGACCTTCTTCGGCATCTCCCAGCCGGCCTTCCGCATCGCCGGCGGGGTCATCCTGTTCATGCTGGGGCTGGAGATGGCGCGCGACGACTTCACCGCCACCTACGCCGACGCCGCCGACCCCGAGGAGGCCGCCAAGGGCGGCCGCACCTACGCCCGCAAGCGCTTCGAGCGGATGATCGTGCCGTTCGCCATGCCGCTGCTGATCGGGCCGGGGGCGATCTCCACGGTGGTGATCTACGCCGACCAGGCGCGGACGTACGGGCTGGCCGGCGCGGCCGTCGGCGTGGCGGTGATCACCGCGGTTTCGATCGCCACCCTGCTGGCCTTCCTGGCGACGCCGGTCATCACCCGGATCCTCGGCCGCATCGGCCTCACGATCGTGGTGCGGGTGCTGGGCCTGATCCTCTGCGCGCTCGCCGTGCAGTTCATCATGGCGGGCCTGGCCGACTCCACCATCGGCATCATCCAGCCCGAGGCGGCCGCCCCTTACGAGAACGGCCACTAGGTCTTCCGGAAGCGGCTCCCCTGGCTGGCCATCAGGGCCAGGCCCCAGTCGTCGGGGACCAGCTTGGCGAAGGCCGCAACGGCCTTGTTGGGCGCGCCGGGCACGCAGACGGCGCGGTTGGCCTCCACCGCCTCGTAGCCGGCCGCCGCCACCTCGTCGGCCCCCAGCCAGGCCCAGGCCGGCGTGGACTGGCTGACCATCGCCCGCGTGCCGTTGACGTCGTGGAACTCGGAATAGGTGAAGCCGGGGCAGAGCGCGCTCACGTGCACGCCCTCGTCGCGGGTCTCCAGGTGCAGGCTCTGGGAGAACTTGATCAGGAAGCTCTTGCTGGCGCCATAGAGGGTGTGGCCGGCCGCCCCCGGGATCAGGCCGGCCAGCGAGGCCACGTTGACGATCCGCCCGAACCGGCGGGCGACCATGCCGGGCAGCACCCGGTGGGCGAGCTCGCAGGGGGCGTGCAGCATCACCTGCAGGAAGGCGGCCTGGTCGGCCCAGCGGGTCTCGGCGTAGACGCCCGGCAGGCCGTAGCCGGCGTTGTTCACCAGGAAGTCGACCGTGCGGCCGTGGGCGGTCAGGGTGTCGAGGATCTGGCCCGGCCCCTCGGGGTCGGCGAGGTCGGCGGCGACCGTCAGGGTCTCCACGCCGGAGCGCAGGCGGATCTCCTCGGCCAGCTTATCCAGCCGGTCGGTCCGCCGGGCGGTCAGCGCCAGGTCGTAGCCGTGGCTCGCCAGGATGCGGGCGAAAGCGGCCCCGATCCCGGCCGAGGCGCCGGTCACCAGCGCCAGTCTGCGATCCATGGGCCCCTCCCGGTCAGGCCTGCGAAACTACGGCCCCGCCACGATCGTTCAAGCGCCGAGATGCTGCGCCGCAGCGTCGGCGCCGGTGCGCGTCATTGAACACCGTCCGGTTTGGGTGTATCGCGCCGGCCGCGTGACGGCATGGGGCCGCCCAAGGGGACCTACTACACCGTGTCCCCGGAGAAGATGGATGGCTGATCCGGCCGGCGCCCTCGCCGAGGGGGCGGAGGGAACGCATCACGCGCCCAAGGACAAGTTCTGGGCCCTGGCCCTGGGCTCCGTCGGCGTCGTCTTCGGCGACATCGGCACCAGCCCGCTGTACGCGATGCGCGAGGCGCTGGCCCACAGCCGCAGCGGCGGCACGGCCGAGCTGGCCGTCCTGGGCGTGGTCTCGCTCGTCACGTGGGCGCTGATCCTCATCGTGACGGTGAAGTACGTCGTCTTCCTGATGAACGCCGACAACAAGGGCGAGGGCGGCACGCTCGCGCTCATGGCGCTGGCCCAGCGGGTGAGCCCCGGCCGGCGCTCGACCATCATCTTCCTGCTGGGCGTGTTCGGCGCGGCCCTGTTCTACGCCGACGGCATCATCACCCCGGCGGTGTCGGTGCTGGGCTCCATGGAGGGGATGAAGGAGATCCCGGGCATGGGCTCGCGGCTCTCTCCGCTCGTCCTGCCGCTCACCGCGATCATCCTGATCGCCCTGTTCCTGGTTCAGTCGCGGGGCACCGCCAGCGTCGCCAAGCTGTTCGGGCCGATCACCGCGCTGTGGTTCCTGGTGCTGGCCGGCCTCGGACTCTTCCACATCGCCGACGACTTCTCGGTGCTGAAGGGCCTCCTGCCGCACTACGGCGTCATGTTCCTGCTGGACAACGGCTTCCTCGGCTTCGTCATCCTGGGCAGCGTCTTCCTGGCGGTGACCGGGGCCGAGGCGCTCTACGCCGACATGGGCCACTTCGGTAAGGCGCCGATCCGCGCCGCCTGGGTGGCGCTGGTGCTGCCCTCCCTGGTGCTCAACTACCTGGGACAGGGCGCCCTGGTGCTCTCGAAGCCGGAGACCCGCACCAATCCCTTCTTCGAGATGATCCCCGAGGTCGTCTACTGGCCCGTCTGGCTGCTCTCGATCGCCGCCACCGTCATCGCCTCCCAGGCGGTGATCACCGGGGCCTTCTCCATGACCCAGCAGGCGGTGCAGCTCGGCCTCTTCCCGCGCATCGATATCCGGCGGACCAGCGAGACCCAGGCCGGCCAGATCTATGTGCCGCAGGTCAACATGTTCCTGCTGGTCGGCGTGCTGGTGCTCCTGGTGATGTTCCGCACCTCGTCGAACCTCGCCGCCGCCTACGGCATCGCGGTGACCGGGGCGATGTTCGTCGACACCCTGCTGTTCTTCTACATCGTCCGCTACATGTGGAAGCGGCCGGTCTGGCAGGCTGCCGCGGCCTCGGCGGCCTTCGGCTTCCTGGACGTGATCTTCATCTCATCGAACCTGCTCAAGATCCCGCAGGGCGCCTGGCTGCCGCTCGTCCTGGGCGCGGGCCTCGTGCTGGTCATGTGGACCTGGTCGCGCGGGACCCAGATCCTCGCGGAGAAGACCCGGCGTGACAGCGTCCCCCTGCTCGAGCTCACCGACATCCTGAAGGCGCGTGCGCCGCACCGGGCGCCCGGGACGGCCATCTTCCTGACCTCCGACCCGGATACCGCGCCCGTCGCCCTGATGCACAACCTCAAGCACAACAAGGTGCTGCACGAGAAGAACATCATCCTGACCGTCGAGACCACCGAGACGCCGCGCGTCGACGACGAGAGGCGGATCCGCATCGAGCCGGTGAACGACGACTTCAAGAAGGTGGTGATCGCCTACGGCTTCATGGAGAGCCCCAACGTGCCCAAGGCGCTGGGCCTGTGCCGCAAGCTCGGCCTGAAGTTCGACATCATGGCCACGAGCTTCTTCCTGGGCCGCCGCTCCGTGGTGCCGTCGGCCCAGTCCGGCATGCCGCTCTGGCAGGACAAGCTGTTCATCTTCCTGATGAAGAACGCCGCCAACCCCACCGACTTCTACAAGATACCCCCCGGCCGCGTGGTCGAGATGGGCACGCAGGTGACGGTCTAGGTGGTCCAGATCCTCGCCTACGTCGGGGACGCCCTGTCGGTCCTGGCGCTGTCCATCATGTTCAGCCTGGCGCTGGCCATCCACCGGGCGGACGCGAAGGCCGACCGGTTCCGAACGTGGGGCCTGCCGGTGCTGGCGGTGCTGGTCAGCTTCCCGCTGGGCTATGTGGCGCGGACCTGGCCCGTCGAGGCGGTGCAGGCCGGACTGGTGGTCGGCGCCCGCGCACTGCTCGCCTCCACCCTGGCCATCGCGCACCTAAGCCTGGTCCAGCGGCGCGGTTAGGCCTTGAACCCCGCGGCCTTAGGCCCTTTAAGGCCCGCGACACCCGTTCTCCCTTATCGAAAGCTACGCCCCGACATGGCCGACAAGTCCGTCAAGAAGGTCGTGCTCGCCTATTCCGGCGGCCTGGACACCTCGATCATCCTGAAGTGGCTGCAGACCGAGTACGGCGCGGAGGTGGTCACCTTCACCGCCGACCTGGGCCAGGGCGAGGAGCTGGGCCCGGCGCGCGAGAAGGCGCTGATGCTCGGCATCAAGCCCGAGAACATCTTCATCGACGACCTGCGCGAGGAGTTCGTCCGCGACTTCGTCTTCCCGATGTTCCGCGCCAACACCGTCTACGAGGGCCAGTACCTGCTCGGCACCTCGATCGCCCGGCCGCTGATCGCCAAGCGCCAGATCGAGATCGCCCGCCAGGTGGGCGCCGACGCCGTCTGCCACGGGGCCACCGGCAAGGGCAACGACCAGGTCCGCTTCGAGCTGGGCTACTACGCCCTGGAGCCGGACATCCGGGTGATCGCGCCCTGGCGGGAGTGGGACTTCAAGAGCCGCGAGGCGCTGATCGACTTCGCCGAGAAGCACCAGATCCCGATCAGCAAGGACAAGCGCGGCGAGGCGCCGTTCAGCGTCGACGCCAACCTCCTGCACTCATCCTCCGAGGGCAAGGTGCTGGAGGACCCCGCGGTGGAGGCGCCCGAGTTCGTGCACATGCGCACGATCTCCCCCGAGGATGCGCCCGACAAGCCGACCGTGATCACCATCGATTTCGAGGCCGGCGACCCGGTGGCCATCGACGGCCAGAAGCTGTCGCCCGCCGCCCTGCTGACGCGGCTGAACGAGCTCGGCCACGACAACGGGATCGGCCGCCTGGACCTGGTGGAGAACCGCTTCGTCGGCATGAAGTCGCGCGGCGTCTACGAGACGCCCGGCGGAACCATCCTGCTGGCCGCCCACCGCGGCATCGAGAGCATCACGCTGGACCGCGGGGCCATGCACCTGAAGGACGAGCTGATGCCGAAGTACGCGTCGCTCATCTACAACGGCTTCTGGTTCTCGGCCGAGCGGGAGATGCTGCAGGCCGCCATCGACCATTCGCAGAAGCCGGTCACCGGCCAGGTGCGGGTGAAGCTCTACAAGGGCAACGTGACGGTCATCGGGCGCACGAGCCCATGGTCGCTCTACGACCAGGAGCTGGTCACCTTCGAGGAGGGCGCGGTCGCCTACGACCACCGCGACGCGGCGGGCTTCATCAAGCTCAACGCGCTGCGCCTGCGGGTGACGGCCAACCGCGACAAGCGGGTGAAGGGCTAGCTGTCCAGCTTCCGGTAGGGGTAGCGGTCGCGGATCTTCGCCTGGAAGAACCGCCCCTTCGAGCCGGACTCCCGGAACGAGCGGCAGACCTCCGCGGGCACGCCGTCATAGGCGTAGCGCTGGCCGCTGACGAAGCGGACCAGGAGTCTCTGGTGCTCCTCGTCGTAGTCGATGGCGCGGATGGCGGTCGACGGCATGACCGGAAAACGCGCCTGGCCACGGCCCCGGTTCCCTAGGCGGCCGCAACCGTGGCAACCTGCCGCCCACGGCGAAGCCTGTTCGCCGCACGGGGGGAAGTCCAATGCAGCCTCACAGCCTGGTGGCGATCGTCACCCTGCTCTCGCTCATCCTGTATTTTTCGCTGGGGATCGGGGTCGCCCGGGCGCGCCGCAAGACGGGCATCAACGCGCCGCAGATGACCGGCGACCCGATCCTGGAGCGGGCGGTGCGGGTGCACCACAACACGCTCGAGTGGCTGCCCATCTACCTGCCGTCACTCTGGCTCTTCGCCCTCTACTGGAACGACCAGGTGGCCGCGGCCGCCGGCGTCGTCTGGATGGTCGGGCGAGTGATCTATGCCGTCGGCTACATGCAGGACCCGTCCAAGCGCGAGCTGGGCTTCCTGATCCAGACCCTGGCCTGCGCGGTCCTGCTGTTCGGGGCGCTCGGGCGGGCGATCTGGATGTACGCCACCCTGGGCGCCTAGGTTTTCGCGGCGCGGCTTTGCGAAACCTCAATTGCCGCTGGGAGTTCTCCGGAATAGACCTCATGTCGAGGGACGTTTCCGTTCGTTCGAGAACATCAAATGCCAAAGAGATCAGCCGCTATCGCCGCCGTCCTGGCCTTGGCGGCCGGGCTGGCGGCCTGCGCCACCGCCACGCCTTACCAGCCGAACCTGCCCGGCCAGCAGACCTCGGGCGGCTATTCCGAGATGCGCCTGGAGCAGAACCGCTTCCGGGTGAACTTCGCCGGCAACAGCCTGACCTCGCGCGAGACCGTGGAGGGCTACCTCCTGTTCCGCGCGGCCGAGCTCACCGTGCAGAACGGGTATGACTGGTTCTCCATCGTGGACCGCCATACCGACCGCAACGCCCGCACCTACGTCGAGCCCGATCCGTTCTACCGGCCCTGGTATGGCCCGTCCTACGGCTTCTGGCGCCCGTCCTGGCGCTACTATGGCCGCGGCTTCGGCTGGCGGACCTGGGATCCGTTCTGGGGCGACCCGTTCTGGGCCGACCGGGTGGACGTGCGCACGGTGGAGCGCTTCGAGGCCTCGGCCGAGATCGTCATGGGCCGCGGTCCCAAGCCCGCCGACGACACCCGCGCCTTCGACGCGCGGGCCGTCATCGACAACCTGCGGCCGCGCATCCAGTACCCCACGCCGCGGTAGCCGCGAGGCGGCCGGCGCGGACGCCCGCGCCGGTCGCTCAGGCGGTCTCCAGCCGCGAGCCGCGGGTGAGGTCGTCCACGACCGAGGGATCGGCGAGCGTCGAGGTGTCGCCCAGGTTCGAGGTCTCGCCCTCGGCGATCTTGCGCAGGATCCGCCGCATGATCTTGCCCGAGCGGGTCTTCGGCAGGCCCGGCGCCCACTGGATGACGTCCGGCGTGGCGATCGGACCGATCTCGCGCCGGACCCAGGCCACCAGCTCCTTGCGCAGCGACTCGGTCGGCTCTTCGCCGGCCGTCAGGGTCACATAGCACCAGAGACCCTGGCCCTTGATGTCGTGCGGGTAGCCCACGACCGCGGCCTCGGCCACCTTCGGGTGGGCCACCAGGGCGCTTTCGACCTCGGCCGTGCCCAGCCGGTGGCCGGAGATGTTCAGCACATCGTCCACCCGTCCGGTGATCCAGTAGTCGCCGTCCTCGTCGCGCCGGCAGCCGTCGCCGGTGAAGTACTTGCCGGGATAGGTGGTGAAGTAGGTGGCGATGAAGCGCTCGTGGTCGCCCCACAGGGTGCGCGCCTGCCCGGGCCAGCTGTCGGTCAGGCAGAGGTTGCCCTCCGTCGCCCCCTCCAGCACCCGGCCCTCCGGGTCCACCAGCGCCACGTGCACGCCGGGCAGCGGCCGGGTGGCTGAGCCGGGCTTCAGCGTCGTCGCGCCCGGCAGGGGCGCGATCAGGATGCCGCCGGTCTCTGTCTGCCACCAGGTGTCGACGATCGGGCAGCGGCCCTCGCCCACCACGCGGTGGTACCAGAGCCAGGCCTCGGGATTGATCGGCTCGCCCACCGAGCCCAGCAGGCGCAGGCTGCGCCGCGAGGTCCTTCGCACCGGGTCCTCGCCCTCGCGCATCAGGGCGCGGATGGCGGTGGGGGCGGTGTAGAAGATCTCCACCCGGTGCTTGTCGCAGACCTCCCAGAAGCGGGAGGAGGTGGGATGGTTCGGCACGCCCTCGAACATCAGGCTCGTCGCCCCGTTCGCGAGGGGGCCGTAGACCAGGTAGCTGTGGCCGGTCACCCAGCCCACGTCGGCCGTGCACCAGTAGACCTGGCCCGGCCGGTAGTCGAACACCGCCTCGTGGGTCCAGGCGGCCCAGGCCAGGTAGCCGCCGGTGGCGTGAACCACCCCCTTCGGCTTTCCCGTGGAACCGGAGGTGTAGAGGATGAACAGCGGATCCTCGGCGCCCATCTCCTCGACCGGACAGTCGTCGGCCACTTGCGCGGCCTCCGCCGCATAGGCGAAGTCGCGGCCCGGCACCATGGCGACCTCGGCTCCCGTGCGGGCGACCACGAGGACGGTGTCGACGCCCGGCGCCTGGGCCAGGGCCTCGTCCACATTGGCCTTCAGCGGCGCCCGCCGGCCGCCGCGCAGGCCCTCGTCGGCGGTGACCACGACGCGGGAGCCGCAGTCATTGATCCGGCCGGCCAGGCTGTCGGGCGAGAAGCCGGCGAACACCACCGAATGGACCGCGCCGATGCGCGCGCAGGCCAGCATGGCGTAGGCGGCCTCCGGTATCATCGGCAGGTAGAGGGTCACGCGGTCGCCTCGCCCGACCCCGCGCCGCTTGAGCACATTGGCCATGCGGCAGACCTCGCGGTGCAGCTCGCGGTAGCTGATCCGCCGCGACTGCGCAGGATCGTCACCCTCCCAGATGATCGCCGTCTCGTCGCCACGGGCGGCCAGGTGGCGGTCGATGCAGTTGTGGGCGGCGTTCAGCCGGCCGTCCGCGTACCAGCGGATGCGGAAGTCCTCGCGGGCGAAGCTGACGTCCTTCACCTCGGTGAACGGCGCCGACCAGTCCAGCCGCCGGCCGATGGCCGCCCAGAAGGCGTCCGGGTCGCGGGCCTCCTGGTCGAGCAGCGCCGCCAGTATGCTTCCGTCGATCAGCGCCTTGCCGCCCGATGGCGGCGGGAACCGCGTTTCCTGGACCATGTCGTCACCTGTCAGAACGTGTACTTGGCGAAGGCCTGCAGGCGGCGGATCTCGCCGGAGACGCCCGACTCCAGCTCGCGGTCCGCCCGCATGATCTCGGCCCCCACGTCGAGGCCGCGCACCGGCGACCAGATGATGTTGAAGTGGATGCTCTCGGAGCTCTTGTTGACCGCAGTCCCGGTGAGCGAGACCGGGTTGTCCACCCGCTGCAGGCCGTACATCAGGTTCGACCGCAGCCCCTCGGCCCAGACATGGCGGAACGAGGCGAAGCCCGCCGTCAGCGGCACCGCCTCCAGGTCGCCGTCGGCGGTCACCACCGCGTCGTTGACGAGGTTCAGGCCCACATAGCGGCCGATCCCTTCGCCGTGGGTGACCATGAACCGCAGGTCGTCGCGGGAGCCGACCTTGAGCTTGCCCGACAGAGAAACGCCCCAGCCGGTCGTGTCCGCGTCGATGACGCCTTCGTCGACGGCAAGCTGGCGGACGAGACCGGCCAGGGCGAGGTCGCCGAACGGCCGCTTCAGCTCGAACTTGGCGGCGACGTCCGGCATCACGGAGTCGTCGGCCAGGATCCGAGCGCCTCCGCGGAACGGGGTGATGGTGGTCTCCGGGTTCTCCAGCGCGATCGCGAACGGCCCGCGCGTGTAGCGGACCTGCGCCTGGCGCACGAAGATGGTGCCGGCCGTGGGGCCGATGTAGTCGGCCGTCTCCGGCAGGACCGCCGTGTTCTGGAAGGTCGACCACTCCTGTCCGAACAGCCAGTTGTCGACCGTGATGTAGGCCCGCCGCAGCGACAGGTTCGAGGGACTGGTGGTCCGCTGGTCGCCGGCGCCCGGCAAGGTCTGGAAGTCCATCTCCACTCGGGTGCCGACCTTGTGGCCCGCGACCACACCGTCGGTGGTGAACCACAGCCTCGTCTGGCGGGCGTTGAAGTGGACGTCGCGGTCGCCCGCCCCGCCAACGGGGATGGTGCCCGGCAGCAGGAAGTCACGGCCCAGGTCGCTGTTGGCCAGGTCGCCGTCGCGGTAGTCGGTGGCGAGCGCATCGAGTTTCACCCAGCCGCCGTACTTCACGACATGCGGGCCGATCCGGAAGCCGTCGGCCGGCGCAGGCGCCGCGGCGGGCGCGGGCGCCGCCTGCGGGATCTGGATGACCGGCGGCGGGGCGGCCCTGGACGCGGCCAGCTCCGCGCGCACGGCGGCGAGCGCCTCCTCGAGCTGGCGGACGCGCGCCTCCAGATCGGTCGTGGAGGCCTGGGCGCTGGCGACGCCGGGCGCGAGCGACAGGAGCGCGGCGGCGGAAATGCCCCCGAACAGGCGCGTTCGCATCTCGTTTCCCCCTTGTTCGTTGGTGTGTGGGGGAAGACACGCACAGGCCTCGCGGCCGCCGCTACTAGCCGATGGTCGAAACTAGACGAAAGTCGGAGGCCCCACCCGCTGGACGACGCCGGGGCCGGGGCGCAAGCTGTATACTGAAGGTCGCCGTCAGTGCGGCCGGGGAGGAAGTGCGGAAATGACCGGCGTCCTGCTCGTGGACGACCATCCCCTGTTCCGTGCCGCCCTGACCACGGCTGTGCGCCGCATCGGAGGGGCCCGCACGGTCCTCGAAGCCGCGAGCCTGAAGGAGGCGGTGGCGCTCCTGCGCGACCGGCCGGACATCGCCGTCGTGCTCCTCGACCTGCGCATGCCCGACTGCCAGGGCTTCAGCGGCCTGCTGGAGCTGCGCGGCGCGTTTCCGGACGCGCGCATCGTGATCGTCTCGGCCAGCGAGGACCCCGACACCGTCCGCAGGGCGCTCGCCTTCGGGGCGGCGGGCTTCATCCCCAAGTCGGCGCCGCTCGACGTGATGATGGCGGCGCTGGAGGCGGTGATGGCCGGGGCGGTCTGGACGCCGCCCGGCTACGAGGCCGAGCAGGATGACGAGGCGGTGCAGCGGTTCGCCTCGCTCACCCCCGCGCAGCTCCGCATCCTGGTCAGCATGCGCAAGGGCCTGCTCAACAAGCAGATCGCCTTCGACATGGGGATCACCGAGGCGACGGTGAAGTCGCACATCACCCTGATCTTCCGGAAGCTCGGGGTGATGAACCGCACCCAGGCGGTGGTCGCCGCCGAGCCCATGCTGCTGGACCTCGACGCGGCCTGACTATTCGGCGGCTATCCGCCGCGACTGCGCCAGGAAGGCCTTCAGGGCGCCCGGCTGCACCGGCTTGGCCACCAGCTTCACGCCGAGCCGCCGGGCTTCGTCGCGGACTTGGGCGCCGGATTCCGCCGTCACCAGCGCGGTGCGGCCGAGCCGCGGGCCGAGCCGGGCGATAAGGTCGAGGCCCGTCTCCGCCTCGCGCAGGTGGTAGTCGATGAGGGCCGCGTCCCAGGGCCCTTCCAGCTCGTCCACCGCCTGGCCGGAGAGCGCGGTGTCCACCCGCGCGCCCCAGCGGCGCAGCAGGGCGGTGAGGCTGCGCAGGATGGCTTCCTCGTTGTCGACGCACAGGATGCGCATGCCGGTGAGCGCCCGGGCGCCCGAGCCCGCCGGGGCGACCGCGGCTTTCTGCGGTGCGCGGGCGAGCGGGGTGGTCACCGTGAAGACGCTGCCGCGGCCCACCGCCGAGCGCACGCCCACCGAATGGTCGAGCAGCCGGCCCAGCCGGTCGACGATGGCCAGGCCCAGCCCGATCCCCTGCCCCGAGCCGCCGCCCAGGCGGATGAACTCGTGGAAGATCGTCTCGCGGCTCTCCTCCGGGATGCCGTGGCCGGTGTCCCAGACCTCGAAACGCAGGGCCTCCCCGCGCCGGCGGGCGCCCACCAGTATGCCGCCCGCCTCCGTGTAGCGGACGGCGTTGCTGATCAGGTTCTGCAGCATGGAGCGCAGCAGGTCGCGGTCGGAACTGACCCAGGCGGCGCAGGGGCGAACGCGCAGGCTCAGGCCCTTCTCGGCGGCCATGGGCGCGAACTCCCGCTCCAGCTCGGCGAACAGGGCGGCGACCGAGACTGGCCGGACCGTCGGCCGGACCCCGCCCGCCTCCAGCTTCGACAGGTTGAGCAGGGCGCGCAGCAGGCTGTCGGCCGTGGCGATCGCGCGGTCGGCGTCGCGGGCCAGGGCCTGGGCGTCCGGGTCGCCCTCGCGGAGGTCCTCGCCGAGCGCCGCCACGAAGATCCGCGCCGCATGCAGGGGCTGCAGCAGGTCGTGGCTCGCGGCCGCCAGGAAGCGGGTCTTGGACGCCGTGGCCGCCTCCGCCTGCGCCTTGGCCGCGGCGAGCTCGCGGGTGCGCTCCTCGACCCGCGCCTCCAGGCGCTCGTTGACCTCCTCGAGCGCGGCGGCCGTGGTCTCCAGCGAGGCCTGCCGGCGCTTGTCCTCGGTGATGTCGGTGTAGGTGGTGACATAGCCGCCGCCCGGCATCGGCGCGCCCACCGATCGGATCACCCGGCCGTCGGGGCGCAGGCGCTCGAAGGTGTGCGGCGTGCGGCGCTTCAGGTGCTCCAGCCGGCGCTCCACATGGGCGTCGATCTCGCCCGGCCCGCACTCGCCGCGCTCGGCGTTCAGACGGATCACCTCGGCGATCGGCTTGCCCACGTGGATGAAGCCGCCGGGGAAGCGGAAGAGCTTCAGGTAGGGGGTGTTCCAGGCGATCAGCCGCAGGTCGGCGTCCACCACGCTCACCGCCTGGCTCATGTTGTCGAGCGTGGCCTGCAGGAGCTCGCGGTTGAACTGGATCGCCTGGGCCGCCTCGTCGAGCAGGCGGGTGATGTCGTCGGGCCCCCTCGCCCCTTCCGACAGCGCCGCGGCTATGACGCCGCGCGCCGAGGTCGCGCCCACGGCCCCGGCGAGGCGGCGCTCCACGGCGCGGGCGAGCGTCGCGTCCACCGGCTCGTGGTCGCGCAGGGGACGGCCGAGCTCTCGCGAAAGGTCGGCGAAGGCGCGCTCGGCGGCGGCCTCGCCCATGAACCGGGCCACCAGGTCGCGCAGGTCGGCGACCCGTGCGCCCAGGCCGTGGCCGGGCGCCTCCGCCAGGAACTCGGCGTCCTCCACGAATGCCGCGGCCTGGATCCGCTCGATCAGCCGCGGCCGGGTGGCCAGCGAGACGCCGATGAACAGGGCGACGTTGAGCGCCAGGCTCCAGAGCACGCCCACCACCAGCGGGTCGCCCCGGCCCATCCAGCCCGGCGGATCGAGGAAGCCCAGTTGCGGCAGGGCGATGCTGTAGATCCAGGTGGCGAACCCCGCCGAGAGTCCGGCGATGGCCCCCGCCGCCGTGCCGCGCTTCCACAGCACCGCGCCCATCAGGATCGGGGCGAGCTGGGCCAGGGCCGCGAAGGCTGTCAGGCCGATGGAGGCCAGCGCCTCGCTGTGGTCCATGGCCAGGAAATAGGCCCACGCCAGCAGCAGCACCGCGACGATCGCGACCCGCCGCACGATGAGGATGGTGCGGCCGAAGTCGGCCCGGCGGCCCGCCTCACGCCAGCTCCGCTTGGCGGCGATCGGCAGGATCAGTTCGTTGGAGACCATCGCCGACAGCGCGACCGTCTCCACGATCACCATGGCCGTGGCCGCCGAGAAGCCGCCCAGGAAGACGAACAGCGTCAGCGGCGCGCCACCGAACTCTAGCGGCAGGTCGAGCACGAACAGGTCGGGGTTGGTGTAGGCGGCCGGCAGCAGCGCCCCCGCCGCCACGATCGGCACGACCGCCACCGTGGTGAGCACCAGATAGAGGGTGAAGGTCCGCCGCGCCTCGCGCGCGTCGGCGACGTCGGCCAGCTCGACGAAGCCCATGTGGAACTGGCGGGGCAGGCAGAACACCGCCGCGGCGGACAGCAGGGTCATGATCAGGAAGCGGGCGTCCAGGGTCGGCGGCGCCCCGAGCGGTCCGAGCGCCGAGCCCAGCGGGACCGAGCCGCCCGCCAGCAGGGCCACCGCCAGCAGGGCGGCGGCGAGCAGCGCGACCAGCTTCACCAGCGACTCGAAGGCGATGGCGTGCACGAGGCCTCGGTTGTGCTCGGTGAGGTCCGCGCGCCGCGCCCCGAACAGGATGGCGAACCCGGCCAGGACCGCGGCGATGGCGAGCACCGTGTTCTGCGGCGGCGCCGCGCCGGCCGGCCCGGCGGTGAGCACCGCCCACCCGGTGGCCAGCGACTTCAGCTGCAGGGCGATGTAGGGCAGCGAGCCGGTCACCGCGACGATGGCGGCGAGGCCGCCCAACACCCGGCTCTTGCCGTAGCGGGCGGCCACGAAGTCGGCGATCGAGCCCACGTTCTCCCGCTTGGCCGCCGTGGCGATCCGCCGCCACAGCGGGAAGAGCAGGGTCACCGCCAGCACGGGCCCGAGGTAGATGGTGACGTACTCCCAGCCGGACCGCGCCGCCGTGCCCACCGCGCCGAAATAGGTCCAGCTCGTGCAGTAGACGGCCAACGACAGGCCGTAGATCACCGCGCGGCGCCGGGGCTGGGCGGAACCGGCGCTGCGGCGGTCGCCCCGCCAGGCGACGTTGAACAGCGCGGCCATGTAGGCCGCGACCACGAGGATGACCAGCCAGGCGCTCACGTGCCCTCCGCGACGTCACCGGCGATCAGACGCCCGCGGGGGCGGTTTCGCAACCCGACCAAAGTCGCACCGCAGAACGGAAGCGGGCGGCCACAAGGGCCGCCCGCGCCACGTCCTGCCGTATTGGGGAGGAGGTCAGGCGTGGAGGTCGACGTCCTTGGTCTCGCGCACCAGCAGCACCCCGACCACGAAGGTCACGGCGGCGACCACCACCGGGTACCAGAGGCCGTAGTAGATGTTGCCCGTCGCCGCGACCATGGCGAAGGCGGTGGTGGGCAGGAAGCCGCCGAACCAGCCGTTGCCGATATGGTAGGGGAGGCTCATCGAGGTGTAGCGGATCCGCGTCGGGAACAGCTCCACCAGCATGGCGGCGATCGGCCCGTAGACCATGGTCACGTAGAGCACCAGGACCCACAGGATGGCCACCACGGCGACGTGGTTGACCCGCGCCGGGTCGGCCTTGGCGGGATAGCCCGCCGTGCTGAGCACCGCGCCCATGCTTTTTTCCCAGGCCGTCCGCTGGGCGGTGAACTCGGCCTTCGGCATGCGCTCTCCGGCGAAGGAGGCGATCACCTGGTCGCCGACCTTCACCTGCGCCACGCTGCCCGCCGGGGCGGCCTGGTTGGTGTAGGTGACGCCCGCCTTGGCCAGGTACGACTTGGCGATGTCGCAGCTCTTGTTGAACACCGTCTTGCCGACGGGGTCGAACTGGACCGAGCAGTCGGCGGGATCGGCGATCACCGTCACCGGGCTGGTGGCCGCGGCCTGGGCCAGCTGCGGGTTCGCCGACCAGGTCAGCGCCTTGAACAGCGGGAAGTAGGTCAGCGCGGCCAGCAGGCAGCCGGCCATGATGATCTTCTTGCGTCCGATCTTGTCCGACAGCCAGCCGAACAGGATGAAGAACGGCGTGCCGAGCAGCAGGGCGAGAGCCACCAGGGTGTTGGTGGTCGCCCCGTCCACCTTCAGCATCTTCTCCAGGAAGAACAGGGCGTAGAACTGGCCGGTGTACCAGACCACCGCCTGGCCGGCGGTGAGGCCCACCAGCGCCAGGATTACGATCTTCAGGTTGCCCCAGCGCGCGAAGCTCTCCTTCAGCGGCTGGGTCGAGCCCTTGCCCTCGGCCTTCATCCGCTGGAACGCCGGGCTCTCCTGAAGCTTCAGCCGAATCCACATGGAGATGCCGAGCAGGAAGATCGACACCAGGAACGGCACCCGCCAGCCCCAGTCGGCGAACGCCTCCTCGCCCATCCCCTTGCGGGTGATCAGGATGATCGCGAGGCTCATGAACAGGCCCATGGTGGCGGTGGTCTGGATCCAGCTCGTGTAGAGCCCGCGCTTTCCGGGCGGCGCGTGCTCGGCCACGTAGGTCGCCGCCCCCCCGTACTCGCCGCCGAGCGCCAGGCCCTGGATGAGCCGCAGGGCGATCAGGATGGCCGGCGCGGCGACCCCGATCTGGGCGTAGGAGGGCAGCAGGCCCACCGTGAAGGTGGAAAGCCCCATCAGGAGCATGGTCACGAGGAAGGTGTTCTTCCGTCCCCAGAGGTCGCCCAGCCGGCCGAACACCAGGGCCCCGAAGGGCCGCACCGCGAAGCCGGCGGCGAAAGCCAGCAGGGCGAAGATGTAGCCCGTCGTCTCGTTCACGCCCGAGAAGAAGTGGCCGGTGATGTATGTCGCCAGCGAGCCGTACAGGTAGAAGTCGTACCACTCGAAGACGGTGCCGACGGACGAGGCCCCGATCACGAGCCGATCGTTGCGATCGACGGTGTGCTCGGCCTGTCCGGCGGACGCGGGAATGCTCGCGTTGGTCATGGGCGCCCTCCGATGCTCCCCCTTGTTGGCGGGGCTGTTTTCGTCGCGCGGAGGCTGGTCCTCCGCACGCTCGCAGCGAAATTGCATGGAAGCGGTCGCCTGGGGGAGATCGACCTTCGTCTAGGCCGCAGCGGCGGGCGGCTCAGGTCGGCGGGGCGTCGGTGGCCACCGCGGGCCCGCGACGGGTGGACGACCAGGCCGAGCCCGCGGCCGCCACGATCACCGCCGCCACGCCGAGCAGCTGGGCCGCCGCCATGCGCTCGTGCAGCACCAGGAAGCCGAACAGCGCCCCGAACGCCGGCTCGGTGCTGGTCAGCACCGCGAAGGTGCGGGCCGGCAGCCGCGGCAGGGCGAAGATCTCCAGCGAGAAGGGGATGGCCACCGAGATCAGGGCCACCAGCGCCGCGAGCGGCAGGAGGTGCGGAGCCAGCATGGCCGAGCCGGCGTGCTGCACGCCGACGGGCAGCACCAGCACCGCCGCGATGGTCGCCGCCAGGGCCGGGGTGGAGCGCCCGAACGCCTGCGCCGCCACCCGCCCGAAGAGGATGTAGCCGGCCCAGCAGGCCGCCGCGGCGAGCGCCGCCGCCAGTCCCAGCGGGTCCAGCCGGTCGGCCGCGAGGTCCGCGCCCACCAGGTTCCAGACGCCGAGGCCCGCCAGCGCCGCCCAGAGCACGTCCACCGGCCGACGCGAGCCCAGCACCGCCACGGCCAGCGGGCCGAGGAACTGCAGGGCGATGGCCATGCCGAGCGGCAGGCGCGCGATCGCCAGGTAGAAGAACAGGATGGCGCCCGCCGAGGCGGCGCCCAGGCCCAGCAGCGGAATCCAGGCGGGCTTCGCCGGCCAGTCGCGCCACGGCCTGAGCCACGCCAGCAGCATGGCCGAACCCAGCACCAGGCGCATGGCCGCCGCGCCCTGCGCGCCGACCTCGGGGAACAGGCCCTTGGCGATCGCCGCGCCGATCTGGAAGGCCGCGGTCGCGGCGACGCACGCCGCGACCGGCAGCAGCCGCCCGATCGTCCCTGTCGCCGCCGTCGCCGTCACCCGCTCGTCCCCCGCCGGTCCACATGGCCAGGCCGTCCGGGAAACTCAAGGCTGCGGCGGGGCCCGAAACGCAAAACGCCGCCCCGAAGGGCGGCGTCTGGTGTCCGTCGAATAATGGAGCGGGCGATGAGATTCGAACTCACGACCCCAACCTTGGCAAGGTTGTGCTCTACCCCTGAGCTACGCCCGCGCTCCGCGGAGAAGGCCGGTTCAGGCCGCCCCCGAAATTCGAGAGGCCGGCTTATGGCAGACGGCCCTCAGGTTTGCAAGCGGCCCGATCAGCCGAATTTCGGGGCCTTGAGGCGCCGCTTGTTCACGTGGCCTTCGGGCGCCGGGGCGTCGACCTCTTCGGGGAACTCGCCCTTGAAGTAGTAGCGCTGCCAGGCCTCCTTGGTGGCCTCCGGATCGTTACGGAAGATCTTCTGGTTGAACTCCGAGCGATGCTTCTCCCAGACGTCGTACTGGTGGCGCAGCTCCGGGTCGGAATCCATCCGCCGGATCACCGGCTGGATCTCGTGCAGGGTGTGGTCCTGCAGGAGGGTGATGAAGCAGAACGGCTCGCCCTTCTCGAAGCGCACCTTGCCCGGCCGGGTGAAGATCCAGTTCATCGTGAAGGGGAAGGGCAGCCAGTCGGTCTCCACCACGCCGGCCAGCGGCTGGATGCCGTCCTTCACATGGTTCGGCGGCCCCATCACCCACATCGACCAGCCCGGCGGCGTGCGGAACAGGTAGCCGGCGTGGAAGGTCAGCACCCCATGGCTGAAGTGGGTCTGGGCGATCTTGTGGAAGTCCGGGTGCGGGTTGTCGGGCCGGAGCGTGATGTCCTGCTGGTGCGTGCCGCCGTTCCACTCGGCGGTGAAGCCGACCGGGCTGAGCAGCTCCCAGCCCGAGGAGTTGGCCATGGCCAGCGGCAGGCAGCGGTAGGGGTGGCGGGCGGCGAACCGGTCCATCCAGGCCCGTTGCGGGCGGC
Organism: Phenylobacterium sp.; assembly: GCF_035539035.1. Classification (GTDB taxonomy): domain Bacteria; phylum Pseudomonadota; class Alphaproteobacteria; order Caulobacterales; family Caulobacteraceae; genus Phenylobacterium. The sequence continues at coordinate 267,895 of NZ_DATLJI010000012.1, forward strand.
CGGGGACGAGCTCCGGCGGGCGCTCGGTGACGGGAAAGCACTGCAGTTCCATCGGGGTTCTCGGGTCTGGAGGTCCCGCGACCCTTAGAGCGCAGGTGGCCTCCCCGTCCAGTTCCGCTATCAGGAAGCCCATGACGGACGTGAAGCCCAAGGACCCTGCCGCCCTGCTGGCCTTCCTGCGCGAGATCGGGGTGGACGCCACGAACCACGAGCACCCGGCGGTGTTCCGCGTCGAGGAGGGCGAGGAGATCAAGGCCCGCATTCCCGGCGCCCACACCAAGAACCTGTTCCTGAAGGACGCCAAGGACCAGCTCTGGCTGATCTCGGCCGAGGGCCATGCCGAGATCGACCTGAAGCGCCTGCACAAGGTGATCGGCTCGGCGCGGCTCTCGTTCGCCAACGCGGCCCTGATGGCCCAGACGCTCGGCGTCTCGCCGGGCTCGGTCACCGCCTTCGGCCTGGTCAACGACCGGGAGCGCCGCGTGCGCTTCGTGCTGGACCGCACCCTGGCGGAGGCCGACCAGGTGAATTTCCACCCGCTGACCAACACCGCCACCACCACCGTGTCCCGGGACGGCTTCCGGCGTTTCCTCGCCGCGATCGGCATCGAGCCCCAGGTCGTGGACTTCGAGGCCATGGCGATCGTGGAGCCGGTGCGTTGAAGCTGTCGCCTGGTGCGACCATCTTGGCGGCAAGGCGTTTTTAGGAATGACGAGGCGAGGGACGCGCGGATGACGCTCATCGGGGAAACCGCCGGCAAGCCGGCCGGCGACATCATCAAGGACGGCACGGACGCGAGCTTCGTGGCCGATGTCGTCGAGGCGTCGAAGACGACGCCGGTGATCGTCGACTTCTGGGCGACCTGGTGCGGCCCCTGCCGCCAGCTCGGCCCGGCGCTCGAGAAGGCGGTCACCGCCGCCAAGGGCGCGGTGAAGCTGGTCAAGATCGACATCGACAAGAACCCGGCCTTCGCCGGCCAGCTGCGCGTGCAGTCGATCCCGGCCGTGTTCGCCTTCGTCGACGGACGGCCCGTGGACGGCTTCATGGGCGCCCTGCCCGACAGCCAGGTGAAGCAGTTCGTCGACCGCCTGGCCAAGCAGGGCGAGGGCGGCGCCTCGCCGGTGGACGACATCCTGGACATGGCCCGCGAGTCCCTCGAGCTCGGCGACCTCGGCGGCGCGGCCCAGGCCTTCGCCGAGGCGCTGCGCCACGATCCGCAGAACGTGAAGGCCATGGCCGGCCTGGCGCGGGTCTATCTGTCGTCGGGCGACACCGAGCGGGCGCAGGAGATCCTGGGCATGGTCCCGGAAGGCGCCAAGGACCCAGAGCTCGACAGCGTCCGCGCCGCCCTGGCGCTGGCGGCGGAGGGCGATTCCGAGACCGCCGAGTTCGAGCAGCGCCTGGCCAGCCACCCCGGCGACCACGAGGCGCGCTTCGAGCTCGCCCGGGCGCTCGCGGGCCGCGGCCGCATGGAAGAGGCCGTCGACCACCTCCTGACCATCATCGAGGCCGACCGCGACTGGAACGACCAGGCGGCGCGCAAGCAGCTGCTGACCATCTTCGAGGCCGCGGGCCACACGTCCGAGGTCGCCAAGCAGGGCCGGCGCAGGCTGTCGGCGATCCTCTTCAGTTGACGCGCAAGGGCAAGACCATGGCGCCTTACCGGCGGACCGCCGACCTGCCGCAGGTCATCCCGGTGTTCCCGCTGGACGGGGCCCTGCTGCTGCCGGGCGGCGACCTGCCGCTGCAGATCTTCGAGCCGCGCTATCTCAACATGATCGACGACGTCATGGCCGGCGACCGGATCGTCGGCATGATCCAGAGCAAGGCCGGCGGCGACCGCACGCGGCCGAAGCTGGCCGACGTCGGCTGCGCGGGCCGGATCACCAGCTACGCCGAGACCTCCGACGGCCGCTACCTGATCACCCTGACCGGCATCTGCCGCTTCGAGGCCGGCGAGGAGCTGAACCTGCGCACGCCCTACCGCCAGCTGCGGGCCCACTACGACAAGTTCGAGGCGGACCTCAGCGAGGACGAAGACGCCGTGGCCGAGGAGGGCGCGCGCAGCCGCTTCGCCAAGGCGCTCAAGCGGTACCTGAACCGCCGGGAGCTGGACATCGACTGGGAGACGGCCAGCGGCGCCCCGCTGGAGGCCCTGGTCAACAGCCTGGCTATGGGCCTGCCGTTCGACCCCGCCGAGAAGCAGGCCCTGCTGGAGGCGCCCGACCTGAACGGCCGCTTCGACGCGCTGACCACCCTGCTGGAGATCGACGCCCTCGAGGACGGCGATGACGGCGGTCATTCGGTGCAGTAGAAACCGCAGCCATGAGCGAACCTGACGCGCCCGAGACGGCTGTTCCGGAAACCCCGACCATCGAGGTCGACGTCGACCCGCGCCTGCTGGAGGTCCTGGTCTGCCCGGTGACCCACGGGCCGCTGGAGTTCGACCGCGCCAGGGGCGAGCTGGTCAGCCGCCGTGCGAAGCTCGCCTACCCGATCCGCGACGGCGTGCCGATCATGCTGCCGGAAGAGGCCCGCGAGCTCACGGACTAGGCCTACAGCGCTTCTCCGCGCAGCAGCCGCGGCAGGTCGCCCACCGCGCCGCCCGCCTCCTGCATGAAGAACCGGCGCGCCGGGCCGATGCGGTTGACCGCCGCCATGCCGACCCCGCGGGCCAGCCGCGCCACCGGGTTGTCGTTCGAGAACAGCCGCACGAAGAGGTCCATGCCCGCCGAGAGCGTGACGGTGTCGAACCGGCGCCAGGCGGCGTAGCGCTCCAGGACGGCTTCCGAGCCGAAGTCCTCGCCCAGCCGGCAGGCCTCGACGACCACCTCCGCCAGGGCGGCTGCGCCCTTCAGCCCCAGGTTCAGCCCCTGCCCCGCGATCGGGTGCACGCCGTGGGCGGCGTCGCCCAGCAGGGCCACGCGCGGGGCGACCAGCCGCTCGGCCAGCTGCAGGCTCAGCGGATAGGTGAACACCGGCCCCTCCACCACCGCCTCGCCCAGGTGGTCGCCGAACCGCCGCTGCAGGTGGGCGTGGAAGACCTCCGGCCGGGCCGCCTTGAGCGCCGCGGCGCGCGCCGTGCTCTCGGTCCAGACCAGGCTGGCGCGGTTGTCGGTCAGCGGCAGGATGGCGAACGGCCCGCCGGGCAGGAAATACTCGTGGGCCACGCCATGGTGCGGGCGGGCCAGCCGCACGGTGGCGACGACGCCGGTCTGCCGGTAGTCCCAGCCCAAGACGCCGATCCCCGCCGCCTCGCGGATCACCGACCCGCGGCCCTCCGCCCCCACCACGAGCGGCGCGGTCAGCGTGCGGCCGTCGGCCAGGGTCACCGTCGCGGCGCGCGCGTCGAAGGTCGCGGAGACCACGCGGGCGGGCGCCAGCACCGGGATGCCCGCCGCCTCGACGCCGGCGGCGAGCGCCGCGCGGGTGTGGCGGTTCTCCACGAGGTAGCCCAGCGGCTCGCCGTCCGCCCGGTCGGCGATCTCGGCGGCGTCGAAGCGCAGGAAGAAGGCGGTGGGCCCGCTGGCGGCCGCGCCAGGGGTGCGGCCGTCGGTGACCAGGATCTGCTCGATCCGCTGGGCGTGCGGCTCGAGGCTTTCCGCGAGGCCCAGGGCCCGCCACTGCCGGAAGGCGGCGAAGGCGATGGCCGAGGCCCGGCCGTCGAAAGTGGGCGCAAGCTGGCTGTCGAAGGCCACGGGATCGACCAGCACGACCTTGAGGCCGGCCTGGTGGAGGGCCAGGGCCAGGGTGGCGCCGGCCATGCCGGCCCCGGCGATGATCACATCGGCGTCGTAGGCGCTCATGCGGCGGATAGGCCACGGGCCGGGCCTTTCGTCCAGCCGCCGCAGGAATTCTGGACGCCTGCGTCCATTCTTCACTTGCGCTTTACCCGGGCCGGTCCTAGCTGAATCGAACGGTGGACTCCGACGTCCATCTTTGGCTTGCCGGGGTGCGGGTATGGCGGGGCTCACGAGAAAACGACTGGTTCCCCTTGTGGTCGGCGGCGTGGCCGCCGTGGCGGTTGCGGCGGGGGGCGCGGTCTGGTGGACGGACAAGCAGCGCTTCGAGACCACCGACAACGCCTTCATCCAGGCCGACAAGGTGTCGGTCGCCCCGCTGGTCGACGGCTACGTCGCCGAGGTGCTGGTGGAGGACAACCAGCCGGTCCAGGCCGGCCAGGTGCTGGTGCGGATCGACCCGGCGACCATCAAGGCGCGGCTCGCCCAGGCCGAGGCCAACGCCGCGGCCCTCGAGGCCGCCGTCGCCCAGGTGGACGACAAGGCCCGCCTCGAGCAGGCGATGATCGCCCAGAAGGCGGCCGGGGTGGAAAGCGCCCGCGCCCAGGCGAGCCTCGCCCAGGCCGAGCTCTCCCGCTACGGCTCGCTCGCCCAGTCCGGCTGGGTCTCGGCCCAGCGCGCCCAGACCGCCCGCGCGGCCCAGCAGCAGGCGGCGGCGGGTGTGGCCCAGGCCCAGGCGACGCTGGAGGCGGAGCGGCGCACCGCCGAGTCCCTCGGCTCGGCCCGCGCCCAGACCCTCGCCCAGGCCGCCGCCGCGCGCGCGGCCGTGGAGCAGGCCCGCATCGACCTGTCCCGCACCGAGATCCGCGCGCCGGTGAACGGCGTGGTCGGCGCCCGCGGCGTGCGGCCCGGCCAGTACGTCCGGCCCGGCGGCACGCTGATGAGCGTTGTGCCGCTCGGCGAGGCCTTCGTGGTGGCGAACTTCAAGGAGACCCAGGTCTCGCGCCTGCGGATCGGCCAGCCGGTGGAGATCCGCGCCGACGCCTTCGGCAAGCAGACGCTCACCGGCCGCATCGACAGCTTCGCGCCCGCCACGGGCTCGGAGTTCGCCCTCATCCCGGTGGAGAACGCCGTCGGCAACTTCACCAAGATCACCCAGCGCCTGCCGGTGAAGATCGCCGTGGACCGCACCCAGCCGCTGGCCGGCGCCCTGCGACCCGGCCTCTCGGTGGCGGTCAAGGTGGACGTGACCAAGGACACCGGCCCGAGCTTCGCCGAATCCGGCCAGCAGCCCGCCCGCTTCGCCCGCCGCGGAACCCAGCAGTAGACGCGCGCCGTGAGCGACGCCGCCATCCCTTCGGGCAAGCGGCCGCCGGCGGCGGCCGAGTCCCACGCCTTCATGGGCGCGGACGGCCAGCCCGTGGACTGGGTGAAGGTCTTCCTGGGCTTCGGCGGCATGGTCATCGGCCAGTTCATGGCCATGCTGGACATCCAGATCGTCGCCAGCTCCCTGGTGCAGATCCAGTCCGGCATCGGCGCCACGGCCGACGAGATCAGCTGGGTTCAGACCATCTACCTGCTGGCCGAGGTCGTGATCATGCCGCTCACGGCCTACCTGACGAAGATGTGGGGGACGCGGTCCTTCTACGTCATCGCGGTGATCGGCTTCATCGTCACCTCCGTGGCGGTGGGCCTCTCCTCCAGCGTCGGCATGATGATCTTCTTCCGCGCGCTGCAGGGCGTCTTCGCCGGCGCGATGATCCCGCCGATCTTCGCCACCGCCATGACCGTCTTCCCGCCCGAGCGGCGGATCACCGCCAACGTCATCGTCGGCCTGATCGTGACCCTCGCGCCGACGGTGGGCCCGACGCTGGGCGGCCACCTGACCGACGCGCTCAACTGGCGCTGGCTGTTCTTCATCAACGTGCCGGTGGGCTTCCTGGTGGTCTTCCTGGTCGGCCGCTACGCCAACTTCGACAAGGGCGACCCGAGCCTCGCCAAGGGCATCGACTGGACCGGCCTCGTCCTGATGACGGTCTTCCTGCTCTCCCTGCAGTACGTGCTGGAGGAGGGCGCGAGCGAGAGCTGGTTCCAGGACGACGTGATCCTGTGGCTCTCGGTCCTGGCCCTGCTGACCGGCGCGGCCTTCATCTGGCGTCAGCTCACCTACTGGCAGCCGATCGTGTCGCTGAAGCCCTTCCGCGACCGCAACTTCGCCCTGGGCGCCCTGATGACCTTCGTCACCGGGGTCAGCCTGTTCGGCGGCACCTTCCTGCTGCCGATCTTCCTGGGCCAGGTGCGCGGCTACTCCTCGGCCGAGGTCGGCAACACCATGCTGGTGTCCGGCCTGACGATGTTCCTCTCGGCTCCGATCGCCGGGCGGGTGGTCAGGATGGTCGACGCCCGCATCGCCATGGTGCTGGGCTTCGCGCTCGCCGCCTGGGGCATCCAGCTCGGGGTTAGGGTGACGGACCAGTGGGGCTTCTGGGAGTTCTTCACCCTGCAGGTCGCCCGCGGGCTCGGCACCATGATCGCCATGATCGCCTCCCAGCAGATGAGCGTCTCCACCCTGCCGATCAGCATGATGAAGGACGCCTCGGGGCTGATTAACCTGCTGCGCAACGTGGCCGGGGCCATGGGCCTGGCCGTGATCACCACCATCCTGACCCAGCAGACCGCCGTCCACTACGCCGACATCGCCGCCGCCGCGAACACCGCCAACCCGGCCAGTTCCGCCATGCTGGAGGGGCTGACGCAGATGATGGCCGCCAGCGGCATGGCCGACCCGGAGGGCGGCGCGGCCAAGGCCTTCTCCATGATGCTCCACCGCCAGGCCTCGGTGCTGAGCTTCGGGGACGCCTTCATGTTCCTGGCGGCGGGCTGCTGGCTCGCCGTGGTGCTGGCCTTCTTCGCCAAGCCGGGGAAGGCCATGGCCTCCGGCGGATCGGGAGGCCACTGAATGCCGCGGATCGCCGGCCAGATCGACCTCGCCAAGAGCGAAGCCATCCTCGACGCCGCCGTCGAGGTCCTGGCCGAGCGCGGCGCCGCAGCCTCGCTGGAGGAGATCGCCCGCCGGGCCTGCGTCTCGAAGCAGACGATCTACAACCACTACGGCTCCAAGGCCGAGCTGGTGCGGGCGCTCACCGAGCGGCGGGTGCACGAGATCATCGCCGCCCTGGAAGCCCCGGGCGCCGTGGAGCATCCCGCCGAGGCGCTGGCGGACTTCGGGCGGGCGCTGCTGGGCGGCATCACCCGCGCGCAGAGCATCGCCTTCATGCGCGCGGCCATGGCCTCGGCGGTGGACCTGCCCGACGTCGGCCAGGCCCTGTTCGAGGCCGGTCCGCGCACCAGCCGGCGGCGGCTGGCCTCGTTCCTGGAACTGGAGACGGTGGCCGGGCGGCTGAACTGCCCCGACCCCATGGAGGCGGCCGAGTTCTTCGCCGGGATGGTGCTGGGCTCCTACCAGACCGCCGCCCTGCTGGGCGTCGACAAGAACCTCGACGAGGCGAAGATCGACCGCATCGCCACCGAGGCGGCGACGCGGTTCCTGAAGGCCTACGCGCCCTAGCCTTCCTCGTCGTCGGTGAAGCCCATGATGTGGAAGCCGGCGTCCACGTGGATCACCTCGCCGGTGGTGGACTTGCCGAGGTCCGACATCAGCCACAGCGCGCAGCCGGCGACGCCCTCCATGGAGGTGTCCTCCTTCATGGCGCTGAGCGAGCGGCCCTTCGCCAGCATGCCGCGGCCGCCCTGGATGCCGGCCAGCGACAGGGTGCGCATGGCCCCCGGCGACACGGCGTTCACCCGGATACCCTTCGGCCCCAGGTCGCGGGCGGCGTAGCGGGTCGCCGCCTCCAGCGCCGCCTTCGCCACGCCCATCGTGTTGTAGTTCGGGATCGCCCGCTCCGAGCCCATGTAGGTCAGGGTGACGATCGAGCCGCCGGTCTCCGGCATCAGGGCCGCGGCGCGCCGGGCGCAGTCCACGAAGCTGAAAGCCGAGATGTTCAGCGCCCGCAGGAAGCCCTCGCGGGTGGTGTTCTCCACGAACGAGCCCTTCAACTCGTCCTTGTTGGCGAAGGCGATGGCGTGGAGGAAGAAGTCGATCTGGCCGAAGGCGTCCTTCACGGTGGCGAAGGCCGCATCCATCGAGGCGTCGTCGGTGACGTCCACGGGGGCCAGCGTCTTGACCCCGATGCTCTCGGCGAGCGGCTGCACGCGCCGCTCCATGCCCGGCAGGTGGAGGAAGGCCATCTCCGCGCCCTGGGCGGCCAGCTGGCTGGCGATCCCCCAGGCGATGGACTGGTGGTTGGCCACGCCGGTGATCACCCCGCGCTTGCCCTTCATCAGCTCGCCCTTCGGCATCTGATAGTCGTCGGCCACTTGGCGTTCTCCCGTAGGTTCTGTCGGGTGGGTTGTGGCGGATCAGGCCTTCGGTGTCACCCCCGCGGCGGCGGCCGGGAGGGCCTCGGGATCCAGTCCCATCGCCCGGACGCGGGCCTCCCAGCGATCGAGGGCGCGCTCGTAATAGTCGAAGATGCAGGGATCGCAGCCGCGCCGGCAGCACATCTCCTCGTCGGGCCGCTCGGGCCGGCGCGGGATCGGCTCCGACAGGACTCAGCCCCGCCGGGCGCCGAGGCCGGCGACCACCGCCAGGACCAGGAACCCCAGGGACAGCCCCATCACCACGCCGGTCAGCACGTCGCCGGACAGGCCGAAGGTCCCGGCCGCCAGTTGCTCGCGCGTGGTCACCCCGATCACCAGCAGGGCCATGCCGGCCGCCACCAGGGCGCCGACGTTCGCGGCGGGCTTGCCGGCCATCAGACGCGCGCCATCACCAGGCAGCCGTTCGTCCCGCCGAAGCCGAAGGAGTTGCTCATCACCGTCTCGAGCTCGCGGTCGACGCGCTTGCGCACGATCGGCAGGTCCTCGAACGCGGGATCCAGGTTCTCGATGTGGGCGCTCTCGCAGGCGAAGCCGTTGTTGAGCATCAGCAGCGAATAGATCGCCTCCTGCGCGCCGGCCGCACCCAGGCTGTGGCCGGTCAGCGACTTGGTCGACGAGATCAGGGGAGCCTTGTCGCCGAACACGGCGCGGACCGCCTCCATCTCCTTGATGTCGCCCACCGGCGTCGAGGTGCCGTGGGGGTTGAGGTAGTCGATGGTCCGGCCGCCGGTGGTGGACATGGCCAGCTTCATGCAGCGCGCCGCGCCCTCGCCGGACGGGGCCACCATGTCGTAGCCGTCGGAATTGGCCGCATAGCCGACGATCTCGCCGTAGATCTTCGCGCCGCGGGCCTTGGCGTGCTCGTACTCCTCGAGCACCAGGATCCCCGAGCCGCCGGCGATCACGAAGCCGTCGCGGTCACGATCATAGGCGCGGCTGGCCACGGCCGGCCGGTCGTTGAAGTTCGAGCTCATGGCGCCCATGGCGTCGAACAGGTTCGAGAGCGACCAGTCGAGCTCCTCGACCCCGCCGGCGAACACCAGGTCCTGCTTGCCCATCAGGATCTGCTCGTAGCCGTTGCCGATGCAGTGCGCGCTCGTCGCACAGGCCGAGCTGATCGAATAGTTGATCCCGCGGATCTTGAACCAGGTCGCGAGCACCGCCGAGGGGCCCGAGCTCATCGCCTTGGGCACCGCGAACGGGCCGATCCGCTTGGGACCCTTGGTGCGGGTGGTCTCCGCCGCCTCGACGATCACCCGCGTGGACGGGCCGCCGGAGCCGACCACCAGGCCGGTGCGCTCGTTGGAGACCTCGGCCTCCTCGAGGCCGGCGTCGGCGATCGCCTGCTCCATGGCGATGTGGCCATAGGCCGTGCCCTGGGCGAGGAAGCGGGCCGCGCGGCGGTCCACCAGGCTCTCCCAGTCGATCTGCGGCGCGGCGTGCACCTGGCAGCGGAATCCCAGCTCGGCGTACTCTGGCGCCGCCGAGATCCCGGAGCGGGCCTCCCGCAGCGACGCCAGAACCTCGTTGGCGTTGTTGCCGATGGACGAGACCACGCCCATTCCGGTGACGACGACGCGACGCATGTGTCCTTCCTCGAAGCTTTGCGGATCTACGCCCGCTGATAGAGCCCGACGCGCAGGTCCTGCGCCGTGTAGATGGCCTTGCCGTCGGCTTCCAGCACGCCGTCGCCGATGCCCATGACCAGGCGCCGGTTGATCACTCGCTTCATCTCGACCTTGTAGGTGACCTTCTTGATGTCCGGCGTCACCTCGCCGGCGAACTTCACCTCGCCGCAGCCGAGCGCGCGGCCCCGGCCCTTGCCGCCGATCCAGCCCAGGTAGAAGCCGACGAGCTGCCACAGCGCGTCCAGGCCGAGGCTGCCGGGCATGACCGGGTCCCTGATGAAGTGGCAGGCGAAGAACCAGAGGTCCGGATTGATGTCGAACTCGGCCTCGATGTAGCCCAGGCCGTGCTGGCCGCCGGTATCGTCGATGTGGGTGATGCGGTCGAACAGCAGCATCGGCGGCGCCGGGAGCTGGGCGTTGCCCGGCCCGAACATCTCGCCGCGAGCGCAGGCCATGAGCTCTTCGAAGCTGTAGTGGTCCTTCGCCTTGACGCTCGACATTTCGACTTCCGTTTCAAATGGAGGGTCTGGGCCTAGCAGAGCCCGACCGGCCGCTCAACGGCCCAGTCTGAACGCGCCCGGCCGGCTCAGCGGCATTGTGGCCTGGACGCCGTGCCCCAGAGCTCGCCTTCGCGGACCCAGCCGGAGGCGCCCTCCGCGCGCACGCGGCACCAACCCTTGTCGCAGCGGACCAACGCGGCGAGGGCGCGGGAGTTCAAATAGGCGCCCACCTTGGCGGTCGGCTTGGGCTTGCGCCGCAGGGCCACCGGCTGGGGCTTCACGTTCATCAGCGCACGCCGGCCGTCGGTGGTCCGCTTGTGCACCCAGGCCAGTCCGCCGTCGGGATCGCAGACGCGGCGCCACTCGGCCGTCTCGGCCACCACCTGCACCGGCAGGCCCCGCGCCCGGTAGACCCACAGCAGGCGATGATCGTCGCCGGGCCCCTTGCGGGCGTTCACCTTGTCGAATTTCAGCGTCACCCAGCGGGGCACCGGCAGGCCCGACGGGGTCGGCCGATCGGCGGCCGCCACAGGTCCGCCCACGGTCAGGGCGGCCAGCAGGACGAGCGCCAGCCTTTTCGGCGCCCGCAGCTTCGCCCCCACCATTCGTATCGCCTCGCCTTGGCCGCCCATGGACCCTTTGCTACAGGTCATCGCAACAGGAACGCGCCGGCGAAGCGGCGCAGCCGGAAACGTCCCCTTTTCAGTTCGCACATGCCCACCCGCAAGCCGAAAGTCGTCGTCACGCGCAAACTTCCGGACTCGGTGGAGACCCGGATGCGCGAGCTGTTCGACACCGAGTTGAACCTGACCGACGAGCCGTTGTCGCGCGAGGCGCTGATCGACGCAGTCGGCCGCGCCGACGTGCTCGCCCCCACCATCACCGACCGGATCGACGCGGCGCTTCTGGAAAAGGCCGGCGAGCGGCTGAAGCTGATCGCCAACTTCGGGGCCGGGGTGGACCACATCGACGTGGCCGCCGCCAACGCCCGGGGGATCACCGTCACCAACACCCCGGGCGTGCTCACCGAGGACACCGCCGACCTGACCATGGCCCTGATGATGACGGTCTCCCGCCGGATCGTTGAGGGGGCCAACGTCGTCCAGGCCGGCGGCTTCAAGGGCTGGACCCCCACCTGGATGATGGGCCGGCGGGTCAACGGCAAGCGGCTGGGGATCATCGGCATGGGCCGGATCGGCACGGCCGTGGCCCGCCGCGCCAAGGCGTTCGGCATGCAGGTGCACTACCACAACCGCAAGCCGGTCAGCCCCCGCATCGCCGAGGAGCTGCAGGCCACCTACTGGGAGAGCCTCGACCAGATGCTGGCCCGGATGGACATCATCACCGTCCACTCGCCGCACACGCCCGCCACCTACCACCTGCTGTCCGCCCGCAGGCTGAAGCTGCTGCAGCCGCACGCCATCGTCATCAACACCGCCCGCGGCGAGATCATCGACGAGGACTCGCTCGCCGACATGCTGAAGAGCGGGGCCATCGCCGGGGCCGGCCTCGACGTGTTCGAGCACGAGCCGACGGTGAACCCGAAGCTCATCGGCATGCCCAACATCGTCCTCCTGCCCCACCTGGGCTCGGCGACGGTCGAGGCGCGGGTGGAGATGGGCGAGAAGGTGGTCATCAACATCAAGACCTGGATGGACGGCCACCGGCCGCCCGACCGGGTCCTGCCGCAGATGCTCTGAGGCGCGCCATCCGCGTGCCGGATTGACGCCCCGCGCCGGGAAGGCGAAAGCTTCGCCGAACGACGTCACCGGAAGGCCCATGTTGGCGCCAACCCGCCGATCCGTGCTGGCCGCGGCCCTCGCCCTTCCGGGGCTGGCTCCCCCTGCGGGAGCCTGGGCCGCCGACCAGCCGCCCAGGCCGCACACCCTCGACGAGCTGCTGCGCGCGCCCGTGGTGCGCGACGCGGCCATCTCGCCGGACGGCCGGCAGCTGGCGGTGCTGCGCGAGCGGGGCGAGGGCGACGACCGCACCACCCTGGTGATGATCAGCCGGATGGACGCGCTGGAGGCGACGCCGGCCCCCGTCAGCCTGGGGGAGTACCAGGTGGACCAGGTGGAGTGGGCCTCCAACGACCGGCTGCTGATCTGGGTCACCGTGCGCAAGGACGACCGCGGACGACCCACGGGCGTCTGGGTCAGCGGGGTGCTGATCCCCATGCCGGTGCGCCGGGTGATCTCCGTGGGCGTGGACGGGCGCGATCCGGTCGTGCTGTTCGCCGAGCAGAAGGCCGTCCTGCGCCGTAGCTTCGACGCGGCCCGCATCGTCGACCTGATGCACGACGACCCGCGGCACGTGCTGATGCAGACCTGGGACGCCTTCCGCGGCGCCTTCAGCCTCTATCAGGTGGACGTCTACACCGGCCGGGCCACGGTCATCGAGCGCGGGCCGCCCACCACGGACTTCTGGCTGACGCAGCGGGGCGTGCCCATGCTGCGGATGGATTCCAACCGCCGCGGCACGGTGGTCTCGGTGTTCGCCCGCGCGCCCGGCCAGACGGAATGGAAGCTGATCCGCAAGTCGCGCCGCGACGAGCTGAAGAAGCTGCCCGACTTCGACGTGGTCGGCCCGACGCCCGAGCCCGGCGTCTTCCTGGTCGCCATGCGCGCCGAGGACGAGGACACCCGGGCGATCCGCACCTTCGACATCCGCACCCTGGAATTCGGCCCGGTGGTCGGTGACCGCCCGCCGGTCGACATGGAGACGGCGGTCATCGACGAAAACCTGCGGCTGGTGGCCACCTCCACCCGCACCGACCGCCTCGACTACCAGTTCGCCGACCCGGCGCTCGCGCCCCACTACCGGGCGATCAACGCCGCGCTCGGCAACACCGCCAATGTGCGCCTCTACGACATCAGCCTCGACCACAGGCGGCTGCTGCTGAAGGCCACGGGCCCGCGGGAGCCGGGGGCCTTCCACGTCTACGACTGCGAGACGCGGCGGCTGCATCTCGTCGCGACCACCCGGCCCTGGCTCGACCCCGCCCGGCTGGCGCGGATGGAGACCCTGAAGGTCCGCACCCGCGACGGCGCCGACATCACCGCCTACCTCAGCGTGCCCGCCGGCGCGAAGCCGGGGCCGCTGCCGATGGTGGTCATGCCGCACGGCGGGCCGGAGATCCGCGACTACTACGACTACGACCTGATGGTGCAGGCGCTGGCCGCCCGGGGCTGGCTGGTGCTGCAGCCGAACTTCCGCGGCTCCGGCGGCTACGGCCGCGCCTTCGCCGACCAGGGCCGTCGCCGCTGGGGCGACCGCATGCAGGAGGACGTGGAGGACGCCGTCGCCCAGGTGGTCGCCCTCGGCTGGGCCGACCCGCACCGGATCGCCATCTGCGGCGCCAGCTACGGCGGCTATGCGGCCCTGCAGGGCGCCGTGCGCCGGCCGGACCTCTACCGGGCTGTGGTGGCCATCGCGCCCGTCTCCGACCTCCTCGAGATGCTGAAGGACGAGCGCGCGGACGGCGAGGACTCGCCGTCCTACCGCTACTGGGTGCGGACCGTGGGCGATCCCTCCCGGGACGCCGTCCGGCTGCGCGCCGCCTCGCCCCGGCAGCAGGCCGCCGCCTTCGCCGCGCCCGTGCTGCTGCTGCACGGCGCCGACGACCAGGTCGTCCCGCCCCGCCAGTCGAAGCTGATGCAGGACGCCCTGGTGGCGGCCGGCAAGCCCGTCGAGCGCCTGGAGATCCCCGGCGCCGGCCACACCAGCTGGTCCTCCGAGAACTGGAAGGTGGTCCTGGAGAAGACCACCGCCTTCATCTCCACCTCGCTGGCCTAGGCGCCGCCTCCGCACACCGGGCACTCGGGATCGGCCCCTACCCGCACGGTGCGGCTTTCCCCCGCCAGGCCGTCGTAGAGCGTCAGCCGCCCGACCAGGGGCTCGCCCGCGCCGGTGATCAGCTTGATCGCCTCCAGCGCCATCATCGAACCGATCACCCCGGCCAGCGCGCCGACCACGCCGACGGCGACGCAGGTCTCGGCCTCGGGCGGGATCTCCGGCACCAGGCAGCGGTAGCAGGGCCGGCCAGCGAACACCCCCACCTGCCCCGTCCAGCGGCCGATGGCCCCGGAGACCAGGGTCTTGCCGTGGCGCACGCAGGCGGCGTTGACGCAGAACCGGGTGGCGAAGTCGTCGGTGCCGTCCAGCACCAGGTCCACGTCCGTGACCAGTTCGTCGGCCGACTCCGCGTCGAAGGCGCCGGTGTAGCCGGCCACGAAGACGTGCGGGTTGAGCGCGTGCAGCCGGTCGGCGGCGGCCTCGGCCTTCGGCAGGCCCACGTCATCCTCGGTGTAGATCACCTGCCGCTGCAGGTTGGAGGCGTCCACGGTGTCGGGGTCGGCCAGGAAGATCGAGCCCACCCCCGCCGCGGCCAGATACATCGACACCGGCGCGCCCAGCCCGCCCGCGCCGACGATCAGGCAGCGCGCGCCCTTCAGCTTCTGCTGGCCCGGGCCGCCCACCTCGCGCAGCACCAGATGGCGGGCGTAACGCTCGACCTCCTCGTCGGTGAAGCTCATCCGGCTTGACCTCGCCCCGCCCGCTGGCCACATCGCAGGCCATGTCGACCCATACAGCGCCGTTTCCCGATTGGCACGGCACCACCATCCTCGCCGTGCGCAAAGGCGGCAAGACGGTGATCGCCGGCGACGGCCAGGTCTCGATGGGCCAGACCGTCGTCAAGGGCAACGCCCGCAAGGTGCGCACCCTGGCCGGCGGCCGGGTGGTGGCGGGCTTCGCCGGCGCGACGGCGGACGCCTTCACTCTCATCGAGCGCCTCGAGGCCAAGCTGGAGCAGTATCCCGAGCAGCTCGCCCGGGCCTGCGTGGACCTGGCGAAGGACTGGCGGACCGACCGCTACCTGCGCCGGCTGGAGGCCATGCTGATCGTCGCCGATAAGGACGCGATCTTCACCGTCACCGGCGTCGGCGACGTCCTGGAGCCGGAGGGCGGCGTGGCCGCCATCGGCTCCGGCGGGAACTATGCGCTCGCCGCGGCCCGCGCGCTCATGGACACCGACCTCGACGCCGAAGCGGTGGCGCGCAAGGCCATGGCCATCGCCGCGGAGATCTGCGTCTACACCAACGGGAGCCTGACGGTTGAAGTGCTCTAGCCTGGCGCTCGCCGCCGCCCTGCTGGCGACCGCCTTCCCGGCCGCCGCCGCGGTCGATCCGGCGCCGGTCGTGGCCGCCGAGCGGGCGTTCGCCGCCGACGGCCTGGCCATGGGGGTGCGCGACAGCTTCCTGAAGCACTCCGCGCCCGAGGGCATCGTGCTGACGCCCGACCCGACGCTGGCCAAGGCCGCCTTCGAGAAGCCGGCGCCGAAGGGTCCGGACCTCGTCTGGTGGCCGCTGTGGGCCGGCATCGCGCGGTCGGCCGATCTCGGCTTCACCACCGGGCCCTACACCCTCGGCGGCAAGCCGGCCGCCTGGTACTTCACCGTCTGGGCGAAGCAGCCGGACGGCTCGTGGAAGTGGCTCTTCGACGGCGGCCCGCCCAGCGACACCACCGGGGCCGCGCCGAAGGACTCGCCCGTCGCCTACGCCCGCCTCGCCGCCCGGCAGGCCGGCTCGCCCGCCAAGGCCATGACCGAGGTCTCCCGCGCCGAAAGCGCGCTGGCCGCCGCCGCGCGCAAGGACGTGAAGGGCGCCTACCTCGCCCACATCGCCCCCGACGCCCGCGTGGTGGGCTCCAAGGCGAAGCCGCCCGTGGACCGAGCCGGCCTCGAGGCCGAGCTCGACACCCGGCCACAGGTGATCCTGTTCTCGCCGCTCGGCGGCAGCGCCTCGGCCGCCGGCGACCTCGCCTGGACCTACGGCGCCGCGCACTGGACCACCGCCGAGGGCCAGGATCGCCGCGGCCACTATGTGCGCATCTGGCGCAACGACGCCGAGGGCTGGCGCCTGCTCTACGACCAGCTCCTGGCCGTTCCGCCCCCGAAGACGTCGTAAGCGGCCGGCCCCTTCCCTATCTACGAGCGGACATGACCGAGTTTTCCCCCCGCGAGATCGTCTCCGAGCTCGACCGCTACATCGTCGGCCACGCCGAGGCGAAGCGCGCCGTCGCCGTGGCGCTGCGCAACCGCTGGCGCCGCAAGCGCGTGCCCGACGACCTGCGCGACGAGGTGACGCCGAAGAACATCCTGATGATCGGCCCCACCGGGGTCGGCAAGACGGAGATCGCGCGCCGGCTGGCGAAGCTCGCCCAGGCGCCCTTCCTCAAGGTCGAGGCCACCAAGTTCACCGAGGTCGGCTACGTCGGCCGCGACGTCGACCAGATCGTCCGCGACCTGGTGGAGGGCGCCATCGGCATGGTCCGCGAGAAGCGCCGGGCCGGCGTCCGCGCCCGCGCCGAGGCCGCCGCCGAGGAGCGCATCCTCGACGCCCTGACCGGCCCGGGCTCCACCGCCGCACGCGAGAGCTTCCGCAAGAAGCTGCGGGCCGGCGAGCTGGACGACAAGGAGGTCGAGCTGCAGGTGGCCGACTCGGGCCCCGCCCTGCCGATGATGGACCTGCCAGGCCAGCCGGGCGCCTCCATGGGCATGCTCAATCTCGGCGACATGTTCGGCAAGGCGTTCGGCGGCCGCACCAAGGTCCACAAGACCACCGTCGCCGGCGCCTGGGTCCCGCTGATCGCCGAGGAGAGCGACAAGCTGCTCGACCAGGAGGCGCTGACCCAGGAGGCTCTGGAGCTCGCCGAGAACCAGGGCATCGTCTTCCTCGACGAGATCGACAAGGTGGCCTCCAGCCGCGACCGCGCCGGGGCCGACGTGTCCCGCGAGGGCGTGCAGCGCGACCTGCTGCCGCTCATCGAGGGCACCACCGTCTCCACCAAGTACGGGCCGGTGAAGACCGACCACATCCTGTTCATCGCCTCGGGCGCCTTCCACGTGGCCAAGCCCTCGGACCTGCTGCCCGAGCTGCAGGGCCGCCTGCCGATCCGCGTGGAGCTGAAGGCGCTGACCCGCGACGACTTCCGCCGCATCCTCACCGAGCCCGAGGCGAACCTGATCCGCCAGCACCAGGCGCTGCTGGCCACCGAGGGCGTGACGCTGGAGTTCACCGCCGAGGCCGTGGAGGCGCTGGCCGACGCCGCCGTCACCGTCAACGGCGCGGTGGAGAACATCGGCGCCCGCCGGCTGCAGACCGTGCTCGAGAAGGTGCTGGAGGACGTCAGCTTCAACGCCGCCGACCGCACCGGTGAGACCGTGACGGTGGACGCCGACTACGTCACCAGCCGGATCGGCGAGCTCAGCCACAACACCGACCTCTCCAGGTTCATCCTCTAGCCTATGTGCGCCGCCTGCTTCTCCCGGCGGAGCTTTCTCGCGCTCGGCGCGGCCGCCGGGCTCGCCGCCTGCACCGACAACGCCGAGACCGGCCGCAGCCAGTTCGTGCTGGTCTCCGACGATCAGTTGAAGGAGATGGCCGACCGGGCCTGGGCCCAGGTCACTGCCGAGTTCCGCCGGGTTCGCGACCCGGCGGTCCATGAGCGCCTCGCCCGTATCGGCCGGCCCTTGGCCACGGCCTCCGGCCGCGCCGACCTCGACTGGGAGTTCGTGGTCCTCGACAGCCCCGAGTTCAACGCCTTCGTCCTGCCGAACGGCAAGGTGGGCTTCTTCCGCGGCCTCCTGGAGTTCGCCCGCTCCGACGACGAGGTGGGCTCGGTGCTGGGCCACGAGGTCGGCCACATCATCGCCCGCCATCCGGCCGAGCGGGTCAGCCAGGAGCTGGCGGTCCAGGCCGGCGTCAGCATCGCCCAGATCCTGCTCTCCAACGGCGAGGACGGCGGCCAGTACGCCGGCGAGATCGCCGCTGCGCTCGGCATGGGGGCCATGTTCGGGGTGCTGCTGCCCTATTCCCGCAAGCACGAGCTGGAGGCCGACCGGGTCGGGGTCGGCCTGATGCGGGAGGCGGGGCTCGATCCCGCCGCCGCCGTCACCTTCTGGGAGCGCATGATCGCCCGCCAGGCCCGCCAGCCCAAGCCGCTGGAGGCGCTCTCCACCCACCCGGCCGACGAACGGCGGCTCAGCGAACTGAAGGCGGTGGTGCAGGCGGCCTAGAACCGCTCGCGCCGGGCTTCCCAGATCGCCCGCTCCAAGGCCTGGGCGAACTCGGCGCGTTCGCGGGGACTCAGCGCCACCGCGACCGGCAGTTCGCGGCCGGAGAGCGCCAGCTTCAGCTCCGCCACCCGGTCGTCGTCCTTCTCCACCGCCACGCGGGTGAAGGCCGTGGGGCTTTCCCAGACCACGACGGAGTGCTTCGGCGTCTCGCGCACCACCCGCACCTCGCGGGCGGAGACCTGCACGCGCTCGATGTTCTTCACCGCCTGGAAGCTCACCAGGAAGGCCACGACGATGGCCAGCAGGTCGACGCCCAGGAAGATCGGGACCAGGGTCGCGCCCAGGCTCAGGAACACCGCCGCCGAGGCGAGGTTGGCGAGCGTCACCACCGAGATCAGCACGACGAACCCCCGCTCGGACAGCGAGCGGTGCGGCGTGATCACGGCGTCCATGTACAGCGGCCGGCCCATGCTGGCTGGGAAGATAAGCCCGGAAACCGCCTTGGCGAAGCAAAAGGCGCAGGCCATGTTCGCCGCCCCATGGCCAAGCCCGCGAAGACTGCAAGGAAGCCCCGCCTGACGCCGGCCGAACAGGCGCGCATCGCCGAGATCTTCCACCGGTTCGAGGCGCTGGAGAGCGACCCGCGCACCGAGCTGGACTACGACAGCCCCTTCACCCTGGTGGTCGCCGTGGCGCTCTCGGCCCAGGCGACGGACGTCTCGGTCAACAAGGCCACCGCCCGCCTGTTCGAGGTCGCCGACACGCCGCAGAAGATGCTGGCGCTCGGCGAGGAGGGCCTGAAGCCGTTCATCTCCTCCATCGGCCTCTTCAACACCAAGGCCAAGAACGTCATCGCGCTGTCCCGCATCCTGGTGGAGCAGTACGGCGGCGAGGTCCCCCTGGAGCGCGAGAAGCTGCAGGCCCTGCCCGGCGTCGGCCGCAAGACCGCCTCGGTGGTGCTGAACGAGCTTCGGGTGGAGCCGGCGATCGCGGTGGACACCCACGTCTTCCGCGTCTCGCACCGGCTCGGCCTCTCCACCGGCAAGACGCCGGACGCGGTCGAGCTCGAGCTGATGGGCAAGATCCCGGAACCCCTGCTCACCCGCGCCCACCACTGGCTGATCCTGCACGGCCGCTACACCTGCGTCGCGCGCCGCCCGAAGTGCGAGGAGTGTCCGGTCGCGGACCTCTGCCCCAGCCGGCATCTGTTCGTGGGGAAGTAGCGCCCCGGCCCGAATTCCGCTAAGCGGCGGGCCTCTCGCGCTGCCGGAAAGCCCTTAGATGCCAGACCTC
The DNA here is from genome assembly GCF_035539035.1 of Phenylobacterium sp. Taxonomy (GTDB): domain Bacteria; phylum Pseudomonadota; class Alphaproteobacteria; order Caulobacterales; family Caulobacteraceae; genus Phenylobacterium. The sequence continues at coordinate 287,576 of NZ_DATLJI010000012.1, forward strand.
TACGACGTCGCCGCCATCGGCAACGCCATCGTCGACGTGATCGGACCGGTGCAGGAGTCCTTCCTGACGGAGAACGGCCTGGACAAGGGCGCGATGATGCTGGTGGACCAGCAGCGCTCGCAGCAGCTCTATTCGCGGATGACGCCCGAGATCCAGGCGTCCGGCGGCTCGGCGGCCAACACCATCGCCGGCCTGGCCTCGTTCGGCGGCAAGGGCGCCTTCATGGGCAAGGTGGCCGACGACGCCCTGGGCGAGCTGTTCGCCCGCGACATGCGCGATATCGGCGCCCGCTTCGAGAACGCCCCCCTGGCCGGTGGCCCGGCCACGGCGGTGTCGATGATCAACGTCACCCCCGACGGCCAGCGCACCATGTGCACCTTCCTCGGCGCCTCGGTGCAGTTCACCGACGACGACGTGGAGAAGGACACCATCGAGGCGGCCAAGATCGTCTATCTCGAGGGCTACCTGTTCGACGCCGAGGCGGCCCGCCGGGCCTTCGCCAAGGCCGCCGCCCTGGCCCACGGCTCGGGCAGGATGATCGCGCTGACCCTCTCCGACAGCTTCGTGGTCGAGCGCCACCGCGGCGCCCTGCTGGGCTTCATCGAGGGCCAGGTCGACCTGCTGTTCGCCAACGAGGCCGAGCTGAAGTCGCTGTTCGAGACGGAGAGCTTCGACGAGGCGGCCGAGGCCCTGCGCCAGCGGGTCAAGCTCGCCGCCGTCACCCGCTCGGAGAAGGGCTCGGTGATCCTCTCGCAGGGCGAGCGCCTCGCGGTGGCCGCCGAGCCTGTGGAAAAAGTCGTGGACACGACCGGCGCGGGCGACCAATACGCGGCCGGGTTCATGTTCGGCCTGGCGCGGGGGCGTCCGCTGCAGCAGTGCGGCAAGCTGGCCTCGCTCGCCGCGGCCGAGGTGATCTCGCACTACGGCCCCCGGCCGCAGGTCCCGCTGAAGGATCTCGCGGCCTCGAAGGGATACTGAGCGCATGAGCCGCGTCGGCGAGGTGGTCCGCAACACCAAGGAAACCCAGATCCGCGTCCTCGTGGACCTGGACGGGACCGGCGTGTCCAAGGTCTCCACCGGCGTCGGCTTCTTCGATCACATGCTGGAGAGCTTCGCCCGGCACGGCGGCATCGACCTCGAGATCGAGACCAAGGGCGACCTGCACATCGACATGCACCACACCGTCGAGGACACCGGCATCGTACTGGGCCAGGCGGTGAACAAGGCGCTGGACGGCTTCAAGGGCGTCCGCCGCTTCGGCCACGCCTACGTCCCCATGGACGAGACGCTGACCCGCTGCGCCATCGACCTCTCCAACCGGCCCTACCTGATCTGGAAGGTCGGCTTCTCGCGGCCGAAGGTCGGCGACATGGACACCGAGCTCTTCAAGGAGTTCCACCACGCCTTCGCCATGAACGCGGGCGCGTGCGTGCACCTGGAGACCCTCTACGGGGACAACTCCCACCACATCGCCGAGAGCGGCTTCAAGGCGCTGGCGCGCGCCCTGCGACAGGCCGTCGAGCTCGACCCCAAGACCCACGGCCACGCCCCCTCCACCAAGGGCGTGCTGTAAGGAAACTCCGATGCAGCGTGTCGCCCTGATCGACTACGGGTCGGGCAACCTGCGCTCGGCCGAAAAGGCCCTCGTCCGCGCCGCCGACGGGAAGAGCGAGATCGTGGTCACCTGCGATCCCGAAAGCGTGGCCGCCGCCGACCGCGTGGTGCTGCCGGGCGTGGGCGCCTTCGCCGCCTGCATGTCGGCCCTGGAGGCCCGGCCCGGCCTGGTCGAGGCGATGACCGAGGCGGTCCGTACCCGCGGCGCGCCCTTCCTCGGCGTCTGCGTCGGCATGCAGCTGATGGCCACCCGGGGCCTCGAGTTCGGCGTCACGCCGGGCCTCGACTGGATCCCTGGCGAGGTCCGCCGCCTGGAGCCCGCCGATCCGGCCGCCAAGATCCCGCACATGGGCTGGAACGCGCTCACGGACGTGGCCGACCATCCCCTGTTCGCCGAGCTGAAGGACGGGCGGGCGGTGTATTTCACCCACTCCTTCGCCTTCTATCCGGACGATCCCGCCGACGTGGCCGCCTGGGCCGAGCACGGCGGGCGGTTCCCTGCCGCCGTCGCGCGCGGCAACATGGCCGGCGTCCAGTTCCACCCCGAGAAGTCGCAACATTCGGGGCTCAACCTTCTGGCCAGCTTCCTGGAGTGGCGCCCTTGATCCTCTATCCCGCCATCGACCTGAAGGACGGCCAGTGCGTGCGCGTGCTGCACGGCGACCTGTCCACCGCCACCGTCTTCAACAACAGCCCCGCCGACCAGGCCCGCGCCTGGGCCGACGGCGGCTTCCACTGGATCCATGTGGTCGACCTGAACGGCGCGGTCTCCGGCAAGGCCGTCAACGAGGCCGCCGTGGAGCAGATCCTGGGCGCGGTCTCGGTGCCGGTGCAGCTCGGCGGCGGCATCCGCTCCATGGCCGACATCGAGCGCTGGATCGAGGCGGGCGTCAGCCGGGTGATCCTCGGCACCCTGGCGGTGCGCGAGCCCGAGGTGGTCCGCCAGGCCGCCCGCAAGTGGCCCGAGCAGATCGCGGTCAGCGTCGATGTCCGCGCCGGCAAGGTCGCCGTCCAGGGCTGGACCGAGGATTCCGACCTCGACGCCGTCACCGTCGCCCGCCGGTTCGAGGACGCCGGCGTGGGCGCCCTGATCGTCACCGACATCGACCGCGACGGCACCACCATGGGCTTCAACGTCGAGGCCTTCGGGGCCATCGCCGACGCCGTCTCGATCCCGGTGATCGCCGCGGGCGGCCTGGCTTCGGTGGACGACATCGTCCGCCTGAAGGCCCGCAAGGGCGCCCCGATCGCCGGGGCGGTGCTCGGGCGCGCGCTGTACAACGGCGACATCACCCCGGCCGAAGCCCTGAAGGTCGCCGCCTGATGCTGAACGTCCCCCAATGCTGAACGTAAGGGTCATCCCGTGCCTCGACGTGAAGGACGGGCGCGTGGTGAAGGGCGTGCAGTTCGTCGCCCTGCGCGACGCCGGCGATCCGGTCGAGCAGGCCCGCGCCTACGATGCCGCCGGGGCGGACGAGCTGATGTTCCTCGACATCACCGCCAGCCACGAGAACCGCGACACCATCCTCGACGTGGTGGCCCGCACCGCCGACGTCTGCTTCATGCCGCTCTCGGTGGGCGGCGGCATCCGCACGGTCGCGGACGCCCGGCGCCTGCTGCTGGCCGGCGCCGACAAGATCAGCGTCAACACCGCCGCCGTGAAGGATCGCACCCTGATCTCCGGCTGCGCCGACGCCTTCGGCAGCCAGGCGACCGTGGTCGCCATCGACGCCAAGAAGGTGGGCGACCGCTGGCGGGTGTTCGTCATGGGCGGCCGCGAGGACACCGGCCTCGACGTGGTGGACTATGCCGTGGACGCCGTGAAGCACGGGGCTGGCGAGATCCTGCTCACCTCCATGGACCGCGACGGCGCCAAGACTGGCTACGACCTCGAGCTCCTGAAGGCGGTGACCTCGGCGGTGAACGTGCCGGTGATCGCCTCGGGCGGCGCGGGCAACGCGCAGCACATGGTGGACGCGGTGAAGATCGGCGGCGCCGACGCCGTGCTCGCCGCCTCGATCTTCCACTTCGGCGAGGTCTCGGTCGCCGAGGTGAAGCGCGCCATGGCCGCCGAGGGCCTGCCGGTCCGCATCACGGAGGTCGCCGCATGAGCCGGTTCACCGAGGTCATCGAGCGTCTCGCCGCCACCATCGAGGCGCGCAAGGGCGCCGACGCCCAGGCGTCCTACACCGCCCAGCTGCTGGCCGACCGCGTCCGCGCCGCGAAGAAGCTCGGCGAGGAGGCCGTCGAGACCGTCATCGCCGCGACCCAGGCCGACGACAAGGCGCTCGCCGCGGAGAGCGCCGACCTGATCTACCACTGGCTCGTCGTCCTCGCCGCCGCCGGCGTCACCCTCGACGACGTCGCCGCGAAGCTCGAGGCCCGCGAAGGAACCAGCGGCCTGGTGGAGAAGGCGGGACGGTCCCTCCCTTGATGGGGAGGGTCGACTCGCCGAAAGGCGAGCGGGGTGGGGAGATCACGTTCAGGCCCCGACTCGGCGCCTGGCCCACCCTTCCCCACCCTGGCCGCTGGCGCGGCCTGTCCCTCCCCCTCAAGGGAGGGAAGAGCTTCTCTCAGCCCCGCGGCTTGCGCTTCAGCGCCACGTAGAGCGCCCCCTCCCCGCCGTGGTGGCGGGCGGCTTCCGAGATGCCGGCGACGATGTGCGCCAGGTGAGGGGCGGCGAGCCATTCGGGCGTCCGCCGGCGCAGAATTCCGTCGCCCTGCACGCCCTTGCCGGTGATCACGAGGACGGCGCGGTAGCCCTCGTCCCAGGCGCGGCCGAGGAAGCCCTCCAGCACGGATCGCGCCCGGTCCTGGTCGAGGCCGTGCAGGTCGAGCCGGGCCCCGATCGGCTCGCGCTCGCGGGCGATGCGGTGCTTCCGGCGGGGCTCGATGGGGTCCCGCCCCTCCCCCTTCGGCAGAACGGGACGCTTCGGGGCAAGCTGGGAGATCGGCACCCGCGCCGGGACCTCGGTCGCCTTCGCCTCGGCGGAGGGCTTGGGCGCGGCGCGGCCCGGGAGCGGGTGGACGGTGCCCGCCACCAGATGCCAGACCTTCAGCTCCTCCGGCCGGAGCGGGCGCTTCACGGCTGGCTCTCGCGGGGGATCAGCCGGTGCATGCGAAGCGTGTGGCGCACCCGGCCGGCTTCCGCCCCGGCGGCCGGGCCGAGGCCCAGGTAGAGGTCGGCGCGCACCTCGCCCTTGATCGCGCCCCCGGTGTCCAGCGCGGTGACCAGGCGGCGATAGATGGGGAAGGCGCCCTTCAGCACCGGGGCCTCGGCGTCGATCCAGTGCAGTTCGCCGGGCTGGTGGTAGGCGAGGTCCACGGCGATGGCGCGGCCGGGCGGTAGGGGCACATTGGCCGCGCCCACGGGCTGTTTGCCGTCGTCCGGAGCGAGCCGGAAGAAGGCGTAGCGCGGGTTCAGCCGCATGATCTCCTCGGCCGCCGGGCCGCGGTTGTCGGCCAGCCACCGGCGGATCGCCTCGCCCGAGGTGTTGTCCCGGGCCAGGAGGCCGCGCTCGCGCATGGGATTGGCGATGGCGACGAAGGGCTGGCCGTTGTTGGCGGCGTAGAGCGCCTTCATCCGCCGGCCGCCCTCGAAGGTCAGCACGCCCGAGCCCTGGATCTGCAGGAAGAACAGGTCCTCCGGCCGCATCCAGGCGAGTGCGTCGTCCGCCGGCCGGGCCTCGATCTCGGTGCGGGGCGCGTAGGCCCCGCCGTTCAGGTCGGCGGGCTTCGGCCGCACGGGGGCGGAGAACTCCGCATCGGGCCGCGCGCGGGCCTCGTACTCGGGGGCGAAATAGGCGGTGAGCACCCCCTCCCCCGGCGTGCCCAGCGCCCGGAAGCGGGCCTCGAAGAACTGGCGGGCCTCGGTCGCGCCGAGCGGAGGCGCAGCCTTCGCCTCGCGGCAGACGCGGGCGAGGCCGGGATCCCTGGCCACATGGCAGGTGGCGCGGAAGCCGGCGAAGGCCTCGGCGTGGTTGTCGGCGCGCCAGCCGGGGAGTTCGGACAGCTCCATCACCCGGAGCGGCGGCGCGGGCCTCGGCGGTTCAGGGCGCGGGAACGGGCCCGGCCCGGGCTGCGGGCCCGGGGCGTATTGCGGCGTGGCGCAGGCGGTCGCGATCAGGGCGAACAGGCTCGCCCCGGCAGCACGCAGCTTCAAGGAACCTCAAGCCTCCGCGGCGTCGACGTGGACGAGCGTCCAGTTGGGGTCGCGGCTGTTAAGATTGCGTTCGAAGGTCCACAGCTCGGCGGTGCGCTTGTCGTCCACCGCCTCGCCTTCGGGCCCCTTGGAGCGGCTGCGGAACTCGGCGAGGAAGCGGACCGTGACGCGCGCCAGGTCGCTCTGGCCGACGACCTCGGCCTTCTCCAGGTCGGCGCGGGGGCTGTGCAGGAACTCCACCGTCTCCGTGCGGCCCTCGGCCTCGCGCTGGGCGATGGCGGTGTCGAAGCTCGCCATGACGCTCGGCCCCAGCAGGTTGCGCAGGGTCGCCCGGTCGCCGGCCGCGAAGGCCTTCACCGTCATCTCGTAGGCGCTCTTCGCCCCACCCAGGAAGCGGCTGACGTCGAAGGCGGGATCCTTGGCCTTGACGGCGGCCAGGCCGGTTAGGGCGACGCCCTCGTCCAGCGGCTCCGGCGGGCGGTCGGGGGCGCGCACGGCGGGCCGGGCGGCCTCGGCGGCGGCGTTGTCCTCCGGCTGGCGGCCCACGCGCCGGCCCAGCACCGAGTAGAGCTGGTACAGCACGATGGCGGCGAGACCCGCGAAGATGATCAGTTCCAGGACTTGCAAGACGGCCTTCTGACGTTCGAGACGGGGCTTTACCGCCTAATATAGGACGAGGGAACGTCCCCGTCAGGGGCGGCGTTGCATCGGCCGGGGCGCCATGATAGCCGCTCGCCCCGACAAGACGCGACTACCCCGCGTTCTCACCACGGATTCAAGCCGAAACCATGACCGACATCGACGCCGGCGCCGGCGCGCAGGACCAAGCGGGCGAAGGCCCGGGCATCCGCATCCTCGCCCAGTTCATCCGCGACCTCTCCTTCGAGAACCCGCGTGCGCCGGAGACCCTGCGCGGCGGCGCGGCCCAGCCGCAGATCGACCTCGGCGTCGAGATGAACGCCCGCGGGCGCGAAGACGGCCTGTTCGAGGTGGACCTGAAGCTGTCGGCCCGCGCCCAGCGCGACGACGGCCCGCTGTTCGTGGTTGAGCTGCTGTACGGCGGCGTGTTCCAGATCGGCGGCGTGCCGGCCGAGGAGATCGAGCCGGTGCTGCTCATCGAGTGCCCGCGCTACCTCTTCCCCTTCGCCCGCCGGATCATCGCCGACGTCTCGTCGGAAGGCGGCTATCCGCCCTTCCTACTGGATCCGATCGACTTCGCCGGCGTCTACGCCGCCCGCAAGGCCCAGGACGGCCAGGTCGGCCACGCCTGAGATGGTTTTCCCTCCCTTGATGGGGAGGGACGACTCGCCGCAGGCGAGCGGGGTGGGGGTCCAAGGTCCAGGCGCGGCGCCTGATCGTGGCCTCCCCACCCGTCCGGCGCTGACGCGCCGTCCACCCTCCCCATCAAGGGAGGGAAATCAGATGCCGAACTTCTTCCAGAGGTCTTCCGACTTCACCACGTCGCGGATGAAGCTGGCGTGGACCGCGCGCTCTTCGTCGGTGGAGCGCGGCGCGAGCGGGCGCGGGCGCTGCCCGTACTCGTTCTGCTTGGCCGCCGCCACCGCGGTGATCATGGAGGCGCTGGTCAGCTCCAGACGGCGTTCGCGGCCGCCCTTCAGTTCCAGGTAGACGGCCGCCAGCAGCTTGGCGTCGATCAGCGCCCCGTGCTTCTCCCGCTCCGAGAGCGAGATCTTGAAGCGCTTGCAGAGCGCATCCAGCGAGTTGTGCATTCCCGGGAAGCGCTGCTTGGCCAGGGCAAGCGTGTCGACCCAGCGGTGCTCGTGCAGGTGCTGGCGGCTGCACAGCTGCAGCTCGTAGTTCACGAAGTTGCGGTCGAAGCCGGCATTGTGGGCGACGATCGGCGCGTCGGCGACGAAGTCGAGGAACTCCTCGACCACCTCGGGGTGCTCGAACCGCGGCTTGCCGCGCAGGAAGGCGCTCGACAGGCCGTGCACCTTCTCGGCCTCGGGCGGCATGTCGCGGCACGGGTCGATGTAGCGGTGGAAGCTCCGCCCCGTGGGGATGAAGTCCTCTATCTCCAGGCAGGCGATTTCCACCAGCCGGTCGCCGGTCAGCGGGTCGAAGCCCGTGGTCTCGGTGTCGAGGACGATCTCGCGCGCCATGGCCTTCTAATGCCCTGCGTCGGGGCCATCGCTCAACCCGGCGATCGGTCGCGGGCCGGACGTTTCTGGGGATCGCGCATCACGGTGATGATCTCCTCCACCTGCGCGCGGGCCGCCTCGAGGCCCCGGCTGGTGTCGACCACGAAGTGGGCGCGGGCCCGCTTCTCGGCGTCGGCCATCTGCTGGGCGAGGATGGCGTCCAGCCGCTCGGGCGTCATGCCGGGGCGGGCGAGCACGCGCTCGCGCTGCATCTCCGGCGGAGCGGTGACCACCACGACCGCGTCCATGTTCAGGTGCCCGCCGGTCTCGAACAGCAGCGGGATATCGAGCACGACCATGTCGGCGCCGTCCGCCTTCGCCTGGTCGAAGAAACCGATCCGGTCCTTGCCGACCAGCGGGTGGACGATGGCGTTCAGCCGCTTGAGCGCCTCCGGCTGGCCCAGCACGCGCTGGCGCAGCGCCTCGCGGTCCACCTTCCCGTCCTTCACCACGCCGGGGAAGGCCTCGCCCACCGGCCCCACGGCCGCGCCGCCCTCGTCGTAGAGGTCGTGCACGGCGGCGTCGGCGTCGTAGACCGGCACGCCCGCCTCGCGGAACATGGCCGCGGTCGTCGACTTGCCCATGCCGATGGATCCCGTCAGCCCGATCAGCAGCATGGTCAGGCCTCCAGCGCCTTGAGCGCCACGGCGCGCACGTCGACCTCGGTGGGCGGGGCCCGTCCGAAGAAAGCCTCGAACGACGGGACGGCCTGACGCACCAGCATCTCCAGCCCGTCCACGGTGGGGCGCCCGAGCCTCCGGGCCTCGGCGAGGAAAGGCGTGAGGAGCGGCTTGTAGACCATGTCCATGACCACCGCCGTGGCCGGCGTGGCGTCGAGCGGGACGTCGAGGCTCTCGGTGCCGGAAAGCCCGGCCGAGGTGGCGTTGATCACGGCGGTGACGCCGTCGAAGGCCTTGGCCGCGGCGGCCAGCGGGCAGGCGACCACCGAACCCTGCAGCGCGCCCGCCACGGCTTCCGCCTTGGCGAGGGTCCGATTGACGATCCGCACCTGCGGGCAGCCGGCGGTCAGCAGGGCCGAGGCTGCGCCGCGCGCCGCGCCGCCGGCCCCCAGGATGGCGATCGGTCCGGCGGCCGGATCGAACCCCGGCGCCTGGGCTTTCAGGGCCGCGATCAGCCCCACCCCGTCGGTGTTGTCGGCCACCACCGTGCCGTCGCGCTCGAAGATCAAGAGGTTGGCCGCCGCCGCGCCGCGCGCGCGGGCGCTCGCCTCGTCGGCCATGGAGAGCGCCACCTCCTTGAAGGGGATGGTGACGTTGACGCCGCGCACCGCCCCGCCGCGCATCCCTTCCACGAACCGGTCGAAGCGGTCCGCCCCCGGGGCGAACGCCACATAGACCCCGTCGATCCCGGCCGCCTCCAGCCAGGCGTTGTGGATCAGCGGGCTCAGGGAATGGTCGACGGGATTGCCGGCGACGCCGGCCACCACCGTTCGCCCCGTGATCGTCCGGCTCATGTGGCGAGCACCCGATGCTGGCGGAGAAGGTCGAGCAGCCCCAGCAGCGGCAGGCCGAGGATGGCGAAGTAGTCGCCCTCGATGCGGGAGAACAGCTGCGCGCCGGGACCTTCCAGGCGGTAGCAGCCGACCGAGCCCAGGGCTTCGTCGCCCTCCAGGGCCAGGTAGTCCTCGAGGAAGGCGTCGGAGAAGTCGCGCATGGTGAGCCTGGCGGTGACCACCTCGCGCCAGATCGGCGACCCGTCCTTGGCGACGACCACGGCGGAATGCAGCTTGTGGGCCTTGCCGCGCAGCGCCCTCAGGCGCTCCCGCGCCTCCTCGAGCGTGCCTGCCTTGTCGTAGAGCTTACCCTCAAACTCCAGGGTCTGGTCGGCGCCGACCACGAAGTCCGGGCGGGCGCGGGAGATGCGGATCGCCTTCAGCTCGGCGAGCGCATCGGCCACGTCGCGGGGCGTGGCGCCCCCGGCCAGCAGGGAGGCCTTCACCGCGTCCTCGTCGACGCCGGCCACCGCCGTCTCGAACGGCACGCCCGCGCCTTCCAGCACCGCGCGCCGGGCGGCGCTCTTCGACGCCAGCACAACCTTGGCCATCAGCCGAGCACCTCCACCTGGCCGTGCCCGCCGTGCAGCAGGTTGAGCACGGCGGCGGCCGTCTCCTCCACCGAGCGGCGGGTGACGTCGATCACGGGCCAGCCTTGCCGCTCGTAGAGCCGGCGCGCCTGGACGATCTCGTCGCGCACCGTGTCGGTGTCGATGTAGCTGCTCTCCCGGTTCTCCTTGAGCGACAGCAGCCGGTTGCGCCGGATCTGGATCAGCCGGTCCGGCGCGATGGTCAGGCCGACGACGAGCGCGCTCTTCAGCTGGAACAGCCGCTCGGGCAGGGGCCGGCCCGGCACCAGGGGCACGTTGGCCGCCCGCACGCCGCGATGGGCGAGATAGATGCAGGTCGGCGTCTTGGACGTTCGCGACACGCCCACCAGGACGACGTCGGCCTGGTCGAGGTCCTGGCCGCCCTGGCCGTCGTCGTGGCCGATGGCGTAGTTCAGGGCGTCCATGCGGTTGAAGTAGTCATTGTCGAGCCGCAGGTGGGCGCCGATCTTCGAGGTGGTGGAGGCGCCCAGATAGCGGCTCATGGCGCTGACCAGCGGGTCGAGGGCGGCGATGCACGGCATGTCCAGTCGCCGGCAGCCCTCCTCCAGGATGCTGCGCAGGTTCGGGTCGACGATGGTGTGGATGACGACGCCCGGCGCCTCCTCGATGTCGCCCAGCGCGCGGTCGAGCTGCCGCTGCGAACGCACCAGGGCGTAGATGTGCTCGATCGGCAGGACGTTGTCGAAGCGGGCGCAGACGGCCCGCGCCATGGCGTTCAGCGTCTCCCCGGTCGAGTCCGACACGAGATGGACGTGGAAGTAGGTGGCCAGGCGGGTCTGGGCGGTGCTGGGCAAGGTCGCGGCCTGCGTCAAAAGATACCTGGGGACGTAATCTGTGGACCCCCTCTTAGCGAACCCCGGCGCGGATGGGGATAGATCGCGTGGATCTGGGACGGCCGCCGGGGACCGGTGGAGCAGCTGTATGGATCGGGCCGTTTACGCCTCCTTAACCAACAGGCCCGGATCGGCGGCCCCAAAACCGGCCCGCATGTCGACAGGGCCGGTATGGCCGCCGGTCGGACCCGGTCCGTCCGCCTGGAAGTTAATGAAATCTTAAGGGCCCAGGGCCGGTTAGGCGGCCGTCCCCGCTATCCACAGGGGCGGGAGAACCGGGCCGGCGGGCGTGCATGGTCTGGGGACAAGGTGGGAGGTGTCGCAGGCGCCGTCGAGTTGTCCACGTCCTCGACAGGCCCAACCTCCTTCTTCCCCAATCCTTTTTAAGATTCTTAAGGATTGAAGGAGGGCAGACGGGACGTGAGCGGATCGCCCGGGCTTGAGCCTGGAAGGCCTACGGGCTTTAAGGCCCCCATGAGCACCGTCCAGAACGTCCTGCCCGAGACGCCCCGGCTCCTCCGCGCGCTGGCCGGCGAGACGCTGGAGCGGCCGCCGATCTGGTTCATGCGCCAGGCCGGCCGCTCGCTGCCCGAGTACCGGGAGCTGCGCACCCGGGCGAAGGACTTCATCGCCTTCTGCCACAACCCCGAGATGGCCGCCGAGGCGACGCTGCAGCCCATGCGCCGCTTCCCGCTCGACGCCGCGATCGTCTTCGCCGACATCCTGCTGATCCCCCGGGCGCTTGGGCAGGAGGTGTGGTTCGAGGCGGGCGAGGGACCCAGGCTCGGCGAGCTGCCGCCCGTCGAGGCCCTGCGCGATCAGATCGAAGCCTCCACCGGCCGGCTGTCCGAGATCGGGGAGACGCTCAGCCGGGTGCGGGCCGAGCTCGAGCCCGACCGGGCGCTGATCGGCTTCGCCGGCGGGCCGTGGACGGTGGCCACCTACATGATCGAGGGGCGCGGCTCGAACCGCGAGGCGGCGCGGACCTTCGCCTACGAGAACCCCGAGACCCTCGACGCCCTGCTGGACGTCCTGGTGGAGTCGACCGCCCGCTACCTGGTCATGCAGGCCCGCTCGGGCGCCCAGGCGCTGAAGCTGTTCGAAAGCTGGGCGGAAGGGCTTTCCGAGGACGTGTTCGAGCGCATCGTGGTGCGGCCGCACGCCGCCATCGTGGAGAAGGTGAGGGCGGCCGGCGTCGACGTGCCGTTCATCGGCTTCCCGCGCGGGGCCGGCGCCCAGGTCTACAACTACGCCGAGGCCGTGCCGGTGGAGGGCGTGGCGCTCGACACCCAGGCCACCGCCCAGCTCGGCCGGACCCTGCAGGCCCAGGGCAAGACCATCCAGGGCGCGCTCGACAACCTGCTGCTGCGGGCCGGCGGTCCGGTGCTGGACGCCCGCGTCGACCAGCTGCTCGAGCAGTGGGGGCAGGGGCCGTGGATTTTCAACCTCGGCCACGGGATCATGCCCGACACCCCGATCCCCCACATCGCCCGCGTGGTCGAGCGCGTGACGGGGTGGCGGAGAAGCGCGTGAAGGTCGCCGTCGTCCTCTTCAACCTCGGTGGGCCCGACGGGCCGGACGCGGTGCGGCCGTTCCTGTTCAACCTGTTCCGGGACCCGGCGATCATCGGCCTGCCGGCGATCGCCCGCTATCCGCTCGCCACCCTGATCTCGCGCACCCGCGAGAAGACCGCCCAGGCCAACTACGCGATCATGGGCGGCCGCTCGCCGCTGCTGCCCGAGACCGAGGCCCAGGCCGCGGCGCTGGAGGCCAGGCTGGCCGGGCAGGGCGTCGAGGCCCGGGTCTTCATCGCCATGCGCTACTGGAAGCCCTTCGCCGCCGAGACGGCGCGCGAGGTGGCGGCCTTCGCCCCCGACGAGATCGTGCTCCTGCCGCTCTATCCGCAGTACTCCACCACCACCACCGCGAGCTCGGTGAAGGACTGGGAGCGCGCCTACAGGGGTCCCGGCCGCACCCGCACCGTGTGCTGCTATCCCAATGCGCCGGGCCTGATCGAGGCCCATGCCGAGGCTATCCGGCAGACCTGGGAGACGGCCGGAAAGCCCAGCAATGTCAGGTTGTTGTTCTCGGCCCACGGCCTGCCGCAGAAGGTGGTGGACGCCGGCGACCCCTACCAGGCGCAGGTCGAGGCCACAGCCGCCGCGGTCGCCGCCCGCCTGCCGGAGCTGGCGGACTGGAACGTCTGCTACCAGAGCCGGGTGGGGCCGCTGAAATGGCTAGGCCCGGCCACCGACGACGAGATCCGCCGCGCAGGCGCCGAGGGGAAGGGCGTGCTGATCTCGCCCATCGCCTTCGTGTCCGAGCATGTGGAGACGCTGGTCGAGCTGGACCACGAATATCACGAGCTCGCCCGGGAGGCGTTGGCGCTGCCCTATCTGCGCGCGCCCACGCCCGGGGTCCGGGAGGGCTTCATCGGGACGCTGGCCAAGGCCGTGCTCGACGCTCTAGGGAAGGACGGGGTGGCCCCCGAGGGGCCGTGGATGTGCCCGGCGGGCCTGGCGGCCTGCGCCTGCAGGCGAGGGGAGGCGGGATGAACTGGTACGATCTGCTGCGCGGACTGCACATCATCGCGGTCATCGCCTGGATGGCCGGCATGCTCTACCTGCCCCGGCTCTACGCCTACCACACCGAGACCGCGCCCCCCGGCAGCGAGTTCGACGCCCACTTCCAGGTCTGGGAGCGGAAGCTCCTGCGGATCATCATCAATCCGGCGATGAGCATCACCTGGCTGCTGGGCCTGGGGCTGCTCTACTTCCACATCTTCGCCCTGCAGCGCGGCTGGGACTTCCTGCTGCAGCCGTGGATCCTCGTGAAGCTCGCCCTGGTCATCTTCCTCTCCGGCTGGCACGGCTTCCTCTCCGGCGCGCGCAAGAAGCTGGCCGCCGGCGAACGGCCGAAGTCGGCGAAGTTCTGGCGGGCCACCAACGAGATCCCCTTCCTGGTCGCCGTTGTCGCCGTCCTGGCCGTGACCCTGGAATTCGGCGCCCGCTGATCCCACATAGGCGGAGGCGAGGGGCCGCGACCCCGGCTCCGCTTGACCGGGACCCGTGTTCGTGGTTCCGATCGCCTACGCGTCGGGGCTCCCGGCGCGCCCCGCCTTATCTCCGGCCGCGTGCGCATCGCCCGGCCGGCTCCCGAGACGAAAACCCATCCGGCGCGCCGCCTGTCTTCTGGCCGCGCCCACATCGCTTCCAAGCCCGCGCCCGGGGTCCGTCCGGCCGCGGACGCACACGAGTAGACCTATGCAAGACGACACCAACACCGAGACCCCTGAAGACGTGCTGGAGCCCACCGTGGCCGAGACGCCGGCGGACGATGCGGCGGCCGAGGCCGGCGACGACGCCGACGAGTCCTCCGAACTGGCCGCCGCCATCGCGGCCATGGGGCTCACCCGCATGAGCCTGCAGGAGCTGAAGGACAAGTCGCCCGCCGACCTCCTGGCGCTCGCGGAGACGCTGGAGATCGAGAACGCGAACTCCATGCGCAAGCAGGACATGATGTTCGGCATCCTGAAGACCCTCGCCGAGGAAGGCGTGGAGATCTCCGGGTCCGGCACCCTGGAGGTCGTCCAGGACGGCTTCGGCTTCCTGCGCAGCCCCGAGGCCAACTATCTCCCGGGTCCCGACGACATCTATGTGAGCCCCTCGCAGATCCGGAAGTTCGGCCTGCGCACCGGCGACTCCGTGGACGGCGGCATCCGCGCCCCGCGCGAGGGCGAGCGCTATTTCGCCCTGGTCAAGGTCGACCAGATCAACTTCGAGCCGCCGGAGAACGTCCGGCACAAGGTGCTGTTCGACAACCTGACGCCGCTCTATCCCGACGAGCGGCTGATCATGGAGCTGCCGGACCCGACCGTGAAGGACCGCTCCGGCCGGGTCATCGACATCGTCGCCCCGCTCGGCAAGGGCCAGCGCTGCCTGATCACCGCCCCGCCGCGCGTCGGCAAGACGGTGATGCTGCAGAACATCGCCAAGTCGATCGAGACCAACCACCCCGAGTGCTATCTCATCGTGCTGCTGATCGATGAGCGGCCCGAGGAAGTCACCGACATGCAGCGCACGGTGAAGGGCGAGGTGATCTCCTCGACCTTCGACGAGCCGGCGACGCGCCACGTGCAGGTGGCCGAGATGGTCATCGAGAAGGCCAAGCGCCTGGTGGAGCACAAGCGAGACGTCGTCATCCTGCTGGACTCCGTCACCCGCCTCGGCCGCGCCTACAACACCGTGGTCCCGTCGTCGGGCAAGGTGCTGACCGGCGGTGTCGACGCCAACGCCCTGCAGCGCCCCAAGCGCTTCTTCGGCGCGGCGCGGAACATCGAGGAGGGCGGCTCGCTGACGATCATCGCCACGGCCCTGATCGACACCGGTAGCCGGATGGACGAAGTCATCTTCGAAGAGTTCAAGGGCACCGGTAACTCGGAGATCGTGCTCGACCGGAAGGTGGCGGACAAGCGGATCTATCCGGCCATCGACGTGCTCAAGTCCGGCACCCGGAAGGAAGAGCTGATCACGCCCAAGGAAAACCTGCAGAAGACCTATATCCTGCGGCGGATCCTCAACCCGATGGGCGCTCAGGACGCCATCGAGTTCCTGCTGGACAAGCTCCGCCAGTCGAAGACCAACGACGACTTCTTCCAGTCGATGAACACCTGACGCCTGGCGTTTGCTGGCAGTACAGAGGGCCGGCCGTCCTCCTCAGCAGGGCGGCCGGCTTTTCTTTGTTTCATCAGTAACGTCGAACGGCGTTGTTTCACGTGAAACATTGCCGCGCAGACGGAGCGCGGGGGCTCCCAGGTCGGCGCGGGCGGCGGCCTTACCGAGGGGAAGTGGTGCGGCTACCGCTCCGGTGGAGCCTGTGGGAAGGCTCGCCTCTCAGGCGAAAAATTAGCGCGCTAAGTAGGCCGCTGAACAGCTTCCGCAGGACCAGACCGCCCCGGTAATCCTTCCGGTAGGGCCTGGGGCCCACCGGTCTCGCGGTTTTTCTCTGTGAATTCAGTATAGGCGGATTTTCGGTGTTTCACGTGAAACACTACCGTGTCTCACGCGTTAGGCGCCGCCATTCAAGGCGCACCGTGCGGGGGCTCGCGCCGGCCTGAACCCCCGCCACCGCCTCGGCCTAGGGGATCAGCAGGCTCGCCCCGATGGTCGACCGCCCCTCCAGGGCCTCGTGGGCCCGGCGGGCGTCGGCGAGCGGGAAGGTTTGGCCGATCTCCACCGTCACTTGGCCGGTCGAGATCATCCTGAACAGCGCGCCGGCGCTGTCGTCCAGCTCCTCGGTGGTGACGATGTAGTCGAACAGGGTCGGCCGGGTGAAGAACAGGGAGCCGCCCCGGGCCAGCCGCGGCGGATCGACCGGCGGGGCCGGGCCCGAGGCGTTGCCGAAGCTGACGAACATGCCGCGCCGCGCCAGGCTGGCCAGAGTGCCCTCGAAGGTGGCCCTGCCCACCGAGTCGTAGGCCACCGGCACGCCGCGACCGCCGGTGATCCGCTTGACCTCCGCGGCCACGTCCTGGTCCCGGTAGAGGATGACGTGGTCGGCGCCGAGCGACCGGGCCCGCTCCGCCTTGTCCACCGAGCCGACGGTGGCGATCACCTCCGCCCCGATGGCCTTGGCCCACTGCACCAGGATCTGGCCCACGCCGCCGGCCGCCGCATGGATCAGCGCGGTCTGGCCGGCCTGCAGCGGGTAGCAGCGCCGCAGCAGGAACTCGGCGGTCATGCCCTTCAGCAGGGCGGCCGCGGCGAGCCGCGCGTCGACGCCCGGCGGCGGCTTCACCGCCCGCGCGGCCGGCAGCACGGCATAGTCCGCGTAGGCGCCCATGACGCCGCCGGCGTAGGCGGCGAGGTCGCCCACCTGGAAGCGGGTGACGCCTTCGCCCACCGCCTCCACCACGCCGGCCGCCTCGCCGCCCAGGCCGGACGGCAGCTTCACCGGGTAGAGGCCCGTGCGGTGGTAGGTGTCGATGAAGTTGACGCCGATGGCCTCGTGGCGGACCAGGATCTGGCCGGGCCCGGGGGCGGGGGTGTCGACCTCGACGAGCTGGAGAACCTCCGGCCCGCCGGTCTGTTCGAAACGGATCGCGCGCATCAGCCCAGGTTCGCCTTGAAGAACGCCAGGGAGCGTTCGCCCGCCGTGCGGGCGTCGCCTTCGTGGTAGTGCGCCCCGCCCATGCGGGCGAAGGCGTGGTCGCGACCCGGATAGGTGTGGATCTGCACCTGCGGATGCCCGCCCAGCGCCTGGCGGATCGCCGCCTGCGCCTCCCTGGGCACGAACTGGTCCTCCTCGGCGATGTGCAGCATCAGCGGCCGGGTGATCTTCGAGGCCTCGCCGGTGCGGTTCTCGAGGCCGACGCCGTAGTAGGCGACGCTGGCGTCCGCGTCGGTGCGGGCTGCGGTGAGGAAGGCCAGCAGCCCGCCCAGGCAGAAGCCCACCGCCCCCACCTTGCCGGTGCAGTCGGGGCGGCCGCGCACCGCGTCGATGGTCGCCTGGATGTCCTTCATCCCGGCGTCGACGTCGAACGCGTTGAAGAGTTCGAAGGCCCGCTTCCACTCGGCGTCCGACTGGTCGGTGATGTCGATTCCGGGCTCGATGCGCCAGAAGAGGTCGGGGCAGACGGCGAGATAGCCCTGGCCCGCCAGGCCGTCGGTGATGTCTCGCATCACCTGGTTCACGCCGAAGATCTCCTGGATCACCACGACGGCGGGGGCGGGGGACCGGTCCGGTCTGGCCACATAGGCCTCGAAGGAGCCGTCTCCGGTCGTGATGGTGATGCGTTCGCCCATGGCGCTCTCCGATTTCCGTGCAGCCGGTCCCTGCGCTACTAGCGCGCACCCCCGCCGCGGGGCCATAACTTTCGCCTGATCAGAAGGGCCCGGCCATGAAGATGACGATCGAGGTGGACTGCACGCCGGAGGAGGCCCGCCGCTTCCTGGGCCTGCCGGACGTGAGCGGCCTCAACGACCACCTGGTCGGCGAGATGACCAAGCGCATCGACGCCAACATCTCCCTGCTCTCGCCCGAGGAGTTCATGAAGAACTGGATGGCCTTCGGCAGCGGCGCGCAGGAGCAGTTCCGCAAGATGATGGAAGCCGGCATGGGCGGCGCCAAGCCAAAGGCATGACGGACACCATCTTCGCCCCGGCCACCGCGGCGGGCCGGGCGGCGGTGGCGGTTGTGCGGGTGACCGGGCCCCGCACCGACGTGGCGGTGCGCACCTTCGCCGGCGACCTGCCGGAGCCGCGGCGCGCCAGCCTGCGCCGGCTCTACGACGCGGCCGGCGTGGAGATCGACCATGGCCTGGTGCTGTGGTTCCCCGGTCCGGCCAGCTACACCGGCGAGGATTCCGCCGAGTTCCATGTGCATGGGGGCCAGGCCGTGGTGGCCGCCGTCGTGGACGGTCTGGCGGCGCTCGGCCTGCGGCTGGCCGATCCCGGCGAGTTCACCCGCCGGGCCTTCGAGAACGGCAAGCTGGACCTCGCCCAGGCGGAGGGCGTCGCCGATCTCGTGGATGCGGAGACCGAGCAGCAACGCCGCCAGGCGCTGGAGCAGTTGGGGGGCCGGCTCTCGCAGGTCCAGGCGCGCTGGCGCGAGGCCCTGACCGAGGCCCTGGCGATGTTCGAGGCGGCCGTCGACTTTCCCGATGAGGAGCTGCCGGAGAATGTCGCGGCCCGCGCCCGCCCGATCCTCGAGGGGCTGGTGGCGGAGCTGGACGCGGCCGCAGCCGACGCCGAGCGCGGCGAGCGCGTCCGCGAGGGGTTCCGCATCGCCCTGATCGGCGCGCCCAACGCCGGCAAGAGCACCCTGCTCAACGCGCTCGCCGGGCGGGACGCCGCCATCGTCACCGCGACGCCCGGGACCACGCGCGACATCATCGAGGTCCCCGTCGTGCTGGCCGGCTACAAGGCGCTGCTGGCCGACACCGCCGGCCTGCGGGAGACCGGCGACGAGATCGAGGCCGAGGGCGTGCGCCGGGCGCGGGCGTGGGCCGCAGCGGCCGATCTCAGGCTCTGGCTGGTGGACGGCTCGACCGACGTCACGCCCGGCGTCCCGATGGAGCTGCGGCCCGGCGACATCTGCCTCATCACCAAGCGGGACCAGCCGAGTGGCCCGGCCGGAGCGTGGGCGGCGCAGCAGGCGAAGCGGCTTGAGCTGTCCTCCGCCGAGGTCACGGCCAAGGGGCCCAGCGATCTCGCCTGGCTGATCACGACCCTTGCCGAGAAGGTGGTGGAGGCGCTGAGCGGCGCGGAGCCGCCCGCCGCCACGCGTCTCCGGCACCAGGAGCTGCTCACCGAGGCCGCAGACCGGCTGAGACAGGCGCTGGCGGAAGAGGACTCCCTCGAGCTCGCGGCCGAGGACGTGCGCCTGGCGGCCCGGGCGCTCGACCGGATCACCGGGCGGATCGATCCCGAGGCGGTGCTCGGCAAGATCTTCGCGAGCTTCTGCATCGGAAAATGACCCGCGGCGCCCCGCGACTGCCGGAAATGGCGGCCGAACCGTCTTGGGGGACAGTCCGGCCGCAGGCGGCGATCCCCGTTGGGGCCGGGGACGCCAGGCAAAGCCGCCCCGGCTTGGAGAGGGGAAGGGCGGCGGCCTTTGTGCATCTGACCACCGGGTCACCGTGCCGGCTGGAGGGCTCGGTCGGGCGGCGGCCTCACTGGGCCAGTTGATCCTTTCAACCACCGGTTCTGGTCGAGCCTGTGGCGGAACGGTGTCTATTCCTAGGAGTGGACTAGGAAAAGAGCGGACATTCGTTAGCTGCGACACTGTTTCACGTGAAACACGCGCGAGCCCCCGATCTCGCACTCGCGTTCGGCATGCGCTATATGAGGAGCCCTCGCCCCCGGCCCGCCGGGGGCGTCTGCACTTGAGGCCCGAGCGTCAGTGACCAGCTGGGATGTCATCGTGATCGGCGGCGGACACGCCGGGTGCGAGGCGGCCGCCGCGGCCGCCCGCGTCGGCGCGCGCACCCTGCTGCTCACCCACAAGGTCGAGACTATCGGGGAGATGAGCTGCAATCCGGCCATCGGCGGCCTGGGCAAGGGCCACCTGGTGCGCGAGATCGACGCGCTCGACGGCCTGATGGGCCGGTTGGCGGACAAGGCCGGCATCCAGTTCCGCCTGCTCAACCGCTCCAAGGGCGCGGCCGTGCGCGGGCCGCGTTCGCAGATCGACCGCCGGCTCTATCGCGAGGCCATGCAGGCCGAGCTCGCCGCCACGCCGAACCTGGAAAACCGCGCCGAGGCGGTCGAGGACCTGATCGTCCAGGACGGCCGGGTGGCCGGCGCCGTGGGCGCGAGCGGCGAGGCCTACCGCGCCGGCCGCGTGGTGCTGACCACCGGCACCTTCCTGAAGGGCGTCATCCACCGGGGCGAGGAGCGGATCCCCGCCGGTCGCGTGGGCGATCAGCCGGCGATCGGTCTGTCCGATCGGCTCTATGCGCTCGGTCTGCGCATGGGCCGGCTGAAGACCGGCACTCCGGCGCGGCTCGACGGCTCGACCATCGCCTGGGACCGGCTGGAGATGCAGGCGGCCGACGAGACGCCCGTGCCGTTCTCCTTCCTGACCCGGGAGATCACCGTCCCGCAGATCGCCTGCGGCATCACCTACACGACGGAAGAGACCCACCGGATCATCGCCGAGCGGCTGACGGAATCGGCGGTCTATGGCGGCAGGCTCACCGGCCGCGGCCCGCGCTACTGTCCGTCCATCGAGGACAAGGTGGTCCGCTTCGCCGATAAGACGAGCCACCAGATCTTCCTGGAGCCGGAGGGGCTGGACGATGACACCGTCTATCCGAACGGCATCTCCACCTCGGTGTCCGAGGAGACCCAGGACCTGTTCCTGCGGACCATCCCTGGGCTCGAACAGGTGAAAGTCCGCCGCTACGGCTACGCGATCGAATACGACTATGTGGACCCCCGCGAGCTCTTCCCGACCCTGGAGGTGAAGGCGCTGCCGGGGCTCTATCTGGCGGGCCAGATTAACGGCACGACGGGCTACGAGGAGGCGGGCGCCCAGGGCTTGGTGGCCGGGCTGAACGCCGCGCGGGCGGCGTCCGGGCTCGAGGCCGCGCAGTTCGCCCGCGACGAAGCCTACATCGGCGTGCTGATCGACGACCTCGTCACCCGCGGGGTCACCGAGCCCTATCGCATGTTCACCAGCCGGGCGGAGTTCCGCCTGACGCTGCGCGCCGACAACGCCGACCAGCGGCTGACGGGGAAGGGGATCGAGCTTGGCGTGGTGGGACCGGCGCGCGCCGCCGCCTTCACGGCGAAGGCCTCGGCCCTGGCGGAGGCGCGCGCGACCGCCGCGGCCCTGCAGCTCACCCCGGCCGAGGCGATGCGCGCGGGCCTTCCGGTGAAGGCCGACGGCCAGCGCCGCGACGTGGTCCAGCTGCTCGCCTATCCGGACATCACCTTCGAGAAGCTCACCACCATCTGGCCGCAGATCGCCGCCTGGACGCCGGAGGTCCGCGAGCAGATCGAGATCGATGCGTCCTACGCCGGCTACCTCGACCGCCAAGCGGCCGACGCCGCCGCCTTCCGCCGCGACGAGGACCTGCGCCTGCCGGCTGATCTCGACTATGCCGCTGTGGGCGGGCTCTCCAACGAGGTGCGCGAGAAGCTCGCCGCCGTGCGCCCGCTCACGCTTGGCCAGGCCGCCCGCATCGAGGGCGTCACCCCCGGCGCGCTGACCGCCCTCCTGGCCCATGTCCGTCGCCGCGCGGCCTGATCCCGTCCCGCCCGTCACGGTGACGGACGCGGAGAGCTTCGCGCGCGCCGCCGGCGCCACGCCGGAGCAGGTGAGGGACCTCGAGCGGTTCCTGGCGATGCTCGAGGCCGGCAATGCGGTGATGAATCTTGTGGGGCCCAAAACACTGCCGGAGTTCTGGAACCGCCACGCCTGGGATTCCGCCCAGCTCCTGGCGCTGGCGCCGGAGGCCAGGACCTGGGCCGACCTCGGCGCCGGCGCCGGCTTCCCAGGCCTGGTGCTGGCGATCCTGGGCAAGGGCCGAGAGGGTTTCCACGTCCACCTGGTGGAGAGCATGGCCAAGCGCTGCCGGTTCCTGCAGCAGGTGGTCGATGAACTGGCCCTGCCGGCCACGGTGCACAACGACCGTGCGGAAAACCTCAAGCTTGCTGTGGACGTCGTCACCGCGCGGGCTTGCGCGCCGCTCTCGCGCCTGCTCGGGTATGCCCGGCCCTACTTCAAGGCGGGCGCCGTGGGCCTCTTCCTGAAGGGCCAAGATGTTGCGTCTGACCTGGAAGAGGCTACAAGATCTTGGGAGTACGAGGCGGACGTTGTCCCCTCGCGCAGTGACGAGAGAGGCCGCATCGTGCGGGTGAGGAGGCTCGGTCGTGCCAGGAAAGTCTGACCGGCCCCTGCGCGTCCTGGTCATCGCCAACCAGAAGGGCGGGGTGGGCAAGACCACCACGGCGATCAACCTGGGCACCGCCCTGGCCGCCGTGGGCGAGCGCGTGCTGCTGATCGATTCCGACCCGCAGGGCAACGCCTCCACCGGCCTGGGCGTCGGCCGGGCGCAACGCAAGACCACCCTCTACGACGTCCTGATGGGCGAGCACACGATCGACGACGCCGTGGTGCACACCCAGCTCCCGGGCCTCGACCTCGTGCCGGCCGACCCGGACCTGTCGGGCGTGGAGCTGGAGCTCGGCCAGCAGGCCCGCCGCTCCTTCAAGCTGCGCGACGCGCTGCATCCGCTGCGCGAGAGCGGCCGCTACACCTACGTCCTGATCGACTGCCCGCCGTCGCTGAACCTGCTGACGGTCAACGCCATGGCGGCGGCCGACGCCGTGCTGGTGCCGCTGCAGTGCGAGTTCTTCGCGCTGGAGGGCCTGACCCAGCTCATGCGCACCATCGACCTGGTGCGCGGTAGCCTGAACCCGAACCTGGAGATCCAGGGCGTGGTGCTGACCATGTACGACCGCCGCAACAGCCTGTCGGAGCAGGTGGCCAGCGACGTGCGCGGCCATTTCGGCGAGACGGTCTACCAGACGGTGATCCCGCGCAACGTGCGGGTCTCCGAGGCCCCGTCCTTCGGCAAGCCGGCGCTGGTGTATGATCTGAAGTGTGCGGGCAGCCAGGCCTATCTGAAGCTCGCCCGCGAGGTGGTGTTGCGCGAGCGCGCGCGGCGCGCCCAGGCTGCATAAGGAAGACGCCATGGCCGAGGGCCGCAGGGGATTGGGACGGGGGCTGTCGGCCCTGCTGGGCGAGGCGGAGGAGGGCGAGGCCCGCCCCGACGCCGCCGGCCGCGCGCCCGAGGGCGCCCGCGAGATCCCCATCGAGCTGATCCACCGCAACCTCGAGCAGCCGCGCCAGCACTTCGGCGAGGACGAGCTGGCGGAGCTGGAGGCCTCGATCCGGGCGTCCGGCGTGCTGCAGCCGATCCTGGTCCGCCCGTCGCCGCACAAGGACGGCGAGTTCGAGATCGTCGCCGGCGAACGCCGCTGGCGCGCGGCCCAGCGGGCGGGACTGACCGCCATTCCGGCCCTGGTGCGCCAGCTCGGCGACAACCAGGCCTTCGAGATCGCCATCGTCGAGAACGTCCAGCGCGAGGACCTCAACGCGATGGAGGAGGCGCGCGCCTACTCCGCCCTGATGGGCCGGATGCAGTACACCCAGGACCAGGCCGCCCAGGCGGTGGGCAAGAGCCGCAGCCACGTGGCCAACACCCTTCGCCTGCTGCAGCTTCCCGGAACCGTGCAGGAGCATGTGCTGCACGGCCGCCTGACGGCCGGCCACGCGCGCGCCATCCTCGCCTCCGACGACCAGGAGGCCGTGGCCAGCCAGATCCTCTCGCGCGGCCTCTCCGTCCGCGACGCCGAGGCCCTGGTCCGCGCCAAGGCGGCGGGGCCGAAGAAGAGCTCGGGCCCGCGCAAGGCGGCCAAGGACACCGACACGGCGGCCCTGGAGGCCGACCTCGAGGACGTGCTGGGCATGAGCGTCGACATCGCCGACCGCGGCGGCGCCGGCGAGGTGCGCATCAAGTACGCCAGCCTCGAGCAGCTCGACGAGATCTGCCGCCGCCTGACGCGGATCTGAGGCCCGTCTACAGCCCGAGCCTTCTCGCCCGGCCGGCGATGGTCAGGGCCAGGCGCTGGGCGATGAGCTGGTCGGGGGACCCGGCGGTCTTGCAGGCCTTGTCGGCGGCCAGGATCTCGGGCTGCAGCCGGTCGAGCTCGTCCAGCGTCCAGGTGCGGGCCTGGCGCAGGAACTCCCGCTCCTGTTTCCAGAACACCCCGGAGGCCTTGGCCGCCTCCTGCAGCCCCGCGCCGGACTTGGCGAGGGTCAGGGTCCGCCGAAGGCGGCCCAGGTGCATGCCGATGGCCCGCACGGCCGCGGGGCCGGCCTCGCCCTCCTGGGCGGCGCGGCGCAACCCGGCCTGGGCCTCGGCGAGACGGCCCCCGAAGGCGTCCGCGGCGGCGTCGAGCAGGGAGGCCTCGGGCTCCACCCCCAGGAACGGCTCCAGGTCGGCGGGCGTCGCCACGGTGTTGCTGCCAGGGCCGAGGTAGAGGGCGAGTCGCTCGATCTCGGCGCGGGCGACGCCGCGCTCCTTCGGCATGCGGGCGACGAAGAGGGCCAGGGCGTCGGCGTTCAGGCTGAGGTTGTCGCGCGCCAGGGTCTCACGGACCAGCCGGGCCACGTCCCCGGGTTCGTCCTCGTAGCAGGGGATGATCGCCGCGCCGTTCGCCTTCTCGGCGGCCTTCCGCAGGGCCGAGTTGCGGTCGAGATTGCCCGCCTCGATCAGCAGGAAGGCGTCGGGGTTGAGCTCGCCGGCGGCATGGCGGGTGAGCGCCTCGGCGGCCAGCTTGTCCGGACCGGCCTTGTCGGAGGTGAGCCGCAGCCGCACGAGCCGGCGGCCGCCCATCAGCGACTGGGCGGCGAGCTCGCCCTCCAGGCGGCCCGCGTCGGCGTCGAGGTCGCCGTCGGTGAGCTGGGAAACGTCGAACGGATCGTCCGGATTGGCGGCCACCTTCGCGGCGAGCTGATGGCCGCGGTCGCGCACCACGCCGATGTCGCGGCCGTAGATCACCGCGGCGCGGATCTGGGGGTCGGGAGCCTTGAGGAAACGCTCGACGTCGGGGCGCTTGGAGAGGATCACCCCTCAGCTCCCCGTCTTGGCCTCGTTGGCGAGCCAGACGGCCAGTTCCAGCTCGATCCGCCGGGCCGCCTCCTCGGCGGCGCGGTCCTGGGCGTCCTGCTGGGCGGCGATCGAGGCGTAGGGCTGGTCGGCGCTGTCGTAGGTGAGCTCCACCCGCACCCGGCCGCGCTTGGCCTGGGCGCCGGAGGGCAGGGCCGCCAGCACATAGTCGGCGGTCAGCACGTATTCGTAGCGCGTGGCGACGTTGTCGATCCGCACGCCGCGGGGATAGCGGGTCTCGGAGACCGCCAGCGCCATGCGGTAGGCGGGGGCCGCCCCGTGGTTCTTGGCGAAGGCGTCGTCCAGGTGCTGGCGCATCAGGTAGCCGGTGCGGCCCTCGGGGGCGACCACTTCGATGGCGGCGAGGTTCGAGACCACGCCGGCGTCGCCGTAGAGCGGCGTGAAGCCCGCGCAGCCGGACAGGGCTCCGGCCGCCAGCGACAGGGCGAGGACGAGGGCTTTGCGCATCAGGCGGCCACGATGTTCACGATGCGATCCTTCACCACGATCACCTTGCGGATGGTCAGGCCCTCAAGGCGCCGTGCGATCTCGGGATCGTCAAGCACGATCTTCTCCACCTCGGCGGGCTCGGCGCCGGCCGGGGCGGAGATTTCGCCGCGGCGCTTGCCGTTCACCTGCACCGGCAGGACCTTCACCGCGTCCTCGGTGAGCGCCGGATCGAAGGCCGGCCACTCCGCCTCCACGACCATTCCCTGGCCGCCGATGCGGGTCCAGCACTCCTCCGCCAGGTGCGGCGTGAAGGGCCCGATCAGCCGGGCGAAGGCGGAGAGCGCCTCCTGGCGGGCCGCCAGCAGGGCGGGGCTCGCGTCCTTGGCCGGATTGGCCTTCAGCAGGTTGAGGAATTCGTACAGGCGGGCGATGCCGGAGTTGAAGCGGAAGGTGTCGATCGCCTCGGTCACCTGCTTCACCAGCTTGTGGGTGGCGACGCGCAGGGCCTGGGCGGCCTCGTCGCCGTCGACCGCCCCGCCGGCGGCGGTTTCGGGCTGGCTGTCGAACTCGTCCCAGACGCGGTTGACGAAGCGCCAGGCGCCCTGGACGCCCGCCGTCGACCACTGGGTGTCCCGCTCGGGCGGGCTGTCGGACAGCACGAACAGGCGCGCGGCGTCCACGCCGTAGACGTCGAAGATCTCCTCCGGCGCCACCGTGTTCTTCTTGGACTTCGACATCTTCTCGACGTCGCCGATCACCAGGGGCTCGCCGGAGCCAACTCGGACGGCGCGGCGGGTGCTTCCCTCCGTCACCAGTTCCACCTCGTTGGGCTCCACCCACTCGCCGCTCTGGCGGCGATAGGTCTCGTGCGTGACCATGCCCTGGGTGAACAGGCCCGCGAACGGTTCGCGCACGCCCAGCATGCCGTCGTCGGCGAGGGCCTTGGTGACGAAGCGGGCGTAGAGCAGGTGCAGGACGGCGTGTTCGATGCCGCCGATGTACTGGTCCACCGGCATCCAGTAGTCGCAGGCCTCCCGGTCGACGGGCTCGCCGGCGTCCGGATTGGCGAAGCGGGCGAAGTACCAGGACGAGTCCACGAAGGTGTCGAGGGTGTCGGTCTCGCGCTCGGCCGGGCCGCCGCAGGCGGGGCAGGTGGTGTGCTTCCAGGTCGGGTGGCGGGCGAGCGCGTTGCCGGGCTTGCCGAACTCCAGGTCCTGCGGCAGCGCCACCGGCAGCTCCGACCGGGGCAGGGGGACGACGCCGTCCTTCTGGCAGTGGACCACCGGGATCGGGCAGCCCCAGCCGCGCTGGCGGGCCACGCCCCAGTCGCGCAGGCGGAACACCACCGCGCCCTCGCCGTCGTCCTGCGCCTCGACGCGGTCGATGGCGGCGGACTTGGCGGCCTCCACGTCCAGGCCGTCCAGGAAGTCGGAATTGAAGATCACGCCGGGGCCCGTGTAGGCCTCGGTGGCCTCCCTCGCCATGAAGGCGGTGAAGGCGGCGGGGTCCTCGCCGGGCGGCAGGACCACGGCGCGCACCGGCAGGCCGTACTTGCGGGCGAAGTCCAGGTCGCGCTGGTCGTGCGCCGGGCAGCCGAAGATGGCGCCGGTGCCGTAGTCCATGAGGATGAAGTTGGCGATCCAGACCGGCAGCTCGATGGAGGGGTCGAAGGGGTGCTTCACCTTGAGCCCGGTGTCGAAGCCCTGCTTCTCGGCGGTGTCGATCTCCGCCTGGGAGGCGCCGCCCTTCTTGCACTCGGCCACGAAGGCGGCCGCGGCAGGGTTCTTCGCCGCGATCTGTTCGGCCAGCGGATGGTCGGCGGCCACGCCCACGAAGGACGCGCCGTAGAGGGTGTCCGGACGGGTGGTGTAGACCTCGACCCCGTCCTCCTGGCCCGCCGGCGCGACGCCGCCCGCCCAGCGGAAGGTCATCCGCAGGCCCTTGGAGCGCCCGATCCAGTTCTCCTGCATCACGCGGACCTTCTCGGGCCAGCGGTCCAGGGTGGCGAGGTCGTCGGTGAGCTGGTCGGCGTAGTCGGTGATGCGCAGGAACCACTGGTTCAGCTTGCGCTTCTCGACCACCGCGCCGGAGCGCCAGCCGCGGCCGTCGACCACCTGCTCGTTGGCCAGCACGGTCTGGTCGACCGGATCCCAGTTCACCGTGGCTTCCCGGCGGTAGACCAGGCCGCGCTTGTAGAGCTCCAGGAACAGCGCCTGCTGCTGGCCGTAGTATTCCACGTCGCAGGTGGCGAACTCGCGGCTCCAGTCGATGGACAGGCCCAGCTGCTTCAGCTCGTCCCGCATCCGGGCGATGTTGTCGTAGGTCCAGCCCTTGGGGTCGACGCCGCGCTCCATGGCGGCGTTCTCGGCGGGCAGGCCGAAGGCGTCCCAGCCCATGGGATGCAGCACGGAAAAACCGCGGGCGCGCTTGAAGCGGGCGATCACGTCGCCCAGCGAATAGTTGCGCACATGGCCCATGTGCAGCCGTCCCGACGGGTACGGG
This sequence comes from Phenylobacterium sp., assembly GCF_035539035.1. GTDB lineage: Bacteria > Pseudomonadota > Alphaproteobacteria > Caulobacterales > Caulobacteraceae > Phenylobacterium. Next base: position 315,605 of record NZ_DATLJI010000012.1, read on the forward strand.
AACATCTCCAGCACGTAGTACTTGGGCTTGTCGCGGTCGATGACGGCGCGGAACGAGTCGGCGTCGGCCCAGGCCTTACGCCATCTGGGCTCGGTTTCCTTGGGATTGTAGCGGGCCATGCGGCGGCCTTTGGACTGGAGTGGCAGGTCCGGTCAACGGCCGATCATGGTCCGGCGCCGCCGACCTTCGAATTCGGGGAGCGTCAGCCCCGGATGTTCGAAAGTCGGAGCTGGCGCGCGCGCGTCAGGATGGCGTTCTCGATGTCCGTCTCGGTCTGGGTGGCCGGCGCGGCGTCGATCCAGTTTCCGCCGGCGTCGCGGTTCTGCTTGAAGACGGCGACGTTCAGGCCGTCGGCGCGCAGGCGCGAGTCCAGGATGTAGACGGTCGCCTTGAAGCGCTCGTCGGGCTTTTCCGGGTTGGTGTACCAGTCGGTGATCACCACGCCGCCGTAGGGATCGGCGGAGGCCAGCGGCATGAAGGACAGCGTGTCCAGCGTCGCGCGCCAGAGGTAGCCGTTCACGCCGATGCCGGTTTCGGCGGCGGCGGCCTGCCGCTCCTGCCCGCGGCCGAACAGACGCGGGCCGCTGGAGCAGGCGGCGAGGCCCGTCAGGGTCAGCACCAGCACGCCCGTCGAGACGCCACGCATCCAAGATCCGCGCACAAACGGCATATTCACCCGCTCCAATGGTTTCCGTCGCGCGTCACAGCGCTACGGCGCCGCCCCGCGCCGGGCCCTCTATAACAACGGCCCCGCCGGCGCCAAACAGGAATCGCGTGGCCCTGCAGACACAGGCGCCGGACGAACTGCGTCCGCCGGGACCTTCTGTCGCAGACTCACGATTGACCAGGCGGTACGCGGACTTTTAATCGACCTCGACCGTGGCGGTCTTCGTGGAAGCGGGGGCTGCAACTGCGGGGCGCAGGGGCTATATGTTGGTTATGTCGGGTCGTCGGATCATCGGAGTGATCGCCACGGCCGCGCTTCTGGGCGCGGCTGCGGGCGCCGCCGAGGCCGCCGACAAGAAGGTGGATTTCACCGTCCGGCAGGAGCTGGCCTCCCCGATATCCCCCGACGCCAAGACCATGAAGTGGGACGCGCGCCGCGGCCGCTGGGGCCTGACCCTGAACCTCGAGCAGCCGAACAGCCGTCCCTCGACGCTGAACGACGTCGAGGCGGGCGCCTACTACCGGATCACCCCGTCCCTGCGGGTGGGCGGCGCGGTGGCCCTGGGCGAACAGCAGGTCGCCCCCGGCCCGAAGAAGCCGGACCCCACCGAAGGCCAGCCGCGCGTGCGGCTCGAGACCAACTTCAAGTTCTAGGCTCCCGCGAGCCCTTCCACCGCCGCCAGACCGACCAGGCCCGCGTCCTTCAGACGGCGGGCCGTTTCATTGTTGATCCCCCCCAGCGCATAGACCGGCCCGCCCGCCGCGCGGACGAGCCTGGCCAGCCGCACCGGCCCAAGCGGACGACCGGCCGAGGGGCTGTTGCTGGCGAAGGCCACGGAGACCACCGCGGCGTCCGCGCCTGCGGCCAGCGCGGCGCGCGCGGCCCGCAGGGAATGGGCCGCGGCGGTGACGGTCCAGTGCGGCTGGCCCGTCTTCATGGCGCCGGCGCGGTGCGCCAGCCGCTCGGGCAGGTGCACACCGTGCGCCCCGACCCGCCGGGCGAGACCCCAGTCGGCGCCGATCAGCAGCCGCAGCCGGCGCTGCCGGGCGATCGCCAGCAGCTTCACGGCCTGGGCCTCGGCGTCCGGACCCCCGAAGGCCCGGAAGACCACCGCCGAGCCCGCCGGCAGCGTCCGGGCGACCGCGGCCGGATCGGGCGTGCGCACGGGGTCGGTGAAGAACAGCAGGGGCGGCAGGGCCTTCCGCGACGGCGCGGCGGGCTTTAAGAGCGCCGCAGTCCTGCGCAAGGTCCAGAAACCCGTCGAAATGGCCGCCGCTCCCTCAGATCCCGCCGCCGCTTACCACGAGGTGGTGGCCCGGATCGCGCGCGCCGCGCAAGCGGCGGGTCGCGATCCCGCCGACGTGACCCTGGTCGCGGTCTCCAAGCAGCAGCCCTGGGAGGCCATAGAGCCGGTCCTGGCGGCCGGCCAGACGGTGTTCGGCGAGAACCGCGTGCAGGAGGCCATGGCCCGCTGGGCGGGCAAGGCGGCCGGCCTGGAGCTGCACCTGATCGGGCCCCTGCAAAGCAACAAGGCGAAGGAGGCCGTCGCCTTCTTCGACGTCATCGAGAGCCTGGACCGCGAGAAGCTTGCCCGGGCGCTGGCGGAGGAAGCGCAGAAGCAGGGCCGCACGCCCCGCCTCTACGTCCAGGTGAACACCGGCGAGGAGCCGCAGAAGGCCGGGATCCTCCCCGCCGAGGCCGACGCCTTCCTCGCCGCCTGCCGCGGGACCTACGGGCTCACGATCGAGGGGCTGATGTGCATCCCGCCGGTGGACGAGCCGCCCGGCCCGCACTTCGCCCTGCTGCGCAAGATCGCGGGGCGCAACGGGCTGGCGAAGCTCTCCATGGGCATGAGCGGCGACTTCGAGACCGCCATCCGCTTCGGCGCCACCAGCGTGCGCGTCGGCTCGGCGGTGTTCGGCGCGCGCGGCTAGAGCCGGATCTCGAGCAGGTCCCCTGGCTCGGCGGCCTTCAGCAAGGCGGCCATGTCCTCGGGCGCGAGCGCCACGCAGCCCTCGGTGGGCAGGTAGCCCGGCCGGCGCAGGTGGGCGAAGATGCAGGAGCCCATGGCGTCCACGACCGGGTCATCGTTGTGGCCCAGCACCACCACCACGTCGTAGACATCGTCGTCGCGCCACATCCGCTCCGCGCTGGCCGGGTAGGGCAGCTTCACAGGCCGGTTGTAGGCCGGGTCCCCCGGGGCGTCGCACCAGCCGTCGTCCGGAGCGATCGGGGCGACCGGCAGCTCGGTCTCCGGCGGCGGCCCCTTGTCCGGCCGGTAGAGCACCCGGCGGATCGGCCAGGCGCCGGCGGGCGAGAAGCCGTCGCCCTCGCGCTTGTCGGCGGCGGGCGTCACGCCGGAGCGGCCGAGCGCGCAGCGGACCCGGCGGCCGTCGCCGAGGTCGAGGAAGCCGTCAGGCGTGGCGGTGAAGATCACGAAGGCTCCGGAAAGTTTGCCCCTGGGCCACATTACGGTGCATGGTCTTGCCCATGCCTCAACGCAAGACCCTCCTCATCGTCGACGATGACGCGGACCTGCGCGGCGCGGTCGCCGAACAGCTCCAGGCCGAAGACTTCACAACCCTCGAAGCGGACACCGCCGGCGACGGCGTCAGGCTGGCGGTCGAGAAGCGCCCCGACCTGATCCTGCTGGACGTGGACCTGCCCGACATGGACGGCCGCGAGGCCTGTCGGCAGATGCGCGGCAAGGGCGTGGCCGCCCCGGTGATCATGCTGACCGCCGCGGCCGGCGACGACGACACCGTCCAGGGCCTCGACGCCGGGGCCAACGACTACGTCACCAAGCCCTACAAGTTCGCTGTCCTCCTGGCCAGGATCCGCGCCCAGCTGCGCAGCGCCGAGCATTCCGAGGGCGCGGTCTTCCGGCTGGGGGCCTACGAGTTCCGTCCCGCCGCCAAGCTGCTGGTGGACGACCACCAGAAGAAGATCCGGCTGACGGAGAAGGAAACCAACATCCTGAAGTACCTCTACCGCGCCGGCGAGAAGCCGGTGTCGCGCGAGGAGCTTCTGGCCGAGGTCTGGGGCTACAACGCCGGCGTCACCACGCACACGCTGGAGACCCACGTCTACCGCCTGCGCCAGAAGATCGAGCCCGATCCGGCCAACGCCCGGCTGCTGCTGACCGAGGCGGGCGGCTACAAGCTCGCGCCCTGAGGCCCTAGAGGACGAGGTCGGCCGTCACCGGCGCGTGGTCGCTGGGGCGGTCCCAGGCGCGAACGTCGCCGTGGACGCGGGCTGCGGCCGAGCCCAGGCGGAAAGCCGCCTCCCGAAGGCCGGGCGTGACCAGGATGTGGTCCAGCCGCAGGCCGCGGTTCGACACCCGGAAGTCCTGCGCCCGGTAGCTCCACCAGGAGGCCAGCTTCTGCGGCTCGGGGGTGGTCTCGCGCAGCAGGTCGATGAAGTCGAGCGACCCCATCAGCGCGGCGAAGGCTTCCACCTCGACGGGCGTGTGGCTGACGATCTTCGACATGTATTTGTGGTTCCAGACGTCGAACTCGCCGGGCGCCACGTTGAGGTCGCCGACGATGGCCAGCGGCGCCTTGCGCTCGCGGCGGGCGAGCTCGGCGGTCAGCTTCTCGTAGAAGTCCAGCTTGTGGTCGAACTTCGGGTTCGCCTCTCGGTCGGGGACGTCGCCGCCGGCCGGGATGTAGAAGTTGTGGACCTCGACCCCGGCCACCGTCGCGCCCACGCACCGGGCGTGGCCCTCGCGGCAGACATCGAGCGGTGGGGCGTCCTCCAGCGGCAGGGCCGAGGCGATGGCCACGCCGTGCCAGCCCTTCTGGCCAGCGATCTTCAGGTGCGGCAGGCCCATCTCGACGAAGGCCTCGCGGGGGAACTCGCCCTCGCGGCACTTGATCTCCTGCAGGCAAAGCACGTCCGGCGCCTGCTCGCGCACGAAGCGCGCCACCTGCTCGTGCCGCAGGCGGACGGAGTTGACGTTCCAGGTGCAGATCCGAAGGCGCATGCCGCCTACCTAAGCGCCGCCGGCCCGTTCGCCAACGCGGCAAAAGAAAACGCCCGGGCACTGGAGAAGCCCGGGCGTTTAAGTGGTCTCTCATGCCGCCGCCGGGAGGGGATAGGTTCCGGCACGGAATCGGCCGCGCGAGCGTCGCGCATCCGACATAGTGATATTATGGTCACGGCCCGTAAAAAATTCAAGGGCCCAAACGTTAACGCTTGTCTGTTGCGCGAATGTCACGCCCGGTTTCGGTAGGGGTTCTTCAGCACGAAGAGGTCCGCCGACAGACCGGGCGCGCGCTGCAGGCCCGCGAGGCGGACGCGGGTGGCCCGGCCCTGGGCGTCGGTCACCGTCCAGCCGACCAGCGCCAGCGGGCTGTTGGAGAAGCTGAGCGTGATCTGGCCGGCGGTCTTGCGCGTGGCGTCGCGGGCGGTGATCGAGAAGCCGTCGGCCATGCGCGACACCCGGGTGACGGTCACGCCCTTGTCGAGGCGGATGTTGCGGGCGAGGAACAGCGACAGCGGCGTCGACTGCAGCGGATAGCGGTCGAAGGTCTTCAGCCGGCTGTCCTGCACGGCCACGTTGCCCCCGTCGGACACCACGAGCAGGCCGGACGGCGGGTCGTAGGCGAAGCGGGCCTTGCCCGGGCGCTTGAGGTAGACGGTGCCCTGGCTGGTGGCGCCGCGCGCGTCGGTCTGCACGAAGCGGGCGCGGGCTTCGGTGACGCCCTGCAGATAGGCGGTGGCGCGGTCCACCAGCGCCTTGTCGGCGGCGGACAGGCCCGGCGTCTGGGCGGCGGCGACGCCGGCCAGCGGCGTGGCGGCGAGCGCGAGCGCGAGGGATCGGCGGGTGAGGCTCATCTTGGGCTCCGGCATGGGATCAGGCTACCCCGGACGCGGGGCGTCATTAGGGCGCGAAGATGTCGGGCGGCAACGCCCAAGCTTGCGGAGGCGTTCCCATGGCCATGATCGAGGAGCTGGAAGCCCGCCTGGCGAAGGCCGTGGCCGAAGAGGACTTCGAGACCGCCGCCCTGCTGCGCGACGCCATCCACCGCATCCGCCGCGGCGAGAGCAACCTCGTCGAGCAGAAGCCCGGCCGCATGGGCCTGGGCTCCAGCCAGGAGCGCTACGCCTCCGAGGGGACGAAGCCCCTGCCGAAGAAGCCCGACCCGATGACCAGGGGGCACAGGCCCGGAGGGCGGCGGAAGGGCTAGAAGCCGGTCACGGCGGCGCGGAGGCGAGGATCTCGCGCTTCCCGGCGTGGTTGGCGGGCCCCACCACGCCCTCCTGCTCCATCCGCTCGATGAGCGAGGCGGCGCGGTTGTAGCCGATCTGCAGGCGGCGCTGGACGTAGGAGGTGGAGGCCTTGCCGTCGCGCGTCACGATGGCCACGGCGCGGTCGTAGAGGTCGTTGGCGTCGCCCGTGTCCCCGCCGAAGCCGAGGTTGGGGCCCTCGTCGCCGTCCTCGTCGCCGCCGGCCGTGACCTCCTCGAGGTACTGCGGCGTCCCCTGCTCGCGCAGGAACTTGGCCACCGCCTCCACCTCGCCGTCGGAGACGAACGGCCCGTGCAGGCGGGTGATGCGGCCGCCGCCGGCCATGTAGAGCTGGTCGCCCTGGCCCAGCAGCTGCTCGGCGCCCTGCTCGCCCAGGATGGTGCGGCTGTCGATCTTGGAGGTGACCTGGAAGGAGATCCGGGTCGGGAAGTTGGCCTTGATCGTGCCGGTGATGACGTCCACCGAGGGACGCTGGGTGGCCATGATCACGTGGATGCCGGCGGCCCGCGCCATCTGCGCCAGGCGCTGGACGGCGCCTTCGATGTCCTTGCCGGCGACCATCATCAGGTCGGCGACCTCGTCGATGATCACGACGAGGTAGGGCATCGGCTCGGGCAGGATCTTCTCGCTCTCGTACATCGGCCGGCCGGTCTCGTCGAAACCCGTCTGGACGGTGCGCTCGAAGTGCTCGCCCTTGGCGAGCGCCTCCTTGGCGCGCTCGTTGTAGGAGGCGACGTTGCGGACCCCGATCTTGGACATCCGCCGGTAGCGGTCCTCCATCTCGCGGACCGCCCACTTCAGCGCCACGATCGCCTTCTTCGGCTCGGTGACCACCGGGGCCAGCAGGTGCGGGATGCCGTCGTAGACCGAAAGCTCCAGCATCTTCGGGTCGATCATGATCATCCGGCACTGCTCGGGCGGCAGCTTGTAGAGGATCGACAGGATCATGGCGTTGACGCCCACCGACTTGCCCGAGCCGGTGGTGCCGGCGATCAGCAGGTGGGGCATCTTGGCCAGGTCGGCGATGTAGGGCTCGCCGCCGATCGTCTCGCCGAGCGCCATCGGCAGGGTCTGGCCGCCCTTCTCGTACTCGGGCGCGGCCAGCAGGTCGCGCAGGTAGACGGTCTCGCGCCGGGCGTTGGGCAGCTCGATGCCGATGGCGTTGCGGCCCGGCACCACCGAGACGCGGCAGGCGGCGACGCTCATGGAGCGGGCGATGTCGTCGGCCAGGGCCACGACGCGCGCCGACTTCACGCCGGCGGCCGGCACCAGCTCGTAGAGGGTGACCACGGGGCCCGGACGGATCTGGTCCACCGCGCCGCGGACGCCGAACTCGGCCAGCACGCTCTCCAGCAGCTGGGCGTTCTGGCGCAGCGCGCCCTCGTCGAACTGGGACGCCCGCGGCTTGGGCTTGGCCAGCATCGAGAGCTCCGGCAGGCGGAAGCCGCCCGGCTGCACGAAGTCGAAGGTGGCCTGGGCCTCCCGCTGCTCGCGGGTGCTCTCCTTGGGCGCGAGCTTGGGCGCCTTGACCTTCAGCTGCGGCGCCGGGCTCGGCAGGGCGTCGTCGTCCTCCTCGTCGTCGGCGAGCATGGCGGGCGCCGGATCGAGGGCGGCGGCCGGGATGCCGGCCTCCCGCTTCGGCCGCTTCGGCGGCTTCGGAGCCTTCTCGGGCTTCAGCGCCAGCGCCACCCTGGGCTTCGGCTGCAGCGCGGCCTGCAGCCATTCGCCGGCCCCGCGCAGGTCGCGGCGGGAGAGGCCGACGCCGTAGCCCAGGGCCACCGCCGCGCCCGTGGCCAGCATGATCCCGGCGATCAGCCTGGCGAGCGGGATGTGCGCCCAGGCGATCAGGCCGGCCAGCCCCTGCAGCAGGGCGTCGCCCCAGAAGCCGCCGAGGCCCTTGGCCAGCGGCCAGGCGGCCGGCGGCGCGGGCAGGGCGAGCGCCCCGGCGAGCGCCAGCACGCCGAGCGCGCCGACGAGGGCCCGCAGGCGGATGTGGCCGCGGGTGAGGTCGGGCTCGGGCGCGGTGACCCGGGACAGGCCCAGCACCACCATCAAGAGGGCGGCGAGCGCCACGCCGAGGCCCAGGGACTGGACGCCGATGTCTGCCAGGGTCGCGCCGACGCCGCCCAGGGCGTTCTGCGGTGCGCCCGGTCCGGCGGCGTTCAGGCTGGGGTCGGCGGCGTTGTAGGTCGCAAACGCGATCGCCGCGGCGACGCCGACGGCCGCAGTCAGCCCGCCGCGCAGCCGGGCGGTCGAGGGATGCGTCCAGGCGAGCCCGGCGATGTGCCAGAAGAGCTCCATGCCCGTCTTCCGCGCCGCCCGCGCCATGCCGTCCCCTCAGCCTCCGGTGTGATCGAGGGGCATCTTTGGCGCGCCGGGGGTTAACGGCCATTTACCCTGACGCGCCATTTGCCCGGGGCGGTTGCGGCGCGATGGCGCTTCCGAACGACGGCGCGGCGCATTAGGGTCCGCCTCCATGAACTGGTCCATGCCCCGTCCGGTGCTGCAGGTGGTCGCCGGCGGCCTCGTCCTGATCGCCGTCGGCTCCTTCTCGCTCGGCGTCGCCAACGCCCCGTCGCGGGGCCGCCTGCCCGGCGAGCGGGCCGACGGCAGCAAGACGGCGCCGATCGAGGCCGTCGAGGCGGTCCCGCTCAGCCAGGAGCGCATCGAGGGCCCGCCGCCGCCGCCGGAGCCCACGCCCGAGGAGCTGGCGAAGCTCGAGGCAGACAAGAAGGCGAAGGAAGAAGCCGCCGCGGCCGCCAGGCTCGCCGAGCAGGCCGCCCAGCCGAAGGTCGACGCGGCCGCGCCCACGACCCAGGCTCCGCAGCCCGACAGGGTCGGCGACCTCCTGGCCAACCCGCCGCCCCCGCCGGCCGCCGAAGACCCGCCGTTCTAGCGCCCGTTTTCCGAGGCGCGGACGCGCGTCTCGTGCGTTGAGGCGTCATGTCCGCCAAGCCGCTCAGCCTCAGACGCCTGACGCCCGGCGAGCGGGCCCTGGCCAACGAGATGTTCGGCGACGGCCTGGACGCGGAGCGCGTGCGGATCGCGACGATCCCCTTGTGGAACCGAGCCTTCGTGGCCGGCCCCGGCCTGATCGTCTGGCCCGCCAGGGGGCTCCCGGACGACTTCAGCTTCGCCCCGCTCGGCCTCCAGGCGGTCTTCGTCCACGAGCTGACCCACGTCTGGCAGGCGCAGAACGGAATCCGGCTGCTGTTGGCGAAGATCAAAGCCGGCGACAGCCACGCCAGCTACGCCTATGACCTCTCCGGCGGCCCGGACTTCGCGGGCCTCAACATCGAGCAGCAGGCGATGGTCGTGCAGCACGCCTTCCTGGCCTCACGGGGCGCCAAGACGCCGCACCCGCCGGAGCTCTATGCCAACGCACAGCGCGCCTGGCGGCGGGGGTGAGGGCATGTCCTTGTCCGGATTGAGGACATTCACCCTTGCAGGGCCTGCGATTTTCCCCATATCGGCTGGCGACGCGGGGCTTCCGTTAAAGGAAACCTCGCGGCGAGTGATCGACCGGGGGCGTCGCACCCAGGGCGCTTCAATCGAAGGCCAACCCGCGGCGTCCGCCAACTAGGAGCGAGCAAGACTCTCAATGAGCAAGATCATCGGCATCGACCTCGGCACCACGAACTCGTGCGTCGCCATCATGGACGGCAAGACGCCCAAGGTGATCGAGAACGCCGAAGGCGCGCGCACCACGCCTTCCGTCGTGGCCTTCCTGGAGGACGGCGAGCGCCTCGTGGGCCAGCCGGCCAAGCGCCAGGCCGTCACCAATCCCTCCAACACCCTCTTCGCGATCAAGCGCCTGATCGGCCGCAACTTCTCCGACCCGATGGTCGAGAAGGACCGGGGCATGGTGCCCTATGAGATCGTGAAGGGCCCGACCGGCGACGCCTGGGTCAAAGCCCAGGGCAAGGACTACTCCCCCCAGCAGGTCTCCGCCTTCATCCTGCAGAAGATGAAGGAAGCCGCCGAGCAGCACCTCGGCGAGAAGGTCGAGAAGGCGGTCATCACCGTCCCGGCCTACTTCAACGACGCCCAGCGGCAGGCGACCAAGGACGCCGGCAAGATCGCGGGCCTCGAAGTCCTGCGGATCATCAACGAGCCGACGGCCGCGGCGCTCGCCTACGGCCTCGAGAAGAACGACGGCAAGAAGATCGCCGTCTACGACCTCGGCGGCGGCACCTTCGACGTCTCGATCCTGGAGATCGGTGACGGGGTGTTCGAGGTGAAGTCGACCAACGGCGACACCTTCCTGGGCGGCGAGGACTTCGACCTGCGGGTCGTCGACTACCTGGCCGACGAGTTCCGCAAGGAGACCTCGGTCGACCTGCGCAAGGACAAGCTGGCCCTGCAGCGCCTGAAGGAAGAGGCCGAGAAGGCCAAGAAGGAGCTCTCCAGCGTCACCCAGTACGAGGTGAACCTGCCCTTCATCTCGATGAACGCCTCGGGCCCGCTGCACCTCAACATCAAGCTGTCCCGCGCCAAGCTGGAAGCCCTGGTCGAGGATCTGATCACCAAGACGATCGGCCCCTGCGAGCAGGCGCTGAAGGACGCGGGCCTGAAGAAGTCCGACATCGACGAGGTGATCCTGGTCGGCGGCATGACCCGCATGCCGAAGGTCGTGGACACCGTGAAGGAGTTCTTCGGCCGCGAGCCCCACAAGGGCGTGAACCCGGACGAGGTCGTGGCCCTGGGCGCCGCGGTCCAGGCGGGCGTCCTGCAGGGCGACGTCAAGGACGTGCTGCTGCTGGACGTGACGCCGCTGACGCTGGGCATCGAGACCCTGGGCGGCGTGTTCACCCCGCTGATCGAGCGTAACACGACGATCCCGACCAAGCGGTCCCAGACCTTCTCGACCGCGGACGACAACCAGTCGGCCGTGACGATCCGGGTCTTCCAGGGCGAACGCCCGATGGCGCAGGACAACAAGATGCTCGGCCAGTTCGACCTGGTGGGCATCCCCCCGGCGCCGCGCGGCGTGCCGCAGGTCGAGGTCACCTTCGACATCGACGCCAACGGCATCGTCAACGTCTCGGCCCGCGACAAGGCCACGTCCAAGGAACAGTCGATCCGCATCCAGGCCAACGGCGGCCTCTCCGACGCGGACATCGACGCCATGGTCAAGGAGGCCGAGTCCAACAAGGCCGAGGACGAGAAGCGCAAGGCGGTCGTCGACGCCAAGAACCAGGCCGACTCCGCGGTGCACACCGCCGAGAAGGCCCTGAAGGAGCACGGCGACAAGGTGGGCGAAGCCGACCGGACCGCCATCCAGACGGCCCTCGACGAGCTGAAGTCGGCCATGGAGGGCGACGACGCCGAGGCGATCTCGTCCAAGACCCAGGCGCTGATCCAGGCGTCGATGAAGCTCGGCGAGGCCATGTACAAGGCCCAGCAGGAGTCCGGCCAGGAGGGCGCCGAGGCGGCCTCGGACGCCGGCGGCTCGGACGACGTGGTCGACGCGGAGTTCGAGGAAGTCGACGACCAGAAGAAGTCGGCGTGACATCGCGCCCCATGGCGGCGTCCCGCAGTCAGTGCGAGAACGCCGTCACTGGGGACGTCGCCGCCGCTTCTGCAGCACGACAAAGAGGCCCCCGCCCGCTCGGCCACAAGCCTTGCAGCCGGGCGGGGGCCATCCCACCTTCCCTACAACAGAACCTTGAGCGCCTGAGCCTCTGATGCGGGACTATTACGAGATCCTGGGCGTCGAGCGCGGCTGCGACGGGGCGGCCCTGAAATCCGCCTTCCGCAAGCTCGCCATGGAACACCACCCCGACCGCAACGGCGGGTGCGAGGAAGCGGCGGGCCGCTTCAAGGAACTCAACGAAGCCTATTCCGTCCTGTCCGACCCGCAGAAGCGGGCCGCCTACGACCGCTTCGGCCACGCCGGCGTGAACGGCATGGGCGGCGGCGCGGGCGGGGCCCAGTTCCACGACGTGCACGACATCTTCAACGAGGTGTTCGGCGACGTCTTCGGCGACATGTTCGGCGGCCGCCGCGGCGGCGGCCAGCAGAGCCGGGGCCCGGCGCGGGGCCAGGACCTCCGCTACGACCTGGAGATCACGCTGGAGCAGGCCTACGCCGGCGCCGACGTGGAGATCACCGTCCCGGCGGCCATGACCTGCGAGACCTGCGAGGGCTCGGGGGCCAAGCCGGGCACCAGCCCCACCACCTGCAACGCCTGCGGCGGCGCCGGCCGGGTGCGGGCGACCCAGGGCTTCTTCTCCATCGAGCGCGCCTGCCCCCGCTGCGGCGGCTCGGGCACGCTGATCCTCGACCCGTGCTCGGATTGCCGCGGCCAGGGCCAGGTGCGCAAGGAGCGCACGCTCTCGGTCCGCATCCCCTCGGGCGTCGACGACGGCGCGCGCATCCGGCTGGCCGGCGAGGGCGACTCCGGCGCCCGCGGCGGCCCGCGCGGCGACCTCTACATCTTCCTGTCGGTGCGCCCGCACGAGCTCTTCGAGCGCGACGGGCTGGACCTGCTCTGCACCGTGCCCGTCCCCATGGCCGTGGCGGCCCTGGGCGGCGAGATCGAGGCCCCCTGCCTGCTCGGCGGCGACAACTGCGACGGCGAGTGCAAGATCCCGGTGAAGGTCCCGGAAGGCGCCCAGACCGGCAAGACGGTGCGCGTGAAGGGCCGCGGCATGCCCTCGCTCCGCTCGCGCGAGCGCGGCGACCTCGTGGTCGAGCTGTTCGTGGAGACGCCGACCCGGCTCACCGCGCGCCAGAAGGAGCTGCTGCGGGAGTTCGCCGGGACCTGCTCGGAACAGCAGCATCCCAAGCAGGCCAACTTCCTCGGCAAGGCCAAGCGGTTCTGGGACGAGATGACGGGAGCCTGAGGCTCCCGCCCCGCTCGAAGCCCTACTTCGCGCCCTTCGGCCGGTAGGCCACCAGCACGTTGCCGCCCGCCTGGCCGAAGCTGGCGTAGCCCGAGTTCACGAACAGCATCCCGTCGCCGGCGAACACGCCCGCCGCGTCGATCGAGCCCCCCGCGCCCGGGATCTTGTTCACCGGCTGGTAGGCGGTGGTCGCGGTGTCGTGCATGGCCAGCACCTTGCCGGTCGCCGCGTCGAACACCCAAAGCCGCCCGTCGAGGGAGCCCGCCACCACCGCGCCGTCCACCACCAGCGGCGCCGCCGACAGGCCATAGCGGTTGCCGCAGATCGTCACCTTGGCCCGGGCGCCCGTGCAGTCGGGTTCTGCCCGCCACTGCCAGGCGACCTTGCCGGTGGCGACGTCCACGGCGTGCATCCCGGCCGCCGAGCGGTCCTTGGGCACGTTCGGGTCGCTGATCGGGGCGAACACGCGGACCCCGTCGGTGGCGATGCCCCAGTGGACGCCGCCCAGCGGACTGCCCTTGCCGAACTGCTGGCGCCACAGGACCTTGCCGGTGGCCGCGTCCAGCGCCCAGACGTCGCCGGACTTCTGGCCGCCCAGGATCACGTCCTTGCCAGTCTTGCCGCGGAACACCACCGGGCCGGCTCCGAAGTCGTGGTCGAGCAGCACGCTGCCGTCCTTGGCGAAGTAGCAGTTGGCGCCCGGCGGCCGGCTGCCGTCCGCGCCCACCGGGCACGACATGTTCCAGATGTCGTTCTCCAGCGCCTGGAAGACCCAGTTCTGCTTGCCGGTGGCGAGATCGATGGAGGCGATGGCGTCGCTGGTCTTGGTGGCCGGCGGGGAGGTGTTCTCGCCGGTGGAGGCGAAGACCACCCCGCGCTTCACGTCGATCGCCGGGCTGGACCACACCGGCGCGCCGGAGGGGCCGAAGGCCGCCACGCCCTGCGCATTGGTCCGGCCGAGCGGCTTGGCGTCCTCCATGGTGTGCCAGGTCCAGAGCACCTTGCCGGTCGCGCCGTCGACCGCGGCCACGGCCCCGTGGCCCTTGCAGCACTCGTAAGCCGGGCGCATGGCCGCGCCCACGTCGCTGCCCGAGATCGGCACGATGATCCGGCCGTCGTGGATCAGCGGCGAGCCGGACAGCGGCGCGGTCCTGTCGTGCCGCGGGTCGGCCCGCCAGAGGAGCTTGCCGGTCGCGGCGTCCAGCGCCACGAGGTTTCCCTGGGCGTCGCCGCCCACCAGGCCGAGCGGCCCGTCCTTGCCGAGCCGACCGTAGGCCAGGCTGTTGCGGACCTGGGACTGGGTGGGGGTCGCCCACTTTACGCAGCCGGTCCGGGTGTCCAGCGCCAGGATGTGGTTCGCCTGCCCCGCCGGATAGAACACGGTGTCGCCCACGACGACGCCCTGGCCCCGAAGGCCCGAGGTCTTCGGCATGGCGAAGGCCCAGGCGACCTCCAGGTTGGCGAGGTCCTTGGTCTTCAGCCCCGCCTGGGCGGCGCTCATCCGCCGCGTGTTCTCCAGGTCGACCCCGAAGCCGATCTGGGCGGGCCTGGCGGACAGGTCCACCTTGCGGCGGTCGGCCGGGCACATGGCCTCGTCGATCCAGGCCGTGCCCACCGGCGCCTCGGGCGCCGCGAGATAGCCCACCACCTGCCGCAGCTGCTCGCGGGTGAGCTGGTCGCCGATCGGCTTCATCACGCCGGAGGTCAGGGTCGTGGAGAGCGTCTGGGCGCTCATCCTGCGCAGCGAGGCCACGGGCGCGGCGCGGCTGCCGGCGTCGGGCGCATTGTGGCAGGCGCCGCAGTACTGGTCGTAGACCGCCTTGCCGGGATGGCTCTCCCGGTCGTCCTGGCCGTGGGCGACCTGCGCCAGCGCCAGGCCTGCGGCCAGCGCCGCCGCCGCCGCCGTGGCTATGCCGGCGGCCAGCCGCAGTTGTCGGGACGCGGTGACCATGTGTTCCCCCTGATCGAGCGCGCCGCCTCGTGCCGGGCGGCTTCGTCGGGGAAGCTAACCGTACCGGGCCTTCGGAAAATTGCCCGCCTGAAATCTGGAAGGCCGTTTGCGGCCGGCGAGGCTTTCGGCTAGAGACACCCTCCCGCTGGAATGCACCCGTAGCTCAGCTGGATAGAGCGTTGCCCTCCGAAGGCAAAGGTCACACGTTCGAATCGTGTCGGGTGCGCCAGCGTTTTCAGCCACATAGGCCGAGACGCACGCCGCGCCGGAGCTAGTTCTCCGGCTTGCCGTCCACCGTGCGGGCGATCCGGGCGGCGAGGCTCGGGTGGTAGGTGGCCTTCGCCTCGGCGAAGTACTGCCGGGCGAGCGCCTGGCCCCAGTCGCCCTGCCTCATCAGGCCCGTGTAGAGCGGGTTGACGAACAGCCCGCGGCCGACGCTGGCCAGGAAGGCCCGCAGGGACGGCAGGCCCGGCTCGTAGCGGTTGGCGATCACCAGCTCCAGCCAGGCCGACCGGACGTAGCCGTTCGTCGAGGCCGAGAGGCTGAAGGCCCGGTCGAGGTCGGCGAGCTGGGCGGCGGTGAGCTTGCGCGGCAGGTTGTTGAGGAAGCGCTGCCACTCCTGGGTGGTCCAGGCCGTGGCCGGCAGGGACGCGGCGGGGGCGCCCTCGGCGAAGGCCTTCACCGAGCGGTCGACCTCCGCCAGCTTCGGCGAGCTCAGGTGGACGGCGTTGTCCGGCAGGCCGGGCCCGTAGGCCCAGGCGTCGAGCTGCAGCTTCGCCTCGAGCGCGGCGTCGCCCTTCACCAGGTGCTTGCGCAGGTCGGCGAGGAAGCCCGCCGTGGTCTGCGGCTGGAAGGCGTGGCGGTCGAAGTAGCCGCGCAGGTAGGCGTCCCAGCGGGCGCGGCCGACCAGGGTCTCCAGGGTGCGCAGGAAGGTCTCGCCCTTGAAGTAGTCGATCTGGCCGCCGGGCTCGCCGTAGAGCCGGGTGCGCGGGTCCGTGGGCCCGCCCAGCTCGGCGATGTCCGCCTGCAGCCCGTCCCAGGCGAGGTCGGCCTCGATCACGGCGCGCTCGCGGCCGTAGATCGCTTCCATGATCCGGTTCTCGACGTAGCTGGTGAAGCCCTCGTTGAGCCAGACGTCCGGCCAGGTGGCGTTGGTGACGAGGTTGCCCGACCAGCTGTGCGCCAGCTCGTGGGCCACGAGGCCGACGTTGGCGCGGTCGCCGGTGATGAAGGTCGGCGTCAGGAAGGTGAGCGTGGTGTTCTCCATCCCGCCGTACGGGAAGGCGGGCGGCAGGACCAGCACGTCGTAGCGCCCCCAGCGGTAGGGCCCGTAGAGCGCCTCGGCGGCCTCGACCATCTTCTCGGTGTCGGCGAGCTCGAAGGCGGCCCGGTCCAGCATGGCGGGCTCGGCGTAGACGCCGGTGCGGCGGCCGAGGTCCCGGAAGGCGAGGTCGCCCACGGCGAGCGCCACCAGATAGGTCGGGACGGGATGGACCATGCGGAAGCGGTAGGCGCGCTTGCCGGCGCCCGCCGGCTCGCCGTTCGGCGTCAGCCGCTCGCCGCTCATCACGGCCATCAGGTCCTCGGGAACCACGAGCCGCGCCGTCCAGGTCTGGCGCACGCCGGGGCTGTCCTGGGTCGGGAACCAGCTGCGGTTCAGGGTCGGCTGGCCCTGGCTGTAGAGGAACGGCCTGGCCTTGCCGGCGGTGAGCTCCGGCGGCAGCCACTGCAGCGCGCTGGCCTCCGGGGCGGCGGCGTAGGTGACGACGATCCGCTTCGCGCCGCCCAGCTGCACGGTGAGCGGCGCGCCCTTGTCGCCGTCCTTGGCCCCCAGCCGCCAGGCCAGCGGCTTGCCGGCGGGCGTGGTGACCTTCTCGATCCTGAGGTCCAGGGCGTCCAGGACCACCTCGTCCACGCCCGGCTGGGCCAGCACGTCCAGGGCCGCGGTCCCGCTGAGGGTGCGGCCGGCGAAGTCCACCGCCAGGTCGAGGTCCACGTGGGTGACCCGCGCCTTGCGCGGCTCGGCGTAGGACTGCGTATCCACCGCATCGGGGGTCGTCAGGATCGGCGCGACCGGGCGGACCTTGGCCAGGGCCGGGGCGGCGCCGAGCGACAGGGCGGCGGCCAGGAGCAGAACGCGCCGCGTGAGACGAGCCATGGTTTCGGGACCTCCGGAAGATGAGCCGCCTGCTTAGCGGCGGCCCGTCGCGAAGGCCAGTGCGGCGCCGTCAGGCCCGGCGGAGGACCCGCCGACCTCGCGACGGACGGCGGGAACAGGACCGAGACCGTACCGATTCTTCGATTGACGGTGGGGTATGATTGGGGCTTGCTGGGCCAAGAGCGCCGCCCGCCCGAGAGACGGCGCCGGGAGGAAGACGAGTGGCCACAGCCTCACCCGCGGGGGCCGAGCGCCTCACGCTGAAGACCAAGCTGGCGTTCGGCGTCGGCAGCGCCGCCGAGACCATCGCCCTCTACGCCGTCTCCAGCTACGCGCTCCTGTTCTACAACCAGGTCCTGGGCGTCAGCGCCGCCTGGGTCGGCCTGGCGATCTCCGTCAGCCTGGTGTTCGACGGCCTGACCGAGCCGATCGTCGGCTCCTGGTCGGACCGCACCCACTCCAAGTGGGGCCGCCGGCATCCCTGGATGTTCGCCGCCCCGATCCCGATCGCGCTGACCTTCTTCGCCATCTTCAGCCCGCCGGCCTCGCTGGGTGAGCTGGGCCTCGCCATCTGGTGCGGGGTCTCGGTGTCCCTGCTGCGGCAGGTGATGACCTTCTTCCACACGCCCCATCTGGCGCTGGGCGGCGAGCTGTCGCCCAACTACGTGGAGCGCTCGAAGGTGATGGCCTACAATAGCTTCTTCCAGTGGGCCGGCGGCTCGGCCATGGCCTACATCGCGCTGACCTTCTTCTTCCCGAAGACGCCGGAGTTCCACAACGGCCTGCTCAACCCGGAGCCGTGGAACGAGTTCGCCGCCGTCATGGCCGGCGTGGTGATCGTGGTGCTGTTCGCCTCGGCCTGGTTCACCCGGGACCGAATCCCCTACCTGCCGAAGCCGGCCGCCGACACGCCGAAGTTCAGCCCCGCCGAGTTCTTCAAGGACGTGGCCAAGGCGCTGACCAACGTGAACTACGTCTGGCTGCTGGTGGCCTATTTCTTCCTGTCGATGATGATCGGCCTGCGCGAGGGCCTGAGGCTCTACACCTACAGCTTCTACTGGGAGATCTCCTCCAGCGACATGCGGCTGTTCATCATCGGCAGCTTCGTGGGCTACGCCGCGGCCTTCGCCTTCGCCGCCCGCATGCACGGCCGGTTCGACAAGAAGGGAACGGCGATCTGGTCGGCGCTGACCTATGCGGCGGTGCCGGCGATCCCGATCGTGCTGGGCCAGATGGGGATCCTCAGGCCCGACACGCCCGGCCTGCTGCCGATCCTGATCGCCTTCGCCGCGGTCGCCTATTCGGCGGTGAGCGTGCTGCAGATCAGCATCATGTCGGCGCTTGCCGACATCGCCGACGAGAACGAGCTGAAGCACGGGGTGCGCCAGGAGGGCATCCTCTACTCCACCCGCGCGCTCGCCGCGAAGTTCGACCAGGCGATCGGCATGGCGCTGGCCGGCTTCGTGATCACCATCATCGCCTTCCCCGACAAGGCGCAGCCGGGGCAGGTGGCCCCGGAGATCCTGCACAACCTGGCCCTCTGGGACGGAATCCTGTCGGCCATCCCGGGTGTCATCGCCGCCTGGTGCTACGGCCGCTACCGCATCGACCGGCAGGCCTATGAGGTGACCCGCGAGGCCCTGGCCAAGCGGCGGGCGGACGCCATCGTGGTGGCTGCGGCGCCGGCCGAATAGGTCAGCCGCGGCGCATGGCCTGGACCAGGCTGCCCGTGTAGGCCGCATGGCCCACATGGGTGAGCCTGGCCTCCACGTCAGCCCAGATCTCGCCGCCCAGGTCGCGCCAGCGGCGGCAGAAGGCGTAGTCCTCGGAGAGGTATTCGCCGGTCTCCGGCTCCAGCAGAGTGTCGAACACCATCACCGCCTCGGAGCCGTCGTCGAGGACGGCGCGCAGCTCGGGATGGGCGTCGGCGATCCGCTGCAGGGCCTCGCGGCGGATCATCAGGAAGCCGGTGCCGCCGTAGGCCACCTTCGCGATCCCATTCTCCACCTCCACCGAGCTGTCGGGCGTCGGGATGAAGCGCACCACATAGCCGATGGAGGCCGCCTGCAGGTCCTCGACCCCGGCCTTGGCCGCGGCGCGGGCCTTCTCCCAGTCGATGTGCTTCAGCGGGCAGACGGCGGCGACCACGTCCTTGCCGCTCTCCAGCAGGCGGAAGACGTTCTCCGGCGCGAAGCCGATGTCGGCGTCCACGAACAGGATGTGGGTCGCCTCCGGATGGGCGAGGAAGCCCGCCGCCAGGCGGCTGCGGGCGCGGGTGATCAGGGCGTCGCTGGCCAGCAACTCCACGTGCAGGCCGATCCCCCGCGCCTCGCAGGCCTCCTGCAGGCGCAGCACCGCGCCCATGAAGTAGAGGTTCACCTGGCCGCCGAAGCAGGGGGCGGCGAGATAGATGAACGGCCGGTCGGTCATGGCCCCAGCCTAGGCGTCCGCCCGGGCCGGGTCGAGCCGCCGGCGGAGCGGCAGCCACATCGCGACGGCCAGGGCCACCCCGAGGCCGTCGGCGAGGAGGTCGCGCCAGTCGCCGTGGCGGCCGGAGGGGAGGGTCGCCTGCAGGACCTCCACGGCCGCGCCAAGGAGCAGTCCGAAGGCGATGATGGCGCGCCACCTGCGGGGGGCGAGGACGAGGCCGCTCGCGGTCAGCACGAACCAGGCGATGGCGTGCTCCCACTTGTCGCTGAGGCCCTCCGGCTGCGGCAGGGTCTCGCTGGGCGCCAGGCACAGCCAGAGCAGCACGGCGACGGCCAAGGCATACAGGCCGATCCGGACCGGCCGGGCCAGCCGCCAGGGGGCCAGCCTCAAAGCTTCAGGCCCAGGCGCGGGCCGGCCCACACCATCAGCAGGTAGAGTCCCACCGTCAGGGCGCAGCCGCAGAGCAGGGCCGGCCAGAAGGGCAGGCCGCGACGGATCAGCGCCGGAACCACCAGGAACATCGGCAGCGACGGCAGGACGAACCAGAACGTCGCCTCGGCGTGCGCCGCCAGCCGCTCCGGCTCGCGGGTGTCGCGCCACAGCCAGATCATGCCCAGGATGGAGACCAGCGGCAGGGAGGCCACCAGCGCGGCGAACCCCGGGCTGCGCCGGGCGATCTCCGAGACCGCGGCGATGATCACGCCGGAGAGGCCGGCCTTGAGCAGGAGGTAGAGCATTGCGCCTCGATAGCAGATGCCCGCCGCCCTTGCAGGGCCGCGCCGGCCTCTCTAGCGTCCGCGCCCGGCAACAGGAGCGCGCGGATGGCGGTCGAGGCGGTGATCTGGGATTTCGGCGGGGTGTTCACGACCTCGCCCTTCGAAGCCTTCAACCGCTACGAGGCCGAGGCGGGCCTGCCGAAGGACCTGATCCGGCGGGTGAACGCCACCAATCCCGACCACAACGCCTGGGCCCTGTTCGAGCGCAACGAGATCGACGCGGCGCGCTTCGACGCCCTGTTCCTCGAGGAATCCACCGCGCTCGGCCACCCGGTGCGCGGCGCCGACGTCCTGCCGCTGCTGTCGGGCCGGCTGCGGCCGCGGATGGTGGCGGCGCTGAAGGCCTGCAAGGCGGCCGGCTACAAGGTGGGCTGCATCACCAACAACGTCGTGTCCGAGCACAGCCCGGGCCAGGACGAGGGGCAGAAGATGGCCGGCGCCATGGCCCAGGTGATGCCGCTGTTCGACGCCATCATCGAGAGCTCCAAGGCGGGCGTCCGCAAGCCCGACCCGCGCATCTACCTGATGATGTGCGACCTGCTCGCCGTGCAGCCGGACCAATGCGTCTACCTCGACGACCTGGGGATCAACTGCAAGCCGGCCGCGGGCCTGGGCATGAAGGCGATCAAGGTGGTGGACGTCGACCAGACGCTGGCCGAGCTCTCCGCCGCCACGGGCCTCGACTTCGCGCCCGAGGAGGTCGCATGAGCCGGCCCGCGAAGATCGGCGCCACCGAGGCGCTGAAGAACCTGCCGGACTGGTGGTCGCCCGAGGGCGAGCGCGACGCCATCTGCCGGACCTTCCGCTTCCGCGACTTCAACGCCGCCTTCGGCTTCATGAGCCGCGTGGCGATGATGGCCGAGAAGCTCGACCACCATCCGGAGTGGTTCAACGTCTACAACCGCGTGGAGGTGACGCTGGCCACCCACGACGCCGACGGCGTCACCGAGCTCGACGTGACGCTTGCCCGGTTCATGGACGAGGCGGCGCGCGCCACCGGCGCGGACTGAACGAGAACAACCAGGGGAGAACGGACATGGCGGGACGCGTCGCGGGCAAGAAGGCCTTCATCTCGGGCGGGGCGCAGGGGCTGGGCGCGGCAATGGCCCGCCGGCTGGCGGAGGAGGGGGCCAAGGTCTCCCTGGGCGACATCAACCTGCCGGGCGCGGAGGCCGTGGCCGCGGAGATCAACGCCGCACACGGGGCGGGGACCGCCTTCGCCTTCCCGCTGGACGTCACCAAGGAGGACCAGTGGATCTTCGCCCTCGAGGAGGCCGACGCGGCCATGGGCGGGATCTCGGTGCTGGTGAACAACGCCGGCATCAGCCGCGGCGGCAACATCGAGGAGCTCAGCTTCGAGGACTGGAAGCTGGTGATGGGCGTCAACACCGACTCGGTGTTCCTCGGGACCAAGCACGCGCTCAAGTACATGCGCCAGAATCAGCCCGGCTCGATCGTCAACATCAGCTCGATCGCGGGCCTGATCGCGGCCCACAACACGCCGGTCTACAACGCCTCGAAGGCGGCGGTCTGGCTGCTCTCCAAGGGCATCGCCCTGCACTGCGCCAAGCAGGGGCTCGACATCCGTTCGAACTCCATCCACCCGACCTTCATCGACACCCCGATCCTCGACCCGCTGCGCCAGCGGTTCGGCAAGGAGGAGGCGGAGGCCAAGCTGGCCCGCCAGGTGCCGCTCGGCCGGATCGGCCAGCCCGCCGACATCGCCAATGCGGTGCTCTACCTGGCCTCGGACGAGAGCCGGTTCATGACCGGCGCCGAGCTGAAGCTCGATGGCGGCATCAGCGCGATGTGATCAGTTGACGAGGATGGCGCCCAGCAGGAGCTTCGCGCCCGGCTTGCCGACGATGGCGTCGGTCTGGCGCTGCAGGTTCTGGGCGAGGAAGTCGGCGTTGGGCGCCGTCGCCGGCGGCAGGCCCGCGGCGTAGGTCTGGACGGTCTGGTAGTAGGCGGCCCGGAGCCTCGGCAGGCTCTGCTCCACCCGGCCCCGCAGCGCGGCGTCCGGCACGTCGAGCCCGCATTCCACGGTCAGCACGCCCCGGCGCCCGCCGCCCTTGTTGGTGGTCGCCGCCAGCGTCTGGATGACGATGTAGGAGGCCCCGCCGGCGCGCTTCTTCTCGCCCTCTGGGGCGCTGGAGGCCATTGCGGTCGCGGGCGCCGCGGCGGCGAGGACCAGGCCAAGGAAGCTGCGGCGTCTCATGGCCGCAGACCCTGCCCGATTATGGTTAGCGCTCTCTTTACGCCCGGGGCGGAAGCTGGGGCGGATCTGGAGATTCGCTGCCTGTGGAGCCCCGCATTTGGGCCGATTTGCGCCGACCACCCTCGACCTCGACGGCAAGGTCATCCTCGTCACCGGCGCCACCGGCTCCTTCGGCCGCCGCTTCGTCGAGACCGTGCTGACGCGGGGCCGCCCCCGCAAGCTGATCGTCTATTCTCGCGACGAGCTGAAGCAGAGCGAGATGCAGATCGACCTGGCCGATCGCTTCCCGCCCGAGAAGCTCGCCTGCATGCGCTTCTTCCTGGGCGACGTGCGCGACCGCGAGCGCCTGACGCTGGCCCTGCGCGGGGTGGACATCGTCATCCACGCCGCGGCCCTGAAGCAGGTGCCCGCCGCCGAGTACAATCCCTCCGAATGCATCCACACCAATGTGCTGGGCGCGGAGAACGTGGTCTGGGCCTGCCTGACCAACCGGGTGAAGCAGGTGGTGGCGCTGTCCACCGACAAGGCCTGCAACCCGATCAACCTCTACGGCGCCACCAAGCTCGCCTCCGACAAGACCTTCGTGGCGGCCAACAACCTGTCGGGCGACATCGGCACGCGGTTCTCGGTGGTGCGCTACGGCAACGTGGTGGGCTCCCGCGGCTCGGTGGCCCCGCTGTTCGAGCGGCTGATCGCCAGGGGCGCGACCGAGCTGCCGATCACCGACCCGCGGATGACCCGCTTCCTGATCACCCTCGATGAGGGCGTGGAGTTCGTGCTCTCGTCGCTTTCCATGATGCGCGGCGGCGAGATCTTCGTGCCCAAGATCCCGTCCATGAAGGTGGTCGACATGGCCGCCGCCATGGCCCCGGGCCTGGCCACCCGGGTGATCGGCATCCGCCCCGGCGAGAAGCTGCACGAGATGATGATCTCGGCCGACGACGCGCGCTCCACCGTCGACCTCGGCGACCGCTACGCCATCGAACCGGCCTTCGTGGACTACACCCGCGAGCCGCTGCAGGGCGGCCGGCTGGCGGAGGGCTTCTCCTACGCCTCCGACACCAACGACGAGTGGCTGGGCGGCGAAGCCCTGCTGGCGATGCTTGGGGCCGCCGCGCCCGTCGCCCGCCGCCGCCGGGCGACCGACTGACATGGTCCTGCCCTACGGCCGCCAGACGATCGAGGACGACGACATCGCCGCGGTGGTCGAGGCGCTGAAGGGCGACTTCCTGACCACCGGCCCGACGGTCGACGCCTTCGAGGCCGCCTTCGCCCAGGCCGTGGGCGCGGCGCACGCCGTGGCCTGCGCCAACGGCACGGCGGCCCTGCACCTGGCCATGCTGGCGCTTCGCCTCCAGCCCGGGGAGCGGGTGGTGGCGCCGGCCATCACCTTCCTGGCGACCGCCAACTGCGCCCGCTACGTGGGGGCCGAGGTGGTGTTCGCCGACGTCGATCCCGACAGCGGCCTGATGACGCCCGCGACGCTGCAGGACGCCCTCGCCCGCGCCGACGGGCCGGTGCGCGCCGTCCTCCCGGTGCACCTGCGCGGCGACGCCTGCGACCTGCCGGCGCTGGAGGCCCTCGCCCGCGAGGCGGGCGCCGTCCTGGTGGAGGACGCGCCGCACGCGCTCGGAACCACGGCGACCTTCGGCAATGTGGCGGAGACCATCGGCGACGTCCGCCACTCGGCCATGGCCACCTTCTCCTTCCACCCGGTGAAGACCATCGCCACCGGCGAAGGGGGCATGGTCGTCACCAACGACCCGGCGCTGGCCGCCCGCCTGAAGACGCTGCGCAGTCACGGCATGGTGCGGCCCGAGGGCTCGGACCCGTGGTGGTACGAGATGCCGGAGCCGGGCTTCAACTACCGCCTGCCCGACATCCTCTGCGCGCTCGGCCTCTCGCAGCTCGGCAAGCTGGACCGCTTCGTGGCGCGCCGGCGCGCCCTGGCCGCGGCCTATCTGCAGGCTCTGCAGCCGCTCGCGCCGCTGGTGCGCCCTGCGGTGTCGCCGGCCTGGAGCGACCCGGCGCTGCATCTGATGACGGTGCTGATCGACTTCGAGGCGGCCGGGCGCTGCCGGCGCGAGGTGGTGGACGCGCTCAGGGCCCGCGGCGTCGGCAGCCAGGTCCACTACATCCCGGTGCACCGCCAGCCCTACTACCGCGAGCGGTACGGGCCGCTGGACCTGCCGGGCGCGGAGGCCTGGTACGCGCGCTGCCTCTCCCTGCCGCTCTATCCGGGCATGGCCGATGCGGACGTGGACCTGGTCGTGCGGTCGCTTGCGGAAGCGCTCGGCGTCTAGGCGGCGAGCTGGGCCTTTTCCACGAGGTCGCGGACGGCGGCCATCTGGTCCGGCGCCTGGGCGAGCTCCGAGCGCAGGCCGTCGTCGCGGACCAGGCGCATGGCCTCGCTGCGGGCGCGGTCGGCGGCGGGGCCGAGCGGCGCGGTCTCGCCGCTGGCCAGGCGCAGCAGGAACGTCAGCTTCTGCACCGCCGGCGCGGTCGCCTTGGTGAGCGCCGCGATCAGCCGGGCCTCGGCCTCCACCTTGCCGCCGACGATGCCCAGGTGCTCCTGCACGGGGCCGGCGTCCTCGGGGGCGAGGCCGCAGCGGCCCACGGAGCGTTGCAGCGCGGCGAGCGCCGCCAGCCGCACCGGCGGGGTCTCGATGGAGGCCAGGGTCTCCTTCTCGAGCCGGTTGTTGGTGACCAGCGCCTTCAGCCAGCGGGCGGCATGGCGCTTGTTCTGCGGGCCGATCACGTTCTCGGTCAGCCAGACGAGCGCCTCGGCCTCCTCGCGGGCGGTCTTGCCCTGCCCGAGGTAGCTTTCCACGAAATCGCCGGTGACCAGCATCTTGGAGCGCACGGAAAAGGCGGCCTGCACGTCTTCCAGCGGCAGGAGCTTGCCGGCCGCCGCGGTCAGCGACATGGCCAGCGCCCGCAGCACGTCGATCTCCAGGGCCGCGTCGCCCGGCACCAGGCGGCGCGGGCCATTCAGCTCGGTGAGGATGCGCTTGCCGAGCGCGGTGCGGACCTCGACGAAGTCCTCGCCGCCCAGCCAGCGGCCGAGCCGCTTGGCCTCGGTGGAGAGCTCCGGCATCACCTTGGCGACCGACTTCTCGACCTTGATCAGCATGTCCACCGAGTCGGCGGCGGCCAGGCGGGTGAGGGCGGCCAGGGAGGCGCCCAGGTGCGGCGTCTTGCCGACGATGCCCTCCAGGCCCGCCCGCGATTCCAGGATCTCGGCGATCGGCTGCTGCAGGACCGTGATGGCCAGCCGCCGGGCCGGGCCCGCGGCCGGCGGCGCGGCGGCGGCGAAGTCCATCAGCCGCGACAGCTTCTCGGTCCAGTCGCGGCCGCCGGCGATGCCCATGGCGACGCCGCAGCCCAGCAGGTAGGGGCCGTCCGGATCGCCGGCCAGCCGCTCGGCGGCGACGGCGAAGGTCTCCTTGGAGAGGTCCGGGAGGGCCCCGCGGCGCCAGTCCTTCATCAGCCGGTCGACCGTGCGGTCGATCAGGCCGTGGAAGGTGCGCATCATCTCGTGGACGTTGCCGCCCCGGGCCTGGGCCTCGGGCACGGCGATCTTCTGCACGGCGTGCTGCAGCTCGTTGCCGGAGGCCTCCAGGTGCTCGACGAGGTCGGGCCGGTGCAGGAGTTCGAACGGCGTCGCCGACTTGCGCGCCAGCCAGCCCTCCAGAAGCCGGCCGATGCGGTCACGGGCGTGCAGGCTGTAGAGATCCTGCGGCGTCACGCAGAGCGGCTCGAGGTTCTCGGGCGGAGCGCGGCGCTTGGTCAGCGGCTCGGGCATGCCGAGGTTGAGGATCGAGACCGTCTGGAATTCGCCGGTTTCGGGGTCCTGCGTCTCCTTCGTAACCTTGACCGCGTGGACGCCGCCGTCCTTGAAGGTGTCCTCCGCGTTCGAGATCGCGAGCGCACGGTTTTCCGTCGCCAGTTCCAGCGTCCAGCTTGCGCCGGGCTTGCGCCGGACGAAGACCTCGAAATGTACGCGTGCGCCGCCCATCTATGACTCAACCCCCGGGATGGCGCTTAACGTGAGGGAACAACCTTAAGGGCGCGTTGCCGGGAACGGCATTCTCGCCGCCCCATTGAGGCCACGGTGCGCGGCGACTAGCTTCACCACTTCGCGAAGGAGACCACGAGCTCAAATGGCCAAGATCACCCTGGTGGACGACGACGAAAACATCGTGACGTCGGTCAGCCTGGCGCTGGAAAGCCACGGCCACACCGTGAAGGCCTATTTCGACGGCGCCGCCGGCCTGGCCGCGCTGGAGAACGATCCGCCGGATCTCGCCATCCTCGACGTGAAGATGCCTCGCATGGACGGCATGGAGGTGCTGCGCCGCCTCCGCCGGACCTCGGACCTGCCGGTGATCATCCTCACCTCCAAGGACGAGGAGATCGACGAGATCCTGGGCTTCAACCTCGGCGCCGACGACTACATGCACAAGCCGTTCAGCCAGCGCCTGCTGATCGAGCGGGTGAAGGCGGTGCTGCGCCGCGCGGGGATCGACGGCGAGGACACCGGCGTGGCCGGCCCCGCGCCCACCGCCGAAGGCGGCGCCCGGGCCATCAAGCGGGGCAAGCTGACGCTCGACCCGGCGCGCCACGACTGCCTGTGGGACGGCAAGCCGGTGAAGCTCACCGTCACCGAGTTCCTGCTGCTGCAGTCGCTCGCCCAGCGGCCCGGCTTCGTGAAGAGCCGCGACAACCTGATGGACGCCGCCTACGACGATCAGGTCTATGTCGACGACCGCACGATCGACAGCCACATCAAGCGCATGCGCAAGAAGTTCCGCGACGTGGACCCCGAGTTCGACGCGATCGAAACCCTCTATGGCGTCGGCTACCGATACCGCGAGAGCTGAGCGGCCCAAACGCCGCTCCAGCCTCTCGTGGCTGCCGGGCACCCGCCTCGGCCGGCTGATCATCGCACTGAACGTGCTGGGCCTGGCGATCCTCGTCTCCGGGGCCCTGGTGCTGAACGAGCTTCGCCGCGGCCTCGTGGAGGCGCGGATCGACAGCCTGACGACCCAGGGCGAGCTGATGGCCTCGATCATCGAGCAGGCCGCCACGGTGGGCGAGCCGGCGCCCGCGATGGACGCCGCCTACGCCAACGACATCGTGCTGCAGCTCCTGGCCAATCCGAAGGGCCAGCGCGCCCGGCTGTTCGACGCCCAGGGCAATGTGGTCGCCGACAGCGACTGGGTGCTCGACCGGGTGGAGATGAAGATCCTGCCGCCGGCCCGCAGCCGCGGCGAGGACAAGGGCGGCCTGCGACTGGACCTGCAGATGCCCCGGCAGGAGCAGCCGACGCCGGAGTCCGCCCGCCGGGCGCTGGACGCCGAGCTGCGGCGGGCCTTGCGGGGCGAGCACGTGTCCGGGCTGCGCCGCACCGGCGGCGGCGACCGCGTGGTCTCGGTCTCGATCCCGATCCAGCACGTCCAGGCGGTGCTGGGGGTCCTGACGCTGGAGGCCCGCGACGTGGACGAGATCATCGCCCGCGAGCGCATGGCGCTGATCCCGTTCATCCTGATCGCCGTGGCGGTGACGCTGATCTCGTCGCTGCTGCTCAACCGCCTCATCGCCCAGCCGGTCCGCCGGCTGGCGCGGGCCGCCGACCGGGTGCGCCAGGCGCGCGCCCGGGCCATCTCGCTGCCGGACCTCGCCGACCGGGACGACGAGCTGGGCGACCTCACCCGCAGCCTGGAGGACATGACCCACGCCCTCTCGGAGCGGATGGACGCCATCGAGAGCTTCGCCGCCGACGTGGCCCACGAAATCCGCAACCCGCTGACCTCCCTGCGCTCGGCCGTGGAGACCCTGGAGCTGGTCAAGGACCCCGCCGCCCGCGACCGGCTGCTGGGCATCCTGAAGAACGATGTCCAGCGTCTGGACCGGCTGGTCACCGACATCTCCAACGCCTCGCGGCTCGACGCCGAGCTCTCGCGCGACCAGCCGAAGCTGGTGGACCTGGAGCGGCTGATCTTCGACGTCGTGGCGCTCTACGACGCCACCCTGAAGCCCGGCGACGTCCGCGTCCGCTTCCAGTCGGCCGGCGGCATGGAGCCGGTGACGGTCATGGGCCGCGAGGGGCCGCTCGGGCAGATCTTCCGCAACCTCATCGACAACGCCCGCTCCTTCTCGCCGCCGGGCGACGAGGTGACGGTCTCGCTCTACCGGCTGAAGGACGAAGTGCTGGCCACCGTCTCCGACAACGGGCCCGGCATCCCGCCGGAGAACCTGGAGACCGTCTTCGAGCGGTTCTACACCTCCAGGCCCAAGGGGGCGGCCTTCGGCGGCAACTCCGGCCTCGGCCTCTCGATCGCGCGCCAGATCGCCGAGGCGCACGGCGGGACGCTGCGCGCCGAGAACCGCCTGGGGGCCGGCGACAAGGTGATCGGCGCCCTCTTCAGCCTCACCCTGCCGGGCGCCGGCTCGTGATCGTCCACGCCGGCCTGATCGCCACCCGCCGCGACGGCGCCTGGCGGGGCGTGCTCGTCGAGGGCCCGTCCGGCGCGGGCAAGAGCGACCTGATGCTGCGGGCGATGCAGGCGGGTTTCCGGCTGGTGGCCGACGACCGGGTGCTGCTCTGGATCTCGGGCGGGCGGCTGTTCGGCCGCGCGCCCGACACCCTCGCCGGGCTCATGGAGGTGCGCGGCGTCGGCGTGGTCCGCCTCGATCCCCTGCCGCTCGCCGAGGTCGCCCTCGTGGTCCGGCCGGGAACGCCCGAGCGCGTGCCGGACCCGGCCCTTGCCGACATCCTCGGGTTGCAGGTCCCGCTGGCGGTTCTCGGGCTAGGCGAATCCTCGGCGCCTGCGAAACTGAGTCACGCGCTCGCCGCCTTTGACGCCGTCGCCAAGAGGCGTATTTAGCACGGCTCGCGGACCGCCGCGGCCGGGTGGGGATACCCCTTGAGAGAGTTTCTATGATCGGGCTCGTGATCGTCACGCACGGGCGGCTGGCGGAAGAGTTCATCTTCGCCATGGAGCATGTGGTGGGGCCGCAGACGGCGGTCGAGGCCATCTGCATCGGGCCGGAAGACGACATGGAGCGCCGGCGTCAGGACATCCTGGAGGCCTGCGGACGCGTCGATTCCGGCGGCGGCGTGATCCTGCTCACCGACATGTTCGGCGGCACCCCGTCGAACCTCGCCATCTCGGTGATGGAGCAGACCAAGGCCGAGGTGATCGCCGGCCTGAACCTGCCCATGCTGATCAAGCTCGCCAGCGTGCGCACCCGCCAGAGCCTGGAGGACGCGGTCGCCTGCGCCCAGGAGGCGGGCCGCAAGTACATCTCCGTCGCGTCCTACGTGCTCGCCGGGGAAAAGTGAGCGAAGCCGCCTCCCGCACGGTCGAGATCTGCAACAAGCGGGGGCTGCACGCCCGCGCCTCGGCCAAGTTCGTCAAGACCGCGGCCGCCTTCGACGCCGAGGTGCGGGTGACCAAGGACGGCCAGACCGTCGACGCCCGCTCGATCATGGGCCTGATGATGCTGGCCGCCGGCCCGGGCAGCGAGATCGCCATCGAGGCCGAGGGCGCCGAGGCCGAGCAGGCCCTGCAGGCGCTGTGCGCCCTCGTCGAGTGCCGCTTCGACGAAGGCGAGTAGCCCCTAGGACAGGAACCGCGGCACGCGAGCCTCCAGGAGGCGGACGAGTTCGGGGTCCATGAACTCGTAGTCGTCCGGAATGCCTAGGACGATCACGCGGGCCTTCCGGAGAGATTCCCGAAACTGCCTGGTGAGCTTGTTTCGGTGCGCCTGCTCCATCACGAAGATGATGTCGGCCCACTCGACTAGCTCCGCCGTCAGCGGGTTTCCGCACGTCCGGTCGAGCCCAGCTGACAGCACCTCGATATCGGCCAGGGTTGAGAACACCTGCTCGGCAGTCGGGCTTCGCAGCCGGTTCTGGCTGCAGACGAACAGAACGTTTTTCAACGCCCTACGTCTTCAGCCGCCAGCCGGTGCGGAAGATCCAGGCCACCGCCGCCAGGCAGAGCACCAGGAAGCCCAGCGTGGCCATGAGGCTGACGCCCACGCCCACGTCCGAGACGCCGTAGAAGGCCCAGCGGAAGCCGCTCACCAGATAGACCACCGGGTTGAACAGGGCGACCGTGCGCCAGAACTCCGGCAGCATGTCGATGGAATAGAAGCTGCCGCCCAGGAAGGTGAGCGGCGTCACCACCATCATCGGGATGATCGACAGCTTCTCCCAGCCGTCGGCCCAGATGCCGGTCAGGAACCCGAACAGGCTGAAGGTCACGCTGGTCAGCACCAGGAAGGCCAGCATCACCAGCGGATGGGCGATGGAATAGTCCACGAACACCCGGGCGGTGAGCATGATCACCAGGCCCAGCACCACCGACTTGGTGGCCGCCGCGCCGACGTAGCCCAGGACGATCTCCACCACCGAGATCGGCGCGGAGAGCACCTCGTAGATCGTGCCCGCGAACTTCGGCATGTAGATCCCGAAGGAGCCGTTGGAGATGCTCTCGGTCAGGATCGACAGCATGATCAGGCCCGGGATGATGAAGGCGCCGTAGCTGACGCCGTCGATCTCCGGCATCCGGCGGCCGATCGCGGCCCCGAAGACGATGAAGTAGAGGCTGGTGGTGATCACCGGGGCGGCGACGCTCTGCACGATGGTGCGGAACCAGCGGTGCATCTCGAAGAGATAGATGGCCCGGACGGCGTGCAGGTTCATTGGCGGCCTCCGCGCACCAGGCTGACGAAGATCTCCTCCAGAGAGCTCTGGCTGGTCTGCAGGTCCTTGAAGTCGACGCCCCGCTTCGACAGCTCCCGGAGCAGCTCGGCGATGCCGGTGTGGTCGGCCTGGGTGTCGAAGGTGTAGATCAGCTCCTGCCCCTCGTTGGCGAGCTCCAGGTGATAGGCGCCCAGGCCCTCGGGCAGGGCGGCCAGCGGCTCCTGCAGCTGCAGGGTGAGCTGCTTGCGGCCCAGCTTCTGCATCAGGGCCCGCTTCTCCTCCACGAGGATCAGCTCGCCCTTGGAGATCACGCCGATCCGGTCGGCCATCTCCTCGGCTTCCTCGATGTAGTGGGTGGTCAGGATGATGGTGACGCCGCTCTCGCGGAGCCCCCGCACCATCTCCCACATGTCGCGGCGCAGCTCGACGTCGACGCCGGCGGTGGGCTCGTCGAGGAACAGGATCTGCGGCTCGTGGGAGAGCGCCTTGGCGATCATCACCCGGCGCTTCATGCCCCCGGACAGCGCCATGATCTTGGCGTCCTTCTTGTCCCAGAGGCTGAGGTCCTTCAGCACCTTCTCCAGGTAGGCCGGGTCCGGCCGTTTGCCGAACAGGCCGCGGGAGAAGTTGACCGTCGCCCACACCGTCTCGAAGGCGTCGGTGGAGAGCTCCTGCGGGACCAGGCCGATCTTCGAGCGCGCGGCGCGGTAGTCGCGGACCACGTCGTGGCCGTCGGCCAGCACCTTGCCGCCCGTCGGATTGACGATGCCGCAGGTGATCCCGATCAGGGTGGTCTTGCCCGCGCCGTTGGGACCCAGGAGGGCGAAGATCTCGCCCTTCCGGATCTCCAGGTCGACGTTCTTCAGGGCCTGGAACCCGCCGGCATAGGTCTTCGACAGGCCTTCGATGCGAATGATCGGCTGCACGCGTCCCCCTCTGAAGCCCCCGAGATAGGGTCCCTAGGACGGTTAAGCTAGGCCGGCTCCGACACCTTCGGCGACATCGGCCGCATCTTCAGGTCGGCCAGCAGGGCGGCGTCGGAATCCTTGTCCGGATTGGCGGTGGTCAGCAGGCGGCCGCCCACGAAGATCGAGTTGGCGCCGGCCAGGAAGCACAGCGCCTGCAGCTCCTTCGTCATGTGCTCGCGCCCGGCGGCGATGCGCACCATGGACTTCGGGCAGACCAGGCGGGCGACGGCGATCATCCGCACGAACTCCAGCGGGTCCACCGCCTCGGAGCCGGCCAGCGGCGTGCCGGGGATCGGCATCAGGTCGTTGACCGGCAGGCTGTCGGGATGGGCCGGCAGGATGGCCAGCTGGTGCAGCAGGCCCGCGCGGTCGCGCCGCGTCTCGCCCATGCCGACGATCCCGCCGCAGCAGGTGGCCATGCCGGCGTCGCGCACGGCGGCGAGCGTGTCGAGCCGGTCCTGGTAGGTGCGGGTGGTGACCACCTGGTCGTAGTAGTCGGGGCCGGTGTCGAGGTTGTGGTTGTAGTAGTCGAGGCCGGCGGTCTTCAGGGCCTTGGCCTGCTCCGGCGTTAGCATGCCGAGCGTCGCGCAGGTCTCCAGGCCGAGCGCCTTCACCCCGCTGATCATCGCGGCGACCTTCGGCAGGTCGCGGTCCTTCAGGTCGCGCCAGGCCGCGCCCATGCAGAAGCGCTGGGCGCCGCCATCCCTCGCCTCGCGGGCGGCGTCGATCACCGTCTGCGCGTCCATCAGCTTGGAGGCGGCAAGGCCGGTCTTGAAGTGCTGAGACTGGGCGCAGTAGCCGCAGTTCTCCGGGCACCCGCCGGTCTTCACGGAGAGCAGCTGGCTGATCTGCAACTCGGTGGGGTCGAACCAGCGCCGGTGGACCTCCGCGGCGCGGAACACCAGCTCCGTGAACGGCAGGTCGAATAGAGCCTCCACCTCGTCCAGCGTCCAGTCGTGGCGGGGCTGCGCGGGGTCGGCGGGACGGAAGGGGGCGTTCATCGCGGGGCGGCTCCTCGGATCTTGGGGGGCCCGGCGCTTAGAGCGCGGCGTCGCGCGCGGGGCAAGCCGATCAAATTTCATCCAATGTTGATCCCGCGCATGTTCGCCGCCGCCGAAAGTGCTAGGCGCGCTGGGGGACAACGGAGAGCGCGCCGATGAGCGGGTCTCACGAGATCGAGCTGAAGTTCCTGTGTGCGCCCGAGGACCTCGGCTCCGTGCTGGCCGCGGCGCCGGCCGGCGATGACGACACCCGCGAGCTGATCAGCGTCTATTTCGACACCCCCGACCTGGCGCTGCAGAAGGCCGGCGTCTCTCTGCGTGTCCGCGAGAGCAAGGGCCGCAAGGTGCAGACCCTGAAGCGCGGTGACGGCCTCGCCCGGGAGGAGCACGAGGAGCCGGTCGAGGGCGACCGTCCGACCCCGGACCTAGGTCCCTTGCGCGAGCTGCTGCCGGACGGCGGCGCCGATGCGCTGAAGCCGGCGTTCAACGTCCACGTCACCCGTCGCCAGCGGCTGGTGCGCTACCACGAGGCCGAGATCGAGCTGGCGCTCGACCAGGGGGAGGTGCGCGGCGGGCAGCGCGCCTCGCCGATCAGCGAGGTGGAGCTGGAGCTGAAGTCGGGCCGGCCGGAGGCGCTGTTCGAGCTGGCCCGGGAGCTGGGCGAGGCCGCCCCCCTCTACCTCTCCTTCGACGGCAAGGCCTCCCGCGGCCAGGCCCTGGTGGCCGGCGCCCCGTTGCAGGCGCGGCGCAAGGAGCGGGTGGAGCTGGCGTCCGACGCCTCCACCGCCGCGGCCTTCCAGGCCGTGGCCCGCAATGCGCTGGGCCAGATCGCCGCCAACGCCGTGGTCCTGCGCGAGAGCCCCGATCCCGAGGCCGTCCACCAGCTGCGGGTGGCCGTCCGGCGGCTGAGGAGCGCGCTCTCCACCTTCGCGCCGGTGGTCCGCGACGACACCTCGGACTCGATCCGGGCCGAGCTGCGCTGGCTGGCGCACGCCTGCAACGACGCCCGCGACCTCGACGTCTTCGCCCAGCGGATGGGCGACACGGCGCGCGGCATGGATCCGCCGCCGGCCGGTCTGCCCGCCCTCCAGGAGGCCGTCCAGGCCGCCCGCGGCCGGGCCTCCGCCGCCGCCGCCGAGGCCGTGGCCTCGGCCCGGTTCCGCACCCTGATGATCGACGTCACAGCCTGGCTGGAGACCGGCGCCTGGCTGTCCGACCCGGCGCGCGCGGCGCTGCGCGGGACCCCGGCCCGCACCTTCGCCGACGAGGCGCTGGAAGCGCGGCGCCGCAAGCTGCTGAAGCGCGGCCGGGACCTGAAGCACGCGGACGACACCGCCCGCCACGACACGCGGCTCGAGGCCAAGAAGCTCCGCTATACCGGCGAGGCCTTCGCCAGCCTCTATCCGGACAAGGCCACGGGGCGGTTCCTGCGGGCGCTGAAGGACCTGCAGGAGGAGCTGGGCGCGCTGAACGACCTCGCCGTCGCCGAGCCGCTCGTGGCCCGCCTCACCCTCGCGCAGGACGCCGCGGTGGCGGCCGGCGAGCTGATCGGGGTGCAGGCCTGCGAGAAGCCCCGCCGCATCGAGGCGGCGGACCGGGCGCTCAGGCGCCTCGCCAAGGTCGACCGCTTCTGGCGGTAGGGATATAAAGAAATCTTTATATGATGGTTGCGGCTGGCGGCGTCCGCCGGTATAGAGCGGCAAACCCGAAATCCCGCATCAGGACTTGAAGACCCCATGACCGACTACGTCGTGAAGGACATCTCGCTGGCCGAATGGGGCCGCAAGGAACTCGACATCGCCGAAACCGAGATGCCCGGCCTGATGGCCGTGCGCGCCGAGTTCGGCAAGGACCAGCCGCTGAAGGGCGCCCGCATCGCGGGCTCCCTGCACATGACGATCCAGACCGGCGTCCTGATCGAGACCCTGCAGGCCCTGGGCGCGGAGGTCCGCTGGGCCTCGTGCAATATCTTCTCCACCCAGGACCACGCCGCCGCGGCCATCGCCGTGAAGGGCACGCCGGTGTTCGCCATCAAGGGCGAGACCCTGATCGAGTACTGGGAGTACGCCCACAAGATCTTCGAGTGGCACGACGGCGGCTACCCGAACCTGATCCTCGACGACGGCGGCGACGCCACCCTGCTGTGCGTGCTCGGCCCCAAGGCCGAGAAGGACCCGAGCGTCCTGAACAACCCGCAGAACGAGGAGGAGGAAGCCCTCTTCACCGTCATGAAGCGGTACCTGAAGGAGAAGCCCGGCTTCTATTCGGCCATCCGCGACGCCTGCAAGGGCGTCTCCGAAGAGACCACCACGGGCGTGCACCGCCTCTACCAGATGGCCGAGCGCGGCGAGCTGCCGTTCCCGGCGATCAACGTCAACGACAGCGTCACCAAGTCGAAGTTCGACAACCTCTACGGCTGCCGCGAGAGCCTGGTGGACGCCATCCGCCGCGGCACCGACGTGATGCTGGCGGGCAAGGTGGCGGTGGTCCTGGGCTACGGCGACGTGGGCAAGGGCTCGGCGGCCTCGCTGCGCAACGGCGGCGCCCGCGTGATCGTCACCGAGATCGACCCGATCTGCGCCCTGCAGGCGGCCATGGAGGGCTATGAGGTCCAGACCATGGACGACGTGGCCGACAAGGCCGACATCTTCGTCACCGCCACCGGCAACAAGGACGTGCTCACCGTCGACCACATGCGGCGGATGAAGAACAACGCCATCGTCTGCAACATCGGCCACTTCGATTCCGAGATCCAGATCGCCGGCCTGCGGAACTTCAAGTGGGACAAGATCAAGGACCAGGTCCACCACGTGGAGTTCCCGGACGGCAAGAAGATCATCGTGCTGTCGGAAGGCCGCCTGGTGAACCTCGGCAACGCCACCGGCCACCCGTCCTTCGTCATGTCGGCGTCCTTCACCAACCAGACGCTCGCCCAGATCGAGCTGTGGCAGAACGGCGCGAAGTACGAGACCAAGGTCTACACCCTGCCCAAGCACCTCGACGAGAAGGTGGCCATGCTCCACCTCGAGAAGCTCGGCGCCAAGCTGACCACCCTCTCCAAGGAACAGGCCGACTACATCGGCGTGACCCCGCAGGGCCCGTTCAAGCCGGACCACTACCGGTACTAGGTTTCCATCTCTCCAGGTGGACCAGGGCCTCGCGGCGAAAGCTGCGGGGCCCTTCTTCGTCCTGGGCGAGCGGCGGCGCTCCCGCCGCGGGTGAGAAGGGTGGTTGCTCCCGGGAACCTCCGCTAAACCTCCGCCATGCCGCTGGCGCTGATCATGTCGTCCTTCGTGGCCGCCTCGCGGATCGGCGGGGCGGCGCAGCAGTACGTGCTGGCGGGCCACAGGATCGATCCGGTGCTGGCGCCCACCGTCATGTTCGGCCGCAGCCCGGCGAAAGGCGCGACCGGCGAGGTGACCTCGCCCGAGGTGTTCCGCCGGATGCTCGGCGACATCGAGGCCGACGCCCTGTTCGGCCTCGTGGACCTCGTCATCACCGGCCACTTCTCCCTGCCCGAGCAGGTGGAGATCGCCGCCGGGGTGCTGGAGCGCGTGCGCGCCGCCACCCGCGGCAAGGCCTACGCCGGCCGGCCGACGGTGGTGGTCGACCCGATCATGGGCGACGAGCCCAAGGGCCTCTATGTGACGCCGGCGGTCGCCGAGGCGGTGGCCAGGCGCCTCGTGCCGCTGGCCGACTGGATCACGCCGAACGTCTGGGAGCTGTCGCACCTCGTGGGTCGGCATGTGGCCGACGCCGCCGACGCCGCGGCCGCCGTGCGCGAGCTGGGGGCCCGCGCGCTGGTGACCTCGGTCCCGGCGGGGCCCGACCGCATCGGCCTGCTGCTGGTCGACGGCGAGGCCGCCACGCTCTTCACCCACGGCCGGCTCGAGCGCGCCCCCAACGGCACCGGCGACCTCGTGGCCGCCAGCTTCGGGGCGGGGCTGGTGCAGGGCCTGAGCCCCCTGGACGCCGCCGAGCGCGCGTCCCGGGCGGCGGCGGAGACCGTCAAGGCCGGCGACGCCTGGAATTCGCCGGAGCTGCCGATCGTGGCCCTCGGCGACCGGCTCGTGCGCCCGACCGCCGAGGTGCGTATAGAGACCCTCTGATGCGTCGCGCCGAAAGCTTCCGGATCGAGGGCCGCGTGCAGGGCGTGGGCTACCGCTGGTGGGCGGTGACGGCCGCGCGTGAGATCGGCCTGGCCGGCTGGGTGCGCAACCGCGCCGACGGCTCGGTGGAGCTCCTGGCGATCGGCGATCCCGAGGCGCTCGACGAACTGGCCGCCGCCTGCGCCAAGGGCCCGCCCAGCGCCCGGGTCAGCGCCGTGACCCGGTCCGCGGCGCAGGACGACGGCAGCGCCGGCTTCGGCGAACGGCCCACCGCGTAGACAGCCCTAGGGAATGTTGGGGCAACCCATAGCCACCATCTCGTTCCGGGTCTTCTTCATGGCCGCGATCTCCTCGCCGCCCGACACCCAGGTGGACGGGGCCCAGGACACCTCAGCCGCCCTCTTGAAGCCGTCATAGGCCTGCCTCAAGCCAACGCAGGCCTCCGCCTTGGCCGCAGCGTCGGCGACCGCCTGGGGGCAGTAGTTGTACGCCATGGACGAGAAGCCCAGCAGGCTGGTGGCCATCCGGATGTTGCCCAGCGCCAGCAAGGACGCCTCGGAAAGGTGCAGGCAGGCCATCGTCATCGCCTGGGCGGGGTCCCTGCAGTTGTTCGCGTCCAGCTTGGCGCCGATCCCGTTCTGCACCCCGATTGTCTGATCCAGCGCGGCGAGGCCGCTGTTCATGTTCTGCCGCCAGACGGCTTGGCATTGCTGGACGGTCTGCGGCTGCGCCTGGGCGGCCTGAGAGGTCGCGGTCGCGAGCGCGACCGCCGCAACGGCCAGGGCCGTTGCGCGGTATTGGTGTCTGTTCATGGTGGTTCCCCCGCTTCCCGCCAGCGTTAACAGACCCGCGTTCTTCTAGATACAGCCCTGTGCGCCGGGGACCCGCGGCGGCTATAGAGGCCTGTCAGACCCGAGGCCCGACGAATGATTGAGATCAAC
Organism: Phenylobacterium sp.; assembly: GCF_035539035.1. GTDB lineage: Bacteria > Pseudomonadota > Alphaproteobacteria > Caulobacterales > Caulobacteraceae > Phenylobacterium. Next base: position 353,641 of record NZ_DATLJI010000012.1, read on the forward strand.
GGCTTCGCGCCCGCCCGCTTCGCCGCCGTCAGGGACGCCTTCGCCGCCAACTTCGCCGCGGGCGACGAGCTCGGCGCGCGGTTCACCCTGGTGGAGGCCGGCGAGACGGTGCTGGACCTCTGGGCGGGCTCGGCCGACCGAAAGGGGACGCGAGCCTTCGACGAACGCACCCTGGTCCCGGTCTTCTCCACCACGAAGGCCATGGCCTCCCTGCTGATCGCCCGGCTGGTGGACCAGGGGAAGCTCGACTACCGCCAGACCGTCGCCAGCGTCTGGACTGAGTTCGGCCAGGCCGGGAAGGACGCCGTCACCGTCGAGCAGGCGATCTCGCACCAGGCCGGCCTCTCCGGCTTCCCGGACGAGATGGACCCGGTCACCTGGTTCGACTGGGACGCGATCTGCACGAAGCTCGCCGCCATGACCCCCCTGTGGCCGCCGGGGACCGCCAGCGGCTACCATCCGATCACCGTCGGCTACATCGTGGGCGAGATCTTCCGGCGCGTGGACGGCCGCACCATGGGCCAGGCGCTCCGCGAGGATATCGCCGCCCCGTTCGGCCTCGACCTCTGGATAGGCGTGCCGGAGTCGGAGTTCGGCCGCATCGCCGAGCTGCAGCGGCCGAACGCCCTGCCGGACTTCGGCGAGGTCAACGAACCCACCCGCGCCGCCTTCCTCACCCCGTGGTCCGCGGCGGCCGGCAAGCCGCAGGCGGAGTGGCGGGCGCTGCCGATCCCCTCAACCAACGGCCACGCCACCGCCGAGGCCCTGGCCCGGCTGATGGGCGCGCTCGCCAACGACGGCTGGCTCGACGGCGAACAGATCCTCTCCCCGGCCCTGATCGCCGAAGCGGCCCGGGAGCGCATCCGCGGCCAGGACCTCGTCCTGCCCTTCGTGATGAGCTGGGGCGCCGGCTTCATGCGCAACGAGACCGAGCACCCCTGGGGGCCTGGGAACCAGACCTTCGGCCACTCGGGCTGGGGGGGCTCCTGCGCCTTCGCCGACCCGGAACGGAAGCTCGGCGGCGCCTACGCCATGAACAAGCAGGGCGTCGCCCTGATGGGCGATCTCCGCCCCAAGCGGCTGATCGAGGCGGCCTACGCGGCGCTCTGACCAGGGGCTTCAGCCCTGCGCGGGCGCCTCGGCGATCACCTTCTCGGCCATGGCCACCGAGCGGGTCCGGCGCCAGGCGCCGTAGCAGAACACCGCCGCCCCGCCCCAGATGAAGCCGAAGGAGAGCGCCCTGAGCGGCGTGAACGGCTCGCCCTGCATCAGGCCGATCATGAAGCTGATGGTCGGCGCCATGAACTGCAGGAAGCCCATCGCCGACAGCGGCATCCGGCGCGCCGCCCAGGCGAACAGCACCAGCGGGATGGCGGTGATCGGCCCTGCTGCGATCAGCCAGGCGACGGTGGCCGTGCTGTCGGCGAAATGGCCGGTCCCCTGCGCCTGCAGCCAGGCGATGAAGGCGAGGCTCGGCAGGCCCAGCAGCAGGCATTCCACGAACAGGCCCGTCTGGGCGTCGGCCGCCACCTGCTTGCGCACCACGCCGTAGCCGCCGAACGACAGGGCGAGCGCCAGCGAGACCCAGGGCAGGTGGCCGAGCGCCACGGCCTGGACGACCACGCCCACGGCGGCCAGCGCCATGGCCGCCTTGCCGATCCGGTCGATCCGCTCGCGGAACAGCAGCGCCCCGGCCGCCATGTTGACCAGCGGGTTGATGTAATACCCGAGCGAGGTCTCGAGCAGCCGCCCCGAGTTCACCGCCCAGATGAACACGATCCAGTTGATGGCGATGAGCACCGAGGACAGCGCCAGCCAGCCCAGCACCTTCGGCCGGCGCAGCACGTCCAGCACCTGCCGGCCCTGGCGCGCGGCCAGGACGAAGACGAGCGCGGTGGGCACGCTCCAGACGATGCGGTGGACGAGGATCTCGGCCGCGCCCACGCCCAGCGCGCCGATGGCCTGCATGGCCAGCGGCACGAAGCCCCAGATGAGGTAGCAGGCGATACCCGCCGTCAGCGCCAGGCGGGCTTCCCCACCCGGCGTCGACGGTGAGGACATCGCTTAGGCCAGCGCCTTCTGGCGGATCAGGCCGCGTTCGTGGAGGAGCTCGGCGATCTGCACCGCGTTGAGCGCCGCGCCCTTGCGCAGGTTGTCGGCCACGACCCAGAGGTTCAGGCCGTTCTCCACGGTCGGGTCGCGGCGGATGCGCGACACGAAGACCGGGAACTCGCCCTGGGCCTCCTTGGGCGTCATGTAGCCCTTGTCGTCCCGCTTATCGATGACGATCAGGCCGGGGCTCTCGCGCAGCAGGTCGCGGGCCTCGTCCTCGTCCACCGGATCGTGGAACTCCAGGTTCACGCTCTCGGAGTGGCCGACCATCACCGGCACGCGCACGCAGGTGACCGTGAGCTTGATCTCCGGGTCGATCATCTTGTGGGTCTCGTTCCACATCTTGGCCTCCTCGTCGGTGTAGCCGTCGTCACGGAACGAGCCGATGAAGGGGATGACGTTGAACGCGATCTGCTTGGGGAACTTGTTCGGCGGCGTCGCGCCCAGGACGAAGACGTTCTTCGTCTGGTCGAACAGCTCGTCCATGCCTTCCTTGCCCGCGCCGGAGACCGACTGGTAGGTCGAGACCACCGCGCGCTTGATCCGGAAGCGCTCGTGCAGCGGCTTCAGGGCCACGACCAGCTGGGCCGTCGAGCAGTTCGGGTTGGCGATGATGTTCTTGCGGTCGGCGAAGGACACGTCGTCCGGGTTCACCTCCGGCACGATCAGCGGCACGTCCGGGTCCATCCGCCAGGCCGACGAATTGTCGATGACGATGGGGCCGGCGGCGCCGATCTTCGGGGCCCACTCCTTCGAGAACGAGCCGGAGACGCTCATCAGCACGAGATCGACGCTCGAGAAGTCGAACTGCTCGACGTCCTCGCACTTGATGATCTGATTGCCGAACGAGACTTCGACGCCGATGGATTTGCGCGACGCGATCGCGTGAATTTTCTCCACGGGGAAGTTCACTTCCTCGAGGATGTTCAGCATCTCGCGGCCCACATTGCCCGTGGCGCCGACAACGGCCACCCGGTAACCCATCGCAATTCTCCTGATACTGGGGAGGGTTCCCGTACCCCTCGGGAGCCTCCGACGCAAGGCGAGCAGAACTCACAGCCGGCCCAGATCGGCTGGCGGCCCCGCCCCTGCGACAGATGGCGCGCGGGGGCCCGGCCCGCAAGTTGGCGTTCCGTGGATTTGTCGTGCAGGCCGGGTCTTGCCGCCCATGACGCGGGAGGGAATTGACCCGGGGCGGTTTCCGCGGGTCAGCTGGGCCGAAAGGAGCCGCGCCATGTCCGAAGCCACCGAGACTGGGATGCCGTTCGCCAACCTGATGGGCGTGGAGATCCTGGAGCGGTCGAAGGACCGGGTGCGCGGCCGGCTGGTGGTGCGCGAGGACCTCTGCACGGCCGGCGGCATCCTGCACGGCGGCGCCTACATGGCCTTCGCCGATGCGCTCGGGGCCATCGCCGGCTTCATGAACCTGCCGCCCGGCGCGCGGACCACGACCCTGGAATCCAAGACCAATTTCCTGGGCTCCGCGCGGGTGGGCACGGAGGTGTTCGGGGAGGCGACGCCCCTGCACGTGGGCCGCCGCTCCAGCGTCTGGCAGACGCGCATCACCGCGCCGGAGGGCAAGCTCCTGGCCCTGGTCGTCCAGACCCAGATGACGATCGAAAACCCCTAGGCCGCGTAGCGGGCGCTGACCTTGCGCAGGCCGTCGATGACCGCCGCGGCGCCGGGCTGCTCGCCCATGGCCATCAGCATGCGCCAGGCGCGCACGTGCACGGCGATGGCCTCGCGGTCGTAGCGGCGGGCCGTGCGCAGGTGGTCCAAGAGGTCGCAGAGGCTGGTCAGCGCCAGGTCCACCGCCGGCGCCCGGCAGACCTCGCCGCCGCCGATGCCGCGCACCGCCACGGCGTAGAGGTCGGCCAGCTGCTGGTCGTCGAACGCCTGGCCCATGGCCTCGAACCGCGCCTCGGTGAGCTCCAGGAGCGCCTGCAGCTCGGCGAGGCAGGTGGGGCGGATGGTGTCGAGGTTCGCCTGCGCCCGCTCCAGCGCCTCGGCCACCGGCACGCCGCCGGGCATCTTCAGCAGCTTGGCGAGCCTGGGCTTGGGGAAGACGAACCGGACGTTGGTCATGACGCGAGCCTGGGCTGGAGTTGCGCATCCGGCTCGGCGTCGACCAGGACGGCGTTGGCGGACTGGTCCTCGCGCCGGCGGCCGGCCCCGCCGGGAGGCCCCTCGTCGCGGAACCGGCGGTCGGGACCCACATAGTCGCCGGAGAACAGGAACGGCCGGCCCTCCTTGGCCACCCAGATGATGCGCTCCAGCATGACGATCGGGGCGAAGGGCTTCTTGACGATGATGTGCCCGCCGCAGTCGCGGGCGCGGACCACGTCGGTGGCCGGGGTGTGGGCGGTGGTGATGATCACCGGGGTGTAGCAGTTCGGCTCCTGGCAGCTCGTCCGCATCCACTTGACGAAGTCGTAGCCCATGCCCGACGGGGCCATGCCGTCGACGATGGCCAGGTCGATCTCGTGCTTCAGGGCGACCTGCTGGGCCATCTCCACGGTGGTGCAGCGGTACAGCTTCTTGGCGCCGAGGCCGGTGACGATCTGCACGAGGATCGCCATCCCCATGGTCGTGTCGTCCAGGAGCAGGACGGAAGCGTCCTCGAGGTTGTAGCGGGACCGTGAGGCGGGATCGAGCGCCATGGGTTCGAAGGTCCGTCGGCTGCTACGGCTAAGCTTCCGCCGATCATGCTTGCCCGACGCGGTTAACGGAGCCTTTCCGCCGCAACGATTAGCCGGCGAACCTCACGCCCGCCCCGCCAGGATAGTTGACTCCGTCAAGTAACCGCCGTTCCATGAGGGGAGGGAGGCTTCGCCATGTCCGAGAGCGCCGACACCGCCGCCACGATCGCCGCCGTCCGCCGGTTCAACCGCTTCTACACCCGCGCCATCGGGGTGCTGGACCGGGGCCACCTGGGCGGCCCCTACACCCTGGCCGAATCCCGCGTGCTCTACGAGATCGCCAGCGCCGACGGCGTCACCCCCACCGAGGTGATCGCCGCCACCGGCCTCGACGCCGGCTATCTCAGCCGGATCGTCAAGCGCTTCGAGCGCGAGGGCCTGGTCGCCCGGGAGCCCTCCGCCCGGGACGGCCGCAGCGTGGTGCTGCGGATCACCGGGCCGGGGCGCACCGCCTACGCCGAGCTGCACCGCCGCACCATCGCCCAGGTGGAGGGCCTGATCTCGCCCTTGGGCGCCCGGGAGCAGGCGCGGCTGACCGGCGCCCTGGGCGAGGTGGAGCGGCTGCTCCACGCCCCGGCCGAGCCGCCCGGCTGCATCCTGCGGCCGCACCGCCTCGGCGACATCGGCTGGGTCACCCAGGCGCACGGGCTGATCTACGGCCGCGAGTACGGCTGGGACCACCGCTTCGAGGCCCTGGTCGCGCGCATCGCCGCCGACCTGGTGGAGAATTTCGATCCCGACTGGGAGGGCAGCTGGATCGCGGAGCGGGCGGGGACCAACGTCGGCTGCGTCTTCCTGGAGAAGCAGGACGAGACCACCGCCAAGCTGCGCCTGCTGCTGGTCGATCCCGCCGCGCGCGGCCTGGGCCTCGGCCGGCGGCTGGTGGACGCCTGCGTCGCCCGCGCCCGGGACGTCGGCTACCGCGAGATCACCCTGTGGACCCAGAGCGTGCTCACCGCCGCCCGCCGGATCTACGAGGCGGCCGGCTTCGAGCTGGAGGAGAGCTGGCCCAACCAGGACTTCGGCGGCCTGGGCCTGATCAGCGAACGCTGGCGGCTGCGGCTGTAGGCTCCGGGGCGGGACCTAGTCCCCCGCCATCCGCAGGATCGCGGCCCACTCCGCGTCGGTGACCGGCGAGACCGACAGGCGCGACTGGCGGACCATGGCCATCTCGGCGAGCGGCGGCTCGGCCTTCATCTGCCCAAGGCTCACCGGCGCCTTCAGCGGCCGGACAGGCTCCAGCTCGACCGCCACGAAGCGGCCCGACGGGTCGCTGGCGTCGGGGAAGGCTTCCTTCGACACCCGCGCGACGCCGACGACCGCCAGGCCTTCCTGCGAGTGGTAGAACAGCACCTCGTCGCCGGTCTTCATGGCCTTCAGGTGCAGGGCCGCGGCGTTGTTGCGCACGCCGTCCCAGACGGTGCGGCCGTCGCGCCGCAGATCCTCGAAGCTGTAGGTGTTGGGCTCCGACTTCACCAGCCAGTGGGCCATGGCCTCCCCCGTCCGTTCGGCGGCTAGAGGGCCGCGACCACCGCGTCGCCCATCTGCGCCGTCGACAGCTTACCGCCAAGGTCCGGCGTGCGCGCGCCCCCTTCCAGCGCCCGGTTCACGGCGGCGAACAGCCGGTCGGCGAGGTCGGTGCGCTCCAGCGACCAGCGCAGCGCCATCTCGAAGGAGAGGATCGCCGCCAGCGGGTTGGCGATCCCCTGGCCCGCGATGTCCGGCGCCGAGCCGTGGATCGGCTCGTAGAGCCCCGGCGTCCCCGGCGCGCCCAGGGCGGCCGACGGCAGCATGCCGAGCGAGCCGGTGAGCTGGGCCGCGGCGTCCGACAGGATGTCGCCGAACAGGTTGTCGGTGACCATGACGTCGAACTGCTTGGGGTTCTTGACGATCTGCATGGCCGCGTTGTCGGCCAGGATGTGTTCCAGGGCGACGTCGCTGAACTCGCGCCTGTGCAGGTCGGTGACGACCTCGCGCCACAGCAGGCCGGAATCCATCACGTTGGACTTCTCGGCGCTGGTGACCTTGTTGCGCCGGCCCCGCGCCAGCTCGAAGGCGACCCGGGCCACCCGCTCGATCTCGGCGGTGGTGTAGACCTGGGTGTCCACGGCGCGCTTCCCGCCCCCCGGCAGGTCCTCGATGTAGCGCGGCTCGCCGAAATAGATGCCGCCGGTCAGCTCGCGCACGATCATGAAGTCGAGCCCCTCCACCACCTCCCGCTTCAGAGAGGAGGCGTCGGCCAGCGGCTGGAAGCAGAGCGCGGGCCGCAGGTTGGCGAACACGCCCATGCCGGCGCGCAGGGCCAGCAGCCCCGCCTCCGGGCGCTTGTCACGCGGGACGCTGGCCCACTTCGGCCCGCCCACCGCGCCCATCAGCACGGCGCGCGCCGACCTCGCGGCAGCCAGGGTCTCGTCGGTCAGTGGAACGCCGGCCAGGTCGTAGCTCTTGCCGCCGAACGGCCGCTCGTCGATGGCGAGCTCCGGCGCGAGCGCCGCGGCCACCTTGCGGACCTCGGCCGTCACTTCGGGCCCGATGCCGTCGCCGGGCAGGAGAAGCAGGTCGGTCACGATGGGTCCCCCGGAGCTTGGTTGGTCGTGCGGTGGCGACCTCCTAGGCGAAGAGGGCCGGCGCGCAAAGCCCGTAGCGGCCTCGCCGGGGCCACGGCGAGGCCGTTTTGTCGCCCCAACTCGTGGTCAAGTCTCACGGCGCAGTCGGTGGGGACCACTGGGCGACCAAGGGAGACGGTCGCCGAACGGAGGATTACTCATGACGCGAACCCTTACCGCAATCGTGGCCCTGGCGGGCGGTCTGGCGCTTGCCGCGCCTGCGGCGGCCCAGGTCAGCCTGGGCGGCGGCGGCCAGGTGGGCGGCCAGATCGGCGCCACGACGGGAGCCCTCGGGGGCGTGACCAGTGGCGTGACCGGTACGGTCGACTCCACGGTCCGCGGCTCGACCCGGATCGCCCAGGACACCACCCAGACCGCCCGTGGCGCCGCCAAGTCCGCCAAGGACAAGGCGAAGACCAAGGCGGCGGAGACCACCGGGGCCGCCCGCGACGCGGCCGGCACGGCCACCCAGGCGGCCGGCTCGGCGGCTGACGAGGCCACGACGTCCGGCGCCTCGGCCTCCGGCTCTCTCGACGCGGCCGGCTCGGCCACGGCCAGCCCGTCGGGCGCGAGCGCCGGCGCTTCCGGCAGCGCGAGCGGCGCGGCCGGCGCCGGCGACACGACCGGCGCGTCCGCGGGCGCGACCGCCAGCGGCGGCGTGGGCGCCGAAGTGAAGACCGAGGACGAGCGCCGCTAAGGCGGGGGATGCCCGCCGCCGGGCGCTCCCTTCAGAGGGGGCGCTCGGCGGCGACCTCGTAGATGCTGAGCCGGCGGTCGGAGACCCCGTGCTCGACGCCGGCGGCCCGCCATGCGGCCAGGTGGGCGGTGGCGAAATGGGCGTCCAGCGCCGCCTGGTCGCGCCAGGCCTCGAACACCCGCACCAGGCCGGGCTCCAGCACATCGAAGGCGTAGGAATAGGTGAGGCAGCCGTCCTCGGCGCGGCTCTTGCCCAGCATGGTCTCCATGTGCGGCCGGAACCGCTCCACGGCCTCGGGCGGCAGGCGGAACGTGCCGCCGATCAGGACGGTCATGCGCCCTCCGTCCAGGGCTGGGCGAGCGCGCGCTTCATCTCGAAGACGTCGATGGCGGCGGCCTTCTGCAGGGTCTCGCCGATCGCATCGAGGCCCTTCAGCATCTTCTCCTTGCGCTGCGGGTCGATCTCGAAGCGGAAGCTGGCGCCCGATGGCGAGGTGACCGTCTGGGTCTCCAGGTCGACGCTGACCACGTGGTTGCCGCCGCGCGCCTCGTCCATCAGCTGCTGCACCTCGTCGGCCTTCAGCACCACGGGCAAGAGGCCGTTCTGGAAGCAGTTGTTGTAGAAGATGTCCGCGAAGCTGGTGGAGACCACGCAGCGGATCCCGAAGTCCATCAGCGCCCACGGCGCGTGCTCGCGGCTCGAGCCGCAGCCGAAGTTGTCGCCGGTGACCAGCACGCCCGCGCCCCGGTACTCCGGGCGGTTCAGCACGAAGTCGGGCTTCTCGCGGCCCTGCTCGTCGAAGCGGAAGTCGTAGAACAGCCCCCGGCCAAGCCCCTCGCGCTCCACGGTCTTCAGGAACTGCTTGGGGATGATCTGGTCGGTGTCGATGTTGGCCAGCGGCAGCGGCGCGGCCTTGGCGTCCAGTCGGGTGAAGGCTTGCATCAGGCGCTCTCCAGGGCGGCGGACGGCTGGATCATGAGGGTCGGGACGCCGCCGGGGGCGTCGCGGACGGTGAAGACCTGGGTGCCGGGCTTGCGGCCCTTGCGCAGCTCCGAGACGTCGAAGCCGGCGGCGGCCATGCGGGCCCGGGCGGCCGCGGGGTCGGCGACGCGCCAAGCCAGCCCGCCGAACCGGTCGGGGGCCTCGGAGACCGGCGCCTTCAGGCTGGCGCCCACCTCCACCACCGCGCCGCCGCAGCGGAAGAACAGCTGGCGCGCGCCCCATTGGGCGTTCTCGCGGTCGAGCCGCAGGTCGAGGCCGAGCTTGGCGCCGAAGACGGCCAGCGCCCGGTCCGGGTTGGCGGTGTGCACGACCACGTGATCCAGGGCGTCCACCGGACCCTCCGCCGTCGCTGGCGAGGGCGGCCGGTCCCGCACCTCGCGCAGGGTGAAGCTCAGGCCGGCGGCGCGGACGAGGGTGACGCCGGCGACCGGCTCGACCTCGAGCCCACGGCGCTCCAGCAGGCGGGTGGCGGCGGCCAGGTCGTCCACCGCGAACGACACGATCCAGAGCCCTTCGCCGGCCTCGTCGAGCCGGGCGCGCACCCGGTCCCCGGCCAAGCCGGCTCCGTCGGCGCTGATCACCTCCAGGGCGGCGTTGGGGAAGCGGAACCAGGCCCGCCGTGCGCCATCGCCCGGCTCCAGCTCCGGCTCGCGCGCGAACAGCCGGCGATAGCCGTCGACCGCGGCGTCGAAGTCGCGGACGGCGACCGCGACGTGGTCGAGGCCGGTGATCACCCGAGGAAATCCCGCACGTCGGCGATGTGGCCGGCGATGGCGGCGGCGGCGGCCATGGGCGGGCTCATCAGGTGGGTTCGCCCGCCGCGGCCCTGGCGGCCCTCGAAGTTGCGGTTGGACGTGGACGCGCAGCGCTCGCCCGGCTGCAGCCGGTCGGGGTTCATGCCCAGGCACATGGAGCAACCCGGCTCGCGCCATTCGAAGCCGGCGGCCTTGAAGATCGCGTCCAGCCCCTCGGCCTCGGCCTGCTCCTTCACCAGGCCCGAGCCCGGCACCACCATGGCGCGGACGTGCGGCGCCACGAGGCGGCCGTGGACGAAGGCGTGCTGCACCACCTGGGCGGCGGCGCGCAGGTCCTCGATGCGGCTGTTGGTGCACGAGCCGATGAACACCACGTCGACCTTGGCCTCGGTGATCGGCTGCCCGGCCGAAAGCCCCATGTAGTCGAGCGCCCGCTCGGCCGCCGCGCGCTTGTCCGGCGTGCCGAAGGACGCGGGGTCCGGCGTCCGGTCGGTCACCGCGATCACGTCCTCGGGGCTGGTGCCCCAGGTGACCAGCGGGGCGATCTTCGCGGCGTCGATCACGATCTCGCGGTCGAAGACGGCGTCCTCGTCGGTGAAGAAGGTCTTCCAGTATTCCAGCGCCATCTCCCAGGCGCCGCCCTTGGGCGCGGCCGGCCGGCCCTTCATGTAGTCGAAGGTCGTCTCGTCCGGCGCCACCAGCCCCGCCCGGGCGCCGGCCTCGATGGTCAGGTTGCAGAGCGTCATGCGGCCTTCCATGGAGAGGCCGCGGACCGCGGAGCCGGCGTACTCGATGACATAGCCGGTGCCGCCGGCGGTGCCGATCTGGCCGATCACCGCCAGCGCGAAGTCCTTGGCGCCGACGCCCGGCGCGGCTTCGCCCTCGATGCGGACGCGGAAGTTCTTGGCCTTCTTCTGGCGAAGGGTCTGGGTGGCCAGCACATGCTCCACCTCCGACGTGCCGATGCCGTGGGCGAGCGCTCCGAACGCGCCGTGGGTGGAGGTGTGGCTGTCGCCGCAGACGATGGTCATCCCCGGCTGGGTGCGGCCCTGCTCGGGCCCGACCACGTGGACGATGCCGTTGCGCGGATCGCCCATCGGGAAGAATTCGATGCCGTTGTCGGCGACGTTGCGGGCCAGCGTCTGCAGCTGCAGGCGGGCCTCCTCGTCGGCGACGGCGCCGACGCCCAGCTCCTGGTTCTCGGTGGGCACATTGTGGTCGGCCACCGCCAGCGTGCGGTCGGGGCGGCGCACCTTGCGGCCCTCGGCGCGGAGGCCGGCGAAGGCCTGCGGCGTGGTCACCTCGTGGATCAGGTGCAGGTCGATGTAGAGGATCGCCTCCTCGCCGGCCACTTGGTCGACGACGTGGGCGTCCCAGATCTTGTCGTAAAGGGTCTTGCCGGGCATGGCTCGCATGTAGGTCTGCGGATACGCGCACGTCTAGTGCTGCGTCGCCGCATAGCCGGTGCGGTTGCAGCAATTTTCTTGCTCAGCCTCGGCTTCGCGCCGGCTACGGATGGAGCTATTCATGGCCGCATGGCCTCCTACGCCGACTGGGACCTTCTGCAGAGCCTGCACGCCGTGCTGGAGGCGGGCAGCCTGTCGGCGGCGGCCAAGTCGCGGCGGCTGACCCAGCCGACGCTGGGGCGCCACATCGACCAGCTGGAGCGCCAGCTCGGCGCCCCGCTGTTCCTGCGCAGCCCGCGCGGCATCCAGCCTACCGACCTGGCGCTCTCGCTGAAGCCGCACCTGGCGGACATGGCCGCGGCCGCAGGCGCGGCCATGCGCGACGCCTCGGGCGCCGCCGACAGCGCGGGCGGCGTGGTCCGCGTCACCGCCTCGGAGATCATGAGCATCGAGGTCCTGCCGGTGGTCCTCGCCCGCTTCCGCCAGGCGCATCCGGCCGTCGACGTGGAGCTGGTCACCTCCAACCGCAACGAGGACCTCTCGCGCCGCGACGCCGACATCGCCGTGCGCATGGCGCGGCCGACCCAGAACAACCTGGTGGCCCGCAAGGTGGGGGAGGTGGCCTTCGGCTTCTACGCCACGCCCGACTACATCGCCCGCTCAGGGACGCCGTCGAGCCTCGACGACCTCGAGCGCCACACCCTGATCGGCTACGACAGCCGACCGCCCTCGGTGCCCGGCGGGATCGACATCGGCCGGCCGATCACCCGCGACCTCTTCGCGCTCCGCACCGACAACGACGCCGCCCAGCTGGCCGCGCTGAAGGCCGGTTTCGGCATCGGGGTCTGCCAGCACCAGATCGCGCGGCGCAACGGCCTCGTGCAGGTCCTGCCCGGGACCTTCCAGTTCAAGCTCGACGTCTGGATCTGCATGCACGAGAACCTGAAGGGCAGCCGCCGCATGCGCCTGATGTTCGACCACCTGGCCGCCGAGCTCGCCGAGGTCTGCGCCCAGGGTTAGCGCCTGGGCGTGTGCAGCAGGTTCGAGCCGCCGGTGGCCACGAGGCGCCCGTCCTCGGTCCACAGCCGGCTGTGGCCGTGGATTAGCCCCGCCCGGGCGGTGTCGGCCACCCCGTCCACCAGCAGCCACTCGGCCGCGCCCGGCGGATCGTGGAACCACACCGTCAGGTCGAGGCTGGGCGCGATGTAGTCCGGCGCCTCCGGCAGCCCGCGGTGGTGGGTCGGCCAGATCAGGGTATCGAGCAGGATCACCGCCCGGCCGAAGTCGAGGAAGGGGTCGTCCCCCGGCTGGAAGCCGCGGAAGCGGAACCACTCCGAAAGCTGCGCCGGACCCGGCTGGCGCGGCCCGTCGAACGGCTGCCACTTCAGCGGCTTGCCGTCGAAATTGCTCCAGAACACGTGCGGCGGCGGGGCCTGGTCGCCGTAGTGGCGGCGCGCATGCTCCTCGAAGGTGAGGAGGGTCTCGTGTCCGGGGACCTCGGGCATGACCGCCTCGGCCGTGACCGGCCCATCGGTGCGGCTGGTGGTCCAGACCTGGGCCTGCAGGAACACCTTCCCCGCCTGCGCCAGCTCCACGTTCAGCAGCCAGGCGCTGCGGCCCTGCTTCACCGGGACCACCCGGCACTCGGTCTCGCCGAACCCGCCGACGCCGACGTACTGCACGCTCAGCGTCGCGGGGCGGTGGCCCTCCGGGACCACGGCGCCGGCCGCCCGCAGGGCGACGGCCGAGACATAGCCGCCGTTCGGTCCCCAGATCTCCCAGTCGCGCGAAAGGTCGGCGACCAGCCGCTCCCCGTCGCGGCGCACCGCGGTGTCCAGATGCAGCCGTCCCATGCTCACCTCCCCCGAAGCGGACCGCGTACGTAGGCAAGCTCGGCCTTGCGCGCTAGGTCTGGAAGAACACAGGTCGGCGGGATTCTGGTGTGGCGGGAGCCTGATCGACGCCTAGCGGGGGGTCGCGGGGATGTGCGTCAGGGGCTTCGGCAGCGGCGCGTTGGGCGCCAAGCCGAGCGCCTGGCGGAGGCCGCCGCCCGGCGTCGCGGGCGCCCTCGGGGGCGCGGCGCCGGGCAGGCCGACGGCGTTGGACGCCGCCTTCTGGGCCGCGCAGCGCGCCACCAGCTGGGGATCGTTGGCGTCCCACGGGTAGACGTCGACGCCGCCGCCGTTCTTGTAGACGCCCGTGACCGCGCCGCTCACCGTCACCCAGTCCGGCCCGGCGCCCGCAGCGTCCCGGGCGAAGGTCACGGGCACGGGAATGTTCAGGCCGGGGGTCGTCGCCGTGCCGGTCGCGGGACGGATCTGGGCGACGACGGTCGCGCCGTCCTGCGACAGCCAGTAGATGTTGCCCACCGGCGCGAGGATCCGCGCCTCGCCCTCCTTCAGCTGCAGGGGGACGGGGACCTGGAACGTCTGGAGCCGGCCCTCCAGGGTCGCGCCGCCGGGGGACTGCAGGGCCTGGGCCAGCGCCTGGGAGGTCACGTCCGCGCCGCCGGTGGCGGCGATCCCGCCGAAGTCCTTCACCCCCAGCGGTTCGTAACTGTCCATCCAGAGGATCGCGACGACCGGCAGGGTCATGTTGATCGGCCCGGCCCCGGGGCAGGCGATGATCTTGATGCTGGCGTCGTACGGGGATCCCATCGGCCAGCGGTCGGGCTCGGGCAGGGTGATCGACACCGCCCCGACGAGCACGCTGTCCACCTCGCGGAGCTTCGCGCCCGTGCTGTTGCTGGCGGCCATGTAGCGCTGGGCGGACGCCTCGAGCGCGGCCTTGGCCTGGCCGATCGGGACCGTCGGCCCCGCGCCCTGCGCCCCCGCGGGCGCAGCCGCCGCGGCCGTCAGTCCCAGCCCCAGCGCCAGCGCGCGCGCCGTCGCCCCGATCGATCCGAAGTTCGACATTCCACCCCCCGCAGGATTCTACGGCCAAGCTTTTGGCGCGGTCGCGGGTGTCCTGCAAGCTGGCGGCGACGGCCGGGCCTGACCGGGCCGGCGGCATACGAAAACGGCGGCCGCATCGCTGCGGCCGCCGCTCGAAATCCGTGGTGTCGGGAGCGCTTAGGCTTCCGGAGTCTCGCTGGGCTCGTCGGCCGCGGCGCGGGACATCTGGCGCTCGGCGATCCGGGCCGACTTCCCGCGACGGTCGCGCAGGTAGTACAGCTTGGCGCGACGGACGACGCCGCGGCGCTTCACCTCGATCGACTCGATCATCGGGGACAGGACCGGGAACACCCGCTCCACGCCCTCGCCGAAGGAGATCTTGCGCACGGTGAAGGACTCGTCGACGCCCTGGCCCTGGCGGGCGATGCAGACGCCCTCGTAGGCCTGGACGCGCTCGCGCTCGCCTTCCTTGATGCGGACGTTCACGCGGACGGTGTCGCCCGGCTGGAACACGGGCACCTTGCGGGCGGCGAGGAGGCGGTCGGCCTCTTCCTTGCGGAGTTGTTCGATCACGTTCATCGGTCTGGTCCTTACTGGGCTTTACCCGCCCTTTGCCTGTTGATTGGCGGAGAGCTTCGCCCAGAGGTCCGGACGCCGCTCCCGCGTGGTCTTCTCGCGCTGCTCCTGGCGCCACCGGCGGATCGCCGCATGGTTGCCGCTGAGCAGCACCTCGGGGATGTCGAGGCCTTCGAACGTCCGCGGCCTGGTATACTGCGGACCCTCGAGGAGCCCGTCCTCGAAGCTTTCTTCACTCAAGCTCTCGGCCTGGCCCAACACACCCGGGACAAGCCGTACGCACGCCTCGATCGCCACCAGGGCCGCCGCCTCGCCGCCGGCGAGGACCGCGTCTCCGACCGCGATCTCCTCGAACCCGCGGGCGTCGAGCACCCGCTGGTCCACCCCCTCGAACCGTCCGGCGAGGACGATCAGTCCCGGCCCGGCGGCCCATTCCTTCACGCGCGCCTGGGTGAGGGGGCGGCCCCTGGCGCTCATGTACAAAAGCGGCCGCCCGCGCCGCTCCACGCTGTCCAGCGCGGAGGCGATCACGTCCGCCCGCATCACCTGTCCCGGACCGCCACCCGCGGGGGTGTCGTCGAGGAAGCCGCGCTTATCTGTGGAAAAGGCCCGGATGTCCACCGTTTCCAGCGTCCACAGGCCGTGCTCGCGCCACGCCGTGCCGATCAGCGACACGCCGAGCGGCCCCGGAAAGGCTTCGGGGAACATGGTCAGGACGGTGGCGTCGAAGGACATGCGTCCTTGAAGCGCGGCTTCAGGGCGGCTCGTCAAGCGCGGCCGCGCGGTTTAAGCCCGCTCCCGATGCTGCGCGCCCTCGCCGTTCTCCTCCTCGCCCTGGTCCTCTCCCCGGCGCCCGCCCTGGCCCAGGCGCCGGAGCCGGCGCAGGCGACGGTGGCCCACGCCACACGGTTCGAGTTCCTGCAGGACCGGCAGATCCTGTTCCCGATCGCCATCAACGGCCGCCCCGCCGAGGCCTGGCTGGATTCCGGCGCGAGCTCGACGGTGATCGACGCGGAGTTCGCCGCCAGCCTGGGCCTCCGCCTCGGCCGGGGCCTGCGCGCCCAGGGCGTGGCCGGTCGCGTCGACGGCGTGCGGCTGGCCCGCGCGGACCTGCGGCTTGGCGGCCTCCTGCTGCCGCGCCGCAATGTGGCGGTGATGGACCTGAGCGTGCTCGAGGCGGTGGTGCCGCGGCCGGTGCAGGTGATCCTGGGCCGCGACATCTTCGACGGCGCCGTGGTCGACATCGACTTCCAGGCCCGCCAGATCGCCTTCCTCGCCCGCCACGACTTCCGCCCCCCGCCGGTGGCGTCGCTGCCGCTCACCGCCTCGGGCAACCTGCGCAGCCTGCCCATCGTGATCGCCGGCCAGCCCGTGGAGGCGGTCCTCGACCTCGGCAACTCCGGCGCCCTGCTGGTCGACCGCGACTACGCCGACGCCCGCGGCCTGCTCGCCGGCCGGCCGGTCTCCACCCAACTGGCCGTGGGCGTCGACGGCCCGCGGGAGAGCGCGGTGACGAGCCTGGACGACATCGCGGTGGGCGGCGTCACCTTCCAGGGCGTCCCCACCTCGGCCACGGCCGACCTGGTCGCCGCCGCGCCCGCCAACGTCGGCCTGGCGCTCCTCAGCCGCTTCCACGTGACCATCGACTTCGCGGGCGACCGGCTGTGGCTGCAGCCCTATCCCGGCGCGGCGGAGGCCGCCTTCCGCAAGAACCGGGCGGGCCTGTCCG
Source organism: Phenylobacterium sp. (assembly GCF_035539035.1). GTDB lineage: Bacteria > Pseudomonadota > Alphaproteobacteria > Caulobacterales > Caulobacteraceae > Phenylobacterium. Next base: position 370,117 of record NZ_DATLJI010000012.1, read on the forward strand.
TGGCGGTGGAGGGCGACCACCTGCGGGTCACCCACGTGGCCCGCGGCAGCCCGGCCGAGGCGGCGGGCTGGCGGCCGCAGACGGTGATCACCGCCGTGGACGGCCAGCCGATCACCCCCGACTATGCCGAGAGCCCGCTGTTCCGCTGGGCGAACGGTCCGGCGGGCCGCGTCGTGGCGCTGACCCTCGCCGACGGCAGCCGCCGCCTCCTGCGGCTCGCCGACTACTACTGACCTTGCCGCGCCGGAGGCTTCGGCTTAAGCGGATCGGCTTCGCAGTTGCAGCATCGCCGGGACCACGATGGACACCCAGACCCTGATCGAGACGCTCCAGCTCGAGCGGCTCGAGGTGAACCTGTTCCGCGGCATCACGCCCGAGGAGGAGGCGCGCGAGCGCATCTACGGCGGCCAGGTGATCGCCCAGTCGCTGCTCGCCGCCTATGAGACGGTCGAGGACCGGGTCTGCCACTCCCTGCACTGCTACTTCATCCGCCCGGGCGATCCGAACGTGCCGATCGTCTTCGACGTGGACCGGTCGCGCGACGGCGGCAGCTTCACGACGCGGCGGGTGATCGCCGTGCAGCACGGCAAGCAGATCTTCAACCTCGCCGCCTCCTTCCAGGCGGCCGAGGAGGGGTTCGAGCACCAGTCGGACATGCCCGAGGCGCCGCCGCCGGAGGAGGTCGAGGACGACCTGGAGCGCGAGAAGGCCCAGATGAAGGACGCGCCGCCGCAGGTCCGCGCCTGGCTCGACCGGCCCCGGCCGATCGAGATGCGCACCGTGGGCGGCCGCTGGGACCACGCGCCGCGGCCGAGCGAGCCGCGCCAGCAGGTCTGGTTCCGGGCCCGCGACCCGATCGGCGGCGACGACCGCATGCAGCAGGTGATCCTGGCCTACGCCTCGGACATGAGCCTGCTGGGGACGGGGGTGAAGCCGCACGGGGTGAGCTGGCGCACGCCGGGCTTCCAGTCGGCGAGCCTGGACCACGCCATGTGGTTCCACCGGCCGACCGACTTCAACGAATGGCACCTGTACCACCAGGAGAGCCCCTCGGCCTCCGGCGGCCGTGGCTTCAACCTCGGCCAGATCTACCGCGCCTCCGACGGCGCCCTGGTCGCGTCCTGCGCCCAGGAAGGCCTGATGCGGATGCGCAAGCCGAAATAGCGATTTCCCTCCCTTGATGGAGAGGGTCGACTCGCCAAAGGCGAGCGGGGTGGGGAAGTGGGGGCTGGACTGAGAGTCCGTCGTCGAGCGTGACAGCCCCACCCTGACCGCTGCGCGGTCTGTCCCTCCCCATCAAGGGAGGGACGAGGTCACTCCGTCTCCTCCGGCCGCACGCCGATCACCTTGCCCTCGGCGAGGCGGACTTCCGGCACCGCCTCGCGCGTGAACGGCAGCCACCAGCTCGCGCCCTCGGGCGGCTGGACCTCCAGGAGGTCGCCGGCGCCGAAGTCGTGGACGGTGCGGACCTTGCCCAGCACCTCGCCCTCAGGCGTCTCCACCGTCAGGCCGATGAGGTCGGTGACGTAGAACTCGTCCTCCTCCGGCTCGGGGAGGAGGTCGCGGGGGATGAACAGCTTCAGCCCGCGCAGGGCCACGGCCTGCTCTCGGGTCTCGATCTCGGCGGCGCGCACGATGACACCGCCCTTCTGGTCGGGCCGGCCGCCGGACAGGGTCAGGCCCGGCGAGCCGTCCTCGCGCAGCAGGCTGCGGTACTCGACGAGCGACATCGGGTCGGCGGTGAAGGCGGTGATGCGCACATCCCCCTTCACGCCGAACGCGCCCGCTACCCGGCCCACGAGGATGAGGTTGGCTCTGTCCATTGGCCGCGAACCCTGTGCCGCTCACCCCGGCGAAAGCCGGGGCCCAAGCTGAAACGCCGCTTGGGTTCCGGCTTTCGCCGGAATGAGCGGAGGATGGGTGTCCTTAGGACGCCTGCTCTTCGCCTTCGGCGGCGGGAGCCTCGGCGGCCGGGGCTTCCTCGGCGGCGGGGGCCTCTTCGGCCGGAGCGGCCTCGGCGGTCGCTTCCTCGGCGGCCGGAGCGGCCTCTTCAGCCGGAGCGGCTTCGGCGGCCGGAGCCTCTTCCACGGCGGGCTCTTCGGCCGGCGGCGGCGGGTTGGCGGCGGCTTCGGCCGCGGCGGCGGCGCGATCGGCTTCCTTCTGGGCCTTCTCCTCGGCGCGTTCCTTGGCCTTCTCGCCCGGGAGGCCCTTCTTCGGGTTGTTGCTGTTGGTCCAGGTCCCGATGCCCTGCTTGGCCAGCTCGCGCTGCACGCGGTCGGTCGGCTGGGCGCCCTTGGCCATCCATTCCTGGATGCGCTCGGCCTTCAGGACGACGCGGTTCGGGTCGTCCTTCTTCAGCAGCGGGTTGTAGGAGCCCACCTTCTCGATGAAGCGGCCGTCGCGGGGCGAGTGGCTGTCGGCGACGACGATCGAGTAGTAGGGGCGCTTCTTGGCGCCGCCACGGGCGAGACGGATTTTCAGCATTGTCTAGGTCCTTGGTCTTTCAGTCTATTTCTTGAAGGGATTGAAGCCGGGCGGCAGGCCGCCGCCCAGGCCGGGAAGTCTCGGAGCGCCGGGGCCGCCCAGCTTGGCGGCCATCTCCTCCATCTGTTCGGGGGTCGGCGCCTTGCCGCCGCCGAGCGCCTTGAGGCGGTCCATGCCGCCGCCGCCGCCGAGCATCTGGGCCATCTGGGCGAAGCCCTTGCCGCCGCCCTTGCTCATCATCTTGAAGGCGTCGGCCATCTGGCGGTGCTGCTTCAGGAGCCGGTTGACCTCGGCCACGTCGACGCCCGCGCCGGCGGCGATGCGGCGCTTGCGCGACGCCTGCAGGATGTCGGGCTTCTTCCGCTCGGCCTTGGTCATCGACGACAGGATGGCGACCTGGCGGTCGAACACCTTGTCGCTGATTCCGCTCTCGGCGATCTGCTTCTTGACCTTCTGGACGCCCGGCAGGAGGCCCATCAGCCCCTCCATGCCGCCCATCTTCTTCATCTGGGCGAGCTGGTCGGCCATCATGTCGAGGTCGAACTGGCCCTTGGCCAGCTTGCGGGCCATGGCCTCGGCCTTGGCCTGGTCGATGTCCTGGGCGGCCTTCTCGACGAGGGCGACGACGTCGCCCTGGCCGAGGATCCGGCCTGCCACGCGCCGGGCGTCGAAGGCGTCCAGGCCCTCGATCTTCTCCGAGACGCCGAGGAACTTGATCGGCAGGCCGGTGACCGCGCGCATCGACAGCGCCGCCCCGCCGCGGCCGTCGCCGTCGGCCCGGGTCAGCACCAGGCCGGTCAGCGGCAGGCGCTCGTGGAAGGCCTTGGCGGTGCGCACCGCGTCCTGGCCGGTCAGGCTGTCGGCGACCAGCAGGGTCTCGGACGGCGAGCTGATGCGGGCGATCTCGGCCGCCTCGCTCATCATCGCCTCGTCCAGGGTCGTTCGGCCGGCGGTGTCGAGGATCAGGACGTCGTAGCCCTGCAGCCGGGCCGAGCTCATCGCCCGCTTGGCGATGTCGGGCGCCGCCTGGCCGGCGACGATCGGCAGGCTGTCGACCCCGGCCTGCTTGGCCAGCATCGCCAGCTGCTCCATGGCGGCCGGGCGGCGGGTGTCGAGGGAGGCGACGAGGACCTTCTTGCGGTCCTTGGCCAGGCGCAGCGCGAGCTTGCCGGCGGTGGTCGTCTTGCCCGAGCCCTGCAGGCCGGCCATCAGGATCACGGTCGGCGGGTTCAGCGAGAGGTTCAGCCCCTCGGGCTCGCCCTCGCCGCCCAGCATCTCGACGAGGCCGTCGTAGGTGATCTTGACCACCTGGTCGGCCGGCCGCACCGAGCGGATGACGGCCTCGCCGGTCGCCCGCTCCTTGGCCTTGGCGATGAAGTCGCGCACGACCGGCAGCGCGACGTCGGCCTCCAGCAGCGCGATGCGGACCTCGCGCAGCGCCTCGTCCACGTCCTTCTCGGACAGCACGCCCTTGCCGCCGAGGCGGTCGAAGACGGTGGACAGCCGATCTGTAAGTGCGTCGAACAAAACCTACTCCTGTGGCCCAAACGCGATCGACCCCCGTGGACGATTGCGTCGACGGGGGGCCTCGCCGCCCTCGTCCCATATGGTGATGGGGGTCGTGGCGGTGGAGGGCGCTGATCGAGATCAGGCCGGAAGGGCGCGCTTATGCGCTCAAGGGACGGTCAGGTCAAGAAATCGGCTGCGGAGGTGATGAGGGCGTAGGCGGCCGCGAGGGCGACGGCGATCAGATTGAGGCGGTTCGCCCTCGCCTCGTGTGCTCGGGCTTCCGGCGAGAAGCGAAGATCGTCCGTCTTCAATCCGAGGAAGACGCGCCAGTATCCCACCTTCCCGGTGAGCTCATTCAGGAGGGCGCGTCGAGCGAACATGGTGCGAAATACGTAGATGACGGCCGCTCCGAGGAGCAGCATTTGAATAGCGCCGACGAAGGTGTGGAGCATCCTCGAGATGCCTTCCCGCCCTTGAAGCTCATGGTCAGATGCGAGCCTGCGGGGTCCGGCGTGTCAAGGACGCGCCTCCGGCGCGCCGCGCCGCGGCCGGCCTGCGGCCGGTCCTTGAGACGCCGGGCCCCGCAGGCAGACTGGCCGCCATGAGTTTCAGGCCGCAGACCGCCGCCACATCTTCCCGTGTCACCTCCTGGGCGACCGCTCATGCGTGTCCGAAAGCCGCCAGCGGGGCGCGGCGAACGGCGCTATCTTGACGCCATGACCCGCTACGCCCTCTTCGAGACCGCCATCGGCTGGGCCGGCGTCGCCTGGAACGACGCGGGCCTCGTCGCCTGCCACCTGCCGGAGCCGGAGGCGGAGACCGCGCGCGCCGGCTTCCTGCGCCGCTTCCCCGGGGCGGTCGAGGCCGCGCCGCCCGAGCGCCTCGCGCCGACCCTCGCCGGCATCCAGGCCCTGATGCGCGGCGAGAAGGCGGACCTGTCCGACGCCCCGCTCGACCTCTCCCGCACGCCGGACTTCAACGCCCGGGTCTACGAAATCGCGCGCGCCATCCCGCCCGGCGAGACCCTGACCTACGGCGAAATCGCGGTGAGGCTCGGCGACAAGCTGCTGGCCCAGCAGGTCGGCCAGGCGCTCGGCGCGAACCCCTGGCCGATCGTCGTGCCCTGTCACCGGGTGACGGCGGCGGGCGGCAGGCTCGGCGGCTTCTCGGCCCGCGGCGGCGCCCAGACGAAGCTGAGGCTGCTCGCCATCGAGGGCGCGCCGATTGCGGTCGTTGGGGCCGCCGCCCAGGGCGATCTCTTCAGCTAGGCAGGCCACGCCCGAGGAACTGGCCCACGTAGACGACGCAGAGCCCGGCGAGCACCGCGGTGTGGACCCAGCGATTGCGCACAAAGACCATCGTAAGCGCCAGCGGCCCGAGCAGCAGGACAAGGGAGAGCGGCGAGAGCCTCGCGTGGGCGATCTGCATCTGCGCCCAGACGCTGACCCCGTTCATCAGCAGCCAGTGGCCGACGAAGAGGGTCCAGAAGCGGCGGCGCACCGCCTCGTAGTGAGCGGCGAGATCGACCTCGCCGGCCTCGTCCGGCAGGGCCGCGGCCGCCATCAGGAACAGCAGCACCGTGGCGACGAGCACGCCCAGGAACATCTCGAAGGTGAAGCCGCCCGCCATGGAGGCGGCGGCCCGCCAGCTCCACCACTGGGTCACGATCTTGAGGAAGGCCACCATGGCGGCCAGCGGCGCGAGCCAGTCCCATTTCACGCGGCCGCCCGCCGCCAGCAGGCGGTGAAGGCTTGTCGCAAGGTCGGTGACCGCCAGCCCCAGCACGACCGAGGCAAGGATCAGCAGGTATTCGAACGACTCCATGCCACGCCCCCCGACGTCATGGTCGGGGGACGATGGCGCCGTCTCAGGTCGTCGGGAAGCCCTTGTCGCGCAGGTAGGCCTTCACGTCCGGGTCGCGGCCCCGGAAGGCGCGGTAGCCCTCGCGCGGGTCGATGGAGTTGCCGACGCTCATCACCGTGTCGTGCAGCCGCTTGGCGACGGCCTTGTCGTAGAGCCCGCCCGGCGCCTCGCGGAACGCCTCGACGGCGTCGAGCGCCATCACCTCCGACCACAGGTAGGAGTAGTAGCCGGCCGAATAGCCGTCGGACGAGAAGATGTGGCCGAACTGCGGGGTCCGGTGGCGCATGGGCAGCTCGGCCGGCATGCCGAGCTTCGTGAGCTCCTCGCGCTCGAAGGCGTCCGGGTCGATGTCGGCGTCGCCGGCCAGGTGCAGCTTCATGTCGATCAGCGCCGAGGCCAGGTACTCGGTCACGTCGAAGCCCTGCCGGAAGGTCGAGGCCTTCTCGATCTTGGCGACCAGTTCGGCCGGGATCGGCTTGCCGGTCTGATAGTGCAGGGCGAAGCGGTTCAGCACCTGCGGCGTCCGCAGCCAGTGCTCGTTGATCTGCGAGGGGAACTCCACGTAGTCGCGGAACACCCGCGTGCCCGACAGCGACGGGTAGGTGACCTTGGAGTTCAGGCCGTGCAGGGCGTGGCCGAACTCGTGGAACATGGTCTCCGCGTCGTCCCAGGAGATCAGCACCGGCTCGCCCGGCGCGCCCTTCACGAAGTTGGAGTTGTTGGAGACGATCGTCGTGACCTTGCCGTCGAAGGTCTCCTGGCTGCGGTAGGCGTTCATCCAGGCGCCGGAGCGCTTGCCGGCCCGGGCATAGGGGTCGAAGTACCAGAGGCCGACGTGCTCGGGCCCGCGCTTCACCTCCCAGACGCGCACGTCGGGATGCTGCACGGGCACGTTGGTCACGGGGACGAACTCGAAGCCGTAGAGCTGGCCGGCGGCCCAGAACATGCCCTCGCGCAGTTTCTCGAGCTGCATGTACGGCTTGGCCTCGTTCATATCGAGGTCGTAGCGGGCCTTGCGCACCTTCTCGGCGTAGAAGCGGTAGTCCCAGGGCGCGATCCTGATCTTCGCGCCTTCCTTGTCCGCGATGGCCTGCATCTCGGCCACCTCTTCGCGGACCCGGGCGATGGCCGAGGGCCACACCCGCAGCATCAGCTCCATGGCGGCCTCCGGCTTGTCGGCCATGGAGTTGTTGGCGAGGCGCCAGTGGGCGTGGGTCGGGAAGCCGAACAGCTTCGCCCGCTCGGACCGCAGCTTCAGGATTTTCTTGATGACGGCGTTGTTGTCCCAGGCATCGCCGTTGTCGCCGCGGCTGTAGAAGTTCTTCCAGACCTGCTCGCGCAGGTCGCGGCGCGCCGAATAGGTCAGGAACGGATCCACCGACGAGCGGGTGTTGACGATGACGTACTCGCCCGGCCGGTTCTTGCCGTTGGCGGCCGCGGCCATGGCGGCGCGCACGTCATCGGGCAGGCCGTCGAGGTCGGTCGCCTTCAGGTAGATGTCCCGCTCGGTCTCGTCGTGCAGCAGGTTCTGGCTGAAGGTCGTGAAGTGGCCGGCCAGCTCCTCGTTGATCTGGGCCACGCGGGCCTTGGCGGCGCTGTCCAGCTTCGCGCCATTGCGCACGAAGGTGTTCCAGCGCAGCACCGACAGCCGCTTCTGCTCCGGCGTCAGGTTCAGGTGGTCGCGGTGCTCGTGGACCGCGTCGATGCGGCGGAACAGCTTCTCGTTCTGCAGGATGCGGTCGGAGTGCGCCGAGAGCTTGGGCTCGATCTCCTTCTCGATGGCCCGCACCTCGGGCGTCGAAAGCGTGCCGCCCCAGATCGAATAGATGATCTCCGCCCGCTCCAGCGCCTCGCCCGAGCGCTCCATGGCCGCCAGCGTGTTCTCGAAGGTGGCCGGCGCCGTGGCGTTGGCGATCGCCTCCACGTCGCGCAGCTCGAGCGCCATGCCGGTCTCCAGCGCCGGCTTGAAGTCGGCGACCTTCACCTTGTCGAACGGCGGGACGCCGCCGTAGGGGCCGGTCCACGGGGCCAGCAGCGGGTTGGTCGCCTGGGCCTGCGCGGCGGCCGGAAGCAAGGACGTGGCGGCCAGGGCCGAGGAAGCGGCAAGGAACGTGCGCCGGCGCATGAGGTCTCCAGACGAAAATGCGAAAAGCTGCGGGACCTTAGGCACGTCCGTCCTGAACGTCACATGACAGGGCGGTAATGTTACGCCTGCATCGAAAACCCACCGGCCCGCCCCTAGCCGACCTCGGCGACGCCCGCTAACACCAGCGGATGGCCATCGGCGTGTTCGACTCCGGCGTGGGCGGGCTGACCGTCCACCACAAGCTCGTCGAGCGGTTCCCAACCGCCGACTTCGTCTATCTCGCCGACCAGGCGAACGCCCCCTACGGCGGCAAGACCGGGGAGGAGATCGTCGCCCTGACGAGGGCCGGCTGCGAGCGGCTGTTCGAGGAGGGCTGCAACCTCGTCGTCCTGGCCTGCAACACGGCCGCCAGCGTGGCGCTGCGGCGCCTGCAGCAGACCTGGCTGCCGGGCTACCGCAAGCAGATCGGCCGGCCGGTCAACGTGCTGGGCATCGTGGTGCCCACCATCGAGGCCGCGACGGGCCTGCCATGGGAGCACGAGGCCGAGCGGCGCGGCGAGAAGGTTGAGAAGCTCGACATCCTGGGCGTCTTCTCCACGCCCGCCACCGCCGGCAGCCGGGTCTATGAGATCGAAGTCGACAAGCGCCGGCAGGACGTCGCCGTCTTCTCCGAGCCCTGTCCGGAGCTCGCCCGGATGATCGAGCAGGGCGCCAGCCGAGAAGAGCTGAAGGCGGTGATCGAACGCCACGTCCAGGCGCTGAAGACCCGCATCGGCCGCTGGCCTGACCGGGCGATCCTCGGCTGCACCCACTACGAGATCGTCGCCGACCTGTTCCGCGAGGCCCTGCCGCCGGGCACGCCGCTGATCCACCAGCCGGACGCCACCGCCGACGCCCTCGCCCGCTACTTCGAGCGGCACCCGGAAATCGATCCCGGCCAGAGCTCGGTCCGCCGGTTCCTCACCACCGGCCAGCCTGGCGCGCAGCACAGCCTCGTGGAGACCTTCTGGGGCGGTCCCCTGAGCTTCGAGCAGGCCTGAGGAAGGGATCCGGGAGGAGCGGCAAGGGGGGAGGAGCGCTCCTCCCGGACCGCTGAAGGCCTCGGTCGGGGCCACCTTCAGCGCGTCGCTGGAGCGATCGTGGGTCACACCTACGGCTCCACCTGACCACAGGCAAATCGATTGCTTTTGGAATTGAAATAGAGACTATCTATCGGCTTCCGGAGGACGCCGATGCTGCCGACCCTGCGCCAGCTGCAGTACCTGAAGCTGCTCGCCGAGAACGGCAGCTTCGGCCGCGCCGCCGAGGCGGCCCACGTCACCCAGCCGACGCTCTCGGCGGGCATCCAGGAACTCGAGCGCACGCTCGGCGCCAACGTCGTGGACCGCGCCCGCTCGGGCGTGATCCTGACCTCGGTCGGCGAGGAGGCGCTGCGCCGGGCCACGGTGATCCTCAACGAGGCCGAGGAGCTGGTGGAGGCCGCCAAGAACGCCGGCCAGCCGCTCACCGGCCGTTTCCGGCTGGGCGTGATCCCGACCATCGCGCCCTTCCTGCTGCCCAAGGCCCTGCCGGCGCTGCGGGACCGCTTCCCGAAGCTGCGGCTGTTCCTGCGCGAGGACCTGACACACCGGCTGATCGCGCTCCTGAAGGCCGGTCAGCTCGACGCCGCCCTCATCGCCCTGCCCTACGACATGAGCGGGCTGCAGTGGGCCCACGTCGCCGACGACACCCTGCTGGCCGCCATGCCGGCCAACCATCCGCTGGCCCGGCAGACGTCGGTGACCCCCGAGGCGCTGGAGCACGAGGGGCTGATCCTGCTGGAGGACGGTCACTGCCTGCGCGAACACGCGCTCTCCGCCTGCGGCCTGAAGCCGCCGAAGGCGAGCGACGAGGAGACCTTCGCGGCCACGTCGCTGCCGACGCTGGTGCAGATGGTGGGCTCCGGCCTCGGCGTGACCTTCCTGCCGAAGATGGCGGTGAGCGCCGGCCTCGCCGAAGCCGCACCCGTGGCGGTCCGGCCGATCGACGCGGACCATCCCAGCCGCGAGATCGTGATCGCCTGGCGCGCCGGCTCCAACCGCGCGGTCGAGGGCCGGCTGCTGGCGGAGGTCCTGAGGGACGTCCAGCCGGCGGGAAAGGCTTAACGCCGCAACCGTTCCTTAAGCGGCGCGGCGCACGGTGGCGGGGCAAGCAAGGTCGCCATGTCCACCCAGGCTGTCCCCCATCATGTGGCGCTCGACGCCAATGCGCTGCGCGAGGCCGTGGAGGCGCACCAGCGCTACCTGGCCGGGCGTTCCGGCGGGCGCAGGCTGTCGCTGACCTACGCGGACCTGTCCAACTGCTCCCTGGAGGGTCTCGACCTGCGCGAGGCTGATCTCGCCGGCGCCAAGCTCGAGGGCGCGATGCTCGCCCGCACCAATCTCTCGCGGGCCATCCTGTTCGGAGCCGACCTGCGCGAGGCCGACCTGCGGCGGGCGAACCTGCGGCGCGCCGACCTGCGCGGCGCCTGCCTGCGGGGGGCGAACCTGGCCAGCGCCGACCTCGCCGGCTGCGACCTGCGCGAGGGCCGTATCGCCCTGCAGGACAAGCTCGACGGCTTCCGCGTGCTGCGCCACGAGCACCGGCCGGGCGAGCTGAACTACGCCGTCCTCACCGGCGCCAACCTCGCCGGGGCCCAGATGGCCGGCGCGATCGCCATGGCCGTGGACTTCACCGACGCCAGCCTGGCCGGCGCCGTGCTGTCGGGCGCGCGCCTGCACCGGGCGGTGCTGGACGGGGCGGACCTCTCCGGCGCCGACCTCGGCGGCGCGGACCTCACCGGAGCCTCCATGAAGCGCGCCGTGCTGGCCGGGGTGAACCTGGAGCACGCCCGCCTCGACGACGCCGACCTGACCGACGTGCTGCGCGCGCCCGCGCCGCTCGCCTATGTGGACGACCGGCCGCTCGACGAAATCCTCGCCGAGCACGAAGCCTATTGCGAAACCGACGGCGCTCGGGGCCGGGTGGTCAGCCTGCCCGAGGTGGACTTCCGCCCGCTCCGCAGCCTGCGGGGCCGCAAGCTCACCGCGCTGGTGGCGCCCCGCTCGATCCTGTTCGGCCTGGACATGCAGGGGGTGGAGCTGCAGGGCGCCGACCTCTCGGGCTGCGACCTGCGCGGGGTGAACCTGCAGGGCGCGGACCTGCGCGGGGCCAAGCTCACCGACGCCCAGCTCGCCCGCGCCGACCTGCGCGGCGCGCGGATGGGTCCGCTGATGATCGCCGAGGGGCGCTATGTGCGCACCGACTTCACCCGCGCCTCGCTGCACAACACCGACTTCCGCGGCGCGTCTGCGCCGCGCGCGCGCTTCCTCGACGCCGACGTCAGCCAGGCCCGCATGGCCGGCTGCGACCTCACGGCCGCCGAGTTCGACGCCGCTGACCGCGAAAAGCTGGCCTGGATCGCGCCACAGGCCGCAGCCGCCAGCTAGGGTCACATCTCGTGGCGCAGCGGCGCGAGGTCGGGGAAATCCGCCTCGCGCTTCTCGGCCTTGGCCTTGAACGCCTCGGCCATGTGCGGGCCGGAGAACATCGAGGTCTGCCAGACGGCGATATAGTCGAGCGCGTCCTTGATGGAGTGATCGCGGGCGTAGTTGATCATCACCTTGGAGCCGGTGACGGCGAGCGGCGCCTTGGAGGCGATCTCGCGGGCGGTGGCCAGGGCATGGGCCACCACCTCCTCGTGGGTGTCGAACACCTCGTTGACCAGGCCGATCTCGCGGGCCCGGAGCGCCGGCAGCCTACGGCCCGTATAGGCGAGCTCGCGGACCCACCCCTCGGGGATCAGCTTGCAGAGCCTGGGGAAGGTGCCGACGTCGGCGGTCATGCCGATGTTGATCTCCTGGATCACGAAGAAGGCGTCGCTGGTGCAGTAGCGGATGTCGCAGGCGCTGGTCATGTCCACCGCCCCGCCGACGCAGCCGCCCTGGATGGCGGCGATCACCGGCATGCGGGCCTCGTCCAGGCAGGAGAAGCTGTCCTGCAGCAGCTTCACGTGGAAGCGCATGGCCTCGGCGTTGACGTAGCGGTCGTCCGAGGCCGCCGACGAGGTGGAGCCGCCGCCGCCGAACACCGCCAGGTCCATGCCGGCGCAGAAGTGCTTGCCGGTGGAGGAGATGACGATGCAGCGAGCGCGCGCATTGTCGTTGATGTCGCGCACGATGGCCGGCAGCTCGTTCCAGAACGCCCGGACCATGGTGTTCATCGCCTCCGGCCGCTTCAGCCGGATGTGGGCGACGTGGCCCTCGATGACGACGTCGAAACAGGTCCAGGCCTGGGCCGTGCAGTCGAACTGGGCTGGGGCGTTCATGGCGGTCTCCTCCCGAAGGCCGGCATCATCGTCCCCTTACGCGAGGGACGCCAAGCTCAGAGGTTCTCGATCTCGCAGCCAAGGGCCTCGCAGATGCGGTCGGCGACGATGGCCCGGTGGCAGCCGCGATGGTCGGCCTCGTAGCAGAGCAAGGCGGCCTTCTTCTCCCGCGCGATCTCCGTGGCCTTGGCGAGCTCCAGCTGGGCGCCGGGCTCGGCAAGGTGGCCCTCGAAGATCGCCCGCATCTCGGCAATGTGGCCCTTGCGCGCGGCGTCCCGGCCCGGCTTGGGGGTGCCGAGCTGGCGGAGATGCACGTAGTCGATGCCGGCGTCCTTCAGGCTTGCCGCCAGCAGGGTCTTGGAGAAGCCCGCCCGGCGCGAGGCCGCCACCGCGCGGACGTCGATCAGCACTTCGACCCCCGCCTGCTTCAGCCGGTCGATCACGGCGCCTTGCGTCTCGCTCTCGTAGCCGATGGTCGCGAGCTTCATGTCTTCTCCTGAGGTGATCGGCGGTTATATGGGGGCGGTCGGAGGGCGTTCATGGACACCGAGGTCGAGTTCGAGCCGCGCGCGCGGAACGTGGAGCTGCCCTCGCGCGGCGGCGCGATGGCGGTCCTCGACTTCGGGCCGCAAGAGCGGCCGGTGGACATCGTCTTCTCCCATGCCAACGGTTTCAACGCCCGCACCTACCGCTCGATCCTCGCGCCGCTGGGCGAGCGGCTGCGGATCCTGGCCCTCGACCTGCGCGGCCATGGGGCGAGCACGCTTCCGGCGGTGATCGAGGGCCGCGACGGCTGGAGCGAATTCCGCGACGACCTGCGCGCCCTGCTGGCGGCGGCGACCGAGGGTCCGGTGGTGCTGGCGGGCCACTCCATGGGCGCAACCGCCAGCCTGCTGGCGGCGGCCGCGGAGCCTGGCCGGGCCAAGGCCCTGGTGCTGTTCGACCCGGTGCTGATCCACACCCCGGGGCGCCGCTCGGAAGACGATCCTGCGGTGGCGGAGTCGCCCCTGGCGCAGGGCGCGCTGCGCCGCCGCGCCGACTTCCCGGACAAACGCGCGGCGCTCGAGGCCTATCGCGGTCGCGGCGCCTTCCGCACCTGGAACGACGCCCAACTCGCCGACTATGTGGAGGCGGGCTTCCAGGTCGACGGCGCGGGCGGCGTGACGCTTACCTGCCGGCCGGAATGGGAGGCGTCGAACTTCCGCTCTCACAACTACGATCCGTGGGCCGCCTTCCGGGCGACGCGCTGCCCGATCCGCATCCTACGGGCCGAGGTGGGCTCCACCGCCCGCCTGGACGACCACCTGCCGGAGCTCCTGGGGACCGGCCGGATCAGGGTCGAGACGGTCGCCGGCGCGAGCCATTTCTTGCCCATGGAGCGGCCGGAACTGGTGCGCCAGGCGCTCCGCGAGGCGGCGGCCTAGAGCGTCAGGCCCGGCACGGCGCCGGCGTTCGCCTGGGCCAGCGCCTCGTCCGACAGGGTGATGATCTTGCGCGTCTCCAGGTCGAAGGAGACGGCGATGGCCTCCGCCACGCCCCACGCCTGGCCGGTCGCGGGATCCAGCAGCCAGTGGATGAGCCGCCGGAAGCGCGCGTCCCCGCCGGCCGGGCCGGAGCGGAGCTCCACCCGATCGCCCGCCCGCGGCCAGTCCAGGTGGACCAGCCGGTATTCCAAGGCCGCCCCACCGACCCGCGCACCGCCCTCGGCCGCGCCGGGCCGTTGGCCGTCGAAGAAGTGGGGGATGCCGTCCGAGATCCGCGCCATCATCAGCTCGGTGCGCATCCGGCCGAACGCGTCGCAGTCGCCGGCGCGGACGGCGCCCAGGGCCGTGCGCTTCAGTCCCAGCGCCTCGGCACGCGCCAGGCTGGCCTGGCTCTCGATCGGCTCAAGCCCGATGCTCTTGGGGGCCGCCTGGGGCGGGACCTCCACGGCGAGCGCCTCGGCCCGGCGGCGGACGCGCTCGGGCCAGGGAAAGACGCGACCCTCCCCGGCGGTGGCGTGGGCCACGACGGTCTGGAAGCAGGCCGCGAGTTCCCCGGTGCGGTGACGCAGCAGGAGGAGCAGGCGGGCCTCGTCCTCGCCCATCTCCACCACGCCGCCGGTCATGTGCAGAGGCGCGCCGGGATGGGCTTCCCTGAGGAAGCGGATGTGCTGCTCGCGGACGATCAGGGTGGCGGGCGCGTCGGGCGCGAAGGCCTGCGGCATGCCGAGTTCGGCGGCCAGGCCGATCAGGCCCTCCATGCTCCTGGCCACGTAGAAGCCGACGTTCAGGTGGCCCATGGCGTCGCATTCCCAGGTCGCGACGCTGCCCCGCCAGACCTCCACACCCTCGCCGCTCAAGCGCGCCTCTCCCCCATCGAATGGCCGGGGAGCTTAGGGGCGCCCGGGCGCGGCGGCTAGCGCTTGCCCTCGGCGGGATCTGCGCCCGGCCCGAGCCGACCCTCGTTCGCCGAGGTGGGCGAGGTGTCGCCGGCCCCCTGCCGCGGGGTGGGCGCGTCGGCGCTCGGATCGAAGCTGCGCGTTTCGCCGGAGGCCTCGACCGAGTCGTCGCGGCGGGCGGGCGGATAGCGTTCAGCGCCGGCGTTGTCGTCGGCAGCGTTCAGCGGCTGGGCGGCGTTGGCCTTGCGGCCCTCGGTGTTGATCTTGTCGTCGCGCTCTTGCGGCATGGGCCTGCTCCTCTGGTCTGCAGGAGAAGCGCCGGGGAGACGGGGGCGTTCCCGCGCATCCGGGGCCCTGTCGATCCCGTACCCTGGCTGTGGCAGGATCGTCGCCGCATCGGGGGAAGGAGCGGCCATGGGCGGGAAGGCCCGACCGACCAGGGTTCTCGTGCGGCGCCACTCGGGCGTCACGCGGGCGACCCACTGGATCAATGTGCTGGCCGTCAGCCTGCTGCTGATGAGCGGGCTGCAGATCTTCAACGCCCACCCGGCGCTCTACTGGGGGCAGAAGTCGACCTTCGCCGCGCCGTGGCTGTCCATGTCGATGCAGGAGCGGAGCGGCCAGCCGGTGGGGGTCACCACCCTGGGCGGGGCGCAGTTCGAGACGACGGGCCTGTTCGGCTACTCGGGGCAGGTGGGCAAGCGCGAGCCGCGCGGCTTCCCCGCCTGGACGACCGTGCCCAGCTACCGCGACCTGGCGAGCGGCCGTCGGTGGCACTTCTTCTTCGCCTGGCTGTTCGTCATCAACGGCCTGGTCTACCTCGGCTCCGGGCTCCTCGGCGGCCACCTGCGGCGCGACCTCCTGCCGACGCGGGACCAGCTCGCGCCGCGCAGCATCCGGCAGGACATCGTCGATCACCTGAAGCTGCGCTTCCCGAAGGGGGAGGCGGCCCGCACCTACAATCTCCTGCAGAAGCTCACCTACCTGGCCATGATCCTCGTGGTCCTGCCGCTCATGCTGCTCACAGGGCTCTCCATGTCGCCGGGGTTCAACGCCGCCGCGCCCTGGCTCGTCGACCTGTTCGGCGGCCGGCAGTCGGCCCGCTCGATCCACTTCATCTGCGCCGGGCTCGTCGTGCTCTTCGTGCTCGTCCACGTGGCGCTGGTGGTGCTGTCGGGCTTCTGGAACAACATGCGCGGCATGATCACCGGCCGCTACGCCATCGAGACCGAGGGAGGCCGCCCGTGAGCGACGCCAACCGCCGGGGCTGGCTGCGCGGTGCAGGCGCGGCGCTGGGCGGGCTGATGCTGGGGGCCTGCGATCGGCTGAACGCCGATCCGCGTTTCACCGCCATGCTGCAGGGCGCCGAGGGCCTGACGCGGCGGGCCCAGCGGCTGGTCACCGACCGCAAGGCCCTGGCCCGGGAGTTCTCGGCCGCCGACATCTCCCCGGACTTCCGCGCCAACGGCACGCGCCACCCGGGCGGGCCCGACTATGCCCGCCACCTGGCCTCGAACTTCGCCGACTGGCGGATCCAGGTGGATGGGCTGGTGGAACGGCCGCTGTCCCTTAGCCTGCCGGAGCTGCGCGCCCTGCCGGCCCGGACCCAGATCACCCGGCACGACTGCGTGGAGGGCTGGTCCTCGATCGGCAAGTGGACGGGGGCGAGGCTGGGGCCGCTGCTCGACCGCGCCGGGCTCAAGCCCGAGGCGCGCTACATCGTCTTCCACTGCGCCGACCAACTCGGGGTCGGGCCGGACGGCATGTACTACGAGAGCATCGACCTCATCGACGCCTACCACCCGCAGACCCTGCTGGCCTACGAGATGAACGACCAGGTCCTGCCGGTGGCGCACGGCGCGCCGGTGCGGCTGCGGGTCGAGCGGCAGCTCGGCTACAAGCACGCCAAGTACGTTCACCGGCTCGAGGCCGTGGCCGACTTCGCCCACCTGGACGGCGGCAAGGGCGGGTTCTGGGAAGACCGCGGCTACGAGTGGTACGCGGGAATCTGACCTAGTTGTCGCCGCCCTGGCCGAGCGCGCCGGCCAGCAGGGCGCCGATGCGGTCGCTGGAGTCGGCGGCCTGGCCCAGCATGGCGAGGGGGCCGGCGCCGGGGCGCATGGCGGCCGACACCTGGCTGGCGGCGGATTGCGCCATGGCCAGCGCCGTGGCGCCCGCGTTGTTCCAGTTGGAGGCCGCGATCTTCTGGGCGTTGGCGTCCTGATAGATGAAGCCGTAGGTGGGATAGGTGGAGCCGCCGAGATCTCGGCTCGGGTCGTACCAGACCTTCACCTGGCTCCAGTCGCCCTGCGGCGAGACGTCGATCAGGGTGACGTCCTTCTCGACCTTGCCGCGCGAGCCGCCGATCGGCGACCAGTTGGCGTGGGTGATCTGGACCACGCGGTCGGTGAGCACCTGGCTCACCACGGCCACGTGGCCGAGACGCATGCGGTCGGTGGGCTTGAAGCAGAGGACGGCGCCGGCCTTCGGCTGGAAGCCGGTCTCGTACTTGCCGATCGCCTGCTGCCACCAGGTGCGCGCGTCGCCGAAGATCTGGATGCCCGAGAGCAGGCGCGCGAACGGCACGCACTGCCAGTAGGTGTCGGCGGCGGCGCTGACGGGGGCCATGCCGACGAAGGCGGCGACGGCCAGGGAACCCAGAAGGGTCCGCATCCGTTTACGCATACTTGGGCACTCCCCACGCAACAGCGAAAGGGATAACCCTAGCCTGCCTCCAGTGAAAAGAGGGTTTACGCGGCTGCGGCCGTGGCGTGGCGCACGTCATCGCGGGGCTGAGCCCCTGGACGATCGACAATATCCCCCGGCACCAAGAGCTTAGAAGAAAAATATGTTAATGCGAGCGCCGGCGTTAAGGCAACTATGCCACCCGGGGGCGGGATCTCGTCGTTCATAAGCTCATCTATGCTGTAACCGGGCGCGGTGACGTCTCGACGGCCCGGAGCGGTCATTCGGGCTCACGCGCCTGCAATGATCTGAAACAAGTCCTCGGCTCCGCTCGAGGCGCTGCGGCCAAGTGCTCGCGCCGGCAAACTCGCCTCATTCACGAAAACGAGAGGGCAGCAATCGCCTGTGGATAAACGCCCGGCCGCGGCTGCGGACTAGGCAGGACCGCCACGGCCACTAGATATGGCCGAGCCACAAGCGACGGAGAGAGACAGCCCCCCGATGGACAGCATTCCGGCCCTCTTGAGCGACCCCGCCGCCTGGGCGGCGCTGATCACCCTGATCGTCATGGAAGTGGTCCTCGGGATCGACAACCTGATCTTCATCTCGATTCTCTCGAACAAGCTGCCCGAGCACCAGCGCAGCAAGGCCCGCCGGGTCGGCATCTCGCTCGCACTGATCATGCGGCTGGGCCTGCTCTCCACCATCGCCTTCATCGTCACCCTGACCCAGCCGGTGTTCTCGCTGCCCTGGCAGGGGCCGCTGAACGCCCACGGCGAGCCCGCCTTCGAGCTGCAGTTCTCCTGGCGCGACCTGATCCTGATCGCCGGGGGCCTGTTCCTCGTGTGGAAGGCCACCACCGAGATCCACGAGAAGACCGCGCCGGCCGACGGCCACGGGGTGATGGACACCACCGGCCCGGTGGCCCGCAACTTCGCCTCGGCCATCGTCCAGATCCTGCTGCTGGACCTGGTGTTCTCGGTGGACTCCATCCTGACCGCCGTCGGCATGACCGAGCACCTGCCGATCATGGTGGTGGCCGTGGTCTTCGCGGTCACCGTCATGATGTTCGCCGCCGATCCGCTGGCGAACTTCATCAACCGCAACCCCACCGTGGTGATGCTGGCCCTGGGCTTCCTCCTGATGATCGGGGCGGTGCTGATCGCCGACGGTTTCGGGGTGCACGTGCCCAAGGGCTACATCTATGCGGCCATGGCCTTCTCGGCGCTGGTAGAGGCCCTCAACATGGCCGCCCGCCGGGCGTCGAGCCGCAAGGCCGGGAGCGGCGGCGGGGACACGCTACACTAGGCCGCGAGGCGCTCGGACGCAGGCGGAAGGGCAGGTTTCGTTAAGCCCGTCCTTCCGCCTTATCTTAAGCTTGCCGTGCGAATCACCTGGCGCGCCGACGACGCGGCGCCCGGGGCCGTGCGCCAAGGGTCAGCATGCCGATCAACTACCTCTCGGCCGCTCAGATCTCAGGACTTACCGAGACGCGCCTGCGCAGCCTCAACGAGACCCAGCTGGGCTCGCTGCGCTCCACCCAGGTGGGCGCGATCAGCACGTCCGGCATCGAGGCGCTCACCACCACCCAGGTGAACGCGCTCTCCAGCACGGGGGTGAGGGGCCTCTCCACCACCCAGATCCAGCATTTCGCGCCGGCGGTGGTGTTCGACACCGACCAACTCATGGCGCTCTCCGGCGCCCAGATCAGCGCCTTCAGCACGACCCACATCGGCGCGCTCGACGAGACCAGGCTCGACGTGCTGACCGCCACCCAGCTCGGCGGCCTGTCAGGGGTGAAGTTCTCGCACCTCAACGCCACCCAGGTGGCCTCCCTGACGACGACCCAGCTGCGCGGCCTCTCGTCGGTGCAGCTCTCGTTGCTGTCGACCACCGATATGGGCGAGCTGAGCGCAACCCAGCTCGGCGGCTTCACCACCACCCAGATGGCCGGCCTGGCGGCCGGCGCCGTGGCGGCCATGAGCGTGACCCAGGCGGCGGCGCTGGCCTCGACCCAGGTCGGCGCCCTGTCGGCGACCGCCTTCTCGGCGCTGAGCGAGACCCAGGTCGCGGGGCTCACCACGACGCAGTTGGCCGGGCTCACCGCCACCGTCCTGCGGACCCTCTCCGCCACCGACTTCGCCGAACTGACCGAGACCCAGATCGGTGCGCTGTCGTCCACCCAGCTCGGGGCGCTGGCGGCGACCCACCTGGGCTCGCTCTCCACGACGCAGATCCAGGGCCTGACCACCACCCAGGTCGCAGGGCTGAGCGCGACCCAGCTTGGCGGCCTCTCGTCGACCGACTTCGGCAAGTTCAGCGACACGCAGGTGGCCGGCCTCTCGGCGGCCCAGCTCAGCGGCCTGTCGGTGGAGAACCTGTTCAGCCTCTCCGACACCCAGATCCAGGCGCTCTCGACCACCAAGATCCAGGGCCTGGCGGCCTGGCAGATCAGCGCGCTGACGCCCACCGACTTCAGCCGGCTCGCCGACACCCAGGTGCGGGCGCTGACCGCCACCCAGATCGGGGCGCTGTCGACCACCAACTTCTCGTCGATGGACGCCACCATGATCCGGTCCTTCGGGACCGCCCAGATCAAGGGCCTGTCGGCCTACCAGGCGTGGAGCCTGAACGCGACCGACGCCGGGGAATTCACCGCCACCCAGCTGGCGGCCCTGTCGGCCGACCAGATCGGGGCCTTTTCGGTGACGGCGCTCACCTCGCTCTCCACCACCCAGATGGCGGCCCTGTCCTCGTCCCAGGTGGGCGCGATCTCGGCGACCAAGTTCTACCAGCTCTCCACCACCCAGATCGGCGGCCTCTCCGCCGCCCAGGTGAAGGGCCTGACCTCACCGGTGCTGAGCGGCATGTCGGCGGCGGACTTCAGCAAGTTCAGCGCCCTGCAGATCGCCGCCCTGACCACCGGCCAGGTGGGCGCGCTCTCGACGACGGTGGTCGGCGCGCTCGAGGCGACCCAGATCTCGGCGCTCACCACCCTGCAGATCCCGGCCCTGACGGTGACCCAGATCCGGTCCCTCTCGACCACGCAGGTGGGCTACATGAGCGCCTCGCAGCTTAACGCGCTCACCGCCACCCAGGTCGCCAACCTGCCGACCTGACGCCCTACAGGAAGCTGTAGGGGTCGATGTCGATGGCGACGCGGACGGAGGCCGGCGGGCGGACGCGCGCGCGCCAGGTGGCCATGTAGGCCGAGAGGTCGACGTTGCGGTCGGCGCGCACCAGGAAGCGCTTGCGGCGGCGGCCTCGCACCAGGCCGAGCGGCGCGTCGGCGGGACCGTAGACCTCCACCCCCTCGGCGTTCGGCGCGGCCTCGGCCATGGCGCGCACGAAGGCGTCGAGCTGGCCGGGATCGGTCCCGGAGGCGATCACCGCCGCCAGCCGCCCGAACGGCGGCAGCTTGGCGAAGGCGCGCTCCTCCATCTCGGCGGAGACGAAGGCGTCGCGGTCCTGGGCTGCGAGCGCCTGCATGACCGCGTGGTCCGGCGCATAGGTCTGCAGCAGCGCCTTGCCGGGCCGGTCGCGTCGCCCCGCCCGGCCCGTGGCCTGGGCGAGGAGCTGGTAGGTGCGCTCGGCCGCCCGCAGGTCGCCGCCGCGCAGCCCGAGGTCGGCGTCGACCACGCCCACCAGGGTGAGCTTGGGGAAGTTGTGGCCCTTGGCGGCGGCCTGGGTGGCCACCAGGATGTCGATCTCGCCGGCCGCCATGCTCTCCACCAGGCGCCTGGCCTCGCGGGCGTCGAAAACGGTGTCGGACGAGAAGACCGCGACCCGCGCGTCGGGGAACAGCAGCCGCGCCTCCTCCTCCACCCGCTCCACGCCGGGGCCGATGGAGACCAGGCTGTCCTTCGCCCCGCAGTGCGGGCAGGCCTGCGGCTTGGGCATGGAAAAGCCGGTCAGGTGGCAGACCAGGCGGCCTGAGTAGCGGTGCTCCACCAGCCAGGAATCGGTGTCGGGCGCGGTCATCCGCTCGCCGCAGGCCCGGCAGAGCACCAGCGGCGCGTAGCCCCGGCGGTTGAGGAACAGCAGGGTCTGCTCGCCCCGGTCCAGGGTCTCGCGCATAGCCGCCACCAGCGGGGGCGAGAGCCAGCGGCCCGGCTCCGGCGGTGTCTGGCGCAGGTCGATGAGCTCGATGTCCGGCAGGCGCGCGATCCCGTGGCGGGCGGAGAGGCGCAGCCAGCGATAGCGGCCGGTCTCGGCGTTGCGCAGGCTTTCCAGCGAGGGGGTCGCCGAGGCGAGGACGACGGCGGCGTTCTCGATCTTGCCGCGCACCACGGCGAGGTCGCGGGCGTGGTAGATGAAGCCCTCTTCCTGCTTGAAGGAGCTGTCGTGCTCCTCGTCCACCACGATGAGCCGCAGGTTGCGGAACGGCAGGAACAGGGCCGAGCGGGCGCCCACGACGATGCGGCAGCGGCCGGTGGCCACCGCCTCCCAGACGCGCCGGCGGGCGGGCGGGGCGACGTCGGAGTGCCACTCGCCGGGCCCGGCGCCGAAGCGGGCCGCGACGCGGCCGATCACCGCCTGGGTGAGCGCGATCTCCGGCAGCAGGATCAGGACCTGGGCCGCAGGATCCGAGGCCAGCGCGGCGGCGGCCGCCTCCAGGTAGACCTCGGTCTTGCCGGAGCCCGTGACCCCGTCGAGCAGGGCGGCCTTGTACCCGCCCTCGGCCAACATGGCCTTCAGCGCCTCGGCCGCGGCGGCTTGGCTGGGGTTGAGCTCGGAGCCCCGACGGGAGAGGTCGGGTTCGTCGAACCGGGCGACCGCCTCGACGAGGCGGACCGCCAGGACGCCTTCCTCCACCAGCCCCTTCACCACGCCCGACGACACCCCGGCGGCGCGCGCGAGGTCGGCCGGGCTCATGGGGGTGGCCTTTGCCGTCTCGATGACCTTCAGGCGCGCGGGCGTCGGTCTGGCCGGCTGAACGCCGGTGGGCTCCACCACCTTGACCGGCCGGGGCTTCGGGCAGCGGGCGCCGCGCAGCGCGATGGCCAGCGGTCCGCCCGGCGCGTCCACGGCGTAGCGGGCCGCCCATTCCACGAACGCGATCGTGCCGGGCGGCAGGGGCGGCTCGTCCAGCCGCTCGGCGACCGGCTTCAGCGGACGGTTGCCGCCGGCCCCTTCGCGCAGGGCCACGACCACGCCGCGCAGCAGGCGAGGTCCGAGCGGCGCGGCCACCTGGTCCCCCACGGCGAGCGCCATGCCCTCCGGCTCCGCATAGTCGAAGGCCTCGGGCAGGGGCATGGGCAGGAGGACGGAAGCGATGCGGCTCATCGGGAGCCTTTTGCGCTTTCCCGCAAGGCGGCTACAAGCGTCTCCCTCACTCGTAAGGTCTTATCGATGCAGCTCTTCCTCGACACCACCGACGTGGCCGTGCTGAAGGACCTGGCCGCCACCGGCCTGGTCGACGGCGTCACCACCAATCCCTCCCTGATCGCCAAGTCCGGCCGCAAGATGCTGGACGTCATCGCCGAGATCTGCGGGGTGGTCGAGGGGCCGGTCAGCGCCGAAGTCGCCGCGGCCGACACCGCCGGCATGCTGGACGAGGGCCGCAAGCTCTCCACCATCGCGCCCAATGTGGTGGTGAAGGTGCCGCTGACCCGTGACGGCCTGATCGCCACCCGCGAGTTCGCCCGCGAGGGCATCCTGACCAACGTCACCCTCTGCTTCTCCGCCGCCCAGGCGCTGCTCGCCGCCAAGGCGGGGGCCAGCTACATCAGCCCGTTCATCGGCCGCCTGGACGACCATGGCGCCGACGGCATGGACCTGATCACCGAGATCCGGACGATCTACGACAACTACGGCTTCGACACCGAAATCCTCGCCGCCTCGATCCGCAGCCCGGGCCACGTCACCCAGGCGGCCATGGCCGGGGCCGACTGCGCGACCATCCCCCCCGACGTCTTCCAGGCGCTCTTCAAGCACCCGTTAACCGAGAAGGGGCTTGATCAATTCCTCAAGGACTGGGCGAACACGGGCCAGTCCATCCTGTAATCTTCGAGGGCGACATGGACGGGGCCGAGGCCAGGGCGGACGACATCACGCTGGAGGCCGAGGTCCGGCGCTTCCTGGTGGAGCACCCTGGGCTGGTGCGGGACGATCCCTCCCTGCTTTCGGAGCTGGGCCTGAAGCCCGCCGACAATGTGGTGGAGTTCGGCCACGCCGCGCTCGCCCGCGTCCACGCCGCCCACAAGCACGAGGCCTCGATCCGCCAGCAGCTGGAGGCGACGGCGCGGGAGAACTACGCCGCCCAGGGGCAGACCCACGGGGCGGTGATCGACCTCCTGGAGAGCCGCAACCACGCCGACCTGGCCCGCCGGGTGGACGACCTGGCCCAGCTGCGCTTCGGCCTGCTGGCCGGGGTCGTCGCGCTGGAGGGCCCGGAGAACACGCCGGCCGGCTGGCGCGTGCTGGTCGAGGGCCAGGTGGACATGATCCTGGGCGGCCACCAGCGGCTGCACGCCATGGGCTTCTCGCCCACGGCGCTGGGCCTGTTCGGCGAGCGGGCGGAGCTGGTCAGGTCCATGGCGATGGTCCGGCTGGCGATCTGGGAGCCGGCGCGCCAGGGGCTGATCGCCTTCGCCTCGGCCGACCCGGAGGGCTTCACGCCGGACATGGGCGCCGAACTGGTCGTCTTCCTCGCCCGCGTGGTCGAACGCACCGCCGAGCGCTGGCCGGTCCTGTGACGGGCTTCGTCCCGTGACTGCCGCCGAGGCCCGGGCGCTGTGGCTGGAGCACCTGGCCCACGAGCGCCGGGCCTCGCCGCGAACGCTGGAGGCCTACGGCTTCGCCGCCCAGCGCTACATCGCCTTCCTGGAGCAGCACCGGGGCGAAAGCCTGACGGTGAAGGGCCTCTCCGAGGTCACCGCCGGCGAGGTGCGCGCCTGGCTGGCGCACCTGCGGCAGGGCGATCATCCCCTGTCGCCGCGCTCGCTCTCCCAGGCGCTCAGCGCCATCCGCACCTTCCACCGCTTCCTGGACCGCCGGCTCGATGCGCCCAACGCTGCCATCGCCCTGGTGCGCGGGCCGCGGGTGAAGCCCGGCGCGCCGCGACCCATGACCGAGGACCAGGCGCGCGGGATAATCGCCGAACCGGCGCTCGACCCCGACCGGGAAGACTGGGAGGTCGCCCGCGACCAGGCGGTGCTGACCCTGCTCTACGGCTGCGGCCTGCGGATCTCCGAGGCCCTGTCGCTGACGCGGGCCGACGCCCCGCTGGGCGACAGCCTGCGGATCACCGGCAAGGGCTCCAAAACCCGCATCGTGCCGGTGCTGCCGGCGGTGCGCGAGGCGGTGGACGTCTATGTGGCCGAGGCGCCGTTCGCGCTCGCGCCCGATTGGCCGCTGTTCCGGGCCAAGCGCGGCGGGGCGCTGTCCCCGCGCCACGTCCAGGCGACGGTGCAGACGCTCCGGAGCCGGCTGGGCCTGCCGGCCAGCGCCACGCCGCATGCGCTACGCCATTCGTTCGCGACCCACCTGCTGGGCGCGGGCGCCGACCTGCGCTCGATCCAGGAGCTCCTGGGCCACGCCTCGCTGTCGACCACCCAGCGCTACACCGAGGTGGACGCCGCCGCCCTGCTCAGCGCCTACGCGAGCGCCCATCCGCGGGCATAGGGGCTAGCGCCGCGGCGCCGGGAAGCGGCCGTCGCCCTGCACGTTGCGCCGCACGATGACCGGTTTCGAACAGCCGTTCTCGTCCAGCCGGAGCACCGTCAGCTCCATGTGGGCGGGCGGCAGTTCGCCGAGCGACTGGATCCGTGGCGGCTGGGGCGCGCGGCGATTCACCGGCTGGGCGTCCCACAGGCCGCAGTTCACCGCCTCGCGCATGACCATCCTGGCGCCGAGCTGGACGGGACGGTCGGCCGGAGGCGCGGCGACGGCCTGGGCGGCCAGGAGTAGGGCGATCATGACAGCCTCCTCGTGCGAGGCGCAAAGGTGCCGGATCAACCGGCCCGGGTCACGTTAAGTTTCCGCCACCCGGGCGTGCGAGCCGCAGCCAGCTCACGTCGGCGCCCGGGTCGCGGCCGCGCTCGACGCAGGTGAAGCCCTCGCGGGCGTAGAAGGCCTGGGCCCGGCGGTTGGGCTCCTGGACCTTCAGCGACAGCGGCCCGTCGGCGACGCTCGCCAGATGGTCGACCAGGACCTTGCCGATCCCCCGGCCGCGCTCGTCGACGTACAGGGAGTGGATGAAGTTCTGCGGCCGGTAGAAGCCGGCGAGGCCGAGGATGCGGCCGTCCTCGACGGCGACGTAGATCTCCTCCTCGCGAGCCGCGCGCAGGAACTCGTCGCGCCGGTGCCGCTCGGGCGGCAGCCAGGTGAAGGTCTCGCGCAGGACGCGCACATAGAGGTCCGCACAGGCGGCCAGCTCTTCCGGCCGGGCCCGGCGGACCTCCAGCGCCATGGTCAGGCCTGCATCGTCCAGCCTTCGACGCCCATGGCCGCCTGGCGAAGGGCTTCGGAGCGGGTCGGGTGCGGGTGGCAGGTGCGGGCGACGTCCTCGGACGCGGCGCGGAAGGCCATGGCCACGCAGTACTCGCCGACCATCTCGGAGACCTGCGGCCCGATCATGTGGACGCCCAGGACCGCGTCGGTGGCCGCATCGGCCAGCACCTTCACGAAGCCCTCGGTCTCGTGATTAATCTTGGCGCGGCTGTTGGCGCTGAACGGGAACTTGCCGGCCTTGTAGGCGCGGCCCTCTTCCTTCAGCTGCTCCTCGGTCTTGCCGACCCAGGCCACTTCGGGGCTCGTGTAGACCACGCTCGGGACCAGGTTGTAGTCCACGTGGCCGTACTTGCCGGCGATCAGCTCGATGCAGGCGACCGCGTCCTCTTCGGCCTTGTGGGCGAGCATGGGGCCCAGGATCACGTCGCCGGTCGCCCAAACGCCGGCGGCCGAGGTCTTGAAATGGTCGGTCGGGATGAAGCCGCGCTTGTCGGTCTCGATCCCCACGGTCTCCAGGCCCAGGCCCTCCGTGAAGGGCCGGCGGCCGATGGCCACGAGGACGTAGTCGGCCTCCAGGGTCTGGGCGGCGCCGCCGGCGACCGGTTCCATGGTGAGGCTGACGCCCTTCTTCGACGCGGTCGCGCCGGTGACCTTGGTCCCAAGCCGGAACTCCATGCCCTGCTTGGTGAGCGATCGCTGGAAGGTCTTGGCGACCTCGGCGTCCATGCCGGGCGTGATGCGGTCGAGGAACTCCACGACGGTGACCTTCGCGCCCAGGCGTCGCCAGACCGAGCCCAGCTCCAGGCCGATGATGCCGGCGCCGATGACGACGAGGCTCCTGGGCACTTCCGGCAGGGAGAGCGCGCCGGTGGAATCGAGGATGCGCTCGTTGTCGACGGTGACGCCGGGCAGCGGGGTGGGCTCCGAGCCGGTGGCGATGACGATGTTCTTGGCCTCCAGGGTCTGGACCGCCCCGTCCTCGCCGGTGACCTCGACCTTGCCGGGCCCCGCGATCCGGCCGCGGCCCTTCACCCAGTCGACCTTGTTCTTCTTGAACAGGAACTCGATGCCCTTGGTGAGCGCGGCCACGGACTCGGCCTTCTGCTTCATCATCTGCACGAGGTTGAGCTTCGGCTTCACCTCGATGCCGAGGGTCGCGAACTCGGTGTTGGCCGCGTCGTAGAGTTCCGAGGCGTGCAGCAGGGCCTTGGAGGGCATGCAGCCGACGTTCAGGCAGGTGCCGCCCAGGGTCCCGCGCATCTCGACGCAGGCGGCCTTCAGGCCGAGCTGGCCGGCGCGGATCGCCGCGTTGTAGCCGCCGGGGCCGCCCCCGATGATGACGACGTCGTACTGGGCCATGGATCCTGCCTGCCTGGGAGTTGCAGCGGCCCAGATACAGGTTTGCGGTCGCCGGGGCGAGGCTTCGCGGGCCGCGTCGGGCCTCGCCCCTGCGTCGGATCAGACGTCCAGAAGCAGGCGCTGCGGGTCCTCGATGGCGTCCTTGACGTGGACCAGGAAGGTCACTGCGCCCTTGCCGTCGACGATGCGGTGATCGTAGCTCAGCGCCAGGTACATCATCGGCCGGACCACGATCTGGCCGTTCACCACCATCGGCCGCTCCTGGATCTTGTGCATGCCCAGGATGCCCGACTGCGGGGCGTTGAGGATCGGCGTCGACATCAGCGAGCCGTAGACCCCGCCGTTCGAGATGGTGAAGGTGCCGCCCTGCAGGTCTTCCAGCGCCAGCTGGCCGTCGCGGGCCTTCTTGCCGAGCGCGCCGATCTCCTTCTCGATCTCGGCCAGGCTCATCAGGTCGGCGTCGCGGACAACCGGTGTCACCAGGCCGCGCTCGGTGCCGACGGCGACCGAGATGTCGTAGTGGTTCTTGTAGATGATGTCCTGGCCGTCGATCTCGGCGTTGACCTCGGGCACCTGCTTCAGGCCGTAGATCACCGCGCGGACGAAGAAGCTCATGAAGCCGAGCTTCACGCCGTGCTTCTTCTCGAACACGTCCTTGTACTGGTTGCGCAGGGCCATGACGCCGGACATGTCCACCTCGTTGAAGGTGGTCAGCATGGCCGCGGCGTTCTGGGCCTCCTTCAGGCGGCGCGCGATGGTCTGGCGCAGGCGGGTCATGCGGACCCGCTCCTCGCGCTCGTCGACGGCGCGCGGCGCGGCCGGAGCCGGGGCGGGCGCGGGCGCCTTCGCGCGGGCTTCCAGGGCGGCCAGGGCGTCGCCCTTGGTGATGCGGCCATCCCTGCCGGTGCCGGAAATGGCGGCGGGGTCGAGCTGGTTCTCGGCGGCGATGCGCTGGGCGGAGGGCGCAAGCACCGCCTCGGATTTCGCCTTGGCGGACGGGCTGGTGTCGGGCACCGGGGCCGAGGTCGGCGGAGCCTTGCCGGGCGTGGCCTCGGGCTGCAGCTCGCCGGCCGGGACCGGGGTGGGCGTCGAGGACGGGGCGGCCGCCTTCGGCGCAGCGGCGGGCTTGGCGGCCCCGGCCGAAGCGCCCTCGGCGATGCGGCCCAGGATGGCGCCGGGCTCGACGGTGGCGCCCTCGTCAGCGGAGATGCTTTCCAGCACGCCGTCGGCGGGGGCGGCCACTTCCAGGCTCACCTTGTCGGTTTCCAGCTCGACGAGGATCTCGTCCTTGCGGACGGCGTCGCCGGCCTTCTTGGTCCAGCGCGCCACCGTGGCTTCCGTGACGGACTCGCCCAGGGCGGGAGTCATGATGTCGGCCATTCGGGGTGCGCTCCTCAGTCTCTCAACACAAACACAAGTCGGATCGGATCGTTTACGTCTAGGCGAAGGCTTCGGTGAGGAAGGCTTCGAGTTCCTTCAGGTGGCGGCTCATCAGGCCCGCGGCGGTGGACGCCGAGGCCGGGCGGCCCACGTAGCGGGCGCGCTTGGCCTTGATGTTCAGGCGCTCCAGCGTCAGCTCCAGCCAGGGGTCGACGAACTGCCAGCCGCCCATGTTCTTGGGCTCCTCCTGGCACCACACCAGCTCGGCGTTCTTGAACCGCTTCAGCTCGTTCGAGAGCGACTTCAGCGGCCACGGATAGAACTGCTCGAGGCGCAGCAGGTAGATGTCGTCGCGGCCGGTCTTCGCCCGCTGTTCCAGGAGGTCGAAGTAGACCTTGCCCGAGCAGAGGATGACGCGGCTGATCTCGGCGTCCGGCTTCAGGGTCACGCCGCCCACGTCGCAGCCGGCCTCGGCGCCGTCCACCATCACCCGGTGGAAGCTGGAGCCGCCGGCCATGTCGGAGAGGTTCGACACCGCCCGCTTGTGGCGCAGCAGGCTCTTGGGGGTCATGACGATCAGCGGCTTGCGGAACTCCCGCAGCACCTGGCGGCGCAGGGCGTGGAAGTAGTTGGCCGGGGTCGTCGGGTTGATGACCTGCAGGTTGTCCTCGGCGCAGAGCTGCAGGAAGCGCTCGAGGCGGGCGGAGGAGTGCTCCGGACCCTGGCCCTCGTAGCCGTGCGGCAGCAGCATCACGAGGCCGCTCATCCGCAGCCACTTGCGCTCGCCCGAGGAGATGAACTGGTCGATGACCACCTGGGCGCCGTTCACGAAGTCGCCGAACTGGGCTTCCCACATGGTCAGCGTGTTGGGGTCGGTCAGCGAGAAGCCGTACTCGAAGCCGAGCACCGCCTCTTCCGACAGAGCCGAATCCAGCACCTCGAAGTGCGCCTGGCCGGGGCCCAGGTTGCGGAGGGGGAAGTAAACCTCCTCGCTCTTCTGGTCGATGATCCCCGAGTGGCGCTGGGTGAAGGTGCCGCGCACGCTGTCCTGGCCGGACAGGCGCACGGGATAGCCCTGGTCGAGCAGGGTGGCGAAGGCCAGGTGCTCGCCCGTGGCCCAGTCGATCCCCTCGCCCTTCTCGATCGCCTCGCGACGGCCCTGGATCACCCGCTCCACGGTCTTGTGGACGGTGATCCGCTCCGGGATGGTGGTGATCTTGCGGCCGAGGTCGAGCAGCTTCTGCTTGGCCACGCCCGTGGTGTGGCGGTCGTCGCCGGCCGGCAGGGTCAGGCCCGACCACTTGCCGTCCAGCCAGTCGGCCTTGTTGGGCTTGTAGCCCTTGCCCGCGTCGAACTCGCGGTCGAGGAAGTCGTTGAATTCCTTCACCCAGCCGTCGACCTCGGCCTGGGTGGCGACGCCCTCGGCGACGAGGCGCGTGGCGTAGAGGTCGCGCACCGACGGGTGGTCCTTGATCTTCGCGTACATCAAGGGCTGCGTCATCGTCGGATCGTCGCCCTCGTTGTGGCCGAACCGGCGGTAGCAGAACATGTCGACGACGACGTCCTTGCCGAACAGCTGCCGGTACTCGGTGGCCACCTTGGCGGCGAAGGTCACGGCCTCGGGGTCGTCCCCGTTCACGTGGAAGATCGGCGCCTCGACCATCAGCGCCACGTCGGACGGATAGGGCGAGGAGCGGGAGTTCTTCGGGCTGGTGGTGAAGCCGATCTGGTTGTTGACCACGAAGTGCATGGTGCCGCCGACGCCGTAGCCCTTCAGGCCGGACAAGGCGAAGCACTCGGCCACCACGCCCTGGCCCGCGAAGGCGGCGTCGCCGTGCAGCAGCAGCGGCAGGACGTGGCCGCGGCCGGCGGTGGGCTGCTCGCGCAGGGTGAAGGCCTGTTTGGCGCGGGCCTTGCCGATCACCACCGGGTTGACGATCTCCAGGTGCGACGGGTTGGCGGTGAGCGACAGGTGCACCGAGTTGCCGTCGAACTCGCGGTCCGACGAGGCGCCCAGGTGGTACTTCACGTCGCCCGAGCCTTCGATGTCGGAGGGCACCGACGAGCCGCCCTGGAACTCGTGGAAGATCACCTGGTAGGGCTTGCCCATCACGGCGGCGAGCACGTTCAGTCGGCCGCGGTGCGGCATGCCGACGACGATGTCCTTCACGCCCATGGCGCCGCCGCGCTTGATGATCTGCTCGAGCGCCGGGACCATGCTCTCGCCGCCGTCGAGGCCGAAGCGCTTGGTGCCGGGGAAGCGGCGGTGCAGGAACTGCTCGAAACCCTGGGCTTCGATCAGCTTCTTGAGGATGGCGATCTTGCCTTCCTTGGTGAAGGCGATCTCCTTGTCGCGGCCCTCGATGCGCTCCTGCAGCCAGGCCTTCTCCTTGGGATCGGAGATGTGCATGTACTGCACGCCGACATTGCCGCAGTAGGTGCGCCGCAGGATCTCCAGGATCTCGCGCAGGGTGGCCGTCTCCAGCCCGAGGACGAAGTCGAGGAAGATCGGCCGGTCGAAGTCCGCCTCGGAGAAGCCGTAGGTGGCCGGATCGAGCTCAGAGGCGTCGCCCGGCGTGGTGGCGATGCCGAGCGGATCGAGGTTGGCCTTCAGGTGGCCGCGCATCCGGTAGGCGCGGATCATCATGATGGCGCGCAGGCTGTCGAGGGTGGCGGCGCGGACCTCGTCCTGGCTGGCGGCAGGCTTGCGCTCGGCGACCTTGGAGCCGAGCTTGGCCTCGACCGCGGGCCACATGCCATCGATCGCCGAGAGCCAGTCGGGGCGGGCCTGCGGGGCCGCGGGCCGGGTCCAGGCGGGCTTCTGGGCCGCGCGCTTCACCTCGTCGGCGCGGTCGGCGAGCGAGGCGAAGAAGGCCTGCCACGAGGGCTCGACCGAGCCGGGGTCGGCGGCCCATTTCGCGTAGAGGTCCTCCACGAAAGCCGCATTGCCGCCGTAGAGGAATGAGGTCTCGGCGAGCACCTCGTTGATCAGACCTGCGTCGTCCGCCATTTCGTCCGCTTCCCGGATGGACCGCGGAGCTTCTGATCAAGGAGCCGAGCGCGGACCGCCCATACGCTTAAACAGTGTTGTGTCAGGCGCCCTTGAGCACCTCGACCAGGGTTTCGCCGAGCTTCGCCGGAGACGGCGACACGCGGATGCCCGCGGCCTCCATCGCGGCGATCTTGTCCTCGGCCCCGCCCTTGCCGCCGGAGATGATCGCGCCCGCGTGGCCCATGCGGCGGCCCGGAGGCGCCGTACGGCCCGCGATGAAGCCGACCATAGGCTTCTTGATTGCTGAATTCTTGATGAACTCGGCCGCGTCTTCCTCGGCCGAGCCGCCGATCTCGCCGATCATGATGATCGACTCGGTCTCCGGGTCCTTCAGGAACATGTCGAGCACGTCGATGAACTCGGTGCCCTTCACCGGGTCGCCGCCAATGCCCACGGCCGTCGTCTGGCCGAGGCCCACCTGAGAGGTCTGGAACACGGCCTCGTAGGTAAGCGTCCCTGACCGCGACACAACACCCACAGAGCCCTTCCGGAAGATGTTGCCCGGCATGATGCCGATCTTGCACTCACCGGGCGTGAGGACGCCCGGGCAGTTCGGGCCGATCAGGCGGGACTTCGAGCCGGAAAGCGCGCGCTTCACCTTGATCATGTCGGTCACCGGGATGCCCTCGGTGATGCAGACGATGAGCGGAACCTGGGCGTCGATGGCCTCCAGGATGGAGTCCGCGGCGAACGGCGGCGGCACGTAGATCACGCTGGCCTCGGCGCCGGTCTCCTTCACCGCCTCGCCGACGGTGTCGAACACGGGCAGGTCCAGGTGCTTCTGGCCGCCTTTGCCGGGGGTCACGCCGCCGACCATCTTGGTGCCGTAGGCGATGGCCTGCTCGGTGTGGAAGGTGCCCTGGGCGCCGGTGATGCCCTGGCAGATGACGCGGGTGTCTTTGCCGATGAGGATGGACATGTCTCTTACGCGGCCCCTCGCACGGCCTTGACGATCTTTTCCGCGCCGTCCGACAGGTCGTTGGCCGCGATGACGTTCAGTCCGCTCTCGTTGATGATCTTCTTGCCGAGCTCGACGTTGGTGCCTTCCAGGCGGACCACGAGCGGCACCTGCAGGCCGACCTCCTTCACCGCGGCGACCACGCCCTCGGCGATGATGTCGCAGCGCATGATGCCGCCGAAGATGTTCACCAGGATGCCCTTCACGTTGGGATCCGCGGTGATGATCTTGAAGGCCGCCGTCACCTTCTCCTTCGAGGCGCCGCCGCCCACGTCGAGGAAGTTGGCGGGCTCGGCGCCGTAGAGCTTGATGATGTCCATGGTGGCCATGGCCAGGCCCGCGCCGTTGACCATGCAGCCGATCTCGCCGTCCAGGGCGATGTAGGACAGGTCGTACTTGGAGGCCTCGATCTCCTTCGGGTCCTCCTCGCTCTCGTCGCGGAGCGCCACCACGTCCTTGTGGCGGAAGAGCGCGTTGGAATCGAAGCTGACCTTGGCGTCGAGGACGCGCAGCTGGTCGTCGGCGGTGACGATCAGCGGGTTGACCTCCAGCATGCTCATGTCCTTGGCCATGAAGGCCGCGTAGAGCTGCGTGAGGAGCTTGCCGGCCTGCTTGGCGAGGTCGCCCTTCAGGCCCAGGGCCGAGGCCAGCATCAGGCCGTGGTGCGGCCACACGCCGGTGACCGGATCGACGGAGAAGGTGGTGATCTTCTCGGGCGTGGCGTGCGCCACTTCCTCGATGTCCATGCCGCCTTCGGTGGAGGCCACGACCGAGACCCAGCTCGTCTCGCGGTCGACCAGCAGCGACAGGTAGAATTCCTTGGCGATGGCGGCGCCTTCCTCGATGTAGAGGCGGTTCACCTGCTTGCCCGCGGCGCCGGTCTGGTGGGTCACCAGCACCCGGCCGAGCATCTCCTCGGCGTTGGCGCGGACCTCGTCAACCGACTTCACCACGCGCACGCCGCCCTTGGCGTCGGGGCCGAGGCCCTCGAACTTGCCCTTGCCGCGCCCGCCGGCGTGGATCTGGGACTTCACGACGAAGACGGGACCGCCGAGCTGCTCGGCCGCCTTGACCGCCTCGTCGACGGAAAAGGCCGGATAGCCGCGCGGGACCGCGACGCCGAACTCTGCGAGGACGGCTTTGGCTTGGTGTTCGTGGATGTTCATGAGGCCGTGGCGCTGAAATCGCCTCGCCCGGGGCGGCGAGTGGG
Source organism: Phenylobacterium sp. (assembly GCF_035539035.1). Classification (GTDB taxonomy): domain Bacteria; phylum Pseudomonadota; class Alphaproteobacteria; order Caulobacterales; family Caulobacteraceae; genus Phenylobacterium. The sequence goes on from NZ_DATLJI010000012.1 coordinate 403,882, forward strand.
CGCGGTTATAGGCGCCCCCCTCCGCGATGACAACCGCGTGAGGGGGTCAAAACCACCCTCTTTTCCGCTAGGTGAGCCCGGTCATCGAGCCGCTCAGGGTCGGGCCATAGAGGGGGTCTATTCCGGGCCTAGCCGAGGAACATGGCCCAGAGGGTGCGGCCGGGGATCAGGGCCACGAACAGGTTGATGGCGAAGCCGCCGTAGAACAGGCCCATCATCCGCCGCCGGTGCTGGGCCACCGACCGGCGCCGCGCCGCGATCACCGCCAGCGGCAGGATGATCAGCACCCAGCCGGTCAGCAGGTGGAGGAGCGACCAGCGGCCCGGCGTCAGGCTGGTGATGAACAGCGTCGACCCGGCGGTCACGGCGACCAGCGCCACCCAGGTCCAGCCGGCCACCCGGTGGAAGCGGCGGCCCTTGCGGAACGCCATCAGCAGGGCGCCGAGAACCAGGGCGGCGAGCGCCGCGAACAGGTGCACCTTGATGGCCGGGGAGAGTTCGGCGAACAGCGCCAGGTCCGGCGCGTGCGGGCGCGCCTGGCCGATGGCGCGGACGATCGGCCCCCAGAGCGGCCCGAGCGCCAGGACGACCACCAGGGCCGCGGCCGCCATGCTCAGGGCGAAGCGCGGCCCGAAGCCCCAGCGCAGCGGCGCGCGGGTCCTGGGCTGCGTTTGCGATTGAAGCGACATCCTTTATCTCCGACGCATGGGCGCGGCCTTCCACCGGCCGCGCTTCCTTCAGGCCGCAGCAGTCGGGGCGGACGCAGCGATGGTCGAGCGCGGATGCGCCGGATGACGTCGGGGGTTCGCGAAACGCCGGGCGGCGCCGTTCGCGCTTCGCGGACGGCGGGGCGGACGTGGGCCCTGCTGCGCACGACGCTGCTGCCGGGCGTGCTGGTGGGCGCCTTCCTGGGCTTCACCGGGGCCTTCGACACTGACGACATGCCGCTGGCCCTGCGGATCCCCTTCATGGTTGCCATCTCCTGGATCGCCACCTTGATGGGCGTGGCCGCCTTCCGCGCAACCTCGAGGTTCGGTTTGTCGCGGACGCTCTACTGGCGGCGGGGACTGGCGGCGGGGCTTCTGATGTTCGCGCCGATGGGCCTCGTCGTCTGGGTCGCAGTGCGACTGGTGGCGGGCCCGTACGGGCCGCGGGCGGAGGCGATCCCCGGCTACCTGCTCGTCTCCCTGGTGACCTCCCTGTTCTTCTGTCTGCTGGTGGCGTGGATGCGGCGGGACACGGACAGGCCGCCAGCGACGTCGCCGGCTCCCCCGAAGTTCCTCGAGCGGCTGCCGCTGAAGCTGCGCGGGGCGGAGGTCTGGGCCGTCGAGGCCGAGGACCACTACCTGCGGCTCCACACCTCCAAGGGCCAGGACCTGATCCTCCTGCGCCTGGCGGACGCCGTGGCCGAGCTGGAGGGCGTCGAGGGCATGCAGGTGCACCGATCCTGGTGGGTGGCCCGCGACGCGATCACCCACGCCCGCCGCGGCGACGGCCGCGCCACCCTGACCCTGAAGGACGGCGCCGAGGTCCCGGTCAGCCGCACCTACGCCGGCCAGCTGCGCGAGAAGGGCTGGATCTAGCCGTTCCGCCGCCGGGCCAGCCACTGCTCGCGGGACTGACCCCACACGTCGAGCACCTTGTCCTGGAACGGCGCGGGCATGCGGGCCTGGCGCAGGATGGTGGAGCCGAGCCGCTCGGCCACCTTCTGCGAGTCCACGTTGGCGGGCTCGATGGTGTGGATCACCTCACGCCAGCCGAGGGTGTCGAAGGCCCAGTCGATGGCGGCGGTCGCGCCCTCCGTGGCGTAGCCCTTGCCCCAGCAGTCGCGGGAAAGCCCCCAGCCGACCTCCGTGCCGGGCCAGCCCTCCGGCTCCCAGGGCCCCAGCCGGCCCACCCACCGTCCGCTGGCCTTCTCGACCACCGAGAACATGGAGAAGCCGCGGATCGTCCAGGCCCCGGTCACGGTGCAGATGCCCCGCCAGGCCATCGCCCGGTCCTGCACGCCGCCCAGGTGACGGGCGGCCTCCTCGTCGGCGGCGAAGGCCGCCCACGGCTCGAAATCCTCCGCACGCGGCGCACGCAGGATGAGGCGATCTGTCTCAAGCACGGGTGTTGGCGAAGTCACGGTTATGGCCTCATTGTGGCGGTGGGAGAGACGTCGGGGTGGGCTCCAGCTTAGCCGTGGGCGCGGCGGGCTGCGACATGCCTCGACTTTCGAGGGGCTGAACCTGGTGAAGGACAGGCCCCCGATGGCGAAAGACTCGTCTGAAGACATGTCCACGCAGCTCGTGGCGCAGCCCGGCTTCCTCGGCCGGCACGTGCTGCTGGCCGGCGTGGTGGGCGCCTGCGCGCTGGGGGTTGGCGCGGGGCTCTGGGCCCGGCCGGCCGCCGACGAGCGCCGGATGACGCCGGTCCAGGCCCGGCCGACGGCCGCGCCCAAACCAGCCGGCCGGCTGGAGATCGTCCTCGACGACAGCCCTGCCCCGATTGGCGCGCCCATCGAGGTCCTGCCCGCCCTGGTCGGCCAGGCGCCGTCGGCCCCGTTGCTGGCCGCCCCCCTGCCCCCGGTGGAGGCGACCCCGCTCGCCCCCGTCCGCCCGCCTGCCGGTCTCGTCCGCGTGCAGGCGGTGGAGCCGCTCGTGGTCGAGCCCGAACCGCTTCCGCCGCCGCCGAAGCCGGTGGTGAAGGCGGCTCCGAAGCCCGAGACCAAGCCTGTGAAGAAGGCGGTCGCCGCGAAGACGCCGCACCCGGCCGAAGCGACCGCCAAGGCGAAGAAGCCCACCTCCGAACGCAGGGTCGCCAAGGCGGAGGCGGCTGCGAAGAAGGCCCGGAAGGCCGCGAAGGTCCGCGACGAGAAGCCCGCAACGTCGAAGCTCGCGCAGGCCAGGCCTGCCAAGGAGAGGACCGGCAAGGCCGCGAAGGCGGCCGAGGCGAAGAAGACCGGCAAGCTGGGCAAGGCGCTGGCCAAGGTCGCGCCCAAGAAGGTCCAGGACGCGGCGAAGACCACGAAGGTCAAGCTCGCCGAGAGCCGCAAGGCTCGCGCCGAGAAGACCCGGCTCGAGAAGGCCAAGATCGAGAAGGCCAGGGTCGAGAAGGCTCGCGTGGAGAAGGCGAAGCTCGAGAAGGCGCGGCTCGAGAAGGCCCGCGTCCAGAAGGCCAAGGCCGCCAAGGCCCGGTCCGACCGGGCGAAGGTGGTGAAGGCCGCCGCGCCCAGGCCCGCTCCGCCCGCCGCCCGTCCCAAGGTCCCGAAACCCACCCGCGACAACCCCATCCGCAAGGCGTCGAACCGCTGCGCATCGGCCGATCCGGGCGAGGCCATCGTCTGCGCCGACCCGTCGCTGGGCGCTGCCGACCGGCAGCTCGCCCGCGCCTACCGCCAGGCGGAGGCCGCCGGCGTCTCGGCCGGGCAACTGGCCCGTCAGCAGCAGCGGTGGCTGGCGGCCCGCGCCCAGGCGGCGCGCGAGGCGCCGTGGGCGGTGCGCGACGTCTACGAGGCCCGCATCGCCGAGCTCAACGACATGACCCGCGGAGCGCGCAGCGAGTACTGAGGCGAGCTGCGCCGTTGCAACTGCCAGGGCGGCGAAGGGGTTAGCCGGCGCGAGGGACGCGCTGGAGACCACTGACCATGCCGAAGGACCCCATCGGGGAGCCCTGGGCGGGAACCACCTACAACGGCTTCGCCGGCCAGGCCGCCGTTTCCCCGCCGGCCGCTTCCCGACCGCCGCAGGACCGCATCCCCCGCAAGCTCGTGATCGGCGGGGTGGCTGGAGCCGTGGCGCTCGGCCTGGTCTTCGGCCTCTGGGCCCGCCCTGACTTCGGCGACGACGGCCGCGCCCGCGAGCCGATGAAGGCGGTGACCCAGGCGGAGGCGGTCTCGCCGCCGGTGCCCGTCGAGGTGGCCGCCCCGGTTCCGCCGCCGACGCCCCGGGCCGACGGCCCGCTGGAGGTCCTGCCGCCCGAGCTCGCCCGCGCCGCGCCCGCGCCGGCGGCAGGGCCGGCCCCGATGGTCCGGGCGGAGGCGCCGCGCCCGCCGGTGGTGGTCGCCCCCTCGGCCAGCGAGAGCTCGGCCCCCGTCGTGGCGCGCGCGCCGGAGCCTGCGCCCTTCGTCCCGCCGCGCCGCCGGGCGGACGCCAACCCGAGCTTCAACTGCCGCTACGCGCGCTCCACCTCGGAAGAGATGGTCTGCGCCGATCCGCAGCTGGCCGCCGCCGACCGCCGGCTGAACCGGGCCTACGAGCGGGCCATCGCCTCGGGAATCCCGGCCCGCGAGCTGCGCGCCGAGCAGGACGACTGGCTGGGCATCCGCGAGGACGCCGCGCGCCGCTCCCCGCGCGCCGTGGCCAGCGTCTACGAGCAGCGCATCCGCGAGCTGAACGCCCTGGCCGAGGACGGGGAGTACTAGGGCCCGGAACGGCGAAGGGGCCTCGCGGCGACGCCGGGAGACCCCTCATCCGGCCCGTCCAGGCCACCTTCTCCCGCGAGGGGGAAGGACGATGTTGCCGGACCTTAGCCCAGCATATCCTTCACGGTGTCCCGCTCGCCGACCAGCTCGTCGTTGGTGATGGCGATCTTGGACTTGGCGAACTCGTCCATCTCGTAGCTGGTCACGACCTCGTAGGCGCCGGGCGCCGTGGTCTTCACCGGCATGCCGGCCCAGACGCCTTCGGCGAAGCCGTAGCGGCCTTCCGAATTGACGGCCACGGAGTGGATCGCGCCCGGCGTGACCAGGTCGCGGACGTGGTCGATCAGGGCGTTGGCCGCCGAGGCCGCCGAGCTCTGGCCGCGGGCCTCGATGATCACCGCGCCGCGCTTGCCGACCGCCGGCAGGTAGTCGTTCTGCAGCCAGGCCTGGTCGCCCACCACCTCGGCCGCCGGCTTGCCGCCGATCTTGGCGTGGGTGAAGTCGGCGAACATGGTCGGCGAGTGGTTGCCGTAGATGAACAGGTCGGAGACGTCGTTGATCGACACGCCGGCCTTCTTGGCGAGCTGAGCGCGGCCGCGGTTCTGGTCCAGGCGGACCATGGCGGTGAACCGGTCCGGCGTCAGGCGCTTGGCCTGGCTGGCGGCGATCATGCAGTTTGTGTTGCAGGGGTTGCCCACCACCGCCACGCGAGCGTCGTCGGCGGCCACCGCGTCGATGGCCTTGCCCTGGGCGATGAAGATCTTGCCGTTGTCCTTCAGCAGGTCGGCGCGCTCCATGCCGGGGCCGCGGGGCTTGGAGCCCACCAGCAGGCACCAGTTGGCGTCCTTGAAGGCGACGTTGGCGTCGTCCGTCAGCACCATGTCCTGCAGCAGCGGGAAGGCGCAGTCCTCCAGCTCCATGGCCACGCCCTTGAGCGCCTTCTGCGGGCCCTCGGCCGGGATCTCCAGCAGCTGCAGGATGACCGGCTGGTCCTTGCCCAGCATTTCGCCGGAGGCGATGCGGAAGAGGAGGGCGTAGCCGATGTTGCCGGCCGCGCCGGTCACCGCCACGCGGATGGGGGACTTCGCCATGGGTCACTCTCCAGAAGGGCGTTTACGGCCGCCGGCCGTGGTCGGCGGGTGGCGTAGCCAATTGACGGGCATGCTGCAATGCCGCAGACGGCCTTGATCCGCATGGCCGACCTCGACCCCGCCTTCGTTTCGACCTCCGAACCCCTCGGCGAGCTGGCCCTGAGCCACGTGCGCCTGCACCGCGACGCCCGCTATCCCTGGATCGTGCTGATCCCCAAGGTCGGCCGCGCCGTCGAGCTGGAGGACCTGACGCACGGCGAGCGCGACGTGCTGATGGAGGAGATCGTCCGCGCCGGCCATTCGGTCCGGGCGATCGGTCAGGCGCTCGGCCGCCCGGTCGCCAAGCTCAACGTCGGCCAGCTCGGCAACGTCACCCCGCAGCTGCACGTGCACGTCGTGGGGCGCCGGTCGGACGACGCGGCCTGGCCCGGTCCGGTCTGGGGCGTCGGCGCGGCGGAAACCTACGAGCCCGAGGCGCTGAAGGCCGCGCTGGCCGTCGCCCGCCGGGCGCTGGGACTTTAGCCGCTCAGGGCTGCGGCGGGTCCTTGCGCAGGGTCGCGGGGCGGCGCTGGCCGGCCTCCTGCAACTCGCCGGACCACTGGCCGCCGTAGCCGCCGGTGAAGGTGGCGACCGCCGGCCCGAAGCGCAGGGTCAGCGAGCCCGCGTCGCGGCGGATCTCCTCCACGAACCCCGAGGCCGCGGGCGCGCCGGGGCGGCGCAGGTCGCGCCACGCGCCCTCGGGCGGCGCGCTGCTGCGGTCGACCAGCTTCAGGGCGTAGAGGGCGGCGCCGTCGGCGCCGGTCAGGGTCCAGCTGCCGTCGAGCGGGCCCTGGAACGCCTGGGCCGAGGCGAAGGAGGCCCGCAGCCGGGATTCGTAGGCCAGGTCGTTCACGGTCGGCGGCGCGTCCGGCGTCTTGCCGGTCTCGTCCACGAACACCGGGGCGGTGAGCTGCGGGCGGGCGACGCGCGGCGTGTAGGGGATCGGCGCCGACGGCAGGGCCACGGCGGGCTCCGGTTCGGGCGCGACGGGCTGGCCGGCGGTGTCCGGCTCCTCCGGATCGGGTTCGGCGGCCGGCGCGGGAGCCCGCTCGAGCAGCGCGCCGATCGGATCGGCCGGCTGGGCGGCGGCGGGCGCGGACGCCCAGCGCAAGAGCAGCGGGGCGGCGAGGAGCGCGGCGGCGGTTCTGACCCTCATCTGGCCTTCTGGTTTCCTTCCGATCCTTCGTGGGCGGCGATGGCGTCTGCGACGGCGATCAGACGCCGCGCCTGCCCCAGATGCAACCGCTCCACCATCCGCCCCTCCACCTTCAGAACGCCCTTGCCGGCGTTCTCGCTCCGGTCGAAGGCCTCGCAGACGGTCCGCGCCCAGGCGACGTCCCCCGGGTCCGGGCTGAAGGCGGCGTTGGCGGCGTCGAGATGGCTGGGATGGATCAGGGTCTTGCCGTCGAAGCCGAAGTCGGCGCCCTGGCGGCACTCCCGCGCCAGGCCCTCGATGTCCTGGATGGCGTTGTAGACCCCGTCCAGGACGGACAGGCCGTGGGCCCGGGCGGCCATCACGGCCATGGCCAGCGCCGGCTGCAGCGGGGCGCGGTCGGCGACCGGCCGGCAGCGCATCTCCTTCACCAGGTCGTTGGCGCCGATCACCCAGACGTCGCAGCGGTTGGCGAGGCTGGCTGCGCCGATCGCCTCCAGCCGGAACATGGCCGCGCAGGTCTCGATCATCGCCCACAGCCGGGTGTCGCCCTCCAGCGCCCGGGCGTAGCGCGGCAGGTCGTCGGGCCCGGCGATCTTCGGGACCAGGATGGCGTCTGGCCCCGCCTCGGCGGCGGCGGCGAGGTCGGCTTCGCCCCAGGGGGTGTCGAGGCCGTTGACCCGCACCACCACCTCGCGCCCGCCGAAGCCGCCGTCGCGCACGGCGTCCACGGCCAGGCCGCGGGCCTCGTCCTTGGCGTCCGGGCCGACGGAGTCCTCCAGGTCGAGGATCACCACGTCGCAGGGCAGGGTGCGGGCCTTGTCGAGGGCGCGCGGGTTCGAGGCGGGCAGGTAGAGGGCGCTGCGGCGGGGACGGACCATCGGGGCTCCAGATCGCGACATGGGGCGCATGGCGGAGGCCCAGTCTTAGCGGTTAGGATGGGGCCATGACCACACGCTACGACCCGCGCGCGAGGAACGTCCTGGGCGGCGAGCTGAAGCCCTGTTCCACACAGCCGCTGACCGGCTTCTTCCGCAACGGCTGCTGCGAGACGGACCACAACGACTTCGGCATGCACACGGTCTGCGCGGTGATGACGGCGGAGTTCCTGGCCTTCTCCCGTTCGGTCGGCAACGACCTCTCGACCCCCGTGCCGGAGGCCATGTTCCCGGGCCTCAAGCCGGGGGACCGCTGGTGCCTCTGCGCGCCCCGCTGGAAGGAGGCGCTGGACGCCGGCGCCGCGCCGAAGGTGGTGCTGGAGGCCACCCACGAGGAGACGCTGGCGATCGTGCCGCTCGGCGTCCTCAAGGACCACGCGGTGGAGGCCTAGGTCAGCCCAGCGGGTATTCCGCCTCCAGGCGGTAGGCGGAGCCGTCCTTGGTCTGGTGGCTGGAATAGAGGCCGAAGCGGTCGACCCAGAGACCGGGCGACTTCAGCAGGTTGTTCGACTGGATCCAGGCGGCGACCTCGGCGGGATCGGGCCGGCGCAGGTAGGCGAGCGTCACGTGCGGCCGGTAGTGGCGGCTCTCGGCCTTCAGGCCGGCCCGCCGGGCCGCGGTCTCGCAGGCCCGGGCCAGGTGGCGGAGCTCGGCGCTCTCGCCGACGCCTGCCCAGACGGCGTGAATGTCGGGGCCGTCGCCGAAAGAGCCGGCGCCCTCCAGCACGATCTCGAAGGGGCGGCCGCCGACGGTGGAGAGCTCGGTGTCGAGGTCGCGGGCGACGTCCTCGCGCAGCTCGCCGAAGAAGCGCAGGGTGATATGCAGCGCCTCCAGCGGACGCCAGCGGGCGGCCTCGATGCCCTGCTGGCGGCGGACGAGCGCCTGGGCGATGTCGTCGGGGATGGCGATGGCGGCGAACAGGCGGACCATGCCCTTCCCTTAGCCCGCCCGCAGCCCCCGCGCCACGAGGGGCGCCAGCCGCCGGGCGATCAGGGAGACGCCGGCGGCGTTGGGGTGGATGCCGTCGCGCTGATTGAGGTTCGGATTGAGCGCCACGCCTTCCAGGAGGTCCGGCAGGAAGAGCACGCCGTGGGTCTTGGCCACGCTGGCGAAGGCGCCGTTGAACTCGCGCGCATAGGTTCCGCCCAGCAGGGCCGGCACGCGCACGCCGGCCAGCACGACGGTGACGCCGCGCCCCTTCAGCCGGCGCACGATACGGTCGAGGTTGGCCCGCACCGCCTTGGGCTCGGCCCCCAGCAGGAGGTCGTTGCCGCCGAGGGCCACGACGCAGACGTCCACGTCCCTCGGCACGGCGCGATCGACGCGCGCGGCGCCGCCGGCGGTGGTGTCGCCGGTGACCCCCGCCGGGATGACCCGCACCGGCTGGCCCATGCGCGCCAACTCGGCCTGCAGGCGCGCAGGCAGCGCCTGGCTGGCGGGCAGGCCGTAGCCGGCGGTTATGGAATCGCCCAGCACGGCCACGCGCCGCGCCGGCGCGGCCCGGGCCTGCGGGTTGAGGGCGGGCGTCATGGCGAGCACGGCCCCGGCCGCCAGCAGTCCGCGACGGGTCAGGAGAGAAGAAACCATGAGGGGCATGTAAGTCCGCCCGGAATTACGCCAAGCCCCTGCGTCAATTGGGTTTTGCTGCACCCGCGAAGAGCAGAGTTGCTGCTGGATTTTTCGGAACGCTTTACGTTCCAAGGCCTTGCTTAGACCTCCCGCGACCCCGATATTCCGGACTGCGTCCAATCCGGACGGACTAGACAAGGGCTTTGCCTCTCATGAGCGACTTCAACCGCGGCTACGCGCGCACGATCCCCGCGGATCGCGCCGACATGTCGGTGGACGCGGGTCTTCGCAGCTTCATGCTCGGCGTCTACAACAAGATGGCGCTGGGCCTGGTGCTTTCCGCCGCCCTCGCGTGGATCACCAGCTCGTTCCCGCCCGTGCGGGACGCCATGTTCACCGTGGCCAATGGCCGGGTCGGCTACAGCATCCTGGGCATGGTCGTGGCCTTCGCGCCTCTGGCGGTGCTGCTGTTCTCGGGCTTTGCGCTCAAGAACCAGAGCCCGCGCACGGCCAGCATCACCTACTGGTCGGTGGTCAGCCTGATCGGCGCCTCGCTGGGCGTCCTGGCGCTGCGCTACACGGGCACCTCGATCGCCTCGACCTTCCTGATCACGGCCACCGCCTTCGGCGCGCTCAGCCTGTTCGGCTACACGACCAAGAAGAACCTGACCGGCTTCGGCAGCTTCCTGATCATGGGCCTGATCGGCCTGATCGTGGCCAGCATCGTGAACATCTTCCTGCAGTCCTCGATGATGGCCTTCATCATCAGCCTGTTGGGCGTGGGCATCTTCGCGGGCCTGACGGCCTACGACACCCAGCGTCTGAAGATGCAGTACTACGAACTCGGCGGCGACCAGGCGGCGATGGGCGTGGCGACCAGCTACGGCGCGCTCAGCCTCTACCTGGACTTCATCAACATGTTCCAGTTCCTGCTCGCGCTGTTCGGCGACCGCCGCTAAGCCCCAGCAGGATCCAAGTATCCTCGGACCCCGGCGGGAGACCGCCGGGGTTTTTCTTTGCGCTGCGGCGGCCTAGAGCTTGGCCATGGTCGAGCTGGTCACCGAGAGGCTGAGGCTGCGCCGGGCGCGCCCCGACGATCTGCACGCCCTGCATGCGGTGCTGAGCCATCCGGCCGCGATGCGCTACTGGTCCACGCCGCCGCACACCGAGCTCGCGCAGACCGAGGCCTGGCTGGCCGACATGATCGAGGCCACCGACGAGGACTTCGTGGTCGAGCATCGGGGTTCGGTCATCGGCAAGGCCGGGGCCTACCGCCTGCCGAGCGTCGGCTACATCCTGCATCCGGAAAGCTGGGGGTCCGGCCTCGCGTCGGAGGCGCTCTCGGCGGTGATCGCCCACGTCTTCGCCACCCGCGCCGTCGACCGGCTGACGGCGGACGTCGATCCGCGGAACGCCGCCTCGATCCGGCTGCTGCAGAAGCTCGGCTTCGTGGAGACGCACCGGGCGCCGCGGACCTGGCTGGTGGGCGAGGAGTGGTGCGACAGCGTCTACCTGGCGCTGGACCGGCCCGCGGCTATTCCACCACCTTGAAGCGGCCCTTGTCGAAGAAGCGCAGCACCTGCTCCAAGTCCTGTCCGCGGCGCAGGATCATGCCGCCCTCGCCGATGATCGCCCAGGCGCCCTGCCGCCGGGCGAGCGCCGGACGCTTCTCCACGCGGTAGAGCGGCTGTTCGGAGGCCCGGCGGAAGACGGAGAAGACGGCGGCGTCGGACAGGCCGTCGATGGCGTAGTCGCGCCACTCGCCCGCGGCCACCATGCGCCCGTAGAGGCGGAGCAGCCGTTCCAGCTCCGGTCGTTCGAAGAAAACCCGCCCCTGGCGGGGCGCCGCGTAGGGCGGATCGAAAGCCATCGGGTCGAAGCCTAGACTGAATCTTCCACGAAATGCGAGCGCAAGCCGTGGCCGATGGGTTCCCGACGCCCCAGGTCCCGGATGGCGCGCCCCGAAATGACCTTATTTCGGTCCCGCGAGAGCCTGATGCCCCCCGTTTATTGGGGGTGTCGGTTGGACAGAGCCCGGTGGTCCCGGATCCTGAACAGCCCCCCCAGCCCCCCTGGATCGGCGGACCTGGCCAACCGACACACTACATCCCATCCCAACGTGAACCCGCGCGGGCCTCTCCAGCCGCGCGGGTTTTCGTTTGCGTATCAGGTCAGGTCTTCGGCTGGCCCACGGCGATGACGCGGCCGCCCTTGGCCGCCTGGACGACGAGCGCGGTGGCCAGGCCGTCGTCCTCGGTGGCGGGGATCCGGTAGGCGGTGGGCCGGCCGCGCCAGGCGCCCAGCCTGTGGATCTCCCGCACCACGTTGCGGTGGGTGATCGTCTGGCCGCGGTTGTCGCCGCTTTTGACGGCGACGTCCTGCTCGCGCGGATCGTAGCGGATCAGCCAGACCTCGGCGCCGCCCCGCGGCACGCGGCCGGAGCCGACGTCAACCCGGCGCGGGCTCATGAACTGGATGTCCGGCGGATCGCGCGGCGCGCGGGCCGCCTCGCGCAGGAGCTGCTCGACCCGCTCGGTGCGCAGGCCGGCCGCCTGGGCGCGGCCGTCGACCACTACCTGCGGCGTATAGGGCTCGCGAAGCTTCAGCTTGGCGACATAGGCCTTCTGCCGTTCGGCGAACTCGGGCTCGGCGAAGGTGTCCTCCCAGCCGAGGTAGTCCCAGTAGTCCACGGGGAAGGTGAGCGCGAGCACGCCCGGCCGCTCGGCGAGCTTGGCGACATATTCGTTGGCCTCCCCGCAGGAGGCGCAGCCCTGGGCCGTGAACAGCTCCACGACCACCGGCGGCCTTGCGGACGCGGCGACGGGTACGGCGAGGAGCGAGAGGGCGACGAGCGCGGCGATCCGCATCGGGGGGAACTTACCCGGAGTTGAGCGGCGGCCTGGGTTCAACAAGGCGTGAGGAGCGGCGGGCGGCCTGCGCATGTGCTGACCGCCCGCCATTCCCCTTAGGCCTGCGGCCGCGCCAGGCTGCGCAGGACGTAGTTCAGGACGCCGCCGTGCTTGAAGTACTCGAGCTCGGTGGGCGTATCGATCCGGCAGCGGACCGGGAAACGGGCGATGCGGCCGTCGCTCGGACGGTACATCTCCACGATCAGCTGCTTGCGCGGCGCGAGATCGGTGAGGCCGCGGATGGTGACGATCTCCTCGCCCGTGAGGCCGAGCTTGTGCCAGCCTTCCTGGGTGAACTGCAGCGGCAGCACGCCCATGCCGACCAGGTTCGAGCGATGGATGCGCTCGAAGCTCTCGGCGACCACGGCGCGGACGCCGAGCAGCTTGGTGCCCTTGGCCGCCCAGTCGCGCGACGAGCCGGTGCCGTATTCCTTGCCCGCGAAGACCACCAGCGGCCGGCCCTCGCCCTGGTAGCGCATGGCCGCGTCGTAGATCGACATGGTGTCGCCGGAGGGGAAGTGCTTGGTCACCCCGCCCTCGATGTCGGGCGTGATCTTGTTGCGGATGCGGATGTTGGCGAAGGTGCCGCGCATCATCACTTCGTGGTTGCCGCGGCGCGCGCCGTAGGAGTTGAACTCCGAGGTCGGCACCTGGCGCTCACGCAGGTAGACGCCCGCCGGCGAGGTGGCCTTGATCGAACCGGCCGGCGAGATGTGGTCGGTGGTGATCGAGTCGCCGAAGACGCCCAGGACGCGGGCCTCGACGATGTCCGTCACCGGCGACGGCTCCATCTGCATGTCCTGGAAGTAGGGCGGGTTCTGCACATAGGTGGAGCCCATGTCCCAGGCGTAGGTCTGGCCGCCCGCGACCTTGATGCCCTGCCAGTTCTTGTCGCCCTTGAAGACGTCGGCGTAGCGCGTGGCGAACATCTTGTTGGTCACGTGCTTGCGCTGCAGGGCGGCGATCTCAGCCGAGGTCGGCCAGATGTCGCGCAGGTAGACCGGCTTGCCGTCCTTGCCCTCGCCCAGCGGCTCGTTCGCGAGGTCGAGCTTCATGGAGCCGGCCAGGGCGTAGGCCACCACCAGCGGCGGCGAGGCCAGGTAGTTGGCCCTGACGTCCGGGTTCACGCGGCCTTCGAAGTTGCGGTTGCCCGACAGCACGCTCACGGCCACCAGGTCGTTCTTGGCGATCGTCTCGGAGATCGCCTCCGGCAGTGGGCCGGAGTTGCCGATGCAGGTCGTGCAGCCGTAGCCGACCAGGTTGAAGCCGAGCGCGTCGAGGTGCTTGGTCAGGCCCGCGGCCTTCAGGTAGTCGGTGACCACCTGCGAGCCGGGCGCCAGGGACGTCTTCACCCAGGGCTTCACCTGCAGGCCCTTCTCCACCGCCTTCTTTGCCACCAGGCCGGCGGCGATCAGGACCGAGGGGTTGGAGGTGTTGGTGCAGGAGGTGATCGCGGCGATCACCACGTCGCCGTTGCCGAGGTCGAAGTTCTCGCCCTCCACCCGATAGCGCTCGGCCAGGCCATCGGCCTTGCCGAAGTCGCCGGCCAGGGCGGCCTTGAACTCGGCGGCCGCGTCGGTCAGCACCACGCGGTCCTGCGGACGCTTCGGGCCGGCCAGCGAGGCGGTCACCGCGCCGAGGTCGAGCTCCAGGGTGTCGGTGAACACCGGATCGGGATCGGTCGGGTCGCGCCAGATGCCCTGTTCCCTGGCGTAGGCCTCGACGAGGGCCACGCGGTCGGGATCGCGGCCGGTGGCCGTCAGGTAGGCGATGGTCGCCTGGGTGACCGGGAAGAAGCCGCAGGTGGCGCCGTATTCCGGGGCCATGTTGGCGATCGTCGCCTGGTCTTCCAGGGTCAGGCTCGCCAGGCCCGGGCCGTAGAACTCGACGAACTTGCCGACCACGCCCTTCTTGCGGAGCATCTGGGTGACGGTGAGCACGAGGTCGGTGGCGGTGGCGCCTTCCGGCAGCGCACCGTCCAGACGGAAGCCGATGACTTCCGGGATCAGCATCGGGATCGGCTGGCCCAGCATGGCCGCCTCGGCCTCGATGCCGCCGACGCCCCAGCCCAGCACGGCCAGGCCGTTGACCATGGTGGTATGGCTGTCGGTGCCGACCACGGTGTCGGGATAGGCGACGGTCATGCCCTCGTTGTCATTGGTCCAGACGGTCTGGGCCAGGTACTCGAGGTTCACCTGGTGGCAGATGCCGGTGCCGGGCGGCACGACGCGGAAGTTGTTGAAGGCCGAGGAGCCCCAGCGCAGGAAGCGGTAGCGCTCCATGTTGCGCTCGTACTCGCGCTCGACGTTCTGCTGGAACGACTTGGCGCCGCCGAAGTAGTCGACCATCACCGAGTGGTCGATGACGAGGTCGACCGGGTTCAGCGGGTTGATCTTCTCGGGGTTGGCGCCGAGGTGGGTCATGGCGTCGCGCATGGCGGCCAGGTCCACGACCGCCGGCACGCCGGTGAAGTCCTGCATCAGCACGCGGGCCGGGCGGAAGCTGATCTCGTGCTCGACCGCGCCCTTGTTCTCGAGCCAGGCGGCCACCGCCTTCAGGTCGTCCGCGCCGACGGACTGGCCGTCCTCGTTGCGCAGCAGGTTCTCCAGCAGCACCTTCATCGAGATGGGCAGGCGGGAGACGCCCGAAAGTCCCGCTTCCTCCGCCGCGCGGAGGCTGTAGTAAGCATAGGTCTTGTCGCCCACCACGAGCTCGCGGCGGGTTTTCAGGCTGTCTACTGACGCCATATGGGAGATCCTCTCTCTGTTCCCGGCCGCCCCACGTCTGACCCAGGGATCGCGCGTCTTTGAAGGCGGACACACAGGTTCCGCCCCCGCGCGGCGTACGTCCCCCGAGGCGACGGCGGCCGGGCGCTTCATATGCCGAACCGTCTTGCGCGTCCATGCAGCGGAGGGTTGCGAGTGATTCGCACCTTGGAGCTGCGCGGGGTGTCGGTGCGCCGCGGCGGCCGGCTGCTGTTCGAGGGCGTGGAGCTGGCGCTCGCCGCCGGCGAGGCCTGCGCGCTGACGGGCGCCAACGGAGTGGGCAAGACCAGTCTCCTCAGGGCCGTGGCCGGGCTCGTCCGGATCGAGGTCGGCGAGGTGGCCTTCGGCGGGACGGACCCCTCCGAGGCGCGCGGCGCGGGCCTGCACTTCGTCGGCCATCACGACGGGCTGAAGCCGGCCCGCACGGCGCGCGAGGAACTGGACTTCTGGACCCGCTGGTGCGGCGGGACCGACGGCGATGCGGCCGGCGCCGCCGAGGCCCTGGAGCTCGGTCCCCTGCTCGACCTCGAGATCCGCAGGCTGTCCGCCGGCCAGCGGCGGCGCGTCGCGCTCGCCCGGGCGCTGGCCGCGCCCAGGCCGCTGTGGCTGCTGGACGAGCCCCTGAGCCCGCTGGACGCCGGCTGGCGCGCCCGTTTCGGCGCCCTGATGCAGCGCCACCTGGACGGCGGCGGCCTGATCCTGGCGGCCGTCCACGATCCCCTGCCGATCCCGGCCCGCAGCCTTGAGCTCACCGCGTGAGCCGGCTCTTTACCCTGCTCGCCCGGGAGACCGCGCTGGCCTGGGGCCGCGGCGGCGGGCCGCTGGTGGCCGTGGGCTTCTACGCAGGCGTCGCCACCCTCCTGCCGCTGGCCATCGGGCCGGAGCCCGACCGGCTGGCCGCCGTCGCTCCGGGGCTCGCCTGGGTGGCCCTGGCGCTCGCCTCCCTGCTGTCGCTCGAGCGGCTGTTCGAGCGCGACTACGAGGACGGGGCGCTGGACCTGCTGGTCCTCTCGCCGGTCCCGCTGGAGCTGACCTGCGCGGCCAAGTGCCTGGGGCAGTGGCTGGCGACGGGCGCGCCGCTCGCCCTGGCCTCGCCGGTGGCCGCCATCGCCCTCGGCGCCGCGCCGGCCATGGCGCCGCTGATCTTCGCCTGCGCCCTGCTGGGCGGGATCGCCTTCGCCTTCGTAGGCGGCATCGGGGCGGCGCTCAGCCTAGGCGCCCGGCGGGGCGGACTGCTCACCGCCGTCATCGTCCTGCCGCTGTTCACGCCGCCGGTGATCTTCGGCGGCGGGGCGCTGGACGCCTTCGCCACCGGCGTGCCCTGGCAGGCGGGCTTCGCGCTGTTGGGCGCCTATGCGCTCGCCGCGCTGGCCTTGGGCCCCCTGGCCATGGCCGCGGCCTGCCGCAACGCCCTCAGCTAGCCGGCGCCGGCCGGGGCTTCGGGTACCAGAGCGCGTTGACGATCACCCACCGCTCCCCGAACCGGCCGAGGTGGAAATAGTCCACGAACCAGGGCGTCTCGACCCGGGCCACCGCCGCGTTGCCGGTGACGTCCAGGACCTTCACGGAGCGGCTCCACTGGGCCTTCGGCGTCTTCAGCACGCCCTGGCGGGTGAGGTCGACCAGCTCCTCCTTGGTCATCCGGCGCAGGCCGAGCGGCTCGTCGGGGTCGCCCATCTCCACCGCGCGCTTGGCGAGATCAGGGTGCAGGGCGCGGGCGACCCGGGCGGCGTCGCCCTCCAGCTGGCCGTCCACATAGTCGTAGGCGACCGCCTCGATGGCG
The DNA here is from genome assembly GCF_035539035.1 of Phenylobacterium sp. GTDB lineage: Bacteria > Pseudomonadota > Alphaproteobacteria > Caulobacterales > Caulobacteraceae > Phenylobacterium. The sequence continues at coordinate 420,534 of NZ_DATLJI010000012.1, forward strand.
CCGACGTCGGATGGGGCAGGGGCGGGCTGGGCCGCGGCGAGGGCCGCGGCGGCGGCGAGGGCGCTGAACAATCGGACCTCCTGATCTCGAAGCGGGGCCGTATCGTCGCCTCCGCCGCGGCCGGCAAGCCCCGTTCGCCGAACATGAACAAAGCTTCACGCGAAGCGGCGCCGTTTCGCCCACTTTGCTCAGGAGCTTGAGCGTGGGGACTGCCCCACCACGATCACGGAGGACGGGATGTCACGCGTTTCGAGAACAGCTCTGGCGGCCGCCCTGGCCGTTTCCCTGGCCGGCGGCGCGGCCGTCGTGGCCGCCCACGCGCAGCCTGGAGCGGACGAGGCCGTGCGGCAGGCCCGGCAGGACGCGCGCAAGGCCGAGCGCAACGCCCGCGACGCCCAGATGGAGGCCCGCAGGGCCCAGCGGGAGGCGCATCAGGCGCGGCAGAAGGCGCACCGGGTGATCGTCCACCGCTTGGGCCATGACGGCGATCATTCGGAGCACCTGCGCAACCTCCTGCAGCTGCGGCCGAACCAGGAAGCGGCGCTTACCGCCTACCTCGACGCGATGAAGCCGAAGCACGATCATCTGGTCAGCTTCGAGGAGGGCGGCGGCCGCAAGTCGACGCCGGAGCGGCTGGCCGAGATGGAGAAGCAGATCGCCGAGCGCGAGGCCGCCGGCCGCGCGCGGATCGAGGCGACGCGCCGCTTCTACGCCCAGCTCGACGACAAGCAGAAGAAGGCGTTCGACGAGTTGCCGCTGATGATGGGGCCGGGTCATTTCGGCCCGATCCCGATGCGGCCCATGAAGATCATTCACGACGGCGGGCCCATGCCGGAGCCTTTCCGCTTCCCGGCCGAGATCATGCCGCCGCCGCCCGCGCCCCCGGCTCCGCCGGCCCCTCCCGCGCCGCCGGCCCCGCCGTCGCCGCCGGCCGGAGTGTAGGCCCGCTTGCAGGGCGGGCCGCCGGGCTCTAAGCGAGGACCATGATCCCGGCGCCCGCCTTCCTGGCGAATCCTGAGCGGTTCATGGCCTTCTCGCGGTGGGCCGCCCCGCTGTTCGGGGCGCTCGCCGTGGCGCTGGCCGCCGCCGGCCTGTGGCTGACCTTCTCCGTGCCGGAGGACTACCAGCAGGGCGACACGGTACGGATCATGTTCATCCACGCGCCGGCCGCCCAGCTCGGCCTGTTCGTCTACGCCTGCCTCGGCGCGGCGAGCTTCCTGGCGCTGGTCTTCCGCCACGTGTTGGCCGACGCCGCGGCCCAGGCCGCCGCGCCGCTGGGCGCGGCCTTCACCCTGCTGGCGCTGATCACCGGTTCGCTGTGGGGCCAGCCGATGTGGGGGACCTGGTGGGTGTGGGACGCGCGCCTGACCTCGGTGCTCGTGCTGTTCCTCTTCTATGTCGCCTACATGGCGCTCCGCGCCTCCCTGGACGACGAGACCAAGGCCGCCCGGGCCGCGGCGATCCTCGCCCTGGTGGGGCTGATCAACCTGCCGGTGGTCTATTTCTCGGTGGAATGGTGGAACACCCTGCACCAGGGCTCCTCCACCTTCGCCGGCGAAGGGCAGGGCCTGGCGCCCGTCTACCGCCCCCCCTTCTACCTGATGAGCCTGGCCTACATGTCGGCGTTCGGCTCGCTCTGGCTCGTGCGCATCCGCGGCGAGGTCTGGCGCCGCCGCGCCGAGGCCGCCGCCCTGCGCGCGGCGCGGGCTTAGAGGCGCGCCATGCTCGACCTCGACGCCAGCCCCTACGCCGCCTACGTCTGGCCCGCCTTCGCCATCACCGCCCTGGTGTTCGCCTGGATGGTGGCGGGCGCGCTCACCCACTCGCGCCGGTGGAAGCGCCGCGCGCAGCAGGGGGACCGCAAGTGAGCCGCTGGCTGGCGCTCGCCCCGCTGATCGTCCTGGTGGCTCTGGGGGCGCTGTTCGGCCTCTATGCGCTGAACCGCAACCCGCAGGTCCAGCCCGAGGCCATGGTCGGCAAGCCCTTGCCGAACCTCACGCTGCCGACGCTCGCCGAGGGCCAGCCCGTGCCGCTGCGGGAGGCGGCCGCGGAAGGGCCGATGCTGGTCAACTTCTTCGCCTCCTGGTGCGCGCCCTGCGAGATCGAGCACCCGGTGCTCATGCAGATGAAGGCGGAGCGCGTGCGGCTGGTGGGCATCGCCTACAAGGACGCGCCGCAGAACACCGAGGCGTTCCTGACCCGCCTGGGCAATCCGTTCTCGGAGATCCTGGTCGACCGCGACGGCCGCGCCGGCATCGAGTTCGGCGTCACGGGCGTGCCGGAAACCTATGTGGTCGGCCGCGACGGCGTGATCATCGCCAAGCACACCGGGCCGCTCACCCTCGAGGCGGCCCGCGCGCTCGCCGCCCGCGCCCGCTGAGCGGGTATGGTTAGCGCGCCGTTAACCATGACGCGGCGAGGTTGTCGGCTGTGAACCCGATCCGTCCCTCCGGCGTGCCGGCCGCACCCACGGCCTCCCAGGTCCAGCGTCCCGACGCCGCCCGGCTGGAAGCCCAGAAGGCCTTCTTCGAACTGGCGTTCGGCCGCACTTCGGCGCCCGCCGCCGCGCAGACCGCTCCTGCAGATTCGGCCCAGGTCGCCGCGCGTCCGCAGCGAACGCCGCAGGCGAGCGCCGAACCGCCCGCGAAAATCCTGCGCCCCGGGTCGCTGCTCGACATCCGCGTCTGATCGACGAACGGCGTTCTGCCGTTAAGCTATTCCAAAAATTGCCTTATTTGAATCCGGAACGGCTCGCGCATCACGCGAGTTAGCCCCGCCGTGATGGCAAATGTTACCCAGGACAGGGAAGAACGGCTCCAGGCCGAGGCCACCGCGCTCTGGCGCGAGCTGTTCGGCGAACCGCCCCCGATCCGCGCGGACGGGGCGATGATGCTGGACGCCATCATGAAGAGCCTGCCGGAGAAGTCCTACGACCGGCTGGCCTCGCCCTACTTGCGGCCCTCGCTGATCGCGGGGCCGGGCGGCGACGGTGGTTCGGCTCGGGCCTAGTCGGCCTTCCGCACCTTCTTCTTCTTTCCGGTGTCTGTCTTCGCCGGCTTAGCGGCCTTGGCCTTGCGCGGCGCGGGCGGCGGCGCGAGCGCCGCCTCCTGCGCCTTCAGGAGATCGCGGAGCAGGCCCACGAACGCGCTGCGGCGGCCGCCACCCGACAGGAGCTTCAGGAGACGGGAGTCGGCCTCGGCCATCTTCGGCCGCACGGCCTCCAGCGTCTCGCGGCCGAGATCGGTCAGGCGCACGGCGTTGGCCCGCGCGTCCGCCGCCGAGCGCTCACGCTCCAGCAGGCCCTTGCGGATCATCCGCGCGGCCATGTCGGCCAGGGTGGAGCGGTCGATGCCGGTGATCCGCACCAGGTCGGTCTGGGTCGCGCCGGCGTGGGTCGCGGCGGCCTCCAGCACGGCGTACTGGCGCTGGGTCACTCCGGCCGGTCCGAGCTCCTCGGCATAGATGTCGAGCGCGACCTGCTGTGCGCGGTGGAGGAGGTGGCTGGGCGAGCGGTCGAGCGCCGCGACACCCTTCGTCACTGACTTTGTCCTGGCCATGATTTTCCGTAGACGCCCCACACATACAGAGTAACGGCGTTATACGAGAAACTATGTCGGCTTTACGATATAAATTACACGGGACTTGGGTATTCGCTCACTCGGTGGGCGGCGGCGGCAGGTCTTCGGCCTTCATGTACCGCATCAGCAGCGGCAGCTGGCTGAAGGTGAACAGCACCATCAGGATCGACAGGCCCGGGAAGCGGAACAGCACCCACACCGAATCGGACTGGGTGCGCCAGACCGCCTCGTTGAGCGCCGCCAGCGCCAGGAACATGAGGGCGTAGCGGACCGTCAGCCGCCGCCAGATCTCGTCGGGCATCCGCAGGCTGTCGCCGAGGATCAGCTTCAGCGGGTTCTTGCGCATCGCCAGGCCGACCAGCAGCGCCAGGCCGAAGATCCCGTTCATCACCGTGGGCTTGATCTTCAGGAAGCGCGGGTCGTCGAAGACCAGCGTCAGGCCGCCGAACACCAGGGCCGCGCCGCCGGCGATGGCCGGGAAGGGCGCCACCCGGCGCTCCACGGCGATCCCCACGACCAGCGCCAGCGCCGAGCCGGCCACCAGCGCCCAGGTCGCCTTGGTCAGGTCCCGGCCGGTGACGAAAAACGCCACGAGGAAGATCGCCAGGGCCGAATAGTCGACAAACCAGCGGACCCAGTGGCGGCGGGATTCGGCGCTCATCGGACCGGCTCCGCGAGACCGACCAGCGAGCGGGCGAAGGCCCGGGCGTCGAACGGCTGCAGGTCGTCGATCCCTTCGCCGACGCCGACCAGCTTGATCGGGCTGTCCGACGCCTGGGCCACCGGCACCAGCACCCCGCCGCGGGCGGTGCCGTCCAGCTTGGTCATCACGATGCCGGAGACGCCGATCTGGTTGCCGAAGATGTTCTCCTGGGCGAGCGCGTTGCGGCCCACGGTGGCGTCGAGCACCAGCAGGGTCTCGTGCGGCGCGTCGGGATCGACCTTCTTGACGACCCGGATGATCTTCAGGAGCTCGTCCATCAGGCCCTGCTTGTTCTGCAGCCGGCCCGCGGTGTCGATCAGCACGACGTCGTAGCCCTCGGCGCGGGCCTTCTCTACGGCGTCGAAGGCGAGGCCCGCCGCGTCGGAGCCGGTCGGGCGTGACATGAAGTCGGCCTTGGCCCGGTCGGCCCAGACGTGCAGCTGCTCGACGGCGGCGGCGCGGAAGGTGTCGCCGGCGACGATCAGCACCTTGGCCCCGCGCGCGGTGAGGTCGGCGGCGATCTTGCCCAGCGTGGTCGTCTTGCCCGAGCCGTTCACGCCGATGAACAGCACGATGTAGGGCCGGGGGCCCGACAGCGGGTCGAAGTCGCCCTGCCGCGTGGCCAGTTCGTCGCCTATCGCCTGGGCCAGCGCCTCCTTGATCTCCTCCTCGGAGACCGTCTTGCCGAACTTCTCGTCGGAGAAGCGCTGGGTGATCCGGGCGGCCGAGTGCGGACCGAGGTCCGCCTCGATCAGCATCTCCTCAAGCTCGTCGAGCTTGGCCTGGTCGAGCGGGGCTCGCTGGACGAAGGCCTGGGTGATCTGGTCGCCCATCTGCTTGGACGAGCGCGAGAGGCCTTCGGTGAGCCGCTGGAACCAGCCGCGTTTGGGTTCTGCCATGGGGCGGGGTTCTAGCGGCAGGCTTGCGCCCCGTCACCTGCGACCGCAGAAGGAGGCATGGACGGGCTCCCCGCGACCCTGGTCATCCTCGACTACGCCGCCGTGGCGGTGTTCGGCGCGTCCGGCGCGCTGGCCGCCGCGCGGCGCAAGCACGACATCGTCACCTTCGGCTTCTTCGCCGCCATCACCGGCGTCGGCGGCGGCACCCTGCGCGACCTGCTGATCGGGGCGCCGGTCTTCTGGGTGGGGCGACCGGGCTACATCCTCGTCTGCCTGGCCGCGGCTGCGGCGGTCTGGTCGTTCGGCTGGGGCCGGCGGCGCGAGGTCTCGCTGCTCTGGCTCGATGCGGTGGGGATGGCCGCCTACGCCGTGGTCGGGGCCCTGAAGGCGCTGTCGCTCGGCGTGCCGCCCTTCTCGTCCGTGGTGATGGGGGTGCTGACCGCCACCTTCGGCGGCGTGCTGCGCGACGTGCTCGCCGACGAGCCCTCGGTCCTGCTCAGGCGCGAACTCTATGTGACGCCGGCCCTGGTCGGGGCCGCGGGGTTCGTCTTCCTGCGCTGGATCGAGGTTCCCGTGATGGTGGCGGGGCTGGCGGGCTTCGCCGCCGCCTTCGCGCTGCGCGCCGCCGCGATCCTGTTCAACTGGAGCCTGCCGGGCTTCCCCGGCCGCGGCCCGCCCGAGGACGAGCGCGCCTAGGTGTCGTGATCCGGGTGCTGCCGGGAGACGACGCTGGAATAGTAGGCCGCCAGGTGCGGCTCGCTCGCCGCCTCGCGAACCGGCAGGTCGCCAATGTGGCGCACCCAGTCGGCGGCGTTGTGGGCCTCGAGCTGCACCGTGGGAACGATCTCGCCCGCCCGGTCGAAGGTGTAGAAGGCGAAGTCGATGACGTCCTCGCTCCACTCGAACGTGAGCGGCGTGCCGCAGTCGCCACAGAAGCCGCGGTGGACCTTGTTGGAGCTGGCGAACCGCTTCCGCTCCCCACGCGTCCAGGTGATCTGGTCCACCTTCGCCGAGACGAAGGGACCGAACGGGCCGCCCATAGCCTTCTGGCACATCCGGCAGTGGCAGAGGCTGGCCCGGCCGAGCTCGCCCTCGATGCGGTAGCGCACGGCCCCGCACTGGCACCCACCCGACCAGCTCATTCCGCGGCCTCCAGCATGGGCAGGCAGGCCAGGACCCGCTTGCCGTCATGGCCTGTGACCTCCAGGGCGACCACGCCGCCCACGGCCGCCTCGCCTGCGAAGGCGATCTCGGTGAAGTCCTCCGCGCGGGCGACGCCCGGCCGCTCCACGAGCGCCGAGAGGGTGCGACCCGCCTGGCGCTCCAGGTGGCGGACCAGCGCGGCCTCGCCGGCGGCGCGCAGGCGGGCGGCGCGGTCCTTCACGACCGGGCGGGGAAGCTGCGGCATCCGCGCCGCCGGCGTGCCGGGCCTGGGGCTGAACGGGAAGACATGCAGGAAGGCGAGCTCCGCCTGCTCCACGAGCCGCAGCGTGTTCTCGAACATCTCGTCGGTCTCGGTCGGGAAGCCGGCGATCAGGTCGGCCCCGAAAGCCGTGTCCGGCCGCACCGCGCGCACCTCGGCCACCAGCTTCAGCGCGTCCGCCCGGCTGTGCCGGCGCTTCATGCGCTTCAGGATCATGTCGTCGCCGGCCTGCAGGGACAGGTGCAGGTACGGCATCAGCCGCGGCTCCTCGGCCAGGCAGCGCAACAGGTCCGGGTCGATCTCGGCGGCGTCGATGGAGGAGAGCCGCAGCCTGGGGAGCTCGGGGACCAGCCTGAGGATCCGGGCCACCAGCTGACCGAGGGTCGGCTGGCCGGGCAGGTCGGCGCCCCAGCTGGTGATGTCCACCCCGGTGAGCACCACCTCGCGGTAGCCCTGGGCGGTGAGCCGGCGCACCTGCTCCACCACCTCGCCCGCCGCGGCCGAGCGGGAGTTCCCGCGGCCGTGGGGGATGACGCAGAAGGTGCAGCGGTGGTCGCAGCCGTTCTGCACCTCCACATAGGCCCGCGCGCGGTCCTTCAGCCCATCGATCAGGTGACCGGCGGTCTCCCGCACGCTCATGATGTCGTTGACCCGCACCCGCAGGGGCTCGGCGGTCGGAGCATAGGCGCCGGCCTGCGCCTTCTCGGCATTGCCGAGCACGAGGTCGACCTCGGCCATGCCGGCGAAGGCGGCGGGGTCGATCTGGGCCGCGCAGCCGGTGACGATCAGCTTGGCGCCCGGCCGCTCGCGACGCGCCTTGCGGATCGCCTGCCGCGCCTGGCGCACCGCCTCGCCCGTCACCGCGCAAGTGTTGAACACCACCGCATCCGTCAGCCCGTCCTCCGCCGCCCGTTTGCGGATGACCTCGCTCTCGTAGGCGTTCAGCCGGCAGCCGAAGGTGACGATGTCGACGTCACCGCCGCCCGGTCCTTCCGGCGGCGGGGTCGAGGGGAAGTCGAGCGCCTTGCCGCTCACGGCAGCTCCCCCACGAAGTCCACGGCGGCGGGGCCGGTCATGATCACGTGGCCGTCGTCGCGCCACTCGATGAACAGCTCGCCGCCATCCAGCTCGAGGGTGGCGGCGCGATCGGTGAGGTCGCGGCGGGCCGCCGCCACCAGGGCGGCGCAGGCGCCGGTGCCGCACGCCTTGGTCAGGCCCGCGCCGCGCTCCCAGACGCGCAGCCGGATGCGGTCGCGGCCCCGGATCTCGGCGAAGCCCACGTTGACGTGCTCCGGGAACAGCGGGTGGCGCTCGATCACTGGTCCGGCCTTGCGGATCGGCGCGGCGTCCACCTCCGGCACGAAGAACACCACGTGCGGATTGCCCATGGACACGCAGCCCGGCGGGGCCATCAGGGAGGCGTCGTCACAGAGCACGACGCCGAGCTCGCGGGTGTCCTGCTCCGACGCCAGCGGGATCTCGTTCCACGCCAGGCCAGGCTCGCCCATGTCCACGCTGACCAGCCGCTCGCCGGCGCGGGTGGCGACCAGCCGGCCGGCCTTGGTCTCGATGACGGCCTCGTCCTTGCCGCTCGACTGCATCAGCAGCCAGCCCACGCAGCGGGTGCCGTTCCCGCAGGCCGAGACCTCCTCGCCATCGGCGTTCCAGAAGCGGACGCGCGCGTCCACGCCCGGCTGGTCGGCGGCCGGCGGCTCGATGAGGATCAGCTGGTCGCAGCCGACGCCGCCTTCGCGATCGGCGATCGCGCGCACCTCCGCGGCCGTGGGCGCGAAGGGGGCGGAGCGGGCCTCGACCACGACGAAGTCGTTGCCGAGCCCGTTCATCTTGAGGAACGGACGGCTCATGGGGGCGGACATATAGGCGAGAACGGCCTTGCGCGCACGTCGGGCGAGACAGGGCCGTTCCGGGCTCGCTAGAAAAGCGGCATGAAATCCCTCGCCGCCGCGCTCCTCGCGCTCGCCGTCGCCCTGCCCGCCGCGTCCCAGACCCCGCCGGGCGCGACCCCCGACAACGATCCCTACATCTGGCTGGAGGACGTCGACGGCGCCCGGGCCATGCAGTGGGTGGAGGGCCAGAACGCCAAGTCGGCCGCCCGGCTGGAGAAGGACCCGAGGTTCGAGACCTTCCTGGCGGAGGCCCGCGGCATCTTCACCGCTAAGGACCGGATCCCGACGCCGCGCTTCCGGGCCGGCGGGATCGACAACCTCTGGCAGGACGACGCCCATCCGCACGGCCTGTGGCGGCACACCAGCGTCGAGAGCTACCGCACGGCGAGCCCCGCCTGGACGACGATCCTCGACGTGGACGCCCTGGCCAAGGCCGAAGGCAAGCGCTGGTTCTACAAGGGCGCGGTCTGCCTGAAGCCGGCCGAGACCACCTGCCTGGTGCGGCTCTCCAACGGCGGCGGCGATGCGGTCGAGCTCCGCGAGTTCGACACGCGCTCCAGGGCCTTCACGGCCGGTGGCTTCCGCTTCGCCGAGGGCAAGCAGTACGTCGAGTGGCTCGATCCCCAGACGCTGATCGTCGGCCGCGAGTGGGCGCCGGGGGAGCTCACGGAGTCGGGCTATCCGATGGTGCTGAAGACCGTCTCGCGCACTGGCGAGACGAAGGAGGTGTTCCGCAGCCAGAAGAGCGACGTGTGGGCGCAGCCGGTGGTCCTGCGCGGCGAGGGCGGCCGCACCGACGGCGTCATCGTCCAGCGCGGCCTGACCTTCTACGAGAGCGAATACAGCCTGCTCACCGACCGCGGGCTCGTCCGCATCCCGCTGCCCGCGAAGGCCCAGCAGCAGGACTACGTCGACGGCCAGGTGATCTTCACCCTGCAGGAGGCCTGGGGCGGCTTCCAGCCGGGGGCCCTGATCGCCTACGAGCTCGCCGCGCTGAAGGCCGGGACCGCGAAGCCGCAGCTGATCTTCGCGCCGGGCCCGCGCCAGGCGATCCAGCAGGTGGCCGCCACCGACGGCCAGCTGGTCGTGGCCCTGCTGGAGGACGTAAAGGGCGCCGTGGACGTGTGGGACTACGCTGGCGGCCGCTGGACGTCGAAGCGCCTGCCGCTGCCGAAGGACGCCAACGTCACCCTCGTCGACACCTCGCCCAAGGACGACCGGCTGTTCGTCAACGTGGAGAGCTTCCTCGAGCCCAACAGCCTGTGGCTCGCCGACGGCGCGGCCGGGACGGCGGCCCAGGTGAAGGCCCTGCCCGCCCGCTTCGCCGCGAAGACCCACCTGGTGGAGCAGTTCTGGGCGACCTCCTCGGACGGGACGAAGATCCCCTACTTCGTGGTTCGGCCGAAGGCGGCGAAGCTCGACGGCTCCATCCCCACCCTGATGTACGGCTACGGCGGCTTCGAGGTCGCCAAGCCGCCGATCTACATGCCCGAGGCCGGCAAGCTCTGGATGGAGCGCGGCGGCGCCTACGTCATCGCCAACATCCGCGGCGGCGGCGAGTTCGGCCCGGCCTGGCACCAGTCCGTGCTGCGCGAGAAACGCCAGCTCGCCTTCGACGACTTCGCCGCCGTGGCCCGCGACCTCTTCGCCCGCAAGATCACCTCGGCGCGCCGCCTGGGCATCTACGGCCGCTCGAACGGGGGGGTGCTGACCACCGTCTCCATGACCCAGCATCCGGAGCTGTGGAACGCGGTGGTGGTGGAAAGCCCGCTGATCGACATGCTGCGCTACCACAAGCTCTCGGCCGGGGCGTCCTGGGTGGGCGAGTACGGCAACCCCGACGTGGCCGAGGACCGCGCCTTCATCGCCAGATACTCCGGCTACCAGAACCTGAAGCCGGGCGTGCGCTACCCCGAGGCCTACATCACCACCAACACCCGCGACGACCGGGTGCATCCGGGCCATGCGCGGAAGTTCGCCGCGCGGCTGGAGGAGATGGGCGTCCCCTACCTCTATTACGAGCAGACCTTCGGCGGTCACGCCAACGACGCCGACCCCGAACTCAACGCCCGCCGCTGGGCGCGGCACTACGTCTACCTGGCCCAGAAGCTGATGGACTGACCGTCAGGCGACGGCCGCCGCGTCGCTGTCGTCGGCTGCGGCCAGCACCTGCTGGATGGTGGCGAGGAGCTGGGGGAGCTGGATCGGCTTGGGCGACAGGGCGTCCATGCCGGCGGCGGTGTACTCGGCCACCTGGTGGGCCATGGCGTTGGCGGTGAGCGCCACGATCGGCGTGCGGGGCCGGCCCTGCTCCCCCTCTAGCCGGCGGATCTGGCGGGTCGCCTCGACGCCGTCCATCTCCGGCATCTGGATGTCCATCAGCACCAGGTCCCAGCGGCCGGTGCTCCAGGCCTCCACCGCCTCGCGGCCGTTCTCCACGAAGCTGGCGGAGAGGCCGACCTGCTCCAGCAGGGTCTTCAGCACCAGGCGGTTGGTGGCGTTGTCCTCGGCGGCCAGGATGCGGACCTGGCCCTCGGCCGGCTCCTCCGCCGGGGCCTGGGCCCGCAAGGGCGGCGCGGACGGGACCGGCGGCGGCGGGATGACCGGCGCGGCGACTTCGTCGGTCTGCGGCAGCACCATGCGGGCCGTGAAGGTGGAGCCGTGGCCCACCGCCGAATGCACGGTGATGTCGCCGCCCATGATCCGGGTCAGACCGCGGGCGATGGAGAGGCCCAGCCCCGAGCCGCCGTAGCGTCTGGCGTCAGAGGCGTCGGCCTGGGTGAAGCGCTCGAACAGGGTGGAGAGCACGTCGGGGGCGATGCCCGGCCCGGTGTCGGCCACCTCCACGACGAGCTCGGGGCCGGTGGCGGTGATCCGGGCGGTGACGCGGCCCTGCTCGGTGAACTTCACCGCATTGCTCATCAGGTTGTAGATCACCTGGCGCACGCGCATGGGATCGCCGCGCCGCACGCCGCGGGCGCTGTCGGCGACCCAGACCTTGACGCCGACGCCCTTGGCCTCGGCCAGCGGCGCGAAGGCCGCCTGGGCCTGGGCGGCGAGCTCGGCCACGTCCACGAGCCCGTCCTCGAGCTGCAGGCGGGCGGCCTCGATCTTGGAGAGGTCAAGGAGGTCGTTCAGAAGGGTCAGCAGCACCTCGCCGGACTGCCGGATGACCTCCAGGCGCTCGCGCTGCTCGTCCTCCAGCCGCCCGGCGGCCATGGCCTGGGCCATCCCCAGCACCCCGTTGAGCGGCGTGCGGATCTCGTGGCTCATGACGGTCAGGAATTCGCTCTTCGCGCGGTTCGCCCGTTCGGCCCTCAGGCGCTCGACCTTGGAGGCCCTGAGCGCCCGTTTCAGGCCGTGCTCGTTGGTCTCCCACTTGCGCACGGCGATCGCCAGGTGGGCGACGAACAGGCCGATGCCGAGCGTCAGGAAGGCCATGCCGCCGATGGAGGTCCCGGGCTCCACCAAGAAGGTCAGCGCGGGCAGGGCGAAGATCGCCAGGATCACCGGCGCGAGGCCCGTGATCACGAACTTCAGGGAGGCGTTGCCAAGCACGGCGAGGTTCAGCACCCCGCCCAGCAGGATGACCAGGGCCGCGAGCCGCCCGGCCTCGCCACCTGCGAACCAGCAGAACGGCGCGATGCTGGCGAACACCATACCGTTCAGCACCTGGGTGCCGAGGTAGCCGAGCTCCAGCGCCCGGGTGACCGGCCGGTCGGGATCGCGGCGCAGCGGGGCGGCCACGACGTGGTGCAGGTATTGGCTGCCGACCTGCAGCACGAACCACAGCGCCGGCCACAGGGTGTGGCTGACATAGGCCGCGCCTAAGGCGATCACCACGGCGAAGGCCACCCGGCTGGGGAACTCGCGGGCCCGGGAGACGGCCAGCGCATGGTAGGTGTTCTTGACCATGGCGGGCCTCAGGCGGCCTCGTCCGCCGCGCCGGCCTGGGCCTGCGCCAGCACCTGTTCCAGGGTGGCGATCAGCTGCGGCAGCTGGATGGGCTTGGGCGACAGCGCGTCCATGCCGGCGGCGGTGTATTCGGCGAGCTGGTGGGCCATGGCGTTGGCGGTCAGGGCGACGATCGGCGTGCGGGCCAGGCCCAGGTCCGCCTCGAGGCGGCGGATCTCGCGCGTGGCGGCGACGCCGTCCATCTGCGGCATCTGGATGTCCATCAGGATCACGTCCCAACGCGCCGTGCGCCAGGCCTCCAGGGCCTGCTCGCCGTCCTCGACGAAATCGGCGGCCAGGCCGACCTGCTCCAGCAGGGTCTTCAGCACCAGCCGGTTCGTGGCGTTGTCCTCGGCCGCCAGGATCCGCAGCACGCCGGGCTCGGCGACGGGGGCCTCGCAGCTCACCCCCGTGGCGGGCGAGGCGGCGGCGCCTTCGCCGGTCTCCGGGAGCCGCAGGCGGGCCGTGAACGTGGAGCCGTGCCCCACCACCGAGTGGACGGCGATGTCGCCGCCCATCAGCCGGGTCAGCCCCCGGGAGATGGAAAGCCCGAGTCCCGAGCCGCCGTAGCGCCGGGCGTTGGAGGCGTCGCCCTGGTTGAACCGCTCGAACAGCGTGGCCAGCCGGTCGGGGGAGATGCCCGGCCCGGTGTCGGCCACCTCGATCACCACCTCCTCGCCGCTGGCGGTGATGCGCGCCGCCACGCGGCCCTGGTCGGTGAACTTCACCGCATTGCCGATGAGGTTGTAGAGCACCTGGCGCACCCGCATGGGATCGCCCCGGCGCAGGCCGACCGCCCCCTCGGACACCCAGACCTTGAGGGTCACGCCCTTGCCGCCGGCCAGGCCCTGGAAGGCCGCATCGGCCTGGGCGCCCAGTTCGGTCAGGTCGACCCGGCCGTCCTCCAGCTCCAGCTTGGCGGCCTCGATCTTCGACAGGTCGAGCAGGTCGTTCAGCAGGGTGAGCAGCACCTCGCCCGACTGGCGGACGACCTCCAGCCGCTGGCGCTGGCGCTCGGGCAGCTCGTCGGCCGCCATGGCCTGGGCCATGCCCAGCACGCCGTTCAGCGGCGTGCGGATCTCATGGCTCATCACGGTGAGGAATTCGCTCTTGGCGGCGTTGGCGCTCTCGGCGCGCAGGCGCTCGGTCTTGGCGCCGCGCAGCGCCTTGCGCAGCGCCTGCGAGGTCTGCTGGGTGCGGCGCACCATCATGATCAGGTGGCCCACATAGGTGAGCGCCCCGACCACCAGGAAGCCCATCGCCCCCAACCGCACGTTCGGCTCGGTGAGCGCGCTGACCAGCGGCAGGCCGGCGAGCAGCAGGGCGAAGGGCCCGCATCCGGCCACCAGCAGGCGCGGCGCCACCTGGCCCTGGATGGTCACGTTGAGCATCCCGCCCATCAGGATCACCAGGGCGAACAGCCGCCCCTCCATCCCGCCGTCGAACCAGCAGAGCGGGGCGATCGCGCCGAAGGCGGCGGCGTTCAGCACCACCGTGGCGAGGTAGAAGGCCTCTCGGCCGGCGGTCAGCTCCAGGTCCGGGCTGCGGCGCAGCGGCCCCCCGGCCCAGTGGTTGAGGGCCTGGGTGGCGACCACGGCCGCCATCCAGGCGGCCGGCCACAGCGGCCCGACCACATAGGCGGCGGCCACGGCGATGAGCGCGGAGAAGCTCAGCCGGCTCACGAACTGCCGCGCCCGCGCGGCCGCCACCTCGTGATAGTTCAGGTTCCTGGGCACACGGCTCCCCCCAGGGAACCCTGCACCCGGCGCAGTTAATAGAACGCTGATACTGCTGGATTTTTTCGGCGGGCGGCCGCGCATACGAAAACGGCCGGGGATCGCTCCCCGGCCGTTCCGTGTCGGTCCCCGCGCGGGCGCGGGCGCTAGGCGGCGCTCTTGGCGAAGAGGCTGTTCCAGTTGCGCTTGCGGCGGGCCTTGTGGGCGCCGTGGTGGAAGGCGTTGGAGGCGATCAGCGGCACCACGGTGGTGGCTTCCGCGAACACCATCTGCTCCCAGGTCACGTCCACCTTGCCCCAGGAGCAGGCCTCCTTGAGGGTCGAGGACGAGCAGGCGCCGTCGCGCACGTCGGCCACCGTGATCTGGATGGCGTACTTGTGCATGTCCACCTCGTGGCCGAGGATCTCGGCGCAGACGACGGTGTCCTGGGCGAAGTTCTTCGGCACCCCGCCGCCGACCATGAAGAGGCCGGTGGCGCCCGCCTTCAGCTTGATCTCGGTGAGCTCGCGGAAGTCGGCCACGGCGTCGATGGTGAGGTAGGGCTTGCCCGCCTTCATCCGCTCCACCTGGTGCTTCACGAGGCCGAAGCCGGCCGAACTATCCACGAAGGCCGGGCAGAAGATCGGCACGCCCTCGCGGTAGGCCACCTCGACCAGGCTGTTCGGCTTCTTGGCGTTACCCGCCGCCAGCCACTTGCCCATTTCCCAGATGAACTCGCGGCTGGAGTACGGACGCGGCTCCAGGATCTCGCAGAGGTCGTAGATCGTGGCGTCGCAGGCCTGCAGCTCTTCCTCGTCGATGTAGGTGTCGTAGATGCGGTCGATGTACATCTCCCGCAGCTCGCGATCGTCGACGCTGGAATCGGCCTGGTAGTGCTTGAAGCCCAGGGCCTCGAAGAAATCCATGTCGACGATCGAGGCGCCGGTGGCGACGATCGCGTCGATCATCCCGTGCTGGACCATGTCGCGGTAGATGTGCATGCAGCCGGCCGCGGAGGTGGAGCCCGCGAGCGTCAGCCAGGTGGAGCAGTCGGCGTCCTCCAGGCTCATCTTCCAGATGTCGGCGGCACGGGCCGTGTCGCGGCTCGTGAAGCTCATCTTGCGCATGGAATCGATGATCGGGCGGGCGTCGTACTGGTCGATCGCCACGTGCTCGACGGTGTTGGCGAGCAGCTCGGCCTTGCGGTTGGTGTTCTGAACGGGAGCGTTCATCGTCGGAAGTTCCCTTCTGAGGGTGATCGCCCGTCCATAGGAAAGGCGCGACCGGGACGGAGCGACCGGCCGCGCCTATAACATTTCACCGGGTGCGGTGGTTACCGCCGGCGGCCCTTCTTGCCCGCCGCGCCCTTGGGACGCGACAGGCGGACCACCTTGCGATCCTCCGACTGCTGCTCGCGCGGCAGACGGATGTGCCGTCCGGCGAGGCCATACATGGAGGCCATGGGCGCATCTTCAACTGCGACAGTCTCGGCGTCGCCGAAGCCGTTGAAGCGCGTGTTCATGGCGATCCCGTAGGCGCCCAGCATGCCGATCTCGATGTAGTCGCCCTCGCGGACGTCCTCCGGCAGCCAGAACGGCCCCGGCATCTGATCGATGGAGTCGCAGGTCGGTCCGTAGAAACGAAAGGGCCGCAGGGGTCCTTCCAGCTCGCGGGGCTCGCCGTTCTCCTGGCCGCGGTACAGCTTCACCGGGAAGGGCCACTTGGCGTGGGCCGCATCGAACAGGCTGCCGTAGCTGCCGTCGTTGAGGTACAGCGCGTCGCCCTTCTTCAGCTCCACCTTGGTGAGCACCGAGGAGGCTTCGGCCACCAGCGCCCGGCCGGGCTCGGCCCACAGCTCGGTGTCCTTGTGGACGCTCATCTCCGCGAAGCCGCGGTGGATGGAGTCCACGTAGTCGGCGAGGTCCGGCGGCACCATGCCCGGATAGACCGAGGGGAAGCCGCCGCCCACGTCCACGACGTCGACCATGACGCCGGCGCGCAGGATGGCGCGGTTGGCCTGGGCCATGGCCGCCTGGAAGGCGGTCGGCCGCATGCACTGGCTGCCCACGTGGAAGGAGACGCCCATCCGGTCCTGGGTGGCGCGCCGGGCGGCCAGCATCAGCGCCGGCGCCTGGTGGCTCTCCACCCCGAACTTGCCCGACAGCGAGTAGGCCGCGCCTTCCGCCGAAACGCCCAGGCGGACGATCAGCGACAGGTCGTCAGCGCCGCCCGTGGCGTCGAGGATCTTCTGCAGCTCCTCGTGCGTGTCGAAGGAGAAGGTCTTCACGCCGTGATCGAAGTAGGCCTGCGCGATCGCGCGGCGGCTCTTCACCGGGTGCATGAAGGCCATGCGGGAGCCCGGCGCGTGCTGCGCGACCAGCTCGATCTCGGGGATCGAGGCCACATCGAAGGACGCCACACCGTTCGCCGCGAGGGTTTCGATCACCCACGGCGAAGGGTTCGCTTTGACAGCGTAGAAGACGTCGCCTTGAAAACTATCCTGGAACCAGCGCGCCGCTACGGCCACCACGCCCGGCCGCGCAAAGGCGACAGGACGCTCCGGGGACCGCTCGCGGACCAGGTCCAGGGGCGTATGGTACGTATGCACCTCACGCAACCCCCAACGGATTGTTGAACCCAGACCGGCGTTAGCAGCGCTTTTGAGGACATCGGGTCCGCCGGAAGCCGCGCAAATAGGGGCATACGCCCGGGATGTAAAGGGCGTTGGACGTGCGACGACACGTCTCTACTCGCCAGAGCCCGTGATTATTCTTCGAGCTGTGGCGCTTGTGGCGCGGTAACGGCGTTCGCCGCCCGGCGGTTCCGCACCGCGCCTGCCGGCTGGACCGACCGCGGGAAGGCGTGTCATGAAGCCGTCGCAACGGCCGGCGAGTTTCGTCCGCTTGCGCGCGCAACTTGAGGAAATTTCGCCGTCCATGCCTGACGCCGCCGTTCTGTCGATACGGAACGTGTCCAAGACCTTTGGCGCGCGACGCGCCCTCGAAGGGGTCTCCCTCGACGTCTCGAAGGGCGAGATGATCGCCCTGATCGGGCCCTCGGGTTCGGGCAAGTCCACGCTCCTGCGCTCCATCAGCGCCCTGCAGACCATCGATTCCGGCGCCGGCCGGATCGAGGCGTTCGGCGGACCCGTGCAGGAGAACGGCCGGATCGCCGCCAATGTGCGCAAGACGCGCACCCGGATCGGCATGATCTTCCAGCAGTTCAACCTGGTGGGCCGCCTGTCGCTGTTCTCCAACGTGGCGCTGGGCTCGCTCGGCCGGATCGACCCGCTGCGGGGTCTGTTCGGCCTCTGGCCCGCCGAGACCAAGCAGGCGGCGATGGCCGCGCTCGCCCGCATGGGCGTGGCCGACTACGCCGCCCAGCGGGCCAACACCCTGTCCGGCGGCCAGCAGCAGCGCGGCGCCATCGCCCGGGCGCTGGTCCAGAAGGCCAAGATCATCCTCGCCGACGAGCCGGTGGCCTCGCTTGATCCGGTCTCCGCGCGCCGGGTGATGGACGCGTTGCGGACCCTGAACAGGGAAGACGGCCTCACCGTCGTCGTGACCCTGCACCAGGTCGACTATGCGCTGCGCTACTGCGACCGCGTGGTCGCGCTGAAAGCGGGCAAGGTGGTCTATGACGGCCCGTCCACGGGCCTGAAGCGCGAACAGCTCATCGACATCTACGGGCCGGAGTTCGAGGACGTGTTCTGGGAAGGAGCCCCGCAATGATCGGTCGCCGCCTACTGACCGGACTTGGGCTGGCCGCCCTGCTAGGCCTCTCCGCCTGCGGGGGCGAGCCCTCGAACCAGAAGGGCGAGACGCCCAAGGAGCTGACCTTCTCGATCCTGTCGGCCGAGAACCAGCAATCCATGGGCCCGCTCTGGCAGCCCCTGCTGGACGACATGTCCAAGCAGATCGGCGTGCCGGTGAAGCCCTACTTCGCCACCAACTACACCTCCCTGATCGAGGCCATGCGCTTCAACCAGGTGCAGGTGGGCTGGTTCTCGGCCCTGCCGGCGCTGGAGGCCACGCGCCGCGCCGACGCCCAGGTGCTGGGTCGGGTGGTGGACGCCGGCGGCGAGGATTCCTACCGCTCGGTGCTCATCGTGCAGAAGGGCTCGGGGATCACCCTCGACAAGGTGCTGGCCTGCGACAAGAGCCTCACCTTCGGCCTGGGCGACGCCAAGTCCACGTCGGGCACGCTGGCGCCGATGACCTACCTGTTCACGCCGCGCAACATCGAGCCGGCCAACTGCTTCAAGGCGGTGCGCTCGGCCAACCACCAGGCGAACGTCTTCTCCGTGGCCAACGGCCTGGTGGACGTGGCGACCAACAACACCGTGGGCCTGCTGTTCGCCGGCCGCCAGAACCCGCAGATCGCCGCCAAGGTCGAGGTGATCTGGCGCTCCCCGCCGATCCCGGAATCCTCCATCGTCGCCCGCCGCGACCTGGATCCGGCGATCAAGGAGAAGATGCGCCAGTTCTTCCTGACCTACGGGACGGGGACGGGGCCCGAGGCCGACCGCCAGCGCGAGGTGCTCAAGGGCCTGGCCTACGGCGGCTTCCGCGCCGCCGACGACAGCTACCTCGATCCGATCCGGGAGATGGAGGCCGCCGAGGCGCTCGCCAACGCCCGCCGCAGCGGCGACCAGGCCGCCGTCCGGAAGGCCCAGGCCGAGTTCGACAAGGTCCGCGCCGCCGCGGCCCAGAAGCGCGCCGTGGAGCCGGACGTCTGATGTCGCCGGTCGACACGGTTCCGCCCGCGGCGCAGCTGACGCCGCCCACCCGTTCCATGGCCCAGCGCGCGCCCGACGCCCTGGTCTGGGGCGCGGTGATCGTGCTCCTCATCCTGGCGTTCGGGCCGGTGGAGATGCGCAACTTCGGCCGGCTGTTCACCAACGCCGAGAACATGCGGATCTACGGCCGGCAGCTCCTCGATCCGGAGTGGGGCAACCTCGGCATCTACGTCCGGCAGATGTGGCTGACGATCCAGATCGCCATCTGGGGCACCTTCCTGGCGATCATCGTGGCCGTCCCGTTCGGCCTGGCTTGCTCGCGCAACATCGCGCCCGCGTGGCTTCAGCAGCCGATGCGGCTCCTGATGAACCTGCTGCGCTCGATCCCGGACCTCGTGATCGGCACCATCTTCCTGGTGGCCGTGGGCCTGGGGCCGTTCGCCGGCGTCATGGCGCTGGCCATCTCCACCGCCGGCGTGCTGGCCAAGCTGTTCTCCGAGGCCGTGGAGTCCATCGACAAGGGCCCGGTCGAGGGCGTCCGGGCGACGGGCGCCAGCCGGCTGCAGGAGATCGTCTGGGGGGTGATCCCCCAGGTGGCGCCGCTGTGGACCTCCTACGCCCTCTACAGGTTCGAATCGAACTCCCGCTCGGCCACCGTGCTCGGCCTGATCGGCGCCGGCGGCATCGGCCAGGTGCTGTTCGAGAGCCTCAACGCCTTCAACTACGGCGAACTGTCGGCGATCGTCATCGTCATCGTCGTGGCGGTGTCGCTCATCGATCTCCTGTCGCAGGCGATGCGCAGCCGGCTCCTGTAGCGGCGTCGCGCAAGCTTCACCGCAACGACGTCGCAACGTCGCAGAACTGTCGCGCGCCTGTCATCGAGCCCGTCTACCTCCTCGCGCCCACAGGCACAGGAGAACGGACATGGACGGCAGGCAGATGGCGGCGGCGGCGGGCGTTCTCCTGGCGGCCCTGGGCGCGGCCTCGAGCGCCGCGGCGGTCGAGCCGCCGAAGGTGTTCGGCCGCATCTACCTCGACTACGTGGGCCAGGACGTGGACCGCGCGACCGGCCTCGACTTCGACGCCGACGACCGGCGCGTGCGCACCGCGCGGATCGGCGCCGAGGGCAAGCTGTCGTCGAAGTGGAGCTACAAGGGCGAGCTCTCGATGACGGACGACAGCGCTCCGCAGTGGGAGGACATCCTGATCGAGTACCGGCCGGTCGCCTCGACCGCGATCACGGCGGGCAACTTCAAGTCGCTGGGCCTGGAGAACATTACCTCCTCCCGCTACTCGACCTTCCTCGAGAAGGGGCCCTACACCGACGCGCTCGACATCGGCCGGGTGCTCGGCGTGCGGGTGAAGACCGGCGGTCCCGACTGGACGCTGGCGGCGACGGTCGTGGCGGACTCGATCAACGCCTCGGACCCGGTGCAGGTGGCCGAGGGCGACTCGGCGATGACCGGCCTTGCGGTGCGCGGCACCTGGGCTCCGGTGAACACCGCCCAGACCAAGGCGCACCTCGGCGCCTGGGCCCGGGTGCGCGAGCGCCAGGACGGGCGGGCCTTCACCTACCGGACCCGCAACAACACCAACTTCGGCGACCGCTACACCTCCTCCGGCGCCATCGGCGACGGCGACACCATGGTGGGCCTGGAGGGCCTGGTGATCCGCGACCGCTTCTCGCTGCAGGGCGAGTGGGCGCGCGCCGAGGTGGATCGCGTCACCGGCGGAAACGAGGACTTCTCCACCTGGTACGTGGCCGCGGCCTGGTACCTGACCGGCGAGATGCGGGTGCTGGACGCCAAGAAGGGGGAGCTCGGCCGGACCAAGGTGCTGCGCCCGGTCACCGAGGGCGGCGGCGGCGCCTGGGAGCTGGCGGCCCGCTACGACAACCTGGACCTCACCGGGATCAGCGGCGCGCCGCGCACGGCCGGCGAGTACTCGGCCTGGACGCTCGGGGCCAACTGGCACCTGACGTCGCACATGCGGGTGATGGCCAACTACACGACCTCGAAGAACGACAACCCGGCGGTGGGCGCCGACGTGGACGTCGACACCTGGCAGTTCCGCTTCCAGTACGACTTCTAGGCGGCTTCCGGCCGGCGGCGGCGGACGCGTGCCAGCCTGCGCAGCCGCCGCCAGAAGCGGGTCTTCTCCGGCTCCGGATAGGGCTGCAGGTTCTTCAGGAAGTCCTCGGCGCAGGCGCGCCAGGAGAACTTTTCGGCGAAGGCGCGGACCTGCTTGCGGTCCAGCTTCAGACAGTCGAGGCAGGCCTCGCGCAGCCCCTCGGTGGCGCTGGCGGCGAGCACGCCGGCGCCGGAGTTCGGGATGATGTCGATGGGCCCAGGCGCCGGATAGGCCGCCACCGGCGTCCCCGAGGCCATGGCCTCCAGGATCACAAGGCCGAAGGTGTCGGTGAGCGAGGGGAAGACGAAGACGTCGGCGCAGGCGTAGGCCGCGGCGAGGTCGTCGCCCGACTTCGAGCCGGTGAACACCGCCCTGGGGTACTTGGCCTTCAGCTCCTCGAGCTGCGGGCCCGGCCCGACCACGACCTTCGTGCCCGGCAGGTCGAGGCCCAGGAAGGCCTCGATGTTCTTCTCCACCGCGACGCGGCCGACATAGAGGAAGACGGGGCGCGCCAGGCCCTCGAACATGTCGGGCTCGCCGTCCCTGCGCGGGCGGAAGACCTCGGTGTCGACGCCGCGCGACCAGGACGAGATGTTGCGGAAGCCGTGCTGGGTCAGCTCGTCGCGCATGGTGGGGGTGGCCACCATCAGCCGGCCCGACGGCTTGTGGAACCACTTCATGTAGGCGTAGCCGGCGGCCAGCGGCAAAGGCAGGCGGGCCGAGACGTACTCCGGGAAGCGGGTGTGGTAGCTGGTGGTGAACGGCAGCTTCCACTCCACGCAGATGCGCCGCGCCGCGAGGCCGATAGGGCCCTCGGTGGCGATGTGGATGGCCTCGGGTTCGAAGGCCTTGAAGCGCTCCTGCACCGGCTCGTAGACGCCGATCGCCACCTTGATCTCGGAATAGGTGGGCAGCGGGAAGGTCTTGAACTGGTTGGGGTGGATCACCTCCACCGTGTGGCCCATCTCGCCCAGCTCCTTGACCACCCGGGTCAGGGTGCGGACCACGCCGTTGACCTGCGGCTCCCAGGCGTCGGTGGCCAGCAGGATGCGCATCGGCCGCTGGGTGTCGCGAGCCGCGGTGATCGCCTCGCGCACGCGCGGCATGGCCCGGGGCTTCGGCTTGTCGGGGGCGGAGGCCACCGCCTGGTTCTGCATCCAGGCCCAGAAGGCGCCGAGCAGCGCCTCCTTGGTGGGGAAGTAGCGGTAAACCGTGCGTTCGCCGAGGCCCGCGTCGCGCGCGATCTCCGCAAAGCTCAGGTCTTCCAGGGAATGACCGCCCTCCAGCTGCCGGCCCACGGCCTGGAGGATCTGCTCGCGGGTTTCCGCCCGCTGCCGGTCACGCAGGCTGGGGGGCATGGGCGGTTTCATGGCAGCCGCACTGTCATCAATTCGCCCGGGGTGTCAAACTGAACCGCGTTACGCCGCGATCGCCTCCGGCTCCGCCGGGGCTGGCGGAAGAAGCACGCGGTCCAGC
The DNA here is from genome assembly GCF_035539035.1 of Phenylobacterium sp. Classification (GTDB taxonomy): domain Bacteria; phylum Pseudomonadota; class Alphaproteobacteria; order Caulobacterales; family Caulobacteraceae; genus Phenylobacterium. Next base: position 443,057 of record NZ_DATLJI010000012.1, read on the forward strand.
GCCGACCAGTGGCGGAGCTTCGCCCACTCCAGGATCTCCAGCCGCCCGTCCGGATGCTCCACGAGCGCGGTGCAGCTTTCCACCCAGTCGCCGTCGTTCACATAGGTGATCCCGTCGATCTCGCGCATCTCGGCCTTGTGGATGTGGCCGCAGATCACCCCGTCGACGCCGCGCCGGCGGGCCTCCTCGGCCACCGCCGCCTCGAAGTTCTCGATGAAGTGGAGCGCGTTCTTCACCCGCGTCTTGAGGAAGGCGGAGAAGCTCCAGTAGCCGAAGCCGAGCCTGCGCCTCGCCCGGTTCATCAGGGTGTTGGCCGAGAGCAGGGCGCGGTAGGCCCAGTCGCCCAGGAAGGCCAGCCACTTGGCGTGCTGCACCACCCCGTCGAACTCGTCGCCGTGGGTGACCAGGAAGCGCCGCCCGTCGGCCGTCTCGTGGATCGCGTCGCGCGCCACGACCACGCCGCCGAAGTGGACGCCGCAGAAGTCGCGCACCCGGTCGTCGTGGTTGCCGGGGACGTAGGTGACCGTCACGCCCTTGCGGGCCAGCCGCAGGATCTTCTGGACCACGTCGTTGTGGCTCTGCGGCCAGTACCAGCCGCCCTTCATCTTCCAGCCGTCGACGATGTCGCCGACCAAATAGAGCTGGTCGCACTCCATGTGCCGGATGAAATCGAGCAGCAGCTCGGCCTGGCAGCCGCGCGTGCCCAGGTGGATGTCGGACAGGAAGACCGTACGGTAACGCCGGATTCCAGGATCGCCCACGATGCGCTCCCAACGCCTGGATTTTGAACAGCCGCTAGGCTGATTGCATGTCGGTTTCGTGAAACCTCGCAGGTGCGGCCTTGAAGCTCTGGTTCGAACTCCCCTTCTCCTGGTAGGTATTCAGCTAGAGCAGACCCTCCCCAGGTCGCCGAAACATTGGTCCCGATGGACGCCAGAACCTATCCGGCGAAGGCGACGCCCAAGTCGCTGCGCACGCGCGCGCGCATCCTCGATGCGGCGATGCGGCTGTTCGCGGAGGTGGGCTACCACGCCGCCACCAACGCCATGATCGCCGACGCCGCCAAGCTGACCCGTGGCGCGATGCTCTACCACTTCGCCAGCCGCGAGGAGCTGGTGGAGGCCGCCGTGGCCCATATCGAGCTGGAGCGCGCCCGCCTGTTCGAGGAGGCGGGCTCCAGGCCCCATCCGCCGGGCGTCGACGCCGCCGAGCACGCCATCGACGCCTACTGGTCCCTGCTGCACGAGACGCCGTTCGTGGCGTTCGCCGAGCTGGAGGCGGCGGCCCGCACCGACCCCATGCTGCGCGAGCGCCTGGCGGCGGCCCAGAGCGCCTTCGACCACGCCCAGGTGGGCGCCCGCTTTGGGGCCATGGTGCAGGCCGGCGCCGACCCCCGCTTCCAGACCAGCCGCGATCTCGGCCGCTTCCTGCTGGAAGGCCTGGCCAAGGGCGCGATGACCTACGACGAGGAGGCCCGCCGCGAGCGTCTGCTGGCCGTCGTCAAGCGCGCCGTGCGCATCCTCAACCGCAAGGGCGACGGCCAGGATCTCTGGGCGGAGTAGGGCCTAGCGCCCCGCCAGCACGTCCCTCGGGTCCGCGGCGTTCAGCAGCGGCCCGCCGCGGACGAACCGGCCCAGGTTTTCCAGGAACAGGGCGTCGTTGCGGGTCCCCTGGCCCGAGGTGATCCCGGAGGCGTGGGGGGTCAGCATCACCCGCGGGTGATCCCAGAAGGGGTTCTCGGGCGGCAGGGGCTCGGTCTCGAAGACGTCGAGCAGGGCGTGCTCCGGCTTGCCGGCGTCGAGGACCGCGAGCAGGGCCGGCTCGTCTACCAGGCCGCCCCGGCCCACGTTCACCAGCACCGATCCGTCCTTCATGGCCGAGAGGAAACGCGCGTCGACCAGGTGGCGGCTCTCCGCGGTCAGAGGGATCGACAGCACCACCACGTCGGCCTGCGGCAGGAGCCGCGGCAGGTCGGAGAGCGCGGCGATGGCGTCGGCGTCCGGATGCGGCGCCTGGCTGCGGCGGACGCCGGTCACGCGGGCGCCGAAGGCCCGCGCCCGCTGGGCGACGCCCTGGCCGATGGCGCCGAAGCCTATGACCAGCCAGTGGGAGCCGGTGATCTCGCGGAAGGCCAGCCGGTTCCAGGCGCGGTTCGCTTGGGAGGCCCGGCGCTCGGCGCCCCGCTGGAAGTGGTCGAGCACGCCCCACAGCACGTACTCCGCCATGCCCACCGCCTGGCCGTGGCTGGTGGTGAGCGTGACGCCCTTCTCGATCAGCTTGCCGAAGACGGGGTTGTCGAAGCCCGCGGCGCCGCTCTGCACCCAGCGCAGCTTCGGCGACTTCAGTAGGGCCACCGCGTACTCCCGCCCGGGGCCGCCGGCCCACAGGTCGGCGTTCATCCAGCCGGCCTCGACGCCCGCGTCCTCGACGGTCACCGCCCGCCCGGCGAGCGTGAGCTCTCCCGCGTCGCTCATGAGAACGGGCTCGACCTCGGAGGAGATCGAGCCCGCCAGCCTCCGGTAGGAGGGTTCGTAGATCAGCAGTCGCATCCCGGCCGACTATGGCCGGGCGGACGCCGCGTGGCTAGCGCCCGCCCGGGTTCGGCTGGGCCGGCGGCATGGCCGCATTCTCGGAGCCGCCGCGACGCCCGCGGCCCATCATGGCCTGGGCCGCCGCCATCTCGGTCTTGTCGAGCGAGGCGTCGGCGTTCTTGTCGAGCATGGCCCAGTACTTGCCGAGCATCTCGCCGGCCCGCCCGCGCAGCTCGGCCTTCTGCAGCTTGCCGTCGATGTTGTCGTCCATCATGCCGACCATGCGGGTCTGGTTCATCAGCTCGTCGTAGTTGACCTGCTTGACGGCCGTCTCGTCGGTCCAGCGGAAGCGGAGCGCGGTGTAGAACATCTCCTCCCAGGACTGGTCGCCCCAGACGATCTCCTTACTGGGATCGGGGTTGGCCGGGTTCCGCTTGGAGTTGTCGTACCAGTAGTGGGCGATGACCTTGGAGCCCGCCGGGACCTTCAGCGGCTCGGCGAAGGTGTACTCGCGCTGCCAGTTGAAGTCGTACCGCGGCATGGCCAGCAGCAGCTTCTTCTCGCCGTTCGGGTACTCGATCCACAGGTCCGAGGCGTAGCCGCGGTAGTGGGCGTGCGGGAAGGCCGAGTAGAGCAGGGCTTCCTTCGGGAACTCGACGTAGGCGGTTTCCTTGTGACGCGCCGCGCCGGGCGGGATGACGATGGAATTGTCCACCACCACCGTGCTGCGCATCATCAGGTCGGGCTTCTCGTTGTCCTTGTAGAAGTAGAGCCCGATCTGGGACTTCTCGGTCACTTCCTTGCCGTAGGGCGTGTAGTGCGCCTGGAAGCCGACCGCGCCGCCGGGCGGCAGGTAGGTGCCGACGTTCTTCGGCCAGAAGGTGGACTCGGCGCCCACCGCATAGCCGCCGACGCCCGCGCCCCAGCGGCTCTCGTTGGCCTGGGCCCCCGGAGCCGGCACGTCCTTCAGGTAGCCCGACAGGTAGTGGTGCACCGCCTGGCGCGCCCCGATCTTGTAGGTCGACGCCTTGATCCACTTGCCCTCGGTCAGCGGGTTGGCGACGAACGGCCGCTGGTACTCGACCACGCCGGAAGCGGGGATCTTATAGGCCGGGATGTCGAGGATCAGGTCGGGCTTGCCGAGCGGCCATTCCGCCGCCTGGTGACGGGTCATGGCCAGCGGGTCGGGGCCGTCGCCGCGCTGGGCGCCGGCCTCGATCCAGTGGACCAGGGTCTTGATCTCGGCCTTGGTCAGGCTCTTGTCGTCGGCGAACTTGCTGACGTGCGGGTCAGCGTTCCACGGCGGCATCCGGTCGGTGCGGATCACCTCGCGGATCATCGGCGAGAAGCCCTTGACCATCTCGTAGCTGGTCATGGCGAAGGGGCCGATGGAGCCCGGCTGGTGGCAGCCGACGCACTTCGCCTCGAGGATCGGGGCCACGTCCCTGGCGTAGGAGATCTGCGCGTGCTGCGCCTTCTTAGCCCGCTCGGGGAAGTCGATGAGGCAGCCCTTGGTGGACAGGCTGGCGTGCTGCACGGTCGGCTTGCCGGCCAGGAGGCCGTCGAGCGCGTTGGCGGCGAAGGGCGTGACCTTGGCCTTCTGGGCGCCGCCGTAGTCGATGCGGTCGTCGAGCGGCCCGCGGTAGATCACCTTCCAGGTCTTCGGATCGATCACGAAGACCTCGGCGGTGCGGGTCACGCCGAGCTGCTCGCCGACCAGCTGGTTGGAGTCCATCAGCACCGGGATGTCGAGGCCGAACTCGGCGGTCTCGGCCTTCACCGCGGCGTGGTTGTCCTGCAGGGCGGAGTTCAGCATCAGGAACTCGACGCCCTTGTCCTTGTAGGCGTCCCGCAGCTGCTTCAGCGCCGGCGTCATCGAGCGCACGATCGGGCAGCCGTTCATGTGCGAGACGATCACGATCGCCTTGGCGTCGGCCATCCGGTACAGCTCGTGGCCCATGAAATCGGCGTCCGACAGCATGAAGTTGTCGACCTGCGCCGGCAGGGCCGCGGCAACGACGCTTTCAGTGGCGGAAGCGGCCTCGCCGCTGGCGAGCGCGCTGGGCGCGCCGTCGGTGGTGCAGCCGAACAGGAGCGCCGAGCTCCCCAGGGCCGCGAGCACGGAAATGCGTGCAGCGTTCATCCCATAGTCCTCCCAATATCCCCGGAGCATTTCTCGTCGCGAAAATCGTCGCGTCGGCGCGCCTGCCCCAAACTTAACGCCGGTTAGCAGCGATTTCCAGCATACCGACGTTTCAGGAATGTTTCCGTGACGGGGGCGTCACCGAGCCTGTTCGGCGGCGATCCAATCCGTGATCCGGCGGTCGAGGACGTCCATCGGCAGGGGGCCGGCGAGCAGGACGGCGTCGTGGAACCGGCGCACGTCGAAGCGGGGACCGAGCGCCTTCGTCGCCCGCTCGCGCAGCTCCACGTACTTGCGCTCGCCCACCTTGTAGGCCAGCGCCTGGCCGGGCCAGGAGACGTAGCGGGCGAGCTCCACCTCGATGTTCAGGGGACTGAGCGCCGTGTTCTCGGTGAAGCACGCCCGCGCCTGGTCCAGGCTCCAGCCCTTCCAGTGGATGCCGGTGTCGGCCACCAGCCGGCAGGCGCGCCACATCTCGTAGGAGAGCTGGCCGAACCGCTCGTAGGGCGTCCGGTAGATGCCCATCTCCCCGGCCACCCGTTCGGAATAGAGCCCCCAGCCCTCGACGAAGGCGGTGAACGCCGGCGCCTCCCGGCGGAAGGCGGGCTTGCCCTCCAGCTCCTGGGCGAGCGCGATCTGCAGGTGGTGGCCCGGCACCGCCTCGTGGGCGGTGAGCGCCGGCAGCTCGTAGAGCGCCCGCTGGTCGAGGGCGTAGGTGTTGACCATGTAGCCGCCGGCGACGCCCTGGGCCGGCGAGCCCTGGAAGTAGCGGCCGGTGGTGTAGGCCTGCTCGATCTCCTGCGGCACCGGGCGCACCCCGTAGGTCAGGCGCGGCAGGGTCCCGAACCAGCCCGGCAGCCGGTCGTCGATCCGCTTGGCGATCTCGGAGGCCTTCTCGAGCAGGTCCTCGCGGCTGGTGGCGTAGAACCGCGGGTCCTTGCGCAGCATCGCGATGAAGCCGGCGAGGTCGCCGGTCCAGCCGGCCGCCTTCATCACCCCGTCCATCTCCGCGCGGATGCGGGCCACCTCGGCGCGGCCAAGCTCGTGGATCTGGTCGGGGGAGAGGTCCGTGGTGGTGTGGTCGCGGACCAGCCAGCGGTAGTAGCGCTCCCCGTCGGGCAGGGTGCGGGCGCCGAGCTGCGGCCGAGCGGCGGGCAGGTACTCCCGCTCCAGGAAGGTGATGAACTCCCGCTGGATCGGCCGCAGCGCCGCGACGGCGGCCCGGCCGCGCGCCCGCAGCGCGGCCTGCTCGGCGGCCGGGACCGAGTCCGGCAGCCTGGCCAGCGGCTGCAGCAGCGGGTCCTGGTCCACGGGCGTGGCCACGGTCTCGCGCATCTGCTTCAGGACCACCTCGACGCTGGAGCGCGGCTGGGTGAAGCGGGTCTTCACGCCGCGGCGGGTGTTCTCGATGTTGTCGCGCCAACTCTTCGGCGCCGCCTCCAGGCGGTCCACCCAGGCGCGCGCGTCGCCGGCCGAGCGGATCGGGGTGGTCTGCGCCAGGTAGCCCAGGGTGTCGTAGAAGCCGCCGTCGGAGGAGAGCGGCATGCGGGCCGTGTCGAAGGCCAGCCCCTGCAGCTGGCTGTCGACGATCCAGGCCAGGAGGTCCCGGTTGAGCTTCGCCTCCGCCGAAAGCCCGGCGTCGGGGATCGCCTTCAGCCGGCCCTGGAAGCCTTCGAGCGCGGCCTTGCGCCTCGCGTCCGCGGCGGGGGTGACGTCCGGCAGCTTCGACAGCGCCGCCCGGTCGCCGAGCCGGCCGGCGGTGATCGGATCGTCGGCGAGCCAGAAGGCCTCGTAGTCGGCGATCACCCGCGTGACGGCGGACTCCTGGGCGAAGGCGGGCCCCGCCAGCAGCACGAGGACTAAGGCCAGGACCAGGCGACGCATGCGGAACACTCCCCCACCGATTGCGCGGCCAAGCTGGCGCCCGCCGGCCCCGGCGCCAAGGCTTGTCTGGGGGTGAGGACCCGGGCAAAGGTGGCGCTTCGCCGGGGAGGGCCTCCATGAGCTTCGTCACGCGCCGCAAGGCCATCGAGGCGCCGCAGCATCACGCGGACGGCCACCGGCTGAAGCGGACGCTGGGCTGGCCGCATCTCGTGGCGCTCGGTGTGGGCGCCATCATCGGCACGGGCATCTACACCCTGATTGGCGTCGGGGCCGGCCAGGCGGGGCCCGCCGTGATCCTCTCGTTCGCGATCGCCGGCGCCGTCTGCGCCTTCGCGGCGCTCTGCTACGCCGAGATGGCGAGTCTGATGCCCCAGGCGGGCTCTGCCTACACCTACTCTTACGCCGGCATGGGCGAGTTGGTCGGCTGGATCATCGGCTGGAGTCTGATCCTGGAGTACACCGTCGTGTGCTCCACGGTCGCTGTGGGCTGGTCAGGGTACGCGCAAGGCTTTCTGGTCAGCCGCGGATGGGGGTTGCCAGAGATGCTGGCGGCAGGCCCCTGGGGCGAGCCCGCCGGTGCGGTGAACCTGCCGGCCGTCTTCATCACCCTGGTGGTGACCGGCATGCTCCTCGTGGGCACTCGCGAGAGCGCGACCCTCAACTTCTATCTGGTGATCTTCAAGGTGCTCGCCTTGGGCGCGTTCGTTGTCCTGACGCTGCCGGAGTTCAACGCCGCCAATTTCCAGCCCTTCATGCCCTACGGATTCAGCGCTCACGTAGACGCCGATGGGGTGAAGCGGGGCGTCATGGCGGCGGCTGCGGTCATCTTCTTCGCATTCTACGGCTTCGATGCGATCTCCACCGCCGCCGAGGAGGCCAAGAACCCAGGTCGTGACCTCACCATCGGCATCGTCGGCTCCATGATGGCTTGCGCGGCCATCTACATGCTGGTCGCGGCCGCCGCCCTCGGCGCATTCCCTTTCCAGGCCTTCGCCAAGAGCGGTGAGCCTCTCGCCTTCATCCTGCGCGAACTGGGTCATCCGCTCGTCGCGACCCTGATCGCGGCCGCCGCGGTGATCGCGCTGCCGACGGTCATCATGGCTTTCATGTACGGCCAAAGCCGGGTGTTCTTCGCGATGTCTCGGGACGGGCTTCTGCCGCGGCGCCTGTCGGCGGTGAACCCGCGGGGGGTGCCGGCCGCCGTCACCCTCCTGACCGGGCTGTGTGCTGCGGCGATGGCGGGATTCCTCCCGCTAAGGTTCATCGCCGAGGTCGCCAACGCGGGCACTCTGGCGGCGTTTGTCGCGACCGCCATCGCCATGATGATCCTGCGTGTTCAGCGGCCCGACCTTGAAAGGCCCTTCAGGACGCCCCTCTGGTGGCTGGTGGGTCCGGCCGCCGTGGCAGGCTGCATCTACCTCTTCGCCAGCTTGGCCCAGGTGACCCAGATCATGTTCTTCGTCTGGAACGCCGTGGGGGTGGCCGTCTACCTGCTCTACGGCCGGGTGAAGAGCCGGCTGGCCTAGGCCCTACTCCGCCTCGTCGAAGCCGGGCGGGCGGTCGGCGAGTTGGCGCAGGTAGCGGCCGTACTCGCTCTTGGCCAGGCGGTCGGCCAGCGCGATCAGCTGCCCACGGTCTATCCAGCCCTGGTGGAAGGCGATCTCCTCGAGGCAGCCGATGCGCAGGCCCTGGCGCTGCTCGAAGGTGCGGATCAGCTCGCCCGCCTGGATCAGGCTGTCGTGGGTCCCGGCGTCCTCCCAGGCGAAGCCGCGGCCGAGCAGCTCGACGTGCATCTCCCCGGCCTCCAGGTAGAGCTGGTTCAGCGCGGTGATCTCGAGCTCCCCGCGGGCGGAGCGGGTCAGCGTCTTGGCGAGCTCGCTGGCCCGGCCGTCGTAGAAGTAGAGGCCGGTCACCGCGAGGTTCGACTTCGGGGCGGCAGGCTTCTCCTCGATGGAGACCGCCCGGCCGTCGGGCCCGAGCTCCACCACGCCGTAGCGCTCGGGATCATGCACGGGGTAGCCGAAGACGGTGGCCCCGCGCTCGCGGGCGTGGGCGTTCTTCAACATCTGGCTGAAGTTCTGGCCGAAGAAGATGTTGTCGCCGAGGATCATGACGCTGGGCTCGCCGGCCACGAACTCCTCGCCGAGCAGGTAGGCCTCGGCCAGGCCGCCCGGGTGCGGCTGCACGACGTACTCGAACCGCACGCCGAGCTGCGAGCCGTCGCCCAGCAGGCGCTTGAAGCCGGCCTGGTCCTCGGGCGTGGTGATGATCAGGATCTCGCGCACGCCGGCCAGCAACAGGACCGACAGCGGATAGTAGATCATCGGCTTGTCGTAGACGGGCAGCAGCTGCTTGGAGACCGCGAGCGTCAGAGGGTGCAGCCTGGTGCCGGATCCGCCGGCGAGCACGATCCCGCGCCTCATGCGGCGGCTCCTTCGGTCTTCAGGTCGGCGACGATCTCGGCGAGCGCCGCGCGCCAGGGGCGGGGCGTGACTCCGAAGACCCGCTCCAGCTTGCCGGTGTCCAGCGTGCCGCGCAGGGGGCGGCGGGCTGGCGCGGGGCGGTCGGCGGTGGCGATGGCCTCCACCTTCGGCGCCCGCTCGCCGAGCGCCTCGGCGAAGATCCCCTCGGCGAAGCCCTTCCAGCTGGTCTCGCCGTCGTTGGCGAAGTGGAAGAGGCCGAACACCGGGTCGCCGGCTTTCGCGGCAGCCAGCCGGGAAGCCTGGGAGAGCACGAAACCCGCGAGGTCGGCCGCGGCGGTGGGGCGGCCGAACTGGTCGTCCACCACGCGGATCGGGTTCCCCTCGCCGGCCAGCCTGAGCATGGTCTTCACGAAATTCCTGCCGTGCGAGGACACCACCCAGGAGGTCCGCAGCACCAGCGCCCGCGGACAGGCGCTCAGCACGTTGTTCTCGCCCGACAGCTTCATCTCGCCATAGACGTTGATCGGGTGCGGCCGGTCCTCCTCCACGTACGGGAACCCCTTGTCGCCGTCGAACACATAGTCGGTGGAGAAGTGGACGATCGCCGGCCCGTTCAGGCCGCACACGCCGGCTATGGCCCCGGGCGTCTCGGCGTTGATCTCATAAACCCGCTCCGGCTCCTCCTCGGCCTTGTCGACGGCCGTGTAGGCGGCGGCGATGACCACCAGGTCGGGGTGGTGGTGGTTCACCAGGCGGGCGGCCTTCTCCGGATCCTCGAAGTCGCAGTCCTCGCGGGAGAGGGCGGTGAGCGCCACGTCGTGCGCGGGCGCCTGGCGGATCATCTCGCGGGCGACCTGGCCGGTGGTCCCGAACTGCAGGATGCGGACGGTCATGACGCCTTGACGAGGCCCAGCCGCTCGGAGTGGAAGCCGCGCTCGCGGATGCGCTCCACCCAGCCGCGGTTCTCCACATACCAGCGCACCGTGTCCTCGAGCCCCGCCTCCAGCGGCATCTTCGCCTGCCAGCCGAGCTCGGCGCGCAGCTTGCTGTCGTCGATGGAGTAGCGGAAGTCGTGGCCCGGCCGGTCGGTCACGAAGGTGATCTTCTCGGCGTGGTGGGTGTTGGCGGGGGCGAGCCGGTCGAGGTGCTCGCAGAGCATGCGGATCACCTCGATGTTGCGCTTCGAGCTGTCCCCGCCGATGCAGTAGGTCTCGCCGAGGCGGCCCTTGGCCAGCACCAGCAGCAGGGCGTCGGCGTGGTCGTCCACGTGCAGCCAGTCGCGCACCTGGCGGCCGTCGCCGTACACCGGGATGGTCTTGCCCTCCAGCGCCCGGGTGATCACGGTCGGGATCAGCTTCTCCGGGAATTGGAACGGGCCGTAGTTGTTGGCGCAGTTGGTGATCACCACCGGCAGGCCGTAGGTGCGGCCCCAGGCGCGCACCAGGTGGTCGGCCCCGGCCTTCGACGCCGAATAGGGCGAGTTGGGGTCGTAGGGGGTCTCCTCGGTGAAGTCGCCCTCGTCGCCGAGCGCGCCGAACACCTCGTCGGTGGAGACGTGGTGGAACCGGAAGGCGGCCTTCTGCGGCTCCGGAAGGCCCGCCCAGTGTTCGCGGGCGGCCTCCAGCAGCACGGCGGTGCCCACGACATTGGTGCGCACGAAGTCCAGCGGGCCCTCGATGGCGCGGTCGTTGTGGCTCTCGGCGGCCAGGTGCATCACCGCGTCGGGCCGATGCTTCGCGAAAATGCCGCGCACCCGGACCTGGTCGCAGATGTCGGCCTGCTCGAAGGCGTAGCCGGGCTGGCCGGCGACGCTCGCGACGTTTTCCAGGTTAGCGGAGTAGGTCAGGGCGTCGAGGTTGACCACCTCATGGCCGTCGGCGACGGCCCGGCGCACCACGGCCGATCCGATGAAGCCGGCGCCGCCCGTAATCAGGATCTTCATGCGGTCTTTCTAGTCTCGTTGCGGCCCCAGCCGCCGCGGCGGTCGACCATCCCCCGCGCCCTCTTACAACGAAAAGTCGCCGGCTCAACCCTCGCGCGGCGGCGCGCGAGGGCCCAGTGCGCCGGGCTCAGCGCCGCCAGCGGCCGGTGCGCTCGTCCCAGTAGCCGTAGCGGCGGTCGATGGGATAGCCGCCGAAGCCATAGCCGCAGGGATCGTCGCGCCGGGCGAGCTGGTTGGCGATCAGCCCGCCGGCCGCCGCCCCGATGGCCGCGCCGGCCGCGTCGTCCCGGGCGATGGCCGCGCCCGCCGCGCCGCCCAGCACAGCGCCGGCCGCGGTCGCGGCGGCGCGGTTGCGCTCATAGTCCCGCTGGCAGGCGGAGGCGTAGCTGTCCGTCGTCGCGCAGCCCGCCAGGGACGCCGCCGCGACGGCGGCCCCCGCCAGGATGATCATCTGTCGCATCTGGATCTCCTCGTGTCGGTCTCCCGACCGAACGGCTGCGTCGTAACGCCGTTCCGTTCCGCAGCGGCGCCGCTTGAACGCCCCGAGCGCCGCCCCCTACAATCGGCCGAATCCCCGCGGAGACAGGGGGCGGGGGACGGGGACGTGACAGCCAGGACGAACACCGCCGCGGGCCGTGACCTGACCACGGGCCCGATCGGCAAGACCCTGCTGCTGTTCGCCCTGCCCGTGATGGGCTCCAACATCCTGCAGTCGGTGAACGGCTCAGCCAACGCCATCTGGGTCAGCCACGTGCTGGGCGAGGCGGCGCTGACCGCCATCTCCAACTCCAACCAGATCTATTTCCTGATGCTGGGCGCGGTGTTCGGCATGAGCATGGCGGCCAACATCATGATCGGCCAGGCGGTGGGCGCCGCCGACCGGGCGCTCGCCACCCGCGTGGTGGGCACGGCCACCCTGTTCTTCATCGCCATCTCGGTCGTGGTGGGCGTCGCCGGTTTCACCCTGACGCCGGCGATCCTCGGCGGCATGGGGACGCCGATGGACGCGCGGCCCGACGCCATCGCCTACCTCCGGGTGATCTTCGCGGCCCTGCCGGTGCTCTACTTCTTCGCCTTCATGATGATGGCCCAGCGCGGGGCGGGGGACTCGCGCACGCCCTTCCTGTTCTCGCTGGGAGCCGTGGGCCTGGAAGTGACCCTGAACCCGCTCCTGATCATGGGCGTCGGCCCGCTGCCCCGGCTCGACATCGTGGGCTCGGCCACCGCCACCCTGATCGCCCAGACCACGGCGCTCACCGTGATGCTCGTCCACCTCTACCGGAAGAAGAGCCTGCTGGTGCTGACGCCGGCGGAATGGCGGACCTTCCGGCCGGACTTCACCGTCGTGCGGACGCTGGTCTTCAAGGGCACGCCCATGGCCTTCCAGATGATGGTGGTGAGCCTGGCGGCCGTGACCATGATGAGCCTGGTCAACGGCTACGGCTCCCAGACGGCGGCGGCCTACGGCGCGGCGGTGCAGGTCTGGACCTATGTGCAGATGCCGGCCATGGCGCTGGGCGCGGCGGTCTCCTCCATGGCCGCCCAGAACGTTGGGGCGGGCCGCATGGACCGGGTGGACAAGATCGCGCGGGTGGGCGTGCTCTACGCCTTCCTGTTCTCCGCCGGGCCCATCGCCCTGATCTACTGGCTGGACCCGATCATCCTGAAGGCCTTCCTGCCGGCCGGCAGCCCGTCGCTGCCGATCGCGGTGCACATCAACGCCGTGGTGCTCTGGGGCTTCGTGCCGTTCGGCGTGGCCTTCATCTTCAACGGCCTGGTGCGGGCCACGGGTGCGGTCTGGCCGCCGCTGCTGGCCATGGTCATCGCGCTGTGGGTGGTGCGGATCCCGCTGGCCAACGCCCTGACGCCGATGCTGGGCGCCGACGCCATCTGGGTCAGCTTCCCGGCCGGCAGCGTGGTGATGGTCCTGCTGGCGGGCGGGTACTACCTCTGGGGCGGCTGGCGGACGGCCAAGATGCTGCCCACCGCCACCCCGCACGGCGAGGCGCTCGACACCGGCATGGGCCCGCCCGCCGGCCTGGAGGAGACGGAAGCCGCCGCCGACGCCCTCAGCCGTACGACTGCGTCAGGGCCGCGTAGGTCAGGGTCCTGAGCTCGCGCCGGATGGCGTAGGTCGATGAGGGGATGAGCTGGGTCATGAACACCGCCGTGACCCTCTCCACCGGGTCCACCCAGAAGGCCGTCGAGGCCATGCCGCCCCAGTAGAACTCGCCCGTGGAGCAGGGGATCAGGGTCTTCGGCGGATCGAAGACCACGGCGAAGCCCAGGCCGAAGCCGATGCCGGCGTTGGTGCTCTCCGAGAACAGCGAGCGCGACATCTGAGTGAGGTCGCCGCCGCCGGGCAGGTGGTTGGCGGCCATCAGCCGGACGGTCTTGGGCGACAGGATGCGCGCGCCGTCCAGCTCGCCGCCGTTCAGCAGCATGTTGGAAAAGCGCAGGTAGTCCGCCGCGGTGGAGACCAGGCCGCCGCCGCCGGAGACGAGTTTCGGGGCGCGCAGGAACGGGCTCTTCGCCGGATCGTCCTGCAGCTTCATGCCGCCGCCGAGCTTGGCCTCGTAGCAGGCGGCGAAGCGGGCCTGCTGGTCCTCTCGCACCGAGAAGCCGGTGTCGGCCATCTTCAACGGCTGGAAGATCCGCTCGGCGAGCACCTGGTCCAGCGGCTTGCCGGCCACCTTCTGCACCAGGTAGCCGACCACGTCGGTGGCCACCGAGTAGTTCCAGGCCTCGCCGGGCGAGAACTCCAGCGGCACGCGGGAGAGCTGGTCGATCATGCCCTCCAGGTCGGTCCCGCCCCAGGTCGCCTCGATCTTCAGCTCGCGATAGGCGGCGTCGACGTTGGTGCGGTTCTGAAAGCCGTAGGTCAGGCCCGCGGTGTGGCGCATCAGGTCCACCACCTGCATGGGGCGGGCCGGCGCCGTGGTGGCGAACACCGGCCAGACGCCGGCCGAGAACACGCCCAGGTCCTTCCACTCCGGGATGTGCCGGGACACCGGATCGTCCAGCGCGATCAGCCCCTCCTCGACAAGGGTCATCAGGGCGACCGAGGTGACCGGCTTGGTCATGGAGTAGATGCGGAAGACCGTGTCCTCGCCGAGGGGGACGTTCCGCTCCGGGTCCTGCTGGCCGACCACGCTCTGGTGGACCACCTCGCCATCGCGGGCCAGGACGAACTGCGCCATCGGAAGCCGGCCCGGGCCGACGTACTTCTCCTGCAGGAAGCGGTCGATCCGCTGCAGGCGCTCGGGCGAGAATCCCTGGGACGTGGCCTTGCTCATGCGCGCTCCTTCCGGCTCGGGCCATCTCTTTGCCCTTGCCTTCCTGCGCGTCGCAAGCGCGACGATGCCCAGAAGGAGGAGGGCCCATGAGCACCGTCAGCTATCAGACCGACGGCCGGACGGCCGTGGTCACCATCGAGCGGCCAGAGCGCCGCAACGCCGTGGACGGCGAGACCGCCCACGCGCTCTACGAGGCGTTCAAGCGCTTCGACGCCGACGCGGATCTCGACGTGGCCGTCCTGCAGGGCCGCGACGGCCACTTCTGCGCCGGAGCCGATCTGAAAGGTGTGGCCGGCGGCCGGGGCAATCCCGGCCATGCGGAGGGCGACCTCGGCCCCATGGGCTGCACGCGCCTGCGGCTGGGCAAGCCGGTGATCGCCGCCGTCGAGGGCTACGCCGTGGCCGGCGGCCTGGAGGTGGCCTGCTGGGCGGACCTGCGGGTGGCCGCCGAGGGCGCGGTGTTCGGGGTCTTCTGCCGCCGGTTCGGGGTGCCGCTGATCGACCTCGGCACCGTGCGCCTGCCCCGGCTGATCGGCCACTCGCGCGCCATGGACCTGATCCTCACCGGACGACCGGTGTCCGCCGAGGAGGCGCTCCAGATCGGGCTCGCCAACCGGCTGGTTCCCAAAGGGACGGCGCTCGACGCCGCCCTGGAGCTGGCCCGGCAGCTGTCGGTGTTTCCGCAGGCCTGCCTGCGCGGGGACCGGCTCTCGGCCATCGACCAGTGGGGGATGGATTGGGACGCCGCCCAGGCCAACGAGTTCCGCATCGGCTGGGAGACCGTGCGCTCCGGCTCGAGCCGCGAGGGCGCCGCCCGCTTCGCCGCCGGCGAGGGCCGCGGCGGGGCGTTCTGACCTAAGTTCCTGTTTGTTCCACTCGATGAAGGGCTGAGGCCATCGCCTCCTCCCCCCCGCGAAGCGGAAAGGGAGAGGGTCTACTTGCCCAACGCTTCGAAGCTGACGTTGCCGATCCCGTACTCGCGCCAGTCCTTGTGGTCGAAGTGCCACCACTCCTGCGGATAGACGCTGAAGCCCTGCGCCTCCATCTCGCGGCGCAGGAGGTCGCGCAGGGCGCGCTGGCGCGGGGTTCCGCCGGCGTAGTCGGGATAGGCCCGCTCGCTGAAGTCGTCGTAGGCTGAGGGCATCTCCACGGCCCTGCCGGTCTTCAGCTCGTAGAGCGTGAGGTCCACGGCGGCGCCGCGGTTGTGCCGCGAGCCCTGGGCCGGATCGGCGACGAACCCGCGCTTCTCCGGCGGGGTCGCCTCCCAGAACATCCAGGTCACGAACCAGGGCCGGTAGGCGTCGTGGATGAGCAGGCCGTAGCCCTGCGGCCGAAGCGATGCCGCCACCCGTCCCAACGCGGCCGCGGCCGGCCGCTGCAGCCAGGCCCCCGCGCGTTCGTAGAGCGGGAAGCCCATGAAGTTGTTCGCCGTGGCGTAGCGGATGTCGAGGCGGACGCCGGGGTCCACGGTGCGCAGGTCCACGAGGTCGAAGGGCCGCTTCGGCTCCTCGGCGGGCGGCGTGGCGGCCATGGCCGCGGCCCGCCGCGCCGTCGCATCGGGCTGCGCGGCCAGGCCGGCCGCGGGCGCGGCCCAGAGCAACAGCAGCACGGCGACGGCGGCGGCGAGCGGTCTCATGCGTAGAGCTTAGGCGGGCGGAGATCGCTGGCAAGCCGCCAACAGGTGTTTGACAATGGGCCGGGGACGCGAAATCGTACCGAAGATACGAAAATCGGGCGCCCGCCGGGAGGACCAGATGGCCTGGGATTTTGAGACCGATCCGGAGTTCCAGAAGAAGCTGGACTGGATCGAGGACTTCATGCGCGAGGAGGTCGAGCCCCTCTCGCACCTGGGCCTCGTGGCGCACAGCACCCAGGGGCGGGAGAAGTTCATCCGGCCGCTGCAGCAGAAGGTGAAGGACGAGGGCCTGTGGGCCTGCCACCTGGGCCCCGAGCTCGGCGGCCAGGGCTTCGGACAGCTGAAGCTCGCCCTGATGAACGAGAAGCTGGGACGCAACAGCCTGGCCCCCACCATCTTCGGCTGCCAGGCGCCCGACACCGGCAACGCCGAGATCATCGCCCACTACGGCACCGAGGCGCAGAAGGCGCGCTGGCTCCAGCCGCTGCTGAACGGCGAGATCCGCTCGGCCTTCTCCATGAGCGAGCCCACCGGCGGCTCGGACCCGCTGACCTTCCAGACGCGCGCCGTGCTGGACGGAAAGGAGTGGGTGATCAACGGCGAGAAGTGGTTCTCGACCAACGCCAAGTACTCGAAGCTGCTGGTGGTCTATGCGATCACCGACCCGGACGCGAAGGACCCCTACCGGCGCACGTCGATCTTCCTGGTGCCGACCGACACCCCCGGAGTGGAGATCGTTCGCAACGTCGCGGTCGGCGGCGGCGGAGAGATCGGCGGCGGCAACGAGGGCTACGTCCGCTACACCGACGTGCGCGTGCCCTACGAGGCCCTCCTGGGCGATCGCGGCGCGGCCTTCGTCATCGCCCAGACCCGGCTGGGCGGCGGACGCGTCCACCACGCCATGCGCACCGTCGGGGCCTGCAAGCACGCGCTCGACCTGATGTGCCAGCGGGCCGTGTCACGCACCACCCGCGACGGCCGGCTCGCCGACCTGCAGATGGTGCAGGAGCAGATCGCCGACTCCTGGATCCAGCTCGAGATGTTCCGCCTGCTGGTGCTGCGCACCGCCTGGCTGATCGACAAGCACAAGGACTACCAGAAGGTCCGCAAGGACATAGCCGCCATCAAGGTGGCCATGCCCAAGGTCTATCACGACATCGCCACCAAGGCCGCGCACCTGCACGGGGCGCTGGGCGTCTCCAACGAGATGCCGTTCATGCACATGGTGACGTCGAGCCTTGTCATGGGCATCGCCGACGGCCCGACCGAGGTGCACAAGGTCACCGTCGCCAAGCAGGTCCTGAAGGACTACCGGCCCGACAACGACCTCTTCCCCGGCTACCATATCCCGAAGCTGCGGGAGGAGGCGGAGAAGCGCTACGCCAAGGAGCTGGGCGAGATCCGCGAGCACTACGCGGGCCGGCGCGAGAAGAAGTCCGAGCCCGTCTAGACCTATCGGCTATAACACCCGTCATCCCGGACGGCGGCCGGCCGGCCCGGGACCCGTGGCGCAACGCCCGGGTCCCGGCTCGCGCCGCGCCGCAGCCGGGATGACCTGTCTTCTGGAGCATCCCCTTGGCTGACACCTGGCCGGTCATGTCCATCGCCGAGGCGCACGCGCAGCTCACCGCGCCGGGCGCCCGTTTCGAGATCACGGAGACCGTCATCCGCGGGATTCCGACGCGGGTCTGGAAGAACGCCCCGCCCACGCTGCGCGACGTGTTCCTGAACGGCCGCGCCTTCGGGGGCCGCGAGTTCATGGTCTACGAGGACGACCGGGTCACCTACGAGGCCTTCGCCCGGGCGACCATCACCCTGGCCCGCCAGCTGCAGGCCGATGGGGTGCGCAAGGGCGACCGGGTGGCGGTGATCATGCGCAACCTTCCGGAATGGCCGGTGGCCTTCTTCGCCGGGATCCTCGCCGGCGCCATCGTCACCCCGCTGAACGCCTGGTGGACGGGCGCGGAGCTGGAGTACGGCCTGGCCGATTCCGGGACCAAGGTCGCCCTGGTGGACGACGAGCGGCTGGAGCGCATCCTGCCGCACCTGGACGCCTGCCCCGAGCTGAAGCGGGTCTATGTGGCCCGGCTGAAGGGCGGGCCCGCCGACCCGCGGGTGCGCCCGCTGGACGACGTGGTGGGGCCGGTGGGCGGCTGGGGCGCCCTCGAGGATCTTCCGCTCCCCGACGTTCCGCTCGACCCCGACGACGACGCCACCATCCTCTACACCTCCGGCACCACGGGAAAGCCGAAGGGCGCGCTGGGGACCCACCGCAACATGACCTCGAACATCGGGGCCGGCGGCATCTCGGCGGCGCGGAACTTCCTGCGGGCGGGCGAGCCCCTGCCGGAGAGCGACCCGCACAAGCTGCCCCAGCGCTGCACCCTCCTGGTCGTGCCGCTGTTCCACGCCACCGGCCTGTCGGCGACGCTCGGCCCATCCATGAACGCCGGCGGCAAGCTGGTCTTCATGCGCCGCTTCGAGGCCGAGGCGGCCATGCAGCTGATCGAACGGGAGAAGGTCAACGCCACCGGCGGGGTGCCGACCATCGCCTGGCAGATCATCGAACATCCGAACCGGACCAAGTACGACCTGTCGTCCCTGCAGGCGGTGACCTACGGCGGCGCGCCGTCGGCCCCGGAGCTGGTGCGCAAGATCGCCGAGGTTTTCCCCGGCTCCCAGCCCGGCAACGGCTGGGGCATGACCGAGACCACGGCCACCTTCACCTCGCACATGGGTCGCGACTATCTGAACCGGCCCGACAGCGCCGGCCCCGCAGCCCCCGTGGGCGAGATGCAGATCCGCGACCCCGCGGACGGGAGGACGGTGCTCCCGACCGACGCGGTGGGCGAGCTCTGGGTGAAGGGTCCGCAGGTGGTGAAGGGCTACTGGAACAAGCCCGAAGCGACCGCCGAGACCTTCGTCGACGGCTGGCTGCGCACGGGGGACCTGGCGCGCCTCGACGAGGAGGGATTCCTGTTCATCATCGACCGCGCCAAGGACATGCTGATCCGCGGCGGCGAGAACATCTATTGCGTGGAGGTGGAGAACGTCCTCTACGATCACCCCGACGTGATGGACGCAGCGATCGTGGGCGCGCCCCACAAGACCCTGGGCGAGGAGCCCGCCGCGGTGGTTCACCTGCGGCCCGGCGGCTCGGCCACCGAGGCCGAGCTGCGCGACTTCGTGCGCGCCCGGCTGGCTGCGTTCAAGGTCCCGGTGAAGGTCGCCTTCTGGCCCGAGCCCCTGCCGCGCAACGCCAACGGCAAGATCCTCAAGACCGAGCTGAAGAAGGTGTTCGCCGCCGAGACGGAGAGCGCATGACCGCTGCGGCGAAGCGCCCGCTGATCGTGGGCCTGGGCGGCACCATCCGTCCGGGCTCGTCCAGCGAGAAGGCGCTCGCCTGCTGCCTGCGCGCCGCCGAGGCGGCCGGCGCCGAGACCCGCCTGCTGGGCGGCGAGTTCCTGAGCCAGCTGCCGGTGTTCGACCCGCGGCCGGGCGAGTCCAGCGAGCCGCAGCGGGCGCTGGCCGACGCCATGCGGGCGGCCGACGGGGTGGTCATCGCCACGCCGGGCTACCACGGCTCCATGTCGGGCCTGGTGAAGAACGCCCTGGACACCCTGGAGCTGACCCGCGAGGACCCCGCGCCCTATTTCCAGGGCCGTCCCGTGGGCGTCATCGTCACCGCCGACGGCTGGCAGGCCGCGGGCACGACTTTGATGGCGGTGCGTGCGATCATACATGCCATGCGGGGCTGGCCGACGCCGTTCGGCGCAGCCCTGAACGCGACGACCGGCCTGTTCGACGAGGCGGGCGCGTGCCGCGAGGCGAAGGACGCCTGGCAGCTCACGACCGTGGCCGAGCAGGTGATGGACTTCGCCACCATGCGAGTTACCCGATGAAGCGCCCGTACCTGGTCACCCCTTCCGACGCCGCCAAGGAGGATGACTCCGTGTCGTCCGCCATCAGCCCCATCGAGGACATCATCGAGGACGCCCGCAACGGGCGGCCC
Organism: Phenylobacterium sp.; assembly: GCF_035539035.1. Taxonomy (GTDB): domain Bacteria; phylum Pseudomonadota; class Alphaproteobacteria; order Caulobacterales; family Caulobacteraceae; genus Phenylobacterium. The sequence continues at coordinate 462,924 of NZ_DATLJI010000012.1, forward strand.
TACATCCTGGTGGACGCCGAGGACCGGGAGAACGAGGGCGACGTCATCATCCCGGCGCAGTTCGCCACGCCCGACCAGATCAACTTCATGGCCAAGCACGCGCGCGGCCTGATCTGCCTGTCGATCACCGCCGAGCGGGCCCGGCAGCTTCGCTTGCCGCCGATGGCCACCGACAACCAGTCGGGCCACGGCACGGCCTTCACGGTCTCGATCGAGGCCAGCGAGGGCGTCACCACCGGCATCTCGGCCCACGACCGGGCGCACACCATCGCCGTGGCCGTCGACCCCACCAAGGGCTGCGACGACATCGTCTCGCCCGGGCACGTGTTCCCGCTGGTGGCCAAGGACGGCGGCGTGCTGGTCCGCGCCGGCCACACCGAGGCGGCCGTCGACATCTCGCGCATGGCCGGCCTCAACCCGGCGGGCGTGATCTGCGAGATCATGAAGGACGACGGGTCCATGGCGCGCCTGCCGGACCTCGTGGCCTTCGCCCAGCTGCACGGCCTGAAGATCGGCACCATCGCCGACCTGATCGCCTACCGCCGCCGCACGGAGCGGCAGGTGGAGCGGGTGCTGGAGACGCCGTTCGACAGCGCCTACGGCGGCCGCTTCCGGATGGTCATCTACCGCAACGTGATCGACCAGACCGAGCACGTGGTGCTGACCCGCGGGCGCATCGACCCGGACAAGCCGACCCTGGTGCGCATGCACCGGGTGGACATGGCCTCCGACATGCTGGGCGCGGACGAGGCCCGGCGCGAGTACGTGCCCAAGGCCCTGAAGGCGCTCACGGAATACGACGGGGCCGGCGTGGCCGTGTTCATCCGCGATTCCAACCCCCACTGGCTCTCCGAACGCTACGGCCAGGCCCAGGCCGACCACAGCCAGAACGTCCTGCGCGACTACGGCATCGGGGCCCAGATCCTGATCGACCTGGGGGTGCGCGACATGCTGCTGCTGACGTCCTCGAAGACCATCCTTCCGGGCTCGGCCGGCTACGGCCTGCGGATCGTCGGCCGCGTCCCGCTGGAGTAAGGCCGCCCTGAACCGCTTTTGCCCTGCCGCATTCCGTCGGCATGAGCCAACTGCGCATCGGCTGCTCGGGGTGGGTGTACAAGGACTGGACCGGCCCCTTCTATCCGGCGGGGACGAAGGACCGGGAGCGGCTCGAATACTACGCCACCCGCTTCGACACCGCCGAGATCAACGCCAGCTTCTACCGCCTGCCGTCCGAGAAGATGGTGGAGGGCTGGCGTGAGCGGGCGCCCGAGGGCTTCCTCTACGCCTGGAAGGTCAGCCGCTTCATCACCCACAACAAGAAGCTGAACGACTGCGGCGACAGCGTCGCCCTGGTGTTCGGGCGCATGGCGCCGCTGGCCGAGCACTACGGCCCGGCGCTGATCCAGCTGCCGCCGCAGCTGCGCCGCAACGACGAGCGGCTGGCGGGTTTCCTGAAGCTGCTGCCGAAGGGCCGCCGGCACACCGTCGAGTTCCGCCACCCCTCCTGGTACGACCCGACGGTCTTCCGGATCCTTTCGGATTTCGACGCCAGCCTGTGCATCTCCGACCACCACCATGCGCCGGCGCCCTGGGAGGTCACCGCCTCGTGGGTCTATGTGCGCGGCCATGGCCCCGGTGGGCGCTATCACGGCCGCTATCCGGACGACGAGCTCGCCATGTGGGCCCAGCACATCGCCCGCTTCCGGGCGGAGGGCCGCGACGTCTACGCCTACTTCGACAACGACATCAAAAGCGCCGCGCCGTTCGACGCCGAGACGCTGAAGCGGATCACGGGTACGGCGGCCTACCGCTTCGCGGCCTAGCCTTCCCCTGCGTCAACCGGCCGCGACGGGCGCGGGGTGAAACCCGGGACGTCCACCACATCTAGGGCTGCGCGTATTCGCCGCTGGCCCGGGCGCTTGCCGGGCGGGCCCATGTCCCGTAAGTCTTTGATGGGGATGGGTTTTGTAGCAGAGCTTGCTTGCCCATGTCCGAGTCCCTGCTGGCGGTCGCCGGCGATCCGTCCCTGACCTACGCCCACGAGCCGATGACCCTGCGCTGCGCCTGCCCGGTGTGCGCCGGCCAAGCCGTCGTCGTGGACGAGCCCATCGCGGCGCTCACCGACGCCGACGACGTCTTCGGCCCGCAGGCCTACCTCAACGCCGACCAGCGCGACGGCATCGCCACCAACGGCAAGACCAGCTTCTCCATCGACGAGGCGGCCTGGCAGATCGTTCGCGGGGATCCGGGCTGGTCGGGCGCCCTGCGCACGCCTTTCACCGTCAGCTACGGCTTCCGCTCGACCGCGCCCACGACGATGCCGGACGACGCGGGCGGCTTCCAGCGGTTCAACGCCGCCCAGATCACTCAGGCCGAACTGGCTCTGCAGGGGTGGTCCGACGTGGCCAACATCACCTTCGTCCGGGTAGGCGCCGGCGCGGTGGGCGAGGGAGCCTATTCCAACAGCGCCGCCATCCTGTTCGCCAACTACACGACGGGCGTCTCCGGCGCGTCGGCCTTCGCCTCGTACCCGGGCTCCACCAGCCCGACCGCGCGGGCCGGCGACGTCTGGGTCAATTCCTCGATCGCCTACAACGCCAGCCCGATGGTCGGGAACTACGGCGGCACGGTGCTGGTGCACGAGATCGGCCACGCGATAGGCCTGGCCCATCCCGCCGACTACGACGCCGGCGATGGTGTGACCATCACCTATTCGGCGAACGCCACCTATTACGAGGATTCCCGCCAGTACACGGTGATGAGCTACTTCGGGGAGTCCAACACGGGGGCGAACTTCGCCGGGACCTATTCCGCCGCGCCGCTGCTGGACGACATCGCCGCGGCCCAGCTCGAGTACGGCGCCAACATGGCCACCCGGACGGGCGACACGGTCTACGGCTTCAACGCCACGGCCGACCGCCCCTGGTTCGTCGCGGGCTCCAGCGGCGCCAAGCTGGTGTTCGCCGCCTGGGACGCCGGCGGCACGGACACCTTCGACTTCTCGGGCTTCTCCAACAGCCAGGTGATCGACCTGCGCGCGGGCTTCTTCTCCGACGTCGGCGGGCTACGCGGCAATGTCGCCGTGGCCCAGGGCGTGGTCATCGAGAACGCGAAGGGCGGGCTGGGCTCGGACCGCATCACCGGCAACGAGGCGCACAACAGCCTGCAGGGAGGCTCCGGGAACGACACCCTGGGCGGCGCGGGCGGGCGCGACTACCTGCGCGGCGACGACGGGACGGACTCGATCTCCGGCGGCGCGGAGTTCGACGACATCAACGGCAACCGCGGGAACGACACGGCGGCGGGCGGCGCGGGCGACGATTGGGTGGTCGGCGGGCAGGACCAGGACGTCCTGATGGGCGACGACGGCGCCGACATCGTCTACGGCAATATGGGCGACGACGTGCTCTACGGCGGCCTCGGCGCCGACCTGATGCGCGGCGGCCAGGGCGCCGACACCGTGCGCGGCGAGGACGGCGCCGACTGGCTCTCCGGAGACCGCGGCGACGACACCCTCATCGGCGGCGCCGGGGCGGACATCTTCCACGGCTCCCAGGACGCCGGCATCGACCGGGTGCTGGACTTCAACCTCGCCGAGGGCGACCGGGTGCAGCTCGATCCGGGCACGACCTACGTCCTGCGCCAGGTGGGCGCCGACGCGGTGCTCGACATGGGCGGCGGCCACCAGATGATCCTGGCCGGCGTACAGGTCTCCTCCCTCGCCGCCGGCTGGGTGCTTTAGGCGCATTGCCGGCCCACGGCGGCCCGCCTAACAATCTCCCCCGGGTTGTGTCGGGGGCGGAGCATGGACGGGTCGCAAGCGGCTCTGGATAGGGCGGGCCACGAGCTCCACCGCTATGTGGCCGGCCTCGATGAGGGCCTCGGCGGGCGCTATCTCAACGCCGAGCAGCGCGGCGTGGGCCAGGTCGGCGGCAAGGAGAACTTCTCCATCGACCGGGCGGCCCTGCAGATGACGGGCTTCACCGAGGTCACCAACCCGGACGGTACGGTGAGCCTGCAGGCCGCTCCCGGCTGGTCGGCCGCGGCGGGCCTTCCCTACACCGTCACCTACGCCTTCCGCGCCAGCGCGCCGCCGGTGATGCCGGACGACGCGGCGGGCTTCGAGCGCTTCAACGCCGCCCAGATGGCGCAGGCCGAGCTCGCCATGCAGGCCTGGGCCGACGCCGGCCGCATCACCTTCGTGCGCGTGGGGACGGGGACGGCGGGGGAGGAGGCCTATTCGGACGCCGCCTCCATCCTGTTCGGCAACTACACGAGCGGCGTGGACGGCGCCTCGGCCTTCGCCTCCTATCCGGGAAACCCGGCGCATTCCTCCTCGTCGGGGGACGTCTGGATCAACAGCTCGATCGGCTACAACGCCGCGGCCTCGGCGGCCAATCGCGGCGGACTGGTGCTGGTCCACGAAATCGGCCACGCCATCGGCATGGCCCACCCGGGCGACTACGACGCCGGCGATGAGGGCGGGCGTCAGATCACCTATGTGGCCGACGCCGAGTACTACCAGGACACCGTCCAGTACACGGTGATGAGCTATTTCGGGGAGGGGAACACCGGGGCCAGCTTCGGCGGCCGCTACCCGTCCGCCCCCATGCTCGACGACATCGCCGCCATCCAGGTGGAGTACGGGGCCAACATGACCACCCGCACCGGGGACACGGTCTACGGCTTCAATTCCAACGCGGCCCGACCCTGGTTCGAAGCGACGTCGAACTTCACCAAGGTGATCTTCGCGGTCTGGGACGCCGGGGGGACGGACACCTTCGACTTCTCCGGCTATTCCAACAGCCAGGTCATCGACCTGCGGGCCGGGTTCTTCTCGGACGTGGGCGGGCTGGTCGGTAATGTGGCCATCGCCCAGGGCGTCACGATCGAGAACGCCAGGGGCGGGCTGGGATCGGACCGGATCACCGGAAACGCGTCGGACAACGCCATCCACGGCGGGTCAGGCAATGACACCCTCGACGCCGGCGCAGGCGGACGGGACTACCTGCGCGGGGACGACGGCTGGGACTCCCTGTCGGGCGGGGCGGAGTTCGACGACCTCAACGGCAACCGCGGCAACGACACCGTCGCCGGCGGCGCGGACGGCGACTGGGTGGTGGGCGGCCAGGACAACGACCTGCTGATGGGCGACGACGGCGACGACATCGTCTACGGCAACCTCGGCGACGATGTCCTCTGGGGCGGCCCCGGCGCGGACCTGATGCGCGGCGGCCAGGGTGGCGACCATCTCAGGGGCGAGGCGGGCGGCGACTGGCTGTCGGGGGACCGCGGCGACGACACCCTGGCCGGCGGCGCGGGGGCCGACGTCTTCCACGGCTCCCAGGACGCGGGGGTCGACCGGGTGCTGGACTTCAGCTTCGCCGAGGGCGACCGCGTGCAGCTCGACCCGGGCACGACCTACGCCCTCTCGCAGGCGGGCGCGGACACGGTCATCGACATGGGCGGCGGCCACCAGATGGTGCTCGTGGGCGTGCAGCTTTCCGCGCTGGGGTCGGGCTGGATCTTCGGGGCGTGACGCGGAATCCCGTTCCCTCGACGGCGGATCCGGCCTATATGGGAACCCTCACCGCCCGGCCGAAAGGCCGGGCGCCTTCATTTCCGGACGACCCCCCAGGATACCACCATGACGACTGACATCCTGATGCCGAAGGCGACCGCGGTCTGGCTGGTGGACAACACCTCGCTGACCTTCGACCAGATCGCCGACTTCTGCGGCCTGCACCCGCTCGAGGTGAAGGGCATCGCCGACGGCGAGGTGGCGCGCGACATCCGCGGAGCCGACCCGATCGCCAACGGCCAGCTCTCCCGTGACGAGCTCGACAAGGCCGAGAAGAACGACAAGTACCGCATGGTGGCCCAGAAGAGCCGCCACGCCGAGCTTCTGAAGCCGGTCAAGAAGGCCCCGCGCTACACGCCGGTGTCGCGCCGCCAGGATCGCCCGGACGCGATCGCCTGGTTCATCCGCAACCATCCGGAAGTGGCCGACAGCCAGGTCGCCCGCCTGCTGGGCACCACCAAGGCCACGATCGAGCAGGTCCGCAACCGCCAGCACTGGAACTCGGCCAACATCAAGCCGGTCGATCCGGTGACCCTCGGCCTCGCGACCCAGCTGGAGCTGGATGCGGTGGTGAAGAAGGCGGCCGAGAAGAAGGCCAAGGACGACGCCCGCAAGGGCATCACCGAGCCCGAGGGCCCGACGCTCCGCCCGGCCTCGGAGACCGGCGTCGTCGAGGACGAGGCCCCGGCGCGCGCCGACCTTACCGCCGCCGACGTGTGGGCGGACCAGGACGACGGCGACGAGGACTAGACACACCGCTCACCCCGGCGAGAGCCGGGGATGAGCGGCCGTGGCCCTAGTGGAGATGGCCCCGCAGGGCCTCCATCTCCTCCTTGAGCCTGAGCTTCTGTCGCTTGAGTTCCTTCAGCTTGAGATCGTCGGTGGCGGGCCTGCGCAGCTCTTCCTGGATCGCGAGCTCCAGGGACTGATGGCGAGATCCGAGTTCACGGATCCTGGCTTCCACGGCCATGACGTTACGTCTCCTCGCTGTTGAGCATCCGAAAGGAAACACCCGCTTTCCGCGGCTGTCAGATCACATATGTTTGCAGGCGGCGAAGCTGGAGCGGCGCCTCCCGCTGGGCGTTGGGGACCTTCCGCATGACCAAGAGCGAGCGCCCGAGACTGGTCGTGGGCCTCTCCGGAGCGTCCGGGATCGTCTACGGCCTGCGTGTCCTGGACGCCTGCCGCGAGCTGGGCGTCGAGAGCCACCTGATCGTCAGCAAGGCCGCGGCGCTGACGCTGACCCAGGAGACCGGCCTTTCCGTGGCCGAGGCCGCGACCCGGGCCGACGTGGTCCATAAGGTCTCGGACATCGGGGCGTCCGTGGCGTCGGGCTCCTTTCCGACGCTCGGCATGATCGTGGCGCCCTGCTCGGTGCGCACCATGAGCGAGGTCGCCACCGGCGTGACCTCCTCCCTGCTCACCCGCGCCGCCGACGTGGTGCTGAAGGAGCGCCGCCCCCTGGTGCTGATGGTTCGCGAGACGCCGCTGCACCTGGGCCACCTGCGCACCATGGTCCGGCTGGCCGAGATGGGTGCGGTGATCGCCCCGCCGCTGCCGGCGTTCTACGCCCGGCCGGCGACCATCGAGGAGATGGTGGACCAGTCGGTGGGCCGTGCGCTCGACCTCTTCGGCCTCGCCTGGGAGCCGGTGAAGCGCTGGGGCCGGGACGTCGGTCCAACGCCGGCCGAGGCCTGAGCGATGGGGCTCTGGGAGTGGGCGCTCGAGGCCTATGCGCGCCCTGGCGTCCCCGACGCCTGCCTCGAGTTGCAGGACCGCTACGGCCAGAACACCTGCCTGCTGCTCTGGGCCGTGTGGGCCGAGACGGCCGACGCCGCCCTCCTGGCCCGCGCCGCGGAGGCCGCCTACCGCTGGGACCGTACGGCGCTCCTGCCGTTGCGCCAGGCGCGCCGGGCGCTGAAACCGGCCTGTCCGCCGGTGGACGACGGGGCCCGCGAGGCGCTGCGCGAGGACGTGAAGGCCGCCGAGCTGCGGGCCGAGCGCCTGCTGCTCGAGACGCTTGCCAGCCTCTCCGGCGACACGAGGGGCGGAACACCCGCGCTGCCGGCCCTGAAGGCCGCCTCGAAGGCCTGGGGCCCGCCGGCGCCCGACCCGGCCCTGGCTGCGCTCGCGGCGGCCTTAGGCTAGGATCGGACGCGTATGGACGACCTCGATTACACTTCCGAAGAAGCGCTGGAGGCGAGGCTCGCCGAGTTGCGCCAGGACCATGCCGACTTCGACGCGGCGATCCAGGCGCTCGCCCTGTCGCCGCTGCCCGACATGATGCTGATCGGCCGCCTGAAGCGGAAGAAGCTCGCCCTCAAGGACGAGATCGCGCGGCTCGAGGACATGCTCACCCCCGACATCATCGCCTGAGGCTCAGGGCAGGGCGCGGCGGGCCCGCTTGCGCGCGTACATCACCGCGTCGGCGCGGGCGACGATCTCCTCGGGCTCCAGGTCCTCGGTGATCTCGCAGACCCCGTAGGCGACGCGCAGCACCGCCTGGCCCGCGCCGATGTCAACCGGTCCGGCCTCGACCGCCCTGGCCAGCGCCTGGGCCTTGGCCTCCGCCGTCTTGGCGTCGGCCTGCACCAGGATCACCGCGAACTCGTCGCCGCCCATGCGGCCGACGACGTCGCTCTCCCGGACATTGGCGGCGAGCCGATCGGCCGCCGCCTTCAGCGCCGCGTCCCCCGCCCCGTGGCCGAAGCGGTCGTTGACGTCCTTCAGCTCGTCCAGGTCGAAGTAGACGAGGCTCGCGGCGCTCCCATAGCGCAAGGCGAAGGTGCGGATGCGCGAGAGCTCCCGCATCAGGGCGCGCCGGTTCAGCACCGGGGTGAGGACGTCGCGGTCCGCCAGACCCTCGGTCTCGGCCAGCTTGGCCTTCAGCCGGCCGACCTCGGCCCGCAGCTCGTCCATCTCGGCCAGCAGGGTGTCCATCGCGCCCTTCACCTGGGGCGTCAGGTCGGCTTCGCGGAGGCCGAGGAAATCGGTGCTGTCCGCACCCCGTGTCGCGGGGGTGCGGACCCGGGCCGCGGCGGCCTTCTCCGTCGCCCGCGGACGCGGGGCGGCGAAGGGCTCGGGACGCGCGCCGAAGATCTTCATGGGGTCCGCCGTTCGTTGACGTGCAGGAATCCTATGCCACTCGGTTGCGGGCGCAAAGCCGGCGCCTATACTCCGCCGCCTTCCGGGCCGGGGCCCGCTTACGGAAACGCCAGCACATGAGCGCCGCCGCCGCGCCCGTCGCCATCATCATGGGCAGCCGTTCCGACTGGCCGGTGCTGCGCCACGCCGCCGAGATGCTGGAGAGCCTTGGGGTCGGTTACGACGCCAAGGTGGTCTCCGCCCACCGCACCCCGGAGCGGATGTACAGCTTCGCCAAGGGCGCCAAGGCCGCGGGCCACAAGGTGATCATCGCCGCCGCCGGCGGGGCCGCCCACCTGCCGGGGATGACCGCTTCGCTCACCGAGCTGCCGGTGCTGGGCGTGCCGATCGAATCCAAGGCGCTGAAGGGCATGGATTCCCTGCTCTCCATCGTCCAGATGCCGGCCGGCATCCCGGTGGGGACCCTGGCGATCGGCGAGGCGGGCGCGAAGAACGCCGCCCTGATGGCGGCCAAGATCCTGGCGCTCTCCGATCCCGCGCTCGCCGAGCGCATGGCCGCCTTCACGGCGCGCCAGACGGCGAGCGTCGCCGAGACCGTCGAGGACGCGTAAGAGCCGCCATGCCCAGCTTCCCGCTCGCGCCGGGCTCCACCATCGGCATCCTCGGCGGCGGCCAGCTCGGCCGCATGCTGGCGCTCGCCGCCGCCCGGCTCGGCTTCGACGTCGCCATCCTCGAGCGCGACGCCGACAGTCCCGCCGGCCGCTCGGCCACCCACCTGATCGTCGGCGGCTATGACGACGAAGCCGCGCTGGCCAGGCTCGCCGAGCTCACCGACGTGGTCACCTACGAGTTCGAGAACGTGCCCGCCGCCTCGGTGGAGCGGCTGGCCGCCCGCGGCGTCGACGTGGCCCCGGGCCCCCGCGCCCTGGCCGTCGCCCAGGACCGGGTGAACGAGAAGACTTTCCTCAACGGCCGCGGCGTGGCGACGGTCGCCTTCGCGGCCGCCGAAAGCCCCGCCTCCGCCATCGAAGCCGTCGAACGGATCGGCGCGCCGGCGCTGATGAAGACCCGCCGCGAGGGCTACGACGGCAAGGGCCAGAAGTGGGTGGAGCACGCCGCCGACGCCGGACGCATCTTCGAGGCGCTGGGCTCGGTCCCGGTGATCGTCGAGGCGCCGGCCGACTTCGTGCGCGAGCTGTCGGTCATCGCGGTCCGCGGCCGCGACGGCGCCATCGCCGTCTATCCGCTCGGCGAGAACCACCACGAGAACGGCGTCCTGCGCCGCACGCTCGCGCCCGCCCAGGCGCCGCAGGCCCTGAAGGACCAGGCCGAGAAGATCGCCCGCCAGGTGCTCGACGGGCTGCAGTACGTGGGCGTGATCGGCATCGAGCTGTTCGAGATGAAGGACGGCCGCCTGCTGGTGAACGAGATCGCGCCGCGGGTGCACAACACCGGCCACTGGACCCAGGACGGCTGCGAGGTCGACCAGTTCGAGCAGCACATCCGCGCCGTCGCCGGCTGGCCGCTCGGCCCCACCGATGCGCGCTCGCGGGTCGAGATGCTCAATCTCCTGGGCGACGAGGCCGGCCAGTGGCGCAAGCTCGCCGCCGAGCCCGACACCCGCATCCACCTCTACGGCAAGCGCGACGCCAAGCCCGGCCGCAAGATGGGTCACGTGAACCGGGTGAAGCCGCTCTGAGATCGAGATGTCAGGTTGACCTGACGCGCGGCTCATGTAAGGTTTACCTGACTCATCGTCAGGAGGCCGACCCATGGCCTGGGACATCGCCCACCGTCGCTATCTTTTCCGCACCCTGGCCTTCATGGCGGGCTACGTCGCGATCAACATGGCCGCCATCCGCGGCGCCTTCGATGACCGCACCGCCCCGGGCTCCTATGCGCTCGGCCTTGCCGTCGCCGCCCCGGTCGCCGGCCAGATCTGGGCGACGCTGGCGCTGATGAGGGACGCCGACGAGTTCGTCCGGGCGGTGACCGCCAAGCGGTTCATCATCGCCTCGGGTCTGACGATGGCAGTGGCCAGCGCCTGGGGCTTCCTGGAGCTCTACGCCCACGCCATGCACATCTCGGCGGCGATGGTCTATCCGCTGTTCTGGGGGATCTACGGCCTGGTGACGCCCTTCGTGCGCACCGCGCGGGTATGAAGAACCGGCTGCGCGAGCTGCGCACCGGCCGTGGCTGGACCCAGGAGGAGCTCGGCAAGCGGCTCGGCGTCTCGCGCCAGGCGGTGATCGCGCTCGAGACCGACAAGCACGACCCGTCGCTGGACCTCGCATACCGGATCGCGGCCCTGTTCGGCGAGCCGGTGGAGGCGATCTTCGAGAACCCTCACGCCTGAGGGCGGGACCCGTAGCGCATGCGACCCAGCGCCTGGGCCACGCCGGTGACGAAGTCAGACGGCCGGAGCCTCGTCGTGGCCTTCCACTTCTCGAAGCGCATGACGTCCTCGATACGCCGGTCGACGTACTTCAGCGCCTCGGCGCGGCCCTCGGCCATGCGGATGGCCAGCGCCGAGGTGAGGATGCCGGCGAGGATCGCCCGCTTGGAATAGTGGTTCTCGTCGGTGGCCACGTCGCCGGCCCACCGCCACAGGACGTCGGCGCTCTCCCAGGCAAGTTTGCCGCCGAGCCCGAGGTTGAGCGGCAGGGCCAGATAGCCCGCCCACCGCCGCGTCGCGGGCTCGTCGGCGGCGGCCGCGTCCAGCCTCGCCTCGACGGCGCGGGCGATGCGCTCGCGGATCTTGAGCGCGGCCGGGTCGAGCGGCTCGAGCGCGAGGAGCGCCCGCTGGTCGTGGCGGCGGGAGAAGAGGGCGGCGAGGTCGGCCGGGCCGTGCGGGACCAGCAGCTCGGTCTCGCCCTCGGAGAAGCCGCAGGCGCGGCCGGCGTGTTTCGCCATCCGCCAGGTCCAGCCCTCGCGCGCCGCTAGGCGGATCGCCTGCTCCAGAAGCTGCTGCTCGGCCCCTCGGGCCCAGTCCTCGGCGGTGTCGGCGGTCGCGGTCATGGAACCCATCTTAGCGCCCAGGCTTTCGGCCGTCTCGGCGTGGACACAGCCTATCTCTTCTGATATCTGCCCGCGCTCAAACCCGAAGGCCGTTCGCCTCCGGGCCCAATGTTTTTGTTCGCTCGCCGCCGCCCCATGCCGGGTCACGGGCGCCGGGCGGTGTAGCGACCGACAGGAGAGAGACCCCTGGTTCAGATTTTCGTCCGCGACAACAACGTCGATCAGGCCCTCAAGGCGCTGAAGAAGAAGATGCAGCGCGAGGGCTCGTTCCGCGAAATGAAGCGGCACGTGCACTACGAAAAGCCGTCGGAAAAGCGCGCCCGCCAGAAGGCGGAAGCCGTGCGCCGGGCCCGCAAGCTGGCCCGCAAGCGCGCCCAGCGCGAAGGCCTGATCGCGGCCCCGAAGAAGCCCGCCCGGTAACGGCTACTTTCGGCCACATCGGTCACTATGTTGAAGGGCCGCGCCACCTGGCGCGGCCCTTTGCATTTGCGGTCAAGGCGCGGTCTTCGGTCGCGTGCGGGACGGCCTCGCTGGTGGAACGCCGGTCGACCCCCTATCTTGAACGAAAGCCAATAGCTCTTTGCGAGACGGTCCCTAGTCCATGAACCTGCGCAATCTCGTCATCTGGGGCGTGATCATCGTCGTCCTGGTCGGTCTCTACAGCATGATGACCGGAGGCGCCGGGCGCGCCGCCGGCCAGGGCGAGATCACCTATTCCCAGCTCCTCGCCAAGGTGAACTCGGGCGAGGTGCGCCAGGCGGTCATCCAGGGCGCCACGGTCCAGATCAAGGACCAGGCGAACAAGACCTACACGGCGGTCACGCCGGCCAGCCAGGAAGACCTCATCAAGCGGCTGGAGAGCCAGGGCGCGGATATCGCCGTGAAGCCGGCCGGCGGCCCGGGCCTCCTGGGCTTCTTCCTGAACGCCCTGCCCATCCTGCTGCTGATCGGCGTCTGGATCTTCTTCATGCGCCAGATGCAGGGGGGCGCGCGCGGCGCCATGGGCTTCGGCAAGTCCAAGGCCCGGCTGCTGACCGAGAACAAGAACCGCGTCACCTTCGACGACGTGGCCGGCGTGGACGAGGCCAAGGAGGAGCTGCAGGAGGTCGTCGACTTCCTGAAGGATCCCCAGAAGTTCCAGCGCCTCGGCGGCAAGATCCCCAAGGGCGCCCTGCTGATCGGTCCTCCGGGCACGGGTAAGACCCTGATCGCCCGCGCGGTCGCCGGCGAGGCGGGCGTGCCGTTCTTCACCATCTCGGGCTCCGACTTCGTGGAGATGTTCGTGGGCGTCGGCGCGAGCCGCGTGCGCGACATGTTCGAGCAGGCGAAGAAGAACGCGCCCTGCATCATCTTCATCGACGAGATCGACGCCGTGGGCCGCCATCGTGGCGCAGGCCTCGGCGGCGGCAACGACGAGCGCGAGCAGACCCTCAACCAGCTGCTGGTCGAGATGGACGGCTTCGAGGCGAACGAGGGCATCATCCTGATCGCCGCCACCAACCGTCCCGACGTCCTGGACCCGGCCCTGCTGCGTCCCGGCCGCTTCGACCGCCAGGTCGTCGTGCCGAACCCGGACATCAACGGCCGCGAGCGTATCCTGCGCGTGCACATGAAGAACGTGCCGCTGGCCGCCGACGTCGAGGTGAAGGTCATCGCCCGCGGCACGCCGGGCTTCTCGGGCGCGGACCTGGCCAACCTGGTCAACGAGGCCGCCCTGATGGCCGCCCGGAAGAACCGCCGCATGGTCACCATGCGCGACTTCGAGGACGCCAAGGACAAGGTCATGATGGGCGCCGAGCGCCGGTCCATGGTCATGACCGAGGACGAGAAGAAGCTCACCGCCTACCACGAGGGCGGCCACGCCCTGGTGGCGCTGAACGTCCCGGCCACCGACCCGGTGCACAAGGCGACGATCATCCCGCGCGGCCGTGCGCTCGGCATGGTCATGCAGCTGCCCGAGCGGGACAAGTTCTCGATGTCCTACGAGCAGATGACCTCGCGCATCGCGATCCTGTTCGGCGGCCGCGTGGCCGAAGAGCTGATCTTCGGCAAGGACAAGGTGACCTCGGGCGCCTCCTCGGACATCAGCCAGGCGACCAAGCTCGCCCGGGCCATGGTCACCAAGTGGGGCTTCTCCGACCGCCTGGGCGCGGTGGAATACGGCGAGAACCAGGAGGAGGTCTTCCTGGGCCACTCCGTCGCCCGCAACCAGAACGTCTCGGAAGAGACCGCCAAGATCATCGACGAGGAAGTCCGCCGCCTGGTGGAATCCGGCGAGAAGGAAGCGCGGCGGATCCTGACCGAGAAGATGGAAGACCTGCACACCCTGGCCCGGTCCCTGCTCGAGTACGAGACCCTGACCGGCGAGGAGATCACCAATGCGCTGAAGGGCGTCCCGCCCGTGCGCGAGGAGGCGGACGCCAGGCGGCCCACGGGTCCCGCGGTCTCCGTGCCGATCTCGCCCCGGCCCGATCCGGAGCCGGCGTGAGCCTGGTCTGATCTGACGGAGGGGCGGTCGCAGCGATGCGGCCGCCCTTTTTCTATGCCCCGAAGATCCAGTCGCCGGTGAGCTGGCTCATCTGCACGCCGACCAGGATCATCCGCCCGCCGCCCGGCATGTCGATGACCACGCCTTCGCCGGTCTCGCTGAGCACATAGGTCTGGCCCGGCAGGAGCTGGACGCGGTCGCCCTGAGCGCGGCTGAAGTCGGTCACCCGGTCGACGCCGGCCTCGCCGAAGGTGTGGAAGGTGTCGGCGCCCGGGCCGCCCGCCAGGGTGTCGTCGCCGCGGTCGCCGCTCATCCAGTCGTCGCCGGCCTGGCCCAGCAGGGTGTCGTCGGCCTGGCCGCCGCGCATCAGGTCGGCCCCGTCGCCGCCGTCCAACCAATCGAGGCCGAGGTTGCCGTAGACGATATCGGCGCCCGCGCCGCCGTCCAGCAGGTCCTGCCCCTGGCCGCCCACAACCCAGTCGTCGCCGTGCCCGCCGACGACGGTGTCCTGGCCCATGTTGCCGTGCAGGTCGTCGAAGAACAAACCGCCGTAGATCAGGTCGTCGCCGTCCTCGCCACGGATGAGGTCGCTGGCGTCGCCCGCCCCCGCGCGTGGCGTCAGGCGGTGCACGTCGCCGTCCAGGCCGATGACGTAGAGCCGGCCGCGCCCGTCCACGGCGAAGGAGGCGATCTGGTCGATGTCGCCGCCGCTCACCGCCAGCTGGGCGTTCCGGTTGAGGAAGTCCTGGGCGGCGCCGTCCTTCAGCGCCACCGTCCAGATGTTGCCGCTGGCGAAGTCGCCGAACCAGTAGAGGCCCTGGCCGCCGCCCGGCCCGTGGTAGACGTAGCCGCCGGTGACGGCCACGCCGGAATAGAGCGGCGTCGTGCGGTCGTAGTCGAGGATGGGCGCGGTCAGCCCGTCGGGCGCCGCGCCGATGTTCGGCCGGTTGCCCTCCATGAACCGCCAGCCGAAGTTGAGGCCGCCCTGGCCGGCGGGCGCCACGTCCACCTCCTCGCGGGCGCCCTGGCCCACGTCGCCGATCCAGAGGTCGCCGGTCGCGGAATCGAAGCTCGCCCGCCAAGGATTGCGCAGGCCCATCAGCCAGACCTCGTCGGCCCCGGCCACGGCGCCCGCGAAGGGGTTGTCCGGCGGGATCGTGTAGTTGCGGTTGGCGTCGGCCGGGAAGGCGTCGCCGTCAACGTCGATGCGCAGAATCTTGCCCAGCAGGCTGTCCCGGTTCTGGGCGTTGTTCTGCGGGTCGTTGCCCGACCCGCCGTCGCCCGAGGCGATGTAGAGGAAGCCGTCCGCGCCGAACGCCATCCAGCCGCCGTTGTGGTTGGCGAACGGCTGGTCGAACGTGAGCACCATTCGGGAAGAGCCGGCGTCGGCGTGGTTGGCGTCCGCCCGGCGGTACTCGCGTATTTCGGTGTCGCCGAGGGCGTTGGTGAGGTTGACGTAGAACAGGCCGTTCGCCGCGTAGTCGGGGTGGAAGGCCAGCCCCAGCAGCCCCTGCTCCCCGCCCGTCGCCAGGCTGTTGTCGGGCAGGTCGAGGAACGGATCGGCCTGCACCTGGCCGGCGTTCAGGTCCAGGATGCGGATCCGCCCGGTGTGCTGCTCCACCAGGAACAGCCGGTCGGGATCGCCCGGCGGCGAGGCGCCGAACAGGGGGGCCGACAGGCCGGAAGCCACCCGGACGGCGTCGATCAGCCCGCTCGCGGCGTCGGTGTCGGACGGGCCATGGCCGTAGAGGGTGTCGTTCCCCGCGCCGCCGAACAGGGTGTCGGCGCCATTCCCGCCTGAGACGGTGTCGGCGCCGCTCGTGCCGGTCAGCGTGTCGCGCGCGCTCGTCCCCGAAAGCTCGGCCATCTCAGGCTCCCACGGCTCAGCTCGCAACCAGAACGCGCAGTCGGCCGCAGCGTTCAACTAGCTCTGCAGAAGCTTGATGGCCTCCTTCAGCACCGCCCGCCCCCAGCTCGTCACGTCGGGGCGGGCGAGCTTCTCCTGCGCGGCGCTGACGGCCGTGTCCCCGTGGCGGAGGCGCAGGAAGCGGGCCTCTTCCGCCGCCTCCTCGCGAAGCCGCCGCCGTCGGCGCCACATTCGCAGCGGATTGAGGCGAAGGCGCCCTCCGGCGGCTGACGGAGGGCTCCCCATGCGGCCCGGCCGCCTGCTACTCATGATCTCGACCATGGTGACACAACCTCCTCACCCCCCAGGAGCGTCGGCGACAAGCCTAAGGGCCGTTCGCGTCATGGCTGTGACGAACGTCACACCGGACAGCTTCTCCGACGGCGGCCGTTTCCTGGATCCCGACCGGGCGCTGGCGCATGCGCGCCGGCTGATCGCCGACGGAGCCGACATCCTTGACGTCGGCGGCGAGTCGACACGGCCGGGCGCCGAGCCGGTCGACGAGGCCGAGGAGATCGCCCGCGTCGTGCCGCTGATCCGGGCCATCCGGGCGGAACGCGACGTGGCGGTGTCGGTGGACACGATGAAGCCCGCCGTGGCCCGCGCCGCAGTCGGGGCGGGCGCCGCCATCTGGAACGACGTCAGCGCCCTGCGCCACGCGCCCGACAGCCTCGACGTGGCCGCCGAACTGGGCTGCGACGTGGTGCTGATGCACATGCAGGGCGAGCCCCGCACCATGCAGGCCGAGCCGCGCTATGCCGACGTGGTCGGCGAGGTGACCGACTTCCTCGCCGGCCGGGCCGAGGCGGCCATGGCCGCAGGCGTGGCGCGCGAGCGCATCTGGCTCGATCCCGGCATCGGCTTCGGCAAGCACATGATGGGGCACAACCTGCCGCTGCTGGCCCACCTCGACCGGATCGTCGCCCTGGGCTTTCCGGTGCTGCTCGGGGCGAGCCGCAAGAGCTTCATCAGCGCCGTGGACGGCGGCGGGCGGGCGCCGTCGGAGCGGCTGGGCGGCTCCATCGCCGCGGCGCTGGCGGGCGCGGCCGCAGGCGTCGCCGCCGTGCGCGTGCACGACGTGCGCGAGACGGCCCAGGCGCTCCGGGTCTGGCGCGCGATCGCGGAGGCGCGTTAGCCCGCCGCCCCCTTCACCCGCGGGTGGTCGCGCCAGGCCGGCAGGGTGGCCATGTAGGCGAGGGTGGCCCGCTCGGCCGCCTCGCGGGCGCCGCCGCGCTCCCGCAGCTGCCAGGCGACCATCCGCTCGAAGCGGGTGTCGAAGTCCTGCAGGGCGCCGGTCTCGTCGACGCAGTACTGGCAGTAGCGGCCCGTCTCGATCGGCATGCCGCAGCTTTCACACCTGTGGGTCATGGCGGGGCTCCTTCGCGCCTATCCACAACCCTGCGCCGGCGGTCGGCATGATGGAACGCAAAACCGATGCAATTCCCCGCCGCCCGCGCTATCGCCAGCGCATGCAGCCCCTCGGCCGAGTCCTGATCATCGCCGGCTCCGATTCCGGCGGCGGGGCCGGGATCCAGGCCGACATCAAGACGGTGACGGCGCTCGGAGGATACGCCGCCACGGCCGTCACCGCGATCACGGTGCAGAACACCCTGGGCGTCACCGGCGTCCACCCGATCCCGCTGGACATTGTCGAGGCGCAGGCCCGGGCGGTGCTGGACGACATCGGCGCCGATGCCCTGAAGACCGGCATGCTGGGCGACTCCGCCGCGGTGGAGACGGTGGCCGGCATCCTCGACCTCAGCCCCGCGCCGGCGGTGGTGGACCCGGTGATGATCGCCAAGGGCGGCGCGGCGCTGCTGACCCCCGGCGCGGTGGGCGCGGTGCAGCGGCTGATGGTCCCGCGCGCGGCGCTGCTGACCCCCAACGCGCCGGAGGCGGAGGCGCTCACCGGCCATGCGATCGCCACCGCCGACGACCTGCGGCGGGCCGGCGAGGCGCTGCTGGCCATGGGGGCGAAGGCGGTGCTGATGAAGGGCGGCCATCTGGACGGCGAGCGGGTCACCGACGTGCTCATGACCGCGGCCGGCGAGACCGTGTTCGAGGCCGAGCGGCAGCACACCCGCCACACCCACGGGACCGGCTGCACCCTGGCCTCGGCCTGCGCCGCGGGCCTGGCGCAGGGCCTGCCGCTCACCGAGGCGGTGGCCCGCGCCTGGGCCTATGTGCAGGAGGCCATGGCCCGCGCGCCCGGCCTCGGCCGCGGCCACGGGCCGCTCGACCATGCCTGGACGCTGAGGGGGCGCCCATGAGCCTGGAAGCCCGCCTCGAAGCCATCGTGCGCGAGACCCCCGACCTCATGCGGGTGCTGGGCGTCGCCCGCGAGCTCGACCTTCCCGACTGG
Source organism: Phenylobacterium sp. (assembly GCF_035539035.1). Classification (GTDB taxonomy): domain Bacteria; phylum Pseudomonadota; class Alphaproteobacteria; order Caulobacterales; family Caulobacteraceae; genus Phenylobacterium. The sequence goes on from NZ_DATLJI010000012.1 coordinate 481,384, forward strand.
CTGATCTTCTCCGGCGCCGTCTACCAGCCGGTGCTGAACCGCCTGACCGGCCGCTCCGCCAGCTACGGAATCAAGGACTATGACCTCGGCTATTTCGACGCCTCCGACACCTCCTACGAGGCCGAGGACGTGGTGATCCGCCGGGTGGCGGAGGCCTTCGCGCCGCCGCTGCGGGAAATGGTCGAGGTGAGGAACCAGGCCCGGGTGCACCTCTGGTTCGAGGGCAAGTTCGGCGAGCCCTACGCCCCGCTCACCCACTCCTCCGAGGCCCTGACCCGCTTCGTGAGCCCGCTGTTCGCGGTGGGCGTGCGCCTGGAGGCGGACGACCGCCTGACCATCGTCGCGCCGTTCGGCCTGGAGGATCTCTTCGCCATGCGGCTGCGGCCCAATCCCTCGCGGGTCACCGGCGGCTTCGAGCGCACGGCGACCTCGGTGACCGCCCGCTGGCCGGAGGTGGAGGTTCAGCGCCGATAGACGTCCGGGTCGCGGATCTCCATCCAGCCCTCGACGCCGGTCAGCGGCGTGAAGCCGAACTGGGCGTAGAGCCCGTGGGCGTCGCGGGTGGCCAGGTGCATCCTGCGGAAGCCCTGCAGGTCGGGGTGGCCCTTGAGATAGGCCATCAGCAGCTTGCCCACGCCCGCCCCGCGGTGGGTCTCGTCCACGAAGACGTCGCAGATCCAGCCGAACGTCGCCCGGTCGGTGACCACCCTGGCCATGCCCGCCATGCTCCCGTCCGGCCCATAGGCGCCGACGGTCAGGCTGCCGGCGCAGGCTTTCGCGAAGATCTCGAGCGGAATCCCCTCGGCCCAGTAGCTCGCGCCCCCGATCCACTGATGCGCGCGGGCAACATCGAACCTCGTAACGTCGTCGCTGACGACATAACCATCCTCGCGGCGGGTTTCGTGGGGCATTGCGGCTCCTATCTCGAAGCTTCGCCATAGGAGACCTTGCCGTGATGCGCCAGTGGACCGTCGACGCCTTTGCGCCCGAGCCCTTCAAGGGCAACCCCGCCTGTGTGGTGGAGCCGATGGACGCATGGCCGGACGCCGCCTGGATGCAGAGGCTGGCCGCCGAGAACAACCAGGCCGAGACGGCCTTCCTCCTGAAGACCGCCGATCCGGCGCGCTTTGGCCTGCGCTGGTTCACCCCCGCGCTGGAGGTGCCGCTCTGCGGCCACGCCACCTTGGCGTCGGGCCATGTGCTGCTTGCGGAACTGGGGCTGGACGTCACGCAGGTCATCTTCGACACGCAGTCGGGCCCGCTCACCGTCCGCCGTTCCGGCGGGCTCTACGAGATGGACTTCCCCGCCCAGCCGCCGAAGCGCTGCGAAGTGGCCGGCCTCGCGGAGGCGCTGGGCGTGCAGCCGGTGGAGGTCTGGGCCTCCAACTATGTGATCGCGGTGCTGGCCGACGAGGCGGCGGTCCGGGCGGTGACGCCCGACCTCGTGGCGCTGGAGAAGGTCGCCGGCGAGCACACGGGCAGCCGGGGCAACGTCGGGGTCGCGGCCCTGGCCGACGCCGGACGCCCCTACGATGTCGTGGACCGCTTCTTCGCGCCGGGCTCCGGCATCCCGGAGGATCCGGCCACCGGCTCCTTGCACTGCATCCTGGCCCCGCTGTTCGCCGACAAGCTCGGACGGCCGACGGTCACCTTCCACCAAGCCTATCCCGGCCGCGGAGGCGACCTGGAGTGCGAGCACCGCGGCGACCGCGTCCTCCTGCGCGGCCGTGCGGCGACGGTGGTGGACGGCCGGCTGCGTGTCGCGCCCTGAGGGCAGGACGCCCCCGGATCGCTCCGGGGGCGTCCCGCGTCGACGTCTGTTGTCCTAGCGGCGGTAGCCCCAGGCGTAGGGTGGGGCGTAGGGAACGGCCGCATAGCGGTTCACCGCCGCTTCCACCCGGTTCACCGTCCGGCTGAGGCGGGCGAACTCCATGTTGCTGGCGCGCCCGGTCTCGACCCGCCAGGTGAGCGGCTGCACCCGGCGCAGCTCCACGTGCAGGCGGCGCGCCTCCATGGGCGACATGCGTCCGTCCCGAACCGCGTCGTCGATGCGCCAGTGGAGGCTGTCCACATAGGACGTGGTGAGCGGCGCGTCATAGGCCGGCGGGTAGTTCCAGGGCTGCGCCATGGCCGGGGCGGCCGCGGCGGCCGTCAGGCTCAGCGCCGAGGCGCCGATCAGGGCCAGAGTGTTGAGCGTCTTCATGGTCAGTACCTCTGCTTTGGTGTCCCTCTGCTTCGGTCCCTCTGAACACGGCAGGCAAAACCCGCCTGCGGCGCGATGGTTTCTTCAAAAATACACGAACGCCGCCCCGGGGGTCGGGGCGGCGCGTGCCGTTCAGGCGGTGGTGCTAGCGACGGTAGCCGTCGCCGTAGCCATAGCCGTAGTCGCGGTCGCGGCGCTCGAAGCGGATCTGGGCCGCGAGCCGGTCGAACCGGCGGTCGAGGTCCGCCCGCTCCCAGCGGGTCAGGCCGTTCACTCGATAGCGATGCTCCAGGCGCGCCAGCTGGTTAAACTCGCCGCGCAGGCGACGGGCCTCGGTGCGGGTCAGGTCGCCGCGCTGGACACCGCGCTCGATGCGCCGGTCGAGCTGCTGCTGGCGCTGGTTGATCGACTGCCAGTCGTTGCCCGGATGGTGGTAGGGCTGGGCCGAGGCGGCCGTCGCGGACAGGGCGAGCGCCGAGGCGGCGCCGGCCAGGGTGAGGATGGTGAGCTTCTTCATCTGTCAGAGTCCTTGGCTAAGGGTCGTCCCTCTGAGTGGCGCTCCCGCCCACGGGGCGTCTGAACCCCCTGGGCGGGAATGGGTTGCTAGCGGCGGCGGCCGTAGCCGTAGCCGTAATCGCGGTCGTCACGGTCGTAGCGGTCATCCCGGTCGTACCGGTCGGCGCGGCGATAGCTGTTCACGGCCCGCTCGATGCGGTTCACCGCCTGGTTGAGACGCTGGCGCTCCCAGCGGCTCGCCTGGCCGGTCTCCACGCGCCACGCCAGCGGTTGCACGGCGCGCAGCTCGCCCATCAGCTCCCGGGCTTCGCCGCGGGTGATGCGGCCCTCGTTGGCGGCGTTGCGGATCTTCCATTCCAGGCCGTCGACCTCGCCGCTGGTGTGGCGGGCGCCCGCATAGCTGCGGTCGTGGTCACGGTCCCAGGACTGGGCGGCGGCGGGGGCTGCGGCCGTGGCCAGCGCGGCGGCGGCGGCGACCGAAAGCAGGATCTTCTTCATCTGGTCCTCCAGACCATTCGAGCGCCGGGGGGCCCGGCGTTGATGGACCGAAGAAACCACACCGCCCCTGACGCGCGTCTGAGCCGGGCGTTGTGCAAGGTTCAGGTTGCTGACGCGGCGTTCAGGCCGCGTTCGTCTGGCTCCCGCCAGCCTGGCTGCAGCCGGTCGCGGCGGCGTTCAGCGCGGCCGAGATCGCCTCGTAGAGCTTGGCGATCTCAATGGGCTTGGCGACGTGCCCGTCCATGCCCACGGCCATGTATTCGGCGACCTGGTGGGAGAGCGCGTTGGCCGTCAGGGCGACGATCGGCGTGCGTGTCCGGCCCTGCTTCTTCTCGGCGGCGCGGATCGCCTTGGCGGCCTGGATGCCGTCCATGACCGGCATCTGGATGTCCATGAGGATCAGGTCGTAGCCGCCAACCCGCCAGGCCTCCACCGCCTCCTTCCCGTCGGGCACGATGTCGATGTCGATACCCAGGGAGTTCATCACCGCCGTCAGCACCTGGCGGTTGGTGGGGTTGTCCTCGGCCGCCAGCAGGCGGATGCCCGCGTCGTGGCTGGGCGCGGCGGCCACGGCGTCGCTCGCCTCGCCGTGCTGGAGCGGGAGCTCGACGGTGAACACCGAGCCCTTGCCCTCCCGACTCTCCACGTCGATCGAGCCGCCCATCATCTGGGTCAACTCCCGGCAGATGGCGAGCCCCAGGCCCGTGCCGCCGAACCGGCGCGTCGCCGAGTTGTCGGCCTGGGTGAACTTCTCGAACAGCGACGGCAGCTTCTCCGGGGCGATGCCGACGCCGGTGTCGCGGACCACCATGCGCAGGGCGCCGGTGTCGGGATTGACGTCGATGACCGCGGCCACCGAGCCCTGCGGGGTGAACTTCACGGCATTGGACAGGAGGTTGCCGAGGATCTGGCGAAGGCGGTCCGGGTCGCCGCGCCACCAGCCGGCGGCGGTGGCGTCCACCTCCACCTGGAAGCCGAGGCCCTTGTCGCGCGCCTGCACCGCATAGTTCTCGCGAGTGGCTGCGATGGTCGGCTCGAGCTCGAAGTCGTCCTTGGCGAGCGTCAGCTTGCCGGCCTCGATCTTGGAGAGGTCGAGCACGTCGTTCAGCACCGCCAGCAGCAGGTTGCCCGACTGCCGGATGATGTCGAGGCGGCCGCGCTGGGTGGGGGCGAGCTCGCCCATGGCCATCACCTCGGCCATCGCCAGCACGCCGTTCAGCGGCGTGCGGATCTCGTGGCTCATGTTGGCCAGGAACTGGGTCTTCAGCACATTGGCCGCGTTGGCCGCGTCGCGGGCGCTCTCCAGCTCGCGCATGGCCCGCTTGAGGTCCTCCTCGCGCTCGCCGAGCTTGCCCAGGAGGTGGTTGAAGCTGTCGTTGAGGCTGCGGAAGAGCTCGTCCTGCGCCTTGGCCTCGACCGGTGCGAAGCTGCCGCCGGCGGCGACCTCGTGCATCGCCTCCGACAGGCTCTGCACCGGCGCGATCACCCGCCGCGCCAGGCTGCGGGCCAGGAACAGGGCCACGCCGATCCCGCCGAACAGCAGGGCGAAGGTGAGGGCGATGAATTGCGGCAGGAGCGGGGTGAGCGCCGGGCTCTCCACCGTCATGTCCAGGCGTCCGACGAGGCGGCCCTTGTCCACCACCTCGGCCTGCACCTTCTCGGCGGCGGTCTTGGGATGGCCGCCCGGCCGGCGATAGGCCGCGAGCGGCCGGCCCTGCGGATCGCTGAGCGTCGCCGAGACGACCCGCTGGCTGGCGGACAGGGCGGCGAGGGGCGCGCCGAGGCCGGCCGGATCGCCCTCGGCCACGGCGGCGGCGGCGGTCTGGGCGGTGATCTGGGCGAGGGACTGGTGGATCTGGTGCGACTGCGTCTTCGCCACCGCCCACTGCTGCAGCATGAAGGTCAGGCAGGCGGCCAGCAGCACGACCAAGGTCGTGATCAGCCCCACGCTCGCCACTCGCGCGTGGAAACTGGCGACGGGAACCCGGTCTGTATCGCCGGTGGGCTGGGTCATGATGCTCGCGGAGGTCGCACGAGATTCCGCCTTAAGCCGATAATCCTAACGCTTCGCTTCCGAAGAGCCCGCACGTCCAAGTTGTTCGCCCTGGGCGGGCAATGGCTCGCCCCCGACGCGAAACTGTGCCCGCACAGCCACGCCACAACCCCCAGCCGAGCAAAACATGCTTAACAACTGATGAATCGTTTGCGTGAAGCTTCACCTTTCATTTACCGTGAATGCGTGGGTTTCCTTCGTGGAGGGGTGTGTGATGGAAAAGATCTTTGTGGCCCGTAAGGTCGCGAACAAGCTGTTCGAGACGGAAGCGGCCGTGGACAGCGCGCTGGTGGAAGCCGCCGAGCTGATGAGCGTCATGCTCGCGGCCCGGAAGGACGTGAACACGTCCCTGGTCTTCGCCGACGACTGCCAGGTGAAGCTGATGGAGGCCATGAAGGCCCTCAGCGAAGCGCGCACCGCCATGGTGGGCGTGCACAACGAGCTGAACGAAGCCAAGCTTCGCCTCGGCATCCGCACGAAGATGGAAGTGATCAAGCCGTCCCTGCTGACGGACGCCGAGAAGACCGCCCTGCTGCGCGACGCCGGCTGATCAAGGTTTCCAGAGTTTAACTGTTGCTGCACCCCTTAGTCGCACTAAGGGGTGCAGTACATGACCGCCGCCTATCTCCTCGCGACCCTCCTGCTGGTCTTCGCCGCCGCCACCTGCCTCTTCGGACTGGTGAAGGGCGGAGCGGCCGAGCGCTTCGGGGCCGGCGTCATCCTCGCTAATCTGCTCGTGGGCGTGCTCAACGGCTGGGTCATCCACCAGCCGCTGCTGTCGCTGGCCGTGAACGGGCTGACGGCGCTCCTTCTGCTCCCGCTCACCGTCTACTACGCCAGCTTCTGGCTCGGCGGGGTTATGCTGCTGTATGGCCTGCTGTTCACCCTGCACGCCTATTACACGGTGGTGGGCCGGCCGCAGGACGATCTGTTCGCGAACCTCAACAACCTGAACTTCTTCGCCGTCAGCCTCTGCCTGCTGAGCGGCACCGCCCTGGCCTGGCGCCGCCGTCGGCGCGCGGCGGCTAGCGCGGCCGCGGACTGATCGTCACCAGGCCCACGCCGCCCAGGATCAGGGCCAGGGCCGCGATCGCCGACCAGCCGGGCCGCTCGCCCAGCGCCGCCACACCGAGAGCCGTGGCGAACACCGGCGCCAGATAGATGCCCATGCTCATGAACAGCGGTCCCCGGCGGTGGATCAGGAAGACATAGCCGATGGTGGCGATGGCGGTGGAGATCACCCCGAGCGCGGTCATGGCCAGGAGCGACGACAGCGGCGGCCAGGGCGGCAGGGGCTCCATCAGGATCGCGGCGGCGAGCGACACCGGCGCCGCCCACAGGCACATCATCAGGGCCCCGGCGGCGGCCGGGGCAGGGGGCGCGGTCCGGGTCAGCACATTGGACACGGCGTAGAGCACCGCCCCCACCAGGGCGGCGATCAGGCCTGCGGTCTCGATCGTCATGCCCTCCGCCAGCCGGGGCGCCACCAGCACGACAAGGCCGGCGAAGCCCAGCAGCACGCCCCCGGTCTTGCGTCCGGTCAGCCGGTCCGATGCGAGGAAGGCGTGGGCGAGCACGCCCGTGAAGATCGGCGAGGCGCCGTTGCAGATGGCGTTGACGGCGCTGGGCAGCCGCTGGGCGGAGTAGGCGTAGAGCGAAAAGGGCACGGCCATGCCCAGGAACCCGATCAGGGCGTAGACCCGCCAGACCGGATCGCGCCACGGCGGCAGAGGCTGACGGCGCGCCGCCATGACCAGCGCCAGCACCGGGATGGCCACCACCAGCCGGCCGGCGGTGTTCCACAGGGGCGGGATGTGGGCCGTGGCGATCTTCAGGACGGCGAAAGACGAGCCCCACCACAGCACCAGGAAGGCCAGCACCACCCAGTCGAAGGCCTTGGAGGTCGTCATGGGGCGCCCTTGAATCACGGTCCGGCCGCCGCGCCAACCGGGCTGCGCCACAGCGTCGCTCACGACAGGTTTCAGAACATTTCTCTTGCGCTGCAGCAAGAACCCGGATTTCTGGCCAGCGGGCCACGCCCTCCCAACGGGGCGCTGCTCATCTGCAAGGATGGGAGACATCGCTATGACTACCCCGCCGAAGCCGGCCATGCGTCCGGCTCGCCCCGAGTTCTCTTCCGGCCCGTGCGCCAAGCGCCCCGGATGGACCCCCGAAAACCTATCCGGCGCAGTGCTCGGGCGGTCGCACCGTTCGAAGCTCGGCAAGGCGCGCCTGAAGGAAGCCATCGACCGCACCCGGGAGGTGCTGGAGGTGCCAGACGAGTTCCTGATCGGCATCGTCCCCGGCTCCGACACCGGCGCCGTCGAGATGGCCATGTGGTCGATGCTGGGCCCCCGCCCCGTGCAGCTCCTGGCCTTCGAGAGCTTCGGTAAGGACTGGGTCACCGACGTGACCAAGCAGCTCAAGCTGGAGGCCGAGGTGCTCTCGGCCGATTACGGGCAGCTCCCGGACCTGACCAAGGTCCGCAAGGACGCCGACCTGATCTTCACCTGGAACGGCACGACCTCGGGCGTGCGCGTGCCGAACGCCGACTTCATCGCCGCCGACCGCGAGGGGATCGTCATCTGCGACGCCACCTCGGCCGCGTTTGCCCAGACGCTCGACTGGGAGAAGCTCGATGTGGTCACCTTCTCCTGGCAGAAGGCGCTGGGCGGCGAGGGCGCGCACGGCGTCCTGATCCTCGGCCCCCGCGCCGTGGCCCGCCTCGAGAGCTACAGCCCGCCGTGGCCCATGCCGAAGCTCTTCCGCATGACCAAGGGCGGCAAGGTGAACCTCGAGATCTTCGAGGGATCCACCATCAACACGCCCTCCATGCTCTGCGTGGAGGACTACCTCGACGCCCTGAAGTGGGCGGCGAACATCGGCGGCCTCGCCGAGATGAAGCGCCGGGCCGACGCCAACCTCGCCGTGCTGGAGGCTTGGACGCAGCGCGCGCCCTGGGCCGCCTTCTTGGCGGAAGACCCGGCCACCCGGTCCAACACCTCGGTGTGCGTGAAGGTCATCGACCCGCGGGTCACCGGCCTCTCCCCCGACGCCCAGGCGGACTTCGCCAAGAAGCTCGCGTCCGTGCTGGAGAAGGAGGGCGTGGCCCTCGACGTCGGCGGCTACCGCGACGCCCCTCCGGGCCTCCGGATCTGGTGCGGCGCCACGGTCGACACCTCCGACCTCGACGCCCTGACGCCTTGGCTCGACTGGGCCTTCGCCACCGTCGCCGCCGACCTGCAGGCCGCGGCCTAACCGGCCGCCCGCTCATCCCCTGACACGAGCCTCCCGTGACCGCACGGGAGGACTCCCTCTCCCGAAAGGAGACCTCCCAATGCCCCGCGTGCTCATCGCCGACTCGCTCTCGCCCGCCGCCCTCAACATCTTCAAGGAGCGCGGCGTCGACGCCGACGTGAAGACCGGCCTTCCGAAGGAAGAGCTGCTCAAGATCATCGGCGACTACGACGGCCTGGCCGTCCGCTCGGCCACCAAGGCCGACAAGGAGGTCATCGCCGCCGCCAAGAAGCTGAAGGTCATCGGCCGCGCCGGCATCGGCGTGGACAACGTCGACATCCCCGCCGCCACGGCCGCCGGGATCGTCGTGATGAACACCCCGTTCGGCAACTCGATCACCACCGCCGAGCACGCCATCGCCATGATGTTCGCCCTGGCCCGCCAGCTCCCCGCCGCCGACGCCTCCACCCAGGCCGGCAAGTGGGAGAAGAACCGCTTCATGGGCGTCGAGCTCTACGGCAAGACGCTCGGCCTGATCGGCGCCGGCAACATCGGCGGCATCGTCGCCGACCGCGCCAACGGCCTGAAGATGCACGTGGTCGCCTACGACCCGTTCCTCTCGGAGGAGCGCGCGGTGGAGATCGGCGTGGAGAAGGTCGAGCTCGAGGACCTGCTGAAGCGGGCCGACGTCATCACCCTGCACACCCCGCTCACCGACAAGACCAAGAACATCCTGTCGGCCGCCAACCTGAAGAAGACCAAGAAGGGCGTGATGATCGTCAACTGCGCCCGCGGTGGGCTGGTGGACGAGGCGGCCCTACGCAAGCTGCTGGACGAGGGCCACGTCGGCGGCGCGGCCTTCGACGTCTTCGTGCAGGAGCCGGCCAAGGAGAACCCGCTGTTCGGCGCGCCGAACTTCATTGCCACCCCGCACCTGGGCGCCTCCACCGTCGAGGCCCAGGAGAACGTCGCCCTGCAGGTGGCCGAGCAGATGAGCGACTACCTGCTCACCGGCGCCGTCACCAACGCCCTGAACAGCCCCTCGGTCACCGCCGAGGAGGCTCCGCGCCTGAAGCCCTTCATCGCGCTGGCCGAGAAGCTGGGGGCGCTGGCGGGCCAGATGGTCGACTACGGGATCAAGGGCATCGACATCGCCTACGAGGGCCAGGTCGCCAGCCTGAACACCAAGCCGATGACCGCCGCGGCCCTGTCGGGCGTGATGCGGCCCATGCTCGCCGACATCAACATGGTCTCGGCCCCGGCGGTGGCGAAGGAGCGCGGCATCTCGGTGTCGGAGTCCAAGCAGGAGGACTCGCCGATCTACGAGAGCCTGATGCGGATCGTCATCGAGACGGAGAAGGGCCGCCGTGGCTTCGCCGGCTCCGTGCTCGCCGGCGCCCCGCGGATCGTCGAGGTGAAGGGCATGGACCTCGACGCGCCGTTCTCGCCGCGGATGCTCTATGTGAACAACCTCGACAAGCCGGGCTTCATCGGCGCGATCGGGGCGCTGCTGTCGGAGGCGAACGTCAACATCGCCACCTTCAACCTGGGCCGCGTGACCGTGGGCCAGGACGCCATCGCCATGATCGGCGTGGACCAGGATCCCGCGGACGACCTCCTGAAGAAGATCCAGGCCCTTCCCCACGTGAAGGAAGCCCGCCTGCTGAAGTTCTGAGGCCCCGAAATCCTCCCCCCACAGGGGGGGGCACGAAGTGGTGGAGGGGGTTTCACCCGCTGAGGCGGTGGTGGAACCCCCACAGTCCCTTCGGGACAGCTCCCCCTCAGGGAGCATCGGGCGTTTCTACCCTCCGCTCAGCGCGCCGAAGATCAGCAACTCGTCGCCGTCCCGCAGGGGCCGGCGGACGTCGCGGGTCTCGTCCATGCCGACGAACAGACGCATGTGCCGGCGCACCCGGTCCTGCTCGTCGATCACCCGGAACTTCAGGCCGGGGAAGCGCCGGTCGACGTCGTCCAGCACGGCGTCGACCGTGCCGCCCTGCGCCTCCAGCCGGGTCTCGCCGCCGGTGTAGGAGGTGAGCTGGGAGGGGATCAGCACCCGGATCATCAGAGCCGCGCCGCGGTCACCGAATAGATCTCCGGCAGGTGGGCGGCGATCTGGCGCCAGCTCTCGCCCGCGTCGGCGCTCATCCAGAGCTCCCCGCCGGTGGTGCCGAGATAGAGGCCGACCGGCGCGCCGTCGTCGCGGCAGAAGGCCTGGCGCTTGACCGTGAACCAGCCCTGCTCGGCCGGGAAGCCGCGGTCCTGGCGCGTCCAGCTCCTGCCGGCGTCCGCCGTGCGGTAGACGGCCGGCTTTCCGCCGGGGCTCACCCTCGGCCACACCTCCGTGCCGTCCATGGGAAAGACCCAGGCGGTGTCGGCGTCGCGCGGATGCGGCACGATGGAGAAGCCGATGTCGCCCACCTCCTTCGGCATGGCCTCGCCGATCCGCTCCCAGCGCTCGCCGGGGCGGTCGAGGCGGTAGATGCCGCAGTGGTTCTGCTGCCAGATGCGGTCGGGGTTGGTGGGGGCGAGCGCGATCTGGTGGCTGTCCTGGCCGTACTCCGGATAGGGGTCGGGCAGGAAGTTCGCCTCCACATTCTGGTTCAGCGGCCGCCAGTCCGCGCCATAGTCGGTGGTCTCCAGCACGCCGGCCGAGCAGGTGGCCAGGTACATGTGCCGGGCGTCGCGCGGGTCGATGCAGATCCCGGCGACGATCGCCCCGTCGGGCGTGCCCCCGTCCGGCGGCAGCCAGTCCATGATCTTCGGGTGTTCGTTGAGGCCTGCGACGCTCTCCCAGGTCGCGCCGCCGTCGGCGCTTCGGAACAGGCCCGGCGGCGAGGTGGCGGCCCACCAGACGCCCGGCTCGCTCGCGTGCCCCGGCTCCAGCCAGAAGGTGTGGTTGACCGAGCGGCCGTGCGGCTCGCCCTTCGGGAAGGCCGGCGGCGTCTGCGCCTCCTGCCAGCTTTCTCCGCCGTCCGTGGACCGGAAGATCGTCGGTCCCAGATGGCCGGTGGACGCGGCCATGAGCAGGGTCTTCCCGTCACGCGGGTCGAGGACCAGGTGGTTGACGATACAGCCCAGCAGGATCGGTCCCTGGACCTTCCAGTCCAGCCGGTCGCCGTCGCTGCGGTAGATCCAGGCCCCCTTGCGGGTGCCGACGAGCAGTTGGGTCGCTTGCCCCATGGATGAACCTCCTCCTCCCCGCAAAGGACGTTCCAGCCGCGCCAGTCCCGACACGCAGCCGCAAAAAGGTCAAGCAGGGGAGGGGCCTTGCCAAGCCGTCCGGCGCAGCTTCATATTACAACTGTAATATCTACGGGAGGAGCCGTTGCGTCCTGTCTGTGTCGCCCTGGCCGCCCCGGCCCTGCTGCTCGCCGGCCAGGCCGCCGCCCAGGGGCCCGCGCCGCCGACCAAGCCGCCCGCCGCCGCGAAACCCGAGCCGAAGACGGTGGGCGAGGTGGTGGTCTCGGGCGCCGCGCAGGACGTCCGCACCTCCATCGACCGCACGAGCTACGACGTGGCCAAGGACCTGCAGTCCGTCACCGGCTCGATCGGCGACGCCCTGCGCAACGTGCCCTCGGTGGAGGTGGACGTCCAGGGGAACGTCAGCCTGCGCGGCGATCCCAACGTGACCATCATGATCGACGGCAAGCCCTCGGGGATGTTCCGCGGCGAGGGCCGGGCGGCGGCCCTGCAAAACCTGCCCGCGGACCAGATCGAGCGGGTGGAGGTGATCACCAACCCCACCGCCGCCTTCAACCCGGAGCGGGCCGCGGGGGTCATCAACCTGGTCACCAAGAAGACCCGCAAGGCGGGCTGGTCGGGATCGGTACGGGCCATGCGCGGCAGCGAGGGGCGGGCGAACGGCGGCCTCAGCGGCGGCTTCAATTCCCGCAAGCTCACCCTCTCCGGTGACGTGAGCTTCCGCAGCGACCCGCAGAAATACAACTTCGTCGAGGAGCGGGAGCGGCTCGATCCGGCGAGCGGCGCCCTGGCGAAGAGCCGCGACGGGACGGCGCAGATCGGCGAGGGCCGAATCTGGAACCTGCGCGGCAGCGCCGACTACGACCCCGACCCGGCCAATCGGATCGGGGTCGAGGTCCGCCGCTTCGACATGAAGATCGGCCTCGACATGTACCAGCACTACGAGGGGTTGGACGCGGGCGGGAGCCCGGTCCGGGTGTTCGACCGGTTCGGCCGGTCGGACCCCAGGCGCATCAACACCGAGGGCTCGGTGAGCTGGCGGCGCAAGTTCACGGGGGAGGACCACGAGCTCGTCACCCACCTCAGCCGGGAGGAGACCGAGGTGGACGGCGGTGGCCGCCGCGGCTTCATCTCCGGCCGGCTGCCGCCGGCGCCGGACCTGTTCGAGGACTACCGGCAGGACAATCTGCTGGCCGAGACCGAGCTGAAGATCGACTACACCCGCCCCATGCCGGCCGAGGGCAAGCTGAAGGCCGGCTATGCCCTGGAGCGTGACGACAACCGCTACGACGACCGCGGCTCCCGCGGTCCGTCCTCCGACGCCCTGGTCCTCGAGCCCGCGCTCACCAACCTGTTCCGCTTCGAACAGGCCATCCAGGCCGCCTACGTCACCTACGAGCAGCCGTTCGGCGACCTCACCCTGCTGGGGGGCCTGAGGCTCGAACAGGTGGAGATCGACGTCGACCAGGTCACCCAGGACGTCCGGGCTTCCCAGGACTACGTCCGCCTCTATCCCAGCCTTCACGCCAGCTGGCGGCTCAGCGACGCGCGGCGGCTCAGCGCCAGCTACAGCCGCCGCGTCCAGCGGCCATCGGCCTTCGAGCTGAACCCGTTCCTGCAGTTCATCGACCCGTTCAACTACTGGCAGGGCAACCCCTTCCTGAAGCCGCAGGTGACCGATTCCTTCGAGGCCGCCTTCCAGCACCGGGACGGGGGGACGCTCTATCTGGCCACCGTCTACTGGCGGCAGAGCCGGGATGGGGTGACCGAGGTGGTCCGCGACCTGGGCGGCGGCGTGCTGTTGCGCACGCGAGAGAACCTGGGCGAGAGCCGGGCCGCGGGGCTGGAGCTGGTCGCCAACGGCAAGCTGACCAACCGGCTGAGCTACAACCTCTCCGGCAACGTCTCCTGGAACGAGATCGAGGCGTCGCGCCTGGGCTTCCCGGAGCCGCGGGACGGTGTCTCGGTCGGCGGGCGGGGTAACCTCAACTGGCAGGTGACGCCGAAGGACTTCATCCAGCTGAACGGCCACATGAACGGCGAGCGCCTGACGCCCCAGGGCTACCGCAAGCCGTTCGGGATGCTGAACCTCGGCTACCGCCGCAAGCTCAACGACCGGCTGTCGCTGATGGTCACCGGCCAGGACCTGCTCTCGACCTTCAAAGACGTGCAGGTGCTGGACACGCCGGCGCTGCGCTCGCGCGTGGTGCGCAAGGGCAACGTCCGCGGCGTGTTCGTCGGCTTCAACTGGACCTTCGGCGGCCAGGGCCAGAAGCCGCGGGAGCCGGCCTTCGAGTTCGGCGGCCCGTCCGACTGATTGCGACAAACCGGGGAGCTTGACTCCCCCCGTTCCGGGTTTAGAACAAAACTGGAACGAAAGGAGTCCGCAAAGCCATGTCCGGATCTCGCGCTCGGGAGCTCGCCGCTCTCAAGGCGAAGGTCGCCGCACTCGAAGCGGGCGGGCGGGCGGACTCTGAATCCCTGCCGTTCGGCGCCCCTTCGATTGACGCCTGCCTGCCCGGCGGCGGCCTGCCGCTCGGCCGCTGGCACGAACTGGTCGCCGACGGGATGGAGACCGAGACCGCCGCCGCCCCGGCCGCCGTCGCCGCCCTGATGGCCGCGCCCCTGGCGAAGCGCGGGGAGGCGGTCTGGGTGGTGCGCCGCGACGACCTCTGGGCGCCCGGCCTCGCGGGCCTCGGCTTCCCGCCCGAGCGGCTGATCCAGGTCTGCGCCCGCGACGAGGCCGAGGTCCTGGCGGTGATGGAGGACGCGCTCGCCACCGTCGGCGTGGCGGCGGTGTTCGGCGAGGCGGAGGCCGTCGACCTCACCGCCGGCCGGCGGCTGCAGCTCGCCTGCGAGAAGCTGGGCTCGACCGGCTTCGTGATCCGCCGCCGGCCGTTCGGGGGCGCGGCGAAGCGCGAGGCGACGGGCTCGGCCGCCGCCACCCGCTGGCGCGTGGCCCCGGCGCCGTCCGAGCCGGCGGCCGGCGAGTTCGGCCTCGGCGCGCCCCGTTGGACGGTGACGCTGGAGCGCTGCCGCGGCGGGCGCACCGGGGCGTGGCTGATGGAGGCCGCGGGAGCCTATTCGCCGGACGCTTTCTTTGTGGAGACGACGGATGTCGCGCATCCTCTGCGCCTGGTCGCCGATCTGGGCGATCGCGACCTGGCGCCGGCGCAATCCGACCGCCGCGCCGCCTGAGGCGGTCCCCTTCGCCCTGCTGGCCACCGCCCGCGGCGTGCGTAAGCTGGCGGCCGTCAACGAGGCGGGGCTGAAGCTCGGCCTGCGTCCCGACCAGAAGGCCACCGACGCGCGGGCCCTGGTCCCCGACCTGGCTGTCGCGGACGCCGAGCCCGAGACTGACGCCGCGGCGCTCGCCGCGCTCGTGGACTGGTGCGTGCGCTTCTCCCCGGCGGTGGCGGCCGACGCCCCCGACGGCCTTTTCCTGGACATCTCGGGCGCCTCGCACCTGTGGGGCGGGGAGCGGGAGATGGTGGCCGACTTCCAGGCCCGCCTGGCGGCCAACGGCCTGCCGTTCCGCTGCGCCATCGCCGACACCCCGGGGGCCGCCTGGGCGCTCGCCCACTACGGGAGCGACGGCGCGATCGCGCCGCCGGGCGGCCAGCGGGATCTGATCGCCCCCCTGCCGCCCGCCGCGCTCAGGCTCGATCCCGAGGCCGCCGCCCAGATCGAGCGGCTGGGCCTGAAGCGGCTCGGCCAGGTGATGGACCTGCCGCGCGGCCCCTTCGCCCGCCGCTTCGGCCAGCCGGCCCTCGACCGCCTGGACCAGGCCTTGGGCCGCACGAAGGAGGCGCTCACCTTCCGCCGGCCGCCGACGCCCTGGTTCGCGAGGCTCGCCTTCTTCGAGCCGATCAGCGCGCCGGAGGACATGGCCCGCGTCGCCCACGACGTGACGGCGAAGCTCTGCGCCCGGCTGGAGGCCGAGGGCCAGGGCGCCCGCCGCTTCGAGCTCTGCTTCCACCGCCTGGACGGCAAGGCGCTGCCGGTGGCCGTGGGCCTGTCGCTGCCCGGCCGCGACCCGGGGCGGATCGCGAAGCTGTTCGTCCCCAAGCTCGAGGTGATCGACCCCGGCTTCGGGATCGAGGTGGTCACCCTGGAGGCCCACGAGGTGGAGCCGACCGGCGGACGGCAGGTGACCCTCGACACCCGCGCCCAGCCCTCGGTGGAGGACGGCCTCGCGCCGCTCGTCGACCGGCTGGCCAACCGGCTGGGCGAGGACCGCGTCTGGCGCGCCGCGCCGGTGGAGAGCCATGTGCCCGAGCTCGCCGCCGCCCGCGCCCGCCCGCTTGCCCCCGCGCCCGAAGCCCGGCCCTGGGATCCCGAGACGCCCCGGCCGGTGCGCCTGTTCCGCCGGCCCGAGCCGCTGGAGGGCGTCATCGCGCTCACCCCCGACGATCCGCCCAACCAGTTCCGCTGGCGGGGCCGCACCCACCGCGTCCGCCGCGCCGAGGGCCCCGAGCGGGTCGGCGAGGAGTGGTGGAAGCGCGACATCGGCGAGGTCTCGGTGACCCACGTGCGCGACTACTACCGGGTGGAGGACCAGGACGGCGCCCGCTTCTGGGTGTTCCGCGCCGGCCTCTACGCCCCCGGTCAGCCCGCCCAATGGTGGCTGCACGGGCTGTTCGGATGACCCGATACGCCGAGCTGCAGGCGACCACCAACTTCTCCTTCCTGAGGGGGGCGTCGCATCCGCACGAGCTGGTGGTCGGGGCCGCGGCCCTGCGGATGGAGGCGGTGGGCGTCTGCGACCGCAATACCCTGGCCGGCGTGGTCCGCGCCTGGTCGGCCATGCAGGACCTGCGCGACGGCGGCTCGCCGGTCCGCGCCCTCACCGGCTGCCGGCTCGACTTCGTGGACGGCTCGCCCAGCCTGCTGGTCTACCCCTCCGACCGCGAGGCCTACGGCCGGCTTTCCCGGCTGCTGACGCTCGGCCAGCGGCGGGCGGAGAAGGGCGAGTGCCTGCTGAACTGGGCGGACTTCCTGGACCACGCCGAGGGCCAGCTCGTCCTGGTGGTCCCGCCCGAGCGGCTGGACGCCGGCTTCGAGGCCGACCTGAGGCGGATCGCCGGCGAGCTGCCCGACGTCTGGCTGGCGGCGGCCCGCCGCTACGGCGCGCGCGACCTGCAGCGGCTCTCGCGGCTGGCGGCCCTGGCGCAGGGCGCCGGCGCGCCGATGGTCGCCACCAACGACGTCCTCTACCACGGGCCTGAGCGGCGGCCGCTGCAGGACGTGCTCACCTGCATCCGCGAGACCTGCACCATCGCCGAGGCCGGGCTGCGGCTCGAGGCCAACGCCGAGCGGCACCTGAAGACCCCGGCCGAGATGGCCCGCCTGTTCGCGAAGTACCCCGGGGCGGTGGAGCGTAGCGTCGAGATCGTCGAGCGGATCGGCTTCGACCTCTCCCAGCTCCGCTACGAATACCCCGACGAGCCGGTGCCGCCCGGCAAGACCGCCATCCAGCACCTGCGCGACCTGACCTGGGCCGGGGCGGCCTGGCGCTTCCCGGACGGCGTGCCGGAGAAGGAACGCCGGGTCATCGCCCACGAGCTGGACCTGATCGAGAAGCTCAACTTCCCCAACTACTTCCTGACCGTCCACGACATCGTCCGCTGGGCGCGCGAGCAGGGCATCCTCTGCCAGGGGCGCGGCTCGGCGGCCAATTCCTGCGTCTGCTTCTGCCTGGGCATCACGGCGGTGGATCCCACCAAGCCCGACCAGGACCTGCTGTTCTCCCGCTTCATCTCCGAGAAGCGCGGCGAGCCGCCCGACATCGACGTCGACTTCGAGCACGAGCGGCGCGAGGAGGTGATGCAGTACGTCTACGCACGCTACGGGCGGGAGAAGGCGGCCATCGTCGCCACCGTGATCCACTACCGCC
The DNA here is from genome assembly GCF_035539035.1 of Phenylobacterium sp. Taxonomy (GTDB): domain Bacteria; phylum Pseudomonadota; class Alphaproteobacteria; order Caulobacterales; family Caulobacteraceae; genus Phenylobacterium. The sequence continues at coordinate 498,991 of NZ_DATLJI010000012.1, forward strand.
CGCGCATGGCCATCCGCCAGGTGGGCAAGGCGCTGGGCCTGACCGAGGACATCACCGCGGCGCTCGCCAACACCGTCTGGGGCTCCTACGGCGACGGGGTGCCGGACGCCCACATCCGCCAGGCGGGCCTCGACCCCGACGCCCCCGAGATCCGCCGCGCCACCGCGCTCGCCCAGGAGCTGCTGGGCTTCCCCCGCCACCTGTCTCAGCACGTGGGCGGCTATGTGCTGACCAAGCGCCGGCTCGACGAGACCGTGCCGATCGGCAACGCCGCCATGGCCGACCGCACCTTCATCGAGTGGGACAAGGACGACATCGACGCGCTCGGCCTGATGAAGGTGGACATCCTGGCGCTCGGCATGCTGACCGCGCTCCGCAAGAGCTTCGAGATGCTGCCGCGCCTCACCGACGGCACGCAGATCACCGACATCGCCCACATCCCGCAGGAGGACGCCGGCGTCTACGAGATGCTCTCGCGCGCCGATTCCGTGGGCGTCTTCCAGGTGGAGAGCCGGGCGCAGATGTCGATGCTGCCCAGGCTGAAGCCCGCCAAGTTCTACGACCTGGTGATCGAGGTGGCGATCGTCCGGCCGGGGCCGATCCAGGGCGACATGGTCCACCCCTACCTGCGCCGCCGCGAGGGCCGCGAGGCGGCGGAGTTTCCCGCGCCCGCGCCCGAGCACGGCCCGTCGGACGAGCTGCGCCAGGTGCTCGGCAAGACGCTGGGCGTGCCGCTCTTCCAGGAACAGGCCATGCGGCTCGCCATCGAGGCGGCGAAGTTCACCGACGACGAGGCCGATGGCCTGCGCCGCTCCATGGCCACCTTCCGGGCCAACGGCCGGCTGTGGGAGTACCGGGAGAAGTTCATCGAGGGCATGGCGGCCCGCGGCTACGACGTCGAGTTCGCCCAGCGCTGCTTCAAGCAGATCGAGGGCTTCGGCTCCTACGGCTTCCCGGAGAGCCACGCGATCAGCTTCGCGCTGCTGGTCTACGCCTCGGCCTGGGTGAAGAAGCACCATCCCGAGGCCTTCTGCGCGGCGTTGCTGAACGCCCAGCCGATGGGCTTCTACCAGCCGGCCCAGCTGGTCCGGGACGCGCGCGAGCACGGGGTGGAGGTGCGCCCGCCCGACGTCGGCTTCTCCAACTGGGATTGCACCCTGGAGGAGAAGGACGACGAGCGCCTGCCCTACCGGCCGCTGCGCCTGGGCCTGCGCCAGATCCGCGGGCTCAAGAAGGAGGACGGCGAGCGGATCGCGCTCGCCCGGGCCGCCGGCGCGGCCAGCCTCGAGGACTTCGCCCTGCGCGCCGGCCTGTCGCGCCGGTCGCTGGAGCTGCTGGCCGAGGCCGACGCCTTCCGCTCCCTGGGGCTCGACCGCCGCGCGGCGCTCTGGGCGGTGAAGGGTCTGGCCGACGAAGTGGGCGCCGAGAAGTCCGCGCCCCTGGTCGCCCGCCAGAGCCTGAAGGAGGCCCAGGTGCAGCTGCCCTTCATGAGCCTGCCCAAGCAGGTGGCCGAGGACTACCGCACCACCAGCCTGTCGCTGAAGGCCCATCCCGTGGCCTTCTACCGCGAGGAGCTCGCCGCCCAGAAGGTCGTGCCCTGCCAGGCGCTGAAGGGGATGCGTGACCGCCGCCGCCTGGCCGTGGGCGGCCTCGTCCTGGTGCGCCAGCGGCCGGGCACGGCCAAGGGAGTGGTCTTCCTGACGCTCGAGGACGAGACCGGCATCGCCAACATCGTGGTCTGGAAGGACGCCTTCGAGGCCAACCGCCGCCTGGTCATGGGGGCCTCCTTCCTGGTCGTCCACGGCCAGCTGCAGAAGGAGGGCGAGGTCATCCACCTGGTGGCCGAGCGCTTCACCGACCTTTCCTGGAAGCTGGGCGCCATGCGCGACGAGGAGGAACCCCCGCCGGAGGTGCGCAGCCGCGTCACCGGCCGCCTGATCCGCAGCCGGGATTTCCATTGACCGGGCGCCTGCGCCGCCGAATGCTCGCGGCGGTCACCAGGGAGGGGATGTCCATGCTGCGGGTCTTCGGGGCGATCGCCTGCGTGTTCCTGATGTCCGGCGCCGCCCAGGCTCAGCCCACGGAAGCGCAGCCGGTGAAGGTCCGCACGGAGGCCGGCGTAGTCGCCGGCCAGGCCGACGACCGGGCCAACGTCTTCCTGAACATCCCCTACGCGGCCCCGCCGGTGGGGCCACTGCGCTGGGCGCCGCCAAAGCGGGCTGCGGCCTGGAGCGGCGAGCGCGACGCCACCAAGGCCGGCCCGTCCTGTCCGCAGCTGATGAACGCCAATGGGACGCCCAACAGCGGCGGCGCCAATGGCCCGGTCTCCGAGGACTGCCTGCAGCTCAACGTCTATGCCCCGAAGGGGGCGAAGGCCGCACCGGTCATGGTCTGGATCCACGGCGGCTCGCACCGCACGGGCGCCGGCTGGGTCTATGACGGCTCAAACTTCGCCCGCGACGGGGTGGTGCTGGTCTCCATCAACTACCGCCTGGGCGCGCTGGGCTACCTGGCCCACCCGGCGCTGACCAAGGCCGCGGGGGCCCGTGAGCCGCTCGGAAACTACGGCCTGATGGACCAGGTCGCGGCCCTGGAATGGGTGCAGCGGAACATCCGCGCCTTCGGCGGCGACCCGTCGAACGTCACCGTCTTCGGCGAGAGCGCCGGGGGGATGTCGACGCTCGCGATCCTCGCCACGCCCAAGGCCCGTGGCCTCTACCGCAAGGCGGTGGTTCAGTCCGGCCTGGGCTGGTTCGCGCCGACGACGCTGGGCCAGAAGGAGGCGGACGGAGCGAAGCTGCTGGCGCCGCTAGGCGTGGCGGCCACCGCCACGGCGGCCGAGCTGCGCGCACTTCCCGCCGAGCGGCTGGCCGCCCTCGACGGCGGCTACGGCCCGTTCCCCGACGGGCGGCTGATGCCCGAGACCCCGACCCAGGCCCTGGCCGCCGGCCGGTTCGACGACGTGCCGCTGATCATCGGCTGGAACTCGGGCGAGGACTCGCTGATGGGTCCCGGGCCGCTGCGGCCCGAGCAGACGGCGAACATCCCGCCGGCCGCCCGGCTGGTCTGGCGTGAGGAGGCCGCCGCCGGTGACGAACCCCTGGCCCGCGCCCTGTTCACCGACCGGGTGTTCGGCGGCCCCGCCCGCTGGGTGGCGGCGAAGGCCGCCGACGGAAAGCCCGCTTGGCTCTACCACTTCTCCTACGTGGGCTCGCGCTTTCGACCGGCCATGACCCGGGCGGGCCACGCTGCCGAGATCCAGTACGTCTTCGAGTACTGGGGCCGCCGCACGCCGATGAGCCTGGTCTCCGACGAGGACCGGGCCATAGCCGCCCTGATGCACGCCTGCTGGGTCGCCTTCGCGAAGGCGGACGCGCCGTCGTGCGGCGCCGAAGCCTGGCCGGCCTACCGGCCCGCGGCGGACCAGCTCATGGAGTTCGGCCCCGCGCCGGGCGTGCGCGCCGGCTTCCGCAAGGCCCGGCTGGACGCTGTCCAGGCCATTGCCCTGCCGACCCTGGGGCTGACCGCGAACACGCCAACGAACTGATTCGCCAAGCGGAGCGTTTCCGGAGTCTCGACCCTGGGGATCCGGAGACCGGCATGGCCACCCGTCCGACATGGCAAGGCTACCTGCGCCTTAGCCTCGTGAGCTGCCCGGTGGCGCTCTACACCGCCACCTCGCGCACGGGCGAGGTGCACTTCAACATGCTGCACAAGGACACCCACAACCGCATCCGGATGATCCCCACGGACCCGGAGACCGGCCCGGTCGACCGATCGGAGATCGTCAAGGGCTACGAAATCGAGAAGGGCCGCTACGTCGTCATCACCGACGAGGAGATCAAGGCGGTCCGTCTGTCCACCACCCGCACTCTCGATATCGAGCGCTTCGTGGGCGAGGACGAGATCGACCGGCTGTACTGGAACGACCCCTACTTCCTGGCGCCCGACGGCGACATGGCGGTGGAGGCCTTCACCGTGATCCGCGAGGCGATGAAGAAGGAGGGGCGCGTGGCCCTCGGCCGGCTGGTCATGCACCAGCGCGAGCGGCTGATGGCCCTGGAGGCGCGTGACAAGGGAATCCTCGCCTACACCATCCGGAACAAGCGCGAGGTGAAGCAGCCGGAGGAGATATTCGGCGCCATCCCCGAGGTGAAGCCGCCGGCCCAGATGGTGGAGATCGCCGCCAAGATCATCGACCAGCTGGAGGGTCCCTTCGACCCCAGCCAGTTCAACGACCGCTACGAGGACGCGCTCCGGGCCCTGATCAAGGAGAAGGAGAAGGGCGCCTCGGTCACCGCGCCGCAGCAGCCGCAGGAAGCCGAGGTCATCGACCTCATGGAGGCGCTCCGCCGCAGCCTCGGCCAGACCGCCGGCGGCGGCGAGCGGCGCAAGCCCGCCGCCAAGTCCGCCGCGGGCCGCACGGCGGCGAAGAAGGACGCCAAGCCGGCCGCCAAGAAGGCGCCGGCCAAGAAGCGCGCCTGACCAGTTTACACACGGGAGAGACGACGATGCTGAAGACCCTGCTGACCACGGCCGCCGCCGTGGCCGCCTCGGCCCTGGTGGTGGGCTGCGACCGCTCGGCCCAGAACGCCGACGGGACCACCAAGGCCGGAGATCCCGGCGTGGCCGCCGCGCCGGGCACGGTGGGCGGCGCCGACACCGGGCGCGACACCGGCCAGGGCGGCGAGGCGGGCGGCGCGGGCGAGGTCGGCGTGTCGGCCGAGACCGGCTCGCTCGGCCCCGGCTCCACGGGCGCGAACGCCAGCGACTCGCCCACCTCGGGCGCGCCGAACACCACCAACAACGCGGCGTCGGGCGCGCCGCCGCAATAGCTCAGCCGGCCTCGGCGCGGCGGTCGTGGATCCGGCCCAGGCGGAAGCCCAGGGCCGCCCAGGCCGCCGCGAAGGCCGCGCCCAGCAGGGCCACCGCCCCGCCCGAGCCCATGGCCCCGATGACGGCGTTCAGCCAGCCGCTGACCGCGTCGCCGCCGCGGTAGACCACCGTGTCGATGACGTTCTTGGCCTTGTACTTGGTCTCGTTGTCGACGGTGGTGAACAGCATTTCGCGGCCGGGCCGGACCAGGGCGTATTCGCCGACCCTGCGCAGGATCATCACGCCCGCCAGCACGGGGAAGGTGGCGATGGCGGCGAGCAGGCCGAAACCCGCGACCATGGCCACTGGCACGGCGGTCAGCAGGGCGGTGACGCCCAGCCGGCGGGTCAGGCGGCCGGTGAGGAAGACTTGCACGAAGATGGTCAGGCTCTGCACCGCCACGTCGATGGCGCTGAACACCTGGGTCTGGCGGGTCCTGTCCGGGAAGGTCGCCTCCACCAGCCTCGCCTGCTCGAAGTAGAGGAAGGTGGTCACCGTCGCGAGCAGCACCACGAAGACCGAGAGGCCGATCAGGTAAGGCGAGCGGGCGATCAGCGTCAGGCCCGCCAGGATGTTCCCGCCGATAGGGCGGCCGGAGCTTTCCGCGGCGCGCGCCTCGCCGGGCTGGCCGTCGCGCCAGCGCAGCAGGAACATCACCGGCAGCAGGCTCGCCATCAGCAGGCCGGCCGAGATCAGCAGCAGCCCCGCGTGGCCCACCGAGGCGACCAGCAGGCCGCTGGTCAGCGGGCCCATCAGGCCGCCGAGGCTCGCGCCGGCGGCGATCTGGCCGAACAGCCGCTTCGCCTGGCCGGGGTGGAAGACGTCGGCCATCAGGCTCCAGGCGATGGAGACGACGAACAGGTTGAACACCGACAGCCAGATGTAGAAGGCGCGGCCGAGCCAGAGGTCGTCGCTGGCCCGCCAGATGCCGAAGGCGAAGGCTGCGAAGCTGGCGGCGAAGAAGCTGTAGGTGACCGGCAGCAGCCGGCGGCGCGGCATCTTCGTGCTGACCCAGCCGTAGAACGGCACCACCAGCAGGGTGACGACGAAGGTGCCGGTGAACAGCCACTGGAGATTGTCCACCCCGCCGGCGACGCCCATGGTCTCCCGCACCGGCCGCAGCATGAAGTAGCCGGTGAACAGCAGGAAGAAGACCAGGAAGCCCGCCACTACGGCGGCGACCTCCTGCGGCTCGGCGACGATCAGGCGGGAGAGGGCGGCGGCCGGGCCCCGGCGCCGCTGGCCCTCAGAGGCCGTCAATGAACTGCTCCATGCGGGTGCGCAGCGCGGCGTCCGGCATCCGCCCGCGCGCCGCGCCCAGGTTGTCGTCCACGTAGCGGGCCTGGGCCATGCCGGGCACCGCGCAGGTCACCGCCGGGTGCGAGACGACGTACTTCAGGAACACCTGGGCCCAGGTCGCACAGTCGATCTCCCTGGCCCAGTCCGGCAGCGGGCGGCCCTGGGTGGCCTGGAACAGCCGGCCCCGGCCGAACGGCAGGTTGATCATCACCGCCATGCCGCGGTCGCGGGCCAGCGGCAGGATGCGCTCGGCGGAGCCCCGGTTGTCGAGCGCGTAGTCCACCTGGATCACGTCCAGGGTCTCCCGCCGCATCATGGCTTCGAAGTCGGCGTACTGGTTGTCGAAGGAGGTGGTGGCGCCGAGGTAGCGGATCCGGCCCGCCTGCTTCAGCTCGCGCAGGGTGGCGAGCTGGTTGGTGATGTCGCGCAGGTTATGGACGGCGATGAGGTCCAGGCGCTCGGTCTTCAGCTTCTGGAACGAGGCCTCGATCTGCGCCCGGCCGGCCTCCTTGCTGTCGGCGCCGACCTTGGTGGCCAGGAACAGGCCGGGCCGGATCTTCAGCTCGCCGACCAGCTCGCCCACGATGGTTTCGGCCTGGCCGTAGGACGGGGCGGTGTCGATCACCTTGCCGCCCAGCTCGTGGAAGCGCTTCAGCGTCGCCCGGAGCGGCGCCCGCTCGGCTTCGCTCGGCGCGGCGTCGTAGCGGCGGGCGGTGCCGACGCCCACCACCGGCAGGGCCTCGCCGCTGGACGGGATGGGCTTGGTGATCAGGCCCGGCGCCTGGGCCAGCGCCGGGGCCGGCAGGGCGGCGGCCGCGCCGGCGGCGATGAGGCTGCGTCTCGTGAGATCCATGGGCTCGCTCCCTCGTCTGGTCCGCCAGAGCGAAGCCGCCGGACGTCGCCACAATGTGTCGAGGGATTGCGCCGGCGCAACGCCGGCGCGGCCTAGGTCTTCTTCCGGGTCAGCACCTGGAAGGCCAGGACGATGCCCAGCACCACCACCGCGGCCCAGGCGAGCGCCCGGATGGCGTCCACCACGAAGCCCAGCACCGCGCAGGCGACGATCACCGCCAGCAGGATCGCGATCCACTTGCCCATCAGCCCCTCAGCTTCCTGATCGCGGGCTCCAGCGGCCGCTCGCTGTCGAAATAGTCAGCCCAGGCCTTGGTCTTCTTCAAGAGGCCCGGCGCCGTGCGGATCGTGTATTTCTTCGGATCGAGGCCCGGCTTCACTTGGTCCCAGGTCACGGGGAAGGACACCGGCGCGCCCGGACGGCCGCGCGGCGACAGCGGCGCCACCGCCGTGCTCATCCGGTCGTTGCGCAGGTAGTCGAGGAAGATCCGACCCACCCGCTTGGCCTTGGCCATGTTGACCACGTACTTCGCCGGCTCCTCGGCGGCGATCGCCAGGCAGACGTCCTGGGCGAATTTCTTGGCGGTCGGCCAGTCCATCTTGCCCTTGCCGCCCTTCAGCGGGGTGACCACGTGCAGGCCCTTGCCGCCGGTGGTCTTGCAGAAGGAGACCAGCCCCAGCTCGTCGAGCTTGTCCTTCACCCGGAGCGCGCCTTCGATCACCCGGTCGAAGGAGATGTCCTCGTCCGGATCGAGGTCGAACACCAGCCGCCCCGGCGTCTCGGGCGAGAAGGGCTGGTTGTTCCACGGGTGGTATTCCAGCGCCCCGATCTGCGCCATGGCGGCCAGCGCCTCGATCCGGTCGAGCTGCAGGTAGGGCTTGTGGTCGCCGAACACCTGGACCTCGGTGATCAGGGCGGAAGATCCCTTGCCGGCGTGGCGCTGGAAGAACCTCTGGTCGCCGTTGATCCCGTCCGGCATGCGGATGATCGAGCAGGGCCGGCCCTTGATGTGCGGCATCATCCAGGGCCCGACGGTCTCCAGGTAGCGGGCGAGGTCCAGCTTGGTCACCGGCTTGCCGTCGCCGCCGTCCGGCCAGAGCGCCTTGTTCGGGTTGGAGAGCAGGACGCCCATCACCACCGGGTCGGGGCCCCTCGCGGCGGCGGTCTTCGGCTTCGGGGCGGGCTTGGCCGGCTTCGCTTCGGGTTCGGCGAGTTCGGTGGACAGCGGCGCCGGCGTCTCGGCCTCGACCTCGGCGGCGGGCTTGTCCTCGCGCAGCGCCTTGAACGCCCCCTGGCGGACCATGCCCGACCCGGTGAAGCCGGCGAACTCGATCTCCGCCACCAGCTCGGGCCTCGCCCAGTGGACGTTGGCCTCCTTGCGCGGGGCGCCGGGGCCGGTGAACGGGCTCTTGTCGCTCTCGGCCTTCTGCAGGCGGGGCAGGACGCGGGCGACCTTGTCGCGGCCGAACCCTGTGCCGACCCGACCGACGTAGACCAGCTTGTCGTCGCGGTGGACGCCGACCAGCAGGGAGCGCAACTGGCCAGCCTCACCCGTCCAGCCGCCGATCACCACCTCGTGGCCAGCCCGACACTTGGACTTCACCCAGTCCTCGCCGCGGCCTGAGCGATAGGGGGCGTCCAGCTTCTTGGAGACGATGCCTTCCAGCGACATGCGGCAGGCCGACTGCAGCACCGCCTCGCCGGCCGTCTCGAAGTGGTCCACGTAGCGGATCCGCTTCTCGACCTTCTTGCCGCCGGCCTTGAGCGCAGCCTGGAGCCTCACCTTGCGGTCGCGCAGGGGGAGGTTACGCAGGTCCTCGCCGTCCACGAACAGAGCGTCGAAGGCGAAGAAGATCAGGTTTGCCGTCTTGCCGTCCGACAGGGCGGCCTGCAGGGCGGGGAAGTCCGGCGAGCCGTTGTGGTCGAGCGCGCAGGCCTCGCCGTCGTAGAGGCCGTCCGGCAGGGCGGCGGCGTCGGCGGCGATCTCCTTGAACTTCGGCGTCCAGTCGAGACCCGAGCGGGTCTTGATCTGCGCCTTGCCCTTCTCCACCCGCAGCTGCAGCCGATAGCCGTCGAACTTGATCTCGTGCGCCCAGCCGGCGCCCAGCGGCGGCCGGTCCACCGGCTTGGCCAGCACCGGCGGCACGAAGCCCGGCAGGGCGGCGGCCTTCAGCTTCGGCGGCGGCGCAGCCTTCAGCGCGGCGGCCTTGGCCGACTCCTGCTCCGCCCGGTTCGACTGCCAGACGCTGCTGGCGGAGGCCCGGGCGCGGCCGCCCTTCATGAACGGCTTGGGCCCCTTGCCCTTGCCGGCGGCGATCTCCTCCATGGTGCGGCCGGAGGCCACCGAGGTGACGGCCTCCTGCACCAGCTTGTCCCCGTGATCCTCGAGCTCGTGGCCATCGCGGTGCTTGATCAGCAGCCAGTTGTCCTTCTTCTCGCCGGGCCGGCGCTTCATCCGGACCAGGACGAAGCTGCCCTTCAGGCGCTCGCCGTCCATGGTGAACTTGAAGTCGCCCTTGCGGAGCATGGCGTGGGGGTCGCCCTCCGGTTCCCAGTAGCCGCGGTCCCAGAGCATCACCGTGCCGCCGCCGTACTGGCCCTTGGGGATGGTCCCCTCGAAGTCGCCGTAGTCGAGCGGGTGGTCCTCGACCTCCACGGCGAGGCGCCGGTCGGCGGGGTCGAGCGACGGGCCCTTGGTCACAGCCCAGGACCTGAAGACGCCGTCCAGCTCCAGCCGGAAGTCGTAGTGCAGGCGCGTGGCCGCATGCTTCTGGATGACGAAGCGCAGTCGGTTGGACGGCTTGACCGGCTCTTCCCCGCTGGGCTCCGCCGTCTTGGAGAAGTCCCGCATCGACTGGTAGCGGGCGAGCTTCGTGTCGGCCATCCGGGCTCCTTCAGCTGGCCAGCGCCGTCACCCTCGGCTGGACGCCCGCCAGCGCGGTGACGAAGGCGTCGCGCCAGGCGGTGACGTCCTCGCGCTCCACGTTGTCGAAGAGAGCGCGCCAGCGGCGGATTCGCTCCGGCTTCTCCATGACAAGCGCCCGCTTGAGCGCGTCGGCGACCTCTTCGGGGCTGTTCGGATTGACCAGCAGGGCCTCCTGCATCTGCCGCGCGGCGCCCGCGAACCGGGAGAGGATCAGGACGCCGGGGTCCTCCGGATTCTGCGACGCCACGAACTCCTTGGCCACCAGGTTCATGCCGTCGCGCAGCGGCGTCACCAGCCCCACCCGGGCGGCCGAATAGATGCCGGCCAACTCGTCGCGGCGGTAGTTCTTGTTCACATAGCGGAACGGCTGCCAGTCGACGTCGGCGAACTCGCCGTTGATCCGGCCCGAGAGCGCGTCCAGCCGGCCGCGGATCTCCTGGTAGGCCTCCACGCCCTCACGGCTGACGGGGGCGATCTGCAGCATCAGGACCTCCCGCCGCAGGTCCGGGTTGTCGGCCAGCAGCCGCTCGAAGCCGAGGAACCGCTCCTCCAGGCCCTTGGAATAGTCCAGCCGGTCGACACCCACGATCAGCCGGCGGAACACGGTGCAGGCAATCATGATGTCGCGCATCCGCCTGGCTTTCGGCGAGGTCACCATCCGCGCGAAATCGGCCGCGTCGATGCCGATCGGATAGGCGCCGACCTGCAGGGTCCGGCCGAACGCCTTCAGGCAACCCGGCGAGAGCTGTTCGCCCTCCGCCTCGGCCAGCACATATTCCTCGAACGCCTGCCGGTACTCGGCGGTCTGGAAGCCCACCAGGTCGTAGTCGAACATCGCCTGCACGAGCTGCCGGTGGCCGGGCAGGGTGGTGACCAGTTGGTGGGCCGGCCAGGGCACGTGCAGGAAGAAGCCCATCCGGTTCTTCACGCCCAGCCGCCGCAGTTCCCGGCCGAGCGGGATCAGGTGGTAGTCGTGGACCCAGATAAGGTCGTCCGGCTCGATGAGCGGCCGCAGCGTCTCGGCGAAGCGGCGGTTCACCCGCTCGTAACCCTCGCCATAGGCCCGGTCGTAGGCCGTCAGGTCGGAGCGGTAGTGGAACAGCGGCCACAGCGTCTTGTTGGCGTAGCCGTTGTAGTACTCGTCGTAGTCCGCCTCCTCGAGGTCGATGGTGGCGGCGGTGACCCCGTCGATCTTCTGCATCGACAGCTGGCCGGTGAACTTGGGCGTGGTCTTCCCGCTCCAGCCGAACCACAGGCCGGAGTACTCGCGCAGCGCCGCGGCCAGCGCCATGGCCAGGCCGCCGACGCTCTCGTCGCCCTTGCCGCCGGGCGGCTGGACCCGGTTGGAGATGACGATCAGGCGGCTCAAAGCGCCGCCTCCAGCCAGGCCAGGACCTGCTCCACGCCAGCCAGGCGGAAACGGGCCGCGGTCTCCCGCGGCGGGCCCACCAGGATGCCGAGGCCGCCGGCGCCCGCCACCGCCTCGAAGCCGTGCTCGTCGGTGGCGTCGTCGCCGATGAAGATCGGTCGGGCGCCGGCGAAGGGGGGCTGGTCCAGGAAGTCGCGGACGCTGTCGCCCTTGGTGGGGCCCGGCGTGCGCAGTTCCTCCACCATGTCGCCGTGCTGCAGGGTGAGGCCGGTCCCAGCGGCGATCTCGTCGGCGAGCAGGCGCGCCGGTCCGCCGTGGGCCTTCGCCAGCCTGTAATGGAGGGCGACGCTCAGCCCCTTCTCCTCGACGATCAGGCCGGAGTCCCGGCTGGCGAACTCGCGGAAGCGCCTGGAGGCCTCGGGCAGGGCCGGGTGCGGCGCGGCCTCGTGCACCGTGCCGTCCGGTTCCCGGCGGACGAGACCGTGCACCGCGGCGACCGAGATCACGCGGCCCTCCAGGATGCGGTCCACGTCGGCGAGGGTTCGCCCGCTGATCACCGCCAGACGACCGTCCATGGCGCGGGCGAGGTTCTCCACGAGCCGGGTTCGGCGCGGCTCCGCGCGCACGTCCTGCGGCCGTGAGGCGATGGGGGCGAGCGTGCCGTCCAGGTCGAGGAACAGGGCCGCCTCGGCCAGCAGCAAGGGCTTGGGCGCCGGCAGTCCGATGGTCAGCTCCTCGAAGGTCATGAAGTACGGCGCCCCCGCTCCCACGCGCAAAGCCGCCGCCCGGCCCAGGCGGCGCCATATCAACACTGGAAGAACTCGCGAAGCCCCTTGACGTTGCATTATCCAGCCGCCGCTATGCGCGCCGTCCAATCCCGACTCAGAAGAGGTGAAGCCGATGGCTGAGACGCCGCAGGCCGACGTGATCGTGCTGTTCGGCGGCGCCGGCGACCTCGCCCGGCGCATGCTTCTGCCATCGCTCTACTTCCTGGATTCCGACGGCTTCCTGCCCGAGGGCTTCCGGCTGGTGGCCACCGCCCGCTCGGACATGACCCGCGAGGCGTTCCTCGACATGGTGCATGGCGACCTCGCCGCCCGCCCCGAAGGCCTGGACGAGACGGTCTGGAAGCGGTTCTCCGACCGCGTGCAGTACGTGGCCGCCGACGCCACCTCGGCCGAGGGCGTCGCCGCCCTGAAGCCGCACCTGGAGGGCGCCCGGGCGCCGATCTTCTACCTGGCGCTCTCGCCCAGCCTCTATGGCCGCGTCTGCGTGGCCCTGGCCGCGGCCGGTCTGGCCATCGACGAGAGCCGCATCGTGCTGGAGAAGCCGATCGGCCGCGACCTGGAATCCTCCCGCGTGATCAACGTCTCGGTCGGGGCGGTCTTCGACGAGGACCGGATCTTCCGGATCGACCACTACCTGGGCAAGGAGACGGTCCAGAACCTGATCGCCCTGCGCTTCGCCAACACCCTGTTCGAGCCGCTCTGGAACAACCTCACCGTCGACCACGTGCAGATCACCGTGGCGGAGACGGAGGGCGTCGGCGAGCGCTGGCCCTACTACGACGAGTACGGCGCGCTGCGCGACATGCTGCAGAACCACATGCTGCAGCTCCTCTGCCTGGTCGCCATGGAGCCGCCGGCGGACATGGAGCCGGACTCGGTGCGCAACGAGAAGGTGAAGGTGCTGCGCTCGCTCCGCCGTTTCACCCGAGCCGACGCGCAGGCGGCCTCGATCCGCGGCCAGTACACGCCGGGCGTCGTGGGCGGAAAGGCGGCGAAGGGCTACGAGGAGGAGCGGGGCGAGGCTTCCGACATCGACACCTTTGTGGCGCTCCGGGCCGACATCGACAACTGGCGCTGGGCGGGCGTGCCCTTCTTCCTGCGCACCGGCAAGCGCCTGCCCGAGCGGCGCACCCAGATCGCCATCCAGTTCAAGGGCGTGCCCCACTCGATCTTCGGCAACGCCGCCAAGGACGACCTCACGCCCAACCGGCTGGTCATCGACCTGCAGCCGGACGAGGACATCGAGCTCCTCCTCATGAACAAGGCGCCCGGCATCACCCAGGGCGGCATCCGCCTGCAGTCCCTGCCGCTGTCGCTGTCGCTGCTGAAGGCCTACGAGGGGCCCGGCGCGCGCCGCCGGATCGCCTACGAGCGGCTCCTGCTGGACGTCATCCTCGGCAACTCCACCCTGTTCGTCCGCCGCGACGAGGTGGAGGAGGCCTGGCGCTGGGTGGACGGGGTGGCCGACGCCTGGAAGGAAGCCGGCCTCACGCCCAAGCCCTACGCCGCCGGCTCCTGGGGCCCCGCGGGCGCCTTTGCCCTGATCGAGCGGGCCGGCCGGGCCTGGTACGACTGAGGCCTAGCCCGTGTGGCTGGCCCGGCTCAGCGGCGTGGGCTCGCCGAAACGGTGCGGGTCGCGCCCGAGCGCCATGCGCAGGACGGTGATCTCCTGCGAGGTCTCCAGCATCTCGACGATGTCGTAGAAGGCCTGCTTCTCGTCGAAGTCGTCGGGCCTGGAGAGGCGGTCGGCGACCTTCTCCTGGATGCGGCTGATGAAGGCGTCGGCGGCCTCGGCCGCGGCGCGCAGCTCCTCGGGGCTCCCGTGGCCCTTGGTGAAGTCCTCGCTCATAGGACCTCTACCGCTGAGGAGCGCGAAGGTTCCCCGCGCCTCCTCACCGCACGCTCGACCAGGGCCGCGACAGCAGGGTCGCGCAGTTGATCAGGCCGACGAGCGAGTAGGTCTGCGGATAGTTGCCCCACAGCTCCCCGTCGCCGGAGAAGGAGATGTCCTCCGACAGCAGGCCCGCGGCCGTGCGCCGGCCCAGCATCTCCTCGAACAGCTCGCGCGCCTCCTCCGAGCGGCCCGACAGGTGCAGGGCCTCGATTAGCCAGAAGGTGCAGAAGTTGAAGGCCGTCTTCGGCTCCCCGAAGTCGTCGGGGATGGCGTAGCGCAGCATGAAGGGGCCTCGGCGCAGACCCTCCTCCACGGCCTTCATGGTCGCCACCATGCGCGGATGGTCCGGCGGGCAGAACCGCACGTCCACGAGCTGGAGCAGGGAGGCGTCCAGCTCGTCGCCGCCGAAGGTGGCGGCGTAGCGGCCGAGCTCCGCGTTCCAGGCGCGGGTCTCGATGGTCTCGCGCACCCGCGCCGCGCGGCCGTCCCAGTATTTGGCCCGGTCCGAGAGGCCGAGCTTCTCGGCGGCGTTGGCGAGCCTGTCGCAGGCGGCCCAGCACATCACCGACGAATAGGTGTGCACCGCCTCCCGGCCGCGGAACTCCCAGAGACTGGCGTCCGGCTTGTCGTGCAGCTCGAAGGCCCGCTCGCCGATAGGCTCCAGCGCGCGGAAGTCGTCCACGGTGGCGGGGCGGAGCAGGCGCTGGTCGAAGAAGGCCTGGACGGTGGAGAGCACGATCTGGCCGTAGACGTCGTGCTGCAGGTGCTCGTGGGCCTGGTTGCCCACCCGCACGGGCCCCATCCGGCGATAGCCCGGCAGGTGCGGCGCCACCCACTCGGTGAGCACGGGCTCGAGCCCCACGCCGTAGACCGGCTGGACGTGTCCCGCGCGGCTCTTGTCCACCACCGTGGCGGGCCCCAGCCCGCCCGCGCCCGCCGCCCCATAGACCGGCGCCTCGTCCCCCTTGCGGGCCTGGTCCACCAGGTTGCGCAGGTAGACGAGGTAGTTCTCCAGCATGTCGGCCGCGCCCAGCCGGTTCAGCGCCTGAACCACGTAGTAGGCGTCCCGGAGCCAGCAGTAGCGATAGTCCCAGTTGCGGGCCTGCCCGCTCTCGTCGGCGTGCTCGGGGATGGAGGTGGTCAGCGCCGCGACGATGGCCCCGGTCTCCTCGTAGGCGCAGAGCTTCAGGGTGATCGCCGCGCGGATCACCGCCTCCTGCCACTCCAGCGGCGTGGACAGGGTGCGGACCCAGCTGCGCCAGTAGTCGGTGGTCTCGCGCAGCATCCGGGCGGTGGTGGTGGCGACGTCGGAATCGAAGCCTTCGTCGGGACCAAGGAACATGGCGATCGGCTCTTCCAGCCGGAATGTCCGTTCCTCGCCGATGTGGCTGATGGGAGCGTCGGTAGTGAGCCGCAGCGTCATCTCCGGCCCGACGAAGCGCATGTGGTTGGAGCCCGCCGTCGTGGCGGTGGCGTGCTCGCCGTAGTTGGCCGTCGGCCGCAGGCGGATGCGGATTCTCGGCGTGCCCGCCAGCGGCCGGATCAGCCGGATGAAGGCCAGGGGCCGATAGACCCGGCCGAGCTGGCGATACCGGGGGCAGAAGTCGATGATCTCGAGGCGGGCGCCCGAGCGGTCGGCGATCTCGGTGCGCAGGATCGGCGTGTTGCGCAGGTAGCCTTGCCGAACCTCCGCCTGGTCCTCGGCCTGGATGTCCCACACCCCCTGGGCGATCTCGTCGCCCGGGTCGCCGCCGCCGAGCAGGGCGGAGAAGAACGGGTCGCCGTCCACCCGAGGCACGCAGGCCCAGACGAAACGGCCGGCGCGGTCGATGAGGGCGCTGGCGGTGCAGTTTCCAATGGGGAACAGGTCGAGTGTCTGGCCCAAGCCTTGGGATCCCTTCTCTTTGGTATCGATACCGGGCGGAGCCCCGTTTCCGCTCGACGCGGGCTAAACGTGCCTTGATAACCTTGGCTCCGGAAGCCGGACGAGTCGCTCGCGCGTTCTCGACGGCTGACCCCACCAGAGCAGACGGAAGTTAGCCGGATGATCCGAGCCCGACGCGCCCGCATCGTCGCGACCTTAGGACCCGCCAGCCGCGAGGCCGGCAAGATCCGCGAGCTCGCCCAGGCGGGCGCGGACGTCTTCCGGGTCAACTTCAGCCACGGCAGCCACGCCGACCACGCCCGGGCGATCCAGTCCGTGCGCAAGGCCGAGGCGGCGGTGGGCCGGCCGCTGGCCGTGCTGGCCGACCTGCAGGGGCCGAAGCTGCGGCTCGGCGAGTTCGCCGACGGCGTGATCCGGCTGAAGGCGGGGCAGAGCCTGCGGCTCGACCTCAAGGCCGCCGCCGGCGACGCCGCACGCATCGGCGTGCCGCATCCGGAGGTGTTCGCGGCCCTGCGCTCCGGCGCCGTGGTGCTGCTGGACGACGGCAAGGTCCGGCTGCGGGTGACCAAGCACGGCCCCGACTTCGCGGACACCATCGTCGAGGCGGGCGAGCAGCTCTCCAACCACAAGGGCCTGAACCTGCCGGGCCTGGCCATCCCGATCCCGGCGCTCACCGAGAAGGACCGCAAGGACCTGGCCTTCGCCCTCGACCAGGGCGTGGACTGGGTGGCGCTCTCCTTCGTCCAGCGGGCCTCCGACATGGCCGAGCTGCGCCGCCTGGTGCAGGGCCGCGCGGGCGTCCTGGCCAAGATCGAGAAGCCGGCGGCCCTGGAGGTGCTGGACGAGATCCTCGACCTCTCCGAGGCGATCATGGTCGCCCGCGGCGACCTCGGCGTGGAGCTCGCGCCCGAGGACGTGCCGGTGGTCCAGAAGCAGCTCGTCCGCGCCGCCCGCCTGCGCGGCATCCCGGTGATCGTGGCCACCCAGATGCTGGAATCCATGACCAAGTCGCCGACCCCCACCCGGGCGGAGGCCTCCGACGTCGCCGGGGCGGTGTACGAGGGCGCCGACGCCCTGATGCTGTCGGCCGAGAGCGCGGTGGGCGACTATCCGATCGAGGCGGTGTCGATCATGGACCGCATCATCACCCGGGTGGAGCACGACCCCCGCTGGCCCGAGCTGATGCGCGCCGAATATCCCGTGGAGGACGCAGACGCCGACGCCCTGGTGGCCGCCGCCCGCCGGGCCGCGGAAGCCGCCTCCACCGCCTGCCTGGCGGCCTTCACCACCACCGGCCAGACGGCGCTGCGCCTGTCGCGGGAACGGCCGCTGCAGCCGACCCTCGCCCTGACCCCCAGCCTCAACACCGCGCGCCGCCTGGCGCTCGCCTGGGGCGTGGAGCCGCGCATCGTCCCCGAGCTGTTCGACCCGGAGGATCTGGCCCGGGTGGCGGTGGAGCAGGCGGTCGCCACCGAACTCGCCCCGCCCGGCCAGCGGGTGCTGATCCTCGCCGGCCTGCCCATGGGCTCGCCCGGGGCGGCCAACATCCTGCGGCTCGCCCACACTCCGCGGCGCTAGCGGCCGGCTGGCGCGTTGAGCAGGGGCATGCTGGAAACCTATCCCTCCGCCGGCGCCCTGGCCGAGGCCGCCGCGCACGGCGTCGAGGCCGCCCTGGCGCAGGGCCTGCGCACCCGCGGCCGGGCAAGCCTCGTCGCCACCGGCGGCCGCTCGCCCGGCGCGGTCTACGACGCCCTGCAGGGGGCGAAGGTCGACTGGGCGCGGATCATCGTGACCCTCTCCGACGAGCGCTGCGTGGAGCCCGACGCGCCGGAGGCGAACACCCGCCTCGTGCGGGAGCGCCTGCTCAGGGGCGAGCCGGCCAAGGCCCACTTCATCCCGCTGTGGCCGGAGTCCGCCGAAGCCGCGCTGCGGGCCCTGCTGCCGTTCGACGCCGTCCTGCTGGGCATGGGCGAGGACGGGCACGTGGCCTCCCTGATCCCGGGTGACCCCGGCCTCGCCGCGGGCCTGGATCCCGCGGGCCAGGCGCTCACCCGCCCCGTTCCCGCGGGCCTCGGCTCGCCGCCCCTGCCGCGCATCACGCTCACGCTGGCAGCCCTGCTGCAGGCGCGCGCCATCTTCCTCTTGATCGCCGGGGACGCTAAGCGCGAGGTGGTCGCCCGCGCCCAGGCCGGAGCCGATCTGCCGGTGAGGGCGCTCCTCGCCCAGGACCGGGTTCCCGTCCGCGTCCTCTGGGCGCCCGAGCATTCGTGAAACGGATGCGTTTAGGTGTTTTCGAGTACGCCGCGTCCGCCTTGCGGGACACGGCAAGCCACGAGAGGTAGCGCCATGCATCCGGTCACGGCCGAGGTCACCGAACGCATCGTCGAGCGCAGCCGCGCCACCCGGGCTGACTACCTGGAGCGGATGAACGCCGCCCGGCACGCCGGTCCCGGCCGGGCGAAGCTGTCCTGCGCCAACTTCGCCCACGCCTTCGCCGCCGTGGGCGAGGGCGACAAGCAGCGGATGCGCGACCCCACCGCCCCGAACGTGGCCATCGTCTCCAGCTACAACGACATGCTCTCGGCCCACCAGCCGCTGGAGCGCTTCCCGGCGATCATCAAGCACGCGGCCCGCGAGGTGGGCGCCACGGCGCAGTTCGCCGGCGGCGTGCCCGCCATGTGCGACGGTGTCACCCAGGGGCGGCCGGGCATGGAGCTGTCGCTGTTCTCCCGGGACGTCATCGCCATGTCGACGGCGGTGGCCCTGACCCACGACGCCTTCGACGCGGCCCTGATGCTGGGCATCTGCGACAAGATCGTGCCCGGCCTGACCATGGGCGGCCTGGCCTTCGGCCACCTGCCGACCATCTTCGTCCCCGGCGGGCCGATGACCTCGGGCATCTCCAACGCCGAGAAGGCCCGGACGCGGGCGCTCTACGCCGAGGGCAAGGCGACCCGCGAGGAGCTGCTGGACTCGGAGATGAAGTCCTACCACGGCCCCGGCACCTGCACCTTCTACGGCACCGCCAACTCCAACCAGATGATGATGGAGATGACCGGCCTGCACCTGCCAAACTCCGCCTTCATCCAGCCCAACACTCCGTTGCGCGATGCGCTGGTGGCCGCCGCCGCCCGCCGGGCGGTGGAGATCCGCGACGGGACCAACGACTACACGCCGATGTCGGCCGTGTTCGACGAGAAGAGCGTCGTCAATGCCCTGGCGGGGCTGCTGGCCACCGGCGGCTCGACCAACCACACCCTGCATCTGGTGGCGATGGCGCGGGCCGCCGGCGTCGTGATCACCTGGGAGGACTTCGACGACCTCTCCCGCATCACCCCGCTGATCGCCCGGGTCTACCCCAACGGCTCGGAGGACGTGAACGCCTTCCACGCCGCCGGCGGCATGGCCTATGTGATCCGCCAGCTCCTCGAGGCCGGTCTCGTCCACGAGGACGTCATGACCGTCGCGGGCCCCGGCCTGCGGCGCTACACGGCCGAGCCCTTCCTCGACGGCGACCGGCTGGTCTGGCGCGAGGGGACGGCGGCGTCCCTCGACCGCGACCTGCTCAGGCCCGTGGACGACCCCTTCCAGGCCGAGGGCGGCCTGCGCCTGCTGAGGGGCCCGCTCGGCCGGGGCGTCATCAAGACCTCTGCGGTGAAGCCGCAGCACCTGGTGATCGAGGCGCCGGCCCTGGTGTTCGACGACCAGGACGACCTTCTCGCCGCCCACAGGCGGGGCGAGCTCAACCGCGACTTCGTGGCCGTGGTCCGCTTCCAGGGACCGCGGGCCAACGGCATGCCGGAGCTGCACTCGCTCACGCCGGCTCTGGGCGTCCAGCTCGACAAGGGCTATCAGGTCGCCCTTGTCACGGACGGCCGGATGTCGGGCGCCTCGGGCAAGGTGCCGGCCGCCATCCACATGACGCCGGAGGCCGCCGATGGCGGTCCGCTGGCCTACGTCCGCGACGGCGACATCATCCGGCTGGACGCGGTCACCGGGGAGCTGACGATCAAGGTGGAAGCGAACGAATTGATGAGCCGCACCCCTGCCGCCGCCCGGCCGTCCGGCTTCGGCTACGGCCGTGAGCTGTTCGGCTGGATGCGCCGCGCCGCCGGTCCCGCCGACGCCGGCGCCTGCGCCCTGTTCGAGGCCGCCTAGTGAAGCCCAGCTATGTCGGACTGGTGGGCGATGTCGGCGGCACCAACGCCCGCTTCGCCGTGGTGGACGCCCAGGGCCACATCCGCAATCCGCGCATCTTCCCGGCCAAGGACTACACGACCATCACCGAGGTGATCGGCGAGTACCTGGAGACCACCTGCGGCCGAAAGCGCCCGCCCCGCGCGGTGATCGCCGTCGCAGGGCCCGTGGTCGACGGCGAGATCGAGTTCACGAACCTCGACTGGCAGATCTCCGAGGGCGACCTGATCGCCGACTTCGGCTTCGAGGCGGTGAAGCTGCTCAACGACTTCGCGGCTCAGGCGCTGGCCTGCCCGACGCTCGACCCGGAGGAGCTGAAGCCCATCGGGCCGAAGCTGAAGGGCGGCTCGGACTGCCCGATGGTGGTCCTGGGCGCCGGCACCGGCTTCGGCGTCGCCGGCCTCGCCCGCGCCGACCGCGGCGACGTCTCGGTGGCCACCGAGGGGGGCCACGCCGCCTTCGCGCCCACCGACGAGGTGGAGGTGGAGGTCTGGCGGCGGCTGCAGGCGCGCTACGGCCGGGTGTCGGTCGAGCGGCTGCTGTCGGGCCCGGGACTCTTCGACCTCTACCGTGCGCTCGGCGACATCGAGGGCACGCCCGCGCCGCTCGCCGACCAGCGCGAGGTGACCGAGGCCGGCAACGGCGGGGACCCCCTGGCCGACCGCACCCTCGACCGGTTCTGCGGCATCCTGGGCTCGGTGGCCGGCGACCTGGCGCTGACCTTCGGCGCCCGCGGCGGCGTGTTCATCTCCGGCGGCATCGCGCCCCGGCTGGGCGACCGGCTCGACCGCGGCGGCTTCCGCGCCCGGTTCGAGGACAAGGGCCGCCTGGCCGACTACGTGCGGCAGATCCCCACCTCGCTCGTGCTGCACCCCTATCCGGCGATCGTCGGGTCGGCGCGCGAGCTGGCGCAGATGGAGCGGCTATGAAGATCCAGGACATCCTCATCCGTGCGCCGGTCATCCCCGTCCTGATCATCGACGATGTCGCCCACGCCGTGCCGCTCGGCCGCGCCCTGGTGGAGGGCGGTCTGTCGGTGCTCGAGATCACCATGCGCACCCCCGTCGCCGCCGAATGCATCGCCCGCGTGGCCGGCGAGATCGAGGGGGCGGTGGTGGGCGCGGGCACGGTGCTGACGGCGTCCATGCGCCAGGCCGCCGCCGACGTCGGGGCCCAGTTCGTGGTCAGCCCCGGCCTGATCGAGGGCGAGGCGGCCGACGGCCCCGTTCCCCTGCTGCCCGGGATCGCCACCGCCACGGAAATGATGGCCGGGCTCGCCGCCGGCTTCGAATGCTTCAAGCTGTTCCCGGCCAATGTGGTCGGCGGCCCGGGGGCCCTGAAGGCCTACGCCAGTCCCTTCCCGCAGGCGAAGTTCTGTCCCACGGGCGGGGTCAGCGCGGCCAATGCGGCGGAGTACCTGGCGCTCCCCAATGTGCTCTGCGTGGGCGGGAGCTGGGTCGCGCCGACCGAGGCCGTCCGCGCCGGCGACTGGGGCCGGATCACCGCCCTGGCGCGCGAGGCCGCGGCCCTTGCCCCCCGTCCGCCGGCTCCGGTGGAGGGCTGATGACCCACACCAACGAACAGCTCCGCTGGCTGGTGACCGCCCGCGCCAAGCCGGGCGATCCGGGCGCGGCGACGGTCAGCGTGCTGGCCCGCAACGCGCTCGTCCCCGAGCTCGCGTTCGACATGGTGGTCGACTGGCATCCGGGCGCCGAGGCCCCCGACGTGGAGGGCCGCGCGCTCGTCATCCTCTCCCTGCTGTTTCGGGAGCTGGCCGCGGAGTGTGAGCGCGCCGCCGGCACGAGGTTCAGCGAGGGCTAGCGCCCCGTGAAGTTCCCCGCCCGCCGCTCGTTCACGGCGCGCACCCCCTCGGCGAAGTCCTCCGTGGCCCGCAGGATCGTCTGCTGCTCGTGCTCGTGGGCCATCTGCGCCCGGGCGGCCTCCAGCAGGCCGGCGCGCGAGGTCTTCCGCGTGGCGGCCACCGCCAGCGGGGCGTTCTCGGCGATCTCCCGGGCCAGCGCGAGGGCCGCGCCGCGCAGGTCTTCGGCCGCCACGAGCTGGTCCACCAGCCCCCAGGCCAGGGCCTCGTCGGCCTTGATCCGCCGCCCGGTGAGGAACATCAGGTGCGCCCGCTGCTCGCCGATCAGGCGCGGCAGGGTGTGGGTCAGCGCGAAGCCCGGGTGGAAGCCCAGCTTGACGAAGTTGGCCGCGAAACGCGCCTCCGGCGCGGCGATCCGGAAGTCGCAGCAGACCGCCAGGCCCAGGCCCGCGCCCACCGCCGCGCCCTGGACCGCCGCCACGATCGGGGTCTCGATGGCGAACAGCCGGGCCGCCTGCTGGTAGAGCGCCGAGACGCCCTCCATGCCGATCGCCACCCGGTCGTCGGAGCGGGCCAGGTCGGCGCCGGCGCAGAAGGCCTTGCCCTCCGCCTGCAGCACGATCGCCCGCACCTGGTCGGCGGCGTCGGCCGCCTCCAGCGCCTCGGCAAGGTCGCGGACCAGGTCGACGGAGACGAAGTTGGTGGGCGGCCGGTCGATGGTGACGATGGCGACGTGCCCGTCCGTGGCCGTGGTGACGTTCTCGCCGTAGGAGGGCTTCATTTGCGGGTCCCCAGAAGGTTGCGGGCCACCACCCACTTATGGATCTCGGTGGGGCCGTCGTAGATGCGCATGGTCCGCAGCTTGGCCTGCATCAGCGCCAGCGGCAGTTCCTTGGTGACGCCCATGGCGCCGAACGCCTGCATGGCGCGGTCCACCGTCTCATAGGCCATCTCGGTCGCGTACCACTTGATCATGCTGATCTCGTTGCGCACGTCGCGGCCCTGGTCGAGCTTCCAGGCACAGTCGTAGGTCATCAGCCGGGCCGCGTGGATCTTGGTGGCCGCCTCGGCCACCCAGAACTGGATCGCCTGCCGTTCCGACAGGGGTGCGCCGAAGGTCTTCCGCTGCGGGGCGTACTCCACCAGCATGTCCAGCGCCCGCTGGGCCATGCCCACCGACCAGGCCGCCATCTGGATGCGCCGGGTGCCGAGCCTGGTCTGCATCGGCGCGAAGCCCGCGCCCTCCTGGCCCAGCAGCTTCCAGCCCTCGACCCGGCAGTCCTCCAGCGCGATTTCGTACGTATACTGACCGCCCACCATGGGGATCCGGCGCAGTACGTTGAAGCCCGGCGTCCCCTTGTCCACCAGGAAGGCGGTGATCCCGCCGCGGGCCTTCTTCTCCGGATCGGTCACCGCCATCAGGATGGTGAAGTCGGCGTCCTGCGCTCGGGTGATCCAGATCTTGCGGCCGTTGATCACCCAGTGGTCGCCGTCTCGCACCGCCCGCGTGGTCATGGCCGCCGGGTCCGAGCCTGCGCCCGGCTCGGAGATGCCGATGGCCGAGACCGTCTCGCCGGCCACATAGGGGGCGAGGTAGGCCGCCCGCTGCCGCTCGTTCACCGTCTGCATCAGCATGCGCAGGTTGGGGCTGTCCGGCGGCAGGGTGTAGGGCGTCACGCAGCGCCCGATCTCCTCCTCGACGCCCACCATGGCGGTCATCGGCAGGTCGGAGCCGCCCACGTCCGCCGGCGCGTCCAGGCCGAAGAGGCCCAGCTCGCCGGCGACCTTGTCCAGGCGGGCGTGTTCCTCTGGGGCGAGGTAGGCGCCTTGGCCTTCGGCCTCGCGGGCCATGACTCCGGCCTCCAGCGGCATCAGCTCGTCGCGCACGAAACGGGCGACGAGGTCCTTGAGCATGCGGTGCTCTTCGGAGAGTTCGAAGTCCACTGGCCTCCCCCGGGGTCACTCTGGTCTATTGGCCGATCATAACCGGCGATGGCGGAGAGGGGAGGGCGGACGTGGCGGAAGGCAAGGTTCTGGCGAAGGAGGCCACCGGCCCGCTCAAGGGAATCCGGGTCCTGGACCTGACCAGCGTGGTCAACGGCGCCTACGCCACCCAGATCCTGGCCGATCAGGGCGCGGACGTGATCAAGATCGAGGACCCGGGCTCGGGCCGCGGCTCCGGCGGCGACATCATGCGCTGGGCCGGCCACGTGCCGGACGGGACGCCCCGGGACATGGGCCCCATCTTCCTGACCATCAACCGCAACAAGCGCTCGGTGGTGGTCGACCTGAAGCAGGAGAGCGCGCGGCGCGCGATCCGCCGGCTGATCAAGTCCTGCGACGTGTTCGCCGCCTCCGTCCGCTACGAGGGGCTGAAGCGCCTGGGCCTGGGTTACGAGGACGTCGCCGCCATCAAGCCCGACATCGTCTACGTCCACGCCGCCGGCTACGGTTCGGACGGACCCTATGCGGGGGAGCCTGCCTACGACGACCTGATCCAGTCCGCCTCGGGCCTCGCTGACGTCCTTCCGCGCACGGATGGCAACCCGACGCCGCGCATCCTGCCGACCCTGGTGGCCGACAAGGTCTCGGGCCTGTTCATGGCCCAGGCGGTCACCGCGGCCCTGCTGCACCGCGCCCGCACCGGTGAGGGTCAGTTCGTCGAGGTGCCGATGCTGGAGTGCGTGACCAGCTTCCTGCTCGTGGAGCACCTCTACGACCACACCTGGGAGCCGCCGATCGGCCAGTGGGGCTATCAGCGGGTGATCAATCCCTATCGCAAGCCATTCGCCACGAAGGACGGCTACATCGGCCTGCTGCCGTACACCGACAAGCAGTGGGACCAGTTCTTCGACGCCGCCGGCTTCGGCGAGCAGATCAAGAGCGACCCGCGCTTCGCCGATTACGCCACGCGGGCCAAGCACACCCACGAGCTCTATGCCCTGGTGGAAGAGGCGGCGGCGACCAAGACCACCCAGGAGTGGCTGGACCTCCTGAAGCCGCTCTCCATCCCGGTGGTGAAGACCAACCGCCTGGACGACCTGCACGACGAGCCGCACCTGAAGGCGGTGGGTTTCTTCGAGGTCTACGAGCACCCGGAGGCCGGCCGCTACCGCTCGATGAAGCCGCCGGTGAAGTTCTCGAAGAGCCCCGCCAACATCCGCCGCCACCCACCGAGGCTCGGGGAGCACACCGACGAGGTCCTGGCCGAGGTGAGCGAGGGCGAGGAGGCGTGAGGTGCGCGCCGTCGTCATCGGCAGCTCGGGTGCCGGAAAGTCGACCTTCGCCGCCCGGCTCGCCGCGGCCTGCGACTTGACGCGGATCGAGCTCGACGCCCTGAACTGGGGCCCGAACTGGACCAACCGCTCGGCCGTGGAGCCCGGCGACTTCGAGCGCCGCGTGGACGAGGCGATCCGCGCCGAGCGCTGGGTGACGGACGGCAACTACCGCGCCGCGCTCGGCCGCACCTTGCCCAAGGCGACGCACCTGATCTGGCTCGACTACCCGCGGCGCCTCGTGATGGCGCGGGTGATCCGCCGCTCCTTCGTCCGCGCCGCCGGCGGCCGGGAGCTGTGGCCCGGCACCGGCAACCGCGAGGACTTCCGCCGCTGGCTGGACCGCGAGCATCCCATCCGCTGGGCGTGGGACACCTTCCAGCGCCGCCGCCTGCAGTACCAGGCCCTGTTCGCCGATCCCCGCCTCGCGCACCTCGAGAAGCACCGGATCAGCCGCCCCCACCAGGCCGAGCGGCTGATCGCGAAGAT
Source organism: Phenylobacterium sp. (assembly GCF_035539035.1). Classification (GTDB taxonomy): domain Bacteria; phylum Pseudomonadota; class Alphaproteobacteria; order Caulobacterales; family Caulobacteraceae; genus Phenylobacterium. The sequence goes on from NZ_DATLJI010000012.1 coordinate 524,660, forward strand.
GGCGGCCGACGCCTGCCTGGAGCCCTAGGCCGGCACGAACACCGGCACGGGCGGACCACCCTCGGTGTCCTGGAACTTCACCTTCACCCGCATGCCGATCTTCAGGTCCTCGGGCGTCACGTCGACGAAGTTGGTGAGCACCGCCGGACCCTCGTCGAGGGTGACGTAGCCCAGTGCGTAGGGACCGGTCGGCGACTTCCGCATGATCGAGAAGGTGTAGACCACCCCCTCACCCGGACTCTCCTCCCACACCGTCTCGGCGGAGAGGCAGTGGGGGCAGATGTTGCGCGGGTACCAGTGCGCCTTGCCACAGGGAACGCAGCGCTTGATCAGGAACCGGCCTTCGCGGGCCGCGTCCCAGAAGGGCTTGGACTCGATGGTCACCGGCGGGGCGGGGACGGGGCGGGTCATCACTTCGGACATCTCTTACGCCTCCCGTTCCAGGATCACGGTCGCCGAGCCGTGGCGCAGGCCGAGGGAGCCGCCCGTGCCGTGGGCGATGGCCAGGTCGCAGTTGGGCACCTGCACCTTCGGATGGGCCTCGCCGCGGAGCTGGCGCACCGCCTCGATCACCTTGGTGATCCCGCCGCGGTTGGTGGGGTGGTTGTTGCAGAGGCCGCCGCCGTCGGTGTTGAACGGCAGCTTGCCGACGCCAGAGATCAGGTTGCCGTCGGCCACGAACTTGCCGCCCTCGCCCTTCTTGCAGAAGCCGAGGTCCTCCAGCTGCATCAGCACGGTGATGGTGAAGCTGTCGTAGATCGAGGCGTACTTGATGTCGGCCGGCGTCACGCCCGCCTCCTCGAACGCCCGCGGGCCCGACCAGACGGCGCCGGAATGGGTGAGGTCGAGGTCGTGGCCGCCCATGGGGCCCTTCGGCGCCTCGCCCGCGCCCAGCACCCGCACCTTCGGCCGGTTGAGCGATCTGGCGATCTCCGGCGAGGTGACGATCAGGGCGCCGCCGCCGTCGGTGACCACGCAGCAGTCCAGCAGGTGCAGCGGGTCGGAGATCATCCGCGAGTTCACCACCTCCTCGACGGTGACCACGTTCTTCAGGAAGGCGTGCTCGTTCCACTGGGCGTGGTGGGACGCAGCGACCTTGATCCAGGCCAGCTGCTCGGAGGTGGTGCCGTACTCGTACATGTGCCGCATGGCGCACATGCCGTAGGTGTTGTGCGTCGAGCCGCCGTAGATGTTCTCGAAGCCGGCTTCGGGCGGGCCATCGGTCAGGGCGCCGCCGCCGGCCGGGCCGCCGCGCATGCTGGCGCCGGGCCGGTTGCCGCCGTTGCGCGGCCGGCCGGCCAGGGTGATCAGCGCCACCTTGCACTTGCCCGCGGCGATCGCCTGGGCGGCGTGGCCGACGTGCACGATGTAGGAGGAGCCGCCGGTCTCGGTGGAGTCCAGGTGCCGGACGTTCCGAAGGCCCATGTAGTCGATCATCGACAGGCCGCCGAAGCCCGGCGCGTCGCCGGCGCAGAAGTAGCCGTCCACGTCGTCGTGGCTGAGTCCCGCGTCCTTCAGGGCGCCGATGGCGCACTCGGCGTGCAGCTGCGGGGTGGAGGTGTCGGGCGCGTCGCGGAGCGGATGCTCGTACGCGCCCATCACATAGGCCTGGCCCTTGATGCTCATGAACTCCCCAAACAATCGTTCGAAGTTATGCGCGCGGGCTTAGCAGGCCTGACGCGGCGGCAGGAAGTCCGGCCTGCTCAGGCCGGCTCCGCCGTCTTCAGCCGCGCCTCGCGGAGGGCCGAGCGCCGGACCTTTCCGGCGTCGTCACGCAGGGCCTCGTCCACGAACTCGTAGGTGCGGGGCTGCTTGTAGGTGACCAGACGCTCCTTCAGGTGCGCGCGCAGCTCCTCCTCCGAGACGGGTGACCGCGCCTGGATGATCGCGTGCACCGTCGCGCCCAGATCCTCGTCGGGCAGGCCGATCACCGCCACCGACTGCACGGCCGGATGCTCCTCCAGGGCCGCCTCGATCTCCGCCGGATAGACATTGGAGCCGCCCACCAGGATCATGTCGGCGCGGCGGTCGGCCAGGTAGAGGTAGCCGTCGGCGTCGAACCAGCCGATGTCGCCCAGGCTCTCCCAGCCGTCGGGCAGGGTCTTGGGCGTCGCGCCGACGTAGCGATAGGTGGCCGGGGAGCCCGGCGGCCGGCGCATGTAGATCTCGCCCGTCTCGCCGGCCGGCAGCGGCCGGCCGTCCTCGCCGAAGATCGCCATCTCGCCGATCGCGACCCGCCCCACCGAGCCGCGGTGCTCCAGCCACTCGGAGCCGGTGATGATGGTGACGGCCTGGGCCTCGGTGCCGGCGTAGAGCTCCATCACCTCGCCGGGCGCGATCCAGTGGATGAAGGCCTCCTTCAGCCAGGGCGGGCAGGGCGCGGCCATGTGCCAGAGGGTCTCCACCGAGGAGAGGTCGTACTTCGCGCGCACCTCTTCCGGCAGCCGCCAGATGCGGCTCATCATGGTCGGCACGAGGTAGACCCAGGTCGCGCGCCGCGCCTGGATCTCCGCCAGGGTCGCCTCGGGATCGAACCGGGGCATGACCACCACGTGGGCGCCGAGCGCCGTGGCCTGCATCATCATGCCGAAGGGGGCGTTGTGGTACATCGGCGCCGGGATCAGGGCGGTCTCGATCGGCCGCAGCCGGAAGCCGCCAACCTCCGGCGTTTCGCGGAAGGTGAGACCCGGCTGCCCGGCCAGGATCAGCTTCGGCCGGCCGGTGGAGCCGCCGCTGGTCGGCGCCTTGGAGATCGGCGGAATGGCGTCGGGCAGGTCGCCGTCGTCCTCGGACTTGGCCGCCAGGTCCGCGACGCTGAGGATCGGGCGGTCGATGGCATGGTCGAAGGCCGCGATCACCACCGGCGAGTTCGCCAGTTCGACGATCGCCTGCAGCTCGGCCTTCGGCAGCCGGAAGGAGATCGGCTGCGGCGTCGCGCCCAGCTTCCAGATGGCGTGGGCGGCCTCCACGAAGCCGACGCTGTTCGGCAGGCCGAGCGTCACGAGGTCGCCCTGCTTCACCCCGTAGGCCTGCAGACCGCGGGCGATGCGGTTCGAGCGCCGGTCCAGCTCCGCATAGGTCAGGGTCTCGGGCCCGCAGCTCACCGCGGGCGCGTTCGGCTGGAAGCGCGCGTGCTGGCGCAGCTTCGCCCCAAAGGAGATCATCTCGTCGTCGGCCATACGTCCCTCCCGCCGGCGGGTTCGTCCCGCGCTTGGTTGGCTCTACTGAACCCCCCTGACGCTGGGTCCGCAAGGCGCTATGACGTCAAATTGAAACGTCTGTTTGAGGAGCCGCCATGTCCGTCGAGGAACTGCTCGCCCAGGATTTCGGGACGATCGCCGATGTCATCCGTGAGCAGGCGAAGGCGCTGAAGGACCAGCCGGCCCTCGTCGACGCCAAGCGCACGGTCAGCTACGCCGAGCTGGACGCGCTTATGGACCGCATCGCTGCGGCCCTGCAGCGGGATGGCGTGGGCAAGGCCGACGTGGCGGCGATCTGCGCCTCCTCCTCGGTGGAATACGGCGCGACCTTCTTCGGCATCCTGCGGGCCGCGGCCATCGTGGCGCCGCTCGCGCCCTCCTCGACGCCCGAGAGCCTGATCGTCCAGCTGGAGGACAGCGGGGCCAAGGTCTTCTTCCTGGACAAGCAGCTCGCCGATCACATGGCGGGCGTCATCGACCAGGTGAAGGCCAGGCGCGTCAGTCTCGACGGCTCGGACTGCGGCACGCCCTTCGAGGACTGGCTGGCGCCAGAGGGGGCCAAGCCCGTGCTGCACGAGGTCGATCCCGACCAGGGCTTCAACATCATCTATTCGTCGGGCACCACGGGCGCGCCCAAGGGCATCGTCCAGCCGCACCGGATGCGCTGGGGCCAGATCCGCCGCGGGGTCTATCCGCCGGGCGCCGTGACCATGGTCTCCACGCCGCTCTATTCGAACACCACTCTGGTCTCCTTCCTGCCGACCATCTCGAATGGCGGCACGGCGGTGCTGATGCCGAAGTTCGACGTGAAGCAGTTCCTGGAGCTGTCGGAGAAGCACCGCGCCACCCACGCCATGCTGGTGCCCGTGCAGTACCGCCGGCTGATGGAGTATCCCGACTTCGACCGCTACGACCTCAGCTCGTTCCAGATGAAGTTCTCCACCTCGGCGCCGTTCTCGGCGGCGCTGAAGCGCCAGGTGCTGGACCGCTGGCCGGGCGGGCTCGTCGAGTACTACGGCATGACGGAGGGCGGCGGCTCCTGCGGGCTACTCTGCCACGAATTCCCCGACAAGCTGCACACCGTCGGCCGCCCGCTGCCCGGCCACGACATCCGGCTGATCGACGAGGAGGGCAAGGAGGTCCCGCAGGGCCAGATCGGCGAGGTCGTCGGTCGCTCCGGGGCGATGATGGTCGGCTACCACAACCAGCCGGGGAAGACCTCGGAGGCGGAGTGGTGGTCGCCGGAGGGCCTGCGCTACATCCGCACCGGCGACGTGGGCCGCTTCGACGAGGACGGCTTCCTCACCCTGATGGACCGCAAGAAGGACATGATCATCTCGGGCGGGTTCAACATCTACCCGAGCGACCTGGAGGCCGAACTCGTGAAGCACGAGGCGGTGCTCGAGGCGGCGGTGGTGGGGGTCCCGTCGGACAAGTGGGGCGAGACGCCGGTGGCCTATGTGGCGCTGAAGCCCGGCCAGACGGTGTCGGCCGACGAGCTGAAGGCCTGGCTGAACGGCCGGGTCGGCAAGACCCAGCGCCTCGCCGACCTGCAGTTCGTGGACAGCCTGCCGCGCAGCCACATCGGCAAGATCCTGAAGCGCGAGCTGCGCGACGCCTACCAGGGCCCGGCGACCGCAGCGTGAGGAAGTTCGGGCCGCCGGCTTGTCTTCCCCGACGTCCGCCTCCCAAGTCCGGTCGAGCACGGAGAGCAGGACCATGATGGACGGCAACCAGGCGGCGGCGTTCGCCGAGCGGCAGAAGGGAACGCTTCCCGGCAACCTCGCCATCGAGTGGGAGGAGGTGGCCAACGGCGCCGCCCGCGGCCGCTTCACGGTCACCCAGGGCCACATGGCGCCCAACGGCTTCGTCCACGCCGCCTCGGTGATCGCCCTGGTGGACAGCGCCTGCGGCTACGCCTGCGTGGCCTCCCTGCCGGAGGGCGCCAGCGGGTTCACGACGGTGGAGCTGAAGTCCAACTTCCTGGCCACGGCCAAGGTCGGCGAGGTCGTGGCCTGCCGCGCCTGGCTGGTGCACGGCGGCCGCATGACCCAGGTCTGGGACGCCGAGGCGGTCAACGAGACCACCGGCAAGACCATGGCGGTGTTCCGCTGCACCCAGATGGTGCTTTACCCGCGCTAATCAGCCGCTTGCGCGAGCCGGGTCGGATGAGTAGGTTCCGCCGCTCACTCGGCGGGCCCCTCTGCGGCGGCCCGAAGACGGCCTGGAGAGGTGGCTGAGTGGTCGAAAGCACCGCACTCGAAATGCGGCGTACTCGCGAGGGTACCGTGGGTTCGAATCCCACCCTCTCCGCCATTCGCCACGGTCGCGCCGCCCGCGCCGCTGACCTGGCCGGCCGACCGCATCGGACCCTGACCTGATCGACGTCGTCCTTCCCTTCCCGGGCTCCGAAGCCCAGGCCCAGGCGCTGGCGAGCGCCCTTGGCGCCGAGATGGCCGTGCTGGAGACCCGGCGCTTTCCCGATGGCGAGAGCTATGTGCGCATCGGGTCCGACGTGGCCGGCCGGCGCGTCCTGGCGGTCTGCAGCCTGGCCGGGCCCGACGAGCAGTTCCTGCCGCTGGTGTTCGCCGCCGGCGTCGCGCGCGAGCTCGGCGCGGCGCGGGTGGACCTGGTCGCGCCCTACCTCGCCTATATGCGGCAGGACGCGCGGTTCCGGCCCGGGGAAGCGGTCACCTCGCGGCATTTCGCGAAGCTGGTCTCGCGGGAGTTCGACGGGCTGGTGACGGTCGATCCCCACCTGCATCGCCACGCGACCCTGGACGAGATCTACGCGATCCCCGCCATCGCCGCGCGCGCTGCGCCGCTGCTCGCCGCCTGGATCGCCCAGAACGTCGAGCATCCCTTGATCGTCGGCCCGGACTCCGAGAGCGAACAGTGGGCGGCCGAGGTCGCGGCGCTGGCCGGCGCGCCGCACGTGGTGCTGGAGAAGGCGCGGCACGGCGACCGCGACGTGTCCATCGAGGTTCCGGACCTCGGAGCCTGGCGCAACCGCCAGCCGGTGCTGATCGACGACATCGTCTCGTCCGGCCAGACGGTGATCGAGGCCGCCGCGGGGATCGTGCGCCAGCGCCTGTCCCCGCCGGTCTGCCTGGCTGTCCACGCCCTGTTCGATGGAGAGGTGGGCCGGCGGCTCGCCCGCGCCACGCGCGCCGTCGTCTCCACCGACACCGTGCCTCACCCGAGCAACGGCATCCCCGTTGCCGCCCTCCTGGCGGAGGCGGTGCGCAGCGTGACGACCTGAGCTCTTATCGCCTGAGGGACGGCGACGGCCGCTGCGTATATCGTCGTGGGCGAACGGACTTGGAGTCACCGGTGGCCGACAGGCTCGAAACCACGCTTCTGGCGCTGAAGGGCCAGCCCGCCGACCGTCCGCTCGACCAGCTCGAGCCTGTGGTGTGGCGTCGGCTGGACGAAGTGCGGGAGACGCGCAGCGGCGCCGGGGCAGCCTTCGCCGTCCGGGTCGCGGCGGTCATGGGCTCGCTGTTCCTCGGCCTCGCCGCCGGCGGGCTCGGGGCGGCGTCGGCCGGCGCCCGCGACAACGAGATCTCGGTCTTCTCCCTCGGACCCCAGCTCGCCCCCTCGACCCTGCTCGAGGGGCGCGGATGAAGGGCGTCAGCCGCGGGCTGCTGCTGACCCTGATGCTGACCATGCTGGCGGGCGCCCTCGGCGCCTGGGGGGCGGCCCGCTACATCGACTCTCGCCGAGCCCAGCCGTCGCTCCACGAGTTCGTCCACCACGAGATGGACCTCACGGCCCAGCAGGAGGCCAGGCTCGACCAGCTCGAGCAGGCGTTCGCCGTCCGCCGCCGCGTCCGCGAGGCGGAGCTCAGGTCGGCCAACGCCGAACTGGCCGCCGCCATCCAGGCCCGCCATGAATACTCCCCCGAGGTGCAGGCGTCGGTGGAGCGCTTCCACCACGCCATGGGCGAGCTCCAGAAGGAGACGATCGTCCACGTCCTGGAGATGCGGCGGGTGCTGACGCCGGAGCAGGCGGCGAAGTTCGATGCGCGTGTGGCAGAGGCCCTGACCGAACCCGCGCCGTGAGCGGAGACGACCGCGACGACCTCGATCTCGCCCGGGAGGCGGCCGCCGGCGAGGATCGGGCCTTCACCCTGCTGATGCGGCGGCACAAGGAGGGCCTCTACCGCTTCGTGCGCCGCTATGTCGGCGAGCCGGACGCCGCCTACGAGGTGGTCCAGGAGACCTTCGTGGCCGCCTGGCAGGCCATGGGCCGGTTCGACGCGCGCAGGCCGTTCCCCACCTGGCTGCGGGCGATCGCGCTGAACAAGTGCCGCGACCGCGGCCGCCGGCTGGCGGTGCGCCGGGCGATCCTCGGGGAGCGGGACCTCGACAGTCCCGAGGCGCAGGCCCAGCCGGATCCCGGCGCCACGCCCGAGGCGGCGCTCGGCCGCGCGCAGGACGCCGCGCGGCTCGACCGCGCCATCGCCCGCTTGCCCGCCAAGCTGAAGGAGCCCCTGCTGCTCACCTGGTTTGAGGACATGAGCCAGCAGGAAGCCGGCGCCCTCCTGGGCGTCAGCGCCAAGACCATCGAGATGCGGGTCTACCGCGCGCGCCAGCGGTTGGCGGTTCTGCTGTCGGAGCGCCCCCGCCGTTGAGGGATCGCCGCCTGGCCCGCGTATCAGACATGCGACGGGACGCTTGACCTTCCCACCATGGGAAGCCGTATCGACCCCCTCCTGATTTGTGGAACGACACCGGAGACGGCATGGCCGCGGGACTCCCCAACCTCCATCGACGCCAAATCCTGGCGGGCGGCGCCGGCCTGGCCGCGGCGGGCCTGCTGCCCGGCTGGGCGCGCAGCCAGACGCCGGGCCTGAGCCCCAGGCCCACGGCGCTGGAAGGCGAGGACATCCGGCTCAGCATCGGCCACGCGCCCTTCCAGGTGGATGGGCGTCGCGGCCACGCGGTGGCGATCAACGGGACCGTGCCCGGGCCGCTGATCCGGCTCAGGGAAGGCCAGAACGTCCGGCTGCACGTCACCAACACCCTGACCGACGAGGAGACCTCGATCCACTGGCACGGCCTGCTGCTGCCGTTCCAGATGGACGGGGTGCCGGGCGTCAGTTTCCCGGGCATCAAGCCGGGCGAGACCTTCACCTACGAGTTCCCGGTGAAGCACGCGGGCACCTACTGGTACCACAGCCACTCCGGGCTCCAGGAGATGATCGGCCACTACGCTCCGATCGTCATCGATCCGGCGGGCGCGGAGCCGAACCCTTACGACCGCGAGCACGTGATCGTGCTGTCGGATTACACCTTCATGCATCCGCACCACCTGCTGGTGAAGCTGAAGCAGCAGCCGGGTTACTCGAACCGTCAGAAGCAGACGGTGGCGGGCCTGCTGGCCGGGAAGGACCAGCCGCTGAAGGACCGTATCGAGTGGGCCAAGATGCGCATGGATCCCACCGACATCGCCGACGTGACGGCCGCCAACTTCAGCTACCTGGTCAACGGCCACGGGCCGAAGGACAACTGGACCGGCCTCTTCCGCCCGGGCGAGCGGGTGCGCCTGCGGTTCGTCAACGCCGCTTCCATGACCATCTTCAACGTGCGGATCCCCGGCCTGAAGATGACGGTGGTGCAGGCCGACGGCATGGACGTGCGCCCCGTTGAGGTGGACGAGTTCCAGATCGCCAACGCCGAGACCTACGACGTCATCGTCCAGCCGACCGAGGACCGGGCCTTCACCCTGGTGGCCGAGACCTCCGACCGGTCGGGCATGGCGCGCGGCACGCTGGCGCCGCGGGCCGGCATGGTCGCCGAGGTCCCGCCGCTGCGCGAACGCCCGATCCTCACCATGAAGGACATGGGCATGGGGAGCATGGACCACGGGGCCCACGGCGGGCAGCAGATGGACCACGGCTCCATGGGCATGCGCGATCCCGCCAACGCGCCGCAGGTGAAGCTGACGCCCGGGGTGCAGATGATTTCGCCCATGCCGGTGGACCGGGTGGGCGACCGCGGCACGGGCCTGGAGGGCGTGCCGCACAAGGTGCTGACCTACACCGACCTCGTGGCGACCCGGCCCAATCCGGACACCCGCACGCCCTCGCGCAGCCTGGACATCCACCTGACCGGCAACATGGAGCGGTTCATCTGGGGGTTCGACGGGGAGAAGTACTCTGAGACCACCAAGCCGATCCCGTTCCGCCTGAACGAGAAGGTGCGCGTGACCCTCGTGAACGACACCATGATGGCCCACCCGATCCACCTGCACGGCCACTTCATGGCCCTGGTGAACGGCCACGGCGACCACCAGCCGCTGAAGCACACCCTGAACGTCCTGCCCGGAGGCAAGCTGTCGTTCGACCTGGTCGCCGACGCGCCCGGGGACTGGGCCTTCCACTGCCACATGCTGCTGCACATGCACGCGGGCATGTTCCGCGTGGTGACGGTGCGTCCGATGGAAGGAGCCGCAGCATGAAGCGCCTGCTGCTGATCGCCGCCGCCCCGCTCGCCGCGGCCGGGCCCGCCTTCGCCGAGCCCGCCGACCCGCACGCCGGTCACCACATGCCGGCTCAGGCTCCGGCGCCCGCCGCCGTTGACCCGCACGCGGGCCACAACATGCGCGCCGCGCCGGCTCCCGCTGATCCGCACGCCGGTCACCACATGCCGGCTCAGGCTCCGGCGCCCGCCGCCGCGGACCCGCATGCGGGCCACGACATGCCCGCCGCGCCGGCTCCCGCCGATCCTCACGCCGGCCACCACATGCCCGCGCAGGCTCCGGCGCCCGCCGCCGTTGACCCGCATGCGGGCCACAACATGCCCGCCGCGCCGGCGCCCGCCGATCCGCACGCCGGCCACCACATGCCGGCGCAGGCTCCGGCGGCCGCCGCGGACCCGCACGCAGGGCACAACATGCCCGCTGCGCCGGCCCAACCGGCCGTTCCTCATGCGGGCCACGTCACGCCGGCCCCGGCGGACCCGCACGCCGGGCACAACATGGCGCCGAGCGACGTCGGCTCCGAACCTGCGCCCGCGCCGCCCACGGACCACGCTGCGGAACGCTTCTTCGGCGCGCGCCAGATGGCGGAGGCCCGCGCCCTGCTCCGCAAGGAACACGGCGACATCCGCTGGTCGCGGGTGCTGCTGGAGACCGCCGAGGTCCGGCCCTCAGACGACGGCGACGCCTACGCCTGGGAAGGCGAGGCCTCGTTCGGCGGGGACATCAACCGCTTCGTCCTCTCTACCGAAGGCGAGGGCGAGGACGGCGACCTGCACGAGGCGGAGGTCCAGGCGCTCTATTCCCGGGCGATCGGGTCCTACTTCAACCTGCAGGCCGGCGTCCGACAGGACTTCGAGCCGCGGCCGCGCCCGACCTATGCCACGGTGGGCGTAGAGGGCCTGGCCCCCTACTGGTTCGAGGTGGGCGGCGCGCTCTTCCTCTCGGACGAAGGGGACCTCTCGGCGAGGCTCGAGGGCTCCTACGACCTGCGGCTGACCCAGAAGCTGATCCTCGAGCCGCGGGCGGAGGTAAACCTCGCCGCCAGCGCCGATCGCGCCCTGGAGGAGGGCTCGGGCGTTCGCGACGTCGAGCTCGGCCTTCGCCTGCGTTACGCCATCAAGCCCGAGTTCGCGCCCTATGTGGGCGTGAACTGGGAGCGGAAGTTCGGCGACACCGCCGACTTCGCCCGCGCCGCCGGGGAGGGGGTGGAGGACACCCGCTTCGTCGTCGGCCTCAGGGCCTGGTTCTGATCCTTTCCCGTTCTCAGGAGTACGAGATGAAGCTTATCGCCGCCGCGGCCGTCGCCGCCTTCGCCCTGGCCGGGACCGCCGTCGCCCAGCCGCATGACCACGCCGCCCATGCGGCTCCCGCTGCGGCCGCGGCTGTCACCGGGGTGGGGGTGGTCAAGGCGGTCGACGCCCGCGCGGGCACGGTGACCATCGCTCACGAGCCGATCAAGGCGCTGGGCTGGCCGGCCATGACCATGCCGTTCAAGGTCTCCGACCCCGCCCTGCTCAAGGCGGCCGCGGTCGGCGACAAGGTCACCTTCCAGTTGAACGGCCAGCAGATCGTCGCCCTCAAAAAGGGCTGAGACGGCGCGGCGCCCGGCAGAAGCCCGGGCGCCGCCACTTTTTTTGAGGGCGCCCGCCCGAGCGGCGCGTATCCCGGATGACGGCGCCGCGTTCGAGCGGGCGAGCATCCATGGCGTGGCTATGGGTGTGTGTATTCGCGCCGTAATTGTCCGTCTGTCGGAATTTTCGGTCATCGCGGGCGAGGCCACGGCAAGTCCTGCCGCCGCCAAGATCGTCTCCGGGTTGTGAGGCGGTGGAAATCTACTTCCGATTTTCTGGCGCGTTGCCGCGCTTCGGCGTGGGTCCCGCGCATAACTTGGGCGCCGGGGCGCCTGGAATCTTGGCCTGTGCCTTTGCCGTGGTATCCAAAGGCTTGATAAAAAATAACCAGGGAATTGCTTTTTGCCGGCCTGGCCGGGGCAGATTCTTTCGCTCCGCGGGGCCTCACGCCCATAACTCGGCCCGACGCGGGCGCTGTCGCGAAACTTTCATCCGGCCTAAGCCGCGGCTAAATGTATAGACAATATTGACACGGGAAGGGTGGGCCGCCGAGTTGGGCGCCGAAGTCCAGTCCGACAAGAAGCGGATGACTTCATCGCGGGATACGAGGGGGTCGTTATGAAAAGGTTCACGAAGCAGCTGCTGTTCGCCAGCGCGTGCGTCTCCATGGGCATGGTCGGCACGGCCGCCGCGGCCCAGCAGGCCGCGGGGAGCGACGTCGAGGAGGTGATCGTCACCGGCAGTCGCATCAAGCGCGCCGACATCACCGGCGTCGGCCCGGCCACAGTGGTCAGCGAGGCGGAGATCGCACGCACCGGGGTGATGAACGTCGAGACCCTGCTGCAGCGCCTGCCGGCCTCGGCGGGCAACGCCGGCAACCAGACCAACGCCTACTGGACCGGCAACGGCTGGGGCACGGCGCAGGTGAACCTGCGCGGCCTGGGCATCAACCGCACCCTGGTGCTGCTGAATGGCCGCCGGGTGGTCTACGGCGGCACTGGCGCCAACAGCGCCGTCGACCTGAACACCATCCCCACCGGCATGATCGCGCGGATGGACGTCCTGAAAGACGGCGCCTCGGCGATCTACGGCGCCGACGCCGTCGCGGGCGTGGTCAACATCATCACCCGCACCGACTTCGAAGGCGTGCAGCTCACGGGCAAGTACGGGGTCACCGACGAGGGCGACGGCCAGGAGTACGCCGCCGATCTGCTGTGGGGCGTCCGCGGCGAGCGCGGCGGCTTCGTCGCCGGCGTCAGCTACCAGAAGATGGACCCGGTCAACATGGCCGACCGCGAGCCCTGCGGCCTCGGCGAGGTCGGCGGCCGGCTGGTCTGCGTGGGCAGCGCCGCGACGATCGGCGGGCGCGCGGTCCTGCCGAACGGCCAGCAGATCAACTTCAACCAGACGCCGGGCGGCAACGGCAACTTCTTCGAGCCGTACAGCGCGGCCAAGCACAACTTCAACTCCAACCCCTTCCTGAACGCGGTCAGCGCGCTCGAGCGGGTGAGCGTCGGCGTGTTCGGGGACTACGAGCTGACCGACAGCGTCGAGATGTTCGGCGAGTTCCTGTTCACCCACCGCGAGACGAGCCAGATCGCCACGCCCGGTTCGCTGCGCAACCTGACGATCACGGCCAACAACCGGAACAACCCCACCGGCCAGGACATCCTCCTGATCCAGCGCCGCCTGGCTGAGCCCGGCCCGCGCCAGTTCTTCCAGGAGACGGACACCTGGCGCGGCGTCGCCGGCCTGCGCGGCGCCTTCGGGGCCGGCTGGAGCTGGGAAGCCGCAGCCAACTTCGGCCGCACCACCGGCATCGACGGCTCGACCAACATCGCCAACCTGGAGCGGGTGCGCGCGACCATCGCCGCCTGCGTCCCCGGCTCCACCTCCACCGCGCCCTGCGCCGACTACCTGGGCTTCGGCGACCTGACGCCGGAGGTGCTCGACTACATCCTCTTCACCATGCGCGACACCGGCGGCAACGAGCAGAAGAGCGTCACCGCCGACGTCACCGGCTCGCTGTTCGACCTGCCGGCCGGCCCGGTAGGCGTGGCCGCGGGCGTGGTCTACCGCGAGGAGAAGGGCTGGCGTAACCCCGACGCCCTGACCGTGCTGGGTGTCGCCAACACCAACCAGCAGGACCCGATCTCCGGCTCGGTGAACACCAAGGAAGCCTATCTGGAGCTCTCCGCTCCGTTGCTGGCGGACATGCCGTTCGCCCAGCGGGTCGAGCTGAACGGCGCGGTGCGCTACTCCGACTACAACCTGTTCGGCGACAACATCACCTACAAGCTCGGCCTCGACTGGACGGTGATGGACGGCCTGCGCCTGCGGGCCACCTACGGCACCGGCTTCCGCATCCCGAGCGTGCCGGAGCTGTTCGGCGGCGTCGCCGAGGGCAACCTGACGACCACCGACCCCTGCAGCCGCTACTCCACCAGCGGCAACCCGATCCTGATCGCCAACTGCCAGGCCTCCGGCGTGCCCGCCGGCTACGTCCAGCTCGGCAACACCGTCCTGACCACGGTGGGCGGCAACCAGAACCTGCAGCCGGAGGAGTCGGAGAACCTGACGCTGGGCGTGGTTGTCCAGCCGACCTTCACGCCGGGTCTGTCGGTGACGGTCGATTACTTCGACATCCAGATCAAGGACGCGATCCGCAACATCCCGGGCTCGACGAAGCTGGCGGTCTGCTACGCCAGCGCCAACCTCTCGCACCCGTTCTGCAGCCCGGAGCACTTCACCCGCAGCAGCCGCACGGGCGAGGTGAACTTCCTGTCCTCCCAGCCGACCAACGCGGGCAAGGAGACGATGAAGGGCGTCGACGTGGGCGTGCGCTACGCCTTCGACATCTCGCGCTTCCGCGCGGACTTCGACTGGAACACCACCTACCTCGCCAAGTACGAGGTCATCCCGTTCCAGGGCGCGGCGCCGATCATCTTCGACGGCTTCATCGGCGGCGGGAACGGCGGCTATCCGCACTGGCGCTCCAACGCCAGCCTGACGGTCTCCGACGTGAACTGGAACGCCACCTGGTCGGTGCAGTGGATCGGCAAGGCGAAGGACTTCAACGCCGCCCCGACCGCCATCGGATCGCGCACCCCGAACGTCTTCTACCACAACGCCCAGGTCGCCTACCGGCTGAGCGAGAAGGCCAACGTCGCCGTCGGCGTCGACAACCTGTTCGACAAGGACGCGCCGTTCATCGCCAGCTGGACGGACGCCAACACGGACACCATGACGTACGACCTGCTCGGCCGTCGCGGCTACGTGCGCCTGCAGTACGCGTTCTAAGGACGCAAGTCCGGGGCCGGAGGGGCCCGCACCCTCCGGCGCCTCCTATTGCGAGATGCCCATGCGCTGGCCAGCCCTGGCCCGTAAGACCCACAAGTGGCTCGCCCTGGTCGTGGCGATCCAGGCGGTCTTCTGGACCCTGAGCGGCGTCTACATGACCGCCGTCCACATCGACATCATCCACGGCGACCGGCTGGTGAAGGCGCAGGCGGCCCAGCCGATCGCGCTCGCCGGCCTCGTGGAGCCGGCGCATCTCGCCCACCTCGCGCCGGGCATGAAGAGCGCCCGGCTGGAGACCCAGCTCGGCCAGCCCGTCTATGTGGTGCAGGCCGAGGGCGGCCCCGCGCTGTTCGACGCCCGCACGGGGCAGAAGCTCTCGCCGCTGAACGCCGACCAGGCGAAGGCGCGGGCCCAGGCGCTGTTCGCCGAGGACGGCCGGGTGGTCAGCGTGGAGTACCTTACGAAGGCGCCGCTGGAGATCCAGACGCGTCCGGTCCCGGTCTGGCGCGTGGAGTTCGAGGGCGCCTGGCGGCCCACCTTCTACATCTCGCCCGTCACGGGTGAGCTGGTGTCGCGCCGCCACGACCTGTGGCGGACCTTCGACTTCGTGTGGATGTTCCACATCATGGACTACGACGACCGGCAGGACGTGAACAACGTGCTGATCCGTGTCTTCACCTGGCTCGCGGTGGCCACCGCCGCCTCCGGGGCCTGGCTCCTGCTCTACAGCTTCCGCCGCAAGCGGCGGGTCCGAAAGGCCGCGGCATGACCTGGTCGCCCATGTTCCTGATCCGCTGGCTCCACAAGTGGTTCGGCCTGGTGCTCGGCCTGCAGTTCCTGCTGTGGTCGGTTAGCGGCGCCACCATGGCGCTGCTTGACCACCACAAGGTGGCCGCCGAGGACGCGGTCCTGCCGGTGGCCCAGTCAGCCGCGCCCGCCGACCCGCTGCCGCTGGCCCGCGTCGCCGAGGCCGTGGGCGCGCCGATCCTGAAGCTGCAGCTCAAGCCGCTGTACGACGCCTGGGTGTACGAGGCGACGACGCCGCAGGGCGTGCGGCTGGTGGACGCGACGCGGGGCGAGGTCCTGCAGATCGACGCGGCCAAGGGCCGCGAGCTCGCCGTCGCCCGCTTCAGCGGCAGCGCTCCGGTGCGCTCCGTGGAGCGGGTGGAGAAGACGACGCTGGAGACCCGCGACATCGCCCTGCCGGTCTGGCGGGTGGAGTTCGCCGATCCCGACCGGACGACGCTCCTGGTCTCCGCCGACACGGGCGAGGTGCTGGCGGCCAAGAACGACACCTGGCGGCTGTGGGACATCGCCTGGATGCTCCACATCATGGATTACCGCGACCGGCAGAGCTTCAACCACCCGCTCATCGTCACGGTCGGCACGGGTGCGGCGTGGCTGGCGCTGAGCGGCCTGATCCTGCTGTTCCGCAGCTTCCGCCGCGCCGACTTCGCCTGGGTCCTCGCCCCGCTGGAGGCGGCGTCCGCCCGTCGCCGTTCGGACCCCAAGCTCAAGGCCGCACCCGAGGCCGCCGCGAAGGACGCGCACTGACCCGCCTCACGATGGCCCGGCCGACTTGCCCCGCCTGCGGCGCATGAGCAGGTAGCCGGCCGGAATCACCAGCATCGAGAGCAGCGGCGCGGTGAGCATGCCGCCGATCATCGGCGCGGCGATCCGGCTCATCACCTCCGAGCCCGCCCCGTGACCCACCACCACCGGGGCGAGGCCGGCCAGGATCACGGCCACGGTCATGGCCTTGGGCCGCACCCGCAGCAGCGCCCCCTCGCGGATCGCCGCGCTCACCCCTTCGGGATCCGGGTCCTCCCCGCGCTCCGCCAGCGCCTGCCGCAGGTAGATCAGCATGATCACCCCGAACTCGGCCGCGAGGCCGGCGAGCGCGATGAAGCCCACGCCCGTGGCCACCGACTGGTCGTAGCCCAGCAGGTAGATCGTCCAGATCCCGCCGGTCAGCGCGAACGGCAGGGTCAGCATGATCAGGGCGGCCTCGTCCAGGCGGCCGAAGGTCAGGTAGAGCAGGAAGAAGATGATCGCCAGGGTGGCCGGAACCACCAGCTTCAGCCGGTCGGCGGCCCGCTCGAGGTACTCGAACTGGCCGGAGTAGGCGATCGAAACGCCAGGCGGGGTCTTCACCTCGCGCGCCACCGCCGCCTGCAGGTCCTTCACCACCGAACCCAGGTCGCGGCCGCGGACGTCCACATAGACCCAGGTGGAGGGCCGGGCGTTCTCGGTCTTCAGCATGGGCGGGCCGTCGGCGATGCTGATCGCCGCCACGGTCCCGAGCGTGATCTGCTGGCCGGACGGCGTCAGGATCGGCAGGGCGCGGAGCCCCTCCAGGCTGTCGCGAAGCTCCCGCGGATAGCGGACGCTGATCGGATAGCGGGCCACGCCCTCCACCGTCTCGCCGACGGTCTGGCCGCCGATGGCGCCGGAGACGATCTCCTGCACGTCGGCGATGTTGAGGCCGTAGCGGCCCGCCGCGGCCCGATCGATGTCCACGTCCACATAGCGGCCGCCGGTGAGCCGTTCGGCGAGCGCCGAGCTGACGCCCGGCGTGCGCCGCGCCGCGGCCTCCACCTGCGCCGCCACCCGATCCAGCTGGGCGAGGTCGGGTCCGGAAACCTTCACCCCGATCGGGCTCTTGATGCCGGTGGCCAGCATGTCGATCCGATTGCGGATCGGAGGAACCCAGACGTTGGCGAGACCCGGGACCTGGACGATCCGGTCCAGCTCGTCCACCAGCTTCTCCGGCGTCATGCCCGGCCGCCACTCGCTGCGCGGCTTGAACTGGATGGTGGTCTCCAGCATCTCCAGCGGCGCGGGATCGGTGGCGGTCTCGGCGCGCCCGGCCTTGCCGAACACGGTCTTCACCTCCGGCACGGTCTTGATCAGCCGGTCGGTCTGCTGGAGCAGCTCGGCGGCCTTGGCGGCGGAGACGCCCGGAAGCGCCGACGGCATGTAAAGCAGGTCGCCCTCGTCCATCGATGGGATGAATTCCCCGCCCAGCCGGCTGAGCGGCCAGGCCGTCGAGGCGAAGACCACGAGGGCCACCACCAGCACCGTGCGTGGCCGCCGCAGCACCCAGTCGATTGCCGGCCGGTAGGCGCGGGTGAGCCAGCGGTTCAGCGGGTTTGCCGCCTCCGACGGGATCTTCCCGCGGATCAGGTAGCCCATCAGCACGGGCACGAGGGTCA
Source organism: Phenylobacterium sp. (assembly GCF_035539035.1). Classification (GTDB taxonomy): domain Bacteria; phylum Pseudomonadota; class Alphaproteobacteria; order Caulobacterales; family Caulobacteraceae; genus Phenylobacterium. Next base: position 542,432 of record NZ_DATLJI010000012.1, read on the forward strand.
CCGACAGGATGGCGGCCCCAGCCATGGCGTAGCTCTTGGTGAAGGCCAGGGGGGCGAACAGCCGCCCCTCCTGCGCCTGCAGGGCGAACACCGGCACGAACGACAGCGTGATGATCACCAGGCTGAGGAAGAGGGCCGGGCCCACCTCGGCGGCGGCCTCCGTGACCAGCCGCCAGCGGGTGGCGGGGATCAGCGTCTCGTCGGGGTGGTCGTGGCTCCACGCCTCCAGCCGCTTGTGGGCGTTTTCCACCATCACGATCGAGGCGTCGACCATGGCGCCCACGGCGATGGCGATGCCGCCCAGCGACATGATGTTGGCGTTCACCCCCTGGATGCGCATGACCAGCAAGGCGAACAGCACGCCGAGCGGCAGGGTGACGATGGCCACCAGGGCCGAGCGCGCGTGCCACAGGAAGAGGCCGCAGACCACGGCCACGACGATGAACTCCTCGAGGAGCTTGCTGCTCAGGTTGGCGATGGCCCGGTCGATCAGCTTGGACCGGTCGTAGGTCGTCACCACCTCCACCCCGGCCGGCAGGCTGCCCTTCAGCTCATCGAGCCTCGCCTGCACGGCGCGGATCGTCTCGCGCGCGTTCTTGCCGGAGCGCAGGATGACGACGCCGCCCGCCACCTCGCCCTGGCCGTTCAGCTCGGCCACGCCGCGGCGCATCTCCGGCCCCAGCTGGATGGTCGCCACGTCGCCCAGGCGCACGGGCACGCCGCCGGCGGCGGTGCGGAGCGGGATGGCCTCGAAGTCCTCGCGGCTCTGCAAGTAGCCACCGGCGCGGACCATGTACTCGGCCTCGCCGAGTTCGAGCACCGAGCCGCCCGCCTCCTGGTTGGCGCGGCGGACGGCTTCTGTGACCTGCTGCTGTGTCACGCCATAGGCGGCCAGCTTCACGGGATCGAGCACCACCTGGTGCTGCTTGACCATGCCGCCGATGCTGGCGACCTCGGCGACGCCGGGGAGGGTCTTCAGTTCGTAGCGCAGGAACCAGTCCTGCAGGCTGCGCAGCTGGGCGAGGTCGTGGCGGCCGGTACGGTCGACCAGCGCGTACTCGTAGACCCAGCCCACGCCCGTGGCGTCGGGGCCGAGCGCGGGCCGCGCCTCGGCCGGCAGTCGCGACTGGGCTTGGTTGAGGTATTCCAGCACCCGCGAGCGGGCCCAGTAGAGGTCCGTCCCATCCTCGAACAGCACATAGACGAAGCTGTCGCCGAAGAAGGAATAGCCGCGCACCGTCTTCGCGCCCGGCACCGACAGCATGGTGGTGGTGAGCGGATAGGTGACCTGGTTCTCGACGATCTGCGGGGCCTGGCCGGGATATGTGGTGCGGATCACCACCTGCACGTCGGAGAGGTCCGGGAGGGCGTCCACCGGGGTGGAGCGTGCGGCCCAGACGCCGGCGACCAGCAGGGCGACGGCCGCGAGTAGGACGAAGAGGCGGCCCCGGACCGAGGCGCGGATAAGGGCGGCGATCATCAGACGCCCCCCTTCGAAAGTTCGCGCACCAGGGGGCCCTGCGCCGTCTCCTCGACGGAGAAGGCGATCCGGTCGCCGGGCTGCAGGCCCGCGGCCAGGCCCGGACGGGCCAGTGGGAAGGCCATGGTCATGGCCGGCCAGCCGAGGCTCGCGATCGGATCGTGGGAGAGGGTGACGCTGCCGGCGGAGACCTGCTCCACCCGGCCCTGCGACCGGTGAAGCACGGCCGGGGTCCTGGCGGGCGCCGGCTCGTGGATGTGGCCGGCCGGCGCCTTCCCGGGCGTCGCCGGGGCCTGCGCCTTCGGCGGCGCTGGTGTTCTCGGCGGCGGTGCGGGTGCGGCTGGCGGCGGATCGACGGCCGCGCGCGGCGTGACCCCGGCGAGGCTGGCTTCGGAGTCGATCAGGAACTGGCCCGAGGCTACGACCTTCTCGCCCTCGGCGAGACCGGAGAGGATTTCGGTCCGGCCGCCGCCCTCCCGGCCGGTGCGAACCTCCGCGGGCAGGTAGCGACCGCCGTCGCGAGCCACCATCACCAGCGTCCTGCGCCCGGTGCGGACCAGGGCCTCGGTCGGCACGAGCAGGGCGGGGCGCTCGGCGCCGCCGAACTGCACGCTGGCGAACATGCCGGGCCGTAGCCGGCCGTCGGTGTTGGGCAGCTCGATCCGTGCCGTGAGGGTGCGCGTCTGGGCCTGGGCCTCAGGAAGCACGACCGACACCCGCCCGTGGAACGTCTCGCCCGGATAGGCGGCCAGGGTGGCGGACGCCGCCTGCCCCGGCTGCAGCTGGCTGGCCTGGGCTTCCGGCACGGCGGCGTCGAGCCAGACGCGGCCCAGGCCGTTCACCTCGGCGAGCGTCTGCCCTGCGGCGACGGTCATGCCCTGGCGCACGCCGAGCGTCCGGATCACCCCGCCGGAGGGCGTGGAGACGGTCACCACATTGCGGACCCTGCCGCTGCGCTCCACCGAGACGATCAGGGACGGCGGCATGCCCAGGAGCTGCAGGCGCTGGCGCGCGGCGGCCACGAGGCCGGCGTCGCCGGTGCGCTTCACCGCGAGGAACTCGCCCTGCGCCCCCGCCCATTCCGGGACCAGGATGTCGGCCAGCGGCGCGCCGGCGCCGATCAGGTCGCCCGGCGCGCGGGCGTAGACCCGCTGCACGAAACCGGCGGTGCGGGCCTGGACCACGGCCACGTCGCGTTCGCTGAAGCCGATCACCCCGGTGGCCGCGAGGCCGCCCGGCAGGGTTCCGCGCTCCACGACGGCCAAGCGCACGCCGAGGTTCTGGGTGCGCTCCGGGTCGATGCGGACGCCTGCGCTCGCAGCCGCCTCGTCGGCGTACTTCGGGATCAGCTCCATGCCCATGGAGGACTTGCCGGGCCCGGGATAGCGCTCGGCCGGCAGCATGGGGTCGTACCAGTAGAGGATCTGGCGGCCCTCGGCGGCGGCGGGGGTCGGTTGCGGGGCCGAGGGGGTGAGGCGGGCGGCGCCGAAGCCGGCGGCTCCGGCGACCAGGGCGATCGCGGCGGCGGCGAGGCCGAGCTGCGCGGGGCGGGACAGGCGTGCGGGGGTCATTGGACGGGGCTTCCGTAGGTGATGGCGAGGCGGGCGGCGGCGCGCGCCAGCTCCGCTTCGCGGGCGATCTCGTCGAGCTTGGTGCGGGCCAGGCCGTCGAAGGCTGAGACGACCTCGGTCATGCCGGCCGAGCCTGCGGCGTAGCTGGCCACCTCCAGGTCGGCGCGCTTGCGGGCCAGCGGCAGCAGGGCGTCGCGCGAGCGGGCGAGCCGTTCGCCCGCCGCCTGGTGCTCGGCGAGGTCCGCCCTGAACTCGGCCTCCAGCCGCCGGCGGGCGGCCTCGGCTTCGGCGCGGGCCTGGGCGAGGCCGGCGGTCCGGGCGGTGATCACCGGATCCTGCCGGCGTGTTGCGAATAGCGGCAGGCTCACCGTCACGCCGACCGAGACCATGTCGCCGAACGCGGGGTCGCGCCGCTGGTAAGCCGCCTCGATCGCCCAGTCGGGGCGCTTCTCCGCGCGCGCGGCGGCGAGGCCCGCGTCGGCGGCGACGCGTCCCGCCTCGGCCTGCCGGATCGCCGGGTGCTGGCGCAGGCCCGCCGACAGGGCGGCCTCGTCGACGGCAAGAGACGGCGCCGGGCCCTGCGGCTCTGGCGCGGGGTCGCCGACCCAGCGGGCCAGCTCGGCCCGGGCCTTGCGCTCGGCGGCGCGCAGCGCGCTGCGCTGATCGCCCAGCTCGGCCCGCCACTGGTCGGCCTCCACCGTCTCGCCCGGGCGGGCGGAGCCGGAGGCGAGCCGCGAGGGCAGGGTCTTCCAGAGCGGCTCCAGCGAGGCCTGCACCTCGTCGAGCGCCGCCAGCCGCCGGCGGGCGTAGTGCAGGTCGAGCCAGGCCAGGGCTGCGCCGAGGCGCGCCTCCAGCGACGCCTGCGCCTGGCCGGCGCGGGCGACGCCGATCTCGGCTTGGGCGGCGGCGGTGCGGGCTCGGCGCTTGGCGCCGTTCGGCACCTCCTGCATGAGGCCGATGCGGGCCATGGTCATGGGCTCGTCGCCGAAGCGGCCCGCCATGGGGCCGCTGATCGGCGCGTTCTCCACGCCGAACGTCAGCCGCGGGTCGGGCAGGGCGGCCGCGGCCGGCGCGGCGGCGGTCGCCGCGCGCACGGCGTGGGCCTGGGCCTGGACCGCGGGCGCGGCCTCGCCGGCCAGGCGCACGGCGTCGTCGAATGTGAGCGGCTCGGCGTGGGCCGACGCCGCGGCCGCGCCGCTGAGGACCAGCGGGCACAGCCACTTCCAGGGAGACATGCTCCGGAACTCCTGAGGTCGTTGGCGCTCGCGCGCCGGGACGGCCGAGCGGGGCTCAGCCGGCGGTCAGCAGGAGACGGAGGCTCTTGGAGGGCGCAGCAGGCCCTCGGGCGGCCGGGAATCGACCAGGTCGTCGGAGGTGTGGCCATAGCTGATCCGCGCCGCGGCGCTGTCCTCGCAGGCGAGCGACGGCATGACGATCGCCGCCGGGCTGGCATGGCAGGCCATGCCCGGCTGGCAGTCGGCGGCGTCGGGGGCCTCGTCCGGGGCCTCATCGGGGCAGCAGTCCATGGAGGCGGAGACGTGATGGTCCATCGCCCCGGTCATGGCGGGCGCGTCGGCCAGGGCGGGCGGCGCCAGCAGCGCGAGCGCAAGCACCGTCGCGAGCGCGACGATCTGCCTGAGAGCGCGAAACCAGTCCATCTGTCTGCGGCGCCTGCCATTGCCCGGCGGACAATGCCGGAAGACGCACCGTAGGGTCGGAGCGGCGACGACGCCTTGACGCGCATCAAGCGCGGAACTCAGGAACGCCGTCGGCCGAGATCCTGCAGCAGGTTGCCGCACAAGGCCAGCAGCGCGCCCGCCATCGCTCCGAAGGCGATCGCCCAGGCGACGCCCTGCAGTAGCACCCGCGGGGCCAGCGCCCCGTCGGGGCCGAAGAAGGAAACCACCGCCCGGGTCGGCGGCGTGCCGCCCATGGCCTCGCCGGCCCAGCTCAGCAGGAAGATCACCGCCAGCACCAGCGCCCCCAGTAGGGAGGCGTGGAAGACGCTGTGGCGCGTGGGCGTGGGGTGGAGACGGCTCATGCGGCGACGATGCCGCCTACGGCCGAGCTCCGCGTTGACCGAGGTCAAGCTCAGCGGCGTCGGCGGCCGAAGTCGGATTCGGTGCGGCTCACGCCCACCGTGACGCTGCCGCAGTCGCCCAGCGGCTGGGTGACCACCCCGCCGACGGTGCGGTAGCCACGCGTGCCGATGCCCGCCCAGACCTGGCCGTGCGGCTTGCCGTCGGATGGCGGACAGCGCGCGGAGGCGGCGTCCGCGGTCTCCTCGGAGGGGCGGCCCTCGAGCACGCCGCGGGCCCAGTCGCCGATCTCGCGGGCCCTGCGGTCCTCGGCGGCGGTGGCGTCGGCAATGGGCGCCGGCGCGGACTCCGCGGCGGGCGGCGAGGCGCTCGCGCCCGCGGTGGTCATCGGCTCCTGCGCCCAGGCGGCCGTGCCGAAAGCGAGCGCCAGGCCAGCGAGCGCGAAGAGGCGAAGCGTCATGGGAGACTCCAGAGACCGGGATGACCCTGGAGGTCAACCGCGTTCGGAAGATGGCGGCGGTCGGACGGCTTCCTCCGCTCACGCGCGCCGCGCCGGGCCCGCAGGGCGGTTAGCGGCGTCCATGTATTCCCAAGAAGATGTCCCAGATCAGGACGTCGACGGAGCTAAGGGCGACCATTTCGACCATGCAGCATGGAGTGCCGGTCGGGCTGTCATCACGGACCCGCCCCGATGGGAACGCTCACACCATGGCGAACACCTAAAATGGGTAGGTGGATTGTCGCAGGTCGGGATTCGTTAACGATTGGGCGACCGGAAATCCGCGATAGGCGGCGGGCTGTACGCGATCTTCGCGACGGCCAAGGAACGACCGAATGGACAAGCTCACTCCCACCGACCGCCACGAGTTCGCCCGTGAGCTGGTGATCGTCGCCCGCCGCTGGCGGGCCCGCCTCGACGACCGGCTCAAGGTGCTCGGCATGAGCCAGGCGCGCTGGTCGGCGCTTTACTGGCTGTCGCAGTCGCCGGAGGGCGCGAGCCAGACCGCGCTGGCCGACCGCACGGGCGTCGAGGCCGCCACCCTCGTCCGCGTGATCGACGCCCTGGAGGCCCAGGGCCTGGTGGAGCGCAAGGCATGCCCCGGCGACCGCCGCGTGAAGGTGGTGCACCTGAAGGAGGCGGCCCGGCCGCTGCTGGCGCAGATCGACGCCCTGGGCGAGGAGCTCCGGCAGGAGGTGATGGAGGACGTCACCCGCGAGGAGGTGGATCAGGCCTTGGCGCTTCTGCGCCGCATCCGTGCCCGGCTGGACGGAGAGACGACGTTCGCCTTCCCCGAGCTGCTGGTCGCCAACGGCTGAGCAGGACGCCGCCGGCGGCCGCGGCGGCCAGGGTCATCTAGCGCTTGCCGCGCCAAGCCGCCGCCTGGTCCGAGGCCAGCTCCACGAGGTCGCCCATCGCCACCGGCACGTCGAGCGAGTGCAGCCCCCAGTCGGGCAGCACCACGCCGTTCGCCAGGTGGTCGCCGGAGATTTCGTCGGTGCGCGGGTCGGCCGGATCGCCGTCCACGCGGACCGCCAGGTAGGCGCCGTTGTCGTCGGACATGCAGATGCCGCTGATCAGGCCCGGAACCTTCACGAAGGGCGTGTCGATCGGCTTCTGCGGCGTGGTCCACGGCAGCGGCGGCGCGGCGGTGGGATGCATGCTCTTTGCGCCGAACACCGGGTTGAGCGTCGCGCGCCCGCCGCCCAGGGCGGCGGGGTTGGCGCAGGCGACCTGCATGCCCTCGGCCGTGGTGCGGCCGAACCGGCTGTTGGCGGGCGGCGGGGCGCGTTCGCGGAAGGTCACATAGCTGACCACGCAGCCGAGCTGGTCGCGGCTGCGGCACAGGGGCATGGCCTTGAAGTCGCCGCCCACGTCCTTGCCCTTGGGCACGAGGATGTTGGCGCCGGGGAGGTAGGCGGCGACGACGCGGGCCTGGGCCGGCTTGCCGTCGATCTCCTCCTGGATCAGCCGCTTCAGCACGCTGGCCCCCTGGCTGTGGCCGAAGAGGATGACGCCGCGGCCATGGTTCTCGCGGGCGAGGTAGTGGCGCCACGCGTCGCGGATGTCGCCGTAGGCGAGGTCGCGATCCACCGGAACGGTCTCGCCCGCCGTCATCCGCCGCAGCGCCGGGATGGTGATCTGCCGGTAGAGCGGCGCGAAGATCCGGCACACCTGGCCGAAGCGGGCGAGCTGGCGCGAGGCGACCGCGCGCTCCTCCGGGCCCGGGACCATGTCGCTGTTCGGCGACGTGTCGGCCGAGACCGTGGGATAGACGTAGAAGCAGTCGACCTCGGGGGCCGGATGGCGCGTCCAGGTCTCGCGTGTCAGGGCGCCGTTGGCGGCGACCACCGTCGCCGTCAGGTCGATGTCGCAGGCGTCGCTGCGGCCGGGCCGGCACAGCCAGGCCTCCTCGCGGCCGTAGTCGTTGGCCGGCGGCCGCGGCGCCTCGGCCGCCGCTGATCCGCCCACGACGAGCAGGCCCAGGACCAGGCCCGCGAACAAGGCTCCGCGCATCGGATGCTCCTCCCCCGGCCCCTCTCGCACAAGCCGGAGGCCCTGCGCTCAGTCGAACACCCGCGCCGGTCCGGACGCAAGGCCGCTATGCCGCCGCCTCCGAATGCGGTTCTCTCGCTGAAACGACTGGCGAAACAGCTCAGCAATACGCTAGACACTTTTCGGAAGAACGGTACGGCGGGGTGACCCGCACGGGGCCGCGAGAGTCCGGGGGAGGGCTTCTGTGATACGAGATTTCCTGGTCTGGCTTCAGACCGAGCTGGGCAAGGGTCCCGGCGAATATCCGATGTCCTGGAGCGAGGCGCTCCTCGGCTCGCTGAACTTCTGGGGCCTCCTGGAAGGCACCCATCTCCTGTCGCTGATGTTGTTCGCTGGGACCATCTTCGTGGTCGACCTGCGGCTGCTGGGCGTCACCTTCAAGCGCACCCCGGTTTCGGTGCTCAGCGACAAGGTCCTGCCGCTCACGGTCTTCGGCTTCGTGCTGGTGGTGCTGACGGGGCTCGCGCTGTTCTACGCAAAGCCGCTCGTCTACTTCCACAACATCTGGTTCCGGGCGAAGCTGGTGTTCATCGCGCTGGCCCTGATCAACATCGTGATCTTCCACCGCCGGGTGCAGCGCAACCGCCACGAATGGGACACCGCCCCCAGGCCGCCCGCGGCCGCGCGGACCTCGGCGGTCCTGTCGCTGGCCTCCTGGGTCGTCGTCATCACCCTCGGCCGCTTCATCGCCTACGACTGGTACGAGTGCGGCAAGCCGATCCCGGAGTGGGCCAACACGCTTCAGCAGTGCGCCGCCTCGGAGAAGGGCGCCGCCAGCCTTTCGGAGGCCGCCCAATGACCCCGGCGCATTTCCTTCCGGGGCTGCGGCCCTGGGTCGAGAACCTGGTCAACGTCTGGCCGGCCTACATCATCAAGCCGCAGTTCGCCTCCTGGGAGGTGCTGCACATCGTGTCCCTGGTGATCCTGGGCGGCACGAGCATCCTCCTGAACCTGCGTCTGATCGGCGTGGGCCTGACAGAGGAGACCCCGTCCGAGATCCGCCGCAACCTGCGGCCCTGGATCCACGTGGGCGTGGTCGGCATCATCCTCAGCGGCGTGCTGATCGGCATGGCCAACGCCGAGCGGCTCTACGACAGCGCCGCATTCACGGTGAAGATGGCCGCCCTGCTGGCGGGGATCATCCTGACCTACGGGGCGAGCGGGCTGACCGCCAAGGCCGACGGCCAGGTCCCGCCGGCGGCCAAGGTCTTCTTCCTGCTGGGCATGGCGGTCTTCGCCTTCGCCCTGTGGGTGTTCGTCACCTCGGAGCTGATCAATCCGGGCGTGTTCCACATGCTGACCGCCGCGGCCCTGATCGTGCTCTTCGCCACCCGCGGCCCCATCCGCTGGGTTTATCTGGTGGGCCTGGTGCTCCTGATCGTCGCGCAGTTCGTCGCCACGCACGTCATCATCAAACCCGACGACTACGCCCGGCTGGACCCGGTGAACATCGGCTTTGGTTGGGCCTTCGCGGCGTGGATCTTCGGCCTGGCCGGCTTCCAGCTGTTCGCCGCCGGCCGCGGGCCGGAGGGCGGTCCGCTGAGCAAGACCATCGGCTACGCGACCATCCTGGTCTGGGTGACCGCCGCCGCCGCCGGCCGCTGGATCGCCTTCGCTTAGCTCTCCTGCGCCGGGGCGGAGGCGCCGGCCAGCGCCCGGGCGGCCCAGGCGAGGTTGCGCGCACAGTTGCGGCCGACCCGGTCGGAATATTCGTGCGCCTGCCGGGTCTCGGTGTAGTCGGGGCCCGGCCCCGGCCCCAGGTGCCAGTAGGTCCAGGCCTGGCCGGGGACGGTGAAGCCCACGTCGATCAGCGCCTGGGCCACGGTCGCCACTATGTGGTGGGCGCCGTCCTCGTTGCCGGTGACCACCACGCCGGCCACCTTGCCCATGGCCGGGGAGCGGCCCTGATCGTCCACCTCGTAGAGCAGGGCGTTGAGGCGCTCGAGCGCGCGCTTGGCGACGCTGGACATCTGGCCCATCCACGTCGGGGTGGCGATGATCAGGATCTCGGCGTTCGCGAGCTTCTCGCGCACCTTCGGCCACTCGTCCCCGCCGCCCTGGTCGGACTTCACCCCCGGCTTGATGTCGAGGTCGACCAGCCGGACCATCTCCGCGGCGATCCCGTCCTTCTCCAACTGGTCCATCACCACCCGCGCCAGCGCTTCGGTGTTGGAGAGCTCCGGCGACGGCTTCAGGGTGCAGTTCAGGACAAGCGCCTTCATGCGTCGGCTCCTCGACAGACGGACGGGGAGCTAACGGCCTGGCTTGGTGGGCGTTCCTAGAGGATCGGCTTGCCGCCGGTCACCGCCACCGTCGCGCCGGAGACGTAGGACGCCTCGTCGGAAGCCAGCATCACGTAGACCGGAGCGCACTCCTTAGGCTGGCCCGGCCGCTGCATGGGGACCTGCTCGCCGAACGACTTCACCTTCTCCGGCGGCATGGTGGCCGGGATCAGCGGCGTCCAGATGGGGCCCGGCGCCACGCAGTTCACGCGGATTCCCTTGTCGGCCAGCATCTGGGCGAGTCCGGCCGTGAAGTTCTGGATCGCGCCCTTGGTGGTGGCGTAGGCCAGAAGCTGCGGCGAGGGCGTGTCAGCCTGCACGGAGGTGGTGTTGATGATCGCGCCACCGCGCGGCATGTGCGCGACCGCCGCCTTGGCCAGCCAGAACATGGCGTGGATGTTGGTGCGGAAGGTGTAGTCCCACTCCTCGTCCGACACCTCGTCGATCGCCTCGTAGGTCATCTGATGGGCGGCGTTGTTGACCAGCACGTCCACCCGGCCGAACGCGTCGACCGCCCGCCGCACGATGGTCCGGCAGTGGTCGGCCTCGGAGATGTCGCCGGCCACCACCACCGCCTTGCGACCGGCCGCCTCCACCAGGCGGCGGGTCTCCTCGGCGTCCTCGTGCTCGTTCAGATAGCTGATCAGCACGTCGGCGCCCTCGCGCGCGTAGGCCAGCGCCACCGCCCGGCCGATGCCGGAGTCCGCGCCGGTGATGATCGCCGCCTTTCCCTCCAGGCGTCCGGAGCCGCGGTAGGTCTCCTCGCCGTGGTCGGGGCGGGGATGCATCTCGCGGGTGAGGCCGGGCGGGGCGATCTTCTCCTGCGCCTCGAACGGCGGCTGCGGCGGGTCGCGGTCGTCGGCCATCAGTCATCGTCCCGGTCGGCGGCGGCGTCCGCATTCGGCTCGCTCTCGCCGTCCATGGCGGTGCGCGGGCCGTCGGTGGAGGAGCCGGTGCGATGGCCTTCCGAGGTAACGCCCGGGGCGTCCCAGGCGCGGGCGTCCGGTGACCCCCCGCCGTGGTGGGCGCGGTCGCCGCCCGCCCCCAGGCCACCGGCTCCATAGCCGGTGCGCTGGGCGGCGCCGTCGCCGGTTGCGGTCTGCGGGCCGGAGCGCTGCTCGGTCTTTCGGATGTCTTCAGGCATGGCGGGTCTCCCTGCGTCGCAGAGCCAACCCGTGGGCGGCGGCGGCGTTCCCGCTCCGCCGTCAGGCGCGCCGGTTGGCGATCGCGTGGTAGACGAGCAGGACGACCACCGCCCCGATGATGGCGACGAGGATGGAGTAGGGGCTGACGCCCTCGCCGCCCTCCGCGCCGAAGCGGGTGAACAGGAAGCCGCCCACGAAGGAGCCGACGACGCCCAGCAGGAGGTCTACGACCAGCTTGCCGCGCCGCCGGTTCACCAGCTTGCTGGCGATGAAGCCGGCGATCAGGCCGAGCATGATCCAGGCCAGGATGGACATGGCGTCTCCGAAGGTCGCGCCCGCCTCCGTCTTGGCAGGCGCCGCGAAAAAGCCTGCAAGGCATAGTTAGTTCCCCCTCCTCCGCGCGCGGAGCCGCTCGCAACCTCGAGCGCCGGCGGGGGTTTAGGCCTTTCGCGTGTCGCCGGGACTGAAGGAGACCAACCCTTGACCAAGAAGCTTTTCGCCGCCGCCGCCATGGCCGCCTCGGCCCTGTCGCTGGCCGCCGCCCCCATGGTCGCCGAAGCCCAGACCCGCGAGCGGGTGCTGGTCTGCGACGGCAAGGTGAAGAAGAAGGCGAACACCGGCACCATCGTCGGCGCGGTGGCCGGGGGCGTGCTCGGCAACGCCGTGGCCGGCAACGGGGCCAAGACGGAAGGCACCGTGCTGGGCGCCGGCGTCGGCGCCGTGGTGGGCCACCAGGTGGCCAAGAAGAACGCCAAGAAGAAGAACTGCCACTACGAGTACGTGCGGCGCTAGGGGCTCAGCCCTTCACGCACATCCACCTCGCCCGGTGGAAGTTGAGGGCGTTGTCCGTCCACCCGGTGACGCGCGGGTTCACCAGCGCGCGCGTCACCTGGTAGAACAGCGGCGCCGTCCCCTCCTCGCTCAGCATGATCTGCTCCGCGCGTGACAGGATCTGCGCGCGCTTGGCCGCGTCCGGCTCCTGGTCGGCCTGGGCGAGCAGCGCGTCGTACGCCGGGTTCCGGTAGTCGCCGTAGTTCTGCGCGCCGGTGGTAGACTGCATCAGCGCCAGGAAGGTCACCGGGTCGTTGAAATCCGCGTACCAGCTCATCGAGCCCACCTGGAAATCGCGCTCGCGATAGGCGGCGAAGGCGATCGCGCCCTCGTTCTGCACCAGGCTCACCTCGACCCCGATCGAACGCCAGTCGGCCTGGATAGCCTCCATCAGGAGCAGGGAGTCCGTGTTGTTGGCCGTCTTGATCTCGATCTTCAGCGGCCGTTCGGGCGTGTAGCCGGCCTGGGCAAGGAGGGCGCGGGCCTCCGCCTGCCGGGCCTCGAACGGCTTGTCCGCCCAGACCACCTTCGGCCCCGGCGCATAGCCGGCGGTGATCGGCGGCACGAAACTGTAGGCGGAGAGCTGCCCGGCGCGGAGCAGCTTCTTGGTGATGAAGTCACGGTCGATGCTCTCCGACAGGGCGCGCCGCACCCGCACGTCCTTCAGCGGGGCGACGTCGCGGGTGTTGAAGGAGAGGTAGGAGGTGGCCAGCGCCACATGGGTGCGGGCGTAGCCGGGCAGGGTCTTCTGCAGTCGCTCGTAGCGGTTCGACTGGAAGCTGGTGTTGACGTCCAGCTCGCCACGCTCGATGCGCCGCTCCGCGGCTACCGCGTCAGGGGTGGGGTAGTAGTTGATGCGGTCGAGGCAGACCTTGTCGGCCTCGAAGAAGTGGGGGTTCTTGACCGCCTGGATCCGGTCGCCGAGCCGCCAGGAGACCAGCTTGTAGGGGCCGTTGGAGACGTACTTGCCGGGCTGCACCCAGGCGTCGCCGTGCTTTTCCACCACGTGCTTCGGCGCCGGATAGAAGCTCTGGTGCATCAGGAGCTGCGGCAGGTAGGGCGCGGGATGCTCCAGGGTGAGCTGCAGCGTCCGCGGACCGAGCGCCCGGGCCCCGAGGGTCTCGGGCCGGGCCTTGCCCTCGTTCACCGCCTGGCCGTTCTTCAGGATGTAGACCATGTAGGCGTAGATCGAGGCGGTCTCGGGCGCGAGCACGCGCCGGAAGCCGAAGACGAAGTCGTCCGCCGTCACGGGCGCGCCGTCCGACCACTTCGCCTCCCGCAGCTGGAAGGTCCAGGTGAGGCCGTCGGGGCTGGTGGTCCAGGACTGCGCCATGCCCGGCGACGGGCTGGCGTCGGGCGTCTCGGTGGTCAGCCCCATCATCAGGTCGCCGATGACGCGGCTTTCGGAGAGCAGGTTGGCCTTCTGCGGATCGAGCGTCAGGGGCTCGATCTCGATGCCGTATTCCAGGCAGGTCTGGCCGGCGGGGCAGGCGGGTCGCTGCACCCTGCCCTGGCAGCCGGCGAGCGCCAGGGCGGCGGCGGCGATGGCCGCGGCGGTTACGAACGGACTCTTCACGGCGACCCCTGCGCGGCAACGGCCGCCATCACGCCACGGTCTCGGGGCCGTTGTCGAGCCGGGTCAGTGCAGCCGGAACTCGCCCGCCACGGCCTTCAGTTCGGCCGGCTTGATCAGCTTGCAGTGGCCGATGGTGACCTTGAACAGCGGCCCTTCCAGCGTCCGCTCCCAGAAATCCAGGAACTTCTTCAGCACGGGGAATTCCGGGAAGATGTCGTAGTCCTGCCAGATGTAGCTCTGCAGCAGGGCGGGGTGGTCCGGCATCCGGTAGAGGATCTCGGCCGTGGTCAGGCTGTAGCCTTCCAGCTGCTTCCGGAACTCGGGCGACGCCAGCATGTGCAACCTCGACGCTGTTGGTCCAGGCGCGGCGGGCAAGCGCGTCGCCGCGCACCTAGAGCTACGCGCGATTCGTCTGAATGTTCCATGAATTCCGCAAGTTAGCACTCGGCAAGCGGAACTGCTGCCAGAAGGTCAGCCGATGGCGCCGTAGGCCTTGGGCTCCAGCCGCACGGGGATCGGCTCGGGGAACGGCCGCCAGCCCTTCTCGCGGATGACGTCGTTGCTCTCCTTGGCCCTGCGGCCCGGGCCCAGGGACCAAGTGATGTGGTAGGTGGAGCCGTCCGGCCGGTCCGTCGTCCCGGAAATCCGCACGACCATCGCCTGCACGCCCTCGCCGTCGTCCGTCTCGCCAACGATCTCGCCCGCCCGCTCGGTGGGCAGCTTCATCCGGCCGGGCCCGAACTTCAGGGTCACATGGTCGGCCACCGCCTCGGCGTAACGTGCCGGAAAGCGGGCCAGCAGCTGGCGGCGGTCCTCGCGGTCGAGCGACCAGCCGATGAAGACACCCTTGGTCGTCACGATCGTCTCCCTGGGTTGGCGGCCGCCGACCAACCGGCGGTCGGAGGGCGGGGTTCCTCAAACCTCCACGGCCCGCCGCGCCTGGCCCTCGCCGCCGAAGACGCGGAGATAGCGGGCGATCTCGGCGGGGTCGCCGGTGGCCTTCTCGGGGTTGTCGGAGAGCTTCACGGCCGGCCGGCCTCCCGCCTCCGTGACCTTGCAGACCAGGGAGATCGGCCGAAGCGACGGGGCTTCGGCGCAGCCCTCCAGGTCGTTGGTGAGCTTGGTGCCCCAGCCGAAGCCGACCCCCACGCGTCCCTGGAAGTGGCGCTGGATGGCCTCGATCCGTTCCAGGTCCAGCCCGTCGGAGAAGACCAGGGTGCGTTCGCGCGGATTCCGCCCCTTCGACCGCCACCAGGCGATCACCGCCTCGCCGCCCTCGATGGGCGGGGCGGAGTCGGGCCGCAGCGCCGGCCAGTCGGCGACCCAGTCCGGCGCGTCGCGCAGGAACGCCGCGGTGCCGAAGGTGTCGGGCAGGATCACCTTCAGGCCGTCGTCGTAGAGCGCCTGCCACTCCGCCAGCACCTGGTAGGGCGCGGCCCGCAGCGCTGCGTCGTCGGGGGCCAGCGCCGCCAACACCATGGGCAGCTCATGGCCGTTGGTGCCGACGGGCGGGACGCCGATCTCGCGGGCGAGCAGGACATTGCTCGTGCCGCGGAAGGCCGGCCCCAGCCGGTCGCGCAGGGTCCGCACCGCCAGCCGCTGCCAGGGCAGGCTGTGGCGCCGGCGCGTCCCGAAGTCGGTGAGCGCCAGGTCGGCAAGCGCCGCGAGCCGCCGGGCCTTCGCCTCCAGGCGCGAGCGCGCGCAGCCGTAGAGGGTCTCCACCTCGTCGGCGGTCATGGTCGAGACGGCGCGGCGGGCGCGCAGGCCGGTGACCACGGTCAGCGCCGGGATCTCCCACAGGGTCACCTCGGCCCAGGGGCCGCTGAAGGTCAGCGCCAGCTGGCCGTCCGCCACCGTCAGTCCGTAAGGCGGCAGCGCCAGCCCCTCCAGCCAGTCGAGGAAGTCCGGCGCGAACCGGTCCGTCCGGCCGTAGATCGGCGCGGTCTGCAGCCAGGCGCGCTCGTCCGCCGTCAGCCGCAGGGCGCGCACCGCGTCGAGCTCGGCGCGCAGCGTGTCCAGGTCCACCTCCTCGGCCAGCCGCACGCTGCGGGTGCGGTTGACGAGGCTGAAGCTGACTGGGACCTCGGCATGCCTGCGCCAGATCAGCTGCAGCATCAGGAGCTTGTAGAGGTCCGTGTCCAGCAGGCTGGGGACCAGGGGTTCGCCGCGGCCGGAGAAGTCCATGTTCAGGCCGGGAACAGGTCGGGGCGGCGCACCCGCAGCGCCAGCACCAGGGCGAGGGTTTTGAGGTCCTCGATGCGCCGCTGCGCCACCCAGTCCCAGAGCTGAGCCAGCGGGACCTCCATGACCGTGATGTCCTCCCGCTCGCCCTCGACCCCCCCGCCGTCGGCGACGCGGTCCGCGGCCGCATAGGCGGCGAGGAACAGGTCGATCCGCTCGGATGAGACACCCGGGGTGGAGAAGGGCGAGCCCACGTGCTCCAGCCGGTCGAGGCGGACGCCTACCTCCTCCAGGGCCTCGCGACGGGCGGTGTCCTCCGGGTCCTCGTCCTCGACCATGCCGGCGGGCGCCTCGGCCAGTTCCGGCGGTCCGCCGGCCCAGATCACCGGCGGCCGGGGCAGGCTGGCGAGCAGCGCCACCTTCCGCTCTGGGTCGTAGGGCAGGACGCACACCGCGCGGCCGTGGTGCTCGATCTCCCGGCGGAAGGTCTCCCCGTCCGCGGCGGCCAGGGTGGCCACCATGATCGTGGAATACCCCTGGTAGATCGTCTCCACCTTGCGCAGTTCGACCGGCATCCCGCCTCCTGGTTTGAGGTTCGTCAGATACAGGAACCCCGCCTCCTGTGCTTCAGTTCAGGCTCGGGCACGGAGGATCGCCGATGACCGCTTCCGAACGGCCGGGTGAGGCGCCCGGCGGATCGTCCGCCGCGCGGCCAGCGGGTCGCCGCGAGGCGCGGGCCTTCGATGAGAGCCGCGAGATCGCCAGGCTCATCGCCGACGCGGCCACGCCCCTGCCCGAGGTGGACGACGTGGCGTTCGGCCGCTGCTTCGACGCCTTCGCCGACGCCCGGGTGGTGCTGCTGGGCGAGGCCAGCCACGGCACCTCGGAGTTCTACCGCGCCCGCGCGGCCATCACCCGCTGGCTGATCGAGCAGCACGGCTTCTCCATCGTGGCCGTGGAGGCCGACTGGCCGGATGCGGCGGTGATCGACCGCTACGTACGCCACCGCGGCCGCGCGGCCGGCGACGCCGAGGCCTTCGCCCGCTTCCCCACCTGGATGTGGCGCAACCGCGAGGTCCAGCAGTTCACCGAGTGGCTGCGCGACCACAACCGCATGCGCCGTGAGGCCAGCCGGGCCGGCTTCTACGGCCTCGACCTCTACAACATGTCGGGCTCGATCCGGGCGGTGATCGACTACCTGGACCGGGTCGACCCCGAGGCCGCCCAGGTCGCCCGCGCGCGCTACGGCTGCATCCTCCCCTGGAGCCAGGAGCCCGCCGTCTATGGCCGGGTCGCCCTGACCCGCGGCTATGCTCCGTGCGAGGCGGAGGTCGCGGACATGCTGAAGGACATGCTCGCGCGCGAACTCGCCGCCCGCGACGGCGACGAGGTAATGGACGCCGCGATGAACGCCCGCCTGGTGCAGAACGCCGAGGCCTACTACCGGGTGATGTACTACGGGTCGGAGGAGAGCTGGAATCTCCGCGACACCCACATGTTCGACACCCTGGAGGCGCTACTGGAGGCGAAGGGGCCGGACGCCCGCGCCGTGGTGTGGGCCCACAACTCCCACATCGGGGACGCCCGGGCGACCGGCATGGGCCGCGAGCGCGGCGAGCTGAACCTCGGCCAGCTCTGCCGCCAGCGGTGGGGAGAGGAGGCGCGCCTGATCGGCTTCGGCACGCACACCGGCCGGGTGGCCTGCGCCTCCGACTGGGACGAGCCGATGGAGGTCAAGGCGGTCGTTCCGTCCCGCGCCGACAGCTATGAGCGCCTGGCCCACGACGCCGGCTGCGCACGCGCCCTGATCGACCTGAGGCCCGGCCAGCACGACGAGCTGCGCGCCCGGCTCATGGCGCCGCGCCTGGAGCGGTTCATCGGGGTGATCTACCGGCCCGAGACCGAGCGCTGGAGCCACTACGTCGAGTGCGTGCTGCCCGAGCAGTTCGACGCCTACGTCTGGTTCGACGAGACCTCGCCGGTCACGCCGCTGGAGACCCGCCCGCTCCCCGACCACGAAACCGGCGCGGAGGAGACCTGGCCGTTCGGGCTCTAGCCCCGGCTAGCCGGGACGCGGCCGTCTGGTGTTAAGGTCGCCTCGCCGGCGGCCAGCGCCCGGCGCGGGACGTGAGAACCGATGGGCGCGATCCTCTTCCTGGTGCTGCTGATCTGGGCCGTCTGGCTGACTCTGCGAACCGGCGAGCTGCGCAACCGGGTGCAGGTGCTGGAACGCCGGCTGGCCCAGTCCGCCGCCCAGTCCGCCGCCCAGTCCGCCGCCCCGGCCGGCCGCCAGGCGCTCGAGGAGGTCGAGGCCGCCCTGGCGCCGCGTGCGGAGCCCGCGGCGCCCGCGCCTGAGCTCGATCCGGCGGCGGCCTGGCCCGACGTTCCGGCGCCTGCGATCCGGCCGGCGCCGGCGCTCGCCGCGCAGCCACGCGCGGCGCGTTCGCCGGCCGCGGCCGAGGCGTCGCGGGCGGCCGTCGCCCAGTGGCTCTCCGAGAACGGCCTCGCCTGGGTCGGCGGCGCCGTCCTGGCGCTCGGCGGCCTGTTCCTGGTCAGCTATGCGGCCCAGCGCGGCGTCTTCACCCCGGCCCTGCGCATCGCCGCGGCCGTGGCGGTGGGTTTCCTCCTCCTGGGCGTCAGCGAGTGGCTCCGGCGGCAGGCCGAGCGCGAGACGCGCGGTCACCGGCTGGCCGCGGCCGCCGCGGCCGGCGCCGGCGCCGCGACCCTCTACGCCGCCGTCTGGGCGTCCTACTGGCTGTACGACTTCATCGGCCTGGGCGCGGCGGCCGCCCTGCTGGGCGTGGTCTCCTTCGGCCTGCTCGCCCTCGCCTTCCGGCACGGGGAGCCGCTGGCCATCCTGGCGATCGGCGGCGCGCTGGCGGCCCCCGTGGTGACCGGCCCGCAGGAATGGGCCGCGCCGGCGCTGACCGGCTACCTCGCCCTGGTGGTCGCGACCGGCTTCGCGACCGCGGGCGAGCGGCGATGGGGCATGGCGGGCTTCACCACCCTGGTCGGCGCGGCGCTGTGGGCGGGCGCCGGCTATGCCGCCCAGGGCTATGTCCGCGTGGCCGCCCTCGCCGTGGGCCCGCTCGCCCTCGCCATCCTGGCGGCGGAGTGGCGCCGTCGGGTGGGCGATCCGCCGGTGCGGGAGGACCGATCGGACCCCTTCAGCTGGCTGCCCACCGGCGCGCTGGCCGCGGCGGCCCTGCTGCTGGCGCCGCTCTGGGCTCTGCCGCTGCGCGGGCTGGAGCTTGCGGCCGCCGGCGTCGGCGCGATCCTGCTGATGGGACTCGCGGCGGTGGCGGCGGAGCGGCGGCTCACCGTCGGCTGGGCGCAGCTCGCCGCCTGGGTCTCGGCGGCCGCCGTGGGCCTGACCTTCGGCGCGGCGCTCGGCCGGCCGGGCTCGGTGGAGCTGTGGGCCGGCGCGGTGGCGCTCGCCACGGCCGCCGGCGGCGGCTGGGTGGCCGTGCGCGGCCGCGACGAGGCCGAGCGGCTGTTCGCCGGGGCGGCGGCCCTGGCCGTGCTGGTCATCGCCTTCTCTGCGCGGGGCGCGCTGACCGCCGACGCGCCGTGGGCGCCGCCGGCTCTGGCCGCCCTCCTCCTCGGCCTGGCCGCCGCCGTGGTCGCCCGCCGCTCGGCCGACCCGCGCATCGACCTCGCCCTGGCGGTGTGGATCTGGTGCGCCGCCGCCGGGCTGCTGTGGGCGCTCCGGCTGGCCGGCGAGGCGCGGTTCCTGCCGGTGGCGACGGCGGTGGTCTCCGCGGTCTTCGCCCTGCTGCACGCCCGGATCGGCTGGCGCGGCTTCGCGGCCTCGGCCGTCGCGGCGGCCCTGGCGACCCTGGCGGCGCTGCTGACGCCGGGCGTCCTCGGCCCGCTCTTCGCCGGCCGCCTGCCGGCCCTGGTGCTGGGCCCGGTCGTCGCCGTGGCCGCGGCGCTGGTGTTCGGCGGTTCGCGCCTGGCGCGGGAGAAGGAGCCGGCCTCGCCCACCGCGGACGCGCTGAGCACCGCCGCCGTGCTGGTGGCGCTCACCGGCGCCTTCCTGCTGCTGAGGCTGTGGGCGGACGGGCCCGGGCGGGGCGGGCTCGACCCCTTCCTGGAGGCGGGTCTTCGCACCCTGCTGCTGCTGGTCGCCGGCCTCGTGATGGCCCAGGGGGTGCGCCCGGACTCCCATCCCATCGGCCGCTGGCGGGGCCATGCCTTCCTGCTGGCCGGCGCCCTGCACGCGGTGCTCGTCCAGGCGATGGCGCTCAATCCGCTGGCCGCCTACTGGGAGCCCCCGGTCAGCGGGCCGCCGCTGCTGGATTCGCTGGCCGTGGGCTTCCTCGCGCCGGCCCTCCTGCTGGCGCTGGCCACCCGGCGGCGGGTGACCGATCGCCGTCAGCTCCTGGCGGTCTATGCCGGCGTGGCGGCGCTGTTCGCGGCCTTGTGGGGCTTCGAGGAGATCCGATCGTCGATCAGGGTCTCGATCCCAGCCCGGGCGCTGTCGAAGTTCAGCACCGGGTCGAGGTGTGGATCGTAGGCCCACGTCTTCTTTTCGCCGTCGGGATCGGTGCCGGCGTGCACCATCCCGACCTCGGGGTTGTTCACCCGGGTTTCGCCGTGGCGATAGCTCAGGACCTGCACCGGACCCTCGGATCGCCGAGAGGCCTTCTTCTTCCCCGTGACCGCCCGTCGCCGGGGCGTGGGCTCCTCGGTCGGAGCCAGTTCGAACCCTTCCTCTTCGCCGTTGTCGCCCTCCTGCCAGGCTTGCTCGTCTTCCTCCTCTTCAGCGTCGCTCATGAGGCGCATGATCGATCCGCCCCTACCGCGGCCACGGGTCAGAAGGCCGTCTTCGACAAGCGCATCCCGCGCGGCGAAATAGTCGTCGTCGGTGAGGCTCGGAACACGCTCACGCAGCAGCGCCATCATGGCGCTGTTGCCGATGGACGACCCGTCTTCGGGCGTCAGAGACAGGATCAGTTCGGCGATCGACAACGCCCGTTGGTTCATACGCATACTCCCCCTGGGTCGAAACCTAGCACCGATCGTGTGCCCACTGACAACCACGGGCTGCGTCAGGTCCGGTCGTATCGCTGACTGACGCCCCACTGCGACCCCCCGCCGCGCCGCTATCCCTCGGCCCTCCGCGCCCCCCGGCCCTACCCTCGGGCCCATGAACCCGCGCACCCGTCCCACCTACTCCCGCGCCCAGGCGCAGGCCCGCCTGCTCGCCCGCGTCGAGGCCGGGTGGACGGCGGAGGTCCTGGCGGCGGAGCCGGGGATGCCGGGGCGGAGCACGGTCAAGCGCTGGGCGCAGGCGGATCCCGACGGCTTCGGGGCCCGGCTGAAGGAGGCCCAGGCGCAGGGCCGGGCGGTGCGGCGGGCGGCCCGGCGGGTCGCCTGGCCGTTCCATGAGGCCCGCGCCGAGGCCCTGCTCGCAGCCGTGCGCCGGGGCGGGCGGCTGGCCGACCTCCTGCGCGATCCCGGCGGGCCCGACCGGGCCTCGCTCAGGGCCTGGACGATCGAGCGGCCGGACTTCGCCGCCCGGCTCGCCGAGGCCAAGGCCTTCGCCCGCGCGCACGGGCCCGCGCCCTGGCCCTATGACGAGGCGACGGCCGACCGGGTCGTGCTGCGGGCCATGCGCGGCGCGCGGCTGGCGGAGATCGCCGCCGACCCGGCCCTGCCGGGGCTGCGCGCGCTCCGCGGCTGGCGGCGGCGCCATCCCGAGTTCGACGGGGCGCTGCGCGCGGCGCTGAAGGCGGGGGCCAGGCTGCGCGGGGCGCGGCGCAGCGCCTGCACGCCCGAGCTCACCGAGCGGGTGGCGGCGCTGGTCCTGGCCGGCCATTCCCTGGCCGCCGTCGCCCGCCTGCCCGGCATGCCGCATCCGGTGACGCTCAACGTCTGGTTCGCCCGCCGCCCGGCGTTCCGCCACGCCGTGGAGACCGCCCGGCGCGTGCGCGACGAGGCGCTGATGGAGGAGGCGCTGGCGACGGCCCTGGCCTGCGGGCCGCTCGGGGTTCCGGCCGCGCGGGCGCGGGTCGCCGCCCTGAACCGGCGCCTGGGCCAGCTCAGCAGCGGCTACCGGCGGGACGACCGCCGGGCCGGCGGGGGCGGCGGGCCGTGAGCGCCGCCGCCGCCCGGCCGCCTCGGCGGCGCCTGGCCGCCGGTCACCTAGCAGGCCGCCCGGCCCGCGCGCGCCCCGAAGCTGATCCGGCGCTGCGGGGACCGCGCCCGGAGCCCCGCCAGGACGGTCACCGGTTCCGACGGCGTCGCATAATAGTCGTCCAGGCGGGCATCCGCCGCGTCCGCGTTCGGCCCGATCACCGCGATCCGCCCCGCAGCCGGCTTCAGCGGAGGGATCCCGTCGTTGTTGGCGAGCGCCATCGCGGCCTCGGCCATCTCCTGCCGTCCAAGACTGCCGGGGAGCCGACCGTTGCCGGCTTGCTCCGCAGGCGCCATCGTCGCGTCGGCAACCGTCAGGGGAGGGACGAATGAGACCATGGATGGCCGCAGCCGCCGGCCTGGTGCTGGCCGGGGCCGGTGCGGGCGCGGCGCAGGGGCAGACGCCGCCGCCGGCGATGAGCGCCTTCTACGCCGCGTGCCTGGCTTCGGGCGGCGCGCCGGGGCTGTTCGCCGAGGCCGGCAGCGACACCCGCGACTTTGTCGTCGGGCTCGCGCCCCGCACGGTGGTGCTGGTGATCTCGCCCGAGGCCGCGACCAACGCCCGGGTCGTGGTGACCCGCCGCAACGGCTCGGCCAGCGGGACGCTCAGCCTGGAGCCCGGCCAGTCGGCGGCCTTCCTCGCCACCGACGTGACGGTGAAGCACAACTTCCGGCGCGCCGAGTACTGCCTGCGGCTGCTCTGAGGCTCAGCAGTCGAGCTTCGGGCGCCAGTCGGCCGGCCGGCCCTCCGGCGTCCTGTCGAGTAGGGTCCACAGCGGGGCGGCGTCGGGGGCGCGGTCGGCGGCGCTCTCGCCGGGGATGCGGGCCTGTTCAGACCCCCAGGCTGAGCTCCGGCTGGGCGGCGGCGGCGTGGGCCTCCTCCGGCAGGTGGCAGGTGAAGGTGGCGCCGGCGCCGGGCTCGCTCTCCAGGGCCACCCAGCCGCCGTGTAGCTCCGTGAGCGCCTTGACCAGCGCGAGGCCCAGGCCCGGACCGCCGCGCTCGCGGCCGATGAAGCGGTCGAAGATGTGCGCCTGGACGTGGAAGGGGATGCCGCGCCCGGTGTCGGAGACCTGCAGCTGGATCTCGCCCAGCGCCTTGCGCGCGGCGATGGTCACCGTGCCGTCGGCGGGCGTCTGGCCGAGCGCGTTCTCCACCAGGTGGTCGAGGATCTGGCCCAGCCGCTTGGCGTCGCCGCGGATCAGGCCGAGGTCGGGCGAGGGCTCGACGATGATCGACACGCGGGCGGCCTCGGCGTCCTTCTGCCAGCGGCTCGCCACCGAGATCAGCAGGTCGGAGACGCGGACGTCCTCCAGGTCCAGCGCCATCTCGTCGGCGTCGATCTGGGCCATGTCGAGCACGTCGTCGATGGAGCGGGCGAGCTGGGTGGCGGCCGACTTCACCGCCGCCGCGTGGGCCCGGCCGCGCTCGGACAGGCCCTCGCCGGAGCGCTCCAGCAGCTCGGAATAGCCGATGATGGTGGTGAGCGGGGTGCGCAGCTCGTAGGAGACGTTGCCCACGAAGTCGCGCTTCAGCCGCTCGGCCTCGGCCAGCGCCGCCTCGCGGGCGGCCAGCGCGCTCTCCAGCTTGCGCGCGTCGGTGACGTCGGTGAAGGCGATCAGCGTCGCCCCGTCCGGCAGCGGCCGCGACTGGTAGGCGACGATGCGGCTGTCGGAGGTCTTCACCTCGCCGGTCATCGGGGCGCGGGCCGACGGGTCGGGATCGGCCACCCGGCCCTTCAGCTCCCGCCAGAAGCCCATGTCGTGCAGCTTGGGCACGCAGAGCTCGACCACACCCTCGAAGTCGCCGGCCGCCTCCAGCTGCGGCGGGGTGATGTGCCAGAAGCGCTCGAAGGCCTCGTTGTGCAGCCGCAGCCGCCCGTCCGAGCCGAACACGGCGACGGCGTCGTTGAGCTTGTCGAGCGTCGCCTGCTGGACCTGGATCAGGGCGTTGTACTGGGCCTTCAGCTTCAGCTCGCCGGTGATGTCGGAGAACAGCAGCAACAGGCCGCCCATCGGGTGGGGCTGGCGCACGACCTTCAGGGTGCGGCCGTCCGGCAGGCTCCAGAGGTCGTCGGGCGTGGGGGCGAGCTGCTCGTAGCGGTCGAGCTCGGCGGCCTTCCACTTGCCGTAGTCGGCGGTCTCCGGCAGCCGGCGGCGCTGGCGCAGGCGGTCGAGGATCTCGCCGTGGGTGGGCTGCTCGCCGAGCCAGGCGGGCTCCAGGCCCCACAGGTCGGCGAAGGCGGTGTTGTGGAAGATCAGCTTCTTGCCCTGGCTGAACACCGCCACCGCCTCGGCGATGTGGTTCAGAGTCTCGTCATGGGCCTCGACGTTGCGCTTCAGGACCTCGCGCATCTCCTCGATCTCGGTGACGTCGTCGGTCCAGACGCCGACGCCGCCGCCTTCGAGGGGCTGGGCGGTGATGCGGAAGGCGCGGCGGCGGCCGCCGACGGTCGCCCAGCGGACGGCCTCGCGCCGCTGGCCGAGGTTGGCGGCCTCGCTGGCCAGGGCGTCGGCGCCCTTGTCGAAGGCCGCCCCGCGGGAGGCGGCCTCGTCGAGGCTCTGGGCGTCGGCGGCGGCCAGCCAGGCGGCGTTGACCCACACCGGCGAGCCGTCGGCGGCGGCGATCCAGGCGGGGCAGGCCCGCGCATGCAGGAAGGCGGCGAAGCGCGGGGCGGTCGGCAGGCCGGCGTCCTCGCCGATGATCCCGGACAGCCGCAGCCAGGCGAGCGCGCCGGCCGCGCGGCCCTCGACGGTGACCGCGCCGTTCGGGCCCTGGATGTCGAAGGCGCAGGCCTCGCCGCGCTCGAACAGGGCGCGCAGGCGCCGCGCGTGATCGGGGTCGGCGCGCATCAGGGCGTTGACCAGCCCCTGCGGATCGGCCTCCGGCAGGCCCAGCGCCTCGGCGCAGGTGACCAGGCTCTCCTCGCCCGACGCCAGCATGGCGCGGCCGTCCTCGACCGCCAGCAGGGCGGAATCGAAGGCCTCGGCGGAGGCCTGGGCGGCCTCGGCGCGGGCTTCCACCCCGGCCAGCCGCTCGGCCAGCGCGTCGACGCGGGCCTGGGCGTGCCGGCGCTGCGCCAGGGCCCAGAGGACCGCGCAGATGGCCAGCGACACCGCACCCGCCGCCGCGGCCAGGATCAGTTGGTCGGCGCTCATCGAAACTCCAGGCGGCGCTCCGCCGCCCCAACGGCGAATCACCCCGTTCGGAGATTACGGCGACCCGGCGGCCGCCGCACGGCCCTTGCCTTCCGTTCGACGCGTTTCGTGCCTAGGTGTTTTGCCGCATGATCAGCCACATGACCGCCATCCTCTACCCGGTGGCCGCCAACGCCGAGCTGGCGCTCTCCAGCCCCCTCGGCCGCGCGGCGCGCGAACGGGAGGCCCGCGCCGCGGCCCGCGAGGACGTGGTCTTCACCACCGATCCCGTGGGGCCGGCCTTCGCCACCCGCGAGGCGGCGCTGGACGCCTACAGGGGGCGGGTGGACGACGACCGCACCGGCGCCTCGCCCGCGCCGGAGGACCGCTTCTGCCGCCTGGCCGAGCAGATCGTCGTCGAGCCGGGGAAGACGGCGAGGCTGGCGCCCGTCGCGCCCAGCTTCGAGGATGGCCGCCGGTGGCCTCAGCCCCCGGCCGAGCGGCCGCGCACCGCCTGGCGGCTGATGGTCAGCTACTGGCGGATCGCCACCGCCGAGCGGCCGATTGAGGCGCCCCAGGCCCGCAAGGCCCGCCGCACGCGCCAGAACCTGGACAGCGAGACCCTGCGCGCCATCGCCCGCCAGCCGCTGCGGCCCGTCGAGCCGCAGCAGCCGCTGGACATCGGCCTCTTCGAGACGAGGCTGCCCGAGAACCCGAGCATCGTGGTCCCCGATGAGTGAGCGTCAGATCGGCAAGGCGCCGTCGCTCGACGATATCGCCGCCCTCGCCGAGGCCGCCTTCCAGGCCCTCCCCGAGGGCTTCCGGAGGATGACCGGCGAGGTGGTCTTCCAGGTGCAGGACTTCGCCGCCGAGGACGTGCTGGCCGACCTCGGCATGGAGGATCCGTTCGAGCTCACCGGCCTCTACCACGGGGTCGACCTCGCCCGCCGCTCGGTGTTCGACCCGGCCCCGCAGGCCTCGATGATCTTCCTCTACCGCCGGCCGATCCTCGACGAATGGGCGGAGAACGGCGAGGTGACGCTCGAGGAGCTCGTCGCCCACGTCCTGGTCCACGAGATCGGCCACCATTTCGGCCTCTCCGACGCCGACATCGACTCCATCGAGGCGGCGGCGGGGTAGCGCCAAAGTTGACGCTCCCGTCATCTTCCTTGACGCAGCCGGGTTCGTGCGCCAAGGTCCCGCCCCTCTGGACGGGCCGAAAGAACGCCCGGCGAGGTGAGGAGAACGGGTTCATGGCCGCTGACGGCAACATCACCAAGGACATCATCTACGACGCGGTGGCGCCGGACGACTTCGAGTCCATGCTCGAGCTCGACCGCTACAACGCGCGCTCGACGGCGTTCGACAAGATCATCTCGGCGACCCACGACCACTTCTGGGATCCGCTGGACGCCAAGTACATCGACTTCGACGAGCCGTTCGACATCGAGAACGAGTACATCCTGCCCGAGGACATGATCGTCTCGATGCAGACGGAGTACGTGTCCAGCCGGCTGAAGACCCACAAGGACCGCGTCCGCTTCGCCAACCTGTCGACGCTGCGCACCTTCTCCTCGATCCTGCACGGCGAACAGGGCGCGCTGAACCTGTCGGCCTCGCTCTGCCACGTCCTTAAGGACCAGGGCGCCCAGGAGTACGCCGCCAACCAGACCCGCGAGGAAGCCCGCCACGTCACGGCCTTCGCCAAGTACATCAAGGCCCGCTGGGGCCGCCCGGTGGAATGCGGCCCGACGCTGAAG
Organism: Phenylobacterium sp.; assembly: GCF_035539035.1. Taxonomy (GTDB): domain Bacteria; phylum Pseudomonadota; class Alphaproteobacteria; order Caulobacterales; family Caulobacteraceae; genus Phenylobacterium. The sequence goes on from NZ_DATLJI010000012.1 coordinate 569,127, forward strand.
GCGCTGCTCGTCGAGATCATCGGCAGCCCCGAGGTCTACAAGAAGATCATCGGCATGCAGATGCTGGTCGAGGGCCTGGCCATGGGCGCCTTCGCCACCATCTTCTCCAAGACCAACGACCCGCTGGCGAAGAAGCTGACCCAGCTGGTGATGACCGACGAGGCCTTCCACCACAAGTTCGGGAAGATCTGGGCCGACCGGACCATCCCGCACCTGACGGAGAAAGAGCACGAGATCATCGAGCTGTGGGCCGCCCACTGCTTCCAGACCCTGCTCTTCAACCTCGTGGCGCCGAGCCAGCAGCGCGACCTCTACGAGGAGTTCGGGCTCGACCCGGACCTGGTGATCGCCGAGATGGCCCAGATGGTCACCGACGAGACCCGCCGCGAGAACATGAAGGAGCAGTCCAACATCTTCCGCGTCCTGGTGAAGACCCTGCTGAACGCCGGCATCATCACCGACCGCACCAAGGCCTTCTACGCCACCTACGTGGACCTCGAGGAGCTGAAGGGCGAGGGCGAGAAGATGGTCGGCGACGACATCGCCGAGGAGGGCATCAAGTACCTCCAGGAGATCAACTTCAAGGACAAGGCCAAGCAGATCCTGATCGCCGCCGAATAGGCCGCGTCGGAGGCCTGGCCTCACAGCGCCCGCCGGGGAGACCCGGCGGGCGTTTTGCTGCGTGGGGCGCGGCGGGGGCGCCGGGAAATTGACGGGGGCGTCAGAGAGGCCGACACTCTCCCGGCGCCACGAGACCCGCGGCAGACGGGCCGGGCGCGGGAGGACAGCGCATGGCCGACGGCAACATCACCAAGGACATCATGTACGGCGCGGTGGCGCCGGACGACTTCGAGTCCATGCTGGAGCTGGACCGCTACGGCGCCCGCTCCACGGCCTTCGACAAGATCATCTCGGCGACCCACGACCACTTCTGGGACCCGCTGGACGCCAAGTACATCGACTTCGACGAGCCGTTCGACCTGGAGGCCGAGGCCCTGATGCCGGAGGACCAGGTGCCGTTCCTGCGCCTGGCCTATGTGGACGAGAGCCTGAGGGACCCGAAGATGCGGGTCGCCTTCATCAACCACCTGCAGCTGCGCAACTTCTCCTCGATCCTGCACGGGGAGCAGGGGGCGCTGAACCTCTCGGCCAGCCTCTGCCACGTGCTGAAGGACCAGGGGGCGCAGGAGTACGCGGCCAACCAGACCCGCGAAGAAGCCCGGCACGTCACCGCCTTCGCCAGGTACGTGAAGGCCCGCTGGGGGCGGCCGGTGGAGTGCGGCGCGGCGCTGAAGGCCCTGCTCGTGGAGATCATCGAGGCGCCGGAGGTCTACAAGAAGATCGTCGGCATGCAGATGCTGGTGGAGGGCCTGGCCATGGGCGCCTTCGCCCACGGCTTCCGCCACAACCGCGATCCCCTGGCCCGCAAGCTCTTCCAGCTGGTGATGACCGACGAGGCCTTCCACCACAAGTTCGGGAAGATCTGGGCCGACCGCACCATCCCGCACCTCACCGAGGCCGAGCGGAACCTGGTGGAGGACTGGACCGCCCACTGCGCCCAGAAGCTCCTGTTCGACCGCGGCGCGCCCAACCAGATGGCCGAGATCTTCGGCGCCTTCGGCATGGACCCCGAGCGGGTGACCGCCGAGATCATCGAGCGTCGGAAGACCCGCGACCCGGCCCGCCGCTACCGCAGCGACACCAACGTCTTCCGGGTGCTGATCAAGACCCTGCTGAAGGCCGGGCTGATCACCGAGCGGACGCGGTCGTTCTACGCCATGTACGTGGACCTGGACGAACTGGACGCCGAGGGCGACCGGATGGTCGGCGACGACATCGCCGAGGACGGCATCCGCTACCTGCAGGAGATCAACTTCAAGGACCGCGCCCGGGTGGCGGTGGCGGCGGAGTAGCCCCGCGACCATTGGCGGCAGCTTGGCCGCGGACCGCCGGTGTTTGAATTGTCACGCGCCCACGGTATTTGCGTCATCCATGCTCAAGCGCCTGACCCTCGCGGCCGCCGCCGCCATGTGTCTCGCCGCCGGCCCGGCCGGCCCGGCCGGCGCGCAGCCGCAGCCCGTGGAGCGCATCGAGCTCACCAAGATGATGGGCCGCTGGTACGAGGTGGCGCGCCTGCCCAACAAGATCCAGTCCGGCTGCCAGGCCGGCGCCTCGGACTGGGTGCGCGTCTCCGACGGCTTCGCGGTGACCCAGACCTGCCGCAAGGGCGCGCCGGACGGCCCGGTGGCCCAGTGGAAGGCCAAGGCCAAGGTCGCCGACCCGGCCTCCAACGCCAAGTTCAGGATGACCTTCTTCGGCGGCCTGGTCTCGCAGGAGTACTGGGTGCTGGAGCACAAGGCCGACCAGGGCTGGATCATCCTGTCCACCCGCGACGGCAAGTACCTGTGGCTGATGAGCCAGAAGCCCACCCTGCCGGCGGCCGTGAAGGCGCAGGCGGTGAGCCGCATCCGCCAGCTCGGCTTCGACCCCGGCAGGCTGGAGTTCCCGCTGCCGTCGCGCGGCTGAGGCCTTGGCCGTCGTCCTTCTCATCCTGGGCGCGGGCGCGCTCTACCTCGCCGTCTCCGCCCTGCGCACCGCCTTCAGCCGCGGCGAGATCGGCTGGCTGACCACCGTGCGCCGGGCCGACAACCCGCGTCTGTTCGCCGTCCACGTGGCGCTCGCCGTCCTGCTGCTCCTGGCCGGCATCTGGTCGGTGGGCCGGGCCGCCATGGGTCTCGGCTGACGGCGCCGCTTGGTGATTGTATACTTTGCAAACCCAAGCGGAGCAATGATATGAAGACGGGATGGGGAAGAGCTGGAAAATTGCTGTCGGGGTGGCCAGCAGCGCTGGCGGCCTCGTCGCGGTAGCGTCGCAAGTGTCCGTCGAGCAAGCCTCCAGCAACCTTGCCGGATGGCTTCACCTCTTGGGCCTGGCCAACCTACCGACCGCGCTTCTTCAGCCGGGCGCGGACAAGGTCGCGCTCGTAGCGGGCGGTGTCGCGCTTGTGGCGCCAGTCGCGATAGCGTTGCTGCGGCGGCGAGCGAGGGTGTCGCCATCGGAACCGGCGCAGCGAGGCATTAGGGGCGGCTACACTCTGAAGGCCGACACGCCTCTAGCGGAAGCCCTCCACTTCGCGGCAACGGGAGCCTGGGATGCGCCAGCGGGCGATCCTGACCGCTACATGGTGCAGATGCAGCGCGCGATAGACGACTTTACCCAACTCGCCGCCAACAACAGCATCCGCGTCTTCTATCGAAACTTCCGGGACGCGCCGTTTCAGATCCTCGGCGGCACGAGTTGGCACGCCCACCGGATCGACCCGCTCGACGTGCTTGAGGGCGAGGCGCTGCTGCGGCGTCGGAAAGATGGCTCCCGAGTGGAGACGGCGCATGACCTACGCGTCAGCCGGGACCAGTGGGACGCCAACTGGGCCTACCTCCGCTCAACGCTTCACTAGTCGCTCATAGGCCTCGGCGTTCTCCGGCCTCTTCCGCCACTCCCGGAACGCTAGCAGTTCGTCTGCTGTGATGCTGCGTCGCCCTAGGCGCTCCCACCACTCCCGCGCCTCCTTGGCGGCTATGGCTGGCGCGAGCGGGACGACTGTCATTCCGGCGCGGGCTCTTCCGCTGGCGGAGTCTTCACGATCCGCTTCACCGCGTCCTCAAAGTGAGCCTCGTCCTCGTCCGCCTCTAGCTCGCGGGCCAGGTCGCGGAACTTGTCGACTTGGGGTTTGGGCGTCTCAGACAATGCGGAGCTGCTGCGCTGTGGGGCTGATGATCTTCAACTCGTACTTCCCGCACAGTTTCCCGCCGGGAGACGAAGAATCCAAGCCAAGGAGAGGGACGTTGCCGCCCCGCCTCTTGCCATCGCGGGTGTGGAACTCTGCGGCCCCGTTGAGAATGGCCGCGGCAAGGTGCAGAGCGTCTGGTGTGCCCATAAGGCGGTAGCCGCCTGAGTCCTCTGGTGGACGATAGTAGTAATCCCGAATCTCGCGGGCCAGTAAGATCGCGCTTCGGTCTACCTCGACGTCGTAAAAGAACGTGCTCCCGAAGCAATCCCAGTATCGTTGCTCGGCATTTCCTCCGATTTTCTTCGGAACGACCTCAGAGTGAGTTATAACGGAGGTGCAGATGCGGTTTCGCCGCTGCTTATTCTCATCGAGAATATCGGTGACGGCCTGGGCTTTGTGAGCATCGGGCTGATCTTCCATGAGGTATTCATAGAAGATGCAGGCATCCCAATAGTACAGATCGAGGGCGGCCACTTAAGCCCAATCCTCCAGCGGGGGCGGTGGCTCCATATCCCGGAAAATGCCTCGAATATCAGAGAGGTGACTGGCTGGCTCGGGGACACTTTCCAATGTAGTGGCCTCCAGGAGCACCGGGTAAGGGCTGTTGCCGTCGTAGTGGAGGAACCCAGCCGCTCGCACAGTCTTGAACAGATTGTCCCCGACGCGGGCGCGCAGATCCTCAGTAAAAACGCACTGAACTCGGCTAGGCCCGCTGGGCGGTAAGATGAAAAACTGCCGCTCGCCGTCAAAATCCATTACGCCCCGCAACTCGCCGAACAGACTCCCGCGAGATACGCCGGGGCGCCACGGTGGCCTGTCGTCCGCCACTAGGGCGGCTCGCGCGGCTAGGGCTCGCGCCTCCAGAACCTTGTCGATGCTGATGACGGTCTGGCCAAAGCTGGCCCGCATGAGGCCGAGTTGTGGAAGGCGCGCGGTGCGGACGGCGGCCAGATCCACGACGGTGTCGATCGCTGTTTGCGGAACGGCGGGATCAACCGGCCTGCCGGCATAGATCCTGTCAAACTGCTCGAATGTCCACGCCATCGCTTCCTGAGCGGGAAAACCCGGCGCTAGCGTCCGGACGCGCATCGCCACTTTGCCGGGGCTGCGCCGGCTCAAATCAACGATCTCTAGCTCGGTTTGCCGCTTTTCCTTTTTGCTGAAGGCGCGCTCAAAAGCATAGACGGCTGTAATAAAGGCTCGCAGCTTAGCGAGAAAAGCGTCGGCGGGAATCGCCCCCCGACGCTCTTCGCTACCGTCGATCTCAAAACTGACCAGTTCATCCGTCATCGGAAGTGCCCCTTAGAGGGCGAATCTTCCTCTATGCGGGCGCGCGGATCAAGTTAAATCCTTTCCGTCAAGCCATTTATTTCTGGCGTTTCTCGCCCTCCAAAAGATGTCGGCCCTACGCCTCCGCCCCAGCGCCTTAGGCTTGGGGCCGCTCGTCAGCTGACCGGTAGGTGAGGCGCTTGCCAACCACACCCTCAAGCGCCTTCACGGCCCGTTGGGTGTCGTCGTAGCCGTTGGCGATGCGGTGGCTGTAGCGGAAGTCGAACTCCGCCGCGTAGCGGTGCAGGTGCTTCTTGGCGCAGTGCTGGTACACGCCCTTCATGCCGCGCTTGAAGATGCTGTAGAAGCCTTCGACCGTCTGGGTGTGGACCGTGTAGTCCTGCCGGGAGACGTACTCGCCGCGACCGTGGGTGACTTGGCCGTGGTCGGCGAACGGGTAGCTGAGGAACTTGTACATCGGGGCTTCGTCCGTCATCAGCCGGGCCTCAGTGCTGATGTTCTCGCTCAGGATGGCGCCCACGGTCGCCGCGTCGAAACGGTCGATCACGAAGCACTTGGAAGCGCCGGTGTCGCGGTCCACGAGGGTCATGACGCAGTTCATGTTCGGCGTGCGGAACTTCTTGCCTTCCTTCGGCTGGTTGTCCGGGTTGCGGCCGATGTAGGTTTCATCGACTTCCACGGCGCCACCGCCGGAGCCGAACGGAACCGCCAGTTCGCCAGAGCGCATGGCCTCGCGGATGCGGTGGGCCAGGAACCACGCCGTCTTGTAGGTGATCTCAAGCGTGCGGTGCAGCTGGTGGGCGCTCACGCCCTTCTTGGAGGCAGTCATCAGGAAGATGGCTTGCAGCCACTTCGTCATCGGCAGCTTGGACTCTTCGAAGATCGTGCCCATGCGGACGGTGAACTGGCTGCGGCACTGGCCGCACTTCTTCAGGCCGTAGCGGACGCGCGTGGCCTTGTTCGGCGCGATCTTGGAGATCCGCTCGACGCCACCGCACTTCGGGCACACCGGACCCTGCGGCCAAATGATGCTCTCGACGAAATCGAAGGCGGCTTGTTCGTCGTGGAAGTAGGGGCGGCTGAGAACGGACATGCTTGATTCCTCTTGGGAATCTTATGCCACAGCTTCGGTGGGTTTGCAAAGTATATAATCGCCCGCCGCTTGCATCTGGAACGAAGGCGGAACACAGTCTGGCCATGGACGTCCAGGTCACCGTCGTCTCGGTCAGCCGGCCGGAGACCACAGCCCAGGTCACCCGCGGGGCCGCCCGGCTGCTCAGCGCGCTGGGCTATGCGCCGCTGGCCGAAGTGACCCTGCCCAACGGACGGCGCGCCGACCTGATGGCGCTGGGGCCCAAGGGGCAGATCTTCATCGTCGAGGTGAAGAGCTCCATCGAGGACTTCCGCACCGACCAGAAGTGGCACGAGTACCGGCCCTACTGCGACGCCTTCGCCTTCGCCGTCGGGCCGGAGTTCCCGCGCGAGGTGCTGCCGGACGAGCCCGGACTGATCGTCGCCGACGGCTTCGGCGGGGCGGTGCTGCGCGAGGCGCCGGCCGCGCCCCTGGCCGGCGCGCGGCGCAAGGCGCTCACCCTGGCGTTCGGCCGGCTGGCGGCGATGCGCGCGGCCGGGGTCCAGGCGCTGGCGCTGGCGCTGGAGTAGGGCTCAGCCTCGCGCCATCGTCACGGCCTTGAGGCCGGCGAGGTGGCGGCGGGAGACGGGGACCTCGGCGCCCGTGGAGAGCACCACCGAGGTCCGGCCGCCGGCCCGGCGGACGCGGACGATGCGGTCGACCCGCACCAGGCTGGAGCGGTGGACGCGGACGAACTGGCGCGGGTCGAGCCGGCCCTCCAGCGCGCCCAGCGGCAGGCGGACGAGGAAGCTGCGGGCGCCGGCGTGCAGGCGGACGTAGTCCCGCTCGGCGGCGACCCAGTCGATGGCGGCCACCGGCAGGCTGAGCCGGTCGCCGCGCTCCTGGACCCAGATCTCCCGGTCATGGGCGGCGGGCTCGGGCGGGCCGCCGCGCAGGTTGGCGACGATCTCCTCCAGCTCGCGCACCCGCTCGGCGGCGCCGCGGCGGGCCAGCGCCTCGCGGGCGCGGCCGATCGCCTGGGCCAGCCGCTCCGGCTCCACCGGCTTCAGCAGATAGTCGAAGGCCGCCCGGTCGAAGGCCTCCACGGCGAAACGGTCGAAGGCGGTGACGAAGATGACCATCGGGGCCGCCTCGCCGGCCCGGGCGACGCCGTCCAGCACCTCGAAGCCCGACAGGCCGGGCATCTTGATGTCGAGGAGGACGAGGTCGGGCCGCAGCTCGTCGATCAGCCGGCGGGCCTGCGCGCCCTCGGCGGCGACGCCGGCCACCTCCACCCCGTCCACCTCGCGCAGCAGGATGTCCAGGCGCCGGCGCGCCAGCGGCTCGTCGTCGACGATCAGGATGCGCAGCGGCGGCGTCATCGGCGCTCCAGCGGCAGTTCGATCTGGGCCATGAAGCCGCCGCCGGGCCGCGGGCCCACGACCAGGTCGCCGGCCTCGCCGTAGAGGGCGGCGAGCCTGCGGCGCACGTTCTCCAGCCCGACGCCCAGCCTCGGCGGGTCGCCGCAGAGGTCGGGCCGGGCGTCGTCGCGGACGGTGACGCGCAGGCGGCCGTCGCGGGCCTGCGCGTCGATCTCGATGGCCACCGGCTCGCTGGACCGGGCGACGCCGTACTTCACGGCGTTCTCCACCAGCGGCTGGAGGATCAGGCTGGGCAGGAGGGCGCCGTCGAGGTCGTCGGGCACCTCCTCCGCAAACCGCAGCCGGTCGCCGAAGCGGATCTGCTCGATGGCCAGGTACTGGCGCTGGGCCTCGATCTCGTCGGCGAGCGTGCTCTTCTCGCCCGTCGGCTTCTCCAGCGAGGCGCGCAGGAAGCGGGAGAGCGACAGCACCACCTGCTCGGCCCGGGCGTAGTCCTTCTGCAGGATCAGGGCGGACAGGGCGTTGAGGGTGTTGAACAGGAAGTGCGGGTTGATCTGGTAGCGGAGCATCTGGTTCTGGCTTTCCGCCGCCAGGGCCTGGGCCTGCACCAGCCTGAGCGTCTTCTCCCGGACCTCCTGGTCGTAGTCGAGGGCGAAGACGATCGCGCACCAGGCGATGAACGACCAGATCAGCACGGTGAAGTTCATGAACTGGCCGAGCAGGATCTCGCTCGCCGGCCCCTGCCAGGCGATGATCGGGTCGATGACGTAGAAGGCCAGGTGGTTGACCACGCCCCAGACGGCGCCCCCCAGGATCGACAGGCCGAGCGCCAGCAGCGCGCGGCGTCCGAGGCTCCAGGGCCGGGCGGCGAACAGGGCCTTCTGGATCAGCACGCAGAGGCCGACGCCCACCAGGCAGACGATCAGCCGCCGCCAGGCCATCTCCCAGAAATAGGGCATGGCCTCGCCGCCCAGCATCCGGGCCGTGATCAGGGCGTAGGCGACCATCCAGAGCAGGATGTTGGCGGCCAGGTAGCGGTCCGGGCGCAGCGCCCGGCGCCGGACGCCCGGCGCGCCCGCGGGTTCGGTCATGTCCGGCGAGGCCCTCCCGGCCCGATCATAGCCGCTTTGCGGAACGGCGCGCCTGCAAGCCTGACTGTTCGTCGCGCCGCATCGACCGCTCGCCGCAGCGACTGCAGTTCACAGCGCGCCGCGCAGCGCCGGTCGAATTGAAGCTGCTTGCGCGGTCGACTGCGCCGATGCTGCCGGTGACGGTTTTGCGGGAGGCGGCCATGAAGCTCTGCGGTCAGATCTCGGTCGAGCTCAGCGTCGACGACTTCATCGAGGCCGCCGACCACCAGCGTCGGCTGGAGGATATCCTGCGGCTGGTGCGCGACAGCTATCCGGAGGCCACCCTGGCCATGCGCGAGCGCCGCCAGCGCAAGCCGCTCTCCCTGGCCCGCGCGCCGGAGCCGCCGGCCTCGGGCGCGCTGCGCCGCTACGCGGACGAGTAACGGGCCATGCCGGCGCGCAACGCCATCCTGCAGGCCATCCACCTGTTCAAGGGCCTCGACGCCCGGGTCAGCGTCAACGAGGTGATCGCCTTCCTCTATGTCTGCGAGAACGAGGGCCTGACCGTGCAGGACCTGGCCGACGTGGCCGGGCTGACCCAGTCCACCGCCTCGCGCAGCCTGCGCGCGCTCGGGCCGGAGGGCTCGGAATGGTCCCAGGCGCCGGCGCTGGGGCTGGTGGAGGCCTTCCTCAATCCCGCCGACGCGCGCAGCCACGTGATCCACCTCACCGACCGCGGCCGCGACCTGCGCCGGCGACTGGACGCGGTGATCCGCCAGGCGACGCCCATCGAGGCGGCGGAGGAGCTGCGGGCGGCGGTGTAGCTAGCGCGGCGCGCGTTTCGCCAGGATCCGCTGGAGGGTGCGGCGGTGCATGTTCAGCCGCCGGGCGGTCTCCGAGACGTTGTGGTTGCAGAGCTCGTAAACCCGCTGGATGTGCTCCCAGCGCACCCGGTCGGCGCTCATCGGGTTCTCCGGCGGCGCGGCCGACATGTCGCCCTTGGCCAGGAGGGCGCGGGCGACGTCGTCGGCGTCCGCGGGCTTGGAGAGGTAGTCGACCGCCCCGGCCTTCACCGCCTGCACGGCCGTGGCGATGTTGCCGTAGCCGGTGAGCATGATGATCCGGGCGTCGGGGCGGGCGTCGCGCACCGCCTCCACGACCTTCAGCCCCGAGCCGTCTTCCAGCCGCATGTCCAGCACGGCGAAGGCGGGCGGGTGGTTCTTCACCGCGGCGATCGCCTCCGACACGCTGCCCACGAGGGTCGGCTCGAAGCCGCGCTGCTCCAGCGCCCGCCCGAGACGGGTGCGCAGCGGCGCGTCGTCATCGAGCACCAGGAGCGACTTGTCTGGCAGGGCGGCGACATCGGCGGACAGATCGGTCATTCAGTCACCCCAGCCCGGGGCCTCCCTCTACGCGGGTATGCGGCATGCTGTCGCAGCATCGTACCTTTCGGCAAGCGGTCTGCGTCGTCAACCGGCTCCCACCTCAATCCTCGAACGAGGCCAGCGGGCAGATACAACCGCACCGCGAGGCCTTCCGTTCTGAAACGTCACGACAGCCCCAGTTCGTTCCAGCAGCGTCTTCGAGATGAAGAAGCCGAGGCCCATCCCGATGTGGCCGGTGCGGCCGCCCTCCACCCCTGGTCGTGAGGTGACGTAGGGCTCGCCCAGCTTGGCCAGGATCTCCGGCGCGAAGCCCGGCCCGTCGTCGCGCACCTCGATGGACACGCTGTCGGCGTCGAAACGGGCGGTGACCAGCACCTCGGCGGCGGCGAAATCCACGGCGTTCTCCACGAAGGAGGTCATGGCGTGGGTGATCTCGGGCAGGCGCCAGACGTCGGGGGTCTTCACGCCCGGCGCGCCGGTGACGATCGCCTCCACGCGCACGTCCTTCACCCCGGCGTGGGGCTCGATCACCTCCTGCACGAGCTGGCGCAGGCTCATCCGCTCGTGCACCTCGTCGGAGGCCGTTTCGGGGGTCTCGGACAGGCGCTTGAGGATCTCCCGACAGCGCTCGGCCTGGGCGATCAGCAGTTCGGCGTCCTCCTTCACCTGCGGCGTGGTCGCCTCGCGGGCCATCTCCTTCGACACGATGGAGATGGTGGCCAGCGGCGTGCCGAGCTCGTGGGCGGCGGCGGCGGCCAGCGCCCCCAGGGCCGACAGCCGCTGCTCGCGCGCCAGCACCGCCTGGGTCATGTCCAGCGCCAGCGCCATGCGGGCGGATTCCTCGGCCGCCTGCCGGACGTAGCCGGCGATCAGGGCGATCCCGGCCATGTTGGCGATGGCCGCGCCGATCCGGTAGCTCTCGGGGATCTGGTACTGGTGTCCCGGCGCGTCGGGCAGCGGCAGGGAGAAGAAGGCCAGCGCCACCGACAGCGCGCCGGCGAGCACGCCCAACGCCGTCACCGGCCGGGCGGGCAGGGTGGCCGCCGCCAGCGTCACCGGCGCGATCAGCAGCAGGATGAAGGGGTTGGCCGTGCCGCCGGTCAGGTAGAGCAGGGCGCCGATCTGCAGCAGATCGACCGAGAGCTGGCCGGTGGCCTCGAGGTCGCCGAACACCCGCTGGCCCGGCGAGGCGACACCGGTCAGGAGGTTGATCCAGGCGCCGGCGCCGATCACCGCGAAGCACAGCGGATAGGGCGCCTGGAAGCCGAGCCCCAGGCCCATCACCAGGAGCAGCAGCACCTCCCCGGCGATCACCAGCCAGCGCAGGGTGACCAGGGTGCGCACGCGCAGCTGGCTGCGCCGGACGCCGAAGCTGTCGGGCTCCGGCTCGCCTTGCGCGGTATGGAGGCCCGTCCTATCGAGGCTCACGGGCTTCAGCGCCGAGGAGGCTGGGGTCCGCACGTTCGCCATGGCTCAGGGCCGCGCCCCGCGGACCCGCCACGCCGCAAGGGATCCCCGAATGGGCCGCCGCACGCTCGCCATCATCGCACTCCTGGCCCTGGCGTTCGCCATTCTCACCGGTCTCGCCGTCCGCTCCGGGATCCTGAGCCCGACGCCGAAGCAAACCGCCGCCGTCGGCGGGCCGTTCCAACTGACGGACCAAACCGGCCGCACCGTCGACCAGCGGCTGCTGAAGGGCAAGTGGAGCGCGGTGTTCTTCGGCTTCACCCACTGCCCCGACGTCTGCCCCACGACCATGTTCGCGCTCGGCGGCGCCGAACAGGCCCTGGGCGGCCAGGCCAAGGACTTCCAGACCGTGCTGATCTCGGTGGACCCGGGCCGCGACACCCCGCAGCAGATGGCCGCCTACCTGGCCAACCCCGCCTTCCCGAAGCAGGTCTGGGGCCTGACCGGCACGCAGGCCCAGGTGGACGCGGTGGCCAAGGCCTACCACGTCTTCCACCAGAAGGCGGGCGAGGGGCCGGACTACACGATCAACCACTCCTCGATCACCTATCTGATGAACCCGCGCGGCGAGTTCGCCTGCGTCATCCCCTACGGGACCGCGCCTGAGGCCATCGCCGCCAAGGTCCGGGCCGCCATGAAGCAGGGCCCCCGCGCCACGAGCTGCTAGGCGGCGCCGCCTGCTCCAGCCGACTTCGCAGGTGCGACAGGTCCTGCGACAAGCTTCACCTTGTGCATCCGATTAACCGCTCGCATGTTATGTTGCGGCGCAAAAAGGATCGGGCATGCTCTACACGCTCTACGAGGCCGGCTACTACGCGACGACGCCGATGCGTTTCGCCGCCCGGCTGACGCGGGAGTTCTGGAACTCGCCCCTCAACCACCTCGGCGACACCGACCTGGGCCGCCGCCTGTTCGCCGGCGCGGACCTGTTCGCCAACCTCACCCGGCGCTACGGCAAGCCCGCCTGGGGCATCGACCATGTGGAGATCGAGGGCCAGCCGGTGCGCGTGCGCACGACGGAGGTGTGGTCGAGCCCCTGGGTGAAGCTCACCCACTTCACGCGCGACATGGCCGACATGCGCAAGGCCGGGCGCCGAGAGCTGGAGCCGGCGGTGCTGATCGTGGCGCCGCTGTCGGGCCACTACGCCACCCTGCTGCGCGGCACCGTGCAGGCCTTCCTGCAGGACCACGAGGTGTTCATCACGGAGTGGTCGAACGCCCGCGACGTGCCGGTGATGGAGGGCCGCTTCGACTTCCACGACTACATCGACCACGTCCGCGAGATGCTGCGCCAGCTCGGCCCGCGGCCGCACGTGGTCGCCGTCTGCCAGCCGGGCCCGCCGGTGCTGGCCGCCGCCGCCCTGATGGCCGAGGACGGCGAGGAGTGCCGGCCTGCCACCATGACCTTCATGGGCTCGCCGATCGACGCGCGGCTGTCGCCGACGGTGACCAACAAGCTGGCCGAGGAGAAGCCGTTCGCCTGGTTCCAGTCGAACATGGTCTACACCGTCCCGGGGCCCTACCCGGGCGCGGGGCGGCGGGTCTATCCGGGCTTCGTCCAGCTCGCCAGCTTCATGTCCATGAACCTGGAGAAGCACCAGGAAGCCCACCTGCGCTACCTGCAGCACATGATGGACGGCGACGGCGACAGCGCCGACAAGCACCTGGAGTTCTACGACGAGTACCTCTCGGTGCTCGACCTCTCGGAGGAGTTCTACCTCCAGACCGTGGACGTGGTCTTCCAGCGCTACCTGCTGCCCAGGGGCGAGCTGGTCCACCGCGGCCGGCTCGTGCGCCCCGACCTGATCACCGACGTGGGCCTGCTCACCGTCGAGGGGGAGAACGACGACATCTCCGGCATCGGCCAGACCCAGGCCGCCCACGACCTCTGCTCCGGCCTGCCGGCCGAGCTGAAGGAGGACTACGTCCAGCCCAAGGTCGGCCACTACGGCGTGTTCAACGGCAAGCGGTTCCGCGAGGAGATCTACCCCCGCGTCCGCGCGTTCATCCGCCGCGCCGAGGCCGGCTTCGACAAGCAGCGGCAGGCCGCCTAGATTCCCTGCCGATGAGTCTCCTCGGCCGCCAGCTCGCCGACGGCGACCGGCTGGAGGTGGCCGGCGCGGTCGTGACCCTGAAGGTGCACCGCCGCGCCCGCCGGGTGTCCCTGCGGCTCGACCGCACCCGCCGCGAGATCGTCGCCACCGCGCCGTCCGTGCGCCGCCTGCCGGAGGCCGCCGCCTTCGCCCGCGAGCGCGCCTCCTGGATCGTCGAGCGCCTGGCCGAGCTGCCCGCCGCCGCCCCTGTCTCGCCTGGCATGACGCTGCACGTCTTCGGCGAGGCCGTGCGGCTGGAGGCGGGCTCCGGCCGCGCCCGCTGGATCGAGGCGGAAGGCGGCGCGCCGCACCGGATCACCGCCATGGGGGAGGGGGAGGGCTACGCCCGCGCCGTGATCCTCCTGATCCGCAAGCGGGCGCTCACCGTGCTCACCGAGCGCACCGCCCACTACGCCGCCCGCTTGGGCGCGCCGATGCCCAAGGTGAGCGTCGCCGACGCCAAGTCGCGCTGGGGCTCCTGCCGGCCGGGGCCGCGGGGGACGGCGGGCTCGATCCGCTATTCCTGGCGGCTGGCGCTGGCCCCCTTCGAGGTCGCCGACTACGTCGCCGCCCACGAGTGCGCCCACCTCCTCGAGCTAAACCACGGTCCGAGGTTCTGGGCCCATGTGAAGGCCCTGGTCGGCGACGAACGCCGCCACCGCGCCTGGCTCCGCGCCGAGGGCGCAAGGCTCCACGCGTTCGGGCGGTAGCAGAACCCTCCCCCCGGGGGAGGGGTTTTGCTCAGAACGGGACCTCTTCGCGCCGCGGGCGGTCGAACTCGGAGGGGGGCGGCTCGCGGTCGCCGCCGCCGAACAGGTCGCCGATGCCGTCGATCACGTCGCCGATCGGGTCCGGCTCGGGAGGCTCGGGCTCGATGACGCCGCCGGGGATCGGCTGGACCTTCAGGCGCGGCAGGGCCGCGGCCATGTAGGCCTTCCAGATGCCCGCGGGCGCGCCGCCGCCGGTCACCCGGCGCATGGGGGTGTTGTTGTCCTTGCCGACCCAGACGGCGGTGACGAAGCCGCCGGTGTAGCCGACGAACCAGGCGTCCCGGTAGTCGCTGGTGGTGCCGGTCTTGCCGGCCAGGTCATAGCCCGGGACGTTGGCCCGCGTGCCGGTGCCGGCCACCACCACCTGGCGCATCATCTGGTTCATGTACTGCAGGGCCGGCGTGCCGATCACCGCCTGGCGGGGCGGCTTGTCGACGCCGTGGTCGTAGAGCACCCGGCCGCTGGCCGTGCGGATGCGTTCCACCCCGTAGCCGCGGGCCATGAAGCCGCCGTTGGCGAACGGCGCATAGGCCTGGGCCATCTCCAGCGGGCTCACCTCCACGGCGCCCAGCGCCATGGAGGGGTCGAGCTGGATCTGGGAGGTGATCCCCAGCCGCCGCGCGGTCGCGGCGACGTTGGAGGTGCCGACCTCGTTGGCCAGCCGGGCGGCGACGGTGTTCACCGACTCCTCCAGCGCCTTCTCGAGCGTGATCGGGCCCAGGTACTCCTGGGTGTAGTTGCGCGGCTCCCAGTTGCCGATCTTCACCGGCTCGTCGACCACCGGGGTGGCGGGCGTGCGGCCGGCCTCCATGGCGGTGAGGTAGACGAAGGGCTTGAACGCCGAGCCCGCCTGGCGCCTCGCCTGGGTGGCGCGGTCGAACTGGCTCTGCAGGTAGTTGGTCCCGCCGACGTAGGCGCGGATGCGGCCCTCGCCGTCGATGGAGACCAGCGCCCCCTGTTCCACGCCCTGGCTCTTGGCGGCGGCGACGCCGGCCTGCAGCGCCTGTTCGGCCGAGGCCTGCAGCGGCAGGTCGAGCGTGGTCTCCACCACCAGGTCCTCGGTGGGCTCGCCCACCAGGCTGCGGACCTGGTCGTCCACCCAGTCGGTGAAGTACTGCGCCCGCTGGTTGGCGAGCACCGGGTTCACCCGCACCTTGGTGCGGAAGGCGGCCTCGCGCTCTTCGGGGGTGATGAACTTCGCCTCCACCATCTCGTCGAGCACGATCGTGGCCCGGCGCGCGGCGCGGTCGGTGGCGGCCACCGGCGAATAGCGCGAGGGGCCCTTCATCATCCCGGCCAGGAGCGCGCTCTCGCCGAGCGTCAGCTGCGAGGCGGGCTTGCCGAAGTAGCGCTGCGAGGCGGCCTCGATGCCGTAGGCCCCGGCCCCGAAGTAGACCCGGTTGAGGTAGAGCTCGAGGATCTGCTTCTTGGAGAACCTGGCCTCCAGCCAGACCGCCAGGATCAGCTCCTGGGCCTTGCGGCGGTAGTTCTGCTTGGGCGTCAGGAACAGGTTGCGGGCGAGCTGCTGGGTGATCGTCGAGCCGCCGCGCAGCGGGCCCTCGCCGCGGTGCGTCCAGTTGTAGATCTGCGAGCGCGCGATGCCCCAGGGGTTGAACCCGAAGTGGTAGTAGTACCAGCGGTCCTCGATGGCGATGAACGCCTTGGGCACGTAGGCGGGCAGGGTGTCGAGGTCGACCGGCGGCGCGTACTGGCTGCCGCGCACCGCCACCAGCGCGCCCGAGCGGTCCAGGTAGGAGATCGAGGGCTGGCGCTTCACGTCGTAGAGCTTGGACGTGTCCGGCAGGTCGACGGCGAACACGGCGAAGAAGGCGACGATGAAGATCAGGCCCCAGACGCCCAGCACCATCGTCCAGTAGAGGAGCGCCTGCAGGGGCGATCGCCGGGCTTTGGGCGGGCGCGGGCCGCGTCCGCCCGGGCCTGGCGACTGCGCGTTGGCCATGTCGTCGTCCTAAGAAGTGGCCGCCCCCCGGCCGAGGGCGATCCTTATCATCGCCACCTGAGGCCAAACAATGTTGACGAGATATGAACGCGCGCCGCGCGGGGGCCGCTCTGCATCCGCGCATAGCCGCAGTGCGAAAAAAGCGGTTGCCCTCGATCTTAACACTGTTATCTTAGCGTTGCTTAGTTCGCTTCGCGTCGTGGGTGGGGATACCCGCGGCGGTCCACGGAGAGTTCAAAGCCGGCGTCTTCGAGCAGGGACGCCGCCACTCCCCGAAACGCTGGAGGGCTCTCGTGAAGCTCCAATTCCTCGCGGCCTGCGCCGCCCTGTCCACC
Source organism: Phenylobacterium sp. (assembly GCF_035539035.1). Lineage (GTDB taxonomy): Bacteria > Pseudomonadota > Alphaproteobacteria > Caulobacterales > Caulobacteraceae > Phenylobacterium. Next base: position 585,742 of record NZ_DATLJI010000012.1, read on the forward strand.
CTCGCCGCCGGTTCCGCTCTCGCGGCCGAACCCGTCACCGCCAAGCTGCAGTCGCCGGTCGCCGAGAAGACCAAGTTCATCGCCGGCGGCGCCATGTTCGTCTGTGAAGCCGACGCCTGCGTCGCGCAGGCCCCGACCTCGCAGACCTTCTCGGCCCAGGCCTGCAAGACCATCGCCACCAAGGTCGGCCCCGTGGCCGCCTTCTCCGGCCGCAAGGCCATGGACGACGCCCGCATCGCCGACTGCAACGCCACCGCGCTCGCCAAGGCCGGCGGCCAGCAGCTCGCCAAGCAGTAGATCTCCCAGCAGCTCAACTCTCGAGCTCTGTCACTGGAAGGGCGCCGGCGTCAGCCGGCGCCCCTTTTCGTTTCAGGCGATCCAGTCGCCCGCGCCGATGCGGCTGGCGGTCACGCCGTCGAGGGTGGTGATCAGGAACGGCCAGTCGCCGCCGGCCCCGTCCACGTCCACATAGACCTGGGTGTTGCCCGCCCCGTCGCTGCGGAACTCCACCTGGCTGGCGGCGTCCGCGATCGCCGACAGGTCCAGCTTGTCGACGCCCGGGGTGAAGTCGGTGACGTGACCGGCGTTCCAGGGCAGGGCGCCGAACACGAACCGGTCGGCCCCGCCGGCCCCGGTGAGCTGGTCCGGCCCCTGGCCGGCGTTCAGGGTGTCGTTCCCGGCCCCGCCCGCGAGCGTGTCGCCGTACTGGTCGGAGGTCAGC
>NZ_DATLJI010000013.1:0-263035 GCF_035539035.1 Phenylobacterium sp.
GCGCCCTGCACTCACCACCATCCCTACCCTTCCTCCATCGAGGAGGAAGGGGCGCCTGTCCCTGAGACTCTCCGCCACGCGGCGGCGCCGCGGACCACAGCCCTCCTCCTCGATGGAGGAGGGTTGGGTGGTGGTGGGGCCACTGAGGTGACGGTCTGGCGCGAGTGGGCGCCGACGTCCGAGAAGGGGCGAGCTCACCCCGCCCGCAAGCTCTCCACCAGCTCCCGCGCGTAGGGCCGAAGCTCGTCCATCGCGCGGACCACGATGTTCAGCTCGCGCACCGCCCAGTCGTCGGTCAGCTCCACCACCTCCAGCGCCGTGGTCTTCACCGCCCGGCTGGCGGTGGTCTGCGGCACGATGCCGACGCCCACGCCGCACTCCACCAGCCGGCAGACCGCGTCGAAGCTCCGGAGCTGCACGCGCAGGCGCAGCGGCCGGCCCTCCCGCGCGGAGCGGGCGGTGAGGAAGCGCTGGATCGAGCTCGCCCGGTCCAGGCCCACGAAGTCGTGCTCCAGCACCTCGGCGAAGGCGACGCGGCCCCGCGCCGCCAGCGGGTGGCCCTTGGCGGTCACCACCACGAAGCGGTCGGTGCGGAACGGATAGGCGGCCAGCGCGCCGACCTCCACCGTGCCGGCCACGATGCCCACGTCGCCGACGCCCTCGGCGATCAGCCCGACGATCTCGTCGGAGAGCCGCTCCTCCAGGTCGACGCTGACGTGCGGATGGTCGGCGAGGAACGAGGACAGCGCCTCGGGCAGGAATTCGGTCAGCGCATTGGTGTTGGCCAGCACCTTCACCTGGCCGGAGACCCCGCCGGCGAAGGCGCCCAGGTCCTCCCGCATCCGCGCGCTCTGGGCGAGGATGGCGCGGGCGTGCTTCAGCAGCAGCCGGCCGGCCGGGGTCGGCGTCACCCCCTGGCGCGAGCGGGCCAGCAGCGAGGCCCCAAGACTCAGCTCCATGCCGCGGATGCGCGTCGAGGCCGCCGCCAGCGCCAGGGCGGACTTCTCCGCGCCTGCCGTGATGGACCCCGCGTCAACCACTTCGCAGAACAGTCTGAGGTCGGTGAGGTCGAACCGCATCCTTCGCCTTTCGCGAAGGAACCCTACAGCAAAGACGCATTGCGCGGCGAGCCGAAAACAAGATGGTTCGGCCTTTGCGAAGGTAGCCCCCGTCTGGCCCGCCTTTAATTGACAGCATTCAGGGGCGGCCTAAAACCGGGGCCGCTTCCACGACAAAGAGCGAGCGGCAAGGACATGACCGACGCCACCAGGGCCCCGCGCGAGCGCCCGCTATCGCCACACCTCCAGGTCTGGCGCTGGCACATCACCATGTGGACCTCGATCCTGCACCGGGCGACGGGCGTGGCGCTGTATGTCGGCGCCCTGATCGTCGCCGCCTGGGCGGTGTCGCTCGCCAGCGGGCCGGAGGCCTATGCGACCTTCAAGGCCGTGCTCGGCTCGCCGCTCGGCAAGCTGGTCATGTTCGGCCTGACCCTGGCGGTCTTCTACCACCTGGCGAACGGCATCCGGCACGTGGTCTGGGACCTGGGCCACGGCCTGGACGTCAAGACCGCCAACGCCACCGCGGTGGTGGTCTTCGCCTTCACGGTCGCCGCCACCCTCGCCGTCTGGATCATCGCCGCCATGACGGGGGCGCTCTGATGGCCAGCTATCGCACCCCGCTCGGCCGCGCCCGCGGCCTGGGCGCCGCCAAGCACGGCGTCGGGACCTGGATCGGCGAGCGGGTGGGCGGCGTCGCCCTCGTCCCGCTGACGCTGTGGGGCGTGTTCGCCACCCTCAGGCTCGCCGCCCACGACTACGCCTTCGCCGTGGCCTGGATCGGCCAGCCGGTGAACGCCACGCTCATGGTGCTGCTGCTGGCGATCAGCTTCTGGCACATGCACACCGGCCTGCGGGTGATCGTGGAGGACTACATCCACAAGACCCTGTCCAAGGCCGGCCTGCTGCTCCTCAACCTCTTCGTCTGCGGCCTCGCCGGTGCGCTGGCGGTGCTCTCCATCCTGAAAGTCGCGTTCAGCGGCGGGGTCTACTGAAGCCATGGCGGCCTACGAATTCATCGACCACAAGTTCGACGTCGTCGTCGTCGGCGCCGGCGGCTCCGGCCTCCGCGCCGCGCTGGGCTGCGCCCAGGCCGGCCTGAAGACGGCCTGCGTGACCAAGGTCTTCCCGACCCGCTCGCACACCGTCGCGGCCCAGGGCGGCATCTCGGCCAGCCTCGGCAACATGAGCGAGGACGACTGGCGCTGGCACATGTACGACACCGTCAAGGGGTCGGACTGGCTGGGCGACCAGGACGCCATCGAATACCTCTGCCGCAACGCGCCGGCCGCCGTGTACGAACTGGAGCACTGGGGCGTGCCGTTCTCGCGGACGCCCGAGGGCAAGATCTACCAGCGGGCCTTCGGCGGCATGACCCGCAACTTCGGCGAGGCGCCGATCCAGCGCACCTGCGCCGCGGCCGACCGCACCGGCCACGCCATGCTGCACACCATGTACGGGCAGTCCCTGGCCAACGACACCGAGTTCTTCATCGAGTACTTCGCCCTCGACCTGATCATGGACGAAGGCGTCTGCCGGGGCGTCACCGCCTGGAAGCTCGACGACGGCACCCTGCACCGCTTCCAGGCCCAGCTCGTGATCCTGGCCACCGGCGGCTACGGCCGGGCCTACTTCTCCTGCACCAGCGCCCACACCTGCACCGGCGACGGCAACGCCATGGTGCTGCGCGCCGGCCTGCCGCTGCAGGACATGGAGTTCGTGCAGTTCCACCCCACCGGCATCTACGGGGCCGGCTGCCTGATCACCGAAGGCGCGAGAGGCGAAGGCGGGTATCTCACCAACTCCGAGGGCGAGCGGTTCATGGAGCGCTATGCGCCGTCCGTGAAGGACCTCGCGCCGCGCGACATGGTCTCGCGCGCCATGACCATCGAAATCCGCGAAGGGCGCGGCGTGGGCCCGAAGAAGGACCACATCTTCCTGCACCTCGACCACCTGGATCCGGCGATCCTGGCCGAGCGCCTGCCGGGCATCTCCGAGAGCGCCAAGATCTTCGCCGGCGTCGACGTCACCAAGGAGCCGATCCCGGTTCTGCCGACCGTCCACTACAACATGGGCGGCATCCCGACGAACTTCTACTCCGAGGTCGTCACCAAGGCCGGCAAGAACCCCGACCAGACGGTGCCCGGGCTGATGGCCGTGGGCGAGGCCGCCTGCGTCAGCGTCCACGGCGCCAACCGCCTGGGCTCCAACAGCCTCATCGACCTGGTGGTGTTCGGCCGCTCCGCCGCGCTGCGCGCCGCCGACACCATCAAGGCCGGCGCCAGCCAGCCGGAACTCAAGCCGCACATGACCGAGCGCCACCTCGCCCGGTTCGACCGGCTGCGCCACGCTTTGGGCTCGACGCCGACGGCCGCCCTGCGCCTCGAGATGCAGCAGGCCATGCAGGAGGACGCCGCCGTCTTCCGCACCGGCGAGAGCCTCGTCTCCGGCGTCAAGCGGCTCGCCGCCGTCCACGCCAAGCGCGGCGACATCAAGGTCACCGACCGCGGCCTGATCTGGAACACCGACCTGATGGAGACCCTGGAGTTCGACAACCTCGTCGGCCAGGCCACCGTCACCGTCAACGGCGCCGCCAACCGCACCGAGAGCCGCGGGGCGCATGCCCGCGAGGACTTCGCCGACCGCGACGACAAGGGCTGGATGAAGCACACGCTCGCCTGGTTCGACGACGCCACCGGCAAGGTGAAGATCGACTACCGCCCGGTGCACAACTTCACCATGACCAACGACATCGCCTACATCCCGCCCAAGGCGCGGGTGTACTGAGGACGCGCGCCCCATGGCCCAGTTCGTACTGCCGAAGAATTCCCGCATCACCGCCGGCAAGCACTATCCGGCGCCGGCCGGCGCGGGGCGGACCAAGACGTTCAAGATCTACCGCTGGGACCCCGAAACCGGCGACAACCCGCGCTGGGACACCTACGAGGTGGACGTCGACGCCTGCGGCCCCATGGTCCTGGACGTCCTCATCCACATCAAGAACACCATGGACCCGACGCTGGCCTTCCGCCGCTCGTGCCGGGAGGGCGTCTGCGGCTCCTGCGCCATGAACATCGGCGGCCGCAACACGCTGGCCTGCACCCACGGCTGGGAGGAAGTGCCCGGCAAGGAGTGCCAGATCGGCCCGCTGCCGGCCACCGCCGTGGTCAAGGACCTGGTCCCGGACCTGACCCTGTTCTACGCCCAGTACGCCTCCATCAAGCCCTGGCTGCAGACCGAGACACCCGAGCCGCAGACCGAGTGGAAGCAGTCGCCTGAGGACCGCGAGAAGCTCGACGGCCTCTACGAGTGCATCCTCTGCGCCTGCTGCTCCACGAGCTGCCCGAGCTACTGGTGGAACCAGGAGAAGTACCTGGGCCCCGCCGCCCTGCTGCACGCCTACCGCTGGATCATCGATTCCCGCGACGAGGCGACCGGCGAGCGGCTGGACGAGCTGGAGGATCCCTTCAAGCTCTACCGCTGCCACACCATCATGAACTGCGCCCAGGTCTGCCCCAAGGGCCTGAACCCGGCCAAGGCCATCGCCGAGATCAAGAAGTCGCTCGCCGAACGGGTGAGCTGACCTCCGCCCGGCGGGTTCAAGTTGACGCCGGCGTCACTTTTGGGCATCGGGTAGGGCAATGTCGGGACCAGGCGAGCATGTGGTGATCCTCGGCGCGGGCCACGCCGGCGGCACGGCCGCCGCGCTGCTGCGCCAGTACGGCCACGAGGGCCCGATCACCCTGGTGGGCGACGAGCCGATCGCCCCCTACCAGCGCCCGCCGCTCTCCAAGGCCTGGCTGAAGGGCGAGGCCGACGCCGACGCGCTGGCGCTGAAGCCGCTGGAGTTCTACGCCGAGCACGCCATCGACTTCCGGCCCGGCGTCCGCGCCGTGAAGATCACCCGCGGCGCGAAGACCGTGGAGCTCTCCGACGGCTCCACCCTCACCTACGACAAGCTGATCCTCGCCACCGGCGCGCGGGCCATCGCGCTGCCCATCCCCGGCGCGGAGCTTTCCGGCGTCATGGCGCTGCGCACCGCCGCCGACGCCGAGGCGCTGAAGGCGGCGCTCGGTCCCGGCAAGCGGCTGGCCGTGGTCGGCGGCGGCTACATCGGCCTGGAGGTCGCCGCCTCCGGCCGCGCGCTCGGCGCCGAGGTCACCGTGCTGGAGCGCGAGAGCCGCATCCTGGCCCGCGTCGCCTGCCAGGCGCTCTCCGACTTCTTCCAGGCCTACCACCAGAAGCACGGCGTCGCCTTCGAGCTCGGCTGCTCGGTCACCGGCTTCGTGGGCGAGGCCGGCCGCGTCACCGGGGTCACCCTGGCCGACGGCCGCACCATCCCCTGCGACGCCGCTGTGGTCGGCGTCGGCGCCGCGCCCAACGACGAGCTCGCCGCCGACTGTGGCCTCGAGACCGCCCGCGGGGTGGTCGTCGACCTCGACGCCCGCACCTCCGATCCCGACATCTTCGCCATCGGCGACGTCGCCCACCGGCCGATGCCGATCTACGACCGCATGTTCCGCATGGAGAGCGTGCCCAACGCGCTCGAGCAGGCCAAGCAGGCCGCGTCCGCCATCACCGGCCGCCCGCGGCCGGCGGGCGAGTGCCCCTGGCAGTGGTCCGACCAGTACGACCTCAAGCTGCAGATCGCCGGCTACGCCTTCGACGTGGACGAGATCCTGGTGCGCGGCGACCCCGCCTCGGGCAGGTTCGCCGTCTTCCACCTGAAGGGCGACCAGGTCCAGGCGGTGGAGGCGATCAACGCCCCGCCGGAATTCATGATGGGCAAGATGCTCATCCTCAACCGCAAGCCGGTCGACAAGGCGAGGCTTGCGGACCCGAACGTTTCCATGAAAGAGGTCGCCGCCTAGAAGAGCGGCCGCCTAAGGGGCAGGACAGAGATGGCCAAGATCACCTACATCGAGCACGACGGAACCGAGCACGCCATCGAGGTGAAGACCGGCCTCACCGTCATGGAAGGCGCGGTGAAGAACAACATCCCGGGCATCGACGCCGACTGCGGCGGGGCCTGCGCCTGCGCCACCTGCCACGTCTACGTCGACGAGGCCTGGACCGCCAAGACCGGGACCAAGTCGGCCATGGAGGAGTCCATGCTCGACTTCGCCGAGGGCGTGGAGCCGAACTCGCGCCTCTCCTGCCAGATCAAGGTCACCGACGACCTCGACGGCCTCGTGGTCCGCATGCCCGAGAGCCAGCACTAGAGCCCGTCAGCCTCCCCCTGCGCCGCAAGCAAAGGCGCCCTTCCTCCTCGATGGAGGAAGGGGAGGGATGGTGGTGAGGGCAGGGCATCGGGCGAAGGGCGCTTTCGGCGCCGGCGCCTCCAGGAGCCATCTGCCTCACCTCACTGTCCGCACCACCACCCAACCCTCCTCCATCGAGGAGGAGGGCTTGAGAAGAACCCAGGAGGAAACCCCGGCATGTTCTCGCACATCATGGTCGGCACGAACGACCTCGACCGCGCCAAGGCCTTCTATGACGCGACCTTCGCCGCGCTCGGCGTGAACCCCGGCTTCGTGGACCGCCACCGGGTCTTCTGGCGCTCGCCCACCGGCGTCTTCTCCGCCTCCCTGCCGATCGACGGCCAGCCGGCCTGCCACGCCAACGGCGGCACCGTGGGCTTCGCCTGCGCCTCGCCCGAGCAGGTGGACGCCTGGCACGCCGCGGGGCTTTCCGCCGGCGGCGCCGCCATCGAGGACCCCCCGGGCGTCCGCGAAGGCCCCTCGGGGAAGATGTACCTCGCCTACCTGCGCGACCCCGACGGCAACAAGCTCTGCGGCCTCTACCGCTACCCGTAGCGCCCTGAACCCTCCCCCTCCGGGGGAGGGCAGGGTGAGGGCGGCGGAGGACGCGGAAACCGCGCTCCCGCGGGACCCGCGTGGTCTCCCCCGCACGCCCCCCCTGCGACCCACCGCCGCCTCCGTAGCGCCCCGGATTGCGGGCCCGCCGCCGCGGGACCATCTCCTTGCCAAGCGCGCCCGACCGCGCGCGCGAGTGGAACCGCGTCATGTCCCTGTCCAGCTACGCCGACGTCTTCAACCTCCCGGTCCCCGAGGCCCCGGCCGAGCCCGTCGCCCCCGGCGACCTCGTGCGCACCGGCCCCAACCTCTTCCCCCACTACGAGGTTCTCGCCGTCTCCGGCGACAAGGCCTGGCTGCGCAACGTCCAGACCGGCGAGGACCACCTGGCCGCCGTGGACCGCTGCCGCAAGGTCGAGGGCTAGCGAGCGGACGCCCCGCCCGCCCGCTGCGGCCGGCGCTGCGCCACCATCGGGTACAGCACGCCGCCGTGGTAGGTGACGGTCCCGCACATCCGGTCCCCCGCGGCGGAGAGCGCGGCGTCATAGGCGACGTCGCCCTCGCCCGAGCCCACGATCATCCGCACCTTCCCGCCGCTCACCGCCAGGCTCCGCACGACCACGGGCGCGGTCCGCACGGGCGTCAGCGTCCCGGCATGGCGCCCGTCGAGCCGGCCGATCGTCAGCAGGCCGAAGCTCGGCGCGCCGCCCACGTCCATGTAGAAGTCCCACAGCCCGGACAGGTCCGGCTCGCTCGCGGCCGCGCCTGAGGGTCCGGGGGCGCAGCTCGTCGTCAGGACGGTGGTGACCTGCGCCTGCCCCGCGGCGGGCATGGCGGCGGCGAGCATGAAGGCGCAGGCGAAAAGCGGGTGTCGCATCGGATCTCCGGTGGAGCGGGCTGGGGTTCGCCGCCCTCTCCCTCGGCCCGCCGGTCCCGGCAACGGCCCAATCCGCCAACGCCATTCGCGCGCCGGCATTTTGCGGCAACGCCACAGCCGCCGGGGGCCCGGCGTCCCGGCACCGCCCGCGCGGTCAGCCGCCCGGCGCCTCGAGCCCCGCGCGGACCGCCGCGAGATAGGTCCGGCCGACCGGCACGGTCAGGCCTCCCGTCAGCTCGATGAGCGTCCGGTCACCCTCCCGGCGCCACCCGGCCACCGCCTGGCGCGCCACCCACCAGCGCCGGTGCGCCCGCAAGCCCAGCCGCGGCGGCAGGATCTGCACCGCCTCGCTAAGCTGCATGGAGATCAGCGCCGAGCCCCGAGGCGTGTGGACCATCAGGTAATGGTCCTGCGCCTCCAGGGCCAGGAGCTCCCGCCCCAGCCGCTCGGGCACGCGCGCGAAGAACCGCTCGGCGTCCGGCTCCTCCTCCGGCCGCGCGGCGCCGCCGGCCGCCAGCACCGGCCACGCGGCGATGGCGGCGATGACCAGCTGCACCGACGCCACCGAAAGATAGAGCGACACCAGCCGTCCCGGCGGCGTCGAGCGCCCGAACACCACCTCGAGCGCCCAGGCGACGACGAACATCATCGGCAGCGTCGAGACCAGGCCCACGACGACCGCCGCCGCGACGCCGGGCAGGCGGGCGAACGCCGCCGCGGGCCGCAGGACCTGCAGGGTCGCCACCGCCAGCCCGTAGCCCGCCGCCACCAGGGCGAACCAGAAGGCGTAGCGCTGCGGCGGCGCGAGCGACTGGAACGAGCCGAACGGCCCCGCGAACCCCAGGAAGACCCCGAGCGCGACCGCCCCGCAGAGGCTGGTGAAGAACGGCGAGGCCCAGGCCCGAAGGGAGATCGATGGCATCTTGCGTCGCTGACGAAAGCCCACCGCACGCTAGGGGCGCCCCCCGCCCATGTCGAGCCGAGCCGAGCCGGGCCGAGCCGAGCCGAGCGGAGGGGAGCCTGGCGCCCGCTGGAGCGCCGGCCTCAGAACACCGTCAGCTGCTCGTTGGTCCGCCGCCAGAACTGCGGCGTCTCGTAGTTCTCGTCGAGGATCACCGCCCGCTTGCGGCGGATCAGCACCCGCGCCGACGAGCGGATCCCGAACGGCTCGTAGTTGTAGACGTCCACCTGCCAGTGGATGACGTTCGCCCCCGTGGGCTTCATGTCCGCGGAGATGTCCACCACCAGCTCGTGGGTCCCCAGCCTGTCGGGCACGTCGAACACGTGCTCGGGCCCGTCGTTCACCCGCACCCGCATCGCCTTCTCGAAGCCGCTGGTCTGCGGCCCGTGCGACCAGTAGCGCAGCGTCGCCGTGTATTCCGGGCTGTCGTCCCGGGGCGCCGCCGCCAGCTTCGCGATGTGGTCCTGGATGTCCATGGGGTCTCCTGAAGGGGTCAAGCGTCCGTCCGCCACTCCGGCCGGCCCCGCATCCTCTGTCAATCGCCCCCGCCGCCCCCGTGACGCCCATCACACGCGCGCCCCTCTCCCTCCGGGAGAGGGCAGGGTGAGGGCGACGCCGGCCGCGCCGCCCCCCTCCCGTGGGACCCGATCGCGCCCCCGCCGCCCCACACCCCCCGTGTCATCCCGGAAGCCGCGCCAGCGGCTATCCGGGACTAGAGCCCCCACAAAGGCGTTCCGGTCCCCCTCCGCAGCCGCCCAGCCGCCGCGGAATGGGCGCGGGAGGTGAGGCTCGGGCGGGGACGCTGGCGGAGGACTGCGCGCGTTAGGCTGCAGGTTCGGCTACGGTGACCTTTGCGTGCCCGCTGACGATGTCCTGCACATCAGCCGGCTGGAAGGCGACATCCCAGGCCCACTGTCCAAATCCGCCGAAGCTGTTCACCGCATTGACCCATTCGTTCAGTGCGTCGCGCTTGGCCTTGTTCTGTGGGCTATCGGTTCCCTTGATTTCCAGAACAAGCGTCTTGCCGCCAGATAGCCGGACGAGAAAGTCGGGCACAAACCGCCGTCGCGACCCAGCCCACAGGTACTGAATCTGAAATCCTAGATGATCGTTCTTCGCGTAGGCGACCACATCATCCCGGCTCTCGAAGATATTCGCCGCGTGGCCCTCCCAAGAGGAATCGCCGACCAGATGGCTGATGTGCGACTTGATCGCGGGGAAGCAGGGCTTCGTCGTGTACCACGTCCTCATCTGGCCCGTGGCGCCGATCGGGTTTTCCTCGTCGAAGACGGGGGTGAGGCGTTCCGTATTCTGCTCGCTCACGTGACGCAGCACGTGCTGGACAACCAGGTCGATGTTCAACGCGATCAGGATTCGGCGACGCAGAGGGTCCGAATGGAAGATGGACGGTATGTCCACCAGCTTGGAGTTCAAGAAGCTCTCGACGATGCGCACCAGTTGCACCGCGAGGTACTCCTCGGTCCCGGAGAAGCTCCGCCGCAATTCCGCGAAAGCCTTGCGAGCGGCCTGAAATACAAGCCGCTGCAGGCGAAATCCGTCGGGAAGGCGCTCCAGATCGATCGCGGTCACCTTGCCCATGTCCGTCGCGCCGCCGAGGGCGGGCGCCAGTTCGGCGCTGATTGGCGTCGCGGCCGGATCAAGAACCAGAACAGGCACCTTGGTCCAATCCACCGTGAGCTGCGGTTTCACGACCGTTTCCACGCGCAGCACGTTCGGCCACTTGATCTCTAGTCGGGCCCGATCGGGGATCACCTCGATCTGGGTGGTCGGCCTCGGAGGTGGAGGCGCCTCGCCACCTTCGCCCGTCTCCGAAATGGAGAGCGGGACGCCGAAGACGTTCACGTATTCAGGCAGGAACAGCCCGTTCTCATCCGTGTCGTAGGAGACCCTGCGGAGACCCCGGCCAACCACCTGCTCGCACAGCAACTGAGAGGTGAACGCGCGCAAGCCCATGATGTGCGTCACGTTCTTGGCGTCCCAGCCCTCGGACAGCATCGCGACAGAAACGACGTTCTGCAGATCCTGCCCGGCTGCGCCCCGCTTGCCGACATTGTCGACGATCGCGCGCAGCAGCTCTTCCTTCTTCATCCCGAGTAGCTGCTGTTTCCGCGTCTCCGGCAGGTCGGCGGCGCCGACGATAGCCTTCAACCGGTTCTCGTAGTCCTTGTCGGACGTGGCGGTTTCGCCGATCTCCGCCTTCTCCAGCACCTTTGAGTCCACACGCAAGGTCCTGTTCGGAGCGTGCAACTCGGGCCAGTGGGCGTCGCCCTTGTTGAAATAGTGCTCGATCCTCGCCGCCGTCTCCGTGCGGTTGCAGACCGTCAGCATCACGGGTGGAGAATGATGACCTGCGGCGCTCCACTGCCTCTGTGTCTCCCGCCAGTCGGCCCCGAGAAGCGTGTAGGCGTCCTGCACAAGCTTCGGCAGGGCCTCGTGCGGTTCGGCGTTCGCCCTGTTCAGGTCCTCGGATACCGAAGGGTCGCGGTAGATGTGATAGAGCTTCGACCGTAGCGTACGGGCATCGGGCAAGGCATCGTCGCGCACCACCACGCGCGGCGTCTTCACCAGTCCAGCCTCGATCGCGTCGTTCAGGCCGAAATCCGAGACGATCCAGTCGAACAGCGCAGTGTCCGTGCTCTTCTTGCCGGTCGGTGCGAACGGCGTCGCGGAGAGGTCGAAGCAGCGCTGGATTCGGCGCGTCTTGTGAATGCGATCGAGCCCCTCGATCCAGCGGGTCGCTTCATCAAGGTCGATGCCCTGTTCGGCAGCCACCTTCTTGCTGATCTTCACTTCCGGCGGTTTGCGATAGGCGTGGTGCGCCTCATCGTTGATGACGATGATGTCTTTGTGGGCGGCGAGCTTGCCAAGGACGCGGCGTGTGAACGCTTCGTCCGACTCCCGGCCCTTCTTCACGACCGAGCGCTCCTGCTCCTTCAGGGGCATCAGGGTGTGCCAGTTCTCGATCAGCACGTCGGCCTGGTTGAGCTTCTGGCGCAGCGCCTCGGACGGACAGAGGTTGAACTCGTCGTAGTAGCTGCCCTCGCTTGGCAGCAGCACCTGCAGACGCTCTTTCACCGTCAGGCCGGGCGCCACGATGAACACCGCCCGGCTGAAGTCCTTGTTCCGCTTGGGGTAGGTCAGCGCGTTCAGCGCCTGCCACGTGATGATCATGGCCATCACGGTGGTCTTGCCCGCCCCCGTGGCCATCTTGTTGCAGAGTCGCTCCCACGGGCCGCCATCGCGGGGGATCGCAACGCCTTGCTTGTAGGCTTCGGCGCCCTCCACCCACCAGATCAGGGTTTCGATGGCTTCGAGCTGACAGAAATAGAATGGGTGCTGGCGCGCCTCGGCGTCATGCCAGTGATCCAGCAGCTTGCGCGTGACGATCGTCACGCCAGGCCAGCCGTCCGCTCGCCAGGCGTCCACGCGGGCGCGGATCGTATTCACCAGGTCCAGAACCTCGGTGCGTTTGGTGTGGTTGCGCGCGTCGAAGACCTCGTAACTCGCCGGTCGCCGCTCGGGCTTGATCTCCAGCTTGCCGCCCTTGCCTTCGACCCAGTGCTGAGCCGGACACGCGAACGGCGTGTTGATGATGAGGGACACGGGCCTATGCCTCGAGCGGCATGATCTTGAGGGACTCGATCCCGCGGTCGTCCACGATCTTGACCGCGATCCGCCGGTTCTCGCCCGCCTCGAACGGCAGCGAGACGGTGCCGTGGAACTGCTCCAGCAGGTCCTCGTCCAACTCGGCCCGCACCGTCCTGCGCAGGCGATTCCAGCCGCCTTTCGCATCCGCCATCGGGAAAAACACCTGGTGCGGCATTAGGGACCGGTTGTCGTAGTCCACGTCCAGCGACCACATCGCGATCTGCTTCTTGCCGCCGGAGACGAGGTCGCCCGCCTTCGGGTCGAAGTAATCGAAGCCGTTCACCTCGACCTCCCACAGCCCGTCCTTGCGCTTGCGCAGTTCTACGTCGGGCTGCCCCATCAGCCAGAAGGACTGGTTGGAGGCCCGCTTCTTCTTCAGATCCTCGGTCAGGAGATCGGTGTTCATCTGCGCCTTGAGGAGCGTGACGCCGGGCCAGTTCACCTCGTCGATGTCCTTCGCGGCCTCGGGATCAAAGGTGAAGGCGCAGAACAGGATGAACCTGGGGGAGGGGCGCAGCGTCTCGGCTTCGGTGAGCGCCAGCTCGACCTGCCGTTGCTCCAGCGCCGCGTGTTCAGGGCCGAAGCTCACGACCACACGCTCGCCCGTCTCGGCCAGCGAGCCGCTGGCGTGGATGTGCTTTAGGCCGGGCAAGGTCTCGAATTCGGCGAACCGGAGCATGGCGCCGCCCTTGCCGCGGACGCCCGTTTTCAACAGTTCGTCCCGCCACAGGGCCTGGCGCGACGTCTCACCTGAGCGGGCGACGGTCTCATCCGCCTGTTCGGGTGGCGTGCTCTCATCCAACGAGAGGACAGTCGGCGCCGGCACCGCCTCGACCGAGAAGGGTCCGCAGATGCGCAGCTTCGACTTGTCGATGCGCGGTTTGTCGTAGAGCGTTTCCGGCTCGGCATGGTCGGCGATGGACTGGTCCATACGACGTTGCATCGCCTGCCGGGCGGCGTGGAAGGCCTCGAAGGGCGCGCGGGCGGCTTCCGGCCAATCCTCCGGCCAATCGAAGGGCACCTCCCATTCGTGCAGGGTGTCGCCCTTGTCGAAGTCCACGGGCCTACCCTTGCGCACCCCCTGCGTAGGCTTGAGGGGCTTTGGCGGGGCAGCGCCCAGCGCGGCGTTAAGGTCCGCCAGCGCCGATGCGATCTTTGGGTGATCTTCGTCGTAGATCGTGTCGATGTCTGGGTTGTTGGCGATACTCTTCAGTGCGACATGCGGGAACGTTTCGTAGTCGAAACCTGCCTGAAGCCCCTCGTGGGGATGGCGAAGGCTGTAATAGTCGAAGCTGGCGGTCATCAGCCGCTGCTTGGCGAGGGTGATCGCTACACGGGATGTGTCGCAGGTGATCCAACGGCGCCCCCACTTCTCAGCGACAACCGCTGTGGTGCCCGAGCCGCATGTGGGATCTAGAACTAGGTCAGACGGATCTGTCGTCATCAGGAGGCAGCGTTCTATCGCGCTCGCAATCGTCTGAACGACGTAGAGTTTTCCTTCGCCAAACGCATTCTGACGGGTATCAGCCCACAACGCATTGAGCGCCCTTAGGCGTCCATTGTCCCTGTATGACTTCCACCACAACGAGTTGCCCTGATTGTGAAACCGTCCAGAGCGTAGAACTCGCGGCATTCCATCATCAACGCTCGTGGACCATCCCCGGCTTCCACTCGGGGAGAACTCCATCCCAAAGGCCGGGAAGCGTTTCCTGCTCTTTTCGTCGCCGGATTGTGAACTCGGGTCCTGAAGCTTCAGAATCCGTCCCTCAGGGATGGGTTCTTCCCCCATCTTTTGTTTGACTGAGAGATCGTGCAGTTCCCCGGTCGGAGTTTCCACAAAAACATAGCGCTCGGTTGGGTTATCAATTGCAGGGGTAACCACGTAGAGTTTATTATGCTTCAGGTGAGATTTGTCTTTTCCGTACCAAAGGATATAATCTGTTATCTGCGCGAGCAGTCCTGACGTCTGTCCTGTGGTCGCGCTATATGATATAAGGCCGGCATAATTGTGGGCGCCAAATACGTCGTCCATCAATTCTCGGGCATGGTGCAGATTTTCATCTGAAATTTGTAAGAAGATAGATCCGCTATCTTTCAGTAATTCTCGCGCTAGAATCAACCGGTCGCGAAGATAGGTAAGATAGGAGTGAATTCCGAGTTCCCAGGTGTCCCGAAACGCCTTGATCATCTCGGGTTCTTGAGTGAGATCCTCGTCTGATCGATCCTTCACGTCGCGCTTGTTTGTGAAGGGCTGGAAGTTCGACCCGTATTTAATCCCATAGGGTGGGTCGATGTAGATCGTCTGCACCTTCCCACCCATGCTCTCCTTGGTCAGGAGCGAGTTCATCACAAGGAGGCTGTCGCCGGCCACCAGCCGGTTCGACCAGCCCTTTTCGTGGTGGTAGAAATCTAGCGCGTGGCGCAGAGGCAGGTTCTCGAATGGCGCCGCGAACAGGTCCGGTTGCCGCCACTGCGTCGCGGCGTCCTTACCCTTCAGCCGTTTCGCCGCATTTGCCAGGACCGTAGCCGCGTCGACCCTTTCATGGACATGGAGCGAGACGGTATCGATCTCGAAGCTCGTCCGCTCAGCCTTGCCGGTCCAGTTCAGATAGGGCGCCTGCAACCGCTTCAGCTCCTGCAGCGCATCCTTCATCCGCTCGGGGTCGTCGCTGGCGAGCGCATCGCCTGTTCCAGGGGCCGAGCCTCGAGGACGGCCGCGACCCGATCGGACGGGCCGAGGTGGCGGCCTACGCCGTGGCGGCCCTGCTTGGCGCGCGCCTGCTGGACTGGGCGGCCGTCCAGGCCAGCCTGCGGGCCTGGACCATCTCGCCGATCGCCGACCTCGTGCGCCGTGTCGCGGTCGTTTCGGCCTCGGCCGCGATCGTCTTCGCCGCGCTGGTCTTCGGCCTTGCCGCCAGCCCCTGGTGGGGCCCGATCGACCGGCCGCTGGACGGCGCGGGCGCGACCGCCCTGCTGTTCGGCCTCTATGCGGCCGGCGCCGCGGTCCTGCTTTGGCTGGTCCGGATGGCGGAGGCCGCGGGGCAGGCGGGACTCGCCCGCGCCGCCCGGGTCTGCGCCGTGCTCACCGTCTTCGCGATCCTAACGCTGGTCGTGCGCCTGGGCTTCCACGGCTACGACATGCGGCCCAGCCTGCAGGAGGCGAGCCTGGAGACCTGGGCCTTCTCGGCCGCCTGGGGCCTCTACGGCTTCGCCCTGCTGGTGTTCGCCGCGGCGCGCCGCGAGGCCGACCTGCGCTGGGCCGGGCTCGTGGTGCTGCTGGCCACCACGGCGAAGATCTTCCTCTTCGACATGGCGCGCCTGGAAGGCGTGGTCCGCGCGGGCTCGTTCCTGGCGGTGGGCGCCCTGCTGCTCGCCGCCGCCGTGCTCGCCCGGCGGCTGTCGGGGGACGGCTCGGTGCTCGGCTTCGGGCGCAAGGCCCCCGCGGAGCGCTAGCGCGCGCCGAGGCTCGCGCGCAGCATCCAGGCGTGCTTCTCGTGCGCGGTCAGGCGGTCGGAGAGGAGGCTGGTGGTCACCTCGTCCCCCGCGGCCTGGGCGGCCGGCAGCACGCCGCGGGCGGTGCGGATCAGGGTCTCGTGATCCTTCGACAGCTCGGCCAGCATGCCCTCGGCGTCCTGCTCGGGGTCGCCGTCCTGGATGCCCGAGAGGTTGGCGAAGGTGCGGTAGCCCTGCGGCGCCGTCGCCCCCAGCGCCTTGATGCGCTCGGCGACGTCGTCGATGGCGTTCCACATCTCGGTGTACTGATCCATGAACAGCGCGTGCAGCGAAGCGAAGTTCGGACCGCGCACGTTCCAATGATAGCCGTGCGTCTTCAGGTAGACGGCGTAGGTGTCGGCCAGGAGTCGGGAGAGGCCCGCGGCCACGTCTTCGCGGGACCGGGCGTCGAGGCCGGTGTCGATGCTGACGGACATGATGCTCTCCTTCTTGATCAGGCGGCCGTCGCCGCGCCGTCGGCGGGCTGGGATGCGGCGCGCTCGCGGCGGCCGATCCGCTCCCACACGCGCTCGTGCACGGCAAAGGCCAGGGTCTGGAAGATGGGCTCGATCAGGCCGATGGCCAGGGCGGCCCGCCAGTCACGGGTGAGCGCGTAGGCCACGGTGATCGCCACCACGAGGTGCATGATCGAGTAGCTGACGGTCTTCTTGGCGGTGCGCATGGCGGCGCTCCTGTTGCGAACGGTTCGCAATATAACCCCTGACAATCGAAATTCCAAGATCAATCGAAACTTTCTTAGATCGCCGGAACGGGCGGCCGGGGGCGCGGTTCCGACGGCGCAGCCAGTCGGCGCTTGGCGCCGGGAGCCAGCCGGTTATCGTCGTTCAGTCGGACCGCCCATCAGAGGCGGCCGCGGGAGGACGACGCCATGAAGTTCACCTGGTTCAACCTGATGCCGTGGCCGCACCTGCCGGACGACTTCCGGGAGAAGCACCGCTCGGTGTGGGTGGACATCGACCAGAGGCTGTTCGACCCGGCGAAGAGCCACGAGGTCTACAACACCTACATGGACCTGCTGGAGTACGCCGGCACGCTCGGGTTCGACGGCATCGGGGTCAACGAGCACCACCAGAACGGCTACGGCATCATGCCCAGCCCCAACATCATCGCCGCGGGCCTGGCCCGCCGGACGAGCGATGCGGCCCTGGTCGTGCTGGGCAATTCCATCGCCCTCTACAACCCGCCCGTCCGCGTGGCCGAGGAGTTCGCCATGCTGGACTGCATCTCGGGCGGGCGGCTGGTGGCGGGCTTCCCGGTCGGCACCTCCATGGACACCAACTACTGCTACGGCCAGATCCCCAGCCTGACGCGGGAGAAGTACGCCGAGGCGCACGACCTGATCATCAAGGCCTGGACCACGCGCGACCCGTTCGCCTTCAACGGCCGCTACAACAAGCTCAGGCACGTCAACATCTGGCCCCGGCCGATCCAGCAGCCGCACCCGCCGGTGCACATCCCCGGCGGCGGCTCGGTCGAGACCTACGACTTCTGCATCGACAACACCTATTCCTACTCCTACCTCAGCTTCTCCGGGTACCTGCGGGCCCAGGCGCTGATGGACGGCTACTGGCGGCGGGTGGAGGAGCGCGGGGCGCCGGACAACAGCCCCTACCGGGCCGGCTTCGCCCAGACGATCTGCGTGGCCGAGACCGACGAGGAGGCCGAGCGGCTCTATTCCGAGCACGTCAGCTACTTCTACAACCGCTGCCTGCACGTCTATCCGGGCTTCGCCGACGCGCCGGGCTACCGCACCATCAAGACCATCCAGTCGGGGGCGCTGTCGCAGTACGCCCCGCCGAAGGGCGGCTATGCGACGCTGACCTGGAAGGAGCTGACCGAGCAGGGCCACGTCATTGCCGGCAGCCCGGAGACCGTGCGCCAGCGCATGGAAGACCTGATCAAGGGCCTGCGCGTGGGCAACATCTTCTGCTTGATGCACGTGGGCGACATGCCGGCCGACAAGTGCATGTACTCGACCCGCCTGTTTGCCGAGAAGGTGATGCCCAAGCTGCGCAACATCTTCCCGGACTACGCCGACGACGACCGCTTCTGGTGCAAGCCGCTGGAGAAGCGGGTGATCCCAGGCTCGCTCCCCGCCGCGCCGGCCCGCGCGCCGATCCCGGCCGAGTGAAGGAGGCGGACATGCTCGAACTGAAGACCGTCCAGACCCACCACGTCCCCGTCCGCTACATCGAAGGCGGCGCGGGGCCGGAGCTCGTCTTCCTGCACGGCGCGGGCGGGGTGACCCCGGAAGACCCGCTGCTGAACACCCTGGCGCGCGACCACCGCGTGATCGCCCCGCTGGTCCCCGGCTACGGGGACAGCGAGGAGGCGCCGGCTATCCGCGACATGCTGGACTTCACCCTGCACACCTGGGACGTGCTGGACGCGCTGGGCGTCCGCGACCCGATCCTGGTGGGCCATTCCATGGGCGGGATGATCGCCGCCGAGATGGCGGCGGTGCAGCCGCACGACGTCTCGCGCCTGGCGCTGATCGCGCCTGCCGGCCTGTGGGACGACGACCA
This sequence comes from Phenylobacterium sp., assembly GCF_035539035.1. Taxonomy (GTDB): domain Bacteria; phylum Pseudomonadota; class Alphaproteobacteria; order Caulobacterales; family Caulobacteraceae; genus Phenylobacterium. The sequence goes on from NZ_DATLJI010000013.1 coordinate 18,420, forward strand.
TCCGATCGCCGACCTGTTCGCCACCCTGCCCTACGAGATGCCGGCCCTGCTGTTCCACGACGCGGCGGCGGGGGCGGCCCTGCTGACGGCCGGGCGCAACGTCGAGGATCCCGGCTTCCTGCAGCAGTACCTGGTGACCAACGCCCGCCAGCTCGGCATGGCCGGGCGGATCCTGTTCCCGATCCCCGAGCGGGGGCTGAAGGACCGGCTCTACCGCATCCGAGCGAGGACGGTGATCGTGTGGGGCGACAGCGACCGCCTTATCCCGCCGGTCTATGCGCACGCCTTCAAGAAAGGCATCGCCGGGGCGGAGCTGGTCTCCATCCCCGAGGCCGGCCACATGGTGGTGCTGGAGCAGACGGAAGCCGTCGCGGCGGCGATCGCCCGCCTGGGCTGACGGCGCCTAGACCACCAGGGTGATGGCGTTGCCGAAGTTGTGCAGCAGGACGGGCAGCAGCACGCTGCGGGTCCGCAGGGCCAGCCACACCGCGATGAACGAGGGTCCTGCGGTGAGCAGCATGGTCAGCGGATCGAACTGGAAGCCGCTCTTCGAGTAGCCGAAGGCGTGCGCCAGGCCGAACAGGGCGCAGGAGACCACCGCGCCCCAGCTCCAGTCCACGCCCAGGATCCGCCTGCGCGCCGGAAAGGCGCGGAACAGCGCCAGCAGCAGGACTCCGCGGTAGAACGGCTCCTCCTCCAGTCCGGGCAGTGAGAGCTGGAAGGCGACGGTCTCGGCCGAGGCCGGTTCGGTCGGGAACGCCAGGGCGAGCCCCAGGAAGACCGCGACGTAGGCGACCGAGACGAGCAGGACCGGCCTCCAGCCGTCCTCGGCCTGGGGCAAGGCCGAGCCCGAGGCGCGCCAGCCGAAGGCCGGCAGGGAGGCCACGGCCAGCGTGCCGGCCAGCGCCAGCAGCTTGCCCTGCCAGTTCCAGTCCGCCCCGGGCAGGAGGTCGGGGAGCAGGCCGTAGGCGCGGGTGAGCAGCAGGTCGTTGAGCAGGACCAGCCCCGCGGCGACGCTGAGCCAGCGGACGGACACGCCGCCGCGCTCCACGAGCGCGACCAGTCCGCCCGCGGCGAGCAGGATCGCCAGGACGCCCGAGATGCCGATGATGCCGTTCAAGGTCTCGCCTCCGCCGTTGCAGGGGGTAGGCATAGGGCGGTGCTGGCGGGCGGGCCCCTCAGAAGCCGGCCGAAGGCGCCTCAGAACATGGCCGTCGCGCGACCGGGCGATGTTTCGAGCTCGGCGAGCGCGGCGTCCCGGAAGGCGCTGGGCGTGCGGCCCTCGACCTCGCGGAACACGCGGTTGAACGAGGGCAGCGAGGCGAAGCCGCTGTCGAGGGCGATGGCGATCAGCTTCTCGCCCCGTCGCGCGGGGTCGGCCAGCCGCCGGCGCGCCTCGGCGACCCGGTAGCTGTTCAGGAAGGTGCGGAAGTGATCGTAGCCCAGCTTCCGGTTGATCAGCCGCCGCACGACCTTCTCGGGCGCGCCCATGGCCTCCACGAAGTCCGCGAAGGTGAGTTCCGGGTCCAGGTAGACTCGGTCCGCCTCCATCAGCCGCCGGAGGCGGGCGAGGACCGGATCGGCCTGGACGTCCGTATCCACTGAGCTTGGGACACTTCTGGCGCGCGCCGCCGGTTCGCGTCGGGGCGCCAGGTTGATGAGCCAGACGGTGAAGGCCAGCAGGGCGCCGTTCTGCGCCATCGAGAACGCCTGCGGCTGCCAGTCGATGCCGAGCAAGAGGTCGACCGCGATGTCGGCCGCCAGTTGCCCGCCGAGCGCGACCACGACGGGCCGGCGCACGCTCCGGCGGCCGTCGACGAGATCGCCCTCGCGATCCCGAAGCAGGCGCCAGGCGAGGTGTCCCACCATGAGGAGGCCCAGGGCGAGCAGGACCCAGGAAAGCCCCACCTGCGCCAGCCGCTCGCCGAACAGGCCGCGGTCTGCCGAGGCGACGGCGATCCACGCCGTCCCGATCGCCAGCACCGGCCCGCGTGGCCGGAAGCTGGCGTCGAAAACCGCCAGACAGAACCACCACAGGAAGACCGCCGCATACCCGGCCAGGATCACGGCCAGGGACCCCAGCGGCCCGCCGAGCTGCAGGCGTGGGTCCGGCGTGTTGCCCGCCAGGAAGCCGCTGAGGCAGACGGCGAGCGGGATGAAGAGGGCGCGTGCGCGTCCCAGTCGGCTGCGCGAGGTCGCGGCCGCCAGGAGCAGGAGGGTCGCCCCGGCGACCCTGATGATCACGTCCAGCTGGTCCGGCGGCATGGGCGCATCTACCGATGGCCAAGCGTCCCGCACAAGCCGGCCGCGCCGGTCGGCCGCGGATGCTGCAGGCCGCGGCGAGAGTTCCCATATGGGCGTGCCATGCCGCATTCGTCGTCTTCGCAACCCGATCTCTTCGGGACGCCCGAGCCCGGGCTTCCGGACGGCTTCGCCTACCGGCCCGACTTCCTGTCACCGCAGGAGGAGCAGGTCATCGCGGCCGAGCTCGCGACGCTGCCGTTCGAGCCTTTCCAGTTCCGCGGCTACGAGGCGCGCCGGCGGGTGGTGTCGTTCGGCTACCGCTACGACTTCAACTCCGCGCGGCTGGAGGCGGCCGAGCCGATCCCGGAGTGGCTCGAGCCGGCGCGCGAGCGGGCGGAGGCCTTCGCCGGCGTCGCGTCGGGCGGCCTGCAGCAGCTGCTGATCAACGAGTACCTGCCCGGCGCGCCGATCGGCTGGCACCGCGACCGTCCGCAGTTCGAGAAGGTGGTGGGGATATCTGTGCTCGCGCCCTGCGTCTTCCGCCTGCGGCGGCGCGTGGGCTCAGGCTTCGAGCGCCGGTCGCTCACGCTGGCGCCGCGGTCGGCCTATCTGATCTCAGCCGAGGCGCGCGAGCAGTGGGAGCACTCGATCCCGCCGGTGACCGAGCACCGCTACTCCATCACCTTCCGGAGCTTCCGAACCGGAAAGGCGCCCTAGGAGGGCTTCACCTGGCCGGTCTCGCGGCGGGCGCGCTCCAGCTCCTCGCCCTCGGGCCCGTCGAGCGCGTCCTCGGCCTCCTGGGCCTTCTGCTCGACCTTGCCGCTCTTGGCGAACTCGTGCTGTTCCTGCTGGTAGCGGCGGCCGGCGTCGTAGTTGCCTTCGCCCTGGATCTGGTTCTTGTCGCCCATGGTGGAGCTCCTTCGCGTCCGCCAAGGAAACCCCGCCCGGGGAACGCGGTTCCGCCGCTGCCCGCGGCGCATAGGGTCGCTCTATTCGCCTCATAGATTAAAGCGATTTGCCCTATCTGGCGGCAGGTCCATAGTCGAGGGAGCGACCCTGCGACCGGAGCGTCAGTCAGCCGGCGCGGGCGCCAAGGGAGAACCACAATGAGCCTCGCGAGCAGCAAGACCATCGAGAACCTGAAGGCCGCCTTCGCCGGCGAGAGCCAGGCGAACCGCCGGTACCTCTACTTCGCCCAGAAGGCCGACGTGGAGGGCTACAACGACGTGGCCGCCGTGTTCCGCTCCACCGCCGAGGGCGAGACCGGCCACGCACACGGCCACCTGGAGTTCATGGAGGACGTGGGCGACCCGGCCACCGGCCTGCCGATCGGCGGCACCGCCGACAACCTCAAGGCCGCCATCGCCGGCGAGACGCACGAGTACACGGACATGTACCCGGGCATGGCCCGCACGGCGCGCGAGGAAGGCTTCGACGAGATCGCCGACTGGTTCGAGACCCTGGCCAAGGCCGAGAAGTCCCACGCCGGCCGCTTCCAGCGGGCCCTCGAGGCCCTGGACTAGCCAGCGCCCGACCAGGACGGCCGCCCCGCCCCGGCATCTCCGGCCCGGGGGCGGTCGTCCGCCTGAACAGGAGGGCGGCGCGTGAGCGACGACATCAAGCCGGCCGTTGCGGCCGAGGCCGCGCGCGAGGGCAGCCTGGACGCGCCCCTGCGCCACCCGATCGCCTGGCGCGACGACGACTACTACGACCTGGAGAAGGTGCACGCCGAGCTGCAGCGGCAGTTCGACGTCTGTCACACCTGCCGGCGCTGCTTCAACCTGTGCGACAGCTTCCCCAGGCTGTTCGAGGCGATCGACGAGAGCGCCACCGGCGAGATCGACTCCATCGGCAAGGCGGAGCACGACCACGTCGAGGAGGCCTGCACGCTCTGCGACATGTGCTTCCTGACCAAGTGCCCCTATGTCCCGCCGCATCCGTTCGACCTGGACATCCCGCACCTGATCCTGCGCTACCGGGCGGCCAAGGCGCGGCACGGCCACCGCGAGTTCGTGCGCGAACAGCTCGGCCGGACCGACCGCAACGGCAAGCTCGCCAAGCCGGTGGCGCCGATCGCCAACTGGGCGACGGCGCGGAAGAACACCCCGCTGCGCAAGCTGCTGGAGGCCATCGCCCGCATCGACGCCGAGGTCGAGCTGCCGAAGTACCATTCGCGGACCGCGGGCGACCGGCTGCGGAAGGATCCCATGCGGCCCGATCCGGCAGGGCCGGCGTTCGGCCAGCGGAAGGTGGCGCTCTACGCCACCTGCTTCGTCGACTACAACCAGCCCGACACGGCGGTCGCGGCGGCCCGGGTGCTGGCCCTGCAGGGCTGCCAGGTGCAGTTCGTCTATCCGGAATGCTGCGGCATGCCCCAGCTCGAGGCGGGCAACCTCGCCGACGTGGCCGGCCGGGCCGAGCGGGTGGCGGCCCACTTCGCGCCGCTGATCGACGACGGCTGGGACGTGGTGGCGCTCACCGCCTCCTGCGGCCTGATGATGAAGTTCGAGTGGCCGCTGCTGCTCCCCGAGAACCCGCTGGTGGGCAAGCTCGCCCACGCCGCCCACGACGTCAGCGAGTACATGGTCGAGCTGGCGCGGACCTATGGGCTGGCCCAGGGGCTGCAGCCGGTGCCGGGCGGGGTCACCGTCCACCACGCCTGCCATGCCCGGGCGCAGAACATGGGCGCGAAGTCCGCCGAGATGCTGCGGCTGATCCCCGACACCACCGTCAACCTGGTGGAGCGGTGCTCCGGCCACGGCGGCACCTTCGGGGTGATGAAGGAGACGCATCAGGTCGCCCGCAAGGTGGGCCGCCCCGCCGCCCGCCAGATCGCCGCCAAGGGGGCCGAGACCCTCTGCTCGGACTGCCCGCTGGCCTGCAAGCACCTGGGGCAGCTGCTCTCGGCCGAGACCGGGGCGGACGCGTCCGCCCCGCCGCGGCAGGCCCATCCGATCGAGATCTTCGCCCGCGCCTACGGAGCCGTCTGACCATGCCCGCCGAGACCCGCCGGGTGACCCCCGAGGACCTGCTGCCCGACCAGGAATACGCCCGCGTGCGCCGCGAGCGCCGCCAGGCCCTGCTGCCGATCAAGCGGCTGCGGCGGGTGGAGCTGGGGCCGGTCTGCACGGTCTATTTCGAGTGCTACGAGACCATGCTCTTCCAGATCCAGGAGATGCTGCTCACCGAGAAGGGCGGCGCCGAGCAGGTGCCGGACGAACTGGCCGCCTACAATCCGCTGATCCCGCAGGGCCAGGAGCTGGTGGCAACGGTGATGTTCGAGATCGACGATCCCGTCCGCCGCGAGCAGACGCTGGCCCGCCTGGGCGGGGTCGAGGACCGCTTCTTCCTGCAGATCGGCGGCGAGCGGGTGGCCGGCGCGCCGGAGGGCGACGTGGAGCGGACCCGGGAAGACGGCAAGACCTCCTCGGTGCACTTCCTGCGCTTCCCGCTGAAGCCCGAGCACATCGCCGTGTTCCGCGATCCCGCGACCACGATCATGATCGGCTGCGATCACGAACGCTACAGCCACCTGGCGGGCCTGACCCCGGCCACCCGCGCCGAGCTCGCCCGGGATTTCGCCTGAGGTTGCGCAGCGGCTGAACAGCGTTCACCTTGCCCGCAAAACGGGGAGGAACAACGCATGATCCGGCACGCGCTCTTTGCGGCCACGGCCCTCATGGCGGCCACGGCGGTCCAGGCCAAGACCCTGACGGTGACGCCCGGCGGCGACGCCCAGGAGAAGGTCCAGACCGCGCTGCTGGACGCCAAGCCCGGGGACGTGGTGGAGATCGCCGCCGGCCGCTACGAGCTCTCCGACGGGCTCTCGCTGGACGTGGACAACGTCACGGTGAAGGGGGCGGGGCCGGATGCCACGGTGCTCTCCTTCAAGGACCAGAAGGGCGCGGGCGAGGGCCTGCTGATCACCTCCGATCGCGTCACCGTCCGCGACCTCGGGGTCGAGGACACCCGCGGCGACGGGCTGAAGGCCAAGGGCTCGGACCGCATCAGCTTCGTGAACGTCCGCGTGGAATGGACCGGTGGGCCCAAGGAGACGAACGGCGCCTACGGCGTCTATCCGGTCTCCTCGACCAATGTGCTGATCGACAAGGCGGTGGTGAAGGGCGCGTCCGACGCCGGGATCTACGTCGGCCAGTCGAAGAACATCGTGGTCAAGAACAGCCGCGCCGAGTTCAACGTGGCGGGCATCGAGATCGAGAACTCCTACAACGCCGACGTCTTCGACAATGTGGCCACCCGCAACACCGGCGGCATCTTGGTGTTCGACCTGCCGAACCTGCCGCAGATGGGCGGCCATTCGCACCGCATCTACCGCAACCGCATCGTCCAGAACGACACGCCGAACTTCGCGCCCAAGGGCAACATCGTGGCCAGCGTGCCGGTGGGCACTGGCGTCATGGTCATGGCCAACAAGAACGTCCACGTCTTCGACAACGAGATCGACGGCAACCAGTCGGCGGCGGTGATGCTGGTCAGCTACACCCAGAAGTTCGACGACAAGACCTACAACCCCCTGCCTCGGGACGTGGTGGTGCGCGGCAACCGGATGGGCAAGAACGGCTACGACCCGAAGTTCGCCGGGGCCGAGATCCTGGCCAAGGCGGTCGGCGGGACCATCCCGCCGGTGCTGTGGGACGGCGTGACCGCCCATGCGCAGAACAGCGACGCGGTGCGCGTGCGGATCGAGGACGGGCCGGTGTTGAACCTCCGGCTCAAGGGACCGGGCCAGCTGATGAGCGCCGACCCGACGGTGACGCCCACCGCGGGTGACGCTGCGATCGCCGAGCCGAAGGCGGTGGTGCTGCCGGCGGAGCAGGCCGGGCTTTGAGGCGTCTTCTCGCGAGCCTGGCGGCGCTGCTCAGCCTGGGCGCCGCGCCCGCGCCGGGCGGGGTGAAGATGGACGTCCTGCTGGCCGAGACGCCGGCGCCGACGCTGGACGCCTACGGCCTCTTCGTGGACTCCGGCGGCCGGACGCCGAGCCCGCGGGTGATCCCCTATGCGCTGAACACGCCGCTGTTCAGCGACTACGCCGAGAAGGCCCGCTACGTCTTCGTGCCCGAAGGCAAGGCGGCCCGGTACGCCGCCGAGGGCGCGCTGGCCTTTCCCGTGGGCACGGCGCTGGTGAAGACCTTCGCCTATCCGGCCGATCTGCGCCGGCCGACCGAGGACGTGCGCTTCATCGAGACCCGGCTGCTGATCCGCAAGGCCGACGGCTGGGCGGCCTACGCCTATGTCTGGAACGCCGAGCAGACCCAGGCCGTGCTGAAGCGGGCCGGCGCGCGGCTGCCGGTCAGCGTGGTGGATGCGGCCGGCAGGCGGCGCGACATCGACTACGCCGTGCCGAACCAGAACCAGTGCAAGGAATGCCACCAGGTCCGCGAGGCGATCGCCCCGATCGGGCCCCGCGCGCGCAACCTGAACGGCGACTTCTCCTACGCCGATGGCCGCGAGAACCAGCTGGCGCGCTGGACGCGCCTGGGCATCCTGGCGGGCGCGCCGGAGCCGAAGGCGGTTCCGCGGACGGCGGTCTGGGACGACTCTGCCGAGCCCTTGGCGGCGCGGGCTCGCGCCTACCTGGACGCCAACTGCGCTCACTGCCACAACCCGGCGGGGATCGCGTCGAACTCCGGCCTCTTCCTGCAGCTGGAGGAGACCCGGGCGGCCAACCTCGGGGTCGGCAAGCGGCCGGTGGCGGCGGGCCGGGGCTCCGGCGACCTGGAGGTCTCCATCGAGCCCGGCCACCCGGAGCGCTCGATCCTGGTGCACCGCATGGCCTCGTCGGAGCCGGGGGTGATGATGCCTGAGCTCGGCCGCAGCCTCGTCCACGACGAGGGCGTGGCGCTCATCCGCGACTATGTAACCAGCCTGAAGCCCTGAGCGGCCTCAGCGACCCGCCTGGGCCAGGGCGGAGCCGCCGCCCTGGAGCTGGGCGAGCAGGGGCGCGTCGCGGCCGTAGATGTCCTCGCGCAGCGCCAGGCCGCCGCCGCTCGGCATGGCGGTGAAGTAGGTGATGTAGACCGGTACGGGCTTCTCCAGCTCCACCTGCTGCTCGATCTCCGCGCTGGCCGCCTTTTCGAGCGCCGTGTCGCCGAGGAGCTGGGTGGCCAGGGCCACGGCGTCCTCCAGACGAACGCAGCCGGAGCTGACGTAGCGGGCCTCTTCGCCGAACACCGCCTTGTTGGGCGTGTCGTGCAGGTAGATGCCGAGCGGGTTCGGCAGCATCAGCTTGACCTTGCCCATCATGTTGCGCGGGCCTGGGCGCTGGCGCACCCGCACCTCGAGGTCGCCCCGGTGGATGGCCTGCCAGTCGAGCGTCGTGGGATCGAGCTCGGGGGCGTCGTCCTCGTAGCCCGCGAACACCGCCATGCCCTCCGTCTCCAGGTAGCCGAGGCCCTGGTCGAGCACGTTCTGGGCGACCGTGGTGCGGACCAGGTCGGCGGGGACGTTCCAGTAGGGGTTGAAGATGGCGTGGCGGATCAGGCCGGTCATCAGCGGCGTCGGCTGGCTGGGCTTGCCCACGGCCACCCGCATGGCGGTGCGCAGCTCGCCGTCCTCGTACAGCCAGAGCTGGCGCGCGGCCGTGTCCACCAGGATGAAGCGGTCGCCGAACTCCGCCGGCAGGGGGCGGGCGCGCTCCAGGTTGGCGAGGATCAGCCCCTCCTCCGCGGGGTCGGCGTCGCCGGCGGCGGCCCGGGCCCGGTGGGCGGCGAGGGCGCGGCGGAAGCCGTCATAGATCGGGTTCATGCGGGTGAGCGCGGTGAGATCGGGCGCTTCGCCCTTCGCCGCCTGGTCGAGCAAGGCGCGGGCGCTCAGCGGCGGCGGTGCGACCTGCGGATCGACGAAGGCGGGCCGGGCGTCGCCGCGGCCCTGGCGCAGGTCGATGACATAGGCGGCGAGGGCGCGGGACAGCAGGAGCTCGGCCTCGGCCAGACGGGCCGGTTCGCCGCCCGCGGCGGCGTCGAGGGCGGCGGCCAGCTCGTCCGGGCGGTAGCGCTCGGGATCCAGGCCGTCGGCAGCGGCGTCGCGGACGCGCTCCAGCAGGGCCCGCGCCTCAGGCTTGAGGCCGCCGTCGATCCAGATCGGGGCATGGCCGCGCGCGGCGTAGAAGGCGGCGAGGTCGCCCTCGTCGGCGGCGGGCGCCACCAGGCGGTAGCGCACCTCGGCGCGCAGCACGGTGTCGGCGACCGCCGAGCCCGAATAGGGATCCGGCAGCTGGGCAAGCGCAACCGCAGGCGCGGCAGCGGCGGCCAGGCCGAGCGAGGTCAGTATCGTGGCGGCGAGAAGCGCGCCCGGTCGGCGACCGGACGCGCTGGTCGAGGGGGCTATGGTCAGCCCCGCTCGCCGGTGCTCGGAGCCGGAGCCGGGGCCGGCGCGGGGGCCGGTTCGGGCATCGGCGCCGGAGCGGGCTCGGCGGCGGCCGGAGCGGTGTCCGCGACCGGAGCAGCCGTGCCGGTGTCGGCGGCCATCTCGTCGTTGTTGCTGGCGCAGGCGCTCAGGAGCCCCGCAGCCGCGACCGCGCAAACGATGAAGCGCATGTTCTTCTCCTCATGTCGTGAAGCGACGCCGTGTAATTTTTCACGGCCCGGCTTGGTTCCGCCGTTCTGCGAAATGAGGCGAAGGTCTCGTAGAGGTGATCGGCCTACTGAGCGTGCGTGGGCGCCTCCGCCCCGGCTGCGGCCTGCGCCTTCAGCCGTGCCCGCCACAGCAGATAGGCCCGCAGGTCCTCCGCCTGCGCCTCGCCGAAGTGGCGGCGGAAGCCGGCCATGCCGTTCGCCTTGAGCGCTCCGTCGAGCACGATCGCCCGGAAGCCCTCCGACTCCAGGATCGCGGGCGAGCGAGCGAGGTTCGGCAGATAGGGACCGGCCTTGTGGCAGGCGGAGCAGTACTGGTCGTAGACCACCGCGCCGCGGTCCGCGTCGCCGGCCGAGGGCGTGGCGAGCGACAAGTCCAGCACCGCCGGAACGACGTCCTGCGGATAGGCCGGGGGCTTCGCCGCGCCGCCCAGCCGGAAGACCAGGAGCCGGCCCTTGCGCCGCGCCTGGTCGCCGCCGCCCGCCCCGCCGGCGCCGACCATCAGCGCCAGGTGCTGTTCGCCGTCGGCGTCGTAGGTCATGGCCGGTGCGATCACATTGGCGCCGGTGTCATGAGCCCAGAGCGCCTGGCCGGTGGCCGCGTCATAGGCGGTGAAACGCGACCCCACGGCGTGGAAGACGAGCCCGCCATCGGTGGCGAGCACGCCGCTGGTCCAGGACCGGTCGAAGGGGACCTTCCACCGCGCCCGCCGGGCCACCGGGTCCCAGGCGATCAGCTCGCCGCGCGCGGCGGCGCGGGCGCCTGGGCGCACCAGCTTCGCCTTGGGCCCGTCGGGATAGCGCCGCATGCCGGTGTTCCAGAGGCCGGGCGAGAAGCGGAAGTCCTGCGGGTCGGCGTAGTTTCCCCGGCCGAGCTGGGCGGGGATGTAGACGAGGCCGGTCCTGGGCGAGAACGCCATGGGCTGCCAGTTGTGGCCGCCGAGCGCGCCCGACATCTGGCTGCTGACGGCCCCGTTCTCGTAGCGGGCGAAAGGCGCCTCCACGGGGCGTCCAGTCGCGAGGTCCACCCGCTCGGCCCAGTCCACGGGCACGTACTTGTCGGCCGAAAGCAGCTTACCCGTGGCGGCGTCGAGCACATAGAAGAAGCCGTTCTTCGGCGCCTGCATGACCACCCGACGCGGGCTCCCGCCCACGGGCAGGTCGGCCAGCATGATGTGCTGGGTGGCGGTGTAGTCCCAGCTGTCGCCCGGCGTGGTCTGGTAGTGCCAGACGTATTCGCCGGTCTCGGGCTTCAGGGCGACGATGGAGGACAGGAAGAGGTTGTCGCCCTTCCCGCCCGAACGGAGCTTGTGGTTCCAGGGATTGCCGTTGCCGACGCCCACGAAGACCAGGCCGGTCTTCGGGTCGTAGGTGATGGCGTCCCAGACCGTGCCGCCGCCGCCGCTCTGCTTCCAGGCGCCGTCGCTCCAGGTGGCGGCGGCCTTCGCCTGCAGCACCTTGTCGGAGGCGGCCCCGTCGGCGCGGCCGGCGGGATGGGGCGTGGTGTAGAAGCGCCAGGCGAGCTTGCCGCTGGCCGCGTCATAGGCCGAGACGTAGCCGCGCACGCCGTACTCGGCGCCGCCGTTGCCGATCAGCACCTTGCCCCTCACGACCCGCGGCGCGCCGGTGATGGTGTAGGGCCGGGAGGTGTCGGTGGTCTGGACGGTCCAGGCGGGCTTTCCCGTCTTCGCGTCCAGCGCGACGAGGCGCCCGTCGAGGGTCCCGACGTAGAGCCGGCCTTTCCAGAGGGCCGCGCCGCGGTTGACCACGTCGCAGCAGGCGTTGAAGCCGGCCTCGCCGGGCACCTTGGGGTCGTAGCTCCACAGCCGGGCGCCGGTTCTGGCGTCGAAGGCGTGGACCTTGGACCAGGCGGTGGTGGTGTAGAGCACGCCGTCGTGGACGAGCGGGGTGGCCTCCTGGCCGCGATCGGTGTCGAACTCGGCCCACCAGGCGACGCCGAGCCGCCCGACGCTCGCCCGGTCGATCTGCTTCAGGGGCGAGAAGCGCTGCTCGTCGTAGGTGCGGCCGTAGGTCAGCCACTCGCCCGGATCGGCCTTCTCGATCGCCGCGCCGTCGACGCCCTTGCCGCACGCCGCCAGCGCCAGCCCGACGCACAGCGCCGCGGCCAGCCGCACCACCCGTTCCATACGCGCTTCCCCCGCACCTTTGCCGGGAAGCTTCGCAGAGGATGGGCGACGCGGCTACTCGCCGTAGGGCGAGCGGGTGGAGATCGGCGCCTCGGGATCGGCCGGGGGCGGGGTGGCCGGCGTTGGGGCCGGCGTTGGCGGGGGTGGCGGTGCGGCGACCACCGGCGGCGGGACCACCAGCGGGGCGGGCGTCACGGCGGGCGGCGCGGGCTCGGGCGCGGCGGCCTCCGCCGGCGCCGGCTCGGCGGCCGCACGGCGGACCGCGCGCCGGGGCGCGGCGGCGGCCGTGCGCACCGGCGCGCTTTCCACCGAGCCGCGCAGCGTGGGCGCCGGTGCGGCCGCTTGCGTCGTCGAGATGGGCGCGGAGACCGCATCCGCAGCCGTGGACGGCGGGGTCACCGTCGCCGGCGCCGTGGCGGCGAGCACCTCGGCCGGCACCGTGGGGGGCGGCGGCTCGCGGGTCAGCACCCAGGCCGTCACGGCGATGCCGGCCGCGCCCGCGGCGAGGCTGGCTGCCAGCGGCAGGCGCGCCGCGAGGCCACGCCGCTTCGCCGGCCGGCGGATGGGCGGCGCGGCGAGGGGCGCGGCTTGCGCCTCGACGCCCGGCGCCGGCCTCGGCGCTTCAGCGACCGGCTGCGGAGGGGGCGTGGCCTCAGGGGCGGGCTCTGGCGCAGGGCGCGCGACCTCCGGCTGCGGCTGCGGGCGCGCCACGGGCGGGCCCATCGGGATCGCCGAGCCCGAGAAGATCGAGGTGGCCCGGGTGGGCGGCCGCCGCGTGATCGGCTGGGCCGCCGCGGATTGCGCCGCCGGCATGGGCGTCGGCGCGGCCGCCGCCGGCTGAGGCGCCGGTTGGGGCGTCGGCTCCGGCGCGGCCTGCGGCCGGGGCGGCGGCGCGGCGGCCTTCGGCAGGGCGCCCACGCGGAACGGCTGCTGCGGCATGGCCGGCCAGGCGCTCGGCCGGGCGTAGGGATTGGACGGGGTGTCCCGCTCAGACATTCGCGAAGTCTCCAGCGCTTGCGCCACCTTGCCAAGGAGTTCGGCGCTTCTGTGACGCTGCGCAACGGAAAAGGGCCGCCCCTCGCGGGACGGCCCCTTAACTCAGCCGTGGATCGGCGAGATCAGAAGATCTCGAACAGGCCGGCCGCGCCCATGCCGCCGCCGACGCACATGGTGACGACGCCGTACTTGGCCCCGCGGCGCTTGCCCTCGTACATCAGGTGGGCGGTGCAGCGGGCGCCGGTCATGCCGTAGGGGTGGCCGATGGAGATCGAGCCGCCGGAGACGTTGAGCTTCTCGTTGGGGATGCCCAGCTTGTCGCGGCAGTAGAGCACCTGCGAGGCGAAGGCCTCGTTCAGCTCCCAGATGTCGATGTCGTCGATGGTGAGGCCGTTGCGCTCCAGGAGCTTCGGGATCGCGAACACCGGGCCGATGCCCATCTCCTCCGGGCCGCAGCCGGCCACGGCCATGCCGCGGTAGGCGCCCAGCGCCTCGAGGCCGCGCTTCTCGGCCTCCTTGCGCTCCATGAGCAGCACGGCGGCGGCGCCGTCGGAGAGCTGGCTGGCGTTGCCGGCGGTGACGAACTTGCCTTCCGGCACATAGCGGCCGCCGCGGAACACCGGCTGGAGCTTCTGGAGGTCGGCGAGTGTGGTCTGCGGGCGGTTGCCCTCGTCGGCGGAGATGGTGATCTCCTTGTCGGCCGTCTCGCCGGTCTCCTTGTTGACCAGCACCTTCATGACGGTGGTGACCGGCACGATCTCGTTGGCGAAGCGGCCCTCGGCCTGGGCCTGGGCGGTGCGCTGCTGGGACTGCAGCGCATAGTCGTCCTGCGCCTCGCGGGAGACGCCGTAGCGCTCGGCGACGATCTCGGCGGTCTCGATCATCGAGGTGGCGAGCTCGGGCACGTGGTCGCGCAGCCAGGGGTCGCCGGCCATGAAGCGGTTGATCTTGTCGTTCTGCACCAGGCTGATCGACTCGATGCCCGCGCCGATGGCGATCGGGGCGCCGTCGTTGATGATGTACTTCGCGGCCATGGAGACGCCCATCAGGCCCGAGGAGCACTGGCGGTCGATGGTCATGCCGGAGACGGTGTTCGGCAGGCCGGCGCGCAGGGCCGCCTGGCGGGCGATGTTGTTGCCGGTCGTGCCCTGCTGCAGGGCCGAGCCCATGGCGACGTCGTCGATCTCGCCGGGATCCACGCCCGCCTGCTCGACCACCGCGCGGATGGCCTCGGCGCCGAGCGTCGCGCCGTAGGTGTTGTTGAACGCGCCGCGGTAGGCCTTGCCGATGGGGGTCCGCTTGGCGGCGACGATGACGGCTTCACGCATGGGGAGGTGTCCTGCTCAGTTGCAATGTAAGGCCGCTCACCCCGGCGAAAGCCGGGGCCCAAGCCGAGCCCGCCGCGCCGGCTCCGAAGCCGGGGGATAGGCTGCTTGGGTCCCGGCTTCCGCCGGGATGAGCGGTAGTTTCGATCAGCGGCCGAAGTCGGCGATCTTCTTGCCGTCGGCGACCAGCTTCTCGAGCGTCGCGGCGGGCTTGAAGTCGTCGCCCATGGCGCCCTGGAACTCCTTCATCTTGGCCAGCACCTTGTCGGCGCCGACCTGGTCTCCGTAGAACATCGGGCCGCCGCGGTAGACGGGCCAGCCGTAGCCGTTGACCCAGACCACGTCGATGTCGGACGGGCGGATGGCCTTGCCCTCCTCGAGGATCTTCAGGCCCTCGTTGATCATCGGATAGACGCAGCGCTCGAGGATCTCCTCGTCGGAGACCTTGCGGGGGTTGCGGCCCGACTTGACGATGAAGTCGTTGATGATCTTCTCGGTGACGGGCGAGGGCTTGGCGTTCCGGTTCTCGTCGTAGTCGTAGTAGCCCGCGCCGGTCTTCTGGCCGCGGCGGTCCATCTCGCAGAGCACGTCGCGGATGGTCTCGCCCTTGGAGTTCTCCTTCACCCAGCCGATGTCGAGGCCGGCCAGGTCGCTCATGGCGAACGGGCCCATGGGGAAGCCGAAGTCGTAGAGCACGCGGTCGATGTCCCAGGGCATGGCGCCTTCCATGACCAGCTTCTGGGCCTCGCGCTGGCGCTGGCTGAGCATGCGGTTGCCGATGAAGCCCGGGCAGACGCCGGCCAGGACGGCGATCTTGCCGATCTGCTTGGCCAGCTTCATGGACGTGGCGATCACGTCCTTGGCGGTCTTCTCGCCGCGGATCACTTCCAGAAGCTTCATGACGTTGGCCGGCGAGAAGAAGTGCAGGCCGATGACGTCTTCGGGACGCGAGGTCGCCGAGGCGATCTCGTCGACGTTCAGGTAGCTGGTGTTGGTGGCCAGGATCGCGCCCGGCTTGGCGATCTTGTCGAGGGAGGCGAAGACCTCCTTCTTGATGTCCATGCGCTCGAACACGGCCTCGATGATCAGGTCGCAGTCGGCGAGGTCGGCGCGGTCGAGCGAGCCGGTCAGCAGGCTCATGCGCTGCTCGGTCTGCTCGGGCTTGGCGCCGCGCGAGCGCTCGTAGTTCTTGCGGATGGTGGAGAGGCCGCGGTCCAGGGCGTCCTGCTTCAGCTCGACGATGGTCACCGGGATGCCGACGTTGGCGAAGTTCATCGCGATGCCGCCGCCCATGGTGCCGGCGCCCAGGACGCCGACCTTCCTGATCGGCCGCGTCGCGGTGTCGTCCGGCACGTCGGGGATCTTCTGCGCCTGGCGCTCGGCGAAGAAGTAGTAGCGCTGGGCCGCCGACTGGGAGCCCATCATCAGCTCCATGAACAGCTTGCGCTCGACGGCCAGGCCCTCGTCGAAGCTGGCCGAGTTCACGGCGGCCTCGACGCACTGGATGTTGTACTCCGGCGCCAGGAAGCCGCGGAACTTGCGGGCGTTGGCCTTGCGGAAGTCGGCGAAGATCTCCGGCTTGCCCTTCGCGGCCTCCAGCTTGGCGTTGTTGTCGCGCACCTTCACCAGCGGACGGCCCTCGGCCACCAGCTTGCGGGCGAAGGCCACGGCGCCGTCCTTCAGCTTGCCTTCCTCGACCAGCTCGTCGACCAGGCCCATCTCCAGGGCCTCCTTGGCCGGCGCGTGGCGACCGGAGGTCATCATCTCCAGCGCCTTCTCGACGCCGGCGATGCGCGGCAGGCGCTGGGTGCCGCCGGCGCCCGGCAGCAGGCCCAGGTTCACCTCCGGCAGGCCCAGGCGGGCGGACGGCACGGCCACGCGGTAGTGGGCGCACAGCGCCACTTCCAGGCCGCCGCCGAGCGCGGTGCCGTGGATCGCGGCGACCACCGGCTTGGGCGAGTTCTCCATCATGCCCTGGACGTCGGGCAGGCTCGCGCCCTTCATGGCGCCGCCGAATTCGGTGATGTCGGCGCCGGCGATGAAGGTGCGGCCCTCGCAGATCAGGACGATGGCCTTGGCGTCGCTGGCGATGGCCTGCTTGAAGCCTTCGTAGAGGCCGTCCCGGACATTGGCCGACAGGGCGTTCACCGGTGGCGAGTTCAGCGTCACGATGGCGACGTCGCCGTCCTGCGTGAGCGTGGTCACCGAATTGATCTCGGTCATGTGAAACGTCCCTCGATAATGGATGGCGGGCCGCTCTTTGCCTTGGCGGCCGTGGAATTCAAACGCTTGTTATAGGCCTCGCCGGGCCCTACCAAGTCAACCGGCCCAAGCACAAGGGCCCAGCAAAGGGGAGGTCTCGAAGAGATGGCTCAGGATCTGTTCTCACTCGACGGGAAGGTGGCGCTGGTCACCGGCGGCTCGCGCGGCATCGGCAAGATGATCGCAAAGGGCTTCCTCGAGGCCGGCTGCCGCAAGGTCTACATCACCGCCCGCAAGGCCGAGGCGTGCGACGCCACCGCCGCCGAGCTCGGGCCGCAGTGCGTGTCCCTGCCCCAGGACCTGTCCACGATGGAGGGCATCAAGGCCTTCGTCGCGCGCTACCTCGAACACGAGGACAAGCTCGACATCCTGCTCAACAACGCCGGCGCGGCCTGGGGCGCGGACTTCGACGAATTCCCGGAGAGCGGCTGGGACAAGGTGATGAACCTGAACCTGAAGTCGCCCTTCTTCCTGACCCAGGCGCTGCACGCGACGCTGACGAAGTCGGCGAGCCAAGAGCGGCCGGCCAAGGTGATCAACATCGCCTCGATCGACGGCATCCGGCTCAACCCGCAGGAGACCTACTCCTACCACGCCTCGAAGGCCGGGCTGATCTACCTGACCCGCCGGATGGCAGCGCGCCTGATCCAGGACAACATCGTGATGAGCGCCATCGCGCCGGGCGCCTTCGCCTCGGACATGAACCGGGTGGCGCGCGACCAGGGCGACCAGGTCGCCAAGCGCATCCCGTCGCGCCGCATCGGCACGGACGAGGACATGCAGGGCGTGGCCATCTACCTGGCCTCGCGGGCCGGGGATTATGTGGTCGGCGAGACCATCGCGGTGGACGGCGGGGTGGCGCTGGCGAGCTTCGGCGGGCTCTGAGCGGCGCGCCGGGCGCCATGGTTTGGCTCGGTTTGCGGTATCAGGGGTTGAACAGCTGAGCCGAGCCGCCCTTGACCGACGCCAAGCCCCCCGTCCCCTCCAGAGCCCCGCGCCGCACGCTGCGCCTGATCCTGGTGGTGATCGGCGTGGGGATTCTGGTCGCGGCGCTGGCGCTCTATGCGGCGCGGCGGGTGATCGCCCGCGAGGCGCTGACCGGCTGGCTACAGTCCAAGGGCATCGCCTCGGAAGCGGAGATCGAGGCGTTCGGCCTGACCGGGGCCACGGCGCGGCTGCGGATCGGCGACCCGGCCAACCCTGACTTCACCGCCGAGCGGGTGGAGGTGGGCTACGCGCTGCGTGGCTTCGGCGTGGAGGTGGGCTCGGTGAAGCTCACCCGGCCGGTGCTGCGGGCCAGCGTCCGGAAGGGGAAGCTGAGCGCGGGCGTGCTCGACCCGCTGATCGAGGAATTCCGCCGCCGGCCGCCACGGCCGGAGGCGAAGAAGCCGCGCATCGAGATCGACGATGGCGAACTGCGGCTGGCCACCGACTACGGCCCGGTGCGGCTGACCGCCGACGCGCTCGTCAACGACGGCAGGCTGATGTCACTAAGCGCCGCCTCGGCGCCTGCGCGGCTGAAGGGCCGCGACTTCGAGGTGGCGACGGGCGCGGGCGTGCTGCGGGTCACGACCCGCGGAGCGCGGACCACGGCGAGCCTGGACGCGCCGGTGGCGCAGGCGCGAGCCGGGGGCGCGGCGCTGACGACCGGGCGCCTGCGGATCACCGCCGAGGCGCCCTATCCGGACCTGCAGAAGAAGCGCAGCGACGGGCCGCTGACGATCCGCGCGAGCCTCACGGGACGCCGGCTGGCGCTGGGCGAGCAGGGGCTGGACGACGCCGAGCTTACCGCGGCCTTCACAGGCGACAGCGCGGGCTGGATCCCCGACCTGACTGTGCGCGGCCGCGCGAGCGCCGAACTGCGCGCAGGCGGCGCCGACGTGGCGGGCGGCACGACCGGGCTGATCCGGGCGGGGCTCGCCGCGCCGGACCTCGTCTGGACCCGCAAGGGCGGCGACGCGGTGGCGGCCACGGTGCGCCTGACCGGCGCGGGCCAGGCGATCGCCGTGTCGGACCTGCGGCTGGCGAGCGTCTCGGCGACGCTGGAGGGGCCGGCGGCCTGGCGCAAGGGCGAGGCCTCCGTCCGGCTGGTCGGGGGGATCGAGGGCCGCGGCGGCTGGCTGGGGCTCGGCGCGCCGACCGCGGCGGATTCGCCGGAGATCGCGGCCGTTAAGCTCGGGGTGCGCAGCTTCCGGGCGGCGGCGACCGGGGTCACGGCCCGCTACGCGGGCGGCGCCCTGCAGCTCGGGCTCTCGGGGCCGGCGCGCCTCAACCCCACGGCGGGCGGCGAGGCGAGGCTGGCGCCGCGCGGGGGCGGCTGGACGCTGGCGGTGGTCGGCGGAGGCCTGCCGAAGGTGGACGCCGACATCCGCCGCTTCGCGCTGGCGGACGGGGGGGCGACGGCGGTCGGCCGGGTGAAGGCTGCGCTGTCCATCGGGCCGATCCAGCAGGGGGTGTTCGACGCCTCGGGCACGCTACGCATGGGCGAAGGCGTGCGGTTCACCGGCGACCGCTGCGCGAGCGTGACGGCGGCCCGGCTGGAACTCGGCGAGAACGACGTGGAAGGCCTCTCCGGGCGCGTCTGCCCGGTGGCCGGCGATCCGCTGCTGACCTTGAACGGCGGCGACTGGCGGATCGGCGGGCGGGCCGAGGACGCGGCGGCGAGCGTGCCCTTCCTGCAGGCCCGGGTGGCGGAAGCCGACGGGCGGGTGGTGATGGGGCTGTCCCGCGGCCGGCTGCACGCCACCGCGGCGATCGCCGACGCGCTCGTCGCGGACACGGCCCCGGAGACCCGCTTCCATCCGCTCCGGATGAGCGGCCGCGCCCTGCTGGCGCGCGACGTCTGGACCTCCGACCTCGCCTTCCGAACGCCGGCGGGCCAGCCGGTCGCCGCCGCGCGGCTGGGCCACCAGTCGCTGAGCGGGGCTGGCGGCGTGGAGATCGACACGGGCCTGCTCGCCTTCGCCGACGGCGGCCTGCAGCCGGAACAGCTCTCGCCGCTCGCCGCGGCTGTGGGATCGCCCGCGGCGGGCTCGGCGCGCTTCGCCGGCGGTTTCCAGTGGACCCAGGCCGGCGTCACGAGCGGCGGGACCCTCACGGTTCCGCGCCTGGACTTCACCAGCCCGGCAGGCCGGGTGACGGGCCTCTCGGGCGAGGTGGCGTTCACCAGCCTCGCTCCCCTCATCGCTGCGCCCGGCCAGGTCCTGCGCGCCGAGTCGGTGGACGCGGTCCTGCCGCTGACCGGCGTCACCGCCACCTTCGCCCTGGAGGAAGGCGGCCTCCTCATCTCGGGCGGCGAGGCCGCGGTGGGCGGCGGCCGGGTGACGGTGGAGAGCGTGCGGATCCCGTTGGGGCCCGACGAGCCGGCCCGCGGCGTGCTGAACTTCGAGGGCGTGCAGCTGCACGACGTGGTCGAGGCCTCGCCGTTCGGCGACAAGGTGGAGTTCGACGCCCGGGTGAGCGGGCGGGTGCCGTTCGAGGTGAAGGGCCAGCAGGTGCGCATCCTCGGCGGCTCGCTCAGGGCCATCCAGCCGGGCCGCATCTCCATCCAGCGTGCGGCCCTGACCGGGGTGGCCGCCCAGGGCGAGGTCGCCACGCCAGGCGCGCCGGCCGCCGTCGCGCCGGAGCCCTCCACCGACACCTTCACCGACTTCGCCTACCAGGCGATGGAGAACCTGGCCTTCGACACCCTCGACGCCACCATCGAGAGCCGGCCCAACGGCCGGCTGGGCGTGATCTTCCACATCGTCGGGCGGCACGATCCGCCGAAGAAGCAGGAGATCCGCCTGGGCCTGATGGACCTGATCCGGCGGGACTTCATGAACCGCAAGCTGCCGCTGCCCTCCGGGACCGGCGTGAACCTGACGCTGGACACGACGCTGAACCTGGACGATCTCCTGAAGGACTTCGCCGACTACCAGCGGCTGCGCAGTTCACCCCCGGTTCAGCCGTGAACCGCCAAGAGGAGGCCGGAGACTTGGAGACGACCGCATGATCGCCCAGAACCGATCACTGGCCGCCGCCCTGGGAGCGCTCGCGCTCACCGGCGCAGGCCTTGCCGCCTGCACGCCCACCATCCGGGTGGATGTGAAGCCGATCACCATCTACGCCAAGCTGGACGCTGACGTCCGCTTGCGGCTGGACGAGGAAGTGAAGGCCTTGATCCAGCAGAACCCGAACCTCTTCTGAGGCGTCTGAAAGACATGCAGGGACGTGAACTCATCGGGATCGGCGCGGCCGTCATGGCGGCGCTGGTCCTCCCCTCCGCCGCCGTCGCCCAGTCGGCGGCCGCGAAGGCCACCGTGGACCGGGCCAAGGCCGCCGGGATCGTCGGCGAGCAGTCCGACGGCTTCCTGGGCTTCGTGACCGACGCCGCCGACCCGGCCATCCGCCAGGCGGTGGCCGAGATCAACGCCGGCCGCGCGCAGGTCTACCGCGAGGCGGCGGCCCGCGCCGGCACGACGCCGGAAGCGGCGGGCGCGGCGGCCTATGTCCAGGTGGTCCAGGGCCGCCTGAAGCCCGGCGAATACTACCGGCCGAACGGCGGCGGCTGGGTGCGCAAGTAGCCTAGCCCGCCCGGGCTGCCAGGTCGGCGGCCGGGGCGCGGTCGATCGCCTCGCCGATCGCCTGCAGCAGGCGGGCGAGCTCCAGCGGCTTGGAGACGAAGCCGTCCATCCCGCAGGCCAGGTATTCCTTCACCTGGTGCGACATGGCGTTGGCGGTGAGCGCCACGATCGGCGTGGGCGCGCGGCCGGCCTCGCGCTCGCGGGCGCGGATCTCGCGGGTGGCCGTGGGCCCGTCCATGTCCGGCATCTGGACGTCCATCAGGATCACGTCCCAGGGCTCGCGGGCCCAGGCGGCCACCGCGTCGCGGCCGTTGTCGACCAGGGTCACCTCGAAGCCGAGCTGGCCCAGCATGGCCTTCAGCACCGCCTGGTTCATCTGGTGGTCCTCGGCGGCGAGGATCCGCAGGGGCCGGTCGAAGGCCGCCGTGGGCGGCTCCGGCGCGGCGGGCGCGGCCTCCACGGCGCGGGCCAGCGGCAGGCGCACGGTGAAGACCGATCCGCGACCCACCGTGCTCTCGACCTCGATGGTCCCGCCCATCAGCGTGCAGAGCTCCCGGCAGATGGAGAGGCCCAGGCCGGTGCCGCCGTAGCGGCGGGTGGTGGAGGCGTCGGCCTGCACGAACTTGTCGAACAGGGCGCTCAGCCGCCCGGGCGGGATGCCGGGCCCCGTGTCGGCGACCGTGATGGTGACCGCGCCGCCGAGTTCGCGGATCGTCGCCTGCACCTGGCCGTGCTCGGTGAACTTCGCGGCGTTCGCCAAAAGGTTGGAGAGGATCTGGCGGATACGCGTCGGGTCCCCCGCCCAGAGGCCGCGGGCGGAGGCCTCGGTGGTGACGGCGAGGCGCACGCCCTTGGTCGCGCAGAGCGCCTGGAACGAGGCCTCCAGGTCCCGGCCCAGCGCCTCGAAATCGATGACGCCGGCCTCGAGTTCGACCTTGCCGGCCTCGATCTTGGAGAGGTCGAGCACGTCGTTGAGCAGGGCCAGCAGGGCCTCGCCGGATCGGCGGATGATCTGCAGCCGCTCGCGCTGGTCGTCCGGCAGGTCGCCGGCGGCCATGGCCTGTGCCATGCCGAGCACGCCGTTCAGGGGGGTGCGGATCTCGTGGCTCATGTTCGCCAGGAAGGCGCTCTTGGCGGCGCTCGCCTCCTTCGCCTCGCGCAGGGCCGTCAGCCCCACGGCCCGCAGGATGAAGGCCGCGGTCAGCAGCAGGATGGTGCCCGTGGCCACGGCGAAGGTCTCGGCCGGGGAGGCCCCCCGGAGCCAGGCGAAGGGCGGCAGGGCCAGGCACAGGAGAGCCGTCGGAAGGGCGCTGGCGCAGAAGGCTGCGCGCGAGGACCGGCTGACGGCCGCGGCGTTGAGCAGGGCCCCCGTCAGGATCAGCACGCCCACCATCATGGTCCAGGGCTGGTCCGACAGAAGCGCGCTGAGCGCCAGCACGTCGAAGATCCCATTGGCCAGGAACATCAGCGCCAGAGGCGGGCCGGCGGCGGCCTGGCGGCCGGCCTCCAGCCGCCGGGCCATGCGGCCGGCCCACTGGTATTCGGCGAACTGCACGGCGTACCAGCCCGCCAGCCAGGCCACCGCGGGCGCCCAGCCGAGCAGTGGACCCAGGCCCACGGCCATCCCCAGCCCGATCGCCACCCGCAGGCCGATCTGCTGGCGCCGGGACACGACGGCCTCGACGAGATCAGGCTGCGCGAGCTTGAACATCCGGCCACACTAAGCCCTCGCGATTAAGGCTCCGTTGCGGGCGACGGGCAGGCCTTGCCCCTTAAGCTGCTGAGTTAGCGCGGAAATCGGGAAGCGCGGGAAAGGGTGCGGGTGGGGAGCGGCGACCATGCTCCCCACCCGGTCCAAAGCCGTCCGCCCGTCCATCCCCTCGGCGGCGGGCGGTTCGGCCTCAGAGGGCGCGGTAGGCCGGGAGCGTCAGGAACTCCTCAAAGGAGTCCGAGAGGCTCATGTCGGTGAAGATCTTCACGGCCTCGGCGAAGCGGCCGCCGTCGAAGGCCTGGGCCGGCAGGGTCTGGCGCAGGGCCGCCATCTCCTCGTCGAGCAGCTGGCGGAACAGCTCCGGCGTCACCTCGCGGCCGTCGGCCAGCGTCGCCTTGTGGCGGATCCACTGCCAGATCTGCGCGCGGCTGATCTCGGCGGTCGCGGCGTCCTCCATCAGGTTGTAGAGCGGCACGGCGCCCTTACCCCTGAGCCAGGCCTCGATGTACTGGACGCCCACGCGGATGTTCTCGCGCAGGCCGGCTTCCGTGCGCTGGCCCTCGTGGACGCGCAGCAGGTCCTCACGGGTGACGGTGACGTCCTCGCGCAGCTTGGAAAGCTGGTTCGGGGTCGGCATCAGCCGGTCGAAGACCTCCATGGCCACCGGGACGAGGTCCGGGTGGGCGACCCAGGTGCCGTCGTGGCCGTTGCCCGCCTCCCGCTCCTTGTCCGCGCGGACCTTGGCGAAGGCGGCCTCGTTGGCGGCCGGATCGCCCTTCACCGGGATCTGGGCCGCCATGCCGCCCATGGCGAAGGCGCCCCGGCGGTGGCAGGTCTGGATGAGCTTCAGCGAGTAGGCGTTCAGGAACGCGCTGCCCATGGTCATCACCGAGCGGTCGGGGGTGAGCGCCTCCGGCTGGGCCTTCAGGCGCTTGATGAACGAGAAGATGTAGTCCCAGCGGCCGCAGTTCAGGCCTGCCATGTGGTCGCGCAGTTCGTAGAGGATCTCCTCCATCTCGAAGGCGGCCGGCAGGGTCTCGATCAGCACCGTGACCTTGATCGTGCCGTTGGGGACGCCGAGCGCCTGCTGCGCATAGACGAAGACCTCGTTCCAGAGGCGCGCCTCCAGGTGGCTCTCCATCTTCGGCAGGTAGAAGTAGGGGCCCGTGCCGGCGGCCAGCGTCGCCTTGGCGTTGTGGAAGAAATACAGGCCGAAGTCGAAGAGCGAACCGCTCATCTCCTCGCCGTCCACCAGGGCGTGGGCCTCGGGCAGGTGCCAGCCGCGCGGCCGGACGATCAAGGTCGCGACCTGGTCCTTCAGGGCGTAGCTCTTGCCGCTGGCCGGGTCGGTGAAGCCGAGCTTCCCGGCCCAGCGGTCCTTCAGGTTGACCTGGCCCTCCAGCATGTTCTGCCAGGTGGGCGAGGAGGCGTCCTCGAAGTCGGCCATGAACACCTTCGCCCCGGAGTTCAGGGCGTTGATGATCATCTTGCGGTCGACCGGGCCGGTGATCTCCACGCGGCGGTCCTGCAGGTCGGCGGGGATCGGCGCGACCTTCCAGTCGCCGTCGCGCACGGCCTTGGTCTCGGCCAGGAAGTCGGGCCGGGCGCCGGCGTCGAAGCGGGTCTGGCGCTCTTCGCGCAGCGCCAGGAGCTCGAGGCGGCGATCGTTGAACCGGCGGTGCAGCTCGGCCAGGAACGCCAGCGCCTCGGGCGTCAGCACCTCGGCGGCGCGGCCTTCGACAGGTCCGTTCAGCTGGACGGCGGGGCGGGCGGCGACATCGACGGACATGGGCAGGCTCCGGAGCCGGGAAATGGGGGCGAGGGCGGCTTCAGCCTTCGCGAAAAAACAACCCCCCGCCAAGGGTCACGGAGAAAACACGGCGGGGGGCTTCTTGAGGTCTTGGTGGACGATCCTCAGGCGGGCAGGACGAGCTGCTCGGAGGCGATGGCGTACCTGGCGGTGGCGCAGGCGCGGGTCTCTTCCGAGACCCGCTTCCACGCCGCCTTCGCCTCGTCGCGCGTCTCGAAGGGGCCCATCACCTGAGGGGCGCCGCTCTTCAGCGTCTTGAAGGCCAGGCAGCTGTACTCGCCGCCGACAACCCAGAACCGTTCCTTGGTCATCGCAACTCTCACCAGCTTGGTCTTAGGCGAACTGGTTCATCGTGTTGTGGACGCCGCCGGCCTTGAGGGCCGCTTCGCCCGCGAAGTACTCCTTGTGGTCGTCGCCCACGTCCGAGCCGGACATGTTCTGGTGCTTCACGCACGGGACGCCCTTGCGGATCTCCTCGCGCTGGACGCCCAGGACGTAGCCCAGCATGCCCTGCTCGCCGAAGTACTCCTTGGCCAGGTTGTCGGTGCTGAGCGCGGCCGTGTGGTAGGTCGGCAGCGTGATCAGGTGGTGGAAGATGCCGGCGCGCTTGGCGCCGTCCGCCTGGAAGCTGCGGATCTTCTGGTCGGCCTCTATGCCGAGCGGCGTGGTGTCGTACTCGGCGCTCATCAGCTTGGCCTTGTCGTAGGCGGAGACGTCCTTGCCGGCCTTCGCCCACTCCTCGAACACCTGCTCGCGGAACTTCAGCGTCCAGTTGAAGGACGGGCTGTTGTTGTAGGCGAGCTTGGCGTTCGGCATGACCTCGCGGATGCGGTCTACCATGCCGGCGATCTGCTCCACGTGCGGCTTCTCGGTCTCGATCCACAGCAGGTCTGCGCCGTTCTGCAGCGAGGTGATGCAGTCGAGCACGCAGCGGTCCTCGCCGGTGCCGGCGCGGAACTGGAAGAGGTTGGACGGCAGGCGCTTCGGACGCAGCAGCTTGCCGTTGCGGTTCAGGACCACGTCGCCGTTCTTCATGTCGGCCGGCGCGATCTCCTCGCAGTCCAGGAAGCTGTTGTACTGGTCGCCGAGGTCGCCCGGGGTCTTGGAGACGGCGATCTGCTTGGTCAGGCCCGCGCCGAGCGAGTCGGTGCGCGCCACGATGACGCCGTTGTCGACGCCCAGTTCGAGGAAGGCGTAGCGGACCGCGCGGAGCTTCTGGATGAAGTCCTCGTGCGGAACGGTGACCTTGCCGTCCTGGTGGCCGCACTGCTTCTCGTCGGAGACCTGGTTCTCGATCTGGATGGCGCAGGCGCCGGCCTCGATCATCTTCTTGGCCAGCAGGTAGGTGGCCTCGGCGTTGCCGAAGCCCGCGTCGATGTCGGCGATGATCGGGACCACGTGGGTCTCGAAGTTGTCGATCTTGTCCTGGAGCTGCTGCTCCTTGGCCTTGTCGCCGGCCTTGCGGGCGGCGTCGAGGTCGCGGAACAGGCCGCCCAGCTCACGGGCGTCGGCCTGCTTCAGGAAGGTGTAGATCTCCTCGATCAGCGCCGGGACCGAGGTCTTCTCGTGCATCGACTGGTCCGGCAGCGGGCCGAACTCGGAGCGCAGGGCCGCGATCATCCAGCCCGACAGGTAGATGTAGCGGCGCTTGGTCGAGCCGAAGTGCCGCTTCACGGCGATCATCTTCTGCTGGGCGACGAAGCCGTGCCAGCAGCCGAGGCTCTGGGTGTACTTGGAGGAGTCGGCGTCATAGGCCGCCATGTCCTCGCGCATGATCGAGGCGGTGTACTTGGCGATCTCCAGGCCGGTCTTGAACCGGTTCTGCAGGCGCATGCGGGCCACGGCTTCGGGATCGATTCCGTCCCACGTGCCGTTCTTGCTCTGGATGAGCTGGCCCATCTCGATAATGTGGTCCTGGTAAGCCATGTGCCTCTTCCACGGATTGACTGGCGCTTTGACAAGCGTTCGAGGCCTTTAACGCTTGAAATCCAAAGCGGGAAAGCGCCGCCGTGTTGGCAAAAGGCGTGTCTGTAACAGCTCGCCATTGTCATAGTTGTAAATCTGTGACAAACACACAGCCATGGCTCTCGCCTCGACAGACCGGAAGCTGTTCCTCGGCGCCCGCATGAAGCGCCTGCGCCGGGAGCTGGGGCTGACCCAGACCCGGATGGCCGAGGACCTTGGGGTCTCCCCCAGCTACCTCAACCTCCTTGAGCGCAACCAGCGGCCGGTGACGGCCCAGGTGCTGCTCAGGCTGGCCGAGGCCTACGACCTCGATCTGAAGACCCTGTCGTCGGACCCGGAGTCGGCCAGCGCCACGGGCCTGTCGGAAGTGTTCTCCGACCAGATGTTCCGCGACCTGGGCGTCGCCCGCCACGAGATCGCCGAGGTGGCGGATTCCGCGCCCGGCGTGTCGGAGGCGATCGTGCGGCTCTACCGCGCCTACCTCGACCAGCGCCGCATCGCCGACCTTGGCGGCGTCGGGCGGCCGGAGGACGGCACCCTGGTGCAGCCGGTGGTCACGCCGTCGGACTGGGTGCGGGACTACATCCAGGCCCAGAAGAACCACTTCGCCGACCTGGAGGACGCCGCCGACGCATTGTCGGCCGAGCTGAAGTCCGAGCCGCAGGACTTCCCGCAGGCCGCCCGCGAGCGGCTGGCCCGGAACTTCGGCGTGCAGGTGCGGGTGGTGCCGGTGGACGTCCTGCCCGAGAGCGTCCGGCGGTTCGACTACCACAGGAAGCGGCTGTTCCTGTCGGAGGTGCTGACCGGGGCCGGGCGCAACTTCAGCCTGGCCTACCAGCTGGCGCTGCTGGAGCACCGCGAACTCCTGGAGACCCTGGCCGACAAGGCCGCGCCGCCGGACCGGCCGACCCGCAATCTCCTGAAGGTCAGCCTGGCCAACTACCTGGCCGCCGCGGTGCTGATGCCCTACGGGGCCTTCTACGAGGCGGCCGAGCGCACGGCCTACGACATCGAACTGGTCCGCGCCCGCTTCGGGGTGTCGTTCGAGCAGGCCTGCCATCGGCTGACGACCCTGGCCCGGCCCGGGACGCGGGGGGTGCCGTTCTTCATGGTGCGGGTGGATTCGGCGGGCAACATCTCCAAGCGGTTCGCCGGCTCGGCCTTCCCGTTCTCGCGGTTCGGCGGCGCCTGCCCCAGGTGGAACATCCACTCCAGCTTCCGCACGCCCGGGCGGATCATCACCCAGATCATCGAGACGCCGGACGGCCAGCGCTACTTCACCATCGCGCGCACCGTGGCGCGGGTGGCGCGGCCCTTCGCCTCGGAGGAGTCGGACCTCGCCATCGGCATGGGCTGCGAGCTGAAGTACGCCGAGCGGCTGGTCTATTCGCGCGGGCTCGACCTGCGCGATCCGGTGGCCACGGGAATCGGGCCCGCCTGCCGGATCTGCGAGCGCCCGGCCTGTCCGCAGCGCGCCGCGGAGCCGATCAGCCGGACGCTTACCGTCGACGACTTCACCAAGTCGATCACGCCCTATCCCTTCGCCTCGACCTGACTGAGAGCGGTACCCACTGGCGCGCCCGTGTTTCACGTGCGCAAAATGCCGGACCAGTTGGGGGAGACGTATGGCGCAGCGTAGCGCGGCCCGAGCCACGGACCGTTTTGAGCGTAAGCGGGAGGCGATCCTCGACGCGGCCACGGAGATCCTCAACCGCAAGGGCGTTAAGGGCCTGACCCTGGGCGTGGCCGCCGCCGCCGTGGACCTCTCCACCACCAGCGTCACCTACTATTTCAAGCGCAAGGACGACCTGGCCGCCGCCTGCATGATGCGCGGCATCGAGGCCATGCATTGGTGCATGGAGCAGGCCCTCCTGGAGTCCACCCGCGAGGCCCGGCTGCACCGCCTTCTCACTTTGCACCTGGAGCGGCTGCGGCTGACGGCGGTGAACGAGGCGCCGCCGTTGCCGGTGCTCTCCGACCTGAGGGCGCTGAACCAGCCGCGCCGGGGCGAGGTGCGGAAGGCCTACGGCAAGATGTTCCGCAAGCTGCGGGAGATCTTCGAATCCCCCGACCTCGACTGGCTGACCCGCGGCCGCCGCACGGCGCGGACCCACATGCTGCTCGAGCAGCTCCTGTGGGCGCCCGCCTGGATCGGCAAGTACGACCCCGAGGACTACGACCGCGTCCGCGACCGCATGTACGATATCCTGGTCGAGGGCATGGCGGCCGAGCGCTCGACCTGGGGCCCCGCGCCGATCCCGGTCTCCGAGCTCGCGCCGCGCGACCGTCAGGAGATGAGCCGCGAGACCTTCCTCCTGGCCGCCACCCGGCTGATCAATTCCCGCGGCTACAAGGGCGCCTCGGTGGACAAGATCTCCGCCGAGCTGAACGTCACCAAGGGCAGCTTCTACCACCACAACGACGCCAAGGACGACCTGGTGGTCGCCTGCTTCGACCGCACCTTCGAGGTGATGACGCGGGTGCAGCGCCTGGCCATGGCCCTGCCGGGCGACCAGTGGACCCACCTGTCGAGCGCGGCCGCGGCGCTGGCCGAGTACCAGCTCTCCGAGCACGGGCCGTTGCTGCGGGTCTCGGCGCTGACCGCCCTTCCCGAGCCGATACGCCGCCAGATGGTGCAGCACTCCGACCGGGTGTCGGACCGCTTCGCCTCGATGATCTCGGACGGCATAGCCGAGGGCTCGATCCGGCCGGTGGACCCGTTCATCGCCGCGCAGATGCTGAACGCCACCCTGAACGCAGGCGCCGAGCTCGGCTATTGGGTCCCGGGCGTCAGCCAGAAGGCCGCGCCGGCGGTGTTCGCCCGGCCGCTGCTGATGGGCATCTTCGGAAAATAGGTCCTAAGTCGCGGCGCGGTGCGCCTCGATCTCCTCCGGCTCACGCTCGTCGAGGCCGCTCAGCTCCTCGCGGGCGCCCTCCTGGGCGCGCAACAGCTCGTCGAGCTTGGCCTGGATGGCCTGCGTGTCCCGGTGTTCGGCGCGCTGGATGAACAGGGTCATCATCCAGGTGGCGAGCGTCGCCACCCCGTGCATGTCCAGGCTGTGCCGGTCGAAGACGATCCAGGCCAGGGTGTAGAGCCCCAGCACCACGAAGGCCGCCGGGCGCGCCGTGAACACGCCGAGGCTGGTGAGGCCGCGTCTGACCGGATGGTCCGCCATTCGCCGCCAACGCGGGGCCGGCGCGGCCGTTCCGTCAGGGGGAGAGCTTCGCCGTCGACGAAGGCGGCTCCCCGTGCTCCGCGAGCTCGGTCGCCGCCGCCAGGCGGGCCAGCGACTCCTCGTGGCTGCGCCGGCTGATCCGGTATCCGGCCAGGCAGACCAGAGCGATCACATACAGGGCCCCGAGCACCGGGACGTAGGTGGCGCCCAGGCGATGGAGCACGTCGGCCGGCACTTGGCCCGGCTGGGCGCCCTGCGGAAACTGCACGAAGCCCAGCAGCATGCCGGAGGCGAAGATGCCCACTCCGCTCACCGCCTTCTGGATGAAGGCGGCGGCGGCGAAGAACAGCCCCTCCTGCCGCCGGCCCGTGCGCAGCTCGGAGTCCTCCACCACGTCGGCGATCATCGAGTTCAGCAGGATCGCGCCGGCCGTGCCCATGGCGGTCGAGATCACGTTCTGCACGAAGATCAGGGGATAGATCCCGCCCCACGCGTTGCCCGGCAGAACGCCGGTCAGGCGCAGCATGATTGGGGTGGCGCCGACCAGCAGGGAGGCGATGATCATCGCCATGGCGGAGGGCCGCTTGTTGAACCGCCGCGACACCGTCGGCGCCAGGATCGCGCCAATGATCGCCGCGGTCAGGCTGGAAAACGAGAAGTAGGCGATCTGCTCGCGGGAGAACTCCCAGAAATAGGTCGACATGTAGGTGGAGATCGAGAACAGCAGCCCCACCGCCATGGAGAAGAACAGGTAGGCGCCCAGCAGCGCCAGGAACGACCGGTTGGCGAGCGTGCCGAACATCTCGCGCACCAACACTCCCAGGGTGGCCTCGCGGTGCGGGGCCTCGCGCAGGCGGGGGATCTCGCGATGGGTGCCGAGCGCCGACACGAGGATGGCCACGGCCATGATGATCGCCGCGGCGAAGCCGTAGGTCGAATAGCCGGCGGGGTTGAGCTGGCCCACCGGGTGCTCGGCGTCGGGCTTGAGGAACACCATCCAGGCGGCGAAGTAGATAGCCAAGCCGCCGATCCAGGAGAACAGCATCCGCCAGGAGAGCAGGCGGGTGCGCTCGTCGTAGTCGGTGGTCAGCTCCGCGGCGAGCGCCTGCGAGGGGATTTCGTAGACCGTGATGAAGCTGCGGATCAGGATCGCCACCACGATCAGGTAGACGAACAGGGCGTCGTGGCCCCAGCCGGCCGGCGGGTTCCAGAGGAGGACGTAGCTGACCGCGACGGGGATCGCCGCGGCGTACATGAAGGGGTGGCGGCGGCCCCACCTGGAGCGCCAATTGTCCGAGACCTGGCCGACGATGGGGTCGATGAAGGCGTCGACGCAGAGCGCGATCATGATCGCCAGGCCGACGGTCTGGGCCGGCAGGCCCATGACCTGGTTGTAGAAGATCAGCAGGAAGTAGTTGAAGCCGTTGTCCTTCACCCCGAAGGCGATGGTCCCCGACCCGTAGAACAGCCGCGTCGGCAGGCTGAGGCGACGCGCGGTCGGGTTCACGGCGGCTGTCACGAGGTCCCCTCTCCTCCGGCGGCCGTTCGGCCTGCCTTTGACCTAACGGTGCGGGCCGCCCAGACCGACGTCAACCGGTCACGGCTTTATGGGTGCGGGCTCACCGGGCAGGGCGGGCGGGGCCTCGGGATCATCGGCGATCTGCTCGGCGGCGGCGGCCGAAACCTCGCGCAGGCGACGCAGGTTCTCCTCGTGCATCTTCCGGGTGATGTTGAAGGCCAGCAGGCAGAGGATCGCCAGGCCGTAGAGACCGACGAGGGTCGGGATGTAGGCGAGGCCCAGGCTGCGCAGGGTCTCCGGCGCGATCTGCGAGCGCTCCGCCTTCTCCGGGAAGTCCACGAACGCCAGCACGCCGGTGGCGATGAACACCCCCATGCCGGAGATCACCTTGCGGAACAGGTTCTGGGCCGAGAGCAGCAGGCCCTCCGACCGGCGGCCGGTCTTCACCTCCGCGTCCTCGACCACGTCGGCGATGATGGAGAACAGCAGCACCCCGGTGGCGGCCGCCAGCGTCGCGTTGATGATCTCCTCGCCGTAGAGCAGGACCAGCAGCTCGGGGGAGCCGTTCTCGGGCGCGAGGCCCAGGAGCCGCAGGGACACGGGCGTGATGTGGACCAGAACGGCCGTGGCGAAGACGGTGATCACGCCCCACTTCTTGCCGAGGTAGCGGCCGACGATGGGCGCGAGGAACACGCCCATGAAACCGCCGATGACGCTGAAGGTGGCCAGGGTTGCGAGCTGCGACTGGCGCAGTTCCCAGAAGTAGAGGCCGAAATAGATCTCCAGCCCGTTGCGCGCCCCGACCGCGATGGCGATCAGCATGGCGGCGACGGTGGTGACGATGAAGGCGCGGTTGTTCAGGGTGGCGGCCACCTCGCGCAGCATGGCGGGGATGGTGATCTGGCGCGCCGGAGCCTGGTGCAGGTGCGGGATGTGCTTCGCCGTGCCC
Source organism: Phenylobacterium sp. (assembly GCF_035539035.1). Classification (GTDB taxonomy): domain Bacteria; phylum Pseudomonadota; class Alphaproteobacteria; order Caulobacterales; family Caulobacteraceae; genus Phenylobacterium. Next base: position 50,681 of record NZ_DATLJI010000013.1, read on the forward strand.
AGGGTCGATACGAGGATCGTCGTGAAGATGATGATCGCCCCGGTGAGCGAGTAGGCGAAGTAGCCGTCGCGGGCCAGCACCCCGCCGGTGCCGTCCGGCCGCTCCTTCAGGAAGACCTGATAGGCCAGGATCGTCATGCCGAGACCGCCCGCCACCATGAAGAAGTGCCGCATGGAGAGCAGGATGGTGCGCTCGTCGTAGTCGCGGGCCAGCTCGGGGGCGAGCGCCTGGTGCGGCAGCTCGAAGAAGGTGTCGAACACGCGGACGGAGATGACGCAGACGGCGAGGTAGGCTGCCAGCGCGCCATCGCTCCAGCCCACCGGCGGGTTCCACAATAGGTAGAACGAGGCCGCGTAAGGAAGCGCAGAGGCCAGCATGAAGGGATGGCGCCGGCCCCAGCGGGAGCGGAAGTTGTCCGAGATCTGGCCGACGATCGGATCCAGGACCGCGTCCACCACGAGCGCCGCCATGAGGATCGCGCCCACCGTCTCCGGCGGCAGGCCCACCACCTGGTTGTAGAAGATCACCAGGAAGGTGGAGAGCGCGCGCAGCTTGAGGTTGGTGGCGGCGGCGCCGACGGCGTAGAGCAGCTTCGTGCCGAGGCCAGGGCGCCGCCATTCCGCGGGGCTCGCGGTTGCGGTCATGGTTTCCTCCCGCCGCGATGGAGCGGCCAAATTCCCTAGATCGGCGGCTCTGGCGACCGCCGTAATGACCGGACGGTGCGGGCGGTCTGCCGCAGCGTCAACGGATTTGATCTTTCAGCCCCGACACACGGCCGCAAAGAAAAGGGCGCGCCGCGGACGGCGCGCCCCTCGATGACCGTCCTCGCGGCGGCCTAGAAGCGGTACTGGACCTCCACGCCGTAGGTGCGTGGTGGGACGTAGGAGATGGTGCGGTTGACGAAGCCGGTGTTCGGGCCGGTGTTGATCCGGGTGCCGTCGGCGCCGCTCACGCCTTCCTGCTCGAAGATGTTCTTCACGTAGCCGATGACCGTGAAACGGTCGTCGATGTCGTTCCAGAGCACGCGGGCGTCGGTCTGCTGCCAGCTCTTCGCCTGGTTGTAGTAGCGGTTGAAGATCGAATAGTAGGTGTCGTCGCGCCACACCCAGGTGAGCGAGCCGGTGAGCGAGCCCGCGGCCATCTCCCGGGTGTAGTTGACGTTGACCGTCACCCGGTGAGGGGTCGACGACGGTAGCTTGGCGCCCTTCAGGTCCTGGTTCAGCGCACCCGTCGCCGGCAGCGGCGTGGGGTTGCCCGCGAGCACGACGCCTTCCTGGATGCCGCGCGGGTCCTCCGGATCCTGGAAGCAGCACGCCTCCCGCAGCTCGGAGTTCAGGTAGGAGTAGTTGGCCAGGATCTGCAGGTTGTCGATCGGCTGCCAGATCGTCTCCACCTCGAAGCCGACGATCCGCGCCTTCGGCATGTTGAAGAAGCGGGTGACGTTCAGGTCCGTGAGCGGGTCGCGGCCGGTGATCGGGATCTGGATGTCCTGGTAGTCGTAATAGAAGGCCGAGGCGTTGGCCTGCAGTTGCCCGCCGAAGGTCTTCTTCAGGCCGACCTCGTAGGCGTCGATCGTCTCTTCCTCGGTGGTGACGTTGGGGGCGAGCGTGGTGGTGCCCGAGTTGAAGCCGCCCGCCTTGTAGCCGCGGGTGTACTTGGCATAGGCCAGGGTGTCCGGGTCCGGCTGCCAGTCGAGGCCGAGCGTGCCGGTGACCCCGCTCCAGTTGTTCTTCAGGCCCCGGTGGCGGAGGCCCGTCGTCGGGTCGGTGTAGGCCGGCAGGTAGACCGACGGGTCACTGCTGGCGCCCGGAGAGGCGACCGCCGTCACGTCTACGGCGCGGCCGGAGACGCGGCTGATCGGGCAGGTGGCGGTGAACAGGCAGAACAGCCGCGCGCTCTCGAACGACCGCTTGCGGTCGTAGGTGTAGCGCAGGCCGGCGGTCGCCTTCAGGGTCTCCGTGACCTGCCAGTCCAGCTGTCCGAACGCGGCATAGGATTCGCTGACGTTCGAGGAGCTGCCGTAGGCGTAGCGGCGGAGCGGATTGGGCGCCGCGGCGACGAGCTGGGTCGCCGGGTTGGTGGAGAACAGGGTCGGGTTCTCGAAGCGCGGGTCATCTGGGTGCCGCGCGTCCGAGAGCGTGTAGTTGGACCCTTCGCGGAACTGGTAAAGGCCGAGCAGCCACTGCATCGCGCCGTCGTGGGTCGAGGCGAAGTTCAGCTCGTTCGAGAACCACCACACCTCTTCCTGATACTGGTTGTGCCGCCGCGGATAGTAGAGCGGCGATGAGGTGGCGCTGATCGGCAGGTTGAACGGCGCCTGGCGCGAGGTGGCGTCGAGGTCGGTCTGCAGGCGGTAGTCGTAGTAGGTGTAGCCGCCGATGTACCTCACATCGAAGTTGTCGAGGTGCAGCGTCGCGTTGAGCGCGTAGCCGTTGTTCTCAAGGCTGATGTAGTTGCCGTCGTCGTTGTTGAAGCAGAACTGACATTCGGTGGCGGCCGTGCCGAGCGGCAGGCCCAGCGTGGCCGAGTTCGGCGTGAGCGCCGCCTGCAGCGGCGAGGTGACGTCGCGGATGCCGTAGAGAGCCGTCGTCCGGCCGCCCGGGCCGCGGCCCAGGTTGTGCCACTCGGCGGTGTCGGCCTTCAGCCACCACTCCAGCTTGCCGTCGCCGAGGCTGCCGTCCAGCTGGCCCTCGATCTGCCACTGGTCGCCGATCCCGCCCTCGTCGCGGCCGTTCGGGTTGAGGTTCTTGAAGTAGCCCTCGCCCTGCGAGCTGTAGGAGCCGGCCAGCCGGCCGCGGATGTTGCCGACCAGAGGTCCTGAGACCGCGGCTTCGGTGAACCAGTTGTCGTAGTTCGCGAGCCCGCCCCGCACCTCGGCGTAGAAGTCGTCCGTGGGCCGCTTGGAGATGATGTTGAGGGCGCCGCCGATCGAGTTACGGCCGTAGAGGGTGCCCTGAGGCCCGCGCAGGGCTTCCGTCCGCTCGATGAACAGGGTGGAACGGGCGAAGGCCGTCACCGACGAGGTGTAGACCCCGTCGTTGTACATGGCCACGCCGCCCTCTGAGGAGCGGTTGTTGGTGAAGCGGCCGATGCCGCGCATGGCGATGCGGTCGTTGTTCGTCGCGTAGGACAGGCCCGGCGTGAAGTTCGTGAGGTCCTGGACCGAGTTGATGCCGATCGTCTCGCGGCGTTCGTCGGTGAAGGCCGAGACGGCGACCGGCACGTCTTGAAGCGACTGCTCGCGCTTCTCGGCGGTGATGACCAGCTCCTCAATGGTGTTCGAGGATTGGGCCTGGGCGGCATTGGCGACCAGCGATGCGCCGACAAGCGCGCTCACCGCCAGAAGCTGGCGTTTGAAGACCATGTTCTCCTCCCCCGGAGTCAGTTCTGAGTTGGCGCTATTGGCTGCGCTCAAGCGTGACGGTGCGTCGCGCAGGACGCTGCGTCAACCGCTTCCGGAGGATTCTCGTACCTCCTGTTCGAATTATTCTGACGTAGACGTCACAAAGATGTCGCCGTTGGTCCCTGTGGCCGAGGGCGTTTTCCCGAGGGAAACAGGCGGGATCCCGCTTCGAAACTGCGGTGTGGGGTCCGCCGACTGTTTCAGGACCGAAGCGTCTAGTCGGCGAGGAGTACGACCTTGCCCACGTGGCTTCCGCCTTCCAGGTGCGCATGCGCTTTTGAGGCCTCGGTCAGCCGGAAGGTGGCGTCCACCGGCGGGGCCACGCGGCCCGCAGCGACCCACGGCCAGACCACCCGCTCGACCTCCGCGGCGAGGCGCGCCTTCTCGTCGGCGTCCCGCGGGCGGAGCGTCGAGCCGGTGACCACCGCCCGCTTCTGCATCAGCCGGAAGATCGGCAGGGCGACCTCGCCGCCGCCCTGGGCTGCGATGAAGACGATCCGGCCGCCGGTCTTCAGGGCGTCGAGCTCGCGGGCGAAGTAGTCGCCGCCGACCATGTCGAGGACCACGTCCACGCCGCCCTCGGCCTTGGCGACCTCGGCGAAGTCCCGGGCGGTGGCGTCGACGGCGACGTCGGCTCCCAGATCCAGGGCTTTCGCCGCCTTGTCCGCGCCGCGCGCGGTAGCGATCACCTTCGCCCCGGCGGACTTGGCCATCTGGATGGCGGTGACGCCGATGCCCGACGTGGCCCCGTGGACCATCAGGGTCTCGCCGGCTTTCAGGCCTCCGTGCTCGAAGACGTTGGCGTAGACGGTGAAGACGGTCTCCGGCAGGCCGGCGGCCTGCACGAAGTCGAGGCCCTGCGGTATCGGCAGGGCGTGGCGGGCGTCGACCGCGGCGTATTCCGCATAGCCGCCGCCGCCCAGCAGGGCGCAGACCCGGTCGCCCGCCCGCCAGCGGCCGGCGGCCTCGACCACCTCGCCGGCGATCTCCAGGCCCAGCGTCTCCGGCGCGCCCGGCGGCGGCGGATAGGCGCCCAGCCGCTGGACGATGTCGGGCCGGTTCACGCCGGCCGCGCGCACCCGCACGAGGATTTGGCCGGGGCCGGGCGTCGGTCGCGGAATCCGTACCGTTTTCAGCGCCTCCGCCGGTCCGCGGCCGCCCTCGACGGCGATGGCGGTCATGGTCTCGCCGTTCGATTGTGACATGGGTGTGTCTCCGCCGATCTTGCGCGCAAGCGCCTTGCGAGGTTGGATAGCGCCCGAGCGGGGGCCGGCAAAGGAGGCTCGCGAAAGCAAATGGAAGAACCGGCGGAAGTTCGGATCAGCCGCGGCCAGCGGCTGCTGGAAGCGGTTCGAGAGGATCTCGACCTGTTCGGCGTGGCTGAGCTCGAGGAGCGGATCGAGGTCCTGCAGTCGGAGATCGCCCGCGTCCGCGCGCAGATCGACCGCAAGCGGGCGGGCCGCGCGGCGGCCGATGCGCTCTTTTCGTCGCGGTCCGCTTGAGCCGGATTTGCGCTAGGATCTGGCACAGCGGTTGCACGCAGGCCGCAGAGCCGCCGGGCGAGTCCAACGGCGGGAAAGCTTAGGGCGACAAGAAAAGATGAGCGACATGACCGCCCCCTGGCGCAGCGACGTGATCCAGGACTTCGCGCGCTCGGAGCTGTTCGAGCGCACCTTCCAGGAAGGCATGGACCTGGTGGAGGAGACGGCCGCCTATCTCGACGGGGCCGGCCGCCAGGAATCCAAGCTCCTGTCCCGGAATGCGGCGCTGGCCTATGCGTCGGAGAGCATGCGGCTGACCACGCGGCTGATGCAGGTGGCCTCGTGGCTCCTGGTGCAGCGGGCGGTGCGCGAGGGCGACATGGCGCCGGACGCGGCCTGCGAGGACCGCTACCGGCTGGCCGCCGAGGAGGTCTGCCGTGGCGGCGAGGAGGTCTCGGCCGAGGATCTGCCGGCCGGCCTCATGCTGCTCCTGGACCGCTCCGAGCGGCTCTATGAGCGCGTGCGCCACCTCGACCGGCGGATGTATGTCGAAGGGGCCGTGGACCAGGCGCCGCACCCCGTGCTCTCGCAGCTCGATCGGCTGAAGACGGCGCTCGGCGCGTTCTAAGGCTCAGGAGGCCAGGCAAAAAGAAGACGCCGCGGAGGAGACTCCGCGGCGTTCTTTTTGCCTGCAGTGGATCCCGACTTTCGCCGGGATGACCCGCCTGCGGCGGGTCACTTGCGGGTGAAGGCGCCGAACTTGGCGTTGAAGCGCGACACGCGACCGCCCCGGTCCAGCATCTGGTGACCGCCGCCCGTCCACGCCGGGTGGGTCTTCGGGTCGATGTCCAGGTTCAGGGTCGCGCCTTCCTTCCCGTAGGTCGAACGGGTCTGGTAGGTGGTGCCATCGGTCATCACCACGGTGATGAAGTGGTAGTCCGGGTGAGTGTCTTGTTTCATCGCGCGGGCGCCTGACGTAAAGGAGCGGCCAAAGTGAGAAGGCCGCCCGCGAAGGCGGCCTGCAAAAGGAAGCCGGGCGTATACCCGAAAGCCCGGCCGGATTGCAAGGTGTGAGCGCGTATGAGCGACCAGACGTCCGAGGCCCAGGCTGAGGGCCGGCCCAGCGTCGGCGCCGAACTCGCCCAGAGCCTCGCGACCGAGGGCCAGCGGCGGGGCAAGAGCCGCAACGTCCGCGCGCTCGGCCGGCTCATCCCCTTCGCCCGCGCCCACCTGACCGACGCCCTCCTTGCCCTGGTGTTCCTGGTCTTCACCGCCTCGGCGACCCTGGGGATTTCCGGCGCCCTGCGGCTGCTGGTGGACCACCTCACGGGCCAGGGCGGCGAGGCCCCGACCGTGCGGTCCGTCGCACCCTGGTTCTGGCTGCTGAGCAGCGTGGCCGTGGCGCTCGCGGTGGGCAGCGCGCTGCGCTACTTCTTTGTCACCAAGCTCGGCGAGCGGATCGTCGCCGATCTCAGGAAGGCGGTTTACCGCCACATCCTGACGCTGGACCCGGCCTTCTTCCTGCAGACCCGCACGGGCGAGGTGCTGTCGCGCCTGACCACCGACGTCCAGATCGTCGAGAACCTGCTCGCCACCTCGATCTCGTTCGCGCTGCGCAACCTGCTGACCCTGGTGGGCGCGCTGGTGCTGCTGGTGATCGTCAGCCCGCAGCTCACCGGCCTCGTGCTGCTGGTCTTCCCGGTGGTGCTGGCGCCGCTGTTCCTGTTCGGCCGTCAGGTGCGCAAGCTGACCACCAGCGCCCAGGACAAGTTCGCCGCCGCCGTGGGCTTCGCTGGCGAGAGCCTGGACGCGCTGGAGACCGTGCAGGCGTTCGGGCGCGAGCGCACGGCGGCCGAGCGGTTCGGCGCGGCGGTGGAGGATAGCTTCGCCACCTCGCTGACCCGGATGCGGGCCCGCGCCCTGATGACCGCCATGGTCATCGCGCTGGTGTTCGGCGGGATCGTGTTCGTCTTCTGGCTGGCCGTAGGCGCGGGCCTTCGCGGCGAGATGAGCTGGGGCCAGCTCTTCCAGTTCGCCTTCCTGGCGGTGATGGCGGGCAGCTCCGTGGGCGCGCTGGGCGAGGTCTGGGGCGAGGTGCAGAAGGCGGCCGGCGCCATGGAGCGGATCGCCGGCCTGCTGGACGCCCGGCCCGGCATCGCGCCGCCGGCCAAGCCCGTGCCCCTGCCCCGGCCACGCGGAGACGTCGCCTTCGAAGCGGTGACCTTCGCGTACCCGGGCCGGCCGGACCTGCCGGCGCTGAAGGGCTTTTCCCTCCACGTACACCCGGGCGAGCGGGTGGCGCTGGTGGGGCCGTCGGGATCGGGCAAGACCACGGTCTTCCGCCTGTTGCTGCGCTTCTACGATCCGCAGGCGGGTCGGGTGGTGCTGGACGGGGTCGATCTTCGCGACGCGGACCCGGCCGAGGTGCGGGCCAGGCTGGCGCTGGTCGCCCAGGACTCGGCGCTGTTCTCCGGCTCGGCGGCCGAGAACGTGCGCTTCGGGCGCGAGGACGCGAGCCCGGAGGCCATCCTCGCCGCGGTCCGCGCCGCCCAGGCGGAGAGCTTCCTGGAGGCCCTGCCGCAGGGCCTGGACACCCCGGTGGGCGAGCGGGCGCGGGGCCTATCCGGCGGCCAGCGCCAGCGGCTGGCGATCGCCCGGGCCCTGGTGCGCGAGGCGCCGGTCCTTCTGCTCGACGAGGCCACCAGCGCCCTGGACGCCGAGAACGAGCGGCTGGTGCAGGAAGCCCTCGACCGGGCCATGGAGGGCCGCACGACCCTGGTCATCGCCCACCGGCTGGCCACCGTGCTCAAGGCCGACCGCATCGTGGTCATGGAGGAGGGCCGGGTGGTGGAGGAGGGGACCCACCACGACCTGGTGGCGAAGGGCGGCCTCTATGCGCGCTTGGCGGCCCTGCAGTTCGGGGAAGCCGCCTAGCCGCAGCGCACGTGGAAGCGCGCCTTGGCGGCCAGGCCGGGGAAGTCGGAGAACACCCCGTCCACGCTCGCGCACTGCAGGGCGTCGAACACCGCCTCAGCATCACCGTGGTCGCCCGGCGAGGTCCCTCTACGCAGCTTGGCGGGCAGGAAATTGTTCTCCGCCCGCACCGTCCAGGGGTGGACCTGCAGGCCGGCGGCGTGCGCCCAGCCGACCAGGGGCGTGGGCGGGCCGAGCGCGCCGTCCGCCACCGGCACGACCAGCGGCCATTCCGGCCCAAGGCCATCGGCGAAGGCGGCGATGGCCTTCACGCCCGCCTCGCTCGTCACGTCGACGGGCGCGGGCCCCTGGGCCACCAGCATCACGCGCCGGGCCTTCGACAGCGCCATGAAGCGCTTCAGCGGCTCCACCTCGAAGCACTGGACGAACACGGGCGCGGTGCGGCTGTCGAGGCCGTTGGCCTTCAGGGCCTCGGCCAGGCGTTCCTCGAGCGGCAGGCCGATCCCGCGGAAGTAGGCCGGGTGCTTCATCTCGGGGTAGGTGCCGATGGTCCGCTTCAGTCGGCGGCTCTCGGTCTTCGCCAGGTCCACGACCTCCTGGTAGGTGGGGATGGCCTCCTGGCCGTCGAAGGCGGCGCTGGCGGGGCGCAGGTGCGGCAGGCGCTCGCGGGCGCGCAGCGTCTTCAGCTCGGCGAGGGTGAAGTCCTCGGTGAACCAGCCTGCGACCTTCTCGCCGTCGATCACCTTCTCCGCGCGGCGGGCCGCGAACTCGGGGCGGCGGGCCACGTCGGTCGTGCCGGAGATCTCGTTCTCGTGGCGGGCGACGAGGTGGCCGTCCTTCGTGGACACGAGGTCCGGCTCGATGAAGTCCGCGCCCTGGGCGATCGCCAGGCGGTAGGCGGACAGGGTGTGCTCGGGGCGCTCGCCGCTCGCCCCGCGGTGGGCGATCACCAGCGGCCGGCGCCCCATGCGGGCGGCGGCGGGCGTGGCGGCGAGGACGGCGGCGGAGGCGGCGAAGGCGCGGCGGGTGAGGCTCATGCCCGCCAGCTTAGCCATTCCTGTGACGGTTTCGCTATTTCGCGGCCTGCAGGCGGGCCAGCAGCAGCGGATGAATGTCGAGGTTGCCGCAGCAGACCGAGCCGGCCGCCAGGACGTCGTCGTCCCCGTCGGCCGAGGTGATCTTGCCGCCCGCCTCGGTGACCATCAGCACGCCCGCGGCGATGTCCCAGGGCTTCAGGTCGCGCTCCCAGTAGCCGTCGTAGCGGCCGGCCGCGACCCAGGCGAGGTCCAGGGCGGCCGAGCCGAAGCGGCGGACGCCCGCGACCCGCTGGCTGACCTGGTGCAGCTCCTTGAGGAACTTCGCGTGCTGGCCGTGGCCGAGGAACGGGATGCCGGTGGCCAGCACCGACTCGTCCAGCCGGGTGCGCGCCGCGACCCGCAGGCGATGGTCGTTGAGGTAGCAGCCCTTGCCCTTCTCGGCCCAGAAGGTCTCGTTGGTCACTGGGTTGTGGGTCAGCGCCGCCACGATCACGCCCTCGCGCTGCAGGGCGATGTTGATCGCGAAGTGCGGGATGGCGTGCAGGAAGTTGGTGGTGCCGTCGAGCGGGTCGACGATCCAGGTGTGGGTCTTGTCCGTGCCCTCGATCATCCCGCGCTCCTCCGCCAGGAAGCCGTAGCCGGGACGCGCCTTGGTCAGCGCCTCGAACAGCACCTGCTCGGCCTTCAGGTCGGCGGCGGAGACGAAGTCGGCGGGCGCCTTCTTGGCCACCTGGAGCTCGGCGAGCTCGCCGAAGTCGCGGTTGAGGCCGCGGGCCGCCTTGCGCGCGGCGTCGCTCATGACCTTCAGAAGGGCCGATTGGGAAATCACGGTGTGAAAGATCTCGGAGGCGATAGAGGGCGCGGAACCTAGTGGCGAGGGTCGCCCAAGGCAAGGCGCGTCGCTATCGTCCCCTCATGAACGAAGTCGTGACACGCGAGGCGACCTGCGCCTGCGGGGACCTGAGGGCGACGCTCGCGGGCGAGCCGCTGATGGTCTCGAGCTGTTGCTGCACCCGCTGCCAGCGCCGCACCGGGGCCTTCTTCGGGGTCACCGTCTACTACCGGCCCCGCCAGATGACGGCGCAGTCCGGGACGGCGGCGACCTTCCATCCGCCGGACGGCTCGACCACCTTCCACTTCTGCCCGCGGTGCGGGTCGAGCGTCTGGTGGGTCCCGGAAGAGGAGGACGACGTGATCGGCGTGGCCGGCGGCTGTTTCGCCGACACCAGCCTGCCTGCGCCCCAGCGGATGGTCTGGACCGAGCACCGGCACCCCTATGTGCGCCCGCCGCCCGGCGTGCCGACCTTCACGGGCGCGCCGGACTAGCCGCGCGCGGCGAGGCCTGCGGCGATCTCGGCGTTGAGGGCCTTCACCGCCGCGGCGGGGCCGTCGCCGTGGGACCAGACCCCGGCCGAGACGGCCAGGAAGTCGGCTCCGGCCGCGGCGAGGCCACGGGCGTTCTCCACCTTGATCCCGCCGATGGCGACGCAGGGGGTTTCCATGGTCTCCTGCCAGATGGTCAGGATCTCCGGGTCGGGATGGCCGATGGCCTCCTTGGTGGTGGTCGGGAAGAAGGCGCCGAAGGCGACATAGTCGGCGCCGGCCTCCGCGGCCTCCATAGCCAGGTGGCGGCTGTCGTGGCAGGTCACGCCGACCATGCGGTCCCTGCCGACGATCCGGCGGGCCTCGGCGTAAGGGGCGTCGTCCTGGCCCACGTGCACGCCGTCGCAGCCGAGCTTCGCCGTCAGGTCCGGGCGGTCGTTGAGGATCACCGCCACGCCGCGGGCATGCGCGATCGGCATGAGGACGTCCACGGCCGCGGCCACGACCTCGTCGGGCTGGTCCTTCAGCCGGATCTGCAGGGCCGCCACGTCGTCCGCGTCCAGGGCGTGCGCCAGGACGTGTCCGAAGGCCGCCAGGTCGTCGAGCCTGGGCGGCGTGATCAGGTAGAGGCGGCAGAGCGGCGGGGTCATGCGCGCCTAGAAGCCTATTTCAGCAGCGCCCTCAAGCCGTAGGCGACCAGGACGGTGGCGAGCGACGCGGCGACCGCCAGGCCGAAGAACCAGGCGAGCCGCTTCCAGAGCGGCGGCAGGGGCGCGCCGGGCTCGGGCGGCGGCTCAATGATAGCCGGCATCGGCCGAGACCTTGCCGCGGAACACCCAGTAGACCCAGGCCGTGTAGCCGAGGATGGCCGGTAGCAGGATCAGCACGCCCACCAGCATGAAGCCGAGCGCGTTGTCGGGCGAGGCGGCGTCTCGGAAAGTCATGTCGTAGGGCACGATGTTGGGGAAGAAGCCGACCGCCAGGCCGAGGTAACCCGACAGGAAAACCAGGAAGGCGCCGAGGAAGGGCCAGCCGTGCGAGCGCCGCAGGAGGCCCACGACGAGGAGCGCCAGACCGGCGAGCCCGACCACCGGAATCGGGAAGAGCGCCAAGAGGCGGTCGGGGTCGAAGGCCCCGCCATCGAAGCCCCAGCGGCTGGCGACGCGCGGGTGGACGAAGAGGGTGGCGATGCTGACGGCGGCCAGCATGGCTGCGGTCATGGCGCCGGACGCCCAGGCCCAAAGGCGGGCGCGTCCGTGCAGCTCGTTCTCGGTCTTCCAGATCAGCCAGGTGGCGCCCAGCAGGGCGTAGCCGGCGACCAGGCCGACGGCCACGAGGATCGTGTAGGGCGTCAGCCAGTCGAACCGGCCGCCGGCGAACCGCCCGGCCTCGTCCAGCGTGACGCCCTGGATGAACCCGCCGAGGACGAAGCCCTGGGCGACGGTCGCGGTGATCGAGCCCACCGCGAAGGCCACGGTCCAGAACTTCTTGCCGCGCCGGCGCCCGCGCAGGCGGAACTCGAACGCGACGCCGCGCAGGATCAGGGCCATCAGCATCAGGAGGATCGGGATGTAGAGCGCCGGCATCAGGGCCGCGTAGGCGTAGGGGAAGGCGGCGAAGAGGCCGCCGCCGCCCAGCACCAGCCAGGTCTCGTTGCCGTCCCAGACGGGGGCGACGGAGTCCATCATCACGTCACGGTCCGTGGGCGAGCCGGCGAACGGGAAGAGGATGCCGACGCCGAGGTCGAAGCCGTCCAGCAGGACGTACATCAGGACGCCGACGGCGATGACGGCCGCCCAGATCAGCGGCAGGTCGAGGTTCATCGGCGGACCTCCTCATCCGGCGCATCGGGGGCGGCGCCCAGGGCGTAGCCGGGCGGGCGGGGCTTCAGCGGCGGCTCGGTGTCCTGGGCGGGGGTCGGCCTCGGACCCTCGGCGATCAGCCGCAGGATGTAGAGCGCGCCGACGGTGAAGACGATGGCGTAGACCACCATGAACGCCAGGAGAGAGGCCGAGACCTCGCCCGCGCCCACAGGGGAGACGGCGTCACGCGTCCTGAGCACGCCCGTCACCACCCAGGGCTGGCGGCCCACTTCGGCGACGATCCAGCCGGCGATCACGGCGACGAAGCCCGTGGGCGACATGGCGACGGCGGCCTTCAGGAACAGCGGGTGCTTCTCGGGACCCCCGCCGCGCCAGATCAGCCAGACGCCCCAAAGCCCGAGGAGGATCATGGCGATGCCCAGGCCCACCATCACCCGGAAGGCCCAGAAGACGATAGCGACCGGCGGGCGGTCCTCCGGCGCGAAGGACTTGAGCCCCTTGATCTCGGCGTCGGAGCGGCCGGCCGTGATCCAGCTGCCGATCTTGGGGATGGAGATCTCCCAATGGTTCTTCTCAGCCGCCCGGTCGGGCCAGGCGGCGATGTGGAAGGGCTGTTCGGTGCGGGTCTCCCAGAAGGCCTCGATGGCGGCCAGCTTGGCGGGCTGCACCTCCAGGACCTCCTTGCCCGACAGGTCGCCCACCAGGAGCTGCAGCGGGGCGACGATGGCGAACATGCCGATGGCCATCTTGAGCGCGATGCAGGACTCCTGGTCCTCGCGGTTCTTCAGGAGCCGCCAGGCCGAGGCGCCGCCGACCACCAGGGCGGTGGTCAGGAAGGCGGCCAGCAGCATGTGCGCCAGCCGCTCGGGGAAGGTGTCGGTGAACACCACCTGCCAATAGTCGGTGGCCCGAAGCGTGCCGTCGGTGAGGCGCTCGAAGCCCTGCGGAAACTGCATCCAGCTGTTGGCCGAGATGATCCAGAAGGCCGAGATGATGGTGCCGATGGCGACCAGGCTGGTGGCCGCGAAGTGCAGGCCCGGGCCCACCTTCTTCCAGCCGAACAGCATGACGCCCAGGAAGCTCGCCTCGAGGAAGAAGGCGGTCAGCACCTCGAAGGCCAGCAGCGGCCCGATCACCGGCGAGGCCACGGCCGAGAAGACGCTCCAGTTGGTGCCGAGCTGGTAGCTCATCACCACGCCGGAGACGACGCCCATGCCGAAGGAGAGGGCGAAGATCTTGATCCAGAAGAGGTAGAGGGTCTTGAAAGCCTCGTTCTTCGTGGTCAGCCAGAGGCCTTCCAGCACCGCGAGATAGCTCGCCAGCCCGATCGTGAAGCTCGGGAAGATGATGTGGAACGCAATGGTGAAGGCGAACTGCAGCCTCGAAAGAAGCAGTGCGTCGAATTCCATGCCTGGCCTCGAACGTCGCACCGGCGGACCGGCCACGAGTCTCCCGCTGCCACAACGCACGAGACGCCGAAACAAGCCTTGCGACAGGACGCCGCATCCGGGCCTCTACGTAATTGCGAATGACTTGCAAACGCGTTCTCATTCGGGTTAAGTCTTAGTCACCAGTCGAGGAACGGGCGGTCCATGTACGTCTGCAACTGCAACGGCATCCGTGAGCGCGAGGTCCGCGCGGCGATCGCCGCCGGCGCGTCGCGGCCCGCGGAGATCTTCAAGGCCTGCGACAGCCGTCCCCAGTGCGCCCGCTGCGTCTGCGACATGCGCGAAATGCTCGAGAGCGAGCGCGAGATGCTCCGCTACGCGGCCGAATAGCCGGGGCCTGGTGGCCTTTCGGCGAGCGCAACTCAGTCGCAAACTTTGGCTTTGACTCCGCGAGGGGCGGGTACGAGGGTCCGCGCCGTTCACGATTTCAGCGGAGGCTTCCCGTGCAGGGCGACAAGGCGATCATCCGGCTGCTCAACCAGGTGCTCACCAACGAGCTGACCGCGGTCAACCAGTACTTCCTGCACGCGCGGATGTACGAGAACTGGGGTCTCAAGCGCCTCGGCAAGATCACCTACGACGAGTCGATCGGCGAGATGAAACACGCCGACCTGCTGATCAAGCGCATCCTGTTCCTGGACGGCCTGCCCAACCTGCAGGACCTGCACAAGCTGAAGATCGGCGAGACGGTGGGCGAATGCCTGGCCTCGGACCTGGAGGTCGAGGTGGGCGGGCGCTCGGTGCTCGTCGACGGCGTGAAGCAGTGCGAACTGGCGCAGGACTATGTGAGCCGCGAGATCCTCACCGAAATCCTCGTCGACACCGAGGAGCACATCGATTTCCTCGAGACCCAGCTTGGCCTCTTGAAGAGCCTGGGTGAGCAGAACTACCTGCAGAGCGCCATGGGCGAGCTCCCGGACAGCTGAGCCGGAACCGAGCCGGCGCCCGTGGATTAGGTCGCGAGACGTCAGGGAGGCCCGCCATGCTTGAGAACGCCCACGCGCCCGCGAGGGGGCGGCCGCTTGCGCAGGACGTGCTGACGGGCCTGGCGCTCACCGCCGGGGCCGTGGCGGTCTCCGCCGTGCTCGCCAAGGCCTTCTCGCCGCCCGAGGACTATCCGGAAGCCTATTCCGACTACGAGGATCCCAACCCGCCGGAGCCGGCGGCGGCCACGCCCCGGCGCACCCTGTTCGGCGTGCTCTGGCCGCCGCTGTTCCTGGCGCTCACCCTGTCGGGCCTGCGCATCTGGAGCGCGCCGCGGGGACCTGCAAGGACCCAGGCCCTGACCCTGTGGGCGATGGCCCAGGCGCTCAACACCGTCTGGATGGCCTTCGGGCCGCGGCGGCTGGGCGGCCAGGTGGCGTCCACCGTGGCCTCGATCGGCGCGGCCGGCGCCTACGCCATCCGCGCCCGCCGGGTCGACCCCGCGGCCAGTCGCGCGACGATGCACTGAGCCGTTTACCAGCGGTCGCGATCGACCCGGTCGTCGTAGCCGTGGTTGGCGGAATAGAAGGCGAGCCACATCAGGAAGCCGGCCAGGGCGGCGACCACGAGGACGCCGCCGACCACATAGGGCCAGATGGGGCCCAGGCTCGCCCAGCCGCCGCCGATCTCCGAGGCGGCGAAGAACGCCCAGCCGGCGAACACCGCAAACGCGGCGAGGCCCAGGAAGGCCAGCCCCAGGACGACGGCGTGTTTCCCCATGGACGGGCAACCGGCGCGCCGTCGCGGAAGTTCCTCAAATGAGGATCTCTCCCCGCCGGGGCGGGGAGAGGAAAGGGCCTCAGGCCGCCTTCTCGAGGGCGCCTTCCCATTGGCCGACGCTGGCCAGGCCGTTCATCCTGGCCCGGTGGGCGAAGGCGCGCTGGGCAGCGGCGATGTTCTCGGACTTCCCGGACCAGGCCTTCTGCGGCGCCGCCTGCAGGGCCCGGCCGTAGGAGAAGGTCATCTTCCAGGGGAAGCCGCCGATCTTGTTCATCGCGTCGAGGTGGGCCGTGGCCTCCTCGTCGCTCTGGCCGCCCGACAGGTAGGCGATGCCCGGCACCGCCGACGGCACGGTCGCCTTCAGCGCCGCGATGGTGCGATGCGCCACCTCGTCCACCGACGCGCGCTTCGTGCACTTCTTGCCGCAGACGACCATGTTCGGCTTCAGCACCATGCCTTCCAGGGCCACGCGCTGTTCGAACAGCTCTTGGAACACGGTGGAGAGCACCCACCGGGTGACCTCGTCGCAGCGGTCGATGTCGTGGGCGCCGTCCATCAGGATCTCGGGCTCGACGATCGGCACGATCTGGCTCGCCTGGCAGATGGCCGCGTAGCGCGCCAGGGCGTGGGCGTTGGCCTTCACCGCGCCCCAGGTGGGGATGCCGTCGGCGATGTCGATCACCGCGCGCCACTTGGCGAAGCGGGCGCCGCGCTCATAGTCCTTCTTCAGCCGGTCGCCGAGGCCGTCGAGGCCCTCGGTGATCGTCTCGCCCGGGAAGCCGGGGAGGGGCTTGGCGCCCTTGTCCACCTTGATGCCCGGCACGGAGCCGGCCTGGGTGATCAGGTCCACCAGCGGCGTGCCGTCGGCGGCGTTCTGGTAGAGGGTCTCCTCGAACAGGATCACGCCCGAGATGTGGTCGCGCATGGTCTCGGTCGCGCGGAACAGCAGCTCGCGGTAGTCGCGGCGGTTCTGTTCGGTGTTCTCGACGCCGATGGCGTCGAAGCGCTTCTGGATCGTGCCGGTGCTTTCGTCCGCCGCCAGGATGCCCTTGCCGGGCGTCACCATCTTCTCGGCGATTTCGTTCAGAGCCGCGAGATTCATCACTTCCCCACTCGTTATTGAGACAGGGCCGCCACTCCGGGCAGCTCCTTGCCTTCCATCCATTCCAAGAACGCACCGCCCGCCGTTGAGACGAAGGTGAAGTCGTCCACGACGCCGGCCGCGTTGAGGGCGGCGACCGTATCACCCCCGCCCGCCACCGCCACGAGCTCGCCGGACCTGGCGAGCCGTGCGGCCTCCTGCGCAGCTTGAACGGTCGCCTTGTCAAAGGGTTGCACTTCGAAGACGCCGAGCGGGCCGTTCCAGATCAGGGTCTTCGACTGGCGCATGGCACCGAGGATCTCGGCCACGGTCTCGGGACCGGCGTCGAAGATCTTGCGGGCCTCGCCGAGCGGCGTGTCCTTCGAGAGCTTCACCACCTCGCTCGCCGCGCCGGGCTTCAGGTCCTCGGCCACGACCACGTCGACCGGCAGGATGATCCGGCAACCGGCGGCTTCGGCCTTTTTCAGGATCTCGCGGGCGGTGTCGGCCATGTCCTTTTCGCAGAGCGAGCCGCCGACGTCGTAGCCCTGGGCGTACTGGAAGGTGTTGGCCATGCCGCCGCCGATGGCGAGGTACTGCAGCCGGCCCACCAGGTTGTTCAGGAGGTCGAGCTTGGTGGAGACCTTGGCGCCGCCGACGATGCCCATCACCGGCCGCTCGGGCTTGCCCAGGGCCATGTCGAGGGCTTCCAGCTCCCGCCGCATCTGCTCGCCCGCATAGGCCGGCATGAGCCGCGCCAGGCCCTCGGTGGAGGCGTGCGCCCGGTGGGCGGCCGAGAAGGCGTCGTTGACGTAGAGGTCGCCGTTGGCGGCCAGGGCCTTGGCGAATTCCGGTTCGTTCTTCTCCTCGCCCGCCTCGTAGCGGACGTTCTCCAGCAGCAGCACGCCGCCGGCCGGGAGGGCGTCCACGGCGGCCTTGGCCGCCTCGCCGGAGCAGTCGTCGGCGAAGGCCACCGGCGCGCCGAGCAGCTTCGAGAGCGGCTCGACCACCGGCTTCAGGCTCATCTCCGGCACGCGCTTGCCCTTCGGCCGGTCAAAGTGGGCCAGCAGGACGACCTTCGCGCCGCCCTTGCGCAGCTTCTCGATGGTCGGCAGGGCCGCGCGCAGCCGGGTGTCGTCGGTCACACGGCCGTCCGCCATCGGGACGTTGAAGTCGACGCGGACCAGTGCGCGCCGGCCCTGGAGTTCGGCGTCGTCGAGGGTGCGGAAGGCCATCGTCGCGGTCTTAGAGGTACTTCGCCATGTGGACGGCGGTGTCGCTCATCCGGGTCGAGAAGCCCCACTCGTTGTCGTACCAGGAGAGCACGCGGGCGAGCTGGCCCTCGATCACCTGGGTCTGCGGCAGGGCGACGGTGGACGAGGCGGGGTTGTGGTTGAAGTCCATGGAGACCAGCGGCTCGTGAGTCACCGCCAGGACGCCCTTCAGCGGGCCGTTCGCGGCGGCCTCGAGGGCGGCGTTGATCTCGTCCTTGGTCACCGAGCGGCCCGGCACGAACTTCAGGTCGACGACCGAGACGTTCGGGGTCGGCACGCGGATCGAGGAGCCGTCCAGCTTGCCGGTCAGCGCCGGGATCACCAGGCCCAGCGCCTTGGCCGCGCCGGTGGAGGTGGGGATCATGGACATGGCCGCGGCGCGGGCGCGGTAGAGGTCCTTGTGCATGGTGTCCAGCGTCGGCTGGTCGCCCGTGTAGGAGTGGATCGTGGTCATGTAGCCACGCTCGATCCCGCAGAGGTCCTGCAGCACCTTGGCCACCGGCGCCAGGCAGTTGGTGGTGCACGAGGCGTTGGAGATGATGGTGTCGTCGGCGGACAGGGTGTCGTGGTTCACGCCGTAGACGATGGTCTTGTCGACGCCGTCGCCGGGGGCCGAGATGATCACCCGCTTGGCGCCGGCCTCCAGGTGGGCGGCGGCCTTGTCGCGGGCGGTGAACAGGCCGGTGCACTCGAGCGCGATGTCCACGCCCAGGTCCTTGTGCGGCAGCTCGGCCGGATTGCGGATCGCGGTGACCTTGATCTTGCCCCGGCCGACGTCGATCGTGTCGCCGTCCACCGTCACGGATTGCGGGAAGCGGCCGTGGACGCTGTCGTAGCGCAGCAGGTGGGCGTTGGTCTCCACCGGGCCCAGGTCGTTGATGGCCACGACCTCGATGTCCGTCCGCCCATGTTCGACGATCGACCGCAGGACCAGGCGGCCGATGCGACCGAAACCGTTGATGGCGACGCGAACGGGCATGGGGAGGACCTCCTTGGCGGCCTAAGGGCGTGATTGCGGGGCGTTCTTTCGGTCGCCGACAGCCAAGTCAACCCCTGGCGGGGTCAACTCTGGCGCCGCTTTGTGACCGACACCGCTGTCATCCCGCGAACAGGGGCTCAATCCATGAAACCGCGGATCGTGCCCCGGAAAATCAGCCGCGGACCGGCTTGACCTTGCCGGCGGCCTGCCGGGCCCGTTCGCGAGCCTCCTCGACGTTCCCGCCGCGGGCCACGGCGACGCCCATCCGCCGGCGCTCGAAGCTCTCCGGCTTGCCGAACAGGCGCAGGTCGGCGCCCGGCACGGAAAGGGCGTCGGCGACGCCCTCGAAGGCGATGCCCGTGGCCTCCATGCCGCCGTAGATCACCGCGCTGGCGCCCGGCTCCTTCAGGCGCGTGTCCACCGGCAGGCCGAGGATGGCGCGGGCGTGCAGCTTGAACTCGCTCATCTGCTGGCTGACCAGGGTGACGAGGCCGGTGTCGTGCGGGCGCGGGCTGACCTCGCTGAACCACACCTCATTGCCCTTCACGAACAGTTCGACGCCGAAGATCCCCAGGCCGCCCAGGGCCTCGGTGACCGCGCGGCTGATCTCCCGCGCCTTCTTCAGCGCCGGCGGGCTCATGCCCTGCGGCTGCCAGCTCTCGACGTAGTCGCCCTTCACCTGCCGGTGGCCGATGGGGTCGCAGAAGCTGGTGACCACCTCGCCGTGGACCAGGCTGCGCACGGTGAGCTGGGTGATCTCGAAGTCGAAGTCCACGCGGCTCTCGACGATGACCCGGGGCTGCTCCACGCGGCCGCCCTCGAGGGCGTAGCGCCAGGCTTCGGCGATCTGCTCGGGACCTTCCACATAGGACTGGCCCTTGCCCGACGAGCTCATCACCGGCTTCACGAAGCAGGGAAAGCCGGTCACCTCGGCCGCCGCCTGGGCGAGTTCCGCCTCCGTGGAGGCGAAGGCGTAGGCGCTGGTGGGCAGGCCGAGCTCCTCGGCGGCCAGCCGGCGGATGCCTTCGCGGTTCATCGTCAGCTGGGCGGCGCGGGCGGTGGGGATGACGGTCGCCAGCCCCTCGGCCTCGATCTTCACCAACTCGTCGGTGGCGATGGCCTCAATCTCCGGCACGATCAGGTGCGGCCGCTCCTGCTCGACCAGGGCCCGCAGCGCGGCTCCGTCTGTCATGGCGATGACATGCGACCGGTGCGCCACCTGCTGGGCCGGCGCGTCCGGATAGCGGTCGACCGCAATCACCTCGCAGCCCAGCCGCTGCAGCTCGATGGCGACCTCCTTGCCGAGCTCGCCCGAGCCCAGCAGCATCACCCTGACCGCGGTGGGCGAGAGCGGCGTGCCCAGGCGCATCAGTCGAGCTTCGCCTTGGCGGCTTCGGCCACGGCCTCGGCAGTGATGCCGAAGTGCTTGTAGAGCGCCTTGTCGGGGGCGCTGGCGCCGAAGCCGGTCATGCCGACGAAGACGCCGTCCGAGCCGATGAAGCGGTCCCAGCCCATGCGCACGCCCGCCTCGACGGCCACGCGCACCGGCGTCTCGCCGATCAGGGCGTCCTGGTAGTCGCGCGGCTGGGCCTCGAAGAGCTCGAAGCAGGGCACGGAGACCACCCGGGCGCCGACGCCGTCGGCCTCCAGGAGGTCGCGGGCCGCCAGCGCCACGGGCACCTCGGTGCCGGAAGCGAAGATGGTCACCTGGGCCGGGTGGCCGGCGGCGGCGAGCTGGTAGGCGCCGCGGGCAGAGAGGTTCTCGCCGGCCTGCCCGCGCACCGCGGCGGTCTTCTGGCGGGACAGCGCCATCACCGTGGGCGTGCGCTTCGCGTCGAGCGCCAGCTTCCAGCACTCGGCGGTCTCGATCAGGTCGGCCGGGCGGAAGACGTTGAGGTTGGGCATGGCGCGCAGGGCGGCCAGGTGCTCCACCGGCTGGTGTGTCGGGCCGTCCTCGCCGAGGCCGATGGAATCGTGCGTGCCCACGTGGATCACCCGCACCCCCATCAGGGCGGCCAGGCGGATCGCCGGCCGGCTGTAGTCGGTGAAGACGAGGAACGTCCCGCCGTAGGGGATCACCCCGCCGTGCAGGGCCAGGCCGTTCATGGCCGCGGCCATGCCGAACTCGCGCACGCCGTAGTTCACGTAGCGGCCGGCGTAGTCCGGCGCATCGAAGATCGGGGTGTTCTTGACGAAGGTGTTGTTGGAGCCGGTGAGGTCGGCCGAGCCGCCGACCAACTCGGGAATCTCGCCGAAGATCGTCTCCAGCACCGCGCCGGAGTGCTGGCGCGTGGCGGCGGCAGGCTTCGAGGTCGCGGCTTCGGCCATCAGAGCGTCGAGGCGCTCGAAGGCGTGGGCCGGCAGGTCGCCGGCGATGGCGCGCTCGAACTCCGCCCGCTGCGGCGAGGCGGCGAGGCGCTGCTCCCAGGCCTTCAGCAGCTTGCGGCCGCGGCGGCCGGCGGCGCGCCAGGGGCGGTAGACCTCGTCGGGCACCACGAAGGGCTCGTGCGGCCAGCCGAGGTTCTCGCGGGTCTTGACCACCTCGTCCTTGCCCAGCGCCTTGCCGTGCACGTCGTGAGTGCCGGCGAAGGTGGGCGAGCCCTTGCCGATGATGGTCTTGCAGGCGATCAGGCTCGGCCGGTCCTGCTTGGTCGCCCAGGCGAGCGCCCGGCGGATCTGGCCCTCGTCGTGGCCGTCGATCCGCTTCACCGCCCAGCCGGCGGCCTTGAAGCGGGCGAGCTGGTCGGTGGCGTCGGACAGGCCCACGTGGCCGTCGATGGTGATGTCGTTGTCGTCCCAGAGGACCGTCAGCTTGGCGAGCTTCAGCCGGCCGGCCAGGCTGATCGCCTCGTGGCTGACGCCCTCCATCAGGCAGCCGTCGCCGGCCAGCACCCAGGTGCGGTGGTCGACGAGGTCGTCGCCGAAGCGGGCGGCGAGCTTGCGCTCGGCCATGGCCATGCCCACGGCGGTGGCCAGCCCCTGGCCCAGCGGCCCGGTCGTGGTCTCGACGCCGGGCGTGTGGCCCCACTCAGGGTGCCCCGCTGTGTTGGAGCCGAGCTGCCGGAAGTTCCTGATCTGGTCGAGGGTGACCGCCTTCACGCCCGTCAGGTGCAGGAGCGAATAGAGCAGCATCGAGCCGTGGCCGGCCGACAGCACGAACCGGTCGCGGTCCGCCCAGTCGGGACGGGCGGCGTCGTACTTGAGGAACCTGGTCCAGAGCACCGTAGCCACGTCGGCCATGCCCATGGGCATGCCGGGGTGGCCGGAGTTGGCCTGCTCGACGGCGTCCATCGAGAGCACGCGGATGGCGTCGGCCATGATCTTCAGGGGCGCAGGCATCGAGATCCGGAAATCCTGGGGGCGGAGGGAATGGCGCGGGGGGTGGCATGCGCAGGCGCGAGGGTCAAGGCGAGCGGGGCCGCAGGCGCGCGCAGTCAGGAACCCGGAAGAAAACGGCCCGTGCGAGCTTCCCGGCATAAACCCGTGGATTCACAAGGAACCCCGCACGGGTCTATAGATTAGGCCGCCATACCTTTTCGGGAGGACGGCATGAACGCGGGCGAAAGCGCGCTCGAACTTGCGGCCAAGCGCCTGGAGCGGGCGGTCGCCATGCTGGAGCAGCGCCTGGCCGAGCGTCTGAAGGACGCCGACACCGGCGGTCTCTTCGACCAGGACCGGGCGAGGCTCGCCGCCGAACTCGACCAGGCCCGGGCCCGGGAGAAGGAGCTGGAGGCGGCCGGCGCCGAGGCCTCCGCCGCGCTGGGGCGCGCCATCCTCGAGATCCGCGCCGCCCTGAATGGCGCCGCCCAGGAGCACTGAAGCCATGGCCCAGATCCAGATCGAGGTGAACGGCCGGCCCTACGCCGTCGGCTGCGAGGACGGCCAGGAGCAGCACCTCATGGAGCTGGCCAAGCTCTTCGACCGCCAGGTCCGCCACGTGAGCGCCGACATGGGCCAGCTCGGCGACACCCGCCTGTTCCTGATGGGCGCCCTGCTGCTGGCCGACGAGCTCGCCGACGCCCGCAACCGCCTGAACAGCCTGCAGGCCGAGCTCGCCCGTCTGCAGTCGGATCGCGCCCGCATGGAGACACGGGCGGTGGCGGCGCTGGAGAACGCCGCCAAGCGGATCGAGAAACTGGCCGTCGACGACGTCGCCGCCTGAGGCCTCGCTTGAGGAAGGGGGCCGGGCGCACTACCTTAGGAGCCGGCGGGTCTGCTGCGGCTCGCGTCGAAGGCGACATATTCCAGCGACCTTAATTCACTCATAGGGAGCTGTCCCTGCCCCGGACCGTGGTCTTGGGCACACGGCGCCCACCTGGTCTATCCAGGTCGAGGGAATGAAACAGTCCTTCACGGCTCTCGCGGCGCCGCCACCGACTTCCTGCTATGAGCAGGGGGTGAAGACCCTCGACAAGACGACGCTCCGGGTCCTGCTGCGCCAGGTCCGCCGCAAGCTGGCCGCCGAGGCGCCGGACGCGGCCGCCCGCGCCGCCGAGCGCCTGCCGCTCGACCGGCTGCCCGCCTTCCGCACCTTCTCAGGCTATCAGCCGACCGGCTCCGAGATGGACCCGCGACCGCTGATGCGCCGCCTGTGCGAGACCGGCGCCGCCGCGGCCCTGCCGGTCGCCGAGCGCCGCGACGCGCCGCTGGCCTTCCGGGTGTGGGATCCGGACCAGGCGCTGGAGCCCGACGCCTTCGGCATCCCGGCTCCGCCGCCGGGGGCGGCCGCGGTCCTGCCGGACCTGGTCATCGCGCCGCTGCTTGCCTTCGACCGGCGGGGACAGCGGCTCGGGCAGGGGGCCGGGCACTACGACCGGACGCTGGCGAACCTTCGGGCGGTCCAGTCCGTTTTCGTGCTTGGCCTCGCCTATTCGGGCCAGGAAGTGGAGGAACTGCCCGCCGAACCCCACGACGAGCGGCTCGATGCGATCCTGACCGAGACGGACTACATCGAGGTCGGCTAAGGACGCTGCATGAAATTCGCCTTCTTTGGAGACGTGGTGGGCCGCTCGGGCCGCGAGGGTCTCGCCGAGCACCTTCCCGGCCTCCGCCGCCGCCTTGACCTCGAGTTCGTGATCGTCAACGGCGAGAACGCCGCGGCGGGCTTCGGCATCACCGAGTCCACCGCCCGGGAGCTGTTCGACGCGGGCGCCGACGCGCTGACGCTCGGCAACCACTCCTGGGACCAGAAGGAGGCGCTCACCTACATCGTCCGCGAGCCCCGCCTGATCCGGCCGCTGAACTATCCCAAGCTCGCCGACGCGCCCGGCCGCGGCGCGCAGCTCTTCGAGACGCATTCGGGCAAGCGGATCCTGGTCGTCAACCTGCTGGGCCGTGTGTTCATGGACGCCCTCGACGACCCGTTCGCTGCGGTGGACGCCGAGCTGGAGGCCTGCCCGCTCGGCATGGCGGCCGACGCCGTGGTGGTGGACATCCACGCGGAGGCGACGTCCGAGAAGATGGCGATGGGCCACTTCTGCGACGGCCGCGCGAGCCTGGTGGTGGGCACCCACAGCCACGTGCCGACCGCCGACGCCCAGCTCCTGCCCGGCGGCACGGCCTACCAGACCGACGCCGGGGCCTGCGCCGACTACGACAGCGTGATCGGCAACCAGAAGGAGGAGCCGCTGCGGCGGTTCACGACACGGATCTCGGGCGGCCGCTACAAGCCCGCGGAAGGGCCGGCCACGGTGTGCGGGGTCTATGTGGAGACCGACGACCGCACGGGCCTCGCCCGCCGCATCGAGCCGATCCGCATCGGCGGCCGGCTCTCGCAGACGATCCCCGTGCTGGAGTCCGTGCAGGCCTAGGCGACCCGCCGGGCCTCCAGGGTCCGCTCGATGGCGGCGAACAGCTGGGCGGGCTGGATCGGCTTGCCCTGCAGGGCGTCGAAGCCGAGGCCCCTGAGCCGCTCCTCCTCGCCGGGCGAGGCGTCGGCGGTGAGCGCGATCACCGGAATCCCGGCGGGACCGGCCCCGCCCTCGCGGATGCGGCGCACGGCTTCGATCCCGTCCATCACCGGCATGCGCACATCCATCAGGACAATGTCGAAGAGCTCGACCTGCAGGCGCTCCAGGGCCTCGGCGCCGTGCACGGCCACCTCCACGGCGGCGCCGGCGGATTCGAGCAGGGCGCGCGCCACCGCCAGGTTGATCGGGTTGTCGTCAGTCACGAGGATGCGCAGCGGCGGGAGCTCGGCGGCGGGGGCCTCGCTGGTGTCCACGGGGCGGCTTTCCGCGGCCGGCAGCGGCAGCCAGACGCGGAAGGTGGAGCCCTTGCCGGGCTCGCTCTCGACGCCGATGTCGCCGCCCATCATCGAGGTCAGCTTGCGGCAGATGGAGAGCCCGAGGCCCGTGCCGCCGTACTTTCGGGCGGTGGAGGCCTCCGCCTGGCTGTAGGGGCGGAACAGGCGCGCCACCTGCTCGGCGGTCATGCCCGGGCCGGTGTCGCTGACCAGGATCTCGATCGCGCCCTCACCGTCGGCATGCGGCGCCGAACGCACCGTCAGGCTGACCCGGCCCTCTTCCGTGAACTTCAGGGCGTTGGAGAGCAGGTTCAGGATGATCTGGCGCACCCGGGTCTCGTCGCCCTGGACATGGTGCGGCACCTGCGGGTCGATCTCGCAGGCGAGCTCCAGGTCCTTGGCGGCGGCGGCCTCCGTCCAGAGCTGGACCGACTGTTCGCTGACCGCGCGCAGGTTGAAGGGCGCCACCTCCAGGTCCAGCCGGCCGGCCTCGATCTTGGAGTGGTCGAGCACGTCGTTGAGGATGGAGAGCAGGCTGTCGCCGGAGCGGACGATGGTTTCCAGGTAGTCGCGCTGGCGGGAGCTGAGGTCGGTGTGCTGCAGGGCGCGGGCCATGCCGAGGACGCCGTTCATCGGCGTCCGCAGCTCGTGCGTGACCATGCTGAGGAAGGCGGACTTGGCCTCGTTGGCCTCGTTCGCCCGGCGCTCGGCGTCGGCCAGGGCGGCGGCGTTCTGGGCGGTGGCGCGCGCGGCGGCGGCGACGTAGGCCAGAGCCATGGCGAAGCCGAAGCCGACGATCATCAGGTCGCCGAGATCGTAGCCGCCGAAGACGGTGGGCAGCAGCATCCAGAGAAGGGCGGCGGGCACGCCCATGACCACCAGGGCGGCGGGCGTGTGGGACGAGAATCCTTGGGCGTGGACGAGCACGGTGACCAGGATCGCCACGGCCGCCAGGCGCAGGGATTCCTCGCCGGACACCCAGCCGCGGACCGCCAGCGCGCACCACACCAGGCCCGCCAGCGCCATCCAGATCACATAGCCGAGGCGGGCCGAGGGCGGCAGGGCGCCGCCCCGGGCGGCCTTGCGCGAGGCGAAGCGGGCGCCCGCCTCGGTCAGGGCGAAGCAGGCGAGCCAGCCGAGACTCCAGGCGAGGCCGAACGGCTCGATCGACAGCAGGGTCGCGGCCAGCCCCGCGGCGATGCGGACAGCGAGCACCTCGAACGACGTGCGCGCCACGATATCCAGCCGCTCGTTGAGCGCCCTCCACTGCGGTTTGCCCACGCGCAGTCCCCCCTTGCTTTGTACTTGTGGCCCCTGCCGGACCCCCTCCCCCGAGGCGAATCGGCGCGTCCGTGTACAACGGTTCCGCCGAACGGCGCTACCTCGGTTGCATAGGCGGCTACGCTTTCCGGTCCTGGTTGCGACCGCGCCGAAACGCGGCTCTAGTGCGAGTGCAACGGGAGGGTCTGATGCTCGCAAAATTCATCGTCCGCGCCATCTTTGCGGCGCTCGGGCTGTGGCTGGCCTCCAGGTTCGTGCCGGGGGTGCGGGTGGACGACACCGGCACGCTGATCCTCGCCGCCGTGCTGCTGGGGATCGTCAACGCCTTCGTTCGCCCGGTGGTCTTCGTGCTGACCCTTCCGATCACCCTCCTGACCCTGGGCCTGTTCCTGCTGGTAGTGAACGCCGCCATGATCGGGCTGGTGGCCTGGCTGCTGTCCGGCTTCCACGTGGACGGCCTGGTGGCCGGGATCCTCGCCGCCATCGTCACCGGGGTGACGAGCTGGATCGGCTACATGGTCCTGGGCGACGCCCGGCGGGACTAGGCCCGAGGCCGATGCGCATGGGCGAGAAGGACATCTGGTTCAGGTACGAGGTCACCGCCGGCCGGTTCAGCGGGACGCCCGTGAACTGGAAGGGCTGGCTCGCCCTGGCCGGCCTGATCGGCGCGCCCACGGGCCTCCTGCTGCTCGCCATGCCGTGGCTGCGGCCGCTCGGCCCGCTGGGCGTGATCCTCGGGCTTGCGGTGGTGTTCGCGATCGTCTTCCCGGGCGCCGTCGCCCTCGTCCGCGCCAAGGGCCGGCGGGTGAACTGACGGACGAGGGGCAAAGAAAAAGGGCGGAGCCTCGCGGCCCCGCCCTCCATCTCAGTCAGCAGGCGTGGACTAGAAGTCCATGTCGCCCATGCCGCCCATGCCGCCGCCCGGCATGCCGCCCGCGCCGGCGCCGCCCTTCTTGGGGGCCTCGACGATCGCGGCTTCCGTGGTGATCAGCAGGCCGGCCACCGAGGCGGCGTCCTGCAGAGCGGTGCGCACGACCTTGGCCGGGTCGATCACGCCGGCCTGCACGAGGTCGACGTACTCTTCCGTCTGGGCGTTGAAGCCGAAGGTGGGCGAGGCGTTCTCGAGCACCTTGCCGACCACGATCGAGCCTTCCACGCCGGCGTTCTCGGCGATCTGACGGATCGGGGCCTGCAGGGCGCGGCGCACGATGGCCACGCCGGCTTCCTGGTCGTCGTTGTCGCCCTTGAAGCCGTCGAGGACCTTCGAGGCCTTCAGGAGCGCGACGCCGCCGCCGGGGACGATGCCTTCTTCCACCGCAGCGCGGGTGGCGTTCAGGGCGTCGTCGACGCGGTCCTTCTTCTCCTTCACCTCGACTTCGGTCGCGCCGCCGACCCGGATCACCGCAACGCCGCCCGCCAGCTTGGCGAGACGCTCTTGCAGCTTTTCCTTGTCGTAGTCGGAGGTGGTGTCCTCGATCTGCTTCTTGATCTGAGCCACGCGGCCTTCGATGCCGGCCTTGTCACCCGAGCCGTCGACGATCGTGGTGTCGTCCTTGGTGATGGTGACCTTCTTGGCGCGGCCGAGCATGTCGAGCGAGACGTTCTCGAGCTTGATGCCGAGGTCTTCGGAGATCAGCTGGCCGCCGGTCAGGATGGCGATGTCTTCCAGCATGGCCTTGCGGCGGTCGCCGAAGCCCGGAGCCTTCACCGCCGCAACGCGCAGGCCGCCGCGCAGCTTGTTGACCACGAGGGTCGCCAGCGCTTCGCCTTCCACGTCTTCCGCGATGATCAGCAGCGGACGGCCCGACTGCACCACGGCCTCGAGGACCGGCAGCAGGGGCTGCAGCGAGGAGAGCTTCTTTTCGAAGAGCAGGATCAGCGGCTCTTCGAGGTCGGCCTCCATCTTCTCGGCGTTCGTGATGAAGTACGGCGAGAGGTAGCCGCGGTCGAACTGCATGCCCTCGACGACGTCGAGTTCGGTCTCGGCGGTCTTGGCTTCCTCGACGGTGATGACACCCTCGTTGCCGACCTTCTCCATGGCGCGGGCGATCATCTCGCCCACTTCCAGGTCGCCGTTGGCGGAGATGGTGCCGACCTGGGCGATTTCCGAGTTGGCGGACACCTTCTTGGCGTTCGACTTGATCTCCTCGATGACCTTGGCGACCGCCTTGTCGACGCCGCGCTTCAGGTCCATCGGGTTCATGCCGGCGGCCACCGACTTCAGGCCTTCGACGACGATCGCCTGGGCCAGGACCGTGGCGGTCGTGGTGCCGTCAC
Source organism: Phenylobacterium sp. (assembly GCF_035539035.1). GTDB lineage: Bacteria > Pseudomonadota > Alphaproteobacteria > Caulobacterales > Caulobacteraceae > Phenylobacterium. The sequence continues at coordinate 78,970 of NZ_DATLJI010000013.1, forward strand.
CGGCCTTGTCGTTGGTCTTGGAAGCCACTTCGCGGATCAGCTGGGCGCCCAGGTTCTCGAACTTGTCGGACAGTTCGATTTCCTTGGCGACCGACACGCCGTCCTTGGTCGAGCGCGGGGCGCCGAAGGACTTCTCGATGACCACGTTGCGGCCCTTGGGGCCCAGGGTCACCTTCACCGCGTTGGCGAGGATGTTGACGCCGCGCAGCATGCGGTCGCGCGCGTCGGAGGAGAAATAGACGTCTTTGGCAGCCATGTTGCTGTCCCTTTTTTCTAACGATGCCTGGATGTGAGCGCTTAGGCGGCCTTGGCGGCCTTCTCGGGCTCCAGAACGCCCAGGATGTCGCTTTCCTTCATGATCAGCAGGTCCTTGCCCTCGAGCTTGACCTCGGTGCCCGACCACTTGCCGAACAGGATGCGGTCGCCGGCCTTGACGTCCAGCGGCTGGACCTTGCCGGACTCGTCGCGGGCGCCCGGGCCCACGGCGATGACTTCGCCTTCCTGCGGCTTCTCCTTGGCGGTGTCGGGGATGATGATCCCGCCCCGGGTTTTCTCTTCTTCCTCGACACGCCGGACGAGGACCCGGTCACCCAAAGGACGAAACGCCATGTTCTTATCTCCGTCGAGACGGTTGCAAATGCGGTCACGCAGGCACTGAAGGGGCGCTGTTAGCAGTCGCGGCCCTTGAGTGCTAACGCGGGCTGGGAGTTAGGAAAGTGGCCCTCCGGAGTCAAGCGGAAGGCCGAAAAACCCTGCGGAACCGGGCATCCGGATCCGCGTTCGCGGAACCTTGGCCGTGGATTGCGGGTTTCCAGCTGCACCAGGGACACCACGAGGGGTGCGGGCGATGGCTCTGCAAGCCTTCCTGCGCAAGACGATCCGTGAGGGCGACCTGACCGTCCGGCTGCCGGGCGGTGGGGTCCTGGCACTGGGCGATGGGACCGGTCCGCCGGTGACGGTTGCGATCACCTCCAGGGCCTGGGCCGCCCGGATCGCGCTCAATCCGCAGCTGGCCGTCGGCGAGGCCTACATGGAGGGTGGTCTCGTCCTCGAGCGCGGCGGGATCTGGGACTTCGTGGACCTGATCGGCCGCAACGCCAGGCACAGGCCGCTGAAGCGCGCCGGTCCGCTTGCCCGCTGGTGGCTGGACCGCCGGCTGCAGGCCAACGCGCGCGCCGCCGCCCGGCGCAACGTCGCCCACCACTACGACCTGTCGGTGGAGCTCTACAGGCTCTTCCTCGACCCCGACCTGCAGTACTCCTGCGCTTATTTCCCGGACCCCTATGCGAGTCTGGAGGAGGCCCAGCTCGCCAAGAAGCGCCACCTCGCCGCCAAGCTCCTCCTGCGGCCCGGCCACCGTGTGCTCGACATCGGCTGCGGCTGGGGCGGTCTGGCCCTGACGCTGGCCGAGGAGACCGGGGCGGACGCGGAGGGCGTCACGCTGTCGACCGAGCAGTTCGCCACCGCCAGCCAACGGGCGGAGGCCCAGGGCCTCGCCGGCCGGGCGAAGTTCTCGCTCACCGACTACCGCGACGTGGAAGGCCCCTACGACCGCATCGTCTCGGTGGGGATGTTCGAGCATGTGGGCCGGCCCAACTTCCAGGCCTATTTCGACCAGGTGGCGCGGCTGCTGAACGACGACGGCGTGGCGGTGATCCACTCCATCGGCCGCACGGAGGGCCCGGCCTTCACCCAGCCGTGGATCGCCAAGTACATCTTCCCCGGCGGCTACATCCCGGCGCTCTCGGAGGTGCTGGCCGCCGTCGAGCGCTCCGGCCTGATCGTCACGGACGTGGAGATCCTGCGGCTGCACTACGCCGAAACCCTCAAGGCGTGGCGCGAGCGGTTCCAGGCGCGGCGCGCGGACGCGGCGCGGATGTACGACGACCGCTTCTGTCGGATGTGGGAGTTCTACCTCGCGGTCAGCGAGCTCGCCTTCCGCTACCGCGGCCACATGGTCTTCCAGCTGCAGCTCGCCAAGCGGGTCGACGCCGTGCCGCTGACCCGAGACTACATCGGCGAGGCCGAGGCCTGGCTCCATCGGCCCAGGCGCCGCGCCGCCTGATTTCCCTTGGTCGCCGCGCGCCGCGGCCGCTAGGGTCGGCCAAGGGATTGAAACGCCTGTTGGAGTAACTACCCATGCGCCGCGTCATCGCGCTCGCCGCCGCGACCGCCTTCGCCGCCACCGCCGCGTCTGCGGAAACCTGGACCAAGTTCGTGGACGGGCCCGGGGGCACGCAGTGGTCCTACGACGCCGACTACACCTACAAGGACAAGGCCTCGGGCCGCCTCGTGGTCATGCAGGCGGTCTCCAAACCCGAGGCCAAGCTCGGGCCCTCCGGCCCCGGCAAGCCGGACGGCGTGGGCTACGTCTACGCCATCGACTGCGCCAAGAAGAACCTGATCACCGTGGCGGCCTACAAGCCCTCCACGGCCTTCGCGATTCCCGCCAAGTGGCGCGACGAGACGCCGAAGAAGGCCACCGGCGCGGAGAACGAGGCCCTGCTGGCGGCGGTCTGCCCACACGCGGACCACGTCCCGGTGAAATAGGCTCGCGGGCGGCCGGGCGAACTCTGTCCAAAGCTTAACTGGAAAGCCCGGCTGCCGCTTCCTATCTGAAGGGCCATGGGATGGTGGCTGAAACTCCTTCCGGCCCTGGCCGTGCTCGCGCTGGCGATCGCGCTTGTCCTGTCCGCCAAGGCGCCGCCGCTCTACTCATGACCTGACGGGTAATCGACCCGCCTCCGCCGGCGGGGAATGCTCCCCTCGTCGCCGCCCCTCCCGGGCCGCGACGAATATGAGGAGCAAGCCATGTCCGCCGTCCAGTCGTCCTTCCTGCGCCGCGTGATCGCCGTCGACGCCGCCGCCTGCGCCGCGTCCGGTGCGCTGATGGCCTTCGCCGCCCAGCCGCTGGCCGCGCTCACCGGCCTGCAGCCGGCGCTCACCCAGCCGGCCGGCGTCTTCCTGCTGGTCTGGGCCGCCCTGCTGGCCTTCCTCGCCACACGTCCCGCCTTGCCGCGACCGGTGGTCTGGACCCTGATCGGCGTCAACGTCCTGTGGGTCGTGGAAAGCGCTCTCGTCCTGATGCCGGGCTGGGCCCAGCCGACCGCGCTCGGCTACGGCTTCGTGATCGCCCAGGCGGCCGCGGTGGCGGTGATCGCCGACCTGCAGTTCATGGGCCTGCGCCGGGCCGAGCGCCTGGCCTGACCTGGCGGAGCGCGCCGAAGGGTCGCCCGTCGGCGCGCTATCCGCAACCGTCGCCGAACAGTTGTTTGATTTTCTCCCGATCTGCGCCCATGGTCGCCGGCTGATGATCGGCTCCAGCACTCTGGGAGGAGTGACCATGAACAACGTCGCCGCGGAACGCGCGAACTCGAGCTTCGGGCTGAGCCCGCAGGACGAACTCAATGACCTGCGGATGTCCGACAAGGCGGTGCCGCTCTATAACCAGGTGAAGGCGTTCATCCGCGAGGTGGTCGAGCCGGCCGCCGAGGAGTTCCACCGGCTGGGCGAAGGCCGCCCGAATGTCTGGGACTATGCGCCCGGCCAGCTGGAAGTGCTCGAAGCCGCAAAGGACAAGGCCAAGGCCCAGGGCCTGTGGAACTTCTTCCTGCCGAACGCCGAGACCGGCGAGGGCCTGTCCAACCTCGACTACGCCTATATCGCCGTCGAGCTGGGCAAGAACCGGCTGGCCTCCGAGATCATGAACTGCGCGGCGCCCGACACCGGAAACATGGAGGTGCTGGAGCGCGTCGGCACGCCGGAGCAGAAGGAGCAGTGGCTGAAGCCGCTGCTGGAAGGGAAGATCCGCTCGGCCTACTGCATGACCGAGCTGAACACCGCCAGCTCCGACGCCAAGAACATCGACACCCGCGCCGTGCGCGTCGGCGACGAATACATCCTGACCGGCGAGAAGCACTACATCTCCGGCGCCGGCGACCCGCGCTGCAAGATCATGATCACCATGGTCAAGACCGGCGGCGAGAACGACCCGCCGCACCTGCAGCAGTCACAGATCCTGGTGCCGCTGCCCTGCGAGGGCGTGGAGATCGTCGGCGGCCAGCAGGTCTTCGGCGACTATGACGCGCCGCACGGCCACATGCACATCCGCTTCAACAACGCCCGGGTGCCGGCCTCCAACATGCTGCTGGGCGAGGGCCGCGGCTTCGAGATCAGCCAGCTGCGTCTCGGCCCCGGCCGGATCCACCACTGCATGCGCGCCATCGGCTCGGCCGAGAAGGCGCTCGACCTCATGGTGACCCGCGGCATGCAGCGCGTGGCGTTCGGCAAGCCGATCATCCAGCTGGGCGGCAACCTCGAGATCGTCAGCCGCGCGCGGATCGAGATCGAGGCCATGCGCCTGATGGTGCTGAAGGCCGCCAAGGCCATGGACGTGCTGGGCAACCGCGAGGCCCGCGTGTGGATCCACATGGTCAAGGCCATGGTGCCCGAGCGGGTCTGCAAGATCATCGACCAGGCGATCCAGATGCACGGCGCGCTCGGGGTGTCGCAGCACACCCCGCTGGCCCGCATGTACGCCAACACCCGCACCCTGCGGATCGCCGACGGCCCGGACGAGGTCCACCACATGGTGGTCGGCCGCAACGAGCTGCAGCAGTTCCGCGAGGGGCCGCACGACAGCTCGATGTCGGCGGTGTTCCGGAACTGACCACGCGTCCCGCGCCTGCCGTCGCATAACGACGGTAGGCGCGGCCGCCCGGCTGTGCTGTTATCGCTCCCATAAGACGTTGGGAGGGAGAGCGCATGAGCCCGGCTGTCGCCGCCGTCGACCAGGCGAGCGTGCTTCGGAAGATCACCTTCCGGCTCCTGCCGTTCATCGGCCTGCTCTACTTCGTGGCCTATCTGGACCGGGTGAACGTCGGCTACGCGGCGCTCACCATGAACGCCGACATCGGCCTCTCCGCGGCGGCCTATGGCGCGGGCGCGGGCATCTTCTTCATCGGCTACTTCTTCTTCGAGGTCCCCTCGAACCTGATCATGGAGAAGGTCGGCGCCCGGCGCTGGATCGCCCGGATCATGGTCAGCTGGGGCGTCCTGTCGTCCGGCATGGCCTTCATCGACGGGCCAATGTCCTTCTATGTCGTCCGTTTCCTGCTGGGCGTGGCCGAGGCCGGTTTCTTCCCCGGAATGATCCTCTATCTCACCTACTGGTTCCCCTGGGCCGAGCGGGGCCGGATCATCGCGGCCTTCATGCTGGCCATCCCGATCTCCAGCGTGATCGGCGCGCCGATCTCCACGGCCCTGCTGGACGTCTCGGTGTTCGGCCTCGCCGGCTGGCGGACCATGTTCCTGCTGGAGGGGCTGCCGGCGGTGATCCTGGGCGTGGTGGTGTGGATGTGGCTGACCGACCGCCCGGCGCTCGCCCACTGGCTGACCGACGCCGAGAAGGCGACCCTGCAGGCGGCGCTGGACCGCGACCACCTGCCGTCCGACGACCATGTGCACGCCCTGAAGGGGGCGCTGGCGAGCCCCAAGGTCTGGCGCTTCGCCATGGTCTATTTCGGCCTCGTCACCGGCAACTACGGCCTGGGCTTCTGGATGCCGCAGATCGTCAAGGGCTTCGGCGGGCTGACCAACGCCCAGACCGGCCTGCTCACGGCGGCGCCCTACCTGGTGGCCGCGGTGGCCATGGTGCTCTGGGGGCGCCACGCCGACCGCACGGGCGAGCGGCTCTGGCACTTTGTCCTGCCCGCCGTCCTGGCCTCGTCCGGCTTCCTGCTCGCCGCCCAGGGCGGCAGCCCGGTGCTGCAGTTCGCGGGCCTGGCCATGGGCGCGATCGGGGTGAACTGCGCCGCGCCGGCCTTCTGGGCCCTGCCGACCCGGTTCCTGCGGGCGACCGCGGCGGCGGGCGGCATCGCCCTGATCAATTCGGTCGGCAACCTGGCGGGCTACCTCGGTCCCTCGATCATGGGCTTCCTCAAGGAACGCACCGGCGCCTATGGCGCGGGCCTGCTGGCCCTGTCGGTCGCCCTGCTGATCGCCGCGGCGCTGGCGCCCGACTGGGGCGCGCGGCGCCGAAGCTTGGCCTTGGACGCCGAGCGGGTGTAAGCCTGGGCCGTCCCATGACGGCCACCCGCCCCCATTCCCATGGCGCTCGCCCGGTGCGGCTCGCAGCGCCCGTTCCGCTCCGCGCACGATGCGCCGGAGGTCCGCCGCCCGGGGGAGCCTGTGCCTCCTCCGCGGGACGGGCTCCACGTCCGGAGGACCCCACCCATGCCGATCCTCACCGCCGCCTTCGTGGCGGCCATGGCCTTCGTCACCGCGACGCTCTCCGGCGTCTTCGGCATGGCGGGCGGCCTCCTGCTCATGGGGGCGCTCGCCCTCGTCCTGCCGGTTAGCGCCGCTTTCGTCACCCACGGCGTCCTGCAGCTCGTCGCCAACGGCTGGCGCGCCGTCCTCCACCGCCGCCACGTCCGCTGGGACATCGTCGGCTGGTACGCGCTGGCCTCGCTGATCGCCGGGATCGCCGTCGCCCTGATCGCGCTCGCGCCGTCGAAGCCGCTCCTGTTCCTGCTGCTGGGCCTGATCCCGCTCCTCACCTGGCTGCCGCAGCGCTGGATCAGCCTCGACGCGGCCCGGCCGACGCAGGCCTTCCTCTCGGGCCTCAGCGTCACCGGGCTGAACCTCTCGGCGGGGGTCGCCGGGCCGCTGCTCGACATCTTCTTCGTGAGGACCGAGCTCACCCGCCACGCCATCGTCGCCACCAAGGCGGCCACCCAGGTCTTCGCCCACCTGGCCAAGATCGTGGTCTATGGCGCGCCGCTCGCGGGCGTCGCGGGCTCGGGCGTGCCGCCGCTCTGGGTGTTCGCCGCAGCGATCCCGCTTTCCATGCTCGGGACGGCGCTCGGCGGCCGGATCCTCGACCGCATGAGCGACGTGAACTTCAAGCGGTGGACCCGCTGGATCGTCACGGGGATCGGGGGGCTCTACCTCGTCCAGGCGGCGCAGCTCTTCCTGCGCGGCGGCTGAAGGCAAAAAAACACCCGGGACCGTGAGGTCCCGGGTGGGGAAGTCATAGGGAGGAAACGCCCAGGATGGGCGACCCCTCACGTATGTGCGCAATCGGGCCGTACAAGGGCGGCGGCCGAAAAATGTTTGAGGTCGGGCGATGAATCTTGAATCGAAGGTGCTGGAAGACCGGTTCGTGCGGCTGGAGCCCATGGCCGAAACCCACAAGGCGGGTCTGCGGGAGGCCTGCGACTCCGATCCCGACACCTGGAACCGCCTCTATCCGTTCAGCATGGTCGGCGATCACTTCGACCCGGCCTGGGACCGGATGTTCGCGGCGCCCGCGCCCGGCTGCCTGAACTTCGCCGTGATGGACGGCGGCGCGTGCCGGGGCATGACCTGCTACCTTGGGATCGACCCGGCGAACCGGATCCTGGAGATCGGCGCCACCTACTACCATCCGGCGCTGCGCGGCGGTCCCGTCAACCCGGCGGCCAAACGCCTGCTGCTCGCCCACGCCTTCGCGTCCGGAGCGCGGCGGGTGCAGTTCAAGGTCGACGCGATCAACGCCCGCTCCCGCGCGGCCGTGCTGAAGCTCGGCGCCGTGCAGGAGGGAATCCTCCGCCAGGACCGGCTCACCTGGACCGGCCGCATCCGCGACACCGTGATCTTTTCGGTCCTCGACAGCGAGTGGCCGGCCGTCCGCGCCCGGCTGGACGAGCGGCTCGCCGCCTTCGGCTAGGCCGGCGCGAGGCGGCCGATGCGGTGCACGTTCTCCGGCTCGGCGAAGAAAACCTTGTCGGCGGCGGCGGCGACTTCCTGGGCGGTGTAGGGCCGGCCGGGCTGGAAGCCCTCGGTCTCGACCATCTTGATCTCGCGCACGCCGCGCGCCGAGACGCCGAGGATCTTGCCCGAGTGCTCGGCGGCCAGGTCGCTGACCATGTAGAGCACGCCGGGGGCTACGTTCTCCGGCAGGCTGAGCGGATCGGGCGCCTTGCCCTGGCGGCCGGGCAGGTCGGAGGTCATCCGGGTGTAGGCGCCGGGCGCCAGACCCATGACGCGGATGTTGTACTTGCGGCCCTCGATGCTCATCACCCGGACCATGCCGTAGATCCCGGCCTTGGCCGCCCCGTAGTTGGTCTGGCCGAAGTTGCCGTAGAGGCCCGACGTCGACGAGGTCAGCACCATCGACCCGCCGCCGTTCTCCTTCATCCATTTCCAGACCGGCAGGGCCGTGCAGTAGGTCCCCTTGAGGTGGACCTTGATCACCGCGTCCCAGTCGGCCTCGGAGGTGTTGGCGAAGGTGCGGTCGCGCAGGATGCCGGCGTTGCAGACCAGGATGTCGGCCCGGCCGAAGCTGTCGAGGGCCGTCGCCAGGATGTTCTCGCCGCCCTGGACGGTCGACACGTCGTCGCCGTTGGCAACGGCGCGGCCGCCTTCGGCGGCGATCGCGTCCACCACCTTCTGGGCCGCGGAGCGGTCGGCGCCGGTGCCGTCGCGGGCGCCGCCCAGGTCGTTGACCACCACGCTCGCGCCCTCGCGGGCGAACAGCTTCGCATAGGCCTCGCCCAGGCCGTTCCCGGCGCCGGTGATGATCGCCACCTTGCCGTCGAGCAGTCCCATCGCATCCTCCCTTATGTTCTAACTATGAGAGGATCATCCCGCCGGGCGCGGCGGTGTGGCAAGGGTCAGGGCGCGACCCGGACGTAGCGCCATTCCTGGGCTTGCAGCTTCCCCTCCACCGTCCCCTCCACGCGTGCGCAGAGGTCCACGCCGCAGCGGCGGTAGATCACCCGCTGCGGGAAGTCGTGGGCGAGGTTCTCGAACACCGCCTCGCCGTCGGGGCCGGGCTTCATCACGAAGGCGGTCGGCGGCTGGTTCCCCACCACGACGGTGAAGGTGGCGCCGGCCGGCTCGGCGGTGATGCGGGTGAACTCGATGGAGGGCCGGCGGCCCGGCCGGTTGGTCTGGGCGGCGCCCGCCATCGCCCCGTCCCGAGGCGCCAGCCAGGTCTCGCGGACGACCACGCCGTCCTTCTCCTGCATCCAGGAGCCGGCCATCCAGCCGAGCTTCGCCACGTCGCCCGCGGCGTCGGCCATCAGGACTACGGCGGCCAGGCCTGCGAGGATCATCCGGCGGCTCCCTTCCTTCGGGCGCGGAAGAAGGCCTTCAGCATGGCCGAGCTCTCCTCCGCCAGCACGCCGGCCTCGACCTTGGGCCGCCAGTGGCAGGTGGGCTGGTCGAAGAAGCGCGGGCCGTGGACGATCGCCCCGCCCTTGGGATCCTCGGCGCCGAACACCAACCGCCCGATGCGGGCATGGCTGATCGCGCCGGCGCACATGGCGCAGGGCTCCAGGGTGACCACCAGGGTGAGGCCGGTCAGCCGGTAGTTGCCCAGCTTCTGGGCCGCCCGGCGAAGGGCCACGATCTCGGCGTGGGCGGTGGGGTCGTGGGCGCCGATCGGCTGGTTGGCGCCGGTGGCGACCACCTCGCCGGTCGCCGGATCGACCACGACGGCGCCCACCGGCGTCTCGCCGGCGTCGGCTGCCGCTTGCGCGGCTTCGAGCGCGATGCGCATTGTCGCGATGTCATGGTCCACGATCCGCACCGAACCCACGGCAAGCCCGCCGGTCAAGCCCGCACGCCCGGTCCAGGGGCCGGCGGCGAACGCATCGCCAAGGCGCTGGCCCGCGCCGGCGTCGGCTCGCGCCGCGACGTCGAGCGCCTTATCGCCGCGGGCCGCATCGCGCTGAACGGCCAGGTGCTGACCACCCCGGCCGTGAAGGTGGAGCCGGGCGACATCCTCACCCTCGACGGGGCGGTGGTGGGCGAGGCCGAGCCCACCCGCCTGTTCCGCTACCACAAGCCGGTGGGCCTGCTCACCAGCCACAAGGACCCTCAGGGGCGGCCGACGGTGTTCGAGGCGCTGCCGGAGGGCCTGCCGCGGCTGATCTCGGTGGGCCGGCTGGACATCAACTCCGAGGGCCTGCTGCTGCTCACCAACGACGGTGAGCTGGCCCGCGCGCTCGAGCTGCCCCAGGCCGGCGTCGTCCGCCGCTACCGCGCCCGGGCGCACGGCCGGATCACCCAGGAGCGGCTCGACAAGCTGAAGGACGGGATCACCGTCGAGGGCGTCCGCTACGGATCGATCGACGCGAAGCTCGACAAGGCCAAGGAGGGGCCGCAGGGCGCGAACCTGTGGATCACCGTGACCCTGTCGGAAGGCAAGAACCGCGAAGTCCGGCGGGTGCTGGAGGCGCTGGGCCTGAAGGTGAACCGGCTGATCCGGCTGGCCTACGGCCCCTTCGTGCTGGGGACCCTGGCGCTGGGCGAGATCGAGGAGGTCGGCCCGCGGGTGATCCGCGAGCAGCTCGCCGAGCACATCGCGCCCGAGAACATGCCCAAGGGCGACCGACCGCAGTTCCAGAAGGCCGCCACGCCGACGCCCAGCCGCCGCGGCAAGGCCCCGCCGGAGGGGACGCTGATCGAGCGGGGCCCGCGCCGCGACGAACCCCGCGCCCGACCCGCCGGGCCGCGCGCCGGCCGCCCGGGCCGGCCGCCGCCGAAGGGGGAGCGTCCCGCCGCCGGCCCTGGCCGTCCCGCAGCGCCCAAGCGCGCACGCCCGACCGCCGAGGGCGAGGGGGCGAAGAAGAAGGTGTTCAAGGCCGGCTGGGCCAAGCCGAAGCCCAAGGCCTCCCACCCGCCGAAGAAGCCCGGCGGCCCGAAGCGGCGCGGCTAGGCTCCCATGCGCATCGTTTCCGGAGACTTCCGCGGCAAGACGCTGGTCGCGCCCGCCGGCCAGGCGACGCGGCCGACGTCCGACCGCGCCCGCCAGGCGATCTTCAACATCCTGGAGCACGCCCCGTGGTCGAAGGGGGTGCGCGACGCGCGCGTCATCGACCTGTTCGCGGGCTCCGGGGCGCTCGGCTTCGAGGCGCTCTCGCGCGGGGCGGCCTTCTGCCTGTTCGTGGAGACGGACGAGGCGGCGCGCGGCGCGATCCGCGAGAACGTCGACGCCCTGAGTGGAGCAGGAGGGGGCCTGTTCGGCCGCACGCGGGTGCACCGGCGCGACGCCACCAACCTCGGCCAGCGGCCGGGCGCGGACGGACCGGCCTTCGACCTCGCCTTCCTCGACCCGCCCTACGCCAAGGGTCTCGGCGAGGCGGCGCTGGCGAGGCTGGCCGAGGGCGGCTGGCTCGCGCCCGAGGCCACGGTGGTGTTCGAGCGCGGCGTCGCCGAGCCGGCGTTCAGCGTCCCGGGATTCGAGGCGCTCGACTCCCGCGACTACGGCGCGGCGCGGGTGCACTTCCTCCGCTACGCGCCCTGATCGCCGAGGCCTCAGACGGACGTGATCGTGACGCTCTCCGCCGACCGCTCGCTGGGACCGTGGAACACCGCCTCGATGTTGTTGCCGTCCGGGTCGAGGAAGAAGGCGCCGTAGTAACCCGGGTGATAGTCCCGCTCGCCGGGCGCGCCGTTGTCCTTGCCGCCGGCCGCCAGAGCCGCCTTGTAGGCCGCCTCCACGGTCGCGCGGTCCTTCGCCTGAAAGGCCAGGTGCACGTGGCTCTGGCCGCCGGGATAGGCGTCGACGGCGTCGATCCAAAGTTCGTCGGCCTGGAAGTGGGTGTCGTCGGCCACGTAGGGAATCCCCAGCACGTCCAGCACCGCCGCGTAGAATCGCGACGCGGCCTCCAGGTCGCGGGTGCGCAGGTGGATGTGGTCAATCAGCCTTCCGATGTGGACTTGCATGGCGGCGCTCCGATGGGGGCTGACCCATCAAACGCCAAGCCGCGGCGTCCCGTTCAGCGCCGGCCGAACAGGCGCTCGATGTCGGCCAGCTTCAGCTCAACATAGGTGGGGCGGCCGTGGTTGCACTGGCCGGAGTGGGGCGTGGCCTCCATCTGGCGCAGAAGGGCGTTCATCTCCGGGGCGGTGAGGCGGCGGCCCGCGCGCACGCTGCCGTGGCAGGCCATGGTCCCGCAGACCTCCTCCAGCCGCTCCTTGAGCGCCAGCGCCTGGCCGTTCTCGGCGAGGTCGTCGGCGATGTCGCGCACCAGGCCGTGGACATCGGTCTCGCCCAGCAGGGCCGGCGTCTCGCGCACCAGGACCGCGCCCGGGCCGAACGGCTCGACGACGAGGCCCAAGGCCGCCAGTTCCTCGGCGCGGGCGGTCACCCGCTCGGCCTCGGCCGGGTCGAGTTCCACCACCTCGGGCAGCAGCAGCGCCTGGCGGGCGACGCCGCCTTCGGCCATTTCCACCTTCATTCGCTCGTAGACCAGCCGCTCGTGGGCGGCGTGCTGGTCGACGATGACCACGCCGTCGCGGGTCTGGGCGACGATGTAGGTCTCGTGCACCTGGGCCCGGGCCGCGCCCAGCGGATAGTCCACCGGGTCGAACACCGGGGCCGCGGCCGGGGCCTCGGCGAGGCCGGGCGAGGGCTCCCATTGTGCATCCCATTGGGGCTCGGCGCGGGCGGAGATCTCGGAGAGGCCCGGGATCGCCTGGGCGACGGCGGCGAGCGGGGCGGGCGTCCAGCCGCCCTGCCGCCAGGCCGAGAAGCCGCCGGGCGGCTGCGGCGGGGCCTCCTGCGGGCGAAAGCCGCCGAGCGCCGCCATGGAGACGGTGGTGGAGGCCCGGTGGCCGGCGGCGGCGAGCGCGTGGCGCAGGCCGCCGACGATCAGGCCGCGCACCAGCCCCGGATCGCGGAACCGTACCTCGGCCTTGGCCGGGTGGACGTTGACGTCCACGTAGTGCGGGTCGAGCTCGACGTAGAGGGCGGCCAGCGGATGGCGGTCGCGGGCCAGGAAGTCGGCGTAGGCGGCGCGCAGGGCGCCCTGCAGCAGCCGGTCGCGCACCGGTCGGCCGTTGACGAACAGGTACTGGTGGGCGGCGTTGCCGCGGTTGTAGGTGGGCAGGCCCGCGAAGCCGGTCAGCCGCACGCCCTCGCGCTCATGGTCGATCCCGAGCGCATTGTCCGAGAAGTCCCGGCCCATGATCGCCGAGAGGCGCGCCAGGCGTCCGTCGGGCCCCTTGGCCTCCGCGGGCAGCCGCAGCGTGCGGCGGCCGTCCAGGTCTAGGGCGAAGCTCACCGCCTCGTGGGCCATGGCCTGGCGCTTCAGCTCCTCGGTGATGGCCAGGGCCTCGGACCGCTCCGACTTCATGAACTTCAGCCGGGCCGGCGTGGCGTAGAACAGGTCGCGCACCTCCACCCGGGCGCCGTGCGGGCCGGGGAAGGCGGCCGGCGACACCGCGCCCACCGCGCCGCCCTCGACGAAGATGGCGTGCGCGTCGGCCAGGCCCTTCGCGCGGGAGGTGATCGACAGCCGCGCCACCGAGCCGATCGAGGGCAGGGCCTCGCCGCGGAAGCCCAGGGTCAGGATCTTCAGGAGGTCGTAGTCGCCGTCCTCGCCCGGCGCGAGCTTGGAGGTGGCGTGCCGCTCCACCGCCAGCGGCAGCTCCTCGGGCGGCAGGCCATTGCCGTCGTCGGCCACCAGGATGCGGGTCAGCCCGCCGCCGTCGGCCTGCACCTCGATGCGGCTCGAACCGGCGTCCAGGGCGTTTTCCACCAGCTCCTTGACCGCGCTGGCAGGCCGCTCCACCACCTCGCCGGCGGCGATGCGGTTGATGAGGTCTGGCGGCAGGCGGCGGATCGGCATGGCAAGGCTTTCGCGGACCTCGCAATATAGGACGATTCCGCCGGGGCTGGGGCGCGTCGAAGGGAAACACCCATGCGGGCCTTGAAGCTGGCCGTCCTCGCGCTCGCCCTCGCGGCGGGCCCTCTCCAGGCCCAGGCGCCGGCCCCGCCGGCGGCGATGGTCGATCCTGACGCGGCGCTGGTGGAGGAGCTGGTGGTCACCGGACGGCTGCCGGGTCCGGCCTGGTGGACGGTCTCCGACGCCGACACCACGGTCCATGTGCTGGGCGTGCCGAGCCTGGCGCCCAAGCGCATGCAGTGGGACCGGGCGATCTTCGAGAAGCGGCTCTCCGGGGCCAACGCCGTGATCCTGCCCTTCACCAACATCCGGGCGAAGACCTCGGGCATTCTGGGCGCGGGCTTCAACCTGCTCAGGCTGCGCTCCGGCGGCCCGTTCGAGAACCGGCTGGACCCGGCGACCCGGACCCGTTTCGTGGCCGTGCGCAGCCGGCTGGGCCACGACGCGCGCCACTACCCGACCGGCAATGCGCTGGCCGCCGGCGTACAGCTCGCCGCCGACTACCGGGAGCGGTCGGAGCTGACCACGACCGACCCGGCCAAGCTGGTGGAGCTGCTGGCCCGCCGCGCCGGCGTGCCGGTGGTGGAGAAGACCTACGACATCGGGCCGCTATTGGGAGCGATCATCCGCACATCGCCGCAGGCCGGCCGGATCTGCTTCGACGAGGTGCTGGCGCAGGCGGAGGCGGGGCCGGGGGTCACCCTGGCCGCGGCGCGCGCGTGGGCGGTGGGCGACGTGCCGGGCGCGCTGGAGAACGAACGGACCTACGAGCGCTGCCTGGCGGCGGTGCCCGGCGGGCGCCAGTTCGACGAGCGGATGAAGGCCGACACCGCCGCGGCCATCGCCTCGGCCCTGAAGACGCCGGGCCACGCGATCGCGCTTGTGCCGCTCCGTCCGCTGCTCGCCGAGCGCGGCGTGCTGGACCGTTTGCGCGGCCAGGGGCTGAAGGTCACGACGCCGGGCGAGGTGGTGGAGGAGGAGGCGTCCGGATCGGCATCGTCAGATGCTGGAGGGGCTTAAGCCTCATGGTGGATGCGAGCCTGTCGGCTCAGGCGTGTCAAGGACGCGCCCAGCGGGCGCGCCCCCCGCGGCCGGCCTGCGGCCGGTCCTTGAGACGCCTGAGCCGGCAGGCAGACTGGCTGCCATGAGATTTAAGCCGCAGTGCGCCCCCTGAGGGGGCGCGGTCCGGATCTCAGAGCCCCGGAAGCTTGAACCGGCGCGAGCCGGCGCGCTCGATGACGATGGTCTTTCCGCCGGTGAGCGACTTCACGCGCTCTTCCTCGGACTGGGCGTCGACGGGCGTGGGGGTGTTGTCCACCGCGGCCCCGGCCGGCTGCTCGGTCTTGTCCGAGCGCCAGAACATCACCCGGTCGGCGAAGCTCTTGTCCTTGTGGGCCACGTCGCCGAACTCGTCGTCGACCACGTAGCGGATCAGCGGGTCGGCCTTCTCGGCGCCGGCCTTGGCGACCAGCAGCTTCTCGCCGTCGGAGCGGACCTGGGCCTCGCGCTGGCCGAGCAGGGCCGTGCGCGCGGCGCTTTCCGGCTGCAGCTCCTGCGGGCGCGGCTCGCCCGGGGCCGGCGGGCGCAGGGCGTAGTCGGGCGGCACCACGAGGGGCGCCTTGGTCACCACGCGGAATTCGTCGGGGGTCACCTTGGACATGCCCAGCGCCTTGGAGGTCGACTGGCACCCGGCGAGGCCGGCCGCCGCGAGGATGGCGGTGGCCACGATCACTCGGTTGACGCTCATGAAATCAGAAGCTCCTCAGGGCCGCCCCCGGCCGAACTGGGTGGATACCGCAAGACACCGTTCGGCGCCAACGCGCTTTCAGGCCGCATCCTCGGTCGGGTGGGCGGACGTGCCCCGCTTTTCGCCCCGGATCATGTCGATAAGAAGGAGCGCGATGCCGATGTTGATGGCCGCGTCGGCGATATTGAACACCCAGGGGAAGTAGAGCGCCGACACGTCGATGAAGTCGGCCACCGCTCCGAAGCGGATGCGGTCGATGACGTTGCCGATCGCCCCGCCCATGATCAGGCCCAGCGCACAGGCAAGGATCGCCCGGCCCGCCTTGCGCACCCACAGCGCCAGGACGACCGAAACCCCGATGGCGAAGGCCGCCAGGGCCCAGCGCGTGAGGTCCTGGTCGGCGCGCAGCAGGCCGAAGCTGACGCCCTGGTTCCAGACCATGGTCAGGTTCAGCGGCCCGGCGACCGGGACACTGCCCCGGGCCGGCAGCTCGAAGACATAGAGAATCCAGTACTTCGAGAGCTGGTCCAGCAGGACGCTCACCGCCGCGATCGCATAGGCGATCCAGCCGAGCTTCGTCACCTTCATGCGTCCACCTTGCCGTGCGCCTCGTCCCAGACCGCGACGGCGTCGTCGCAGCGCACGCAGAGGTACTTCGGCGTCGAGACTTCCGGAAGCACGCGCCAGCAGCGCGCGCATTTGTGGCCGGGCGCGCGCTCGACCAGGGCGGCGACCGCGGGGTCCTCCGCATGGCGCTCCGCGCCGGCCGGGGGCGGCTCACGGACGATCCGCGTGGCGCTGGTGACGAAGACCTCGGAGAACATCTGCTCGGGCGCCAGGCCGTCGACCTGGACATCCGCTCCGCCGGCGTCCCCGAATTTCGCGGGGTCGTAGTAGAGGACCGCCCGCGCTTCGAGGTTGGCGCCGATCTCCTTGGCCACGCGCGCCTGCTCGAGCTTGGCGTTGACCATGGCCTTGGTCTTGAGCAGCGCGCCCCAGCGGATCGCCTCAGCCTCGTTCTTCCACTCGGACGGGGTGTCCGGGATCACCCGCAGGGCGTTGGAATGGGCCTGCGGATAGCGGGTGAGCCAGGCCTCTTCCATGGTGAAGGGGATCAGCGGCGCGAGCCAGGCGGTCAGGCGCTCGAAGGCGGCGTCCATCACCGTGCGGGCCGCGCGCCGGCGCAGCGCGTCGGGGCGGTCGCAATAGAGGCTGTCGCGGCGGATGTCGAAGAAGATGGCCGACAGGTCGTTCTGGCAGAAGTCGAGCAGCGGCCGGATCACGTCCTGGAAGACATAGCCCTCGTAGGCCGCGCGCACCTGCCCATCCAGCTCGTGCAGGCGGTGCAGGATGAACCGCTCCAGCGAGGGCATGTCGGCGTAATCCACCGCCTCGTCGGGGGTGTAGTCGGAGAGCGCGCCCAGCATGTAGCGCAGGGTATTTCGGAGCTTGCGGTAGGCGTCGGAGGTGGTCTGCAGGACCGTCTTGCCGATCCGGCTGTCGTCCGAATAGTCGATCATCGCCGCCCACAGGCGGATGATCTCGGCGCCGCTCTCGCGGATCACCTGCTCGGGATCGACGACGTTGCCCTTGGACTTGGACATCTTCTCGCCGGCCTCGTCCATGGTGAAGCCGTGGGTGAGGATGGCGTCGTAGGGCGCCCGGCCGCGCGTGCCGGAGCTCTCCAGCAGCGAGGACTGGAACCAGCCGCGGTGTTGGTCGGAGCCTTCCAGGTAGAGGTCCGCCGGCCACTTGGTGTGGGCGCGGCCCTCCAGGGTGAAGGCGTGGGTCGAGCCGGAATCGAACCAGACGTCGAGGATGTCCTCGACCTTCTCGTAGCGCTCGGGATCATGATTGCCCAGGAAGTCGGACGCCGGGCGGTTGAACCAGGCGTCGGCGCCCTCCTGGCGGATCGCGTCGACTATGCGGCGGTCCACGTCGGGGTCGTGCAGCGGATGGCCGGTGTCCTTGTCCACGAACATGGCGAGCGGCGCGCCCCAGGCCCGCTGGCGGCTGACCAGCCAGTCCGGGCGGCTCTCGACCATGGCGCGGATGCGGTTCTTCCCCTGGGCCGGATAGAAGGCGGTGGCCTCGATGGCCTCCAGCGCCGCCTCGCGCAGGGTGCGGCCGCCGAGCTCCTTCGTCTGCACCGGCTCGTCCATGCGGATGAACCACTGCGGGGTGTTGCGGAAGATCACCGGCGCCTTGGAGCGCCAGGAGTGCGGGTAGGAGTGCTCCAGCCGGCCGCGGGCCAGCAGGCGGCCCGCCTCGATCAACTTGCCGATGACGGCGTCGTTGGCCGGCCCGAACTTGCCGGCCTTCTTGCCCTCGGTCTCCAGCACCTTCAGACCGCCGAACAGCGCGACGTGCGGGTAGTAGGCGCCGTCCGGATCCACGGTCTCCGGGATCTCGCGATGGCCGTGGGCGAGCCAGACCAGATAGTCGTCGGCGCCGTGGCCCGGCGCGGTGTGCACGAAGCCCGTGCCGGCGTCGTCGGTGACGTGGTCGCCGGCCAGCATGGGCACCTGGAAGCCGTAGTGGCCGTCCAGGGCGGCCAGCGGATGCTCCAGGACCATGCCCTGGCAGTCCACGGACTCGACCTTGCGGTATGCGGCGACCTTGGCCGCCTTCATCACCTCGTCGGCCAGCTTCTCGGCCAGGATCAGCCGGTCGCCCGGCTTGGCCCACGGCTCGAAGGCCAGGTCCTGCTCCATCGCGTCCACCTGGTAGACGGCGTAGGCGATGTCGGGGTTGTAGCTGACCGCCCGGTTCGCCGGGATCGTCCAGGGGGTGGTCGTCCAGATCACCACGCAGGCGTGGCGGACGGCGTCGGAGCCCTCGACCACCGGGAACTTCACCCAGATCGTGGGGCTGACGTGGTCGTGGTACTCGACCTCGGCGTCGGCCAGCGCCGTGCGCTCCACCGGGCTCCACATCACCGGCTTGGAGCCGCGGTAGAGCTGGCCGGACGCCACGAACTTGTGGAACTCGGCGACGATGGCGGCCTCGGAGCCGTAGTCCATGGTCGCGTAGCGGTTCTCCCAGTCCCCCAGCACGCCCAGGCGCTTGAAGCCCTGCTTCTGCACCTCGATCCAGTGGGCGGCGTACTCGCGGCAGCGCTGGCGGAACTCGGCCTTGGAGACCTCATCCTTGCGGCGGCCCTTGGCGCGCAGCTCCTCCTCGATCTTCCACTCGATCGGCAGGCCGTGGCAGTCCCAGCCCGGCACGAAGTCGACGTCGTAGCCCAGCAGGAACCGCGAGCGGACGACGAAGTCCTTCAGCGTCTTCTGCAGGGCGTGGCCGATGTGGATCGCGCCGTTGGCGTAGGGCGGTCCGTCGTGCAGCACGAACAGCTCCGACCCCGCCCGCTGCCGCTCGGCGCGGATCGCGTGGTAGAGCCGGGCCTCGTCCCACTTCGCCAGGATCTGCGGCTCCTTCTGCGGGAGCCCGGCGCGCATGGGGAAGGGCGTCTCGGGAAGGAAGACGGTCTCGCGATAGTCGCGCGCAGGCTTTTCGGCGTCGTCGGCCATTGAACTCTGTTCCGGCTGGCTCGGGATCAAGGGGTGCGGGAGGTAACCCGGCGCGCGCTGGAGATCGTCCGGCGGCGTCACGCCGGGCGGTTAATTCGCACGCTCGTCCGAACCTGGGTCATGGGGCCGAGCCTCTAACAGAGTAGGGCGGCCGTTGGAATGCCCTCTCCCTGCGCCCTCCGCCGAGCGGGAGAGGAGATTCTCATTCGAACTCCGGCATCAGCAGGTCGCGGGCGGCCTGGGCGTCCCTCATGACCTGGGCGGTCATCTCCTCCAGGCTCGCGAACTTCTCTTCGGGGCGGAGGAAGGCGATGAGGTCGGTCTCGATGACCTGGTCGTAGAGGTCCTCGTCGAAGTCGAAGAGCCACACTTCCAGCAGCGGGGCAGTGATCCCGTCCACCGTCGGGTTCACGCCGATGTTGGCGACGCCCGGGACGCGCCGGCCGTCCTGCAGCCGGGTCCGGGTGGCGTAGACGCCGAACCGCGGCGCCACATAGTCGCCGAGGCGGACGTTGGCCGTGGGGAACCCCAGCTTCCGGCCGAGCTGGCGCCCGCGCTGCACCACGCCCTCGATGGCGAACGGGCGGCCGAGGATGGCCGCGGCCTCTTCCGGGCGGCCCTGGCGCAGCGCCTCGCGCACGGCGGTGGAGGAGAACTTGTCGCCGCTCTCGCCCGCCACCGGCTCGGCCACCGAGACCCCGAAGCCGAGCTCCTGGCCGTACTGGCGCATGGTCTGGGGTGTGCCGGTGCGCCCCTTGCCGAAGGAGTTGTCGAAACCCACCGCCACGTGCCGGGCGCCCAGCCCCTCGTGGAGCACCTTGGTGGCGAACTCGCGGTCGGTCATGTTGGCGAGCTCGGCGTCCCACGGCAGGACGTAGACGGTGTCCACGCCCAGCGCTTCCAGGGCCCGGGCCAGCTGGTCGAACCGCATCAGGCGGAAGGCGGGCTCGTCGGGGCGGAAATAGGTCCTGGGGTGTGGATCGAAGGTGATCACGCCCAGGGGCGCCTTCAGCTCGCCGGCCGCCCGGGCGGCCAGGGCGATCACCTTCTGGTGGCCGCGGTGGACGCCGTCGAAGCTGCCCATGGCCACCGCGGCTCCGCGGTCGGCATCCGGCAGGTCCTTCCAGCCGCGGATGACCCGGACGCGGCTCATGTGGCCCGACGCGGGACCATGACCACGGCCTCGCCGTCGATCACCGTCTTGCCGTTCACCTGGCAGACCGTCTCCAGGGTCGCGTGGCCGCGCTTATCGTCGAGCGACTTCACGGTCACCTTCGCGGTCACCGGATCGCCGATCTTCACCGGCCGGCGGAAGCGCAGGGCCTGCGACAGGTAGATGGCCCCCGGCCCCGGCAGCTTCGTGCCCAGCACGGCGGAGATGTAGGCCGCGCCCAGCATGCCGTGGGCGATCCGCCCGCCGAAGGTGGTGGCGCGCGCGTAGTCCTCGTCCAGGTGCACGGGGTTGGTGTCGTGGCTGACCTCCGCGAACGCCTCGATGTCGGCGGCGCCCACCACGTGGGTCAGTTCCGCGGTCTGCCCCACGGAAAGATCGTCGAAATAGAAACCCTGCACGCCCGGCCGCTCCCCTTCTCCCGATCCTTACCTAGGAACGGCGCGCCTCACCAGACCAGGTCGGCCATGGCCCAGGTGGCCGACAGGCCCTCGATGGAGAGCAGGTGCTCCACGACCTTGGGCTGGAGCACGCCGTCGCGCACCGTCTCCTCCCCGTGGATGCCGTTGGCGATGAAGAGGACGTCCAGCTTCTGGGCGTTGGCGCCGCGGATGTCGGTGCCGAGGCCGTCGCCGATGCAGAGCACGCGCGCGCGGTCCACGGGCCGGCCCAGCCGCTCGGCGGCCGTGGCCAGCGCCAGGTCGTAGATCGCGGGGTGCGGCTTGCCGGCCATCAGAACGCGGCCGTCCAGCGCCTCGTAGAGCTGGGCCAGCGCGCCGCCGCAGTAGATCAGCTTGTCGCCCCGCTGCACGACGATGTCCGGGTTGGCGCAGATCATCTCCAGCCCGCGCTCGATCGCCCGGCAGAAGTCCTCGCGATAGTCCTCCGGCACGTCGTTCTCGTCGTCGAACGGACCGGTGCAGGAGATGAAGGCGGCGCGTTCCAGCGGCGCCTCCTCCAGGCCCAGGCCTTCGTAGAGCGGCCAGTCGCGGTCGGGGCCGATCTTCCAGGCCGGGCCCGGCGCGCGCTCGGCCAGCAGGACCCGGGTGGCGTCGCCGGAGGTGACCACCTCGGCGAAGGCGTCGCGCGGCACGCCGAAGCCCATCAGCTGCTCGATCACCGGCGGATGGGGCCGCGGCGCGTTGGAGATCAGGACCACGGGCCCGCGTTCGGCGTTGAACCGGCTCAGCGCCTCGCAGGCTGCTGGGAAGGCCTCGCGCCCGTTGTGGATGACACCCCAGATGTCGCAGAGCACCACATCGTAGCGGTCGGAGATCTCGGCGAGGCCGGAGGCGAAGGCGGGCTGGGCGGCGGCGGTCATGGCCGCGCGGGGCTAGCCCAAGATGGCGGCGTCGGAAAGCCGGAAAAAGCCCGGCGCCGGTCAGTACCGGCCGCCGACCACGCGGCGGGCCAGCGGATGGGCGGGCTGCGGGCGGAGCGCCGGGGCGGGCGGCGTGGCCTCGGCCAGCACCGAGTCCTTGATGGCGCGGGGCTCGCCGAACAGGTGGCCCTGGCCGTAGGCGATGTCGAGCTCCAGGATGTCGACCACCTGGCGCTCGCTCTCCACCTTCTCGGCGATGATCTCGACGCCGTAGCGGCGGTTCAGGGCGGCGAAGTCCTCGGCGGCGAGATCCGGCAGGCTGCGCAGCACCAGCCGGCCGTCCACCTCAGTGAGCTCGTTCAGCAGCATCTCCGCGCCGATCTTGATGAACTTCACGTCGGCGCGCGCCAGGTCCTGCAGGTCGAGGTCGAGGTTGGTCACCTTGTCGAGGCTGAAGCGGAAGCCGAGCTCGGCCAGCCGGCCCATGTTGCGGGCCTCGATGGGGCCGCGGGTGTCGAAGGCGGCCTGGCCGACCTCGAAGATCAGCGCGCCGGCGAGGTCGCGGTTGTCCTTCAGGAGGTCGAGGAACTGCGGGAAGAAGCTCTCGTCGGCCAGGCTGGCCATGGAGATGTTGCAGAAAATCCCGACGCGGCGGTCCTTGGCGGCCAGGCGACGCACGATCTGCACGCAGCGGAACAGCAGCAGGTTGTCGATGGCGGTGACGAGCCCGCCCGGCTCGGCGACGGTGAGGTACTCCGCCGGCATCATCACCCGGCCCGTCTCGTCGCGCAGGCGCGAGAAGCTCTCGTAGAAGACCGTCTTGCGTTGCGGCAGGGCGACGACCGGCTGCAGGTAGAGGTCGACGCGGTTCTCGGTCAGCGCCTCGCGGACGGTGTCCATGAGCAGGCCCGCGGCGCGGTGGTCGGAGTTGTGGCCGAGGCGGGCGGCCAGCGGCGAGGGGCTGGCCGCGGCGGGGCGCTCCTCCAGCCGCTGCTGCATCCGCTCGACGAGGCTCTCCAGCAGGTGGACCTCGTCCAGGATCTCTTCGGACTTGTGGGCGTCGGCGGCCGCGGTTTCGGCGACCTCCGCCACGCGGGCGTCGAGCCGTTCGACCTGATCGATGAGGATCTTGTGGGCCTCGCGCACGGCGTCCATCTCGGCGCGGATGGCGGTGTTCTCGATGATCCGGGCGATGATGCCGTGCAGGGCCATGCACAGGCCGATCGTCGCCACGAACGCCGACACGCCCGAGCCCCAGCCGCCGCCGTTCCGCCACAGCGAAAGTGCGACGGTCAGGGAGACGCAGAGATAGGTCGCGCCCAGAAGGGCAGGGGTGAGCCGTCGCATGGTCCCATCCGAATCACCTGCGAGTATCCGACGGCGAATCCGTTGAAGTCGAATGGATTAACCGTCGCAGTGGGGGCCTGTGCGCCGGGGCGGAGTGGCGTTCGAGCCCGACTTATGTGATCAATGTTCATGTGACCTCCGCGCACGAGACGGAGGACTTCGGGGACGGATGATGGCCGAGCATTTCGACGTGGTGATCGTGGGCGCGGGGCTGTCCGGAGTGGGCGCCGGCTGGCACCTGCAGAACGAGGCGCCGGACCGCTCCTACGTAATCCTCGAGGGCCGCGAGGCGATCGGCGGCACCTGGGACCTGTTCCGCTACCCGGGCATCCGCTCGGACAGCGACATGTACACCCTGGGCTACGCTTTCAAGCCGTGGACCGAGGCCAAGGCGATCGCCGACGGGCCGTCGATCCTGAACTATGTGCGCGAGACCGCTGTCGAGCACGGCATCGACCGGCACATCCGCTTCCGCCACCAGGTGAAGCGCGCCGCCTGGTCGACCCAGGACGCGCTCTGGACCGTGGAGGCCGAGAGCGAGGGCCAGATCCGCCGCTTCACCTGCAGCTTCCTGTTCCTCTGCGGCGGCTACTATTCCTACGAGGCCGGCTACACGCCGGAATTCCCGGGTCTGGACCGGTTCAAGGGCCGGTTCGTCCACCCGCAGCACTGGCCGGCCGACCTCGACTACGCCGGTAAGCAGGTGGTGGTGATCGGCTCGGGCGCGACGGCCGTGACCCTGGTGCCGGAGATGGCCAGGACCGCCGGCCACGTCACCATGCTGCAGCGCTCGCCCACCTATGTGGTCAGCCGTCCGGCCGAGGACCGCATGGCCAACTGGCTGCGCGCCCGCCTGCCGGGCAAGCTCGCCTACGACATCGTCCGATGGCGCAACGTGCTGTTCGGCATGTACTTCTTCAACATGGCCCGGAAGAAGCCGGCGGCCGTGAAACAGCGGATCATCGACATGGTCCGCGCCGAGCTCGGGCCCGACTACGACGTCGAGACCCACTTCACGCCCAGCTACAATCCCTGGGACCAGCGGCTCTGCCTCGTGCCCGACTCCGACATGTTCCAGGCCATCAAGGCCGGGACGGCCTCGGTGGTCACCGACCACATCGAGACCTTCACGGAGGGCGGGATCCGCCTGAAGTCCGGCCAGGAGCTGAAAGCGGACCTGATCGTCAGCGCCACGGGGCTGAACCTGCAGGTGATGAACGGGCTGGAGCTCACCGTGGACGGCCGCAGGGTCGAGCCGGGCCAGACGCTCTCCTACAAGGGCATGATGTACGAGGGCGTGCCGAACCTGGCCTCGGCCTTCGGCTACACCAATGCGTCGTGGACGCTGAAATGCGACCTGACGTGCGAATACGTCACCCGGCTCCTGAACCACATGCGGAAGACCGGCCTGCGCCAGGCGACGCCGCGCAACACCGATCCGGACATCGGCACGGCGCCGTGGCTGGACTTCTCGTCGGGTTATGTGACCCGGGCGATGGACAAGTTCCCGAAGCAGGGGACCAAGGCCCCGTGGAAGCTTCACCAGAACTACGCCATGGACCTCATGACGCTGCGCTACGCGAAGCTGGAGGACGGGGTGATGGAGTTCTCCAACCCCGAGCGCCCGGCCCTCCGCCTCGCGGCGGAGTAGCCGAACGGGTCACCGCGTCGGGATCGGGTGCTCGCCGCGGTAGTCGTAGAAGCCGCGGCCTGCCTTGCGACCGAGCCAGCCGGCCTCGACGTACTTCACCAGCAGCGGGCACGGGCGGTACTTGGAGTCCGCCAGGCCCTCGTGCAGCACGTTCATGATCGACAGCACCGTGTCTAGACCGATGAAGTCGCCGAGCTCCAGCGGGCCCATCGGATGGTTGGCGCCCAGCTTCATGGCCGTGTCGATGGCCTCAACCGTGCCCACGCCCTCGTAGAGGGTGTAGATCGCCTCGTTGATCATCGGCACCAGGATCCGGTTGACGATGAAGGCGGGGAAGTCCTCGGCGTTGGACGTGGTCTTGCCCAGCGACTGGGCGAAGGCGACGGCGGTCTCGTAGGTGTCAGGGCCGGTGGCGATGCCGCGGATGATCTCCACGAGCTTCATCAGCGGCACCGGGTTCATGAAGTGCAGGCCGATGAACCGCTCGGGCCGGTCGGTGGCCGAGGCGAGCCGGGTGATCGAGATGGACGAGGTGTTGGAGGCCAGGAGGGTGTCCTTGCCGAGGTGAGGCGAGAGCGCCTTGAAGATGGTCTTCTTGACCTCCTCGTCCTCGGTGGCCGCCTCGATGGCCAGGTCCGTGCCGCCGATGGTCTGCAGCTCCGGCGCGGCCTTGATGCGCTTGAGCGCCGCGTCCATCGCCTCGTGGTCGATGATGCCGCGGGCGACCTGGCGGGTCATGTTCTTCTCGATGGCGGCCAGGCCGGCCTTGATCCGGTCCTCGCTGACGTCGTGCAGCAGGACGTCGTAACCGCCGAGCGCACAGACGTGGGTGATGCCGGAACCCATCTGGCCCGCGCCGATGACGCCGACCGATCTGATTTGAACCATTGAGCTTTAAGCCTCGCAGGCGGGCGCATTCCTTCGCACCCGCGGTATGGGGCCGCTATTAACATCGCCTATTGCGGCGCAGACAAGGCCTTTGCTGCGACGCAGCGTAGCCTTCACCATACGGTGTTGCGCTCACGCCCCGGCGGGCTCTTCCGTGGGTTGCATGGCCCGCACTTCGGCCAGGAGCCAGTCGCGCAGGGCGTGTATCCGGTGCAGCTTGCGGCTGCCCGGCCGCCAGACGACGTAGAAGCCCAGCTCCGAGGGCACCGCCACCTCCACCGGCCGCACCAGCCGGCCCGCGCGCAGGTCCTGCTCGATGAGGCCGCTGCGGGCCAGCGCCACGCCGAGGCCCTGGGCTGCGGCCTCCAGCAGCATCACCGAATCCTCGAACAGCATTCCCTGCTGCGGCGGGGCCTCCAGGCCGAACTGGCGGAACCACAGATCCCAGGGCCTGTGGCTGTGGTGGAGCAGGGGCGCGTCCAGGAGGTCCTGCGGCGCGCGCCAGGCGTGGCTGGCCGCGACGCCGGGGCTGCAGACCGGAACCAGGGTCTCGGTGAACAGGTGGGTCGCCTCCACGCCGTCCCAGCGACCGGCGCCGTAGCGCACCGCGATGTCCACCCCGTCGGTGACGAAGTTGGCTCGCCGTTCCTCCACGCGGATCTCGAGCTTCGACCCGGCCGGCGCGGCGAGCAGGCGGGGCAGGCGCGGCGGCAGCCAGCGGCTGGCGAACTGCGGGTCGAGGCTGACCACCACGGGGTCGCGCTCGGCGGCGGCGGCGAACTCGGCCACGGCGTTCTGCATCACGCCAAGCCCGCGGCCCACCTCCGCGGCGAGCCGGGCGGCCTCTGCCGTCGGGATCATGGCGTTGCCGCGCCGCTCGAAGAGGCGCGCGCCGAGTTCCTCCTCGAGGCGGCGGATCTGCTGGCTGACGGCGCCGTGGGTGACCGCCAGCTCCTGGGCTGCGCGGCTATAGCTCTGGTGCCGGGCGGCGGCTTCCAGGGCGCGCAGGGCGAAGAACGGCGGAAGGCGGACGGTCACGGCTAAGGTTGTTAGCTCAGATAACAACCGCACGCAAAAACTATCGTTCGCGGACGCGGCCGCGGGCGACTACATCCTTCTCAACGGCGCCGCACGAAACCACAGCCAAAACAAGGAACTAGACCATGAAAGCCACGCTTGTCGTGCTGGCTGCGGCCGGCCTGCTGCTGGGCGTCGAAGGCGTCCGCGCCGCGCCCGCCAGCCTCAACCAGATCTATGTCGCCAGCGTCTCGGCTCAAGCGGACGCAAAGCTGGCCAACGCCGGCGTCGCCCTGCCGGGTCGGACCGTGAAGGTGCGCGGGACGCTCAGCGGCGACCGGCTCGTCGGTGCGCGGGTGGTGGAGTCCACCGGCGACCTCGCCGTCGACCGCGCCGTCGAGGACGCCCTGCGCCGGATGCGCACCGCGCCCATCCCGGCCGAGCTCTCCGGCCGGGACATCACCCTGACGCTCGGCGACTCCGCGATCGTCCAGGCCAAGGTTCCTTAGCGGCCCCCCAGCGCGCGACCCCACCGCGTGCCAGGCCCAAGGAAAAGGGGCGGTCCCGCGCGGGACCGCCCCTGATTTTTTCGGCTAAGTCCGAGTTCGGCTTACTTGCCGACCTTCGTGAGCTCGCTCATCAGCTCCGGAACGGCGGCCTTGTAATCCGCCACCAGGCCGTAGTCCGCGACGGCGAAGATCGGGGCGTCGGGATCCTTGTTGATCGCGACGATCACCTTGGAGTCCTTCATGCCGGCGAGGTGCTGGATGGCGCCGGAGATGCCCACGGCCACGTAGAGCTCCGGGGCGACCACCTTGCCGGTCTGGCCGACCTGGTAGTCGTTGGGCGCGTAGCCCGCATCCACCGCGGCGCGGCTGGCGCCGACCGCCGCGCCGAGCTTGTCGGCGAGCGGCTCGATGACCTTCTGGAACTCTTCCGCCGAACCCAGGGCGCGGCCGCCGGAGACCACGATCTTGGCGCCGCCCAGTTCGGGGCGGGCCGACTTCACGATCTGCTGGTCGACGAACTTGGCCTTGGCCGGCGCGGCCGGGGCCGCGATGGTCTCGACGGTGGCCGAGCCGCCTTCCGCCGCCGCCTTGAAGACGGTCGGACGGACGGTGACGACCTTCTTGGCGTCGGACGACTGGACGGTCTCCAGCGCGTTGCCGGCGTAGATGGGGCGCACGAAGGTGTTGGCGTCGACGATCTCGATGGCGTCGGAGATCTGGGCCACGTCCAGCTTCGCGGCGATGCGCGGGCTGATGTTGCGGCCCTGGGAGGTCGCCGGCGTCAGGATGGCGTCATAGTTGGCCGCGAGCGGCACGACGAGCGCCTCGAAAGCCTCGGCCAGGCCCTGGCCCAGCTCGGCGCTTTCCGCGACCAGCACCTTGCGGACGCCCTGGATGGACGCGGCGGCCTTGGCCACCTCGCCCACGCCCTGGCCGGCCACCAGGACGTCGATGTCGCCCGAGAGCTTCTGGGCGGCGGTGACGACCTTGTGGGTGTTGTCGCGCAGGGACGCGTTGTCGTGATCGGCGATGACGAGAACGGCCATTAGAGCACCCCCGCTTCGTTCTTCAGCTTCATGACCAGGTCGGCGGCGGTCTCAACCTTGATGCCGCCGGCGCGCTTCGGCGGCTCGGTGACCTTCACGACCTTCAGGCGCGGCGCGATGTCGGCGCCGACCGAGGCCAGCTCCTTCACGTCGAGCGGCTTCTTCTTCGCCTTCATGATGTTCGGCAGCGAGGCGTAGCGCGGCTCGTTGAGGCGCAGGTCCGCCGTGACGATGGCGGGCAGATCGACCTCGATGGTCTGCAGGCCGCCGTCGACCTCACGGGTCACCTTGGCCTTGCCGCCGGCCACTTCCACCGCCGAGGCGAAGGTCGCCTGCGGCCAGTCGAGGATGGCGGCGAGCATCTGGCCGGTGGCCGAATTGTCGCCGTCGATGGCCTGCTTGCCCATGATCACCAGGTCCGGGTTCTCCTCGGCGATCACGGCCTTGAGCACCTTGGCCACCGCCAGCGGCTCCAGGTCCTGGTCGTTGGCGTTCACGAGGATCGCGCGGTCGGCGCCCATGGCCAGCGCCGTACGCAGGGTTTCCTGCGCCTGGGTCGGACCCACGGAGACGGCGACCACCTCGGTGGCGACGCCCTTCTCCTTCAGGCGAACCGCTTCTTCGACGCCAATTTCGTCGAAGGGGTTCATCGACATCTTCACATTGGCCAGGTCGACGCCGGACTGGTCCGGCTTCACCCGCGCCTTGACGTTGTAATCAATCACCCGCTTGACGGTGACCAATACCTTCATGGCCTACGCCTCAAAATTTGCATTGCGGAAAAATCGGTCGCAGGGGGCAATAACGGTTCCGGCGCACTTTGCAAACCGCCTCGACTTCGCAGGCGCCGCATTTCCGTCGGAAGGCGCCGCTAGCCAGACGCCGCGCCCGCGCTTAGAGAGCCAACGATGAACCGCACCATCAACCGCCTGAAGCTGATCTTCCTGGGAGTGTTCGCCGTCCTGTCGGTCGGCGTGCTCGTCTGGCAGGTCGGCTGGGTCATGCCGATGAAGAAGTGCGAGGAGGCCCACAAGTGGTGGGACCATGGGCAGCGTGTCTGCGCCCAGCCCGTGCTGATCTCCGACATCACCGGCCGCACGATCCAGGACAAGCAGGCCGAGGCCGCCGCCCGCGCCGCCATCGGCCGTCCGCCGGCGTCCGTACAGAATCCCTAGGGCCTAGCGGGTCGCCCCGGATTTCCAGAACACCTCGGCCGCCCCGCGGTCGTTGGCGAAGCGCGCGGCCACGAACAGGAAGTCGGAGAGCCGGTTCAGGTAGCGCAGCGCCGGCCCGCTCACCGGCTCGCCGGTTTCCATCAGCCGCACGGCCTCGCGCTCCGCACGCCGGCAGACGGTGCGCGCCAGGTGCAGGGCCGCCGCCGCCGGAGTCCCGCCGGGCAGGATGAAAGACTGCAGCGGCGGCAGGACCCCGTTAAGTTCGTCGATCTCCTGCTCCAGCCTGGCCACCTGGCTGTCGAGGATCCGCAGGGTGGCGGCCTCGTCCTCCCGCGGCGGGGTGGAGAGATCCGCGCCGAGGTCGAAGAGCTCGTTCTGGATGCGGGCAAGCATGGGATCGAGTTCGGCGGCCTGGGCCGTGTGCAGCCGGGCCAGGCCGACGCAGGCGTTGGCCTCGTCCACCGCGCCGTAGGCCTCGACGCGTGGACCGGCCTTGCTGACGGGCTCGCCAGTGGCCAGCCGGGTGCGGCCGTCGTCGCCCGTTCGGGTGTAGATCCGGTTCAGCGTGACCATTTGTCGCTCAATGGCTCGCGCGCCACCAAACCGCGCCCATCAGCACGGCGATGGCCACGGCCTGCATCACCACCCGCAGGCGCATCAGCTTGTTGGAGTAGGAGCGGCCGAAATCACCCCCGCGGAAGAGGGCGAAGATGCCGAAGGCGAGCACGGTCGCGACGGCGATCAGCGCCGCCGGGATCAGGTAGTCGAACAGGTCCATAGCCCCAATTTAGGCCGCCGACGCCTGTTCGGCCATCGAGAACAGTGATTTACGGATACCGCTGCAATTGAAGCTTGACCGTCCCCGGATTGATCATGTTCAACGATCCGGATTCGGCGGTTGCGTCGCAAATCAGCCACACTCGAAAGGGATGGTCAGACGTAAAGCTCGTCACGGGACCCAGGGTCGCTCTGACGGACCAGGTCTCCTGCGTTGATTGTAGCGTTCTCCCCGTATCGCGGAACGGGGGATACTGAACATGTTCAATCCAAGTCCCCGCCAGGACGCGCCGCGGCGGGGCGCCGAGGGACGGACCCGGCCAGATGGCAGCCGACTTTGCGACGTTCCGGCCCCCCGGAGCCCGCGCCATCACACTTGAGCAGTCAAACGAGCGCCTCCCCCGCGCTCCCTCGAAGGTCATGAGATGAAGCACGTTTCTCCCCTCCAGCCCGCCGCCGAAACCAAGGTGAAGGTGCCCACCCGGCGTGCGCTCGCGAAGCAGCAGACGCGCGCCAAGGTGCTGGCCGCCGCGCGCCGCCTGTTCAGCGAGCAGGGCTATGAAGGCGCCACCATCCGCGACATCGCCGCCGCTGCGGGCATGTCCACCGGCGCGGTGTTCGCCAACTTCACCGACAAGTCCGATCTCTTCCGGGAGATCATGATGGCCGACATGATCGCGCTCAGCGACGCCATGCGCGAAGCCGCCGGCCGTGGACGGACGATCGAGGACGCCCTGCTGAAGATGTTCAGCGCCGGCTACGCCTTCTACAAGTCGCAGCTGCCCCTGGCCCGCGCCGCCTTCTGCGTGTCCTGGGCGCCGCAGGACGGGCCGGCGATCCGCAGCGCCGCCCCGGTGCAGGCCCTGCACGACCTGATCGCCGAACAGCTCGAGGCGGCGGTCGCCCGCGGCGAACTCGGCCAGGAGTCGGAGGTGAAGCTGCGCACCCAGATGCTGTTCGACGCCTATCTGTCGAATTTCCCGCAGGCGATCTTCCACGGCTGGAGCCTGGACGCGCTTCAGGCGCGCGCCCGCGACCAGATCCGCATCCTGCTGGCGGGCGCCCGCCGCGGCTAGCAGGCTGGGCCGGGGGGCCATGGATGAAGGCGGATGTCGGATCGCGGCCGGGCGTGCTCGGCGCCCGGGCCAACAAGCGTGAGGCGACCCGCAACCGCGTGCTGAACGCGGCGCGGGAGCTGTTCGACACCTCCGGCTACCAGGGCACGACGATCCGGGAGATCGCCCGCCACGCGGGCGTCTCCGTCGGCAGCGTCTTCACCACCTTCGCCTCCAAGGGCGAGATCCTCAGCCAGGTCATGCAGGACCGCCTGGAGCCGCTCTACGCCGAGCTGGACCGGGTGGTCCCGCACCTGCGGGGCTCCACCGCCGACCGCCTGCGGTCGATGTTCGCGATCCACTTCGCCTTCGAGGCTCCGCGGGCGCGCCTGTTCCTGGCGCACATCGCGGCGGCCTACGACTGGACCCTGCCGCCGACCGCCCGGCCCTACGGCCATACGCCCAGGCTGCAGGAGGTTATCCGCGAATGCCTCGCCAAGGGTGTCGAGGCCGGCGATGTGGACCCGGCCGCCGACCCGCAGGAGATCATCGACCTGCTGATGGCCGCCTACGCGTGGATCTGGCGCCTGGCGATCACCAGGGCCGCCGACGCCCAGGCCATGACCGAAGCCATGGACCGCCAGATCGGATTGATCTGCGAGGGCTTTCGGCCGCGCTAGCCGCCGCTCAGTTCGCGCCTTCGAGCAGGCGGCGGGCGATCACCTGGGCCTGGATCTCACCGGCCCCTTCGAAGATGTTGAGGATGCGCGCGTCGGCGAGCACGCGGCTCACCGGCTGCTCGACGGCGAAGCCCGTGCCGCCGTGGATCTGCACGGCGTTGTCGGCCGCCGCCCAGGCGACGCGCGCGGCCACGAGCTTCGCCATGCCGGCCTCCAGATCGCAGCGGCGGCCCTGGTCCTTGGCGTCGGCGGCGAACCAGGCGAGGCGACGCGCGCCCAGGATCTCCGCGGCCATCATCGCCAGCTTGTTGGCCACCCGGGGGAAAGCCGCCAGGGGCTCGCCGAACTGGCGCCTCGCCAGCGCATAGTCGAGGGCGAGGTCCAGGGCGTTCTGGGCGACGCCGATCGCCCGTGCGGCGGTCTGGATGCGGGCGCTCTCGAAGGTCGCCATCAGCTGTGCGAAGCCCTGGCCCTCCTGGCCGCCCAGCAGATTGGCGTGCGGCACGGCGAAGCCGTCGAAGGCGATCTCGTATTCCTTCATGCCCCGGTAGCCGATCACGCCGATCTCGCCGCCGCTCATGCCCGGGGCCGGGAATGGATCGACCTCGGTCCCGCGCGGCTTCTCGGCCAGGAACATGGAGAGGCCCCGGTGGTCCTTGGAGGAGGGATCGGTGCGGACCAGGAGCGTCATCAGATCGGCGCGGGCGGCGTGGGTGATCCAGGTCTTCGCCCCGGTGACCTGCCAGGCGTCGCCGTCGCGCACGGCGCGGGTGCGCAGGCTGCCGAGGTCCGAGCCCGCCTCGGGCTCGGTGAAGACGGCCGTGGGGATGATGGCGCCGGAGGCGATGCCGGGCAGGAACCGGGCCTTCTGGTCCTGCGTGCCGTGGGCCAGGATCAGCTCGGCGGCGATCTCCGAGCGGGTGCCCAGGGAGCCGGTCCCGATCCAGCCGCGGGACAGCGCCTCCGAGACCACGCACATGGCCACCTTGCCGAGGCCGGACCCGCCCCACTCCTCCGGCGCCGTCAGGCCGAAGACCCCGAGATCGCCCAGCTCCTGCAGCAGTTCGAGCGGGATCAGCTCGTCGCGTAGGTGCCAGCCGTGGGCGTGCGGCGCGATCTTCTCCGCGGCGAAGGCGTGGAACTGGTCGCGCACCGCCTCCAGCGTCTCGTCGAGGCCGCTGGCCTCCAGCGAGGGCCGCCCGCGGGCCTCGTCCAGCAGGGCCACGATGCGGGCGCGGACCGCCTGGGAGGCGCCGGGCCGCAGCCGCGCGATCACGGGTTGCAGGCGCGCGGCGTCCGCGCCCAGGTCGCCGGGCCGGAACATCTCGCCCTGGTTCATCGGCAGGCCGCCCGCGAGCTGGCTCAGGTACTCGTAGGCCAGCAACTGGGCGGGCAGGGCTTCCGCCTCGCCGAGGCCGGGGCCGAGCGTCCGGGCCCAGGCCGCCGTCTGGCGCAGGGTCTCGGCGTAGGCGGCGGCCCAGGCGAGGCCGTGAGCCCCGTGCTGGGCGGCGTCGAGGGCGGCGCGGTCCAGGCGGCCGTCGGGGCGCACCTGTGCGGCGATGGCGTCGCGCAGCTCGGTGACGAGGGCGTCGGCCTCGCGCGCGGCGAGGTCCAGGAGGTCGGTCAGCTGGGGCAGGACAAGGCTCATGGCCCCCTTATAGGCGATGCTTGCCTTGCGTCGCGTCAGGGGGCTTTGCTGGCCGCCTTCTCCGGAGAGCCGTCATGATCGTCGTCCACCACCTCAACGACTCGCGCTCGCAGCGCGTGCTGTGGCTGCTCGAGGAGCTCGGCGTCTCCTATGAGATCAAGCGCTATGCGCGGGACGCCACGACCCGGCTCGCGCCCCCGGAGCTGAAGGCGGTGCATCCGCTCGGCAAGTCGCCGGTGATCACCGATGGCGAGCGGACGGTCCACGAATCCGGGGCGATCATCGACTACCTGGTGCGCCGCCACGGCGGCGGGCGCCTCGCGCCGGCCCCGGGGACCGACGCCCACGAGACCTACCTGCAGTGGCTGCACTACGCCGAGGGCTCGGCCATGCTGCCCCTGATGCTGCAGCTCTACGTGGGCCGGCTGGGCGAGGCGGCCGCGCCGCTCCAGCCGCGCATCGATAGCGAGATCGCGAACCACCTGGGCTATGTCGACCAGGCCCTGGCCGGCGGCGACTGGCTGCTGGGCGCCGAGCTTTCGGCCGCCGACATCCAGATGAGCTTCGTGGGCGAGGTCGCCGGCGCGTTCGGCCGGCTGGCGGCCCACCCCAACCTCGCGGCCTGGGTCGCGCGTTTCCAGGCGCGGCCGGCCTACAAGGCGGCCCTCGAGAAGGGCGGCGCCTATTCGTTCGCGCGCGGCTAGCGGCTAGAAGCGGCCCTCGAACGGGTCGTCCAGCAGGCCGTCGAGGAAGTCGAACACCGTCGCCTTGGTCAGCCCGTGCGGGATGGCGGAGAAGTGGTCGCAGCCGGGCAGGGACACGCCCTTCCCGAGCGGGAAGACGCGCGCCAGGTCCTCGGGATCGCCGGCGCCCTCGTCCCGCTGGCCGGCCACCACCAGAACCGGCATGGGCAGGGCGGCCATGGCGGCCTCGTCCAGCGGCGGGTTCTGGGCCTGGACGAAAGCCGCCAGCGCGCGGCGGTCCTCGCCCTGCTCGTCGGCGAACTGGCGGAAGCTGCGCAGGAAGGGGTGGGTGATCGTCGCCGGGTCCTCCGCGAGCATGGCGTCCGCCATGATGCTCCCGCGGTCGGTCGAGGGCTCCAGCAGACGGCCGCCGACGCCGCCCAGGATCAGGTTGGAGAACCGGTCGGGGGCGAGAATCGCCGCCTGCAGGGCGGTGCGCGTGCCCATGGAGTAGCCGAACAGGTCGCAACGCCGGACGCCCAGGTGATCCATCAACGCCAGGGCGTCGCCGGCCAGCTTCTCGCGGGTGTAGTCGGCCGGGTCATAGAGCTTGGCGCTCTCCCCATGGCCGCGCTGGTCGAGGCCGATCACCCGCATCCGCCGCCTCTCGAAGGCGCCGTACCAGCCGGTCCTGCGCCAGCCCTCGCTGCGGTTCGAGGCGAAGCCGTGGAGCAGCAGGACCGTCCGCTCCGCCTCGCCGGCGGGGGCGATGTCGTCATAGGCGAGGGTTACGCCGTCGGGGGTGGTGAAGCTGGCCATGGGGCGGAACCGTACCCTCACGGCGTCTCGCCGGTCCACTCCCAGTGCCAGGGTTCGAAGGGGTAGTTCACGAAGCCGAAGCGATGCGCGTTGGCCACCAGCCAGCGGTAGGTGGGCGTCCGCGTCATGTGGAGCCGGTTGGCGTCGGCGCTGGAGTCCGGACCGTAGCCCGGCGCCTGGCCGACGTAGAGATCCATGGCCAGACCGGTGCGGTGGGGCGAGCAGCGGGCGCGCACGATGCCGTTGCAGTTGCCGTCCCGGGCGCAGCGGGCGGCGTCGTAGGCCGGGCTGCGGTAGGCGGAGAAGATGGTCAGGTTGCGCGGGTCGCGGGCGATCTCGGGGACCTCGGCCTTGGCGGCGTCGACCATAGCCCGATAGGCGGCGAAGGCGCCGGGGCGCAGCTCCACGTGCTTGCCCGCATAGCCCTCGCGGGGCCGGCCGGCGGTGAGCCGCGCCTCCGACGGCGGGCTCGGGCAGACGCCGCGCGAGGACAGGCGCACGAAGGCCCGCTTCTCCTGAGCCTGGCCCTTCAGGTGCTGGAAGGCTTCCGGGCTCATCACCCCGTTGGGGAAGATCCGCTGGTCGCCCTGCCAGGCGGCGAAGGCGGCGGCGAAGCCGGGGGTGTCCGGGGCGCACGGCGTGCCGATGGCGGTCTGGATCAGCGGCACATAGACCTGCCAGCCTGTTTCGGGCCGGCGGAAGGGCGCCCACTGCAGGCTGGTCAGGCTGCGCGCGTTCTGCCGGGCCGCCCGCTCCCAGCCCCGGGCCAGGCCGCAGTCGGGGGCGGCAGGAGGGGTCATGGGCGCGGGGGCGGTGGCCACGGCGGGGCCTGTCCGGCGCGGCGGCGCCTCCGGCTTCTCTCCGGTCACCCGCCACACGAGCAGGACAAGCAGGACCACGGCCGCGCCGAGCGCGCCCAGGAACCGCAGAGCATCTGAAGCCTTGAACGTCACGATGCGTAACAAATGCGCATCGTGAAGCCGAGGTCCAAGATGCCCGCTGCAAAGGTCGCGCTCCTGCTGGGCGCGTCCGCGCTCCTCCTGGCCGCCTGTTCGGAGCCCGCCCCGGGTGGCCGCCAGGCGGCGCTCCCCGCCCCTGACGTCCAGCCCGCGCCGCTGGCGATCCCGGCGGTGACGCCCTCGTCGTCCCCCGTGGGGCAGGCCATCGACAAGGCCCAGTGGGGCACGCAGCTCACGCCCGACCAGATGCGGGCGCTCCTGATCCGCACCCAGGTGCTGCTGTCGCGCGCCCACTTCTCGCCCGGCGTCATCGACGGGACGGACGGCGACAACCTGAAGGACGCGGTGCTGCACTACGAGGCCGCCAACGGCCTGCCCGCCGACGGCAAGCTGGACCAGCAGGTGTTCGAGCGCCTGGCCGCCGATTCAGGGCCGGTGATGACCGACTATGTGATCGCCGAGGCCGACGTGAAGGGGCCGTTCGTCGAGACGATCCCCACCGACTACAAGGAGATGGCCGCCCTCGACCGGCTGGCCTTCACCAGCCCGGCCGAGCTCTTGGCCGAGAAGTTCCACATGGACGAGGTCCTGCTGAAGGCGCTGAACCCCAACGCCGACTTCGGCGCCGTGGGGACGAGGATCCTGGTCGCCGCGCCGGGGCCGGAAACCCTGCCCGCCGCCGTCACCCTGGTGCAGGTCGACAAGGCTAAGCGCCAGGTCCGCGCCTACAGCCAGGACGGACGGCTGGTCGCCTCATATCCGGCGACCATCGGCTCCTCCGACATGCCGACGCCGGCCGGCGAATGGGCGGTCAACATGGTCGCCTTCGACCCGACCTGGAACTACGACCCGTCGAAGCTGAACTTCGGCGACAAGTCGGCGGGCAAGCTGACCATCAAGCCCGGGCCGAACAACCCGGTGGGCGCGGTCTGGATCGACCTCACCAAGGACACCTACGGCATCCACGGCGCGCCGGAGCCCCGCCTGGTGGGCAAGACCGCCAGCCATGGCTGCGTGCGGCTGACCAACTGGGACGCCCGCCAGCTCGCCTCCGCGGTGTCCAAGGGGACGAAGGTGGTCTTCGTGGGGACGCCCCAGGCGGCCCCGGCGAAGACCTAGCTCCGCCAGCGCAGGACGGTCGGCTCCACCGGATTGCGGAAGGGCCGGCTCTCCCGGCGGCTGGCGGCCCATTCGCGCTTGAGCTGCTGGTACCACTTGGCCTGGCGGTCAGCGTCCTCGATCCACATCAGTGGCGGGTCGTACTTCAGGCCCTGGTTCTGCAGGTTCACCATCTCGCCGTCCTGGCGCAGGAAGGTCCGCGCGCCGGCCCGGATGAAGGGGCGCAGCAGCAGGAAGGCCGGATGGTCCGACCAGCCGAGCTGGGTGATCCGGGTCTTCGTCTCGTTCACAGGGGTCAGGCAGGTCAGGGACAGGACCTGCCGGCGCCCGACCGTGACGTGCTCCCAGCGCAGGCCCGGCAGGCGGAAGGTGATCTCGGTCAGCGGCTGGCCGCCGAGGACGGCGTAGGCGCGGGAGTTCTTCGACGGCTCGTGGCGGACCATGGCGAAGCCCGCCTCGCGCGGCTCGAACCGCTTGGCCTTCTCGTGCTGGCTGCCCGCCGAGCGCCACCACCACTGCTGGTGCACGTAGGGGCCATGGGCGGGGTCCATCAGGCCCACCACGGCGTGATCGATGTGGGCGTCGAAGGTCATGCGGTCGACGATCTTCGGCGGCCCGCCCACCACGCCCGGGAACACCGGCGGCGGCTCCGCGGGCTCCGCCGTGGGGTCCGAGCCCATCCAGACGAAGACCAGGCCTTGGCTCTCCGCCACCGGGTACGAGCGCACCCGGATGCGGGAGACGTCCATCTCCTGGTCCGCCACCAGGGACGGGATGGCCGCGCAGGCGCCGTCCTGTCCGAAGCGCCAGCCGTGGTAGGGGCACTCCACCGTCTCGGCGCCCGAGGCCTCGGCGCGGAAGCGGCCCGCCGACAGCGGCGCGGCCCGGTGGGGGCAGATGTCGCGCAGCGC
Organism: Phenylobacterium sp.; assembly: GCF_035539035.1. GTDB lineage: Bacteria > Pseudomonadota > Alphaproteobacteria > Caulobacterales > Caulobacteraceae > Phenylobacterium. Next base: position 116,705 of record NZ_DATLJI010000013.1, read on the forward strand.
GAACAGGGCTCCCGACTTCGAGCGGCCGAGCATCACCGGCTCGCCCAGGATCTCCTGGCGAACCAGGCGGCCGGGCTTCAGGTCCGAGGCGAGCGCGGCGAAGTACCAGATGTCGGTCAGGAAGCCCTGGCCGAACCGGGCCTGGGCGCGCGCCATCTTGGTTTCGCCGTCTGGCATGGCCCCGTTCCTAGCCCTCCGCTCGCCGCGGTGGAAGCCGGGAGCTAGACGAGCTTCAGGAAGGCCGCGGCAAATGGGGAGAGGCCGAGCGAGCCGGCGCGGAGCTCCGCCTCGCCGCCGAGCGGCAGGACCTCGGCGCCCGCGAAGGCGGCGTCCGCCATCACGGCGGGCTGGGCGCCCAGGTTGAAGACGCAGGCCACCGCGTCGTCCCCGAACCGGCGGACGAAGGCCAGCACCGGTTCCGGCGCATCGAGGAAGGAAAGCTCGCCCAGGCGCATGGCCGCGGAGCTGCGCCGGAAGGCGATCATGGCTCGCGCGAAGGCCAGCACTGACTCTGGGTCCCGCTCCTGCTCGGCGACGGTGAGGCCCTCGTGCTCGCGGGCCGCCGGCAACCAGGGCTGGCCGGTGGTGAAGCCGAGATTCGGGCCCGGCGCCCACGGCATGGGCGTGCGGCAGCCGTCGCGGCCGCTGTCGTAGGGCCAGTAGAGGTCGCCGACCGGATCGCGCAGCTGGTCGCGGGAGAGCGACGCCTGCGGCAGGCCCAGTTCCTCGCCCTGGTAGATCAGGGTGGTGCCCTTCAGGCTGACCAGCAGGGCGAACAGCATCTTCGCCAGCTCAGGCGGCGCGTGCTTGCCCCCAAACCGGCTGACGGTGCGCGGCACGTCGTGGTTGGAGAAGCTGATCGTCGGCCAGTGGAAGGGGTAGTCGGCCAGGGTGGCGTAGTGCTCGCGCACGAAGGCCGGCGTCAGCTTGCGGGCGAGCAGCATGACGAAGGTGTAGCCGGAGTGCAGGCCCTCCTCGGGCGTGCAGTAGGCCCCGCAGCGGGCCTCCTCCTCCGAGAACTCGCCGAACACGAAGCGGTCGCCGCCGCCCCGGCCGTCGTGGGCCTCCACCCGGCGCCGGATGAGTTCCAGCATCTCCACGTTCTCGGGCAGGTTGGAGTCGTGCAGGTGGCGCTGAAGGTTGCCGGCGTGACCCCAGTGCAGGCCGGTGCGCTCCTCGACCGGCACCGGCGGATTGTCGGTCAGCGCCTCGTCGTGGAGGTAGGTGCCCGCGACGTCGAGCCGGAAGCCGTCGACGCCCTTCTCCAGCCAGAAGTCGAGCACCGAGAGCGCCGCCTCGCGGGCCGCCTCGTTGCGCCAGTTCAGCTTCGGCTGCTGGCGCAGGAACTTGTGGTGGTAGTGCTGGCGCCGCTTCGGCTGATAGGCCCAGGCCGGGCCGCCGAACACCGAGAGCCAGTTGTTCGGCGCGGTGCCGTCTTCCTTCGGGTCCGCCCAGACGTACCAGTCGGCCTTGGGCCCATCCGGGCCGCCGGTAAGGCTCTCGACGAACCAGGGATGCTCGTCCGAGGTATGGCTGAGGACCTCGTCGAGGACGACCTTCAGGCCCCGGGCGTGGGCGGCGTCCAGCAGGCGCTGGACGTCGTCGGGGCTGCCATAGTCGGCCTGCACGCCCTCGAAGTCGGCGATGTCATAGCCCCAGTCGCGGTTGGGCGAGGGGTGGATCGGCGACAGCCAGATGCCGTCCACCCCGAGGCTCTCGATGTAGTCCAGGCGGGCCACGACGCCCGCAAGGTCGCCATGGCCGTCGCCGTCGCTGTCGAAGAAGGACCGGACGTAGACGTGGTAGAGGACCGCGCCCTTCCACCACGGCTCTGACACGTCAGGCCTCGGAGGCGTGGCTGATGATCTTGGAGACGATGCCGTAGTCGACGGCCTCCTCGGCGCTCAGCCAGTAGTTCCGCTGGGTGTCCTTGACGATCCGCTCGACCGGCTGGCCGGTCTCCTCGGAAATCATCCGGTTCACGCGGTCGCGCATCTTGATGATCTGCTCGGCCTCGATCTGGATGTCGGAGGCCTGGCCGCGCATGCCGCCCGCCGGCTGGTGCAGCAGGAAGCGGGTGTTCGGCAGGCAGAGGCGGTTTTCCTTCTTCGCCCCCAGGAAGATGTGCGCGCCGGCGCTGGCCACCCAGCCCGTGCCGACCACCTTCACCGGCGCTTCGACGAAGCGGATCATGTCGTGGATGGTGTCGCCGCTTTCGACGTGGCCGCCCGGCGAGTTGATGATCATCCGGATGGGCTTGTCGCTGTCGGCGGCGAGCGCGGTGAGCTGGGCGGTGACCCGCTCGGCCAGCCGCATGTCGATCTCGCCGAACACGAGCACCGTTCGGGACTTGAACAGCGCGTTCTGGACGGGCCCGGCCGTCATCGGCATGTCGGGCAGCCGGCCCTTGTCCTCGTCGTCGCCGTCTTCGTCGTCGAGTCGGCCGGTCCACTGGTGGCGCATAGATACCTCGTAGGTCGCAGGTCTTCGGAGTTATTTGCCCGCGCGGGTTCCGGCAAGGGCCGCCGTGCGGATTGTGGGGCTAGGACGCCGCCGTCGCGATCAGCCGGGCGTAGAACTGCACCGCCTGCTCGAGGTTCTTCAGCGTCAGGTGCTCGTTGGTGCCGTGGATCATGCCGACGTCCTCGAGCGACAGATCCATGGGCTGGAAGCGGTAGACGTCCTGCGCCACCGGCTGGAGATAGCGGCTGTCGGTGCCGGCGGTGACCAGGGAGGGCGCGACCGGCGCCTTCGTCACCTCGCCCGCCACGGCGGCGACCACCCTCCAGGCGTCGGAACGCATGGATGAGACCGGCGATGGCTCATCCGGCGTCTTGGCCCAGGCCAGCGTCACCGGCAGGTCGCCCACGGCCTCCTTCGCCCGCGCCATGACCGTGGCCGAGGTGTCGCCCGGGGCCAGGCGGTAGTTGATCCAGGCGGTGGCGTCCTGCGGCAGGACGTTCTCCTTCGGGCTGCCCTTCAGCATGGTGGGCGCGATGGTGGTGTGCAGCAGGGCGGCGCCCGACGGGGTCGCGCCCACCTGGCCCACCAGCATCGGCTCGAACAGCCAGCTGTTGGCCACCGCCATGCGCACCGGGAACGGGGCGTCCGGAGCCAGCACCTGCAGCATGTCCGCCCCCGGCCCCCGGAAGGCCATCGGGAACGGCCGGTCGGCGATGGCGGTGACGGCGCGGGCCAGCGTCACGACGCCGCCGGCGTCCTGCGGCGGGGCGGAGGAATGGCCGCCCGGCGCCTTGGCGGTCACCACCAGGGTGGCGTAGCCCTTCTCCGCCGTGCCGACCAGGGCGAGCTTGCCGTCGGTGACCGGGTTGTCGGTGATAACCGCCAGGCCCTCGTCCAGCACGAACTGGGCGCGGATACCTCGCGACTTCAGCAGGGCTGCAGCGGCGCGGGCGCCCTGGCCGCGCACCTCCTCGTCGTGCCCGCTCACCAGGATCACGGCGCGGCGGGGGCGGAAGCCCCGGGCGGCCAGCGTCTCGACGCCTTCAAGGAGGGTGATCAGCGACCCCTTGTCGTCGATCGCGCCCCGGCCCCAGACCGCGCCCTCCGCGATATCTCCGGCGAAGGGGGCATGCTTCCAGTCCCGCTCCGTGCCGGGCGTCACCGGCACGACGTCCTGGTGGGCCATCAGCACGATGGGGGCGAGCGACGGGTCGCTCCCCGGCCAGGTGTAGACGAGGGTGTGGCCGGCCACGACCTCGCGGCGCAGGACGGCGTGGGCGGCGGGATAGGCGGTCCGCAGGAAGGCGTGCAGCCGGTCCCACTCGGCGGGCTGGTCGTGCGCCGGGTCCTGGTGGCTGACAGTCCGGATGCGGATGGCGGCGGAGAGCCTCCGGGCCGCGCCGGCCACGTCCACGGCCACGGGTGCGGCGACCCGCACCGACGAGGCGTCGGCGGTGACGGGCGGCTTGTAGGTAAGGGTGCGCACGAGGATCACGGCCACCAGCAGCAGCACGGCGGCGAACACGATGAGCGCGATCCGGCCCAGCAGGCGCATGCGAGGGTCCCTCCCCAAGGAAGCGCGACCTTAGGGGTTCCGGCGCGGTTGGGAAGCGGCTGAACCGTGCGGCCGCCCACCCGTTCCGCCGCCGTGCCGTTCCGCCCGCCCAAGCTGAAGCCCGTTTCGCCCGAGATGCTGGCGCTCGCCGGCCTCTGGACGACGCTCACCGACCTGGCGCTGGCGGGCCTCGCCGTGCTGGTCTTCGTCAACGCCTGGGCCCCGCCGCAGGACCTGCCGTGGAAGCCGTTCAGCCTGAACCGCCCCGTGGGCCTGGCGACCCATACCCAGTTCATGCGGGCCGCCGCCGATCCGGCCCTCTGCCGCGCGGCGCTGACGGAAGGCCGCGTCACCTTCACGGAGGAGCCGGACCGCGACCTCGGCGAGTGCGCCACCGAGAACACCGTGCGCATCCGGGACGGGACCGCCGTCCCGCTCTCCCCCACCGCCCCCGTGGTCACCTGCCCTGTGGCCCTGGGCTACGCCATGTGGACGCGCCATGTGGTGCAGCCGGCGGCCCGCGACCTGCTGCAGACCCGCATCGCCCGGGTGGAGCACTACGGGACCTACGCCTGCCGCAACATCTACGGACGCGAGGAGGGCCGGCGCTCGGAGCACGCCTTCGCCAACGCGATCGACGTGGCGAGCTTCCGCACCGCCGGGGGCGCGCGGATCACCGTGGTCGGCGACTTCCGCGACGAGGACGCCCGCGGCCGGTTCCTGCGTCGGGTGCGCGACGGCGCCTGCCCCTGGTTCCGGGCGGTCTTGAGCCCCGACTACAACGCCGCCCACCGCGACCACCTGCACCTCGACCACGGCCGCTGGGGCGTCTGCCGCTAGGGCTTCGGCCGGAACGCCAGGAAGCTGTTGCCCGGGGCCTGGCCGAACATGCCGTAGCCGGAGTTCACGAACAGCAGGCCGTTGGCCGCGACGATCGAGGCCGCGTCGATGGAGCCGCCCCGGGCCTTCACGCCGTTCAGCGTCTCGAAGTCGCGCAGAGTGTCGTAGCGCCAGAGCTCCTGGCCGGTGCCTGCGTCGAGGACGAACAGCCGCCCGTCGAGGCTGCCCTGGACCACGGCGCCGTCGATCACCGTCGGCGCGCCCGAGAAGCCGTAGAGCCGCTCGCAGCGGGGCGCCTTCTTCCCCCGGTCTCCCGCGCAGTCCGGCGTGGCCGAATAGTGCCAGCGGATCTCGCCGGTGTTGGCGTCCACGGCGTACATGCCGGGCTGCAGCTTCGGGTCGATGGGCGCGCCGCCGGGCAGAGGGCGGCCGATCTGGGCGACGGGGACGTAGACGGTGTCCTGGTCGAAGGCGATGCCCCAGTGAATGCCGCCATTGGGCGCGCCGGTGCCGATGTCGCGCCGCCAGACGACCCTGCCCGTGTCCGGATCGAGCGCCCAGACCGTGCCCGACTTCTGTCCCGCCAGGACCAGCTCGCGGCCGCTCTTCAGCTTGGCCAGGATCAACGAGGCGCCGAAGTCCACGTCGCGGTAGACCGTCTCCTTCACGCAGTTCAGCCGGGTGGGCGCAGGGTTCGGCCCGCAGCCGGCGTTGAAGATGTCGTTCTCCGTGGCCTGCAGGCTCCAGGCCTCCGTGCCGTCCTGCAGGCGGATGGCGATCAGGGCGTCGGTGTTGCGGTGGGCCGGCGGCGAGTTGGCCTCGCCGGTGCCGAAGAAGATCAGGCCGCGCTTCTCGTCGACCACCGGCGAGTTCCAGATGGGCGCTCCGGACGGGCCCATCAGCGGCTTGCCGTCGCCGCGGTCGCGGATGGGCTGGGCGTCGGGCATGGTGTCGTAGCGCCACTGCTGGGCGCCGGTGGCGGGATCCAGCGAGACCACGAAGCCGTGGTTGGTGCAGCAGGTCACCGCGTTGTCCGCCGCCTGCATGATCTCGTACTGCGAGACCGGCACGATGATCCGGTCCTTCAGCACGCGCGGCGTGCCGGTGGTCAGCGAGTAGGAATAGGCCCCGACGTTCTTCGTCCAGAGCGCCTGGCCGGTGCGCGCGTCCACCACGTGGACGGTGGAATCCAGGCCGGAGAAGGCCAGCACCGGCCGCCCGTCGGCGATCACCCCGTAGGACGCGCTGGTCCGGAGCGGCGCGCCGCCGGGCGTGCGGTAGATCCACTGCACGCAGGGCTTGGCCGGGTCGCTCACGTCGAGGCTGTAGAGGGCCGCGGCCTCGGCCACCGGCAGGAACAGGTTGTTCCCCACCACGGCGGCCTGGGAGCGCATCATGGTCACGTCCGGGAAGCCGACCACCCAGGCGAGCTCCAGCCGGCCGAGTTTCGCCTTGCTGAGGCCGGTCTGGCGGGGCGTGAGCGTGCGCGTCTGGCGCGGGTCGAAGCCGAAGGTGGCGACGCTGGCGGGGCCTTTCAAATCGACCTTCGCCCGCGCGCCCTGGCACATCATGGCGCCGGTCCAGGCGTCGGTGGTCACGGTGGAGCGGCCCGTCAGGTAGTTGATCAGTTGGCCGCGGGTCTCGTCGGTGAGGGTCGCGCCCTGGACCTTCATCTTGCCCTGGGTGAGCGCGTAGTTGAGCGCCTGGTAGCTCATGGCCTCCAGGGTGGCCCGCGCGGGCGAGCGGCTGGCCTCGGGATTGTCGTGGCAGGCGGCGCACTGGGTCCGGTAGATCGCCTGGCCCGGATGGGGCAGGGGCGTCTGGGCCAGCGCCGCACCTCCCGCGAACAGGCTGCACATGGCGGCCGCAGCCGCGGCCAGGCGCGATAGGCGCATATCTTCCCCCCTTGGTCCCGCGCTCCTCGCCCTGCGGCGGGGCGCGTTGGCCATGAGGATAGGTGATCGGCGGTCAGGAAGTCGACCGCGGCTTGACGCTGCGGCGCGGGGCGTCGCAAATGGCCGCCAAGTCAAACAACTGTTTCAAGAGGAGCGCGCCATGAGCGAGGTGATGGACAAGCCGAAGGTGCTGGCGGGCGGCCTCTTCGACCTGACGGGCAAGGTGGCGGTGATCACCGGCTCCTCCCGCGGCATCGGCCGCGCCATCGCCGAGCGCATGGCCGAGCAGGGCGCCAAGGTGGTGATCTCCTCGCGCAAGCCGGGCCCGTGCGAAGAGGTGGCCGCGCTGATCAACGAGAAGAGCCCCGGCCACGCCATCGCCGTGCCGGCCAATATCTCGTCCAAGGAGGACCTTCAGCGGCTGGTCGACGAGACCCGCAAGGCGTTCGGAAAGATCGACATCCTGGTCTGCAACGCCGCGTCCAACCCGTTCTACGGCAGCCAGCTCGACATCACCGACGACGCCTTCAACAAGATCCTCAACAACAACATCGTGGCCAACAACTGGCTGATCTCGATGGTCGTGCCGGAGATGCGCGAGCGGAAGGACGGCGCGATCATCGTCGTCTCGTCGATCGGCGGCCTGCGCGGCTCCACGACCATCGGCGCCTACTGCATCTCCAAGGCGGCCGACATGCAGCTGGCGCGCAACCTCGCGCAGGAACTGGGCCCCCACAATATCCGGGTGAACTGCATCGCGCCGGGCCTGGTGAAGACCGATTTCGCCAAGGCGCTCTGGGACACGCCCGAGGGCGAGAAGCGCGCCAGCTCCGGCACACCGCTGCGCCGCCTGGGCGAGCCCGACGACCTCGCCGGGGCGGCCATCTACCTGGCCTCGCGCGCCGGCGCCTGGACCACCGGCCAGACCATCGTCGTGGACGGCGGGAGCACCTGCTGAGCTAGACCCTGACCACCATCTCCAGCCCGCCGTCGAAGGGCAGGGTGAGGGCGCGCAGGCGGTTGGCGGGGTCGGCCACGTAGTCGAAGAAGCGGCGGTAGGCGTGGCGGAACTGGTCGGTGTTGTCGGCCAGGACCACCGCGCCGAGCCGCAGGTGCGGGCCGATCAGCTCGATGGCCGGGCGCGCCATCTCGGTCCAGATGTCCATCAGGACGAAGTCCACCGGCCCGTCGATCACCTTCAGGGTCTCGCGCAGGTCGCCCTCGCGCAGGTCGATGAAGCCTGAGAGCCCGGCCGCCTCGAAGTTCGCCCGGGCGCGGGCCGCCTTGGCCGGCTCGTACTCGGTGGCGATCACCGTCCCGCCGCCGTTGTCGCGCACCGCGGCGGCCAGGTAGTGGGTGGAGACGCCGTAGGAGGTGCCCACCTCCACCACCCGCCTCGCCCGGAGCGAGCGGCAGAGCAGGTAGGCGAACTCGGCCTTGATGGGCTCGAGCGCGATGAGCTTGTCGGCCATGAAGCGGTTGGCGTCGGCGTCGAGGGCGTCCCAGGAGAGGTCCCCCTTCTGCGCCCGCTGGGCGAAATAGCCGAAGACCGCGGGCTCCTGGGCCCGGCTCTCGGCCTGCAGGGCCTCGATCCGCGCCTCCAGGGCCGGATCGGACAGCACGCTCATTCCGGCCATTGCGGCGCCTCGTACTGCATGGCGCCGGCGATGTTGCCTTCGGTGTCCTGGAAGAAGATCAGCTTGCCGACCGTCTCGATGTGGAAGGGCGGCATGATCACCTTGCCGCCGGCCGCCTCGATCGCCCCCATGGTGGCCTCGATGTCGTCAACCCCGAAGGTGATCTCCATGCCCGGCATCCTGTGGCCGCCCACATCGCGGCGGCCCTGCAGGGCGCCGCGGAAGCCCCGCCCCGCGTCGCGGACCTGATAGAAGCCCGGCGGCCCCCAGGGCTGGAAGCTCCAGCCGAACACCGTCTCGTAGAAGGCCCGGGCGCGGGGCACGTCGTCGGCGTTGATGGCGAAATGGCGCAGGGTCGCAGGCATGGCGGCGCTCTCCTTATCCGCCGCCAGCTTGGCCGTTCGCGCAGCGTCGCGCTTGCGCTATCCTGACAATCCATGTCGCAGGCGCGCCAAACCCTCCGTGACCCCGATGGCTTCCCCGTGCGCGGGCTGGCGGTGACCTATGGCGACCGCGCCCGGCTCGACACCCACACCCATCCCTGGGCCCAGCTGGTCTATGCGGCGAGCGGGGTGATGGTGGTGCAGACGCCGGACGCCGCCTGGCTGGTGCCGCCGACCCGCGCCATCTGGGTGCCCGGCGGCACGCCGCACGCCATCGAGATGCGCGGGACGGTGGCCATGCGCACCCTCTACCTGGCGCCGCCGGGCGAGCACCCGACGCTCGCCGCGTGCCGGGCGATCGAGGTGGCGCCCCTGTTGCGCGAGCTGATCCTGCACATCGTCAGGCTCGGCATGCTGGACGCCGGCCGGCCCGAGCACGAGCGGCTGGAGGGCCTGCTGACCGACCTGCTGGCGGCCGGCGAGACCGCGCCGCTGGAGCTGCCGCTGCCGCGCGATCCGCGGGCCCGGGGCTTCGCCGCGCGCATCCTCGCCGAGCCCGGGCGGGAGGACACGCTGGCGGACCTGGCGCGCGGCGCCGGGGCGTCCCTGCGCACCCTGCAGCGGCTGTTCCTCGCCGAGACCGGCCTGCCGCTGGAGGCCTGGCGGAGCCGGGCGCGCATGCAGCAGGCTGTGGTGGCGCTGAGCGCCGGCGCCTCGGTGACGGAGACGGCGCTGGAGGCCGGCTACCAGAGCCCCTCGGCCTTCATCGCCGCCTTCAAGCGGGCGTTCGGCGCGACGCCGGCGCGCTACCGCGCACGGCGCTGATCGAGAGCTCGCGCGCCCGCGCCAGCCGTTCGACCCCGGCGTCGAGGGTCGCGTCGCGTTTGGAGAAGCACAGGCGCAGGATGGTGGTCACCGGCGCCTCCTCGTAGAGGGCCGAGACGGGGATGGAGGCGACGCCCGCCTCCCTCACCGCGCGCACGGCGAAGGCCCGGTCCGGCTCGTCGATCCCGGAGGCCGGCAGGTCGACGTTCAGGAAGTAGGTGCCCTGGCTCGGCAGGACGGCGAAGCCCTCCCGCCTGAGGCCCTCCGTCAGCCGGTCACGGGCGCGCGCCAGGTCGCGCGGCATGTCGGCGAACCAGCCGGCGGAGTTCTCCAGACCCCAGGCGACGGCCGCCTGCAGGTTCGGCGGGGTGGTGAAGGTCAGGAACTGGTGGGTGCGGGCCAGCGTCCGGGTGAGCTCCGGGGCGGCGCAGAGGAAGCCCACCTTCCAGCCGGTCAGGCCGAACATCTTGCCGGCCGAGCCGATCTTCACGCACCGCTCGCGCATGCCGGGAAACGCCATCAGCGGCCGGTGGACGGCGGCTTCGAACACCACCTGCTCCCAGACCTCGTCGCAGATGGCGGTCAGGTCGTGGGCGACGCAGAGCTCGGCGAGCAACGCCAGGTCCTCGGCCGGGAGCACCACGCCGGCCGGGTTGATCGGGTTGTTGAGCACGACGTAGCGGGTGCGCGGCGTGATCGCCGCCTCCAGTCGGGCGCGGTCGAAGCGCCAGCCGGGCGGCTCCAGGCGCACGAACCTGGGAATCCCGCCGGCCCGGCGGATCAGCGGGACATAGGCGTCGTAGAGCGGCTGGAAGACGATCACCTCGTCGCCCGGCTCGATCAGGCCGAGGAAGGCCGCCGCCAGGGCCTCGGTCGCGCCCGAGGTGATCGTGACCTCGCTCTCCCACTCGAGGTCGAGCCCCTGTGCGCGCCCGTAGTGGCCGGCCACCGCCTGGCGCAGCTCCGGCAAGCCGGCCATGGGCGGGTACTGGTTGTAGCCGTTCAGCACGGCGTCGGCGGCCCGGGCGCGGATCGGCTCCGGCCCCGGGTCGTCCGGGAAGCCCTGGCCGAGGTTCACCGCGCCCAAGGTGCGCGCCAAGCCAGACATCTCCTCGAAGATGGTGGTCGGCAGGCTTGAGAAGATCGGGTTCGCCATGATCTTCTCTTCAGACCAATTCCGAAGGCGCACGTCCATGGAGATCGTCCAGTTCCGCCCCGAGCACGCCGAGGCGTTCCGCACCCTCAACGAGGCGTGGATCGCCCGGCATTTCACCCTCGAGCCGAAGGACCGCGAGGTGCTGGAGGACCCGCAGGGCCAGATCCTCGCCAAGGGCGGGAAGATCTTCATGGCCCTGGACCACGGCCGGCCGGTGGGCTGCGTGGCCATGGTCGCGATGGCGGACGGCGGCTATGAGGTGGCGAAGATGACGGTGGCCGAGGGCCTGCGCGGCTCCGGCCTCGGGCGCAGCCTAATGCAGCGCTGCATCGACGAGGGCCGCCGCCTCGGCGCGCCCAGGCTCTACCTGGAGACCAATTCCAGCCTCACGCCGGCGCTGGCCCTCTACCGCGCCATGGGCTTCCGCGAGCTGGAGCCCTCCGACACCGAGTACGCCCGCTGCGACGTCTGGATGGAGCGGCCCTTACCTCCCCTGTGACGCAGCGACGGTCCCCCTCCCCCGCTTCGCAGCGGAGGAAGGTCGTTGCGAATGACTCGCAACTGCAATAGCGTCAGCGCCTCAGATGGAGCTGGCGATGGACGACTTCGATTCGGGCCTGACCTGCGGCGAGCGGCTGCTGCTCTGCGGATTGAGGGTGATGGCGGCGGACGCGACCTGCGTCGACCTGCGGCCCTCCTTCGAACGGGCGTGCGGTTGCGCCGGCCCGGCGGCCTTCCGGGCGCTGGAGGCCTTCGTCCAGCAGCTCAGGATCCATGGCCGGCGCCGGATCGCGGTGGCCCCGCCGTCGGCTGCGCCGCCCACGGCGGACGAGGCGCTGGTGCTGGAGGCCTTCGCCTGCGCCCAGGCTGACGACTACCAGGGGCTGGACGCACGGCTGGCCCGGCTCACCGGGGACGAGCCGCCGGGCGCGCTCGGAGCCGCGGCCTGCCTCGTGGCGGAGGCGTTCGGGATGAGCGGCCTGGTGCTGCCCGTGCGGATCAGTGCTGGCTGGCCAACACGACGCCCAGCAGCACCGCCGCCCAGTGTGCGGCCGCCGCCGCCACCACATGGCCATGCCAGATGGCTCGCGAGAACTTCAGGCGCTTGTTGACGTAGAACACCACGCCCGTGGAGTAGAGCAGCCCGCCGCTGGCCAGCAGGGCGAGGGCGTACCAGGCCAGGTTGTCGATCATCGGGCCGAGCGCGATGACCACCAGCCAGCCGAGGGCCAGGTAGACGCCGACCCAGAACTTCCGGTCGAGGCCCGCGAGGAACAGCTTGCCCAGCGCCCCGAGCGTGGCGATCGACCAGACGGCCGCGGTCATGCCCCAGCCCCAGGCTCCGGGCAGGCCCAGGGTGAAGGGGGTGTAGGAGCCGGCGATCATCAGGAAGATGCCGGCGTGGTCGAGCCGGCGCAGGGTCGGCCGGTAGCGATGATGGGCGAAGTTGTAGGCGGTGGAGAAGCCCAGCATGGCCACGACGCCGGCGGCGTAGATCGAGACCCCGACGATGGTGCTGATCCGCCCGGCGCCGACGGCCATCACCAGCAGCACGATCCCGCCCACCAGGGCCAGCGTCAGGCCCACCACGTGGACGACCAGGTCGGCGCACTTGGCGGCGGGCGTCGGGTAATGCCGGGGCGGCTTTGCGAACGTGTCGGTCATGGGGACACCTCTAGCGCCCCCACGTGTCACGCTGATGGCGCCGGCGTCTAGTCCTCGCGGACGCGCTTCTTGCGGAAGGAGGGGTTCAGCACCTTCTTGCGCAGGCGGATGGACTTGGGCGTCACCTCCACCAGCTCGTCCTCTTCGATGTAGGCGATGGCCTGCTCGAGGGTGAGGCGGCGCGGCGGGGTGAGACGGACGGCCTCGTCCTTGCCGGACGCGCGGACGTTGGTCAGCTGCTTGGCCTTCATCGGATTGACGTCCAGGTCGTCGGACCGGGAGTTCTCGCCGATGATCATGCCCTGGTAGGTCTTCTCGCCGGCGCCGACGAACATGGTGCCGCGCTCTTCCAGGTTCCACAGGGCGTAGGCCGCCGTCTCGCCGTCGGAGTTGGAGACCAGCACGCCCTTGCGGCCGGCGTCGATGGGGCCCTTGTAAGGCTCGTAGTGGCTGAACACGCGGTTCAGCACGCCCGAGCCGCGGGTGTCGGTCAGGAACTCGCCCTGGTAGCCGATCAGCGAGCGCGACGGGCTCATCAGGCTGATGCGGGTCTTGCCCGCGCCCGAGGGGCCCATGTCCTTCAGCTCGGCCTTCCGGGCCGACAGCTTCTCGATGACGATGCCGGTGAACTCGTCGTCCACGTCGATCATCACGTCCTCGATCGGCTCCAGCCGCTCGCCGGTCTCCGGATCGGTCTGGAACACCACCCGCGGGCGGCTGATGGAGACCTCGAAGCCCTCGCGGCGCATGCCCTCGATCAGCACGCCGAGCTGCAGTTCGCCGCGGCCGGCCACCTCGTAGGCGTCCTTGTCCGGGGTCTCGGTGACGCGGATGGCGACGTTGGATTCCGCCTCCTTCAGGAGGCGCGCGGCGATCACCCGGCTCTGCACCTTGTCGCCTTCGCGGCCGGCCAGCGGGCTGTCGTTGACCGACACGGTCATGGAGATGGTCGGCGGGTCGATGGGCTGGGCGGGGAGGGCCTCGGTGACCTCCATGGCGCACAGGGTGTCGGCCACGGTGGCCTTGGATAGGCCGGCGATGGCGACGATGTCGCCGGCCTCGGCGCCCTCGTCCACCGGCTGGCGCTTCAGGCCGCGGAAGGCCAGCACCTTGGTGATGCGCCCGCGCTCGATCTCCTTGCCCTCGCGGGACAGGGCGTGGATGGCCATGCCCGGCACGGCGCGTCCGGCCTCGATGCGGCCGGTCAGCAGGCGGCCCAGGAACGGGTCGCTCTCGATCAGCACGGCGAGCATACGGAAGGGCTCGTCCTTGCGCGCCTCGGCCGCCGGCGGCGGCACGTGGTCGACGATCAGGTCGAACAGCGGGGCCAGGTTGTCGTTGGGTTTGGACAGGTCGAGGGTCGCCCAGCCGTTCTTGCCCGAGGCGTAGATGTGCGGGAAGTCGAGCTGCTCGTCGGTCGCGCCCATGGCGGCGAACAGGTCGAAGGCGTCGTTCAGCACCCGGTCCGGGTCGGCGTGCGGACGGTCCACCTTGTTCAGGCAGAGGATCGGGCGCAGGCCCATCTTCAGCGCCTTGCCGAGCACGAACTTGGTCTGCGGCATGACGCCTTCCTCGGCGTCGACGAGGAGGACGCAGCCGTCCACCATGCCCAGGATCCGCTCCACCTCGCCGCCGAAGTCGGCGTGGCCGGGGGTGTCGATGATGTTGATCCGGGTCTCGCCAGCCTTCCCGTGCCAGAGCACGCTGGTGCACTTGGCCAGGATGGTGATCCCGCGCTCGCGCTCCTGGTCGTTGGAGTCCATGGCGCGCTCGACGGTCGCCTCATTGGCTCGGAACACGCCGGACTGGGCGAGCAGCTGGTCCACGAGCGTGGTCTTGCCGTGGTCGACGTGGGCGATGATGGCGATGTTGCGCAGCGACATGGGGTGGGCGGTCTTCGTCTTTCAAGGAAGGCGGGCTTGTAGGCGAGGCGGGGCTTCACCGCCAGCCACAGTTCGCAGGCGCGACGGCCTGCCCCGGACCGTGCGGGTCCCATGGCGAAGCTGTTTTGCGGTGCACCCAAATATGCCTGCAATGCAGCGGAAATTCAATAGACGGAAACTATTGAGGAAATTTCTTGTAACGGAATGTGATAGCGGTATCTTGACGGTGCTAGCTTGCGTTTTTGTGCGCTGCACCGTATATGGAGGATGTGAGGCGTCGCTGACGCCTCTGCCCTTCCTGGGCGTTTCCTCCCTAATGAACTAGCCGCGCCGCTTGGCGCGGCTTTTTTTTGCCTCAGCCGGCGCGGAGCGCGCTCCAGTCGGCGGCGGCGAGGGCGCGGGTCAGCGCCTCCAGGTGGCCCTTGAGCCGGTCGAAGCCGGCGGTGGGCGAAAGCCGCGCCTCATCGAGGTAGAGCGCCCGGTTGATCTCGATCTGCAGGGCGTGGGTGCGCCGGGCGGGGCGGCCGTAATGCTCGGTGGTGTAGCCGCCCGCGTAGGGGGTGTTGCGGGCCACGCGATACCCCAGGGTCTCCAGCTCCCGCTCGACGCGCGCCGTGAGCAGGCCCGCGCAGGCCGCGCCGAACCGGTCGCCCAGCACGATGTCGCACGGCCGGTCGCGGCCGCCGGCCTTGGCCGCGGCGGCGGGCATCGAGTGCCAGTCGATCAGGATGGCGAAGCCGTGCGCTGCTCGCGCCTCGGCGATCAGTCCGGTCAGGGCGGCGTGGTAGGGCCGGTGCGCCCCCTCGATCCGGGCGCGGGCCTCGGCGAAGGTGAGCTTGCGGGCGTAGATCTCCTGGCCCTCCGACACGACCCGGGCGATCGCGCCCAGGCCAGCGGCGACCCGGGCGGTGCGGGCGCGGGCGAACTCCGGCAGCTCGTCGGCGAACATGCCGGGGTCGAGCTCGAAGGCCTCGCGGTTCAGGTCGATGTAGGCGCGGGCGAAGCGGGCGGTGATGACCGAGGCGCCCAGGCCGGGCGCGGCGGCGATCAGGTCGTCGACGAAGGCGTCCTCGGAGCGGCGGATGGCCAGCGCGTCCAGCGCGGCGGCGGCCATCATGTCGTCGGGGTAGAGCCGCCCGGAGTGCGGCGAGGCGAAGACGAGCGGCGTGGGCGGCGGCCCGCCCTCCGGTCCGGCGCGGCGCACGTCGAAAGCCACGGGGCGCGCGGTCGCAGGCTCGGCGGCGATGGGCTCCCAGGCGTTCATCTCGCCCATAGAACGCTCAGCCGACGGGATCGGTCAAAGGGTTCATCGCGAGTTTACGCTTGGCGCGCTATGCTTTCGGCTTCCTGACCGAACTCCGACCGCCAGGCCCCGAGCCCATGCCCCGCATCCTGCTTGCCGAAGACGACGATTCCCTGCGCGGCTTCCTCGCCCGCGCCCTTGAGCGGGCGGGCTACGACGTGGTGGCCTGCGCCGACGGCGACGAGGCCGCGGCCATCCTCGACCAGGACTGGGACCTGCTGCTCACCGACATCGTCATGCCGGGTATGGACGGCATCGAGGTGGCGCGCCAGGCCGCGGCCCGGCACCCCGGCCTGCGGATCATGTTCATCACCGGATTCGCCGCCGTGGCGCTGGCCGCCGGCGAGCAGGCGCCCCCCGGATCCAAGGTGCTGTCCAAGCCGATCCACCTGCGCGAGATCGTCTCCGAGGTGGAGCGGATGATCGCAGCCTGAGACTTGGCTTGCGCGGGCGCGGGCCCGCCGTTATATCCCCGCCTTCCCGAGACGACCGGTACGGACGCGTAGCTCAGCGGGAGAGCACTACGTTGACATCGTAGGGGTCGCTGGTTCGATCCCAGCCGCGTCCACCATCCTCCTCCCCACCTTTCCAGTCTCCCGAGGCTCAGCCCGGCGGGGGCGGTGTTCCGTGACGGAAGCTTGACGTCGCGGCGCCCGTCCGGACGCCGGAACCCCTTTCGCCACATGGTGTTGCGCGGGCGCCGCTCGGCGCGAGCGTCGTTATTCGAACGCTGGAATCTGTGTAGCGCGCCTGAAACAAATGGTTCGTTATGGCGGGACTCAGGCGCTCCGCGACCCCTCTCGGGCGGAGAGAGCGCCGAGGGGGAGGATACTCATGACCAAGAGCAGTTTCTTCTGCAGCGTGTCCGCCGTGGCCGCCATGGCCGCCTTCGTCGTCGCCGGGCCCGCCGCCGCCCAGGCCACCCAGGCCGCCACGCAGCAGGGCGGGACCGAGGTGGGCGAGGTGGTGGTCACCGGCTCGTTCATTCGCGGCACGCCCGAGGACGCCGCCCTGCCGGTGGACGTCATCGGCGCGGAAGAGTTGGAGAAACAGGGCTCGCCCTCTCCGGTGGAGCTGATCAAGAACCTGCCCTCGTCCAACGGCGTCATCGGCGACACCAACCAGTTCGACGCCCGCGCCCAGGGCGCCGAGGGCGCCGCCACGGTGAACCTGCGTGGCCTCGGCGCCTCGCGCACGCTCGTGCTGTTCAACGGCCGGCGGGTCGTGACCGCGCCCATCGGCCAGGGCGCGCCCGATATCAACCTCCTCCCGCAGGCCGCGATCGGCCGGATCGAGGTGCTCAAGGACGGGGCGGCGGCCACCTACGGCTCGGACGCCATCGGCGGCGTGATCAACTTCATCACCCGGCGGAATTTCGACGGCCTCGAGGTCAACGGCGCCTATCGCTACATCGACGGCTCCGACGGCGACTGGAACGGCCACGTCCTGTGGGGAAAGGACTTCGGCGCGGTGAACGTGCTGCTTTCGGGCAGCTATCAGCACCGCTCCGAGCTTTCGGTCAGGGAACGCGACTTCACCCAGGTTCCGTACTTCAGCAGCCCGGAGACCGGCTGGTCGACAGGCAACGCGGTGACGGCCTTCCTCCCGGTGGGTCCGGGGGCGCTGGTAGGCTCGCCCGCGCCCTTCGCGCCCGTGGCCGGCCTGCAGCGCGACGTGGGATGCGCGCCCTTGGGCGGGCAGCCGACGTTCAGCGGTACGACCCCCGCCTGCGCCTTCAACTACACCCCCTACGACAACCTCGTGGAGAAGGAGAACCGCTTCCAGCTCTACGGTGAGGCGAACTGGGAGATCGCAGAAGGTCACAGGCTGCACGTGGAGGGCCTGTACTCGGAGACCGACACGCCGGAATGGGCCACCTCGCCCTCCTACCTCGCCCTCCAGGCGCCGACCTCCACGACCAGCCCGATCGTCACCTCCGGTCTCGCCGCGGGTTATTTCGTGCCGTCGACCAACCCCGGCTTCGCCCTTTACCGGCAGCAGAACCCGACCCAGATCCCGGCCTTCGCGACGGGCGCGTACCTGCCGGGCGTGCTCTACCGACCGCTGAGCTTCGGCGGCAACCCGCTCTTCGGCGATCAGTCCTCCCGCGGCAGCCGCAAGTTCGAGGCCTGGCGTCTGTCGGCCAACCTGACCGGCGAGTTCGGCAACGGCATCGGCTACGACCTGGCCGCCACCTACATGGAAGATAACCTCGTGCGCATCGGCTACGACGCCGTGGTCAGCCGCCTGCAGTTGGCCCTGCGCGGCCTGGGCGGTGAGGGGTGCAGCCCGACCACCGGCACGCCCGGCGTCGGTCCGTGTCGCTGGTTCAACCCGTTCTCGAACGCCATCCAGGCGAACGCGCTGACCGGCCAGACCAACCCGAACTTCAGCGCCGCCGTGGCCAACGATCCGGAATTGATCCGCTGGTTCTTCCAGCCCACCGGCTCGGACCTGACCACGCGCCTCCTGGTCACCGATGCGGTGCTCAACGGAGAACTCGGCTTCGAGCTTGGCGGCGGCGCCGTCGGCTGGGCCGTCGGCGCCCAGTACCGCAAGGAGTGGTACGAGGCGGAGTACGACGCGCTCACGGACCTGAACGTCACGCCCTGCATCGACACGCCGGTGACGGGGACCACCACCTGCACCGTGCGCAACGGTCCGTTCCTGTTCCTGGGCGGCGGTACGCCGGCTGACCTGAAGGGCGACGTGTGGGCCGCCTTCGCCGAAGTCAGCCTGCCCTTCACCGACCGCATCCAGGCCCAGCTCGCCGCGCGCTACGAGGACTTCGGCGGCGCCGTCGGCTCCACCTTCAACCCGAAGGTCTCGGTGCGCTGGCAGCTCAGCGACATGTTCGCCGCGCGCGGCACCATCGGGACCACGTTCCGGGCTCCGCCGCTGACCCAGCTCGACCCGGGCCAGGTGACCAGCCTGCAGTTCCTGGGCGGCGCCTTCCGGGCGGTGGACATCAGCGGAAACCCGGACCTGGAGCCCGAGGAGGCCACCACCTACAGCGTGGGCCTGATCGCGAGCACGGGCGGCTTCCAGGCGACGATCGACTACTGGGACTTCGACTTCGACAACCCGCTGGTCACCGAGCCCGTCGGCGGCATCTTCTCCACGCTCTTCCCGACCGGCTCCGGCACGGGCAACTGCGGCAATCCGGCCTTCGCCGCGCTGCAGAGCCGGTTCGTGTTCGGCGCGGGCGGCGTCTGCTCGGTGGCCAACCTGTCGCGGATCCGCACCTTCGTGGTCAACGGCCCGCGGGTGAAGACCAACGGCATCGACGTCCTGGCGAACTATCGGATGGACGACGTCTGGGGCGGCGACGCGGCGTTCGGCGCCACGCTCACCTACACCCTCGAATACAGCGTGGAGGCCACCACGGTGGAGGGTGTGGTGGTCTCGCCCGCGTTCGAGGGGGTGAACCACCTGAACTATCAGACGCAGATCGTGCCCGTGCCCGACTGGAAGGGGAACGCCTTCGTGGAATACACCACCGGCCCCCATAACTTCCGGGTGCAGGTGAACCACATCGCCAGCTACACCGACCAGCGGACGTCGCCGTTCCCGCCGAACGTGGTCCAGAACGCCACGGGGGCGACGCTCCCGCGGTCCAACGAAGGGCGCAAGATCGAGGCCTTCACCACGGTGGACGCTACCTACCGCTGGCAGGCGCCCTGGGACACCACGGTGGTGCTCGACGTGGACAACGTCTTCGACACCGATCCGCCCTTCGCGCGGCTCGACCTTGGGTACGACCCGTTCACGGCCAATCCGCTCGGGCGGACCTTCAAGGTGAGCGTTACGAAGCGCTTCTGACGCCTCCGACGGATATTCGCACGACCACGCCGCCGGCTCGCGCCGGCGGCGTTTTCGTGTCGCCACCATGGCGTCTTTTCGAAAACGCCCAGGAACGCCGTGTCTGTTATGCGAAACTCAGAGGGCTGACTTTCAACAGAAACTCGAACAACGCCGATACCTGACCGGTGAAATTAGAATATGCAGTACGGTTCTGCGTGGTCGTGCTAAAAAATATCGTTATTGTTCAAAGTGTTGCAGATGTGGCGCACCATCACGAGATCGTTTCGACAGATCCGCGATTTTGCCTTCCGGAGCCGTGCTGCCAGGCGCAGAAGTCACTCTGCTCGCGAGCTTGAAACCGTCGGCCTGGATCGTCGGGGCTTCGCGACTAGGGAAGGACTGCATGTTGAAAGCGCAATTTCTCTGCGGCGGCTCTGCGCTCGCCGTCGCCTTTTCACTCGCCTGTGCGCCGCAGGCCGCCGCCCAGGACTCGCAGGTTGAGGAGGTGGTGGTCACCGGCTCCTTCATCCGCGGAACGCCCGAGGACGCCGCGCTCCCCGTCGAGGTCATCGGGGTCGATGAACTCCAGCGCCGCGGCTCCCCGAGCACGGTCGACCTGATCAAGAGCCTGCCCGTGAGCGGGCCGGTGCTGGGCGACACCAACCAGTTCTCCACCAGCGCCCAGGGCCAGGTCGGCGCGGGCACCGTGAACCTGCGCGGTCTCGGCAGCCTGCGTACGCTGGTCCTCCTGAACGGCCGGCGCACTGTGCCGTCCGCCGGCGCCGGCAGCGGCGGGGTGGACACCAACCTGCTGCCCGTGGGCGCCATCGGCCGCGTCGAGGTCCTGAAGGAGGGCGCCGCGGCCACCTACGGGTCCGACGCCATCGGCGGCGTGGTCAACTTCATCACCCGCAAGAACTTCTCGGGCCTGGAGGCGAGCGCCGACTACCGCTACGTGCCGGGATCCGACGGCGACTACAACGCCGGCGTGCTGTGGGGCTGGGCCGGCGACACCGGCAACATCCTGATCAGCGCCGGCTACCAGCACCGTTCCGAGCTGCGCAGCACAGAGCGCGACTGGGCCAACCAGCCGTACACGGTGAACCCCTCCGGGTACTCCGTCCTGGGGCAGCCGCCGTCGTTCCTGCCGCGCAATGGGGCGACCCCGGTGGCCGGGGTCCAGCGCGACGCCAACTGCACGGCGCTGGGCGGCTTCGCCGGCTTCTCGGGGACGACGCCGGCCTGCTACTTCACCTACGTTCCCTTCGACAACCTGATCGAGGACGAGGACCGCTACCAACTCTACGGGGAGGCGAACTACGACCTCAACGAGAACACGCGCTTCCACGTCGAGGCGCACTACGCAAAGACCAGCATCCCCAACATCCGGTTCTCGCCGTCCTATCCGCCGACGTCGGGGCCGAACGGACCGGGGAGCGTGGGCGTGTTCACGGCCCCGCGCTCGAACCCGGGCGTGCTGACCGCCCTGCAGCAGGCCGGCCTCTCGGCGGGCGCCATCGCGGCGACCAGCAACGTCTCGCTGACGCTCTTCCGGCCGCTCGGCGCCGGCGGCAACCCCGCGACCGACGGCGGCGGGCAGATCGGCTCGCGCGAGTACGACATCTACCGGATCTCGGGCGGCGTGACCGGCGAGATCCTCGGCGGCGTCGGCTATGACGTGGCGCTGACCTACTCCCAGACCCGCAACACCCAGCGGACGACCGACATCCTGATCGACCGCCTGCAGCGGGCGCTCAACGGTCTCGGCGGGGCGAACTGCACGGGCACGACCCCCGGCGCGAACGGCTGCCAGTACTTCAATCCGTTCTCGAACGCCTACGCGGGCAACCCGGCGCTCGGGCTGACCAACCCGGGCTTCGTGGCCGCCAATGCCAATGACCCGGCGCTCGTGGGCTGGCTGTTCGACGCCCAGGTCACCCGCCAGCGCCAGAGCCTGTTCGTCGCCGACGTGGTCTTCAACGGCGAGCTGCCGATCGAGCTCGGCGGCGGCCCGATCGGCTGGGCGGCCGGCGCCCAGTACCGCACGACCGAGTTCGACTCCCGGCCCATGAGCGACTTCCAGGACGCCCGGGTCACGCCGTGCCCGGTTGTGGGCCAGACCAACTGCGCCTTCCCCACCGGTCCGTACATCTTCCTCGGCCAGAGCCGGCCGACGTCCCTGGAGGACTCGGTGTATGCGCTGTTCGCCGAAACCAACCTCCCCATCACCGACACGCTGAACGCTCAGCTGGCGGTGCGCTTCGAGGACTACGGCGGCCAGACCGGCTCCACGACCAACCCGAAGCTGGCCCTGAAGTGGCAGGCGATGGACCAGCTGGCGTTCCGCGCGTCGGTGGGCACCACCTTCCGCGGGCCCACGCCGGCCAACCGGTCTCCGACCGGCCCCACCGGCCTGTCCGGCATCGTGGCCGCGGGTAACAACTTCAAGTCGGTCGACTTCGTCGGCAACCCGGCGGTCGGGCCGGAGAAGGCCCTGACCTACAGCGTGGGCGCGATCTTCGAGACGGGCGGCTTCCGCGCCATCGTCGACTACTGGAGCTTCAAGATCGAGGACCAGATCACCTCGGTCCCGGCCAACGTCATCGCCAGCGCCGTGGCGGGTCCCGGCAACGGCACCCAGCTGGTCAACTGCTCGGCCGCCCTGCGCAGCCTGATCACCTTCAACAACAACAACACCTGCACCCAGGGCGTGACGGTCGGCAACGACATCGCGCGCGTGCGGTCCGATACCGTGAACGGACCGCAGATCGATGTCTCCGGCATCGACGGCTCGGTGGACTTCCGGCTTGACGACATCCTGGGCGGCTCCGCCCGCCTGGGCGCCTCGGCGAGCTACTATCTCGAATACGAGTTCGACGAGTTCCGCTTCAACGGCGTCTTCGTGGCGGCGGGTTACGATGCGCGGGGCTTCGCCAACTACGACAGGCTGCCGGGCACGATCTCGGACTGGCGCGCCAACGCCTATGCCGAGTACGAGCGCGGGCCGCACAATCTGCGGGCCGACGTCACCTTCATCGACGGGGTGATCGACAACCGCGCGCCCATCAGCGTGCAGGACGCCACCGGCGCCCTGACGCCGATCCAGTTCGGCAAGAAGGTCGAGGACTTCTATACGCTCGACCTGAATTACCGGCTGCAACTGGCGGGCGACACGACGATCACCGCCTCGGTGTTCAACGTGTTCGACCGCGATCCGTCCGCCGCGCGGCTCGAGCTGAGCTACGACCCGTTCGTCGGCAATCCGTACGGCCGGACCTACAAGATTGGGGTCCGCAAGCGGTTCTGAGACCGATCCGCGACTTTCGGGGAGGGCGTCGCCGCATCGCGGCGGCGCCCTTTTCGTTTGGCCGCCGCGAGCGTCATTTCTGCAACAGAGGCCTGCGTCACGCCCAATCCGAAACATGGGTATGCCAACCGCCGTTTCTCAGCGGGGCTGTTTTCGAAGCTGAAGTACGTTGACGTCGCGTCCTCTCACGGTCGCGTTATCGAAGGCCGAGTACGCCTGACGTTAGGGCGCCGCGAAGCGTACGTCGTCAAATCAATGACTTAACATGCCTGACGTCATTCATCGGCTGAACGCACATTGTTATGTTTCGAACCCGAAAAACCCTAGCGCTGGCGGCGAAGCTGCCGGATGATCCCTCCGTTTAGGGCCGAAAGCTCCTGCGTCAGATGGGAGCGAGGTCTCGATTGGGGAGGGAAACCCGAACATGTTGAAGAGCAGATATTTCTGCGGCGGCTCCGTCGTGACCGTCGCCATGATCCTGGGCCTGGCCGCTCCGGCCGTCGCCCAGACCGCCGCCCCCCGCGCCGCTGAGGTCGAGGAGGTGGTGGTCACCGGCTCATTCATCGCCGGAACGCCTGAGGACGCCGCCCTTCCGGTGGACGTCCTCTCGACCGAGGACCTGCAGGAGCAGGGCTCGCCCACCGTCGTCCAGCTGGTGAAGACCATCACCGCCTCGCAGGCCTCGCTCGGCGAGTCCAACCGCTACAACGGCGGCGCCGGCACGGCGACCATCAACCTGCGCGGCTTCGGCGCCTCGCGCACGCTCACTCTGATGAATGGGCGGCGTCTCGCGGACAGTCCGGTGGCGGCCTTCCAGGGCGGCGGCGCCAACCTCAACTTCATCCCGACCTCGGCCGTGGGCCGGATCGAGATCCTGAAGGATGGCGCGGCAGCGACCTACGGCTCGGACGCCATCGGCGGGGTGGTCAACTTCATCACCCGCCGGGACCTCGACGGACTGGAGATGGACGCGGAATACGCCTTCATCGACGGCTCGGACGGCGATTGGAACGCCAACGTCGCCTGGGGCAAGACGTTCGAGAACGGCAACGTCCTGCTGACCGGCGGCTACCGCCACCGCTCGCGCCTGGACATCCATGAGCGCGACTACGCGCTGAAGCCGTTCGACTTCGCCGGGTCCTCCGGCGCGGCGGGCTTCACCGGCGCGTCCAACCCCGGCTTCTTCGTGGCCGGCGCGACCCCGTTCCGCGACAATGGCTGCGAGGAGCTGGGTGGCACCCTGACCCGCACCATCACCTACCAGAACCCGCTGGCGGGCCAGCCCAACCAGACTCCCACGGTGGCCTTCGCGGTGCCGACCGGCCCGCAGCTGCCGGCGACCTCGGGCACGGCTACGACCTGCCGCTTCCAGTTCTCCAACTTCAACGACCTGGTGAACGAGGAGGACCACTACCAGCTCTACGGCGAGGTCAACTTCGACCTGTCCGAGAACGTGGCCTTCCACGGCGAGGTGGCCTGGTCGCGCAACGACATCCCGATGCAGCGCCTGTCGCCGGCCAACCTGACGGCGCAGTATCCGTCGCGGGTGTCCGACGGCGGCACCTCGTTCTCGCCGAGCGCGGCGAGCGGCCCCAACCTGTCGGTGCCGTTCAACGTGCCGGTGACCAACCCGGGCCTGCTGGCGCTGGTCAACGACTGCCGGGCGCCGCTCACCGCCGCCGAGTGCGCCGCCATCCGCGCCGGCGCCTTCTCGACCACCGGGGCCCAGCCCGGGGCTCCGGGCGGCGCGCGCGGGGTGGACATCGTCCAGCTCGGCTGGCGGGCCATCGCCTTCGCCGGCCACCCGACCAATCCGGACAAGGCCGACCACCAGACCATCGTGAACGACGCCTACCGCATCTCCGGCGGCTTCAAGGGCTCCATCTTCGGCGGCATCAACTACGACACCGCCATCACCTACATGGAGCAGAAGAACACCTCGAACACGAACGACCTGCTGGTCCGCAACCTGCAGCTCGCCCTGCGCGGCTTCGGCGCCAAGGCGGACGATCCGAACGGGTGCACGGCCGGCGAGACGGGCAACTTCACCACCGGCGCCGGCAACGCCGCCCTGGGCTGCTACTTCTTCAACCCGTTCACCAACGGGGTGCAGACGAGCGCGGTGAACGGAGCGGCTAACCCGTTCTTCAACGCCGCGGTCGCCAACGACCCGCAGGTGGTCCGCTGGCTCTACGGCAACTACACCAACGTCCTCACCAACCAGATCCTGGTGCTGGACACGGTGTTCTCCGGCGAGACCGGCTTCGAGCTCGGCGGCGGGCCGGTGGCCTGGGCCGCGGGCGCGCAGTACCGCTACAACCGTGAGATCCGGAAGTACGGCGCCCTGTTCAACGCGGACGAGAACCCCTGCCCGGACCGTGCGGCCTGCGCCGACGAGACCGGCCCGCTGGTGTTCTTCGGCTCCAACACCGACCGTGACGACGACGCCAACGTGAAGGCGGTGTTCGGGGAGCTGCAGTTCCCGGTCACCGACGCCCTGAACGTGAACTTCGCCATCCGGCACGAGGACTACCAGGGCAACATCGGCTCCACGACCAACCCGAAGATCGCGGTGAAGTGGCAGCTGACGGACTTCCTGGCGGTGCGCGGCAGCGCCAGCACGACCTTCCGGGCGCCGGGTCCGGGCCTCACCGGCCCGAACTGCAACAACGGCGTGCGGGTGCTGGGCTCGGCCTACCGGGCGTTCCAGAGCTGCGGCAACCCGGACCTCAAGCCGGAGAAGGCCGACACCTTCAACATCGGCGCCATCGTCGAGCTGGGCGGCTTCTCCGCGACGGTCGACTACTTCAACTTCAAGTTCAAGGAAGAGATCATCGAGGAGAGCGGGTCGCGCCTCTACGCGACCATGTTCCCGAACAACACCAACGTGCGCTGCAACGACCCCGCCTTCGCGGCGCTGCAGGCCCGCTTCACCTTCGCCGGCGCCTGCGGCGCGGGCAACGTGGCGCGCCTGCGCAGCTTCGCGGTGAACGGGCCGACCACCGACACCTCCGGCATCGAGGCCCGCGCCCAGTACGCCTGGGACGGCTGGTTCGACGCCAGCTGGTCGGTGGGCGGCGAGATCACCTACCTGATCGAGTACAAGCGCGGCGCCATCAGCCTGCGCGAGGACGCCGACATCGTCATCGCCCCGGCGGAAGACCGCGCGGGTCTCCACGACGTCCTGAACGACTTCTTCTCGTATCCGCAGCTCAAGGCCAACGGCTTCGCCACCTTCAACCGCGGGCCTCTGACGCTGCGCTGGCAGATGCGGTACGCGGAGGGGACCTCGCCGGCCTTCGGCTCGCCGTTCTTCATCACCGTGCCGGATGCGAGCGCCACGACCGTCCCGGCGGCGGGCGCGGCCTGTCCGACCAACGCCTGCGGCGGCCGGCGGCTGGAAGCGGTGGGCAAGTCCGACGACTACTGGCAGCACGACCTGATCGCGCGCTGGGAGGCGCCGTGGGACACGGTGGTCACCTTCAGCATCCAGAACGTGCTGGACGAGGATCCGCCCTACGTGCCCTCGCCGTACAACTACGACCTGACCCAGGGCAATCCGCTGGGCCGGGTGTTCGAGATCGGCTTCCAGAAGCGCTTCTAGACGCCGGATGAACGGGGGGAGGGGCGCCGGGCCGCGAGGTCCGGCGCCCTTTTCTTTTCGCCTACGGCCGGGCGCGGGAGGGCAGCGCGGCCACTTCGTCGGGCGTCAGCTTGCGCACCGCGCGGACCGGGCAGCGCTGCGGCCCGATCGGCGAGGCGGTGACGATCTCGGCGTCGAGACCGGTGCAGATCGAGGACGAGCCCCGGGAGACCAGCGCGATCTTCTGCGACCAGTCGATGTCGGTGCAGCGGCCCAGCATCTCGAACTGATAGACGTCCCTGACGCCCACCCGGATGTTCACGGTCTTCTCGTCGGCGGCGGCGAAGCCGTTGGCGTTGCGGGCCCAGAAGCAGCTGCGCTGCGTCTTGGTCTCCGGCGTGTCCGGCTGGACGGGCGAGCGGGCGGCGGCGATCTGCGGGGCGGCGGCGGAGACCGCCAGCGCGGCCAGCGGCGCGGCCCAGAAAAGCTTGGATTTCATTACCTTCGGTCCCTGGCTGGGTGTCGCCCGAAGCGGCCCAGATATAGCCGCGGCGCGGCGGTTCAGGAAGCGCCCCGCCGCGCCGCCCGCTGGCGGAAGCGACCGGGATCGACGAGCGCTGCGAGCGGCCTGGGCAGCGGGGAGGGGGCGCCCATGGCCAGCGCGGCGACATGCTCGGCCAGCAGCGGCGCCCAGGAGAGGCCCCGCGAGCCGAAGCCGGTGAGCACGAAGAGGCCGTCGGGCCCACCGTCGGCTGGCCCCGCGACCGGCAGCCGGTCCGGCGTGGTGGCCCTCACCGAGGCGCGGCCGTCCAGCGGCAGGCCCTGCAGCCCGCGGGCGAGGCCGGGCATGGCGGCGGCAAGGGTCTCGAGGTTGCGGGCATGGTCGGCGGAGCGGAGGTCGTCGGCGGCGTCTCCGCGGTGATGGGTGGCGCCGAACAGTACCCCGTCCCGCGTGGGGATCGCATAGCCGCCCCAGGCGACGGCGGGGACGCGCAAGTCCGTCCGCGCCCAGCTGGCTTGGCCCCGCACGGGCGACAGCGGCAGGCCGGGCGCGAGGCGCGCGGACTCCAGGGCGGCGGCCAGGATGACCGCATCGAACCGGCCGAGCGAAGCGCCCGCGGCGTCGCGCAGCACGAAGCCGCCACCGTCCGGCTCCACGGCCGCCACGGCGGCGCGCAGGCGCTCGCCGGCCCAGGCGGCCAGGACAGGCGCGGGCTCCAGGACGAGCGCCGTCTCTTGCGCCAGCGCCGCGGGCGCGGCCTCGCCGAGCCGCGCCCCGGTCTCGGCTGGGGCCAGCAGGCGTAGGGCCCCGGGCTCGAACAAGTCCGACTGGGCGATGCGGGCGAAGCGCGGCTCGTCACGCGGCGAGGCGGCGAGCTGGAGGACGCCGCGGGCGACGATGGCCTCGGGTGTCTCGGCCTCGTAGAGCGTCACGGCCCGCCGGAACGCTTGGGCGAAGAGCTCGGCCGGCGCCCCAAGGCCGGCGTCCAGCCGCGGGGTCACCAGACCTGCGGGATTCCCGGAGCCGCCGGCGCCGAGGCGCTCGGCCTCCAGGAGCAGGGTCTCGCCGCCAAGGGCGCGGACGGCGCGGGCCGCCGCGGCGCCGGCGATCCCGCCCCCGATGATCGCCACGCGCCGCGGCGAGATGTCGGCCGGCATTCCGGGGAAGCGGGCCTCCAGGCGCTCGCGCTTGCGTCCGAAGCCCGGCTTCTTCTCCACCTGGAAGCCCGCCGCCGCGAGCGCCCGACGGACCTGGCCCGCGACGGTGAAGGTGGCGGCCCGGGCGTCCGGCGCCGAGCGCGCGCCCACCAGGGCCATCACCTCGTCGCGCCACATGGCGGGGTTCAGCGCCGGCGAGAAGCCATCGAGGAACCAGACGTCGGCTTGGCCGCCCCAGCCGGCCAGCGCCGGCTCCACGTCCATGACCGCAAGGTCGATGATCGCGCCGAGCTCGGGAAGGTCCAAGCGATGGAGCCCGCGCGCGCGGCCGGGCCAGCGCGCCAGGAGGAGGGATGAAAGATCGGTGAGCTCGGGCCAGCGGGCGTGGGCGCGGGCCGCCTCGTCGCGGCCGAGCGGATGGGCCTCGATGGTGAAGACCTGGAGCCGGGCGCCCGGCTCGCGGACGCGGCGCCAGAGATCGAGAAGGGCCAGGATGTTGAGGCCGGTGCCGAAGCCCAGCTCGCCCACCACGAAGCGCGACCGGCCCTGCCAGGCGTCGGGCAGGCCGCAGCCCTGGAGGAAGACCGCGCGGGCCTCGGCCAGGCCATCCTCGGTGGAAAAGTAGACGTCGCCGAACAGGCGGGAGCGCGGCTGCCCGTCCTCGCCCCAGGCGAGCGGGCTTTCGGAGGCGCTCGGGTCGTCGCTCATGGTCCAAATAGAAAGAGGGCCGCCCCCAAGGGGAGCGGCCCTCTCGTAACGCGTTTCCGCGTGAGAAGCTTAGTGCTTCTCGGCCGGGGCAGCGGCGGCGTCGGCGGCCGGAGCAGCCGGAGCGGCAGCGGCGTCGGCGGCGGGAGCGGCAGCGGCGTCGGCGGCCGGAGCAGCGGCCGAAGCGTCGGCAGCGGCGGTCGCGGCGGCGTCAGCCGGAGCGGCGGCCGGAGCTTCCGTGGTGGTTTCGGCGGCGGCTTCGGTCTTCTCTTCCGGCTTGTTGCAAGCGGCGACGGAGAGAGCGGCGACGGCGGCGCCGGCGACGAGCATCTTGCGGAGCAGTTCGGAGGTCATATCCCTGGTTCCCCTGATCGGAGTGTCAAAACACCCGCGGGCCTTTGCGGAGTCCCCGGGCGCGAGTCAGGAATATGCCGCGCTTCGGGCCTCGGGCAAGCCCTTTATTCACGCATCCGTGATCACTTTTTTCATCTTTCCGATTCCGGCCGGACCGGCGGAAAGACGCGGTGATCAGGCCTCGTTCGGGATCGCGTTGAGGGCCTCTTCCAGCTCCAGGAAGCTGGGCTGGGCGCCGGACGGAACGCTGCCGCGGCCGATCTCGACGGAGATCTGGGCGGCGTTGCCGTGCAGGTGGGCCACGAGGACCGACTGGATGATCTTGTAGAAGGAGCCTTCCTCCTCGGTGACTTCCTTCATGCGGGTCGCCATCGGACCCACCAGGCCATAAGCCAGGAACACGCCCAGGAAGGTGCCGACCAGGGCCGAGCCGATCATCTCGCCCAGCACTTCGGGCGGCTCGGTGATCGCGCCCATGGTCTTGATGACCCCCAGCACGGCGGCCACGATGCCCAGCGCCGGCAGGGCGTCGGC
Source organism: Phenylobacterium sp. (assembly GCF_035539035.1). Taxonomy (GTDB): domain Bacteria; phylum Pseudomonadota; class Alphaproteobacteria; order Caulobacterales; family Caulobacteraceae; genus Phenylobacterium. The sequence goes on from NZ_DATLJI010000013.1 coordinate 146,256, forward strand.
CAGGTTCTGCAGCGCGTGCGGCGGCCCCATCGCCTCGTGATGGTGCTTCTCGAGCTGCTTCTCCATGGCGTCCTCGACCTGGTGGGGATCCTCCAGGTTCATGGTCATCATGCGCAGCGTGTCGCAGATGAAGTCGACCGCGAAGTGGTCCTTCATGATCTTCGGGAACCTCGAGAAGATCGTGCTCTCCTTCGGGTTCTCGATGTGGCTCTCGAGCGCGATGACGCCCTTGGACTTCATGGTCTTGGTCAGCAGGAACAGCAGGCTCAGCAGGTCGCGATAGTCGGAGGCCTTCCACTTCGGCCCGCCGAACACCTTGGAGAAGCCCGACAGGGTGCCCTTGATCACCGGCATGGAGTTGCCGATCAGATAGGCCGCCACGCCGGCACCGCCGATGGCCATCATCTCGTGAGGGAGGGCGTGCATGATCACGCCCAGGTTGCCGCCTGAGATCAGGTAGCTGCCGAACACCAGGGCGAACAGCAGCACGATGCCGATGATCTGAAACATACTTCGCGGGTCCCCGTAGTCTTCGGGAACATGGGCGTTAATGCTTAATGGGCGGTGAGCGGCTTTCGGGTTTGCGCGCCCGCGGCGGGCGTCCTAAGCGAAAGGCATGTCCGCTCCGCCCGCCCCCCAACGCGACCTCTCCAAGCGGGCGTTCACGATCATCTTCGGCGTCTCCCTGGCGACGGCGCTTGGCAACACCGGTCTGATCAGCGTGCTGCCGGCCATCGGCCGCTCGATCGGCATCCCGGACCCCATGGTGGCGGCGGTCTTCTCGCTCTCGGCGCTCCTGTGGGCCCTGTCCTCCCCCTGGTGGGCGCGGGCGTCGGACCGCTATGGTCGCAAGCCGCTGATGCTGGTGGGACTGTCGGGCTTCATGGTCTCGATGATCGCTTGCGGCTTCGTGGTCAGCGCCGGCCTCCGCCACCTGGCCGCTCCCCTGGTGATCTTCGTCCTCTTCCTGTTCGCCCGGGCCCTGTTCGGCCTGTTCGGCGCGGCCTCGAACCCGGCCACCCAGGCCTACGTCGCCGAGCGCACCGCGCCGGAGAAGCGGACCCAGGCGATGTCCAGCCTGGCCGGCGCGTTCGGCCTGGGCACGGTGATCGGGCCGTTCCTCGCGCCGCTGTTCATCTTCCCGATCCTGGGCCTGGCCGGGCCACTGTTCAGCTTCGCCCTCATCGCGGCGGTGATGCTGTTCGTGGTCTGGCGCTACCTGCCGGAGGGCAAGGTCGATCCGGAGGCTGCGCGCCCGCGCCGGCCGGTGATCGCCGGGGCCAAGCGGGACACGCCCATGTGGCGCGACCCGCGGGTGACGCCGTTCCTGATCTACGGCTTCGTGGTCGCCGTCTGCCAGACGGCCCAGGCCCAGACACTCGGCTTCCTGATCATCGACAAGCTGAACTTCACGCCGACCCAGGCCCAGGGCTTCATCGCCATCGCCATGATGTTCGGGGCCGTGGCCGGCCTGCTGGCCCAGTGGGGCATCATCCGGATGTTCGAGATGACGCCCCGCCAGCTGCTGCGGTGGGGCGTGGCCGTGGCGGCGCTCGGCAACCTGATGGTGGCCCTGTCGCCCGACTACTGGACCGTGGTGGCCGGCTACGCGGTCTCCAGCCTCGGCTTCGGCTTCGCCCGACCGGGCTTCACCGCCGGCTCATCGCTCGCCGTCGACATGGGCGAGCAGGCCCGCGTGGCCGGGGCGATCGCGGCGGTGAACGGGGTCAATGTGGTGCTCGCGCCGTTTTTCGTCTGGCTCTACCAGCACTCCAACCCGGCGCCCTTCCTGCTGAACATGGCGCTGATGCTGGGGATGCTGGTCTACGCCTTCCGCAACAAGCAGCTCCGCAACGCCGACCCGAAGCCCGCCACGCGCGCCGACACGGCCATCGCCACCCTGGAAAAGCAGGACGAGGGCGGCGCGCCCTAGCTGGCGGCGCTGGCGGCCTGGGCCTCGCTCTTCAGCCGCTGCACCATTTCCGGTGAGAGATAGCCGTCGGCCACCAGGCCGCGGGCCTTCTGCCAGTTCCGGAGCGCCGTGCGCGTGCCCATGCCGACCACGCCGTCGGGCTGGCCGGGATCGAAGCCCAGCGCCGCCAGCGCCCGCTGGGCGGTCATCCGGTCGGCCAGGGACAGGGGCGTTTCGGCCGGCCACGGCTTCACGAGGTCGCTCTGGCCGCCGATGCGGTCCGCCAGCAGCCCGACGCCGAGCGCATAGGCGATGGAGTTGTTGTACTTGCGGATCGCGAAGTGGTTCGGGAACAGCAGGAAGACCGGGCCTTGCGCGCCCGTCGGCGCCACGAGCTGGGCCTTGGCCGAGAGATCGGCGTCGGTCCAGGGCAGGCCGTCGGCGCGCCGGACCCCCCGCTCCACCCACCAGGCCGGCGTCTCGCGCGGGCCCTCCGTCAGGCTCCAGTCGAAGCCGTCGGGCACGGTGACCTCCCGCGCCCAGCTCTGGCCGCGCACCCAGCCCGCCTTGGAAAGCAGGTTGGCCGCCGAGGCCAGGGCGTCGGCCGGCGAGGCCCAGATGTCGCGCTTGCCGTCGCCGTCGTGGTCCACGGCGGTGGACGCGAAGGTCGTGGGGATGAACTGGGTCTGGCCCATGGCCCCGGCCCAGGAGCCGCGCAGGCGCGAGCGCGCGTGCTCGCCGGACTCGATGATCTTCAGCACGGCGATCAGCTCGCCCTCGGCCCAGCTCCGCCGCCGGCCCTGGGCGGCCAGGGTGGCGAGCGAGCGGATCACGTCGTAGTCGCCCTGGATCGCGCCATAGCCGCTCTCCAGCGCCCACACGCCCATGAGGATCTCGCGCGGCACGCCGTAGCGCTGCTCGATCCGGTCGAAATAGGCCTCGCTCCGGCGCTGCTGGCCCATGGAGACCCGGCCGCCGGTGACCACGCCCTTCAGGTACTCCGAGATCGGCTTGGAGAACTCGGGCTGCCGGCTGTCGAGGTTGCCCACGCGGGGGTCGGGGGTGAGGCCCTTCAGCTCGCGGTCGAGCACGGCGCGGGAGACGCCCGCCTTCGCGGCGCGGCCGTAGAACTCCGCCGCCCAGGCGTCGAAAACCTGGTCGCCGGAGACCACCGGCGGGGTCACGGGCTGCGGGGCGGGCGCGGGCGCGACGACCGGCGGCGGCGTCACGCTGGGCGTCGGCAGGAGGGCCTTGTTGGCGGGGCTCGCGCACCCGGCCAGGACGTACAGGGCGAGAAGATAGCGACGGCGCATCATGACCTTATCTAGTGAGCCGCGAGTCGGCGCCCAGTCACAACGGCGTCAGGGGCCAATGCGTTGACTCAGGCCCAGCCTGCCCGTATATGCGCCCGCTCTCTTGTTGAACCAGGACGCCGCGCGTCCGCGCACGCCCGAGAACAGGTCATGAAGGTCAGAAGCTCGCTCAAGTCGCTCAAGACTCGCCACCGCGACTGCAAGCTCGTGCGCCGCAAGGGCCGGGTGTACATCATCAACAAGACGGACCCGCGCTTCAAAGCCAAGCAGGGCTAAGCGCGCCGGCCGATGCCCCAGGCGGTTGGCCCCAAGGCCGTTGTCTGGGATTTCGGCAACGTCATCGTGCGGTGGAACCCCCGCACGCTCTACCAGAAGATCTTTCCCGATCCGGCCGAATGCGACCGGTTCCTGAGCCACGTCTGCACCATGGACTGGCACATGGCGCACGACCGCGGGGAGAGTTTCGAGACCAACATCGCGGCCCTCGTGCAGAAGCATCCCGACCACGCGCCGGCGATCCGCGCCTGGCGTGAGCGCTGGTGGGAGATGTTCTCCGGCCCCATCCCCGAGACCGAGGCCGCCATCGAGGCCCTGCACGTCCGCGGCGTGCCCCAGTTCGGCCTCTCCAACATCCACCAGGACACCGTCGAGGGCACCTACGCCCTGAGCCCGGCCTTCGGGCGGCTCAGAGACGCCATCATCTCCGGGCGGGAGCGGCTGACGAAGCCGGACCCGGCGATCTTCCGCCTGGCGGCCGAGCGGTTCGGCTATGCGCCGCAGGAGCTGCTGTTCGTGGACGACAGCGCCAAGAACATCGAGGCGGCCCGCGAGCTCGGCTTCGACGTCCATCACTTCACCGACGCGGCGGCCCTGCGGCCGGCGCTGGAGGCCCGCGGCCTCCTCTAGCCCGGGCCGGCGCGGACCAGCTCGAAGAACTCCTGCCGCGTGCGGGGGTCGTCGCGGACCTCGCCCAGGAGGTGGCTGGTGGTGAGCCGTGAGCCCGGCGTGTTCACGCCCCGCATGGTCATGCAGCTGTGTTCGGAGACCAGCACCACGCCGACCCCCTTGGGCTGCAGGATGTCCTGGATCGCCTCGGCGATCTCGGCGGTCAGCTTCTCCTGGATCTGCAGCCGCCGGGCGAAGCCGTTGACGACCCGGGCGAGCTTGGAGATCCCCACCACCCGGTTGGCCGGCAGGTAGCCCACGTGCGCCTTGCCCAGGAACGGCAGCATGTGGTGCTCGCAGAAGCTCACCACGCGGATGTCCTTCAGGATCACGAGCTCGTCGTAGCCGCCCACCTCCTCGAAGGTGCGCGCCAGGTACTCGCGCGGGTCCGTCTCGTAGCCGGCGAAGAGCTCGCGGTAGGCCTTGGCGACCCGCTTCGGCGTCTCCAGCAGGCCCTCGCGGGTGGGGTCGTCGCCCGCCCATTCGATGAGGGTGCGGACGGCGGCTTCGGCGTCCTGCTGGGTCAGTGGGCGTTTGTCTCCGGCCATCGGCTGCCTCCGCGTCGATGCGTCTCAATGGTCGGGCTTCGGCAAAGGTTCAAGCGACGGATGACACGGGGCCGGCCGGTGGCTAGGTTCCGCCGCTTTCCGAACCCCCGAGATCTGTGAGAGGCTCTCCCCCATGGCCGACGACGCCGCCGACGCCCACCCCGACGTGCTCAACCAGGCGGCCCAGGGCCAGCTGAAGAGCATCATCGAGCGCGTGGAACGCCTTGAGCAGGAGAAGTCCGAGATCGCCGAGCAGATCAAGGAGGTCTTCGCCGAGGCCAAGGGCAACGGCTTCGACGTCAAGGTGCTGCGCAAGGTGGTCCGCATCCGCAAGCAGGACCGCGCCAAGCGCATGGAGGAAGAGGCGATCCTCGACCTCTACCTGTCTGCGATCGGAGAGATTTGAAGCGCAAGGCGCCACCTTCGCCCTTCGAGGCGCAGCGGGCGGCCGCCAAGCGCGCCGCCCTCAACGCCCTCAAACGCGCCCGCCGGGCCGCCGAGAAGGCGGGCGTCGAGCTCTCCGACTGGGAGGGCGAATTCCTCGGCAGCGTCGCCGAGCGCGTGAAGACCTACGGCCGCGCCTTCGGCGACCCGGAGAAGGGCGCCCGCGGCGAGGCGCTCTCCATCATGCAGGCGGTCAAGCTCAAGGAGATCGCCGCCAAGGCCAAGGGCGAGAAGAAGCCCATGAGCCGGGGCAAGGGTTTCCGGCGCAAGCCGAAGGATGCCGAGGGCTAGGTCAGCCCTGGGCCGCCACCTGCTCGACCACGTCCTCCAGCCCCTGTTCCTTGACCTTGCGATAGAGGGTGGAGCGGCCGATGCCGAGGCGGCGGGCCACCTCGCTCATGTGGCCGGCGTAGATGCCGATGGCGAGCTGGATCAGGTCGCGCTCGATCTCCTCCAGCGTGCGCAGGTGTCCGCGCTCGTCGAGGATGCGCACCGGCGCATCCTTTGGCATCTCGGCGACCAGTTGCTCGGCGGTCGGCAGGGTCTGAGGTACGGCCGTCGCCACGGGTTGCACGAGCGCTTCCGGCGGCGGTGCGGCGACGCCCGAGATGGCGGGGAAGTCGTGGGGCGCGAGGTACGGCGCGTCGGAGAGCACGATAGCCCGGTAGACGGCGTTCTCCAGCTGGCGGACGTTGCCCGGCCAGTCGAAGGCGGTGAGGAAAGCCATGGTCTCGGGGGCGGCGCCCACCACCGACTTGCCCTCCTCCACGTTGAACCGGCGCACGAAGGCGTCGACCAGGGCCGGAATGTCCTCCTTGCGCTCGCGGAGCGCCGGGGCCTCGATCGGGAAGACGTTCAGGCGGTAGAAGAGATCCTCGCGGAAGCGGCCCTCGGCCACGGCCTGGCTGAGGTCGCGGTTGGTGGCCGAGACGATCCGCACGTCGACCTTGATGGAGCGCTTGGAGCCGATCGGATCGATCTCGCTCTCCTGCAGGGCGCGCAGCAGCTTGACCTGGATGTCGAGCGGCAGCTCGCCGACCTCGTCCAGGAACAGGGTGCCGCCACTGGCCTCCTGGAACTTGCCCAGGTGCTTGTCGGTGGCGCCGGTGAAGCTGCCCTTCTCGTGGCCGAACAGGATCGACTCCACAAGGTTTTCGGGGATCGCGCCGCAGTTGACGGCCACGAACGGCTTGCCGGCGCGCTCGGACGAGCCGTGCACGGCGCGCGCGATCACTTCCTTGCCGACCCCGCTCTCGCCGGTGATCAGGATGGGGATGGAGGACTTGGCGGCCCGCTCGCCCAGCCGCTTGACCATGGTCATGGCCGGCGAGGCGCCGATCAGGTCGTCGAAGGTGGCCCGGCCCGTGGCGTGCTTCTTCAGCCGGTCCACCTCGCCCTTCAGGGCGCCCATGGAGAGCGCATTGCGGATCGAGACGATGATCCGCTCCGGCGCCGCCGGCTTGACGAAGAAGTCGATGGCGCCGCCCTGCATGGCCTGCACGACGGTGTCGATGCCGCCGGTGGCGGTCACCACGATCACCGGCTGGTTGAAGCCGCGCGCGCGCATCTCGGCCAGGGTGTCGTGGCCGGAGATCCCGGGCATGACGAGGTCGAGGAGGACGACGTCGGCCTTCACGCCGGCGCCCAGCTTCTTGATGGCCTCGTCGCCGCTCTCGGCGTGGGTCACCGCGAAGCCTTCGCGCTCCAGGACAGCCTGGATCAGGCGGCGCTGGGTCGGGTCGTCATCGACGACGAGGACCGTCTTGGACATTGGAAAACACCCACCTCAATCGGACTCTCGTCTCTTCTGGACGATGCTCTTCGTGGCCCGAATTGATACAGGCGGGGGGTAAAGGCCGAGTTTCGGAGACCCGAATCAGGGGTTAACGAGACCGTCGGCCGCAGCGATGGTTTCGAGGCCCGACGAGAGCGGCGGGGACGGCGGGGGTTCGGTCGCGAACGCGGCCGGTGCTTCGGCGGGCGCCTGCAGCGCGATCTGCTCCGCCGGGGCGGCCTCGACCGCCGAGGCGGGAGCGCCCTGGGGTTCGGCGGCGGCGATGGTCTGGGCCGCGTCGCCCTCGCAGTCCGACCGCAGCATGCCCTTGAGATAGCCGCGCCGGGCCCAGCCGGCCATCGCGGCTTCGGCGAGTTCCCGCTCCTTGCGATCCACGCCGGTGAGCACCCGGAAGATCTCCCGGTGCGGGATCAGGCTGCGCACGCCCTTCATGAGCAGGTTGCCGGCCTGGGCCTTCTTCACGCTCGGCTCGTCGGCGTCCGGGCCCAGGATCTGGTCCAGGGCGGCGAGCTCCTGGTAGGCGGTCTCGCACGCCGGCGCGGCGGGCGGGGCGTAGGGATCGGCCTTGGCCTTCTTCAGGAGCTCCGGGACGTCCTGCGCGGTGAGCCCCAGGCCCTCCTGCTGGCCGGGCTTGATCTCGGCGGCCGCAGGCGCAGCGAGCGCGGCGGCGCCGGTCGCCACGAGGGCTGCGATCAGAGGGGCGGCTCGCCGATTCATCGGCTCGGGATCTCCACGCAAGGACGCTCCTAAACACGTGAAAGGGCGAAGCGGTTCACGGCCGGGCTTGGCGCGGCGCGCGAACCAAACGGGGCCTTGGCGAGTTGGAGCGGCGCCAGGGGGGCCTCGCGTCGGGGGACGACACGAGAAGGAGAGACCCCATGACCAAGCACAACCGGACCGCCATGCTCGCGGGCGTGGCGCTGGCGATGAGCGCCGGCGCCGCCTCCGCCCAGGCCTGGATGTCGATCAACGAGCGGCAGGCCCGCCTGGACGAGCGGATCGAGGCCGGCATGCGCTCCGGCGACCTGTCGCAACCCGAAGCCATGTCGCTGCGGGCGGAGTTCCGCGACCTGATCAACCTGGAGGCCCGCTACCGGGCCGGCGGCCTCTCGGCCTGGGAGCGTCAGGACCTCGACCGGCGCTTCGACCAGCTCTCGATGCGCATCCGCTACGACCGCACCGACCGCGAGCGCGGCTGGTTCGGCGGCAGCGGCTGGATGGACGAAGGCGGCCGCTGGGTGCCGGTGGAGCGGCGCAAGGCGCAGCTGGAGCGCCGCATCGAGCAGGGCCTGCGCAACGGCCAGCTGACCGCCGGCGAGGCCGCCCGCTTGCGGGCGGAGTACCGCGCCGTGGTGCGGCTGGACATGCGCTACCGCCGCGGCGGCTACTCCACCTGGGAGATGGCCGACCTCGACCGCCGCTTCGACGCGCTGGCGGCCCGCATCCGCTGGGAGCGCCGGGACGGCGACCGCTACGGCTACTATCGACGCTAAGCATGACGGGAGCTCCGGAGCACGGCTCCGGGGCTCCCCCCCGCCGCCCCGGTTGACGTTGGGGCGCGCTTGCCCGGCCCGCCGCTCCGGGCCTAACGTCGCCTCAAGGCCGACAAAGGCCACGGGGAGGCGAGATGCGGATCATCACCCTTGCGGTCGCGCTGGCGCTGTCCGGCGCCCTGGCCGCCTGTCAGAAACCGGCGGCGACGGGCCAGGTCGACGGGGCGCGGATCGCCGCGGCCGACGCCAACGCCGAGTGGCTCTCCTACGGCAAGGGCTACTCCGAGCAGCGCTTCAGCCCGCTCGACCAGGTCAACACCGCCAATGTGGGTCAGCTCGGCCTTGCCTGGTACGCGGAGTTCGACACCGACCGCGGCCAGGAGGCGACGCCGCTGGTGGCCGACGGGGTGCTCTACACCACCACCGCCTGGTCCAAGGCCTATGCGTTCGACGCCAAGACCGGCAAGCAGCTCTGGGCCTTCGACCCGAAGGTGGAGGGCGCCAAGGGCTTCAACGCCTGCTGCGACGTGGTCAACCGCGGCGTCGCCCTGTGGAAGGGCCGCGTCTATCTCGGCACCATCGATGGCCGGCTGATCGCGCTGGACGCCAAGACCGGCCAGCCGGTCTGGTCGGTGCAGACCACCGACACCTCCAAGCCCTACACCATCACCGGCGCGCCGCGGGTGGTGAAGGACAAGGTGCTGATCGGCAACGGCGGGGCCGAATACGGCGTGCGCGGCTACATCGCCGCCTATGACGCGGCGACGGGCAAGCAGGTCTGGCGCTTCTACACGACCCCCAATCCCAACGGTCAGCCCGACGGCGCGGCCTCCGACAAGGTGATGGCCGAGAAGGCCGCGGCCACCTGGTCCGACGGGGAGTGGAAGCGGACCGGCGGCGGCGGGACGGTGTGGGATTCCATCGCCTATGATCCGACCCTCGACATCGTCTACCTGGGCGTCGGCAACGGCACGCCGTGGAACCACCAGCGGCGCTCGGGCGGCAAGGGGGACAACCTCTTCCTGTCCTCGATCCTGGCCCTGAAGCCCGACACCGGCGAGTACGTCTGGCACTACCAGACGACGCCGGCCGAGAGCTGGGACTACACCGCGACCCAGCACATCATGCTGGCCGACCTGAACATCGGGGGGCAGCCGCGCAAGGTGCTGATGCAGGCGCCGAAGAACGGCTTCTTCTATGTGATCGACCGGGCCACGGGTCAGCTGCTGTCGGCCAAGAACTACACCAACATCAGCTGGGCGACCGGCGTCGACCCCAAGACCGGCCGGCCGATCGAGGCGCCCAACGCGCGCTACGGCCAGGGCCCGGCTCTGGCCATCCCCGGCCCGCTCGGGGCGCACAACTGGCAGCCCATGGCCTATAATCCGAAGGCCGGGCTGGTCTACATCCCCACCAACGTCACCCCGTTCGCCTACACCGACGACAAGGGCTTCACCTACAAGGACGGGGCGTGGAACGTCGGGGTGGACTTCCTGACCAACGCCCTGCCGACCGACGAGGCGACGCAGAAGGCGGTGGCCTCGATGATCCGCGGCGCCCTCGTGGCCTGGGACCCGGTGCAGCAGAAGGCGGTCTGGACCGTCGAGCACCCCTACTTCTGGAACGCCGGTGTGCTTTCGACGGCGGGCGGCCTGGTCTTCCAGGGCGCGGCCCAGGGGGAGTTCGTGGCCTATGACGCGGCCAAGGGCGCCAAGCTGTGGACCTACAAGACCGGTAACGGGATCATCGCCGCGCCGATGAGCTACCAGATCGACGGCGAGCAGTACGTGGCCGTGATGGTGGGCGCCGGCGGCGGCGGGCAGATCTCGGCCCCCGGCTTCATGCCCCAGCGACCGAGGCTGCCGGGCCGGCTGCTGGTCTTCAAGATCGGCGGCAAGGCGACGGCCCCGGCGTTCAATGTGCCCGCCCAGCCGGAGATCGACCTGACGGGCGTCAGCTCGTCCGGCGACGTGCAGCACGGCTTCGCGGTCTTCCACCAGCACTGCCAGGTCTGCCACGGCCCGAACGCGGCCGGCGCCTGGCTGCCCAACCTGCGCGCCTCGCCGATGCTGGCGAACGCGGAGAACTGGAAGGGCGTGGTGATCGACGGCGTGCTGGCCCCCCGCGGCATGGCGAGCTTCTCCCGCTTCCTGACGCCGAAGGACGCGGAAGACGTGCGCGCCTACGTCATCCAGGAGGCGAGGAACGCCTCCGCGGCCCCGGCCACGGCGCAGGGTTCTAGGACGCCCGCGCCGCCGCCGAAGAGCTAGCTAGGGCAGCACCGTCGCAAACTGGTCGGCGATCCAGTCGGCCTGGGCGTCGGTGAGGATCAGCGGCGGGGCGATGCGGATGGTGTGGTCGTGGGTCTCCTTGGCCAGGAGGCCGCGCGCCTGCAGCGCCTCGCACACCCGCCGCGCGCCGCCGGCCTCGGGGTGCAGCTCCACGGCCAGCATCAGGCCGCGGCCGCGGACCTCCTTGACGCCATCGGCCTCGATCGCGGCGAGCGAGGCCCTCAGGCGCTCGCCCACCCGGGCGGCGTTCTCGATCATGCCCTCCTCGGTCAGCACCCTCAGCGCGGCCCGCGCCACCGCGCAGGCCAACGGGTTGCCGCCGAAGGTGGAGCCGTGCTCGCCCGGGTGCAGGACCGACATGACCTCCGAGTTAGAGAGCACGGCCGAGACCGGATAGAAGCCGCCCGAGAGCGCCTTGCCGATCAGGGTGAGGTCGGCCTCGATCCCCTCGTGCTCCTCGGCGAGCAGCTTTCCGGTGCGGCCCAGGCCGGTCTGGATCTCGTCCAGGATCAGGATGACGTCGTGCTTCGTGCAGAGCTCCCGGGCGCGCTTCAGGTAGCCGGCCGGCGGGATGATCACGCCGGCCTCGCCCTGGATCGGCTCGACGAGGAAGGCCACGGTGTTGGGGCCGATCGCCTGCTCGAGCGCGTCGGCGTCACCATAGGGCACGACCTTAAATCCCGGAGCGAAGGGGCCGAAGCCGCCGCGCGAGCCCGGATCGGTGGAGAAGCCCACGATGGCCACGGTGCGGCCGTGGAAGTTGTCGGCGGCGACGATGATCTCGGCCTGGCCCTCGGGCACGCCCTTGACCTCATAGCCCCACTTGCGCGCGACCTTGATGGCGCTCTCGACCGCCTCGGCGCCCGAGTTCATCGGCAGGGCCTTGTGCGACTTGGTCAGCGCGCAGAGCTCCTCGTAGAAGGGCGCGAGCTGGTCGTTGCGGAAGGCGCGCGAGGTGAGCGTCAGGCGCGACGCCTGGGCGACCATGGCCTCCAGGATCTTCGGGTGGCAGTGGCCCTGGTTCACGGCCGAATAGGCCGAGAGACAGTCCATGTAGCGGTTGCCGTCCACGTCCCAGACGTAGACGCCTTCGCCGCGGGTCAGCACCACGTCGAGGGGCTTGTAGTTCTTGGCGCCGTAGAGGGCCTCGGTGGCGATCAGGTCGGCGGCGATCGAGCGTTGCAGGGTGATGTCGTTCATCGGTCTGACCCTCTATTCGGCGGCGATGGCGGAAGCTTGCGGGACGCTGGTCCGGTCGAGGCGCAAGGTCATGCAGTAGGCGGCCCCGCCGGACAGGATGAACGGGGAGAGGTCCACCTCGACGAGCTGGTAGCCGCGCTGCTCAAGCCGGGCGCGCAGCGCCGGCGGCGCCTTGGCCATGATGATGGTGCGGTCGAGGTTCACCGCGTTGACGCAGAAGGCGGCGGCGTCCTCGTCGGTCGCCTCGATGCGCAGTTCCTCCGGCACGCGGGCGCGAATCTCGGCGAGCGCGGTCTCGGTGAAGGCGGGCGGGTAGTAGAGCACCTCGCCGCCGGACAGCGGGCAGAAGCAGGTGTCCAGGTGGTAGTAGCGCTCGGAGGCGAGCTCCAGCGGGACCACCTCCTGGCCGAAGTAGCCCTGCACGACGGCGAGCGAGCCGCGGCTGGAGCGCGGGCCGTAGCCGGCCCAGAAGAGCTGCCGGCCGAGGTCCCAGATCGCGTCGCCCGCGCCCTCGTGGAACAGGCCCTCGGGCAGGTCCATGACCTCCTGGACCACGCCGCGCTTCGTCAGCTTGCAGAAGGCGGAGCGGAAGATCGCCTCCTCGCCCTGCCGCTCCGGATGTCGGAAGCGGGCCAGCAGGACCTTGCCGTCGAGCACCACCGCGGCGTTGGCCGGGAACACGAGGTCGGGCAGGCCGCGGGCGGCCTCCACCATCTCGACACGCGCGCCGGCGGCCTTCAGGGCGGCCTTCAGCCCGCCGGAGGCCGCCTTGGCGGCGGCGAGGCAGCCGTCGCGGTCGGCGCGCCAGGCGGTCGGCTTCATCCAGGGATTGATCTGGTAGCAGACCTCGAAGTGACCCGGGTCGGTCATGAGGAAAAGCGCCATACGAACCCTCCAGCGATGGACCTCCAGAGGGTCGCCCATGGTTGCGCTAGCGAAAAGCGCACAAGGTGCTACTCTTCGGCAGATCATAATGCAGAGTGTCAGGTATGGCTGTCGAATTGCTCGACGAGCTGGACCGGAAGCTGGTCGCCCTCCTGCGGGCCGATTCGCGCCAGCCCGCGTCCTCGCTCGCAGCGGCGCTGAGGGTCAGCCGCGGCACGGTGCAGAACCGGATCGAGCGGCTCTTGGCCCGCGGCGTGATCCAGGGTTTCACCATCCGCACCCGGCCGGAGCTCGAGGCCAACCGGGTCCGCGCCATCATGTGCATCGCCATCGAGGGCGAGAGGTCCGGAGCGGTGGTGAAGGCGCTGAAGGGTTTCCCGGAGGTGGCGGCCATCCACACCACCAACGGCCGCTGGGACCTGGTGGCGGAGCTCGACACCGAGAGCCTGGCCGAGTTCAGCCGCACCCTCGACCAGATCCGCATGCTGGAGGGCATCGCCTCCACGGAGACCTCGATCCTGCTGGCGACCCAGAAGTTGTAGCGCGCCTCCTCCCGCTCCGCGGGCGGATGGACTACATCCGGGCCATGAACGCGCCCGTGAAGCCCGAGACCCTGCCGCAGTGGCGGCTGGACGACCTCTACACCGACCGCGAAGACCCGCGCATCGAGGCCGACCTCCACCGGGCCCGGACGGCCAACGAGGCCCTGGTGGCGCTGAAGGGCCGGTTCGTGGCGAGCCGCGCGGACGCCGCCGGCCTGGGCCGCCTGCTGGACGAGGGGATCGGCCACTACGAGGCGGCCACCAACGGCCTGTGGAGCGTCGCCTCCTACGCCTCCCTGGCCGCCTCGGTGGCCCGCGACGACCCGGCCTGGGCGAAGTTCGAGGCGGACCTGCGGGCCCGCGCCTCCCAGATCGCCGCGGAGAGCCTGTTCTTCACCCTGGAGATCAACCAGCTCGAGGACGCCGAGATCGAGGCGGCGCTCGAGGCTCATCCGCCCGCCGTCCGCTGGCGACCATGGATCCGCCGGGTGCGGCTGGCGCGGCCGCACGAGCTGTCGGCGGAGCTGGAGCGCATGCTGGTGGACCGCGCGCCCGCAATCGCCAACTGGGCGCGCCTGTCCGACGAAACGCTGGCGAAGCTGACCGCCCGGGTGGGCAAGGAGACGCTGACGCTCTCGGAGGCGCTGAACCGCCTCTCCAGCCCCGACCCGGCCCAGCGAAAACAGGCGGCCATGGCGCTCTCCAAGGCGCTCGGGGACCGCGCGACCACGCTGGTGCTCTGCCTCAACACCCTGGCGTTCGAGAAGCAGGTGGAGGACCGCTGGCGGAAGTATCCCGACCCCGCCGCCGCACGGCATCTGGCCAATGAGGTCGACGCCGCCTCCGTCGAGGCCCTGGAGCAGGCGGTGGTGGAGGCCTATCCGTCGGTCAGCCATCGCTACTACCGGCTGAAGGCGCGCGTCATGGGCCGCGAGGCCCTGGACCATTGGGACCGCAACGCCCCGCTCGATACCGCGCCGCCCAGGCTCTACGGCTGGGATGAGGCCAAGGGGCTGGTGCTGGAGAGCTTCGCCGACCTGGCCCCGAAGTTCGCGGACGCGGCCCACACCTTCTTCAACCAGCCCTGGATCGACGCCCGGCCGCGGCCTGGCAAGCAGTCGGGCGCCTATTCCCATCCGGTGACCGCCGAGCGGCACCCCTACGTCTTCATGAACTACATGGGCGAGCGGCGCGACGTGCTGACCCTGGCCCACGAGCTCGGCCACGCGGTCCACCAAACGCTCTGCCAGCCGCTGGGGACGCTGCTGGCCGACACCCCGCTGACGCTCGCCGAGACGGCCTCGATCTTCGGGGAGGGGCTGGTCTTCGAACGGCTGCTCGCGGCCGCCTCGCCCGAGGAGAAGCGCGGCCTGCTGGCGGGCAAGATCGAGGACGCGCTGAACACGGTGGTGCGCCAGATCGCCTTCCACCGCTTCGAGACCCGCTTCCACGCCGCGCGCCTGGAGGGCGAGCTGTCGCCGCAGGAGATCGGCGGCCTTTGGCTGGAGGTGATGGGCGAGAGCCTTGGGCCCGCGATCCGGCTCAACCGGGGCTATGAGCACTACTGGGGCTACATCAGCCACTTCGTGCACTCGCCGTTCTACGTCTACGCCTACGCGTTCGGGGACCTTCTGGTGCGCGGCCTGATGGAGAAGCGGCGGGAGGATCCGCAGGGCTTCGCGCCGCTTTACGAGGCCCTCCTCGCGGCCGGCGGGACGAAGACCTATGTGGAGGCCCTGGCCCCGTTCGGCCTCGATCCGCGCCAGAAAGCGTTCTGGGCGGCGGGCATGAAGCAGATCGAGCGGCTGGTGGACGAGTTCGAGACCCTGGTCCCGGAGAAGTGAGCGCTGCACGCGATCTCCACATGACGTCGATCAAGGCTGCGGCGCCGCAATGCCACGAAATGAACCCTTCGCGCGTTCGAGGGACCGAGGGCGAAGGCTGAGGTATCCCGGAGTATGATTTTGAATCGAGAGCGGCGCGCGAGCATCCGACTGGCCGCCGTGGCTGTCGCCCTGCCCATCGCGCTGACAGGGGCGGTGCTGCACGCCCAGGAGCCCGCCGCGCCCCCCGCGGCCGCTCGCGCGGCGCTGCCCGCGCTGACGCCCGCCCAGCAGGAGCTGGCGCTGCGGGTGCTGCGCGACGCCGACGCCCACGGGCTGCAGCCGAAGGACTACCTTCCCGCCGGGGGAACTCCGGACAGCGCCGCGATCACCTCGGGCCTGTTGCGCTACGCCCATGACGTGCGCGTGGGGCGGATGGAGCCCGGCGAGTTTCCGAAGATGTGGGGCGTGCGGCCGGCCGCCTATGACGCCGCCCCGGAACTGGCCCAGGCGCTGGCCGCCGATCGGCTGAAGCCGTGGCTGGACAGCCTCGCGCCGCCGTATTCGGGTTACGCCGGCCTCAAGCGGGGCCTGCTGAAGTACCGCGAGATCGCCGCGGCCGGCGGCTGGACGGCCGTGCCCGAGGGCGCGCCCCTGAAGCTCGGCGTCACCGATCCGCGCGTCCCCGCGCTGCGGGCCCGGCTGGCGGTGGAGGACCCGCAGGTTTCGGCGGGCTCCGGGGAGACCTTCGACGAGCCCCTGCACCAGGCGGTGCAGCGCGCCCAGCGCCGCTTCGGCATCGAGCCCGACGGCGTGGTCGGCCCCGGCACCCTTCGGATGTTGAACCAGCCGGTTGGACAGCGGGTGCTGCAGATCATCGCCAACATGGAGCGCTGGCGCTGGATGCCGCGCGAGATGCCGGCGGACCGGGTTCAGGTGAACTCCGGCGCGGCCATCGTCACCCTGTTCAAGGACGACCGCCCGGTGCTGTCGATGAAGGCGGTCTCCGGCAAGCCCGGCGACGAGACGCCGATGCTGCAGTCGGCGATCCACAGCGTGGTGATCAACCCGCCCTGGAACGTGCCGAGCAGCATCGCGAACGAGGAGCTGTGGCCGAAGGAACGCGCGAGCCCGGGCTATCTGTCGCGCAACGGCTTCCGCGTGATCACCAACGACGACGGGTCCAAGCGCCTGCAGCAGCGCTCGGAGCAGAGCGCGCTCGGCCGCTACAAGTTCGACTTTGACAATCCGTTCGCCGTCTACCTGCACGACACCCCGACGAAGGCGACCTTCGAACGCTTCGCCCGCCAGGCCAGCCACGGTTGCGTGCGGGTGGAGAAGCCCAGGGAGCTCGCGGAGGCCCTGCTCGCAGGGGACGCGGAGTGGACGCCCGAGCAGATCGCCACGACCCTAGACAGCGGCAAGACCGTGCGGGCGCGCTTGCCGACGCAGGTGCCGGTCTTCATCCTCTACTGGACCACGTTCGCCGGCGCCGACGGCCAGATGCACTTCCGCTCCGACCCCTACGACTGGGACCGCGAGCTGCTGCGCCGGGTGGGCGTTCTGGCGACGCCGAAGAAGACCGAAGAGGCCTGACCGATGCTTAGAGTGGTGCTGTGGATCGCGGCGGCGTGCGCCGTGCTGCTGCTGGCGCTGGCCCTGACGCGCGGCGCACGGTTCACGTCCGAACCTGCGGAGAGGGCGCCTGCCGAGGTGGTCGCGCCGGCTGCGGAGGACCAGGCGGTCCCGGCCGCCGCCACGGCGCCTGAGCCCGCGTCACCCTCGCCGCCGCCCCCGCCCATCGACGACCAGGTGGCCGAGGATGCCGCGGCCGTGGGCATGACCACCCGGGAGCCGCAGGACGAGGCCGCTCCGGAGGCGCCGCCGCCGGAGCCCGCCGCCGAGCCCGTGCCCTAGGAGCCCGACCACCGGCGCACACGGCCGGTGTCCACGTGGACGAAGTTGGAATTGGGATAGTACCCGACGCCGCCGGCCGACACGTCGAGCGCGGCCTTGTGCAGGTGGGTGAGCTGGAGGCCTTCAATGCGCACGTCGACGGCCTTGCCCAGCGTGTGCTGGCTTTGCGAGGCGACGCCCTTGCTCTTGGCGTGCAGCATGGCGTTGGTCTTCGGGGACCGGTAGCCGGAGATGATCTGGAAGGGACGGTTGGTTTCCAGGCGGGTGTTGATGGCGTGCAGGGCGTCGAACAGGCCCGGCTCCATCATGTGCTCCTCGCCGGTGCGCCAGTCGCGCAGCACGCGCATGGCCTCGGCAAGCGCCTGGGGCACGTAGCGGCCGTTTTCGAAATAGACCGCGTTGAAGCGGTCGCCGGTGTGCAGATTGTGCAGGATCGCCCGCCGCGGGCTGTCACCGAGGGCGCTCGCCCAGGCCGGCATGGCGAGGCTGGAAAGCGCGGCCGCACCACCCAGGCGCAGCGCCTCGCGGCGTCCGATCAGTGTCTGCATTGCTGGAACCCCGACGACAGCTACGCCTCTGAAGATGCCGTCTGAGGTTAGAATATCAAGCTAAACAGCCCGTTGCTGCGACAAGCCGCCTCAGGCAAGCAGGCTCGCGAGCACGAAGAGCACGCCCGTCAGCAGGGCGAGCGCGATGATCCCGGCCGTCCATCCGAAAACGGTTTCGCGGTTGTGGTAGCGCCAGCTGCGGTAGGCGCGACGCAGGGTCTTGCGCTTCTGCCCCCGGATCTCGAGCTGCGGCATGCGCGGCTTGCGGGGGCGTGGGTTCGGCTCTGTCACGTAGGCGGTTTGGGTCATGGGCGTTGTCTCCCCCCACGAACGACCGCGGCCGCTGGTTTCTTCCGCTGTTCCTCCAAGCTTGCCATTTTTCAAACGCCCGTTAGACCCGATGGCGATGTCCGACGACTTGACCGAGGTCCAGGCCGCCGTCGTGCCCGACGGCTACGAAATCAACCTCTGGCAGCGGGGGTTCGGCCGCACGGTCGGGCCGTTCTACTCGCGGCGCGAGGCCGATGGCCGCGAGACCATGGCGTTCCGCGTGGAGGAGCACCACGCCAACGGCATGAACAACTGCCACGGCGGCATGCTGATGAGCTTCGCCGACATGGCCTGGGGCCGGGTGATCTCCAGCCAGCGCTCGATCGGCTGGGTCACCGTGCGGCTGATGACCGACTTTCTTTCCGCCGCCCGCATGGGCGACTGGGTCGAGGGGACCAGCGAGATCGTGTCGGAGGGGGACGACCTCTTCACCGTCCGTGGCCGGATCTGGTGCGGCGACCGGACGCTGATGACCGGCACCGCCGTCTACAAGGGCATCCGCCAGGTCCGGAAGGCGCCGGCGGAGCGCGACGTTCTGGGGATCGCATGATGGCCGACGAAGCGGGACAGGCGTCGAAGGCCGACGCGCCGGAGAAGGAAACCTACGACGACCGGCCGTTCCACTCCGACAACCTGCCGCCGGAGGTCCGCGCGCCGCTGGAGGCGTTCAAGGGCGAGGAGCCGCCGGCCCCGCAGTGGTTCCGCGACGCCATCGCCCAGGCGCCGGAACGCAGCTTCGTGGAGAGCCTGGGGACCCGGCTCGAGGCGCTGACCTGGGGCGAGCGCGGCAAGCCTGGCCTGCTGCTCGTGCACGGAAACAGCGCGCATGCCGACTGGTGGAGCTTCATCGCCCCGTTCTTCGCCGCCGACTACCGCGTCACCTCCATGTCGCTCGCCGGCATGGGCGCCTCGGACTGGCGCGAACGCTACGCCTTCACCGACTTTGCCGAGGACGCCGAGGCGGTGGCCCGCGCCACGGGGCTCTACGAGGGCGGGGTGAAGCCGGTCTACATCGGCCACTCGTTCGGCGGCGGCCAGGTGTTCTTCGCCGCCGCGCGCAAGCCCGAGCAGATGCGCGCGGCGATCCTCGTGGACACCGGCTTCGGCGGACCGCCGCCGGAGGTGCTGGCCGAGCGGCAGAAGCGGATGGAGCAGGTCCGCAACATCCCCACCGTCGACCGGCCCAGCCGCGTCTATCCGACGATCGAGGCGGCCCTGGCGCGTTTCCGGCTGATGCCGCCGCAGCCGGCCGGCAACGCCTTCGTGGCCGACTTCATCGCCCGCCGCTCGCTGAAGCGCGCGCCGCTGCCGGACGGCTCGGGCGAGGGCTGGAGCTGGCGCTTCGATCCCAGCATGTGGGAGAAGCTCGACCGCACCGGGATGATGCCCGAGCAGGGGCTGCGGATCGTGACCCCGATGGTGCACATCTACGGGGCCCAGTCGGTGATCATCCAGCGCCGCAAGAGTGGCGAGGCCTCGTTCTTTCCCAAGGACATGCTGGAGGTGGAGATCCCCGATTCCCACCATCACATCATGATCGACCAGCCGCTGGCCCTGGTGGCGGCGATCCGCGCCCTGCTGGCGGCCTGGCCCGCGACCAGCCCAGCTTGAGCGGCGCGGCGGTCTCGTGTAGCAACCCGCCCGACTTCCCTTCACGCAAGAGAGACAGCCTTCGATGGCCGACGCCACCACCGACTACCACCGCGGCGCGATGGACATCAGCGAGCAGACGTCGACCTACAACCTGGTGATGGGCATCACCAAGTGGGGCTCGCTCGCCACCGCCGCCCTGGTCCTGTGGCTGACCGTGTGGTTCTGCACGGACGCCGGCTTCCTGGGCGCGGTCATCTCGGCGGTGGTGCTGATCGCCGCCGGGGTCTTCCTCCTGCGCGACAAGAAGGGCGGGGCTCACTAGCTCCGCTTTCAGCAAAGCTGAGGGCGCCGTTCAAACATCTGTTTGACGCGCCTCTCGGCTCGCTGGACAGACCCTGACTCGGCTGCCTATGGTCCCGCCCTACGACGAGGGGGGATGTGTATGGCCGTGATCGCCGTCACCACGGAACGCCGGGCCCAGGAGACCCGCGTGGCCGCGGTTCCCGAGACGGTGAAGAAGCTGATCGCCGCCGGCTTCGAGGTGACCATCGAGTCCGGCGCGGGCGTGGCCGCGGCCTATCCCGACAGCGAGTACCAGGCCGCCGGCGCGACGATCGCCAAGAGCGCAAAGGACGCGCTCGCCAAGGCCGACATCGTCTTCAAGGTGCGCGCTCCGGCCGATGAGGAGGTCGCGGCCCTGAAGAGCGGCGCCATCGTCGCCGCCCTGCTCAACCCCTACCAGGACAAGGCCGTCGTGGACGCCCTGGCGAAGAAGGGCGCGAGCGCCTTCGCCATGGAGTTCGTGCCGCGGATCACGCGCGCCCAGGTGATGGACGCGCTCTCGTCCCAGGCCAACCTGGCCGGCTACCGGGCGGTGATCGAGGCGGCCGAGGCCTACGGCAAGGCCCTGCCGATGATGATGACCGCCGCGGGCACGATCGCCGCCGCCAAGGTCTTCATCATGGGGGTGGGCGTGGCGGGGCTGCAGGCCATCGCCACCGCCCGGCGCCTCGGCGCGGTGGTCACCGCCACCGACGTGCGGCCGGCCACCAAGGAGCAGGTGGAGAGCCTGGGCGCCAAGTTCCTCGCTGTCGAGGACGAGGAGTTCAGGAACGCCCAGACAGCCGGCGGCTACGCCAAGGAGATGAGCAAGGAGTACCAGGCCAAGCAGGCCGAGCTGGTCTCCAGCCACATCGCCAAGCAGGACATCGTCATCACCACCGCCCTCATTCCCGGCCGCCCGGCGCCGAAGCTGGTCAGCGCCGCCCAGGTGGCGTCCATGAAGCCCGGCTCAGTGATCGTCGACCTGGCCGTGGAGCAGGGCGGCAACGTCGAGGGCGTGAAGCTGGGCGAGGTCGCCGAAACCGCCAACGGGGTGAAGATCCTCGGCCGGCCGAACCTGCCCGGCCGCATCGCCACCGACGCCTCGGCGCTCTACGCCCGCAACCTGCTCGCCTTCGCGGGCCTGCTCCTCGACAAGGAGGGCAAGCTCGCCCCCGACTACGAGGACGAGATCCTCAAGGCGGCCCTGGTCACCCAGGGCGGCAAGGTCGTCCACCCGCAACTCGCAAGCTGAGGTCCCATGGAAGCCGTCGATCCCACAGTCTTCCGGCTGGCCATCTTCGTGCTGGCGATCTTCGTGGGCTACTACGTGGTCTGGAGCGTGACCCCGGCCCTGCACACGCCGCTGATGGCCGTCACCAACGCCATCTCCTCGGTGATCATCGTGGGGGCCCTGGTCGCCGCCGCGGCCCGTCCCGAGGCGGGCGAGATCACCCGCAATGTCATGATCTCGAAGGGCGCCGGCGCGGTCGCGGCGGCCTTCGCCGCCGTCAACATCTTCGGCGGCTTCCTGGTCACGCAGCGGATGCTGGCCATGTACAAGAAGAAGGACAAGGCGAAGTGACCCGCGGCTACGAGCGGGAAGCCGAGCTTTCGCGGGCCGCCATACTGGTGGCGGCGGGCGGCGCCTTGGTGGCGGTCAGCCAGCGCGCGCCCGAGCTCTCCTACGGTTTCGTCGGCGACGCCCTTCTGGTGGTCGGCGGCGTGGTCATCGCGGGCGGCCTGATCGCTGCCCTGCGCAGCCTTTTCCGGCGCCGGGGGGGCGCTGATCAATGAACGCCAATCTCGCGGCCATCCTCTACCTCGTCTCGGGCGTCCTCTTCATCCTGGCGCTGCGCGGGCTGTCGTCGCCCACCTCCAGCCAGGCGGGCAACCGCAACGGCATGATCGGCATGGCCATCGCGGTGGTCACCGTGCTGGCGACGCTCGCCGACCAGGGCAAGCTCGACGGCTTCACCCTGGCGCTGATCGTGGGCGGCGTCGCCATCGGGGGCGCGATCGGCGCGGTGATCGCCAAGCGCGTGGCGATGACCTCGATGCCGCAGCTCGTGGCGGCCTTCCACAGCCTGGTCGGCATGGCGGCCTGCCTCGTGGCTGTGGCCGCCATCCACACGCCGGAGGCCTACGGGATCGCCGAGGCGGGCCGCGTCCACCTGACCTCGCTCATCGAGCTCTCCCTGGGCCTCGCCATCGGCGCGATCACCTTCACCGGCTCGGTGATCGCCTTCGCCAAGCTCAACGGCAACATGAGCGGCGCGCCGATCCTGCTGCCCGCCCGCCACCTGCTGAACATCGCCATCGGCCTCGGCATCGTCGCCCTGGTCGTCGTCCTGGTGATGAGCGGCGGCTCGGCGCTGTGGGCCTTCTGGGGCATCTTCGCGCTGGCGCTGCTGATCGGCGTCACCCTCATCATCCCGATCGGCGGGGCCGACATGCCGGTCGTGGTGTCGATGCTGAACAGCTACTCGGGCTGGGCGGCCGCGGCCCTGGGCTTCACGCTCGAGAACACCACCCTGATCATCACCGGGGCCCTGGTGGGCTCGTCGGGCGCGATCCTCAGCTACATCATGTGCAAGGGGATGAACCGCAGCTTCGTCTCGGTGATCCTTGGCGGTTTCGGCGCCGACGACAGCGCCGCAGCGGCCGGCGGCCGGGTCGAGACGCGGCCGGTGAAACAGGGCTCCGCCGACGACGCCGCCTTCATCATGAAGAACGCGTCCAAGGTGATCATCGTCCCCGGCTACGGCATGGCGGTCAGCCAGGCGCAGCACGCGCTGCGCGAGATGGCCGACAAGCTGAAGGAGGAGGGCGTGGAGGTGAAGTACGCCATCCACCCCGTGGCCGGACGGATGCCCGGGCACATGAACGTGCTGCTGGCCGAGGCCAACGTGCCCTACGACGAGGTGTTCGAACTGGAGGACATCAACTCGGAATTCTCCACCGCCGACGTGGCCTTCGTCATCGGGGCCAACGACGTCACAAACCCGGCGGCCAAGACCGACCCGACCTCGGCGATCTACGGCATGCCGATCCTGGACGTGGAGAAGGCGCGCACCGTGCTGTTCGTGAAGCGCGGCATGGCTTCGGGCTATGCGGGCGTGGAGAACGAGCTGTTCTTCCGCGACAACACCATGATGCTGTTCGCGGACGCCAAGAAGATGGTCGAGGGGATCCTGAAGGCCCTCTAGACCCTAGCCGATCTCCCAGGCGCCGATGGACTGGCCGGTGATCACCACCGGCGGCTCGTCCGCCGGGGGCGCCATCTTGGCGGCCGGCCGCAGCTCGCCCACCAGCACATAGCCATCGGCGAGCCCGTCTCCGTCGAGGTCGACCTCCACGCGCTGGCCGGGGCCGAGGCCGGGCAGCAGGGTGTCGGGCCGCGGCGGCGTCTGTTCCGCGCCGAACTCGCCCGTGGTCATCGGAGGCTCGGTCGCCGGCGGGCGGCCCGGGGAGGTCGGCAGGATGGTCACCTGGCCGCCGTCGCGCGCCTGAAGCCGGTCGCCCTGGTCGAAGCGCAGGTCGAGGATCATGCCCAGGAAGGTGTCCGCGTCGCCCATCTGGGCGGGGCCGGCGAGCACGAAGGTGTCGGCGCCTTCGCCCCCCTCCGCAACCGTGTCCGCGGCCACCTCCAGGCGGTCGTTCCCCGCGCCGCCCTGCAGCAGGTCGTAGCCGCCGTGGCCGGCGCCGCCCCCGGACAGGGTGTCATCGCCCGCACCGCCGACCAGCCGGTCGGAGCCCGCACCGCCGGTCAGCACGTCGTCGCCATCGCCGCCCTGCACGAGGTTGAAGGCGTCCGCACCGGCCTGGAGCGCGAGGCGGGCCGGCGGCGGCTCGACGCCCTCGCTCGCGACCGGCATGGGCTGGGGTGTCCCGGCGTCGGCCGCCTGGGACAGGGCGAGGCCGCCGCCGACCGCCGCCGCCGGCTCGGCGCGGACGCTCCAGGCGGTGGCGGGGGCCTCTGGGGCTGGCTCGGAGTTGATCACCGTGGCGTGGGCCGCCACCTCGCGCTTCTGGGTCAGGCCCACGTCGTCGGAGGCCGGCGGCGGCGCAGGAGGATCGCTCTCCAGGGCAAGCTCCTCGACCGGCTCGCCCATGTCCACGGCGGCGCTGGTCTCGTAGAAGAAGGCCGTCGCCACGATCAGCGCCATGAAGGTCTGGGCCTGGCGTCCGGCCAGGCTGAACGGGACCACCACATCGTCGTGGCCCTGTGCGGCCTCGGCCGGCGCAAGCCGCTCGGCCAGCGCGGTGTGCAGGTCCGCGCCCTCGGCCAGGGCGTCATCGACCGCATAGTGGACCACGAAGCGCCCGCCGATCCGGGCCACATGGACGATGATCTCCTCGTTCTGGTCCTTCACCACGCACCAGGGATCGCCGTCCTCGGTGGTGCCGAAGACCACCTCGACGCCCATGCCGGTTTCGGCGAACTGCCGCCCGAGCTCTTCCAGGCGCGCGCGCTCGGCCGCGGTCCAGTCGCCGCTGGCGCGAACCTTCGCGATGAAAGGGAGGACGTCGCCCATGGTGTTCCGGAATTCCTAGGCCTGGGCCGCCTGGCGGCCGGCGTCGTCGTCGAACAGGAGTCGATAAAGCTCAGGTTCGTAGTAGCGCAAGAGGGTCTGAGCGAATTCGCGGGGCTCGAGCCCCAAGGCCACGGCCCAGGCTCGCTGGGTTTCGATGGGCAGCCGGCCCAGCCCGCTCTCCACCTGGCTGACGAAGGTGTAGTAGCGCAGGCCGACCCGCTCGGCGAGTTCGGCCTGGGTCAGGCCCGCCGTCTCCCGCGCCGCCTTCAACCAGCGCCCGGCCTGCTGGCGCAGGACCTTGGTCTGGGCGGCCTTGGCGGGATCGGCTGCGGGTCTAGGCATCGGAGCTCCTCGGGACGCGGGGCTTCCCGCAGAACCATCTTGAAGGCCCGGCGGAAGCCGCGTACAGTTTTTACGAAACAATTACATACGTCACGCGTCGCCGCTTGTCACGACCTGCATGCCAGCCTACTAGAATGGCTCTGCTTTTCGGGGCGCGGGGGCGTCCGAGGGGATCTCCAAGAATGAAGCGTCTGTTCGTGTCCGCGGCCCTCTTGCCGCTGGCCTATGCCGCGTCCGCCGGCGCCGAGACCAAGATCACCACGGCAACGACGACGCCGGTCGCGACGGCCACGGCCGCGAACGGTCAACCTGACGACATCACCGTCGAGTCCAACGGGTCGGTGAAGCCCACCGCGCCGGGCGTGGCGGTGACGCTGAACTCGAACAACGTGGTCAAGAACGCCGGCACCATCGGCTTCGACGGCCAGAGCAACGCCACGGGCGTGCTGATCCTGGGCGGCCGCACGGGCTCGCTCACCAACACCGGCCTGATCGGCCTGCTCGAGGACTACACCGCCACCGACACGGACAGCGACGGGGACCTCGACGGGCCGTTCGCGCAGGGGAGCAACCGCATCGGCGTGCGGGTGACCGGCCCCGACCCGTTCAACGGCGACATCCGCAACGAGCCGGCGGGCGCGATCAACATCGAGGGCAACGATTCGGCCGGGATCCGCGCCGAGACCCGCATCAACGGCCACCTGGCGAACGGCGGCGCCGTCACGGTGACCGGCGACCGCGGGGTCGCCATCTACGCCACGGCCATCGTCGGCAACGCCCAGATCAACGGCACCGTGCAGGTGCAGGGCGAGGGCTCCGTCGGGGTGCAGCTTGGCGACGTCGGCGGGGGCGTGCGCCTGCAGGGCGTGGTCTCGTCCACCGGCTACCGTTCGGCGCAGCGCCTGGCGGACGCCGCGCGCGCCAAGCTCGACGTCGACGACCTGAAGCAGGGCGGCGGCGCCGTCCGGATCACCGGCAACGTGGGCGGCGGGGTGCTGCTGGACGTGCGCCCGGCGGACAACAGCACCACCGACACCGACGAGGACGACGACGGCATCGCCGATGCGCAGGAGGGGAACGGCTCCCTCACCTCCGTGGGCGCGGCCCCGGCGCTCGACATCGGCGCTGCCGACCGCGCCACCACCATCGGCGTCGTGGGTGCGGGCGACAACGCCTACGGCCTGGTGCTCAGGGGCGAGGTCGTGGGCGCTGGCCTGAACGACGGCGTGGCCGCCACCGGCGTCCGCGTCGGCCAGGCCGGCGGCGGCGCAACGACGGTGCAGGGCGGCATCCATGTGCTGGGCGGACGTGTGCAGGCCACCGCCTTCGGCGCGGACGTCACGGCCGAGGGCGGCTCCGCGACCGCCATCCTGCTGAACGCCGGCGCCGTGGCTCCGGCGCTCCGCAACTCCGGCTCCATCGAGGCCCTGCTCACCAACGGGTCGCAGGACGCCCGCGCGGTCGTGGACCTCTCCGGGACCCTGTCGCTCGTGGAGAACACCGGCGTCATCCGCGCGATCTCCACGCCGAAGAGCGGCTCCACCCGGATCGGCCAGGCGATTGCGCTGGACCTGCGGGCCAACACCTCCGGCGCCACCGTGCGCCAGACCAAGGCGACCAGCACCAGCGCCCCCTCGATCACCGGCGACGTGCTGTTCGGCTCGGGCGCCGACCGCCTGGAGATCGCTGGCGGGACGATGACCGGCGCCATGGCCTTCGGGGCCGGCGCCGACAGCCTGGTCGTCGACGCCGGCGGGGTGGTCACCGGCCGGCTGACCGACACGGACGGCCGGCTGACCGTCGCCGTGGGCGAGGGCCGCCTGGCGGTCACCAACACCGAGACCATCCAGCTCAGCGCGCTGTCGCTGGGCGCCAAGAGCGTGCTGGCGGTGACCATCGACGGCCAGGCGGGGACCGCCACCCGGTTCAACGTGGCCGGGGCGACCACCATCGCCTCGGGGGCGCAGTTCGACCTGAACCTCGCGTCGCTGCTGCGGGGCGCGCAGTCCTACGAGATCGTCCGCACGGGCGACCTGCAGGTCACCGGCGGGACCGCCGTGAGCGTCGTGGGCGCACCGTGGCTCTACCGGGCCGAGCTGCGGACAGATACGGCCACCGACACCGTGGCGGTGGACATCCGGCCGAAGACCGCCGCCGAGCTGGGCCTCAACCGCTCCCAGAGCCAGGCCTATGCCGGGGTGTTCGAGGCGCTCGACCGCAACGCCGGCATCGAGGCCGCCTTCCTGGCGCAGAAGGACCAGGCCGGCTTCGAGCGGCTCTACGATCAGCTGCTGCCGGATCACTCGGGCGGGGCGATCATGTCGGCCCAGGCCATCTCCATGGCCATCTCCGCGGCGATCGCGCACCGCAATCCCGACGACGCGGCCGGCGGCAGCGGCCTGTGGGCCCAGGAGATCATCTTCCAGATCGACCGCGACGCGGAGGACGCGCTGGGCTTCGAGTCCGAAGGCTTCGGCCTCGCCGCCGGGTTCGAACTGGTAGGCGTCAACCAGTCGGTCGGGATCAACGGCAGCTTCGTCAGCGCGGACTTCAACGACAAGGTCGCCTCGGCGGGCGAGCGCGTGGCGATGAACTTCGTCGAGGGGGGCCTCTACTGGCGCCTCCAGGCCGGCGGCCTGCAGGCGGACGTCCGGGGCGGCCTGGGCTATGTGTCGTTCGACAGCAAGCGGATCCTGGCGGCCACCGACCTCAACCTGCGCAGCGACGCCGACTGGAACGGCTGGCTGGCCGAGGCCCATGCCGGCGTCTCCTACCAGGCGAGCCTGGGCTGGCTCTACGCCCGGCCCGAGCTCTCCGTGGACTACCTGCGCCTTTCGGAGGACGGCTACACCGAGACCGGCGGCGGCGACGGCTTCGACCTGACGGTGGAGGACCGCAAGGGCGACCTGCTCACCGGCCAGGCCCTGCTCGCCATCGGCGCGCGGTTCGGCGACGAATTCTGGTGGTCGCCCGAGGTGAAGGTCGGCTGGCGGGCGAAGCTCTCCGGCGATCCCGGCCAGACCACCGCCCGCTTCGGGACCGGCACGCCCTTCACCCTCGACGCGGAGGACGTCTATTCGGGCGGCGCCGTGGCGCGGATCGGGGTGCGCGGCGGGACGAACCAGGTGCTCTACGCCATCGATGGCGGCGGCACGTTCGACGACGGCTACAGCGAATACGACCTGCGCGCGGTCGTGCGGTTCCTCTTCTAGGATAGCCCGCTACAGCCAAGCTTGGCGGGCGGGGCTTCGGCCCCGCCCAACAATTGTTGATGACCCACCGCCAAGTTTTTGCCTAGAAGGCCCCCCAGTTAACCAAACGCTTACGGCGGGAATTGCCGACGCCTGGCCGCCCTTGCTCCTGGGCGGCCCATGAACGGCGCGGCGGTGCTGGGAGACTATCGGCCTTGACTGAAGCGAGTTCGGCTTTCGAGGCGCGTGCGCGTCATTGGATCGTGGATGCGGCGGTGGGCGCCGCGGTTGCGCTGGGCGCCATCGGCATGGCCCATGCGGCCCTGCCCGAGCGGAGTGATGGCCCGGCCGACATGCGGATGACCAGCGCCCAGCGCAGCGTCCCGGTCGCCGCCCGCCCCGTCGAACCCACCCATCTGATCGCCTTCCAGCACCCGGTGCTGGGCGAGGAGATCGTTTCCCCGTTCGGGCTGCGCCAGCTGCCCTGGGAGGAGAACGGCCGGCTGCACGAGGGCGTGGACATCGCCGCCGACTTCAACGAGCCGGTGCTGGCCGTCGCCGACGGCGTCGTCAGGCGCGCCGGCCAGAGCTACAGCTACGGCCGCTTCGTGGAGATCGAGCATGCCGAGGGGCTGACGACCCTCTACGCCCACATGGGCGGCGTGGCGGCGCAGATGCGCCCGGGCCTGGCGGTGGCCGCCGGCACGGCGGTGGGCCGGGTGGGTTCGTCCGGCACGTCCACGGGGCCGCATCTGCACTTCGAGATCCGCGACGCCAAGGATCGCCCGCTGAACCCGGCGCTCTTCGTGGGCAAGACCTTCGCCACCGCCCAGGACCTGCCGCTGCGGGACGCCCGGCGTTTCCCGCGGCGCGTGCGCATCGCCTATGTCTCCCGCATACCGGAGAGCAAGAAGGCGCTGATGGAGGCGAAGCTGCAGGCCAAGCTCGACGCCAAGCTGGAACGCGCCGCGCTCTCCGCCGCGGACGCCGGACGGGACGCTTCGGTCACCGTCCGCTACGGCGAGGGCCGGCCACGGGCGACCATCCGCTTCAGCGCCGACCGCAACACCGTCGAGACGGCCCCGGCGCCCGCCCAGGCGGCGCCGCTCGCCCCGCCCACGCCGCCGGCGCCGGCCGCCGCGCCCGCGGAAGAGGCGATCGCCACCGCCGCCGGCTGACGGGCTCGACCTGGCGCCGAAGGTTCTCCATACCTGTGGGGCCCAGGAGATCGCCCGCATGAAGTACAACCAGCTCGGCCGGACCGGCCTCTACGTGTCCGAGATCTGCCTTGGGACGATGACCTTCGGCGGCACGGAGGCCGCGGGCATGTGGCGGGCGATCGGCGCCCTGCAGCAGGGCGAGGTGGACGCCATCGTGGGCCGGGCCCTCGAGGCCGGCGTCAATTTCATCGACACGGCGGACGTCTACTCCTTCGGAGAGTCCGAGCGGCTGACCGGCCAGGCCCTGAGGAACCTCGGCGTGAAGCGCAGCGACGTGGTGATCGCCACCAAGGTCTACGGCGAGATGGGGCCCGGTCCCAACGACCGCGGCGCCTCGCGCGGCCACATCATGGATTCGGTGCAGAAGAGCCTGGAGCGGCTGCAGACCGACCATATCGACCTCTACCAGATCCACGCCAACGACCCGGTGACCCCCATCGACGAGATGCTGCGGGCGCTGGACGACCTCACGCGGCAGGGGCTGGTCCGCTACGTGGGCGTCTCCAACTGGCAGGCCTGGAAGATCGCCAAGGCGCTGGGGATCAGCGAAGCCAAGGGCTACGCCCGGTTCGAGACCCTGCAGGCCTACTACTCCATCGCCGGCCGCGACCTGGAGCGCGAGCTCGTGCCGATGCTCACCTCGGAGAAGCTCGGCCTGATGGTCTGGTCGCCGCTGGCCGGCGGCCTGCTCTCGGGCAAGTTCGGCCCGGGCTCCAACAATCCGGAAGACGCCCGGCGCACCAACTTCGACTTCCCGCCCGTGGACAAGGACCGGGCCTGGAAGTGCGTGGAGGTGATGCGCGAGGTGGGCGAGGCGCACGGGGCCTCGGTCGCCCGCGTGGCGCTCGCCTGGCTGCTCGCCAAGCCGCACGTGATGAGCATCATCATCGGGGCCAAGACGCTGGAGCAGCTCGACGACAACCTGGCCGCCGCCGAGCTGCAGCTCACCGCCGAAGAGGTGTCGCGCCTGGACGAGGTGAGCGAGCTGGCGGCCGAGTACCCGGGCTGGATGCTGGCCCGCCAGGGCGCGGCCCGCGCCCCCAAGCCCTTCCAGAAGGGGTGACTGCGGCCGAGGCCATCGGTGGCGCCGCGGTGCGCGGCGAGCGCATCGATCTGGGCGGTCGATGCCTGCGCGCCGTCCGGGCCGGGCCGCCGGCCGCCAAGCCGCTCGTCCTCCTGGAGCACGGCGCCTTCGGGTGCGCTGCCGACTGGGCGGTGGTGCAGGAGCGGCTGGCGGCCAGGGGCCTGCGGAGCCTCGCCTACGACCGCGCGGGCCTCGGACTCTCGGATCCAGGCCCGCGCCCGCGCGACGGCCGCGCCATCGTCGCCGACGCCGAGCGGCTGCTGGCGCGGCTGGGGGAGGACGGGCCGCTGGTGCTGGTGGGTCACTCCATGGGCGGGCTGATGGTCCGGCTCTTCGCGCTCGTCCGGCCCGAGCGCGTGCTGGGCCTGGTGCTGGTGGACGCCATGACGCCGGACGTCATCCGGCTGCCGGCCGGTCGCGAGGCGATCGGCTCCTTCGCAGGCGTGCTGCGGCTGGCCGGCGTCGGCGCCGACCTCGGCCTGATGCGGCCGGTTTCGCTGATCACCGGCAACCTCATTGGCCTGACCGGCCAGGCGGCGGTGGAGAAGCGGCGCATCCACGCCTCGGCCCCGCACGCGCGTGGCGCGGCTGACGAGGTGGCGAGCTGGGCGTCGACCTCGGAGCAGGCGGGGGCCGCGGACCTGTCGCCCTCCCTGCCGGTCGCGGTGATCACCGCCGGCGGCGAGCGGCGCAGGCCCTGGCTGAAGAAGCTGCAGACGGTCCCGGCGCTGGCCTCGGAGCACGGCTATGTGGAGCACGTGGCCCGCGCCACCCACGCCAGCCTGCTCGGCCCCCGCTTCGCCGACCCCGTGGTCCGCGGCGTGGAGCACGTCCTGGCCCGCCGCTAGACCGGCTCGCGCTCCACCAACCCACAGGCCGCAAACAGCCGGTCCGGGACCAGCGGCCGCATCTCGATCCCCTCCACGCCGGTCAGAGCCGGGCAGACGATCCGGTCGCCCTCAACGACGACGGGCAGGCCCAGGCGAGCCTTGGGCGGCAGCAGGCGGAGCGCGTCCTGCTGCTGAGGCGGCAGGCGGCGCGACACGCCTTCCAGCCGATCCACGTGCAGCCCCGGTTGGGCGGCGGTGAACTCGAAGCGGCCGTCCCAGACCAGCGGGCGGCCGGGCGTCAGGTAGAGGGTGGGCAGGCCGCCGCGGCGGGCCTCGCCCGGCTCCCGCAGGACGCTCACCTCAGCGTCGTCGGCCTCGATCCGCGCGCCGGCCAGGGTGGTGGCGAGGGCCGCCGGGCCCGCCAGGATCTCCCGGACCCGGCGCAGGCGGTCGGTGGCGGGCCGTCGGTCGCCCCCGCCGACGCAGACGGCGGCGACGCCCAGGAAGGCCTGGGCGGCCGCCGGGGCGACGTCCCTGAGGGCCTGGCGCGGCAGGCGGAGCCCGCCGCCGGGATCGAAGCGGCAGCTCTCGCCCAGCGTGGCGAGCGCGCCGGGGTCGGGCGGCGGCGCGCCCGCCTCCGGAGCCGCGGCGCCCGCGGCCCGGACACGCGCCCGGGCCGAGGCCGTGCCGCTGTTGGCCGGATCCTCGATCCAGGTCTCGCCCCGCTCGAGCAGCCAGTGGCGGAGCTCCTCGCGTGAGGCGCCCAGCAGCGGACGCAGCAGGAACACCCCCCGGCCCTCCGGCCAGGCGGGGGAGGGGGCCCACTCACGGGCGTCGGGGACGGTGGAGCCTTCGGCCCGCATGGCCGCGGCCTCGGCCAGGTCACTGGCGGTGTGGCCCATCAGGATCACCCGCGCGCCGGCCTGCCGCGCGGCGTCCGCGAGCAGGCGGTGGCGGGCGGCCCGCGCCGCGGCGGACAGCCCCGAGGCGGGCTTCGGCCCGGTCCAGGCAAGCGCCCGGAAGTCGGCCCCGAGCCGCTCCGCAATGCGGGCGCACGCATGCGCCCAGGCTGCGCTTTGCGGCTGCAGCCGATGGTCGACGTTGAGGATCAGGAGGCGCCGCCCGGCGCCGTTGGCCCAGTCGGCGGCGATGAGGGCCAGTGCGAGACTGTCGCCGCCGCCGGAGAGCGCCACGGCGACCGGCGCGTCGGCGTCTCGCAGCAGGCGGCGGTCAAGGATCTGGCGGACGCGGTCGGCGAGGCTGTCCGCCGGGCCGACGTCTAGGCCGCGCACTTCGCCTGGGTGCGGGTGGCGGCGGCCCGGTTGGTCACCGTGGTCGGGGCCTTGGGATAGCGCTTGGGCAGCTCGGCGAGCGCCTGGCAGGCGTCGGTGGGCTTCTTCAGCGCCACCAGCGAGCGGGCCAGCTCCACCACCGCGTCGGGCGCCCAGCTGGTCTGGGGCCAGCCGCGGATCGCGCCGATGTAGGCCGTCGCGGCCTGGGCGTGGGCGTTGCGCACCGTGAGCGTCTTGCCCCACCAGTAGCGGGCTTCGGCGATCCGCGGCCCCTCGGGGTAGTCCTGGACATAGGCCGCGAAGGCCTGCTCGGCCGCGGCGTAGTCGCCGCTCAGCATGAGCTGGCGGGCGGCCGTGAAGGCCTCCTGCGGGGTGGCGGCGCGGGCGGGTTCCTCCGCGGGCGGCTCCGGGGGTTCGGGCGGGGCCACCGCCTTTTCCGCCACGGCCAGGCGGTCGGTGAGGTCCTTCACCTGGACCTTCAGCGCCTCGTTCTCCCGCTTGGCCAGCTCGAGTTCGTGCCCGGTGGTCTCCAGCGACCCGTTGATACGGGTCAGCGACTGCTCGAGGTCGGAGATCCGCGCGCCCAGCTCGGCCATCCGCGCGTCGGTGTCGGCCGGCTGGACCACCACCGGCGCGCCCGTCCGCTGGGCCTTGAAGACGATGTCGCGCAGCTCGCGCACCACCTTCTCCATCCGGTCGACGCGCCGGGCGTCCCGCGCATCCAGCGGATCCTCCATGGGCGTCTGGGCCACGGCCGGGAGGGCCGTGAGCGCCAGGGCGAGGAGGACGGCTGGAGCGCGGAGACGATGAAGCAGCATGGACCTTGAGCCTGCAGGGACGGGGCGGCGGTTTTGCGGCGGAACCCTAGCGGGCGCCGCTGACGATCGCCGTCTTGGCGTTCCGGTTCTGGGCGTGAGCCTCTTCGGTCGAGCCGGGATCGATCGGCTGCTCCTTGCCGTAGGAGACGGTGGCGATCCGGTCGGCGGTCACGCCGTTGGAGACCAGGAAGTCGCGCACCGCGTTGGCGCGGCGGGCGCCGAGCGCCAGGTTGTACTCGCGGGTGCCCATCTCGTCGGTGTTGCCTTCGATGCGGACGCGGACGCTGGGATAGCGGCGCAGCCACGCGGCCTGGGCCGACAGGATCGGCTGGGCGTCGGCGCGGATGTCGTAGCGGTCGAAGTCGAAGTAGACCCGCTCGCCGACGTTGACGACGAAGTCCTGCTGAGAGCCCGGCACGGCGCCGAGCGGCTGGCCGCTGACCGGCGGCGGCGTGGTTGCGCCGGGCTGGGTCGGCTGGGCGGGCGTCGTGGTCTGCGCGGGATAGGTCGGCTTCGGCCGCGACTGGCAGGCCGTGACCGTCAGGGCGGCGGCCGCGACGAGCGTCAGGCGCCAGGCGCTCTTGCTGCTGATGACCATGTGGTGCGTCTCCTTTTGGATGGGGTGAGCGCCGGAGCGCCGTCAGAGTCTACGGGGTGGCGACTGTATGCAACCCTAGTTCAGGAGGGGGGACCAGGCGGGGTCCGAGCCCGAGGTGGGGTAGGGCACCGGCTGCAGGATCCGGCCCGTGACGTCGACGCTCCAGAGCCTGGGCGCGCCGCCGCGGGTCTCCCGCGAGAACATCAGCACCCGGCCGTTCGGCGCCCAGGTCGGGCCCTCGTCCAGGTAGCCGGAGGTGAGCAGCCGCTCGTCCGAGCCGTCGGCGCGCATGACGCCGATGTGGAACTGGCCGCCGGACTGCTTGGTGAAGGCGATGAACTCGCCCGTGGGGCTCCACACCGGCGTGGTGTAGCGCCCGCCGCCGAAGGTGATCCGGCGCGGGTTCGAGCCGTCGGCGCCCATGACGTAGAGCTGGGGCGAGCCGGACCGGTCGGAGTTGAAGACGATCCGCGAGCCGTCGGGCGAGAACGACGCGGAGGTGTCGATCCCCGGATCGGCCGTGAGCCGCGCGGTCTGGCGGCTGCGCAGGTCCATGACGAAGATGTCGGAGTTGCCGCCGCGCTCGACGGAGAAGGCCACCTTGCCGCCGTCGGCCGAGAAGCGCGGGGCGAACACCATGCCACGGAAGTCGCCCAGGCTCTCGCGCCGGCCGGTCTCCAGGTTGAACAGGTAGATCGACGAGCCCTCGGGCCGCAGCGCCATGTAGGTGATCTCCTGGCTGTTGGAGGAGAACCTCGGCGTCATGACGATGTAGGAGCCGTCGGTCAGGTAGGAGGGGTTGGCGCCGTCCTGGTCCATGATCGCCAGCCGCTTGGTGCGCGCGCCGCGCCCGCCGCTCTCGGCGACGAAGACCACGCGGGTGTCGAAATAGCCCTTCTCCCCGGTCAGCCGCTCGTAGACGGCGTCGGAGATCTTGTGGGCCACGCGCCGCCAGTTTTCCGGGCTGGAGGTGAACTGCAGGCCGAGGAGCTGCTGCTCGGCGAACACGTCCCACAGGCGGAAGTCCACCCGCAGCCGGCCGCCCTCCACCGTCACCTGGCCGTTGACCAGGGCCTGGGCGTTGATCTGCTTCCAGTCGGCGAAGCGGGGCTGCACGGCAGCGGTCAGGTCGCGCTCGATGAAGCTCGCCGGATCCAGCGGCCGGAACAGGCCCGAGCGCTGCAGATTGCCGGAGATGACGCCGGCGATGTCGCCGCCCACCTGGCCGCCGCCGAAGGCGGGGATCGCCACGGGCAGGGGCTGGACGTCGCCGCGGTTGACGTTGACCTCGATCTCCGCGCGCGCGGCCGGGGCGGCGAGCCCCACGCCGAGCGCCGTCACGAGGACCAGCATCAGGGTCTTCAGCGGCATGGATAGGCTCCGGGGGATCATAGCTTGCAGGCCTCGCGGGCGTTGAAGTTCACCGCCACCCGCTGGCCGTAGAACTCGCGGGGCAGGTTGCGGAAGGGCGACGCGGCGTAGACGGCGCGCACCGCGCGGTCGGCGGCGGCCTGGGCCACCGCGTTGCGGGCGCCGCGGATCTCGGCGGCAGGCTCGCCCACCAGCTGGCCGCCGGCGCCGAGGGCGAAGGTGACGCGGACCACCACCTCGCGGCCGCCCTCCACCTCGCAGTTAGGATTCCAGCGGCGCTGCAGCTCGTCGGCGAGGCCGGTCATGGCCTGGGCGGCGGAGAGGCCGGAGCCGAGGTTCGGCCGGGCCTGCTGCGCGGTTTCGGGGCGTGAGGCGCCCTTGGGCGCCGAGGAGGGCTTGGCGGGCGCGCTCTTCGACTTCGGGATGCTGGCCAGCAGGGCGTCGAAGTCGAGGCCCTTCTCGGCGGGCTTGGTCTGCGCCTTCTGAGGCGCGGACTTCTCGGCGGGCTTCGCGGGCGCGGTCTGGGCGACCGGGGCGGGCGTGGGCGGAGCGGGCGTGGGCTCCGGCGGTGCGGACTCCAGGGGCGCATCCGGCACGGGCAGTTCGGTCTGGGCGGTCTGCTCCACCGGCGCCTGCTCGGCGGCGCGCAGGTCGGTCTGCGGGGCGTTGGCCACGATCGTCACGGGCACCACCGCGCCCACCTTCAGGTCCCGGGTCCAGGGCCAGGAGATGAGCAGGGCCGCGGCGACCCCTGCGTGCAGGAGGACGGAGCCCGCGGCGGCCGGTGACAGCTCCCTGCGGATCACGGCGCGGCCGCCTCCTCGGGGCTGGCGCCCGACGACGGGCCGCCGGTGTCGGTGATCAGGTTGATGGAGGTGAAGCCGGAGGTGGAGAGCGAGGCCATCACCTGGGCCACCACCTCATAGGACGCTTGGCCGTCGGCGCGGACGTAGATCGGCTTGGTGGTCGCGGGCCCGGCCATCTCCTTCAGTCGCGGGGCGAGGCGCGAGAAGGCCACCGGGTCCTCGCCCACGAAGATCGAGCCGTTGGCCTGGATGGAGACGGTGATCGGGTCCGACTGGTCCTGCATGGCGCCGGCCTCGGTCTTGGGTAGCTCCACGGGCACGCCGGCGGTCAGCAGCGGCGCGGAGATCATGAAGATGATCAGCAGCACCAGCATCACGTCGACCAGGGGGGTGACGTTGATCTCCGACAGCGTGCCGCGCCGGCCGCGGCCGTAGCGGCGGCGGTTGCGGCGGCCGCCGGCGGCGAAGGCGTCGTTGGCCGAAAGCCCCATCTCAGACCCGCTCCGCCAGGCGCCGCTGGATGGCGGTGGAGAGGTCGTCGGCGAAGCCCTCGAGCCTGGCCGTGTACTTCCCCGCCTTGGTCGAGAAGGCGTTGAAGGCGATGTAGGCCGGGATCGCCGCCACCAGGCCGATGGCGGTGGCGAACAGGGCCTCGGCGATCGATGGCGCGACGACGGCCAGAGACGTGTTCTTCTGGATCGCGATCGACTGGAAGGCGTGCATGATCCCCCAGACGGTGCCGAACAGCCCCACGAAGGGCGAGGCGGTGGCGACGATCGCCAGTGTGCCCAGGCCCTCCTCGATCCGCTGGCTCTCCCGGGCGATGATGGTGTCGAGCACCCGGTCGATGCGCTGGACCAGGAAGGCGGCCTGGCTGTCGGTCTGGCCCTTCTGACGGGCGTCGCGCCATTCCTTCAGCGCGCCCTGCAGCATGCGGGGGAGCGCATGGCGCGGCCGCTCGCCGGCCTCGGCGGCGATCTCCTCGAGGCTGCGGCCGGAGGCGACGGCGTCCTCGAAGCGGTTGGCCTCACGGTTGAGGGCGGCGAAGCGGAACAGCTTGTCGAGGATCACCGTCCACGACCAGAGCGAGGCGGCGGCAAGCCCGATCATCACCAGCTTCACGACCCAGTCGGCGCGCAGGAAGAGGGTGAGGGCGTCGAAGGTCTCGGGGCTGACGGCGGCGGCTGGATCCATGGGCGTTCCGGACGTTGGGCTTGAGTGTGTGGTTTGCGCGGTCCTGAGGCGAACTTAAGGCGCCGCGGGGAACAGCGGCTTCAGCGCGTCGATCAGCCCCGAGGGCGGCTTGCGGGGCCGGCCGGCCAGGTCGATGCAGGCCGCCTCCACCTCGGCCGAGGCGACCAGCTCGTCGCCGCGCATGATCCGCTGGCGGATGAAGAGCCGGGGCCCGCGGACGGACTCGTAGATCGTGCGGACCTGCAGGGCGTCGTCGATCCGCGCCGCGCGCCGGTACTCGATGCAGAGCTTCACCACGGTGAAGGCGGCCGGGTCCGGGCGTTCGAGGAGCGCGGCGTGGCTGATCCCGGCCACCCGCAGGAAGTCGCTCCGGCCGCGCTCGAAAAACCGCGCATAGTTGCCGTGGTACACCACCCCGGTGAAGTCGGTGTCCTCGTAGTAGACGCGCACGGGCAGGACGTGCTCGCGACCTTCGAGCCAGCCGGCGGAGGGTTGATTCGCATCCATCGGGCGGAGTCTAGCGGCTCCTTGCGGCGAGCGGTGAACATGCCGGCGTTATGCCGGGGCACTATTTGTCGAACAGGTCCGGGGGCGCCCCAGCTCCCTTCGGCGCGGCCAGGCCCAGGTGCTCGTAGGCCCGCGCCGTGGCCATCCGCCCGCGCGGCGTGCGCTGCAGGAAACCCTGCTGGAGGAGGAAGGGTTCGATCACGTCCTCCACCGCGTCGCGCGCCTCGGCGATGGCGTAGGCCAGGGTCTCCACGCCCGCCGGGCCGCCGGCGTAGTTCTCGATCAGGGCGCGAAGGTAGCGGCGGTCGAGCGCGTCCAGCCCGTGCTCGTCCACGTCGAGGCGAGCCAGGGCCGAGGCGGCCGCCTTCCGGTCGATCACCGTCGAGCCATCGGCGGCGGCGAAGTCGCGCACCCGGCGAAGCAGCCGGCCGGCCACCCGCGGGGTGCCGCGCGAGCGCCGGGCGATCTCGGCCGCGCCCTCCGGCGCCAGCGATAGGCCCATCTTGGCCGCGGCCCCGGCGAGCACCTGGGAGAGCTCCTCGTGGGTATAGAATTCGAGCCGGAGCGGGATGCCAAAGCGGTCGCGCAGCGGCGTGGCCAGCAGGCCCGCCCGGGTGGTCGCGGCCACGAGCGTGAAGGGCGCGAGGTCGATGCGGATCGAGCGCGCCGAGGGCCCCTCGCCGATCACCAGGTCGAGGACGTGGTCCTCCATGGCCGGGTAGAGGATCTCCTCGACGTTGGCCGCCAGCCGGTGGATCTCGTCGATGAACAGGACGTCGCGCGGCTCGAGGTTGGTCAGGATGGCCGCCAGGTCGCCCGCCTTGGCGAGCACCGGGCCGCTCGTGGCGCGGAAGTTCACGCCGAGCTCGCGGGCGACGATCTGGGCCAGCGTCGTCTTGCCCAGCCCCGGCGGGCCGAACAGCAGCACATGGTCCAGCGCCTCGCCGCGGCCGCGGGCGGCGTCGATGAACACCGAGAGGTTCGCCTTGGCCTGCTTCTGGCCCACGAACTCGGCCAGCGTCTGCGGCCTGAGCGCCCGGTCCTGCCCCTCGAAGGGCTGCGCGTCGCCGGAAACGAGACGGGTCATGTCCAACTGGCTACGCCCGGGTCGCGGCGATGTCCAAGGCTGTTCGGTTCTTCCACCCTACCGCCCCAGCTCCTGGAGGCCAGCCTTGATGAGGGCCTGGACCTCGGCGTCTTCGCCCAGGCGGAGCGAGGCCTGCTCGACCACGCGGCGGGCGGCGGGCTCGGCGACGCCGAGGCCCATCAGGGCGGCCACGGCCTCCCCGGAGGCCGAGGGCTTCACGGGCGCGGGCTGGGCGGCGGTGGCGTGGAAGGCGGCCACGGGGCCGTCGGTGATCGGCTTGCCCTTCAGCTCGAGCACGATGCGCTGGGCGAGCTTCGGGCCGACCCCTTGCGCCCGGGCCACGGCGGCCTTGTCGTCACGGGCGCAGGCGGCGGCGAGTTCGGGGGGCGTCAGCACGTCGAGGACCGCCAGCGCCGCCTTGGGCCCCACCCCCTGGATGGTCTTCAGGATGACGAAGGCCCGGCGCTCCTCGCGGCCGAGGAAGCCGTAGAGGGTCAGGCCGGTCTGCTCGCCCCACTGGCTCTCCACATGGACCACGGTCTCGCCGCCCACCTCCGGCAGGCGCGACAGGGTGCGGGCGCCGCAACGGACCACATAGCCGACCCCGGAGACGTCGATCAGGGCCTCCTCCTCGCCGACCTCGGCGACGATCCCGTGCAGGCGGCCGATCATCTAGGCGACCCTCGTCAGGTGCGCGCGGGCCGTGCGGGCGTGCGCATGGGCGATGGCGACGGCGAGCGCGTCGGCGGCGTCGGCGGTGGTCTTGCCGGCGGCGGGCAGCAGGCGGGTGATCATGAAGCCCACCTGAGCCTTGTCGGCCGAGCCCGTGCCGACCACGGCCTTCTTGACCACGGTTGCAGCGTATTCGGCGACCGGGAGCCCCGCGCGCGCCGGGGCCAGCAAGGCGCAGGCGCGGGCGTGGCCGAGCTTCAGGGCCGAGGCGGCGTTGTTGTTCATGAAGGTCTCCTCCACCGCGGCCTCGTCGGGCGCGTGCAGGGCGATCACCTCGCTGATCGCCTCGAAGAGGACGAGCAGGCGCTCGGCGAAGGGGGCCGCGGTGTCGGGCGTGATCACCCCGTGCGCCACGTGGCTGAGCCGCGCGCCCTCGCACGCCACCACTCCCCAGCCGGTGCGGCGGAGGCCGGGGTCGAGGCCCAGGATCCGGACGGACCCGGGGCCGGAAGAGCGAATCGCGTTCGTCATCTGTTCACCAGGGTGACCGATGCGGCCGACGTGGTGAAGGGGGCGTTAAGAGGGGCGGCCGGCTGCTGCTGGTGGACGGGCCGGCCTAGCGGCGGCGGTTGCGCAGGTAGACCGGCAGCAGGCCGGCGAAGAGGGCCAGGAGGATCGCGGCCCAGCTGGCGGGGGATATGTCGGTCATCGGCGGCGTCCTGGGTTTGCGGCCCCAGGTTGCGGGCTCGCGCGGCGGCGCGCAAGCGGAGCCCGCGCCGCTAGCCCTTCGGCTTGAGGTCCGGGCGGGCGGCGAGGAAGGCGGCGCGTTCGGCTGGGGTGAGGATCTTGGCCTTCTTCTGGCGGGAGACCTTCGGGGTGGGGCGGGCGTAGGCCTCCGGCTCACGGCTCTTGCCTGAGCCGCCCTTCAGGTCGGAGAGGCGGGTGGGGGGCGGTTTCATGGGAGCCTCGCGGGGACGCCGCCATTCCCTATCGATGCGCGGATCCTGACGTCTTCTTGGCAGATTCCCCCGTCGGGGCTCAGCGTTTCCTGAAGCGCGCGGCCTCGGCGGCCAGGTTCGCAGCCCAGGGCGCGGGGGCGTCATCCTCGGGCTGGAAGGGCAACTCGCCGGCGACGCCGCGCAGGGCGAGCCAGAGCTGCTGGTTGAAGTGGCCGAGGATGCGCAGCGGCCGGCGCTTGTCGTCGGTCACGTCCCAGCCGGCGTCCTCGAAGGCGAACACCTGCTTGTTGAGCGGCTGGGTCTCGACGCCGTCCCAGCCGGGTGGCCGGGGCGCCGCCTCGGCCTCGTCTGCGGTGAGGCCGAACAGGGCCCGCGAGCAGTCGTCGAGCTCGGGATGTTCGGAGCGCGCCTCCGGCTCGGCGAATTCACGCTTCATCACCGCCCGGAACTCCAGGTCGGCGACGCCGGGCAGGTCGATCAGGCGGCGGAGAGCGGGGCGGGCGGACATGCGGCAGGCGTAGCGCGAATGGGCCGCCGTGGCGAGCGGCGGAAGCAACTGGAGGCCGCCCAGACCGGACTGAAACTCAAGAAAAATCAGCCCCTCCGGACGGCGTGGCCACCCGGTGACTATGCTGCGCCGCAGAAATCCCTGGCGTCCGGCCACAAAGTGTGAGATAAGAGGACATCGAATATCGTTTTCGGTTCGGTTGCTCTCCACGCTTGTTCTTCGGATCGAGCCCGAGCCTGCCTAGACCCTCTCCGACTTTCTGATCTCGCGCCCTCTCCGGGGCGTGCGACAACGCATAATCTATATGGTGATTTATCATGACGACCGGCACCGTGAAGTGGTTCAACCCCACCAAGGGCTTCGGCTTCATCCAACCCGACGACGGCGGCGCGGACGTGTTCGTCCACATCTCCGCGGTCGAGCGCGCGGGCCTCGGCTCCCTGCATGAGGGCCAGAAGCTCGGCTACGAGATGGAACGCG
This sequence comes from Phenylobacterium sp., assembly GCF_035539035.1. Classification (GTDB taxonomy): domain Bacteria; phylum Pseudomonadota; class Alphaproteobacteria; order Caulobacterales; family Caulobacteraceae; genus Phenylobacterium. The sequence goes on from NZ_DATLJI010000013.1 coordinate 187,653, forward strand.
ATCAGCGCAGCGGCAAGATGTCCGCTGGCCAGCTGCAAGCGGCCTAAGACGCGTCCCGTCGCGCGAGCGACGGGACCATGGATGGGCGGCTGGCGGAAGCCGGCCGCCTTTTTCATGTTCGGATGACAATCATGACCCTATCGACGATCGAACGCGCGTACGCCCTGGCCCGTACCGGCCGGTACGCCAACGTGGCGCAGCTCCAGCGCCAGCTGAACGAAGACGGCTGCCGGGCCGTGGAGGCGCTGCTGTCGCCCCGCAACATCAAGAGCCACCTGGAAGCCATCTGCGCGGCCTCCTCGAAGGCGCCGCGCACCAGCTGAGGCCTGCGCCCGGACTGGCCAAAGGCCGGCCGGCGCCCCACATCGGAAGCGGCGCCGCCGACGGGGGCGGGGCCGATCAGCCGATCAGGAGCCGAGCATGAGCGAGACCGCCGTCTACACGCCGCCGAAGGTGTGGACCTGGAACAAGGCCAACGGGGGCCGGTTCGCCAACATCAACCGGCCGGTGGCGGGCCCGACGCACGACAAGGACCTGCCGGTCGGCAAGCATCCCTTCCAGCTCTATTCCCTGGCCACGCCCAACGGGGTGAAGGTGACGGTGATGCTGGAGGAACTCCTGGCGGCCGGCCATTCGGGCGCGGAGTACGACGCCTGGCTGACCGTGATCGGCAACGGGGACCAGTTCTCCTCCGGCTTCGTGGCCGTGAACCCCAACTCCAAGATCCCCGCCCTGATGGACCGGTCCGGGCCCGAGCCCATCCGGGTGTTCGAGAGCGGCGCCATCCTGCTGCACCTGGCGGAGAAGTTCGGGGCCTTCCTCCCGAAGGACGGCGCGACGCGGGCCGAGTGCCTGTCGTGGCTGTTCTGGCAGATGGGCAGCGCGCCCTATGTCGGCGGCGGCTTCGGCCATTTCTATGCCTACGCCCCTGAGAAGTTCGAATACGCCATCGACCGCTTCGCCATGGAGACCAAGCGCCAGCTCGACGTGCTGGATCGCAGGCTGGGCGAGGCCGAGTACCTGGCCGGCGCCGAGTACACCATCGCCGATATCGCGGTCTGGCCCTGGTACGGCGGGCTGGTGAAGGGCGTGATCTATGACGCCGCCGAGTTTCTGTCGGCGCACGAGTACAAGAACCTGATGCGCTGGGCCGACCAGATCGCCGAGCGCCCGGCCGTGCAGCGGGGCCGGATGGTCAACCGCACCTGGGGCGATCCGGCGAGCCAACTGCACGAGCGCCACGACGCCTCCGACTTCGAGACGAAGACCCAGGACAAGGTGGAGGCGGCGGCGAGCGCCTAGGGCCGCTGGCGCTTGGCGTCGGCGGTCGCGGCGGCAAGCTTCCTGATCCGCTGCTCGTAGAGGCCGGCCAGGCGATCCGGATCGTCCACGCCGTTGCGCGCGTCGCGCCAGGCGAGCTGGCGCTGGCGCAGCAGGCCGCGATCGGCGTGGGCGTCGAGGGCCTCGGCGTAGGCCTGGCGGAGTTCCTGCTGCAGGCGCTGCAGCGCCGGGTCGGCGCAGATCGCGCGGTCGGCCGGCGTGGGGGCGGCGGCGCAGGCGTCGGGCTCGGCGGCCGGCGGTTGGGGCGGCTCCGGCGCGCGGGTCGCGGCGTCCTCGCCGGCCTCGGCGGCGTCGGGGGAGGTCAGCACCAGCTGCAACTGGTCGGGCGCTTCCGCGTCGGGAGCGACGGTCTCCACCGGCAGGACCGGCGGCGCGGCGATCTCGGCGACAGCGGGGGCGAGCGCGGCGGGCGGCTGGACCGCGGCGACCTGAACGGGCGCGGCGGCAGGCGTCAGGGCCCGGGACGCGCCGACGCCGGTCCAGATGGCGAGCGCCACGCCGGCGGCGACACCCACCGACGCGCCGGCGGCGAACACCACCAGCCCCGGCGGACCGCGGCGTTCGGGCCGGCGCTTCTTAGGCGCTGCGGGCGGGTGGACCGCCAGGGTCAGGCCCGCAAGCGGGTCGGCGTCGGGGTCCGGCTCGGCGGGCGGCGGGTCGGGCATGGCCAGGAGCTCATCCTCGACCTTGCGGTCCAGCGGGTCCCCAAGGTCGAGGTCGATGATGCGCGGTTCGGCCGGGCGGCGGCGGCCGCGGGGTTTCGGACCGCTCTCGCGGCGCCGGGCCATCTCCTGGAGGATCTGGTAGGACTGCGCGGCCTGGCCGCGGTCGCGGGCGGAGTCCAGCAGGCTGCGGAGCTCCGCGGCGCTGAGGCTCGTAAGGTCAAGCTGCATGAGGCGAGGAATCCCGGGCGCGTGACATCGTTCGCCGGCGCCCGTCTCACCAGCGTGACGATCCTCGCCCGGCCGGAGGCCGTGGGGAACGCGTCATTCCGCCTCAGCGGCGCTTGCCGAGCTCGGCGGCGATGTCCTTGGTCAGCCGGCCGACCTTGCGGTGGGCGGCGGTGAGCTGGTCGCGGGTGACGCCCCAGCGCTTCATCCAGTACTCGACGGCCTTTCGTTCGGAGAGGTCGAGCCGGTCCTTGTCGATGAAGCCGCGCTTGTCCTTCAGGCCCGCCATCTACTTCTTCATCCACGGCTTGGAGGCGCCGGCGGCGACGCGGGCGCTCTGCTCGCGCTGGAAGCGGCCGCCGCGAGGCGGCTTCGGCTGGGCGTCCAGGGCCGCCTTCTTGAGGCGCAGGGCCCGCTGCATCGGGGTCTCGGCCGGGCCGTCGTCGGAAGCATCGCTCATGCTGCAGCCTAGCACATGCGGGGCGGCGGGGGCTAAACCCTCCGCGCGAAGGTCGAGCGGGAGCGTGCGATGAGCGAAGGCGAGTTCGTCTAAGACGAGGCCAGCGGCGAGTGGATCAGCGCGGCCGAGGCCGCGGAGAAGGCGAAGGCCGCGGGCCAGGTGGAGGTCCGCGACTCGGCCGGCAACCTGCTCGCCGACGGCGACGCGGTGACTCTGATCAAGGATCTGAAGGTGAAGGGCGCGGACCAGACGCTGAAGCGCGGCACGGTGATCCGCTCGATCCGTCTGACCGGCGACCCCCAGGAGATCGACTGCCGCCACGAGGGCATCAAGGGCCTGGTGCTGCGCGCGGAGTTCGTGCGCAAGGCCTGACGACGGGATCGGCGGCGGCTCCTCCGTCCCAGGGAGCCGCCGCCGGACCTTAGCTCGCGCGCCCTAGCTCAGGACGACGATCGCCACGCGCCGGTTCTGGGCCCGGCCGTCGGCGTTGTCGTTGGGGGCCACGGGGGCCTCCTCGCCGTAGGAGATGGTCGCCATCCGGTTCAGCGCCACGCCCTGCTGGCTGAGGTACTTGCGCACGGCTTCGGCGCGGGCCTCGCCCAGTTGGTCGTTGTAGGCTTCCGGGCCGGTGGCGTCGGTGTGGCCCTGGATCTCCAGATAGACGTTGCGGTTCTCCGACTTCAGCCGCTGGGCGAATTCCGCCAGGCGGGCCTCGGCCTCGGGCGAGAGCGCGTGGCGGTCGACGGGGAACTTCACGGAGTCGTCGGACAGGACGACCTCGTAGAGGAACTTGCCTTCGGCCAGCTTGTGGGCGGCGTTGGCGCGGGCGAGCGCCTCGCCGGCCGTGCCTTCCACCCGGGTGACGCGGGTGTCGACGACCGCCACCTGGTCGCGGACGAAGCGGTGGCTGGCGCACCCGCTCGCCAGGAGCCCGGCCATCAAGACCGCGCCTGTCACGGCCACCATCCTAGTTCTTGCGTGGGTCAATTTGCGTTTCCTTTCAGCAAAGTCCCCACCCCCAAGGCTCACGCCAATGTGTAGGTGCCGTTCCGCCAGTGGCGGCCTCATGACGTGAGCGTGGCCGGAAGAGGGCAGCTTGACTGTAACGCAACAATCGGGGCCGGCCGGGCCCGTGGGCGCCACGATCCTGACGCGAGCGCATGGTCCTCAATGCCCAGGATGGAGACGCAGAGCCCCAGGCCCGAGACGGACCGGGCGGCGCGCATGCGGCGCGCCCGACGGCGGCGCTGGCTGGCCGGCGGGGCCAGCCTCGCCCTGCACCTGGCGATCCCGCTGGTGTTCCTGGCCACGCGCAGCGACGCGCCGGACGGGCTGGCCGAGCTGCCCGACCCGGTGGTGCTGAGCCTCGTAGAGCCGCCGCCACCGCCGCCTCCGGAGCCGGAGCCCGCCGCGGCCGGGCCCGCCAAGGCCTCGCCCTCGCCGCCGGCCCGTCCGGAGCCGCCGAGGCCCGCCCCGCCGCGCGCCCTGCGTCCTGTTCCCGTGCCCCCCGAGGTGGTCCCGGTGGTCCTCCCGGCCACCCCCGCTCCGCAGCCCATAGCCGGCCTCAGCGAGTCCCAGTTGGTCGGCGCGATCACCGCCGGCGGCGGATCGGGCGCGGGCGGCGGCGGGGCCGGCGCGGCCGGCGAGGGGCAGACGTGCGACATGGTCCGCCGGCTGCAGACGGCGCTGAGGGAGGACCCTGAGGTGCGCGCGGCCGCCGCGGAGGCGCAGCGCTCCGTGGCCGGGGCCGGCAAGGCCGCGGTGCTGGTCTGGGACGGCGACTGGATCCGCAGCGGCGCGCAGGAGGGCAAGGGCCTCGCCGGCGTGCGCCAGGCGATCATCATGGAGGTGGGATTCGCGCCGGAGGCCTGCCGCCGCGAGCCGGTTCAGGGGCGCGTGGTGCTGTCGATGTCGGACGGGCCGGGCTCCCCGCGACTGGTGCTGGGCTCGGGCCGCTGGCGCTGGACCGACCTGCTCGGCCGGCGGATCGCGAGATAATTTGCCTTTGGCATGAAACCGATCACGGTTTCGTGCGCTCAAGCTGCATCGGGGAACCTATCAAAGGAGAAGAATTCCGATGCGCGCCATCACCGCGATCGCCGCCGCCTGTGCGGCCCTGAGCCTCGCCGCCTGCACCAACAGCGAAGCCGACAAGGCCGCCGAGGCCAAGGCCGACGCTCTGGAATCCCAGGCCGCCGCCACTCCCAACGAAGCGCAGGAGAGCGCGCTGAACGCCCAGGCCGACGCGGTCGAGCAACAGGCTGGCAACGCCGACGGCGGCGCCACCACCTCGAACACGCCGAGCACCGACGCGGCCGCCACGGCTCCGGCCACGGACGCGCCGAAGCAGTAAGGAGATCCGCGGCCGCGGAGCGGAGCCGCGGCCGAGGCTATCCCGAGAGCCCCGCCGTCCCCAGGGACGGCGGGGTTTTTCGTGCGCCAGGCGGCGGTTCGCGCCCCGCTTGACCCCCATCAAGGGGCTTCCGCTGGCGCGGGGCTAGGCTCAGGAGGAAGGAGAAAAAGCCATGACCTCCCGCCTTGGCCCCGTTCTCGCCGTCGCCCTCCTCGCCAGCGCCTTCGCTGCCCCGCCCGCGGCCGCCCACTGCGACATGGTGGACGGACCCGTCGCCAAGGCGGCGCTGAAGGCCCTCGACACGGGCAATGTGAACCTGGCGCTGCCCTACGCCCCGGTGGCGGCTGAGGCGGAGATTCGCGCGCGGTTCGACGCGGCCCACAAGGTGCGGAGCCTCGGCCCCGACGCCCGGGCGCTCGCCGACCACGCCTTCATGGAGACCGTGGTGCGCCTGCACCGCCAGGGCGAAGGCGCCGCTTTCCAGGGGCTGAAGCCGGCCGGCCTGGACCACGGGCCGGCGATCCCGGCGGCCGAGGCCGCCGTGAACGACGGCGACCTGACGCGCCTGCGCGCGGTGCTCCGCCACGACATCGACGAGGGGCTCGAGCATCGGCTCCGGCACGTCCGCGAGACGCAGGACGCGCCGGCCGAGGCGCGGACGCCCGAGGACGTGGCCGAGGTTCGGGCGCGCGTTTCCGCCGAACTCGGCTTCGTCACCTATGCCGAGACGCTCCGCCAGGCCGCCATGGGCGAGTTCGACCACCCCGAATAGGCCCGCGGGAACCCCGCCACCTCCGGAGGGCGGCGGGGCAGGGGCGTGGCTCAGTAGGACTTGCGGACCGTCAGACCCACCGTCCGCGGCGGGTTGGTCAGGAAGCCATAGCGGGCGCGCAGGCCGCGCTCGCGGTCCAGCGCCAGGCGGGCCCGCTCGTCGCCCAGGTTGTTCACGAAGGCGGCGGCCTCCCAGTCCGCGCCACGCACGCCGAGCCGCAGGTTGACCACGTCGTAGCGCGGCAGCTCCAGCGGGAAGGCCAGGGTGGAGACCGTGGTCGCGCCGATGTTGGTGAACAGCGGCACGCTGCGCGGATTGTCCTCCTGGTCGGAGATCTGGGTGTAGCGCTTGCCCACGTGCTGCCAGGTGACGTTGGCGAAGGCGTCGAGGCCGGAGGTCACCTCCCGCTCGTAACCGACGCTGAACGAGGCCTGGAACTTCGGCACCGTCGGCAGGCGGTTGCCGTCGCGCAGGCCCTGGATCGGCTGGCCGGCGGCGTCCACCACGCTCGAGGTGAGCTGGGCGTCGTTGTAGGAGGCGGTGGCGGCCACGTCGAAGTTGTCGGTCAGCCGCCAGGCGACCTCGGCGTCGAAGCCGACGGACTTCGCCTTCGGCACGTTGACGATGACCCGCGAGGAGCAGCTTCCCGCGTCGATCGTCGCCTGCAGGTTCTTGATGTCGGCGTAGAAGCCCGCGAGCGTCATGGACCCGCGGCCGCCGCCGAGCCGGGCCTTCATGCCGGCCTCGTAGTTCCACACCGTCTCGTTGCCGAAGCTGGGCTCGGAGAGGGCGCCGAAGGTGGCGAAGTCGGCGGCCGTGCAGAGCGGACGGTTGAGCGGGTCGTTGATCCCGCCCAGCCGGAAGCCCTTGGACGCCTGGGCGTTGAAGGTGACGTCCTCGCTGGCCTCGTAGGCGACGATCACCCGCGGCGCCCAGCTGTCGGCGCTGGTCTTGCCGGGCACGGCGATGGTGCGCTCGGCGAAGATGCCGTCGAAGGTGAGCTCACGCGTCTCCTCGTAGTCGGACCAGCGCAGGCCGGCGGTGACGTCGAGCCGTTCCGTGACCTGGAAGGTCCCTTCGCCGAACACCGCGAACTGCTTCTGCTTGTAGGGCACGGTGGAGAAATAGAGGCTGTCGCGCGGCGCGGCCGGGCCGGCCGTGGGGATCCCCGTGGCCGCCTCGAAGCCGGCCACCTGCAGGTCCTGGGCATAGTCGCGGTCGATGTTGGAGTAGAAGGCCCCGACCACCCACTGCAGCGGGCCCTCGCCGTCGGAGGCCAGCCGAACCTCCTGGGTGAAGGACTTCACGTCTGTGGTGTCGATCAGCGGTGCGTCCAGCAGGTAGACGGCCGGCGGCAGGCCGATGGAGCCGCCGGTGATCGAGCCGGTGAGCGCGGTGGCGTCGCGGTGGACCAGCACCTCGCGGTCGGTGAAGGTGGAGACCGAGGTGAGCGAGAACGCCCCGAGGTCGGCCTCCAGCGTCAGGTCGCCCAGGAGGAACTCGTCCTCGAACTTCTCCTTGAACTGGGTGAACTGCTTCAGGCCCCCCAGGCGCACGGGCGGCCGGCTGGTGGTGAACTCGTTGGCCAGGATGTTGAAGATGTCGACCCGGTTGAAGCCGTCGACGTCGATCTTCTGGTAGAGCAGCCGCGGCGTGATGGTGACGTTTTCCGTGGCCTCCAGGCGGAGCGCCGCGCGCACGCCCCGGCGGTAGCCGTCGTTGACATCCTCGTTCACTCCGCCGCCCGGCTGGACCGCGTCGATGAAGCCCGGGAACTGCGAGGCGTAGCCGGTGACGCGCAGCGCCGCGCGGGGGCTGAGCGGCAGGTTCACCGTGCCCTTCAGGTCGCCGCCGAACTCGCCGCCCTGGACCTTGGAGAGTGTCGCCTCGGCGGTGGCCTCGAAGCCTTCCGGGTCCGGCTGGTTGGTGATGTAGCGGACCGTGCCGGAGAGCGAACCGGAGCCGTAGAGCGTGCCTTGGGGCCCGCGCAGCACTTCCACGCGGTTGAGGTCGAACAGGTCGAGGTCCGGCGTGAACAGCGAGAGCGAGATCACGCTCTCGTCGAGGTAGACGCCGACCTGCTCCTTCACGCCCGGCTGGTCTCGGACGATCTGGCCGGCCGAGATGCCGCGGATCGCCACCTGGCTCTGGCCGGGGCCGAGGTTCTGGACGGTGAAGCTGGCCACGGTGCGCGACAGCTCCTCGACGTTGGTGACGCCTCGGTCGCGCATCTGCTGCTCGCTCTGGGCGTTCACCGAGAACGGCACGTCGATCAGGGCCTCGTCGCGCTTGCGCGCGGTGACCACCAGTTCCTCGATCTCGTTCTGAGCGTGGGCGGCGCCGGGTGCGGCCAGCGCCAATACGAGCGTGCTCGCCGTGGCGGCGAGCCCGGTGCGGGTTTTCAGCATCATCTATCCTCCCGTGGTGCATGGCCTGGAGCCACGCTTCCCGGCGGCAGGTGTAGACCTGTTCCCGGTGGCGACACAGGCGCAGCTTCGCCCGATAGTTGTAATTTGCCGGACTGCGGCGCTGCAGCCACGGCGCGCGTCGGCGCCGGCGGGTGTGCTTGTCGCGGCGGGGGGGCGGCGCCATGCTCGCGCGCCGCTCGGGCGCAGGGGAGACGAAGATGAGCACGCCACTACCGGGTCAGGCCGTCGCCTTCATCCAGGTGTCGGAGCGGGAGCGGGCGCTCGCCTTCTACCGCGACACCCTGGGCATGCCGCTCCACGCCGCCGACGAGCACGGGGATTTCCTGCTGGCGGGCGGGGCGCTCGTTCGGATCACGGTGCTGCCGGACTATGACCCCCATCCCCATCCGGTCTTCGGCTGGAACGTCGAAGACCTGGAGGCGGTGGCCCGCGACCTTCGGGGCCGCGGCGTCGTGTTCACCATCTACGAAGGCATGGGCCAGGACGACCTGGGCATCTGGAGATCGCCCGACGGGCGGACGAAGGTCGCCTGGTTCCCCGATCCCGACGGGAATGTGCTGAGCCTGTCGCAGACGTAAGGGCCCACGAAGAAAGGGCGCCGCTCGCGCGGCGCCCTGTGTCTGGATTGGTTCGACGGCTAGCGGCGGTAGCCGTAGCGGTCGTAGCCGTACCGGTCGTAGTCGTAGCCATAGCGGCTGTTGGTCCGGCCGTAGTAGCGGCTGTCCGACGGATAGCGCGCGCCGTAGTAGGGCTGCGAACTCCGGTAGCGTGAGCTGCGATAGGTCTTGCGGTCGTTGCTCTTGTCGACCGCGTAGCCGAGCGCCGCGCCGGCCACGGCGCCGACCGCCACGGACTCGGTCTTGCCCTTGCCCACGGCCGCACCGGCGACCCCGCCGAGCACGGCGCCGAGGATGGCGCTTTCGGTCTTGGACGTGCCCGCGGCGGCCTGGGTGGCCGGCAGGGCGAGCGCGCCGGCGGCCGTCAGGGCGACCACAGCCTTGGTCATCGTCTTCTTCATGGCTCAACTCCTCTGCCTGCGCCGGCGCTCCCGAGGGGAGACGGCGGCGACGTTGAGGAGGACCCTAACGACCCGGGCCTGAACCCCTCCGGAGCCCACTGTTCATCTGGGGGACAGGTTCAGAGGGGTCAGCCGAGCTGCGCCGCCAGCGCCGTGAGCGCCTCGGCCTGCACCTCGCGCAGGACCGCGTCGGGGTTGCGGTAGATGGCGCTGTTGGCCCCGTGTTCGCGGCACTCGACCTCCGCGATCCAGCAGCGGCCGCCGGTCGCCTCGGCGATCATCGGCCGCGCCGCCTCGAAGGCGAAGCGCGCCAGCATCTCACAGCTCGCGCCGGGCACGACCTGGATCCTGGCCAGCCCGAGTTCCTGCAGCCGGACGAACTCCGGGCGTGCCGGGTCGTCCTCAGCCACCAGCAGGGTATGGTCGAAGGTGGCGTGGAGCCACTGACGGATCTTCCCGAAGCCGCCGGCGCCGAAGTCCACCACCCAGCCGCGGGCGTCGAGCTGCTCGGCGGCGAAGGTGAAGCGGAAGGCCAGCGAATAGCCGTGCAGCAGGGCGCAGTGGCTGTCGGCGGCCCACTGGCGCAGCGCGCAGGTCAGGCCGCGCTCCGCGCCATAGGTCTTGGTGGAGATCCAGGCCATCGGTGGGCTCCGGCGTGACGGTAGGATCAGGCGACGCGGATGAAGTCGATGACCACCCCGGCCGGTGACCGCTGCAGGTATTCGATCTGGAGGGCCTCGCCGAAGCGGGCGTCGAGCTGGGCGAGCAGCGGCAGCGGGTCGTGGTCATTGACGAAGCGCATGGCCTCGCCCGGGCCGAGCGCCTCGAGCGCGCCGAAGATGGCCGCGTGGCGGAAACGCTTGGCGACGCCACGGGCGTCGAAGGGATACGCGGGGATGTCGTGGGTCTCGGCGGTCATGGGGCGCTCCAGTTTCGCGGGACCCTACGGACGACGGGAGGGCGCGACGTTGCGCCAGGACAAGCTCGCGCCGGCGCACGCCTTTTCCCTCCGCCTACAGCGAGGGAAAAGGCGTGCGCTGCTGCCTAGAAGCTGTAGCGGAGGCTGGCCTGGATGTTCCGGGTAGGCGCGTAGAAGGCCTGGTCCCAGTAGAGGCTCGCCAGGTAGGCCTCGTCGGTCACGTTGTTGACGCGCACCGTGGCCTTCACCCGGTCGGTGACCTGCCAGGCGGCCATCAGGTTGAGCGTGGCGTAGCTGTCCTGGCGGATGTCGCCCAGCCAGTTCTCCAGGTGGATGTCGTCCTGCCACTTCAGATTGCCGCCGAGCTCCAGCTTCGGCAGGGCCTGCGGCTCCCAGACGGCGGAGAGGACGACGGTCTTGCGCGGAATGAAGGTGCGCACCTCCTCGCCGCCCGGGCCCTCGATGCCGAGTTGGGTGTAGCCGCCGGAAACCTTCAGGCCGGGGACGACCTCTCCGGCGACCTCGATCTCGAAGCCCTTCGAGCGGGTGTCGACGCCCCGGTAGTAGCTGATGCCCTCGGGCGTGGCTCCGGCGTATTCGGCGTAGTTGTCCTGGCGGGCCTTGAAGACCGTGGCGGCGGCGTAGAGCCGGCCCCCCAGCCACTGGCCCTTCAGCCCGGCCTCGTAGCTGTCGCCCTGGGCGGCGCCGAGCGGTCGGAAGTCCGCGTCGCTCTCGCCCTGCGGCTCGAAGATGTCGCTGTAGCTGGCGTAGAGCGAAAGGCCCGGCGCGAAGGTCCAGGTGACGCCGACGTAGGGGCTGACGGCGTCCTCCTCGCTGGCCATGGACTCCCCGAAGCTGTCGCCCTCCGCCTTCACGTCGATGGCGTTGAACCCGACAATCGCCTTGAGGCTGTCGGCGAGGTCCAGGTGGAGGACGCCGAACACCCGGTTCATCCGGTAGGTCCAGTTGGCCTCCTGGTGCGGCGCGCCCCAGACCGGCTCGGCGATCTCCTCGCCCGTCCAGCCCGGGAAAGCCGGCAGGGCGCCCCAGGCCGGATCGGCGGCCGGCGCGGGATAGGACAGGTAGCCCGACTGCATGTCGGACAGGCTGACGCCCAGCATCGCCTGGTGGCCGCGGCCGAAGGCCTCCAAGGGGCCGGCCAGGCTGGCGTCGAACAGCAGGCGGTTGGAGTTCTGCTCGTAGTTGGCCGGCCAGCCGAACAGGCCGAGGCCCGTCCCGGCGTCGGGGTTGCCGTAGGTGTAGAAGAGCACCGAGCGCTCGTCGAAGTCGTTGTAGGTGACGATCGCCTTGGCCTCCCAGTCCCGCGGCAGGGCGTAGACCAGCTCCACGAAGGCGGTGTTCGACAGCGTGTCCCACTCCGTCCAGTCGATGGAGGTGGTGGTGGAGGGATCGTAGCGCGTCTGGGTTCCGTCGGCGTACTGCATGGGCAGCGCGCCCCAGAGCACGCCGTCGGCCTTGTTGTCCTGGCGGGCGTAGCCGGCGGTGAGGATGGCGTTGTCGCCCACCTGGCCCTCAACCACGCCGTAGACGAAGGTCCGGTCGGAGCCGTAGAGGTCGAGGTGGCTCCCCTTGTCCTCGACCGCGGCCACGAGCCGCCCGGCCCACAGGCCCGAGGCGGTGAACGGCCCGGAGACGTCCGCCTCGCCGCGCACCCGGCCCCAGGAGCCGACGGTCAGCTCGGCGTCGGCGCGCCGGTCGTTGGTCGGGCGCTTGCGGACGTAGTTGATGGTGCCTGACGGATTGCCGGTGCCGGTGAGCAGGCCGTTGGCGCCGCGCACAACCTCGACCTTCTCGTAGCCGGCGGTGTCGAGCGCGCCCACCACGTTCCAGGTGAAGGGCAGGCCGACCCCGTCCACCTGCATGCTTTTGATGTCGAAGCCGCGGGCGTTGTAGTAGGTCCGGTCGGTCTCGACCGCCTCGACGTTGACCCCGGTGACCAGCGACAGGACCTGGTTCACCTCGTCGAGCCCGAAGCTGTCCATGAACTGACGGTCGACGATGGTCACCGCCTGCGGGGTCTCGCTCAGGCTGAGGTCCAGGCCCGTGGCGCCCTTGGACGTGCGGTCGTCCCGGCGGGCCGTCACCAGCACCTCGGCCACCGTTCCGGCGTCGTCCTCGGCGAACGCCGGCAGGGCGGCGGCGAGAGCGCCCGCGAGCACGGTGGCGGAGAGGAGGCGGCGGCGGAGATGCATCGGTGAGACCCTTTGGACAAATATGAGAATGATTCTTAGTTGCGTTCTTGATGCGAATAACTCCTATTTGCAGGAAATCAAGGGAAGCTTGGCCGCGCGGCCGAGGAGAGACGCATGCGGACGTTGTGGGTGGCCGTGCACCGCTGGCTGGGACTGGGGACAGCGGCCTTCCTGTTCATCGCGGGCCTGACGGGCGCGGTGATCTCCTGGGACCATGAGCTGGACGGCGCGCTCAATCCGGGGCTCTACGAGGCGCGAACGGTGGGCGCCGCGAAGCCGACGCTCGCGCTCGCGCAGGCGCTGGAGCGGGACCGGCCGAACCTGCAGGTCACCTGGGTCCCGATCGCACTCGAGCCGGGGGAGGCGGTGCTGTTCGGGGTGGAGGCCAAGCCTGACCCGGTCACCGGCAAGGCCCGGCCGCTGGACTACAACCAGGTCGCCGTGGACCCGGCGACGGGGGAGGTGCAGGGCCAGCGGTTCTGGGGCCAGCCCTCGCTCAGCCGCGAGAACCTGCTGCCGTTCCTCTACAAGCTGCACTACTCCCTGACCCTGCCGTTCGTGAACGGCGTGGACATCGGCGTCTGGCTGATGGGGATCGTCGGGATCGCCTGGACGATCGACTGCCTGGTGGCGCTGTGGATCTCCTTCCCCAAGGCCGCGGCGTGGAGGAAGTCCTTCGCCTTCCGCTGGCGCGAGGGCGGCTACCGGCTGACCTTCGACCTGCACCGCTCGGGCGGTGTGTGGCTATGGGGCCTGCTGCTCGTGGTGGCGGTGACCTCGGTGTCGATGAACCTCGGCCCTCAGGTGACCCGGCCGATCGTGGGCCTGTTCTCGCAGCTCTCGCCGGACCCGTTCTCGACGCGCCAGGCCCGCGCCTTCGACGAGCCCGCCACGCCGGCCGTCCCGCGTGAGCGGGTCGTCGAGATCGCCCGGGCGGAGGCGCAGCGCCGCGGCTGGGACGCCCCGCCCGGCGGGGTGTTCTATTCGCCGATGTACGACGTCTACGGCGTGGGCTTCTACGAGGTCGGGGACGACCACGGCGACGGCGGGCTGGGCAATCCGTGGCTCTATTTCGACGGCTCCACCGGCGCGCCGGTCGGGGCGCTGACACCAGGGCGGGGCACGGCGGGCGACATCTTCATGCAGGCGCAGTTCCCGCTGCACTCGGGCCGCATCCTGGACGTGCCGGGCCGCGTGCTGGTCTCGCTGCTGGGCCTGGCCGTGGCCGGCCTCTCGGCCACCGGCGTGATCATCTGGGCCCGCAAGCGGCGCAGCCGGGTGCGGCGCCGGCGGCCCGTTCCCGGTCCCGGTCCCGCCACCGGCGTGGCGATGGCCCGGGAGAGCGTCGGCTAGCCCTGGCCGTAAAGGATCAGGCCGCTCAGGTCCTCGCCGCGGACGGCGGTGACCGCGCGGTGCGGCCGGGTGTCGGGCCGGTGGACCACCTTGCGGCGGCGGTAGACGACCTGGAAAGCGCGGGGGGTTCTGGTCTTCACGGGCGGGCTCCTTTGTGCGCTCAGGCGCACTGGGACTGGAGGGCGCGCACCCGGACGGGGTCCGGGCGCCACATGGGAAACTGATCGCGTTCCAGGCGCTCGAGCTCGCGGGCGTGCTGGGTCCTGGGGTGCGGGAACAGGAACGGGGCGGACCCGGCCGCGGCGGCGCGACGGTCCCCGTCGAAGACGCGAAGGCGGCGCGCGAGGCCACGCAGGATCCGGGCGGCGCGAGGTTCCGTGGAGTCCATTGGCCGGGTCAAAAGAGTCTCTCCTCGAACTGGGCCGTAAAAAGCGTGGCCGGGCCAGCGGTTCCGCTTGGTCGATCACGGCTGCGTTGGGGAAACGGGTGATCCGTGATCAGGCTGGAGCCGAGGCTGGGCGGTGCGAACGGTCGCACCCCCATTCCCCCAAACTGAGGTCCCGGCGTCTTGCGCGGCCCTGTTGCGCTCTGCACTTGAAACTCGCGTAGTGAGGCAGGGCGAGTCGCGAGAAGCGCGCATGGCGATGGTGGTCATCAGAGTAACCGGTCTGGCGGCGGCCCTGGCCCTGTGCGCGGCTTTTTGGGTGATGGTCGGCCGGGCGCTGGCTGGCGGCGGCTAGGCCTCAGGCGGCGCGGAGCTTCGCCACGCAGGCCCGCAGCAGGGCCGTCCGGTCCGGCGCGAGGCCGGGGTCGGCGAGTTCGGCGAGCGCGCCCTGGAGCGGCTCTCCGAAGTGGCGGACGCCGAGCCGCCAGATCTCAGCGCGCACGGCCTCGGGCGAGACCCCGGCGCGGCCGAGGAAGTCGAACAGACCCATGCGGCTAGCCCTTCTTCCGTTCGGGATTGAGCACCGAGGCCACCTGCACGGCAGGTTTGGCTTTGGGGGCCTTCGGCTTGCGGATCTCGCGGTTGGATTTCTTCTGACCCTTGGCCATGGTCGCCTCCTAGCGGGTGCTGCGGGGATCGTTGAGGAGCGGCCGGCGCGGCGTCGGGCTCGGCGCGCCGGAAGAGCGGGCGTCGACGAGGGTGCGCCGGACGGCCGGCGGCAGGCGGCTGGGGGTGGTCATGTGGTGGCCCTCGTGGGCCGGGGGCCCGGCGCGGAGGAATCCGCGGTTGGGGCTCGGGGCAGGCGCACCCTAGCACGTCCGGCGCGGCGGTGCGCGGGCTCGTTCCGGTTGTCGTTCCGTATACACCGATACTTAAGCGTGAGCGTGGAGACTTGGGAGGAGCCTTTCCAACCGGCGCGCCCCCAGCGCCCAGCCGCCGCGTGAGCCCATGACCCCAGAAGCCATGCCCCGCCTCCTCGTCGTCGACGACACCGAGGACAACCGGATCATCCTGAACCGCCGCTTCACCCGCCTGGGCTACGAGGTGGTCGAGGCCAACGACGGCCTCTCCGCCCTCAACCTGATCGCCCGCGAGCCCTTCGACGTGGTGCTGCTGGACATCATGATGCCGGGCATCGACGGCCTGGAGGTTCTGCGCCGGGTGCGCGAGACGCACACCGAGAACCAGCTGCCGGTGATCATGGTCACCGCCAAGTCCGCCAGCGAGGACGTCGTCGAGGCCCTGCTGATGGGCGCCAACGACTATGTCACCAAGCCGGTGGACATGGAGATCGCCGCCGCCCGCGTGGAGATGCAGCTGCGCCGCAAGCGCGCCGAGGACCACTCCCGCGCCGCCTACCGCGAGCTCGAGCAGACCCTCACCAGCCTGCAGGGCTCCATCGAGCAGGCCCAGAACAAGCAGGCGGCGCTGACCGACCTCGGCCCTGAGGTGCGCGCGCCGCTGGACGGCCTGCTGGGCGCCGCCAAGGTGCTGACCAAGGTCTGCGACACGCCCGACCTGAAGAAGATGATCGCGGTGATCGAGACCGCCGCCCAGTCGCTCGACCGGCTGGTGGCCGAGGCTGTCCTCGACGAGGCGCCGCCGGCCCGCAAGGCCAAGAAGACCAAGGCCGCCCCGGTCCTGCCGCCGCGCAAGGTGAGCGTGCTCTCGGCCGACGCCGACCCGGCCCGCCGCCACGGCGTGCGGCTGGTGTTCGCCGAGGCCGACGTGGACATCGAGCTGTCGGAGGCCCACTCCGGCGCCGAGGCCGCGCAGATCGCCGCCGGCCGGCCGTTCGATCTGATCCTGATGAACGTCGAGATGGGCGATGGCCTGAACGGCATTCGCGTCATCCGTCGCACCGAGGCGGAGGTCGGCCAGCGCCGGACCCCGGTCCTGGCGGTCTCCAAGGACGGCGCGGCGGCGGCCGAGGCCGTGGCCGCCGGCGCCGACCTGCACATGCCCATGCCCATCACGGCGGCGGGCCTGCTGACGGCGCTCGCCCGGGCCCTGTCGCGCGAGAGCGACGACCTCAGCGCGGTGGCCTAGGCCGCGACCCGCCGGGCGGAGACGATCTTCACCGGCTTCACGAGCATCTCGCCCTTCATGGAGCCTTCGCCGCGGTTCGGGTCCACCGGCAGGGCGAGGAGCTTCTTGACCACGTCCATGCCCTCGACCACCCGGCCGAAGGCGGCGAAGCCGGGGTTCTTCGGGTCCTTGGGGTCGGCGTCGAGATAGGGCTGGTCGCCGACGCAGATGAACCAGTCGGCCTGGGCCGTGCCCGGGGCGTGGCGTCCCATGGAGATGGTCCCGTCGGTGTGGGTCAGGCCCGTCTTGATCGTGCTCTCGTGGGCGATCGGCGGCAGCACCTTCTTCGGATCGTTCTGCAGTCCGCCCTGCAGCAGGCCGAAGGTCTTGGGCCCGCCCGGCGGCGTCGAGGCCCGGTAGAAGGCCGCCCCGTCGTAGAGCTTGCGATCCACATACTTCAGGAAGTTGCCGACGGTGACTGGCGCCTTCGCCTGCTCCAGCTCCAGCACGATGACGCCCTCGGCGGTGGTCAGGGCCACCCTGACCGTGGGGGCGGGCTGGGCGAGGGCGGGAGTGGCGGCGAGCGCCACGGCGGCGGCGAGGAGGGTGCGGCGGGTCTGCATCGGCCGACGTTAGACCGCCCGGCCCGCCCGCCCAAGGGCGCTCCGCCAAGCCGGTTTCCGCAAAGCGCGTGTCCGCCCGGTGACTGGCGTCACATCCCGATCGGAAGCTTCGCCTTATCCCTCGCGCCCTTTCGCCGACCCGAGATCCGCCGAGGAGCCGAACTGATGAAGACCAGAACCGCCGCCCAGACCCTTTCGTCCCCGGGCGAGGGCCGGCCGTGCTGACGGGCGGGGCCTGCGTGCAGAACCTGCACTGGAACTTCGCGCCCGGGATGGTCCGGCCGCGAAGATCAAGGCATGCTGGGCCATCGCCGGATTTGGGGCTGGAGGCGTGCGTGGCGTCCCACGGGACGGAAGACTTCGAGCAAGTCCGCTCGGCCCTGGCGGCCAGCGAGGTCCTTCGGCACATCTCGCCGGAGGCCGCCTCGACGCTTGCCCGCCGCGGCGCGCCGGTGGCCCTGGCGGCCGGCGCCCTGCTGGCCCAGGAGGGCGACCCCGGCGACGCGGTCTTCGTGGTGCTCGACGGAGAGGTGGAGGTCCGCTCCACCACCGTCGGCGGCCGCGAGATCCGGCTGACGGCGCTGGGCCGCGGCTCGGTGGTGGGCGAGATGGCGGTGCTCGACGGCGGCCCGCGCTCGGCCGACCTGATCGCCACGCGGCGCACGCGCCTGTGGCGGATCCCCCGGGCGGCCCTGCTCGAGGTGCTGGAATCCGAGCCCAAGGCGGCCGTCGCCCTGGTGGCCGAGCTGAGCCGCCGGCTGCGGGCCACCAACGCCGACCTGGAGGCCCGCTCGGCCCTCGACCTGGGAGGCCGGCTCGCCCGCCTGCTGCTGGCCGAGCAGAACACCCGCGGCCTGATCGCCCTCACCCAGACCGAGATGGCCAGGCGGGTGGGCGTCAGCCGCGAGAAGGTGAACCGCAAGCTGCGCGACTGGATGCTGGAAGGCTGGGTGGAGAAGACCCCGTCCGGCGTGCGCGTGCTCTCGGCAGACCGCCTGCAGGGCGTGGTCAAGGAGCGGCTGAGCGGCTGACAGCAGGCGAATTCCGGCCCATGGTTTTCCCGTTTGGGGCGAATCAACGACGCGACGAGGGGGACGGCCGATGCCGATGCTGCAGACGGTGCTGGGTGAGCTGAACGTTCACATGGGCCGGGAGAAGATCCGCGAACTGGCCAAGCGGAAGGACATGTTCGCGCCGGGGACCGACCCCGACTACGGCTTCCTGATGGAGGCCCACCCGCAGCTCATCTCAGCCTGGCAGGAACTGCTGAAGGGGATGCCGCTCGGCATCCGCACAGGCCTTCGGGCGATCATCCATCACGCGCTGTCGACCAGCCCGCCGACGCAGGTGACCTTCGCCTGGGCGCCGAACTACGACTACGAGATGACCGTCTGGCAAGCGCCGGACACCAAGACGACCAAGGGGGGCATCACGGTGCTGATCAAGAGCCGCTACCCGGACGACGCCCACCCGATCAAGGGCTAGCGGCGTAGGCGGCGGCCTCCCCCGCCAGGCGCACGGCCTCGGCCAGCGCCTCGCGGTCGGCGGGGTTGGCGTAGGGCAGCGGCGCACCCATCCGGGCCCGCAGCCGCCCGCGCAGCTCTGTTGGATAAGCCTTGGCCGCCTCCTCGATCCGGCCCAGCCGGTAGAGGGCGGCCGCCAGGAGCCGGGTGGCGGCGACGTCGTTAAGCCGGATCGCCGCCTCGGCGTGGGTCACCGCCTCCTGGAGGTCGCCCGCGTGGAAGTGGGCGAGCGACAGCATGCGGTGCATCGGGCCTAGCTGCGGATCGTAGGGGCTGTAGCGCAGGCTGCGCTCGATGGGCGCGATCGCCTCGCGGGCCCGGCCGGAATAGACCAGCACCTGACCCAGGCGGAAGTGGCCGAAGGCGAAGTTGGCGTTGAGCGCGATGGTCTTGCGCGCCTCTTCCAACGCCTCGCGGTGCCGGCCGAGGAACAGCGCCGCCCCCGAGGCCGCGAAATGCCCGTAGGCGTCGCGCGGGTCGAGCCGGATTCCGGTGTGGGCGTTGTCGTAGGCGGCGAGCAGGTCTTCCTTCCCGTTGGGCGACCAGCCGTAGACGACGCCGCCGTAGAGCAGCCGGGCCAGGCCGATGTGCGCCAGGGCCAGGTCGGGATCCCGCTCGATCGCCTGGCGGAACAGGGTCATCGCCGCGTGATAGCCCTCCTCCGACACCTGGTTCATGTGCCACATGCCGCGCTGGAAGCAGTCGAAGGCCGTCAGGTCGCCGACGTTCTTCCGCGCGATGCGGACCCCCTCGGAGTGCAGCATGGCCGGCTCGATGGCGCCCACCACCTGCTCGGTGATCTCGTCCTGCAGGCGGAAGATATCGACCATCTCGCGGTCGAAGGTGTCGGCCCACAGGTGGGCGCCGGTGGCCGCCTCCAGGAGCAGGGCGGTCACCCGCACGCGCTGGCCGGACCGCCGGACGCTGCCTTCCAGGATGTAGCGGACCCCCAGCTCCTCGCCGATGCGGCCGGGCTCCACGCCGCGGTCCTTGTAGGTGAAGCTGCTTTCCCGGGAGATCACGAAGAACCAGCGCCAGCGCGACAGCGCCATGACGATGTCCTCACTGATCGCGTCGACGAAGTACTCCTGCTCGGGATCGCCGCTCATGTTGTGGAACGGCATGACGGCGATGGAAGGCTTGGCCGGTAGCGGCAGGCTCCGGCGGCCCTCGCCGTCGCCGTCGGCGCCGTCCTGCCGCACGCGGTAGGCGCGCACCGGGCGGGGGATGTTCTTCAGCCGCTGCTCGCCGAGATCCTCGAAGCCGACCTCGATGCGGCCGTGCGTGTCTTCCTGTACGCGCGCCGAGACACAGATTCCTCCCGGGTCGGCCATGGACTCCAGGCGCGCCGCGACGTTCACCCCGTCGCCGAAGATGTCGCCGGCCTCGATGACCACGTCGGCGGTGTGAATCCCGATCCGGAACTCCAGGCGGATGTCGGGCAGGACAGGGCGGTTGCGCTCGGTGACGCCGTCCTGGATGGCCAGGGCGCAGCGCAGCGCACTGACGGCGCTGGCGAACTCCACGAGCAGGCCGTCGCCGGTGGTCTTGAAGACGCGGCCGCCGTGCTCGTCCACGGCCGGCTCAATCACCTCTCGCAGGTGGCCCGCGAACTGGCGCAGCGTGCCTTCCTCGTCGGCCGAGACGAGCCGGCTGTAGCCGGCCACGTCGGCGGCCAGGATGGCGGCGAGCCTCCGCTCGACCCTTCTGCTCGGCAACTCCGCCTCCAGTCCACTTCCGTCCCTTGACGTGGACGCCCCATGCGGGAAGCGGCGGAGAATGCGTGTTGCGCCGCACAAACGCAAGAATGGGCTGCGCCTGTTCGGCGAACTTCGGGCGGCGGACTGGGCGCCTGCCGCCGTGTGACTCGCGTCACAGGAGAGCGGCCGCCCCGGCGCGATAACCGCCCCGCGCCCGTCCCCCGGGCGCAGGGCTGTTCGGGAGTGGGTGCGATGGTTGTCAGTGGTCGAAGCGACGGTTCCTGGCTCGCGGGCGTGGCGCTCGAGGACGACGAGCGGTGGCGCCGGACGGTGTGGGCGGACTTCGTCGGCGCGCTCGCGCTTTGCGCGCTGATGGGCGGGTTGCTGGCGCTGGCCAGCAGCTGCGCGTGAGGGGCGGGTGCGCCCGCCTGTCCGCTCAGCGCGGACAGCGGTAGAGGGTGTCGGTCCGGCCGCGGGAGAGGATGCGCCCGTCGCTGCGGACGAGCGTCTGGACGCTGTCGGCGCAGGAGAGCCTGACCCGGCCGCCGGTCACGATCCGCGAGACCTTGCGGATGACGACGCGGGCGGTGAGGCCGTCGGGCTGGATATCTATCCGCTGGACCTGTCCGCTCTCGCGGACCTGGGACTGTGAGAAGAACCGCTGCGCCTGGGTGCGGGCCTGGGGAAGCGTGCTGGTCCCGTAGGCCACCATCTCGCGGCCGCTGCGGGCCTGGTCCGTGAAGCGGGCGTCCGGCGTGAAGTGTGCGGCCCAGTCGGCGACATCGCCGGCGTTCCATGCCCGTTCCTGGCGGCTCAAGAAGCTGCGGATGTCCGCGTCGGTCAGGCGCCCGGGGGCCGCAGCGGTCAACAGCACGGCGGCGAGGGCGATGAAGATCCTCATCCGAGCGCCCGCGCGCGGTAGGCGTTCATGGCCGTCTCCCCCAGCCGCTCGGTGAGCCGCCAGTTGACCACCGCGCCGACGGGGGCGCCGATCACCGGGATCATCTGGGCGAGCTTCGCCAGGTCGATGTAGTCGCGGTACTCCTGCTGGAAGCGCCGCCAGTCGAACGCTTCGTAGGACGAGGGATGGGGCCGGGCGTCCCAGTCCTGCATCGCTTCGAAGACGTCGGCGCGGTGGTCGGGGCCGGAAAAAGCCAGCTGGAAGATGTGCAGCAGGAAGAGCCGTTCGGCGAAGTCCTCCCCGGACTTGCCATAGATGGCCGCCAGGTCGAACAACAGCTTGATCTTCAGGGTCAGCAGCGCCGGGAAGTCGGCCATCGCCATCCAGAAGCCGCCGGCCCCGGTGACGCCGCCCTCGACGGCGGCGGCGTTGCGGTAGCCCTCGATGGCCCGCCGGGCGCGCTCGTCCCGCTCGCGCAGGCTGAGGCCGGTCAGCGGCTCCCCGGTGGTCAGGTCCGCGCCGGTCAGCAGGGTCCGGGTCAGCCGCTCGATCACGGCCGTGACCGCCTGGTGCACCCGCTCCGGGATGGCGCGGTTGATCCGCTGCTGCAGCCCCCGGGCGGCGCGGTCGAGGGGGCCGGCGGCCCTCAGCACGCGATCGCGCCAGTGGGCGACCTCGTTGCGGGCCCAGGCTTCGTAGTCGGCGTCGGAGGCGGTGAAGGGCGGCGTGGCGGGCATGGGCTTTCGCCATCTAAATCACATCCGGAGCCGCGCGCCCACGATCGCCGCCCGCCGCCCGTGTCTGTGACCGGGGTCACATCCAGCCGTGCAGGCGTCGGGCCATCATCTTCATCGCCAGCCGAGGAGTGGGTGTGATGACGGGTGGAGAACGGCGCGCGACGCTGCTGGGGGATTGGCTGTGGCGCAGTCTGCCGGTCCTCTGCCTGCTTCTCGCCCTGCTCTTCGGCCTGGTTGCCTTCATGCTTCGGTCCTGACCGGACCTGGCGGCGTCCTCCTCCCCGGATGGCCGCCGAAGCCGGCCGCGCGCGCCGTCCCGTCTCCAGCCCCAAATGGCGTCGGGCGTCGGGTGTGGCGGCTTTCTTCCGGACCAGGCTCCGCCGTGGTCGGGCGCGTCCCCCGGGACGCGCCCGACCACGGGCCTTTTCCGGTCAAGGCTACTTCCGCTGGGCGGCGGTGCGGTCGCGGACCGCCTTGAACTCGGAGCCCGCGCTCCACTGCGGCCAGCGGTTCGACGTCGCCAGCATCCGACCCGCCTCGTAGACCAGGGCCACATCCTGGACGGCCCCGCGCAGATCCCAGTCGGCGCTCCAGGCGTCGCAGGTCTGGTGGTAGCAGCGGGCGGTGTACTCCGCGACCCAGCGGTCGCCGGCGGCCCGGCCGCCCTGCACGAGATCCGGCGCCCCGCCGAGCGCCATCAGCAGCAGCACCGGCACCCCTCGCTTGGCCACCGAGAAGTGATCGGCGCGGTAGAACAGCGCCCGCTCGGGGCGGGCGTCTGGGGTCACCACCCGGCCCTGCCGCGCGGCGGCGTAGGCCAGGTGCTGCTCGAGCTCGTTCTGGCCGGCGCCCACCAGCACCACGTCGCGGGACGGCCCCAGCGGCTGCAGCACGTCGAGGGTGAAGTTGGCGACCGTGGTGGCCAGCGGATAGCTCGGGTGCTCGGCGTAGTACTCCGAGCCCAGCAGGCCGCGCTCCTCCGCGGTCCAGGCGGCGAAGACGATGGTGCGGTCGGGGCGAGGGCCCTGCACGAAGGCGCGCGCGATCTCGATCACCCCGCCCACGCCGATGGCGTCGTCCAGCGCGCCGGGCCGCACGGTCTGCCCCTGGGCGTCGGCCGGGCCCACGCCGTAGCCGTCCCAGTGGGCGGCGTACATGATGCTCTCGGCGCGCCGCGTCTTCCCCGGCAGGGCCGCCAGGATGTTGCGGCTCATCAGCTTCTCGGAGGCGACCGTGAGGTCCACCGAGACGGTGGCGTCCTTCAGGGCCACGGGCGTGAAGGCGGCGGTGCGGGCGCGGGCCTTCTCGGCCTCGAAGTCGAGCCCCGCGCGGCGGAACAGGTCCACGGCCAGGTCGCGCTGGATCCAGCCCTCGAAGGCCAGCTTCTCCTTCGCCGGATCCGGCCGCTGGACGTCGAAGCTCTCGCCGTTCGAGGCGGTGACGGTCGTCCAGCCGTAGGCGGCGCCGGCCGTCTCGTGGACGATCAGGGCCCCCACCGCGCCCCGCCGCACGGCCTCCTCGTACTTGTAGGTCCAGCGCGCGTAGTAGGTGGCCGCCTTGCCGCCGAACTTGCCGGCCACGGGATCGGAGGCCTCGGCCTCGAAGTCGGGGTCGTTGATCAGGAAGACCGCGACCTTGCCCTTCAGGTCCGCGCCCTTGAAGTCGTCCCAGCCGCGCTCGGGCGCGGTGACGCCGTAGCCCACCCAGACCAGCGGCGCGTCCGCCACCTGCACCCGCGGGTCGGGCCGCAGGGCGTGGAGACGGACCTCCTTGTTCTGGGTCAGCGTCTGGGCCCGGCCGCCGACGCTCAGGGTGATCTTCGCGTCGGGCTGCACCTGGGTGCGGATCAGCGGCACCGCCTGGGTCCAGCCGCCGTTGTCGCCGGCGGGCTTCAGGCCCAGCGCCTTGAACTGGCCGACCACGTAGTCGACCGTCGGCTGCTCGCCCGGCCCGCCCGGCGCGCGGCCGTGGAAGTCGGGGCCCGCCAGCACGCGGGTGTGCTCGGAGAGCTTCGCAGGATCGATCGGGGCGGCGGACTGGGCCTGGGCGGCGAAGGGGGCGGCGGCGAGCGCCGCGACGAGGGCAAGGGTGCGCATGGGCGCGAACCTAGCCCTAAATCTCATGGTGGCCAGTCTGCCTGTGGCCCGAAGTCACTCAAGGACGGCCCGGAGGGCCGCCGCGGCGCGGCCGGCCGGAGGCCGGTCCTTGACTGACTTCGGGCCACAGGCTCGCATCTGCCATGAGAATTATGGCGGGGACCCTCCTTTCGGAGCTCACCCCGAGCGAGGGGAAGACCATGCCGGCCACGACCAACCGCAACACCGTCGAGGGCCTGAACCGGGCCAACGTGGGCAAGCTGCCCGGGCACCTGGGGCTGGAGATCACCGAGGTCGCCCACGGCCGCGTCGTGGGGCGGTTCCCGGTGCGCGAGGACCTGGTGGCCCACACCGGCTACCTGCTGGCCGGCGCCGTGCTGTCGGTGGCCGACATCCTCTGCGCCTACGGCGTCTCCACGGTCTGGCCGGAGGGGGCGAGCGGCTTCACCACTGCGGAGGTGAAGTGCAACTTCACCGGCACCCTCCGCTCGGGCGAGGCGGTCTGCACGGCCGAGCTGCTGCACGGCGGGCGCACCACCCAGGTGTGGGACGCGCGGGTCGAGGACGCCGCCACCGGCAAGCTGATGGCCGCCTTCCGCTGCACCCAGATCATCCTCTATCCGCGCACCTAGCCGGCAGCCCCGCTTTGACACAGGCCGACCCGCGGCCGAAGACACCGCGCGCGCCGGCTTCGTCGGGACGGAACAGGCCGCCGCGGCAAGGGTTTGAACAGCGAACCCGAAAAACCCAAGAGTGAAGGAGCCAGGCGATGATCAAGCTGCCGCCGCTGCCCTATGCGTATGAGGCGCTGGAGCCCACCGTGTCCGCGACGACCATGCGGACGCACCACGACAAGCACCATGCGAAGTACGTGGAGGTGACCAACCAGCTCGCCGCCGAGAAGGGGCTGGAGGGCCGGAGCCTCGAGGAGATCATCGCCGAGGCCGGGTCGCGGGGTGAGCGCAAGCTGCTCAACAACGCCGGCCAGGCCTGGAACCACGCCTTCTTCTGGACCTGCATGACGCCGCAGCGGCGCGACCCCGGCGGCGAGCTGACGCGGCTGGTGGGCGAGGGCTTCGGCGACCTCGCCGGCCTGAAGGCCAAGTTCGTGGAGGTGGGGGCCAACCACTTCGCCTCCGGCTGGGTGTGGCTGGTGGTGGACGACGGCAGGCTGGCGGTCGTGGACACCCACGACGGCGACACCCTGGCCAACAAAGGGCAGACGCCGCTGATGGTCTGCGACCTGTGGGAGCACGCCTACTACCTGGACTACAAGCAGGACCGTAAGGGCTTCCTCGAGACGTGGTTCGACACCGTCGCCAACTGGGAGTTCGCGGAAGCGCAGCTCGCGGCGGCCCAGGGCCGCCAGGAGCCCTGGCGCTTCGACCTCGCCGCCTGAGGCCAGGGAGCCCGCAGCCGGGCCGGCGCGTTGGACGGGGCCTGAAGGAGCCTCGTCCATGCTGCGCCCGACCTGCCTCGTCCTTGCGACCCTCCTGCCGCTCTGCGCCTGCAGCACGACGGGCGAAGGCGCCCGCAACTCGCCGGAGAACAAGGCCGTCTCCGCCGTGGTGCTCGACGAGTCCAAGCGCCAGGAGGCGGCCCAGGCGGCCACGGCGACGAAGGACGCGGACGCCGCCATGGACCAGGTGACCGAGGGGCCGAAGAACCAGGCGCCGGTCCCCAACTAGGCGAGGCTGAGCGCGAACAGCGGCTCGTGATCGGGCATGGTGGTCATCTTGCCCACCGGCAGCACGGGCCGGCTGTCTGCTAGGCCCACCTCGTGGCGGGCGAGGAGGGTGGCGAGCACGAGGCTCGCCTCCGCCATGGCGAAGGTCGCTCCGATGCAGATGCGGGGGCCCGCGCCGAAGGGCATGTAGGCGCCGCCGGCCGTCCAGGGCGCGAACTGGCCGGCGAACCGCTCGGGCCGGAAGGCCTCGGGATCCTCCCAGAACCGACGATGGCGGTGCAGCACCCACATGCTGGTCCAGGCGTGCATGCCGGGCGTCAGCCTGTGGCCGAGGATCTCGTCCTCCTCGACCGCCTCGCGCAGGATCATCCCGCCCGGCGGATAGAGCCGGAGCGCCTCCAGCAGGACCATCCGCAGCCTGGGCCAGTTCTGCAGGTCCTCCAGTCCCGAGATCCGGTCCGGCGGGAAAGCCCTGACCTCCGCCCGCAGCCGGTCCTGCTCCAGCGGGTCGAGGGCCAGCAGCCAGGCCGCCCAGAATAGCAGCCGCGCGGTGGTCTCGAAGCCGGCGAACAGCATGGTGGCGGCCTGGTCGCGGACCTCGCCGTCGCCGAGCGCCTCGCCGGTCTCGGCGTCGCGGGTGGCCAGCAGCAGGTCCAGCATGTCGCGCGAGGCCGCGGGCGGCGCCGCGCGGCGCCGCGCGGCCACCAGTCGGTCGACGGCGGCCATCCAGGCGCGGCCGGCGCGCAGCCGCCCGCGCTGGGCGAAGGCGTAGTCGTCGTCGCCCTGGGCCAGGACGTCGAAGGTGTTGGGATTGGCGACGCTCTCGATGTAGCCGCGCACCATGGCCCCGAGCGCCGCCCGCTCGGCGCTGTCGGGCAGGGAGAACAGGGCCCGGAGCACCGCGTCGAGGGCGGCGTCCTGGAAGAGGCCCGAGAGGTCGGCCTTCGCCTTGCCGTCCAGTCTGCGGATCATCGCCTCGGCGGCGTCCTGGAAGTGCGGCACGAGCAGGCCGACGCTGGCCGGCGTGAAGGTCGGGGCAAGCAGCCGCCGCTGCCGCCGCCAGGCCTGGCCCTCGGCGAGGAACACCCCGTCGCCGGTGATCGGCCGGACGATCCGGCGGGCCGGGATGGGGCGCCGGTACTTCGCCTGGGCCGTGGTCAGGTAGTGGCGGATCCCGTCGGGGTCGGAGACCAGCAGAACCTTCATGCCGAGCGCCGGCAGCGGCGTGACGAGGTCGTCGAAGTGCCGATCGGCCCAGACGGCGTGGGTGTTCTTCGTCAGCGCCCAGTTGAACCGCCAGGCGGGCAGGGGGCGCGACAGGCGCTTCGGCGCGGGCGGCGTCAGCGGGCGGGCGAGCACGTCCATCGGGGCCTCCGAGGCTGAGCTAACGCCGTTCTTAATTCATGATGTGGTGAAAAGCCATGGCGAAGCCGCGCCCGCGGTGTGCGCCCGCGGCCCGCCGCGGGTCACTTCGCCTCGGCGATGCCCCTCATGGTCTGCAGCACGCCGGCGAACATCTTCGCCCGGCGCTCGCGGTCGGCGGCCTTGGCCTCGGGCGTCTTCAGCGGCTCGGCGTCGTAGACCAGGGTGTAGATCAGCTTGGACTTGCCCTTGCCCTCCGGCCGGATCTCCACGGTGCCGTGGTAGTCGATCGGGCTCTTGGGCTGGCTGTAGGAGTAGGACCAGGCGGTCTTGGCCACCATCAGCTCGTCGATGCGGTCGGCGATCCGGCGGACGGAGCCCATTTCCTCGCCGCCGGAGGTGATCACGCAGGTGGTCTTCAGCCAGGCGCCGATGTCGCACCAGCCGCCGACCTTCTTCCACGCCACCTCGGGTGGGGCGTCGACCACGGCCTCCTGGGAGATGGTGACGAACTCGGCGGCCTGGGCCGCGCCGGCCCCGACGGACAGGGCGGCCGCGGCGGTCAGGCAGATTCGAAAGATCGGTGTCATTTGGTCCCCCCAGAGTGTTGCGGCCACTTGGACACAGACACGCCGCGCGGCCAAGCCTTGCGACAAAATGGCACAGTCAAGCTTGATCGACCGGGCCCAGTCGTTAGGGTCGCCCCGCTGTTCAAGTGAAGGGCGCGTTTTGGCCTCAGACCAGGAACTCCGTGGGTTCGTGCGCGAGCACGTGCGCTCGGTATGGGCGCTGGAGCTGCTGCTCCTGCTCAAGCGCGACCCGGAGCGATGCTGGGCCGCGGCCGACCTGGTGCGCGAGCTTCGGGCGAGCCAGACCCTGGTCGCGGACAACCTCGGCCGCTTTCAGCGCGGCGGCATCGTGGTGCTCGACGACGCCGGCTGCTACCGCTACGCCCCGGCCAGCCCGGTGCTCGACGCGCTCTGCGGTGACCTCGAGGCGGCCTACCGCGAGCGGCCTGTGGCCATCATCAACCTGATCGCGGCGCCGCCGGACCCGGTGCAGGGCCTCGCAGACGCATTCAAATTCAGGGGAGACGGAAAGTGACCGACTGGGCTCCCATCGCCGTCTACGGCCTTTGCCTGATCACCAGCGTGATCTGCGCGGCCCTGCTGCTCAGGGCCTATCGGGCCAGCCGCAGCAAGCTCCTGCTCTACGCCGCCCTGGGCTTTGGATTCCTGGCGCTGAACAACCTGTTCCTCGTGGGCGACATGGTCGTCTTCCCGGAGGTGAACCTCTGGCCCTTCCGCCAGGCGGCGTCCGTGGCGGCGGTGGCGGTGCTGCTCTACGGCTTCACCTTCGAGGTGGAGTCATGAACCACGATCCCGCCATCGTCGGCTTCATGGGCGGGGCGCTCACGGTGGGCTTCCTCGCCGTCGGCCTCTACTTCCTGAAGTTCTGGCGGCGCACGCGCGACACCCTGTTCCTGGCGTTCGCCGCCGGCTTCGCGCTGCTGGCGGTGAACCAAGCCGTGCCGGTGCTTTTCGGCATCCCCGACGAGAACCTCAGCGGCGTCTACCTGCTGCGGCTGGCGGGCTTCCTGCTGATCATCTGGGCGATCCTGCGCAAGAACATGGGCGGCCGCGGGCGCGGCTGACCGGCTAGTCCTCGCGGGGACGAACGTCGAACTCCACGACGCGCGGATCGGCGCAGAGCCGCTGCGCCAGGGCCTCGGCCGGCCGCCCGCCGGCGCCCCTGAGGGTGGCCGAGAGCTCGATGACCTCACCGCCGTGCAGCAGCTTGTGGCCCATGCCCGACGGGGTCAGCCGCAGCTCATGGACGAGGTCGCGGAATTCCTGGTCGGGGAACCGATCGCCCCGCCGGTAGCGCACGGCCACGTCCAGGACGCTGCGCTTGGGCAGTCGGTCGTCCACTCCGCGCAGGATCACCAGCACGGCGAGCGTCGCGAGGGTCCCGCCGATCGCCAGGCCGTAGAAGCCGACGCCGTAGAGGGTGCCGAGCGCCGAGGTGAGCCAGAGCGAGGCGGCGGTGGTCAGGCCGTGCACCGAGAAGCCGTGACGAAAGATCACGCCGCCGCAGAGGAAGCCGATGCCGGTGAGAATGCCGTGGGCCATCCGAACGGGGTCGATGCGCACCACCTCGGCCGGCGTGTCGGTGAGCCAGCGCATCTGGTGGACGGCGCCCAGCATCAGCAGCGCGGAGGCCAGGCAGACCAGGATGTGGGTGCGCAGGCCCGCCGGCCGGCCGCGGTATTCCCGCTCCAGCCCGATCAGCGCGCCGGCCACGCCCGCGCCCACCACCGGCAGCACGTACTGTACGAGGATCGCCGACCAGTCGCCCATGCGCGGGGATAAACCCCCAGGCACGGCGCCGGTTGCGGCTAGTGGAACAACTGCCCGAAGGACAGCGCCAGGATCACGAACACCACCGCTGCGAGGATCAGGCCCGCCCGGGGCCGAGAGCCCAGGAAGGGCTCGCGGCGGGTCTTCGGCTTGGGCGGCGGGGCTCGGCGCGCGGCCTCGCGGGCCCGGCGGTAGCGGGAGAGGTCGGTGACGCGGGGGTCGTCCTTGCGCACGCTCAGCCCGCCAGCTTTTCCAGTTCCTCGGCGGCGATGTCCTCGTTCGAGTAGACGTTCTGCACGTCGTCGTCGTCCTCGAGGGTCTCGAGCAGCTTCATGAGCGAGCCGGCGGCGTCGCCCTCGATGGGCGTGCGGGCCTTGGGTCGCCAGGCGACAGCGGTGGACTTGGCCGGTCCGAGGCTCGCCTCGAGCGCCGCAGCCACGTCGGAGAGCTGCTCGAAGGCGGTGTAGATGGTGTGGCCGTCCTCATCGGACTCCACGTCGACGGCGCCGGCCTCGATGGCCGCTTCCATGACCTTGTCCTCGGACCCAGCCTCGGGCCCGTAGACGATCTGGCCCACCCGGTCCCACATGAACGACACCGAGCCGGTTTCGCCCAGGTTGCCGCCGTGCTTGGAGAAGGTGGAGCGCACGTTCGACGCCGTGCGGTTGCGGTTGTCGGTCAGCACCTCGACGATCACGCCGACCCCGCCGGGGCCGAAGCCCTCGTAGCGGATCTCCTCGTAGGTCTCGGCCTCGCCGCCGGACGCCTTCTTGATCGCCCGGTCGATGTTGTCCTTGGGCATGGACTCGGCCTTGGCGTTGGCCACGGCCAGGCGCAGGCGCGAGTTCATCGCCGGATCCGGCAGACCCGCCTTTGCGGCCACCGTGATCTCGCGCGAGAGCTTGGAGAACAGCTTGGACCGGGCGCTGTCGGCGCGGCCCTTGCGGTGCATGATGTTCTTGAACTTTGAGTGTCCGGCCATGGTCCGTTGCGGCAGGTCAAGGAATGGGGTCGCGCCGCTTCTACCCTTGAGGACGGGCGCGCGGAACCCCTGCCATGCGCGCGGGTTAGCGCCACGAGTGGGAAGGCGGAGACGATCCCGATGACCGAGCACATGAACGAGGACTACGACGACGTCCTGCCCAGCGAGCCGAACGGCGAGGTGGTGCACTGGATGGCGCCGCGGCCGATGAGCGTGGGCCCGGCCGGGATCTCCATGGCCGCGGCGGGCGCGTTCGCGCTCGGCGCCGTGGCCGCGGTGGCCGTCCTGGCCGTGATGCACTGGCTCGGCCCTGATCGGAAAGTAGAGGCGCCGAGGCTCCGCCGCTGGCGCAGTTCCATCCACTAGCGACCTAGTCGAGCGGCTCGCAGTCGATGCGGCCGATGGTTCCGCCGCTCAGCCGGTAGACGGCGTCCTGCGGCACGTCCTGCTCGACCGTGCGGTCGCGTTCCATGCGGGCGTAGACGCCGCGCAGGACCCGGCCGGCCACGCCGTGGCTGACGGCGATCACGCGCCGCTCCGGTTCCGGCGGCAGGCTCGCCAGCCAGTCGGCCATGCGCGCGCAGACCGCCTCGTAGGTTTCGCCGGTAGGGGCGTCGAAGGCCCAGCCGGAGCGGCCGAAGGCGTCCGGGTGAGCGGCCTCCAGCTCGCTCCGCAGCCGGCCGTCCCACTCTCCCCAGGAGAGCTCGATGAGCCGGGCGTCCTCCTCGACCTCGGCGCTCAGGGCCCTGGCGACGATGGCGGCGGTGTCGCGGGCGCGGCCCAGCGGGCTGGAGATCACCCGCCAGCCGGGCTCGCCGCCGGTCAGGTCGGCGAGCAGGCCGGCGACGGCCCGGGCCTGGCGCAGCCCTAGCTCGGTGAGCGGGGAATCCACATGGCCCTGCAGACGACGTTCCTTGTTGAACGCCGTCTGCCCGTGGCGGACGAGGTAGATCACCGCTTGCGGCGGACGACCGGGTGGGAGGTGGAGAGTCCGCCGTCGACGGCGATGGTCTGGCCGTTGACGTAGGAGCTCTCGTCCGAGGCCAGGAACAGGCCGGCGTAGGCGATCTCGTCCGGCACGCCGTAGCGGGTGAGCGGGTTGAGCTGGCCGATCTTGTCCTCGTTGCCGCGGGCCCGGGCGCCGTCAAAGATGGGTTTGGTCATGCCGGTTTCGATCAGGCCGGGCGCGACCGCGTTGACGCGCACGCCGGTTCCGTAGAGCTCGTTGGCGGCGGTCTGGGCGAGGCTGATGACGCCGGCCTTGGAAGCCGAATACGCCGGGCCGCCGGCGCCGGAGCGGATGCCGGCCACCGACGCCGTGCAGATGATCGAGCCGCGGCCGTTCGGGATCATCCGTTCGGAGGCGTGTTTCACGGCCAGGAAGGCGCCGATCAGGTTCACCCGCAGGATCTCGGCCCAGTAGTCGGCGGTCTGTTCGTGCAGCGGCGCGAAGCCGCCGGAGATGCCGGCGTTGGCCCAGACCACGTCCAGCCCGCCGTGCTCGGCGATGGCGGTGTCCATGCAGCTCTTCACGAAGGCGTCGACGCCGGCGTCGCCCAGGAGCCCGATCGCCTTGCCGCCGGCGTCGGTGATCGCCTTGACGGTGTCGTTCACGCCCTCGGCGCGGTCGGCGCAGACGACGCTCGCGCCTTCACGCGCGAAGAGGATCGAGGCGGCGCGGCCGATGCCGCTGCCCGCGCCGGTGATGACGGCCGAGCGGCCGGAAAGGCGTCCCATGATTGGCTCCTTAGGGGATCAGCAGCACGCGGCCGACAGCCTGGCGGCTTTCGATGTAGCGGTGGGCCTCGGCGGCTTCGGACAGCGGGAACTCGCGGTCGATGACGACCTTCAGCTCGCCCCTGGCGACGTCGCCGATCAGCTTCTGGATGTTGTCGTGCACCCGGTCGGTCGTGATCTCGGCGCCCAGGAAGACGCCCGACAGGCTGCGGTTGCCGCCCATCATCGAGCCCACGTCCACCTTCATCGGCTCGCGGCCGGCCTGGCCGACCATGGAGACCCGGCCGCGGTAGGCCAGCGAGTTGATGGAGGACTGCAGGGTCGGGCCGCCGACCGAATCGACGATCACGTCGGCCATGTGCTTGTCGGTCAGCCGTGCGACTTCCTGCGCCACGTCGTGGGTGCGGTAGTTGATGCCGTGGGTCAGGCCCAGCGGCTTCAGGCGCTCCAGGCGCTCGTCGGAGGAGGCGGTGGCCAGCACCATGGCCGCACCGGCCCGGGCGGCGAGCTGGATGGCGGCCACGCCGACGCCGGAAGCGCCGGCCTGCACCAGCACGATCTCGCCCTTCTTCATCCGGCCGAACTCGAACAGGCAGTCGTCGGCCGTGCCGAACGGCACGGGGATCACCGCGGCCTGCTTCACGGCCATGCCCTCGGGGATCACCCAGGCGGTGCGGGCGGGGACGGCGCGCAGCTCGGCGTGGCTGCCGAAGCCGCCGGTGGTGACCACCTTCTGGCCGACCCGGATGTCGGTGACGTCCTCGCCGACCTGCACCACCTCGCCGGCGGCCTGGTAGCCCACGATGTGCGGCCGGGTGACGAGCGGTCCGCGGAAGCGATTCAGGGTGTCGCCGCCCTCGATGGACACCGCCTCCACCCGGATGACGATCCCCTTGCGGTGGCACTCGGGGTCGGCGACGTCCTCGTACCGGAAGACCTCGGGCCCGCCGTTCTCGTAATAGACCGCAGCCTTCATCCGACCCTCCCGTCAAACATCTGTTTGAGCGCACCAACCACGGCCACGGCGGTGACGCAAGGGGAGCACGCGCGCGCCGCGCGAAGCGGCGTGACATGGTGGCCCGGGTCACCGATGCTCCGGCAAAATCCAAGAACGCTTCGGGGATGACGTCCATGACGACGCGCGCGCTGGTGCTGGGCGGCGGTGGGCCGGTGGGGATCGGCTGGGAGAACGGGCTGGTGGCCGGTTTCGCCCGGGCTGGGGTGGACCTCGGCCAGGCGGACTTCATCCTGGGCACCAGCGCGGGGGCCTTTGTGGGCGCGCGCCTGGCGCTGGGCCTCGACCCGCGCACCTTCGCCGACCCGCCCTCCGATCCGGCCCGCCGGGAGGCCGCAGGCCGCGCCGGCCCCGCGCCGGACCTGCGCCGGCTGACGGAACTGATGGCCGAGGCCCAGGGCGGCAAGCGCAACCCGGCCGAGGTGCGCGCCGAGATCGGGGCGATGGCCCTGGCGGCTGATACCATGAGCGAGGAGGACTTCATCCGCAGCTTCGGCCGCTCGTTCGCGGGCCTGCCGGACACCGCCTGGCCGGAGAAGGCCTTCGCCTGCACGGCCGTGGACGCCGAGGACGGCGGGTTCCGGCTCTGGACGAAGGCGGCCGGCGTGGGCGTCACGCGGGCAGTGGCGTCGAGTTGCAGCGTGCCTGGGGTCTATCCGCCGATCACCATCGAGGGCCGCCGCTACATCGACGGCGGCATGCGCTCCTCCACCAACGCCGACATGGCCGCGGGCTACGACGTGGTGGTGGTCGTGGCGGTGCGGCTGGCCGGCCCGGGCGAGATCGGCGAGCGGGTGCGGGCCAAGCTGGAGGAGGAGGTCCAGACCCTCCAGGACGGCGGCGCCACCGTGGTGGTCATCGGCCCCGACGAGGCGAGCGCTGAGGCTTTCGGCCCGAACCTTCTGGACGCTTCCCGCGTGCCAGGCGCCGTGCAGGCCGGCCTCGCCCAGGCCGCGACCCAGGCGGAGGTCCTGAAGGAGATCTGGGGCTAGCCGTTCTTCTTCACGAAGGCGCGGATGGCGGCGATCACCTGGTCCTGGTCGTCCGACGTCAGGTAGGGGTGCATAGGCAGGCTGATCACCTGGCCCGCCTTGGCCTCGGTGACCGGCAGGCCGCCCGGCGCCGTGGGGTAGCCCGAGTAGACGCCCTGCTTGTGGATCGGGATCGGGTAGTAGACCGCCGAGGGGATCGCCTGCTCGCGCAGGTGGGCGGCGAGGCCGTCGCGGTTCTCTGTCTCGATGGTGTACTGGGCCCAGACGCTGACGCCGCCCTCGATGATGGTGGGGACCTTCACGAGGTCGCCCAAACCCTCCGCGTAGCGGGCCGCCACACGGTTCCGGGCCTCGATCTCGTCGGCGAAGATCTTCAGCTTCTCCAGGAGGACCGCGGCCTGGATGGTGTCCATCCGGCTGTTGGTGCCGACGCGGACGTTCAGGTAGCGCGGGTCGTGCTCGAAGGTCCGGCCCTCCAGGTCCGACTTCACCGCCTGGCCGTGGACCCGGAGACTGACCAGCAGGTCGTGGAAACGGGCGTCCTTCGACAGCACCGCCCCGCCGTCGCCGTAGCAGCCGAGCGGCTTGGCCGGGAAGAAGGAGGTGGTGGCCACGTCCGCCCAGTGGATCGGGTGCTTGCCGGCGAGCGTGCAGCCGAAGCCCTGGGCGGAATCGGCGATCAGCTTGAGCCCGTGGGCGTCGCAGACCTTGCGGATGGCGGGATAGTCGGCGGGCTGGCCGAACAGGTCCACGGCGATCACCGCCCGGGGCGTGAGTTCGCCCTTCGCCTTCACCGCCTGGATGGCGGCCTCGAGGCTGGCGGGGTCGAGGTTGTAGGTGTCGGCGTCGATGTCCACGAACACCGGCGAGGCGCCGACCAGCGGCATGACCTCGGCCGTGGCCGCGAAGGTGAAGGAGGGGCAGAAGACCGCGTCGCCCTGGCCGATCCCGAACGCCATCAGCGGCAGGATCAGGGCGTCGGTGCCCGAGGCGCAGGACAGCACGTGCGGCGCCTGGCCGAACTCGGCCATGGCGGCCTCGAAGGCGGCGACCTCCGGGCCCATGATGTAGGCGCCCGACCGGACCACCTTGAGGATCGCGTCCTCCAGCGGCTGGCCCAGGCGCTGGCGCTGGGCCTGCAGGTCGATGAACGGGATAGGCATGCGGGCGCGGCCCCTGTCTTTCGAAGCGGGCGCCATATGGCACGCGCCGCCGCCGCCCGCCAAAACACGGTTGGTGTCGGTGTGTTGCGGCGGCCGTTAAGGCTTGGCCTGGACGCCGCCCTTCATCACGAAGCTGACGTTCTGCAGGACCGTGACGTCGCTCAGCGGGTCGCCCTTCACGGCGATCACGTCGGCGGCCTTGCCGGGGGTGAGCGCGCCGATTTCGGCGGCGAGGCCCAGGTGGTCGGCGGCGTTGACCGTGGCGGCCTGGACGGCCTCCAGCGGGGTCATGCCGGCCCGGACCAGCAGGGCGAACTCGCCCGCGTTCTGGCCATGGGCCGAGACGCCGGTGTCGGTGCCGAAGGCGATCCTCACGCCGGCCTGGTGGGCGCGGCGGGCCATGTCCAGCATCTTCGGCCCGGCCTCCAGGGCCTTCGCGGTCTGGGCGGGGGTGAAGAAGTTGTTCGGGCCCGAAGCCACCCGGTAGACGAAGTCGCCGGCCATCAGGGTGGGCACCAGATAGCCCTTGTTCTTCTTGAGCAGCGCGATGCCCTCGTTGTCGAGGTAGGTGCCGTGCTCGATGGAATCGCCGCCGGCCTTCAGGAAGCTGACGATGCCGTCGCCGCCGTGGGCGTGGGCGGTGACCTTGCGGCCCATCCGGTGGGCGGCGTCGACGATGGCGTTCAGTTCCTCCTGGGAGAACTGCTGGCCCAGCCCCGCGGCGGTGTTGGACAGCACCCCGCCAGTGGCGGTGATCTTGATGACGTCGGCGCCCTTCCAGACCTGCTCGCGCACGGCGCGGCGGCAGTCGTCGGCCCCGGAGCAGACCGAGCCCGGCCGAAGGACGTGCATGACGTCGTCGCTGAAGCCGTTCACGTCGCCGTGGCCGCCGTGGACCGAGATGGCCGAGCCGGAGGCCACGATCCGCGGGGCTTCGACATCGCCGCGGGCGACCGCGTCGCGCAGGGCGAAGATCGCGTTGTTCTCCGCGCCGAGGTCGGCCACCGTGGTGAAGCCGGCCATCAGTGTGCGGCGGCCGAAGCGCACGCCGTGCATGGCGAGGTCGGCCGAGGAGAGCGTGACCTCCTCCATCAGGCTGTTGCGGTTCTGCTCGCCGGTGATGTGGACGTGGCTGTCGATCAGACCCGGCAGGACAAAGCTGTCCTTCAGGTCGACCACCCGCCCGCCCGGCTCGGCGACATAACCGTCAGCGATCCGGACCACGCGGCCGTTCTGGATCACCAGGGTCTTCTGGGTCTCGACCCGGCCGGAAGCGGGGTCGGCCAAGAGGCGGCCGGCCTGGACGAAGGTGGTCTGGCCAGCCGCCGGGGCCGGAGCCTGAGCGGCGGCCGGCATGGCGAAGGCGGCGGCCATGAGCGCGCCGGCGAGAAGTCGTTTCATAGGATCGGCCCCCGAACTGAGGCGGCGAGATTAAGCAGGGCTGGGGTCCCGCCGCAAACCCCAGTGTCATCCCGGAAGGCGCGCAGCGCCTATCCGGGACCCATGGACGCCAAGGTTCGGCCACGCGCACAAACCGGCCGCGCCGTTTCGCCCGGCGCGGCGCTCATGGATCCCGGCTCGCCGCTGCGCTCCGACCGGGATGGCGCCCTCAGATCTGCCGCTTGCGGCCTTCCCAGTAGGGAGCGCGGACCTTGTTGCGCTGGATCTTGCCGGCTTCGGAGCGGGGGAGGTCGGTGACGAAGTCGATCTTCTTCGGGACCTTGAAGCCCGGCAGGTTGGCGCGGGCGAAGGCGAGGATCTCCTGCTCCAGCTCCTCGGAGGGCTCGTAGCCCGGCTTCAGCATGATCACCGCGCGGACCTGCTCGCCCCACTGCTCGTCGGGCACGCCGACGGTGGAGCTGTCGGCCACGGCGTCATGCTTGATCAGCTCGTTGTCGATCTCCTGCGGGTAGATGTTCACCCCGCCGGAGATGATGGTCTCGGCGTTGCGGCCGGTGAGGAACAGGTAGCCGTCCTCGTCGAAGTAGCCGACGTCGCCCATGGTGAAGTAGTCGCCCACCCGGCTGGCCTGGGTCTTGGCCTCGTCCTTGTAGTAGGTGAAGCCGCCGCCCGGCGGGAGCTGGTGGTAGATGGTCCCCGGCACGCCGGGCGGGCATTCCTCGCCGTTCTCGTCGAGAATCTTGGAGCCGAGCAGCGGCGGCCGCTTGCCCACCGAGCCCGGCTTCTTCAGCCACTCCTCCGAGGAGATGGTGAAGCCCGCCCCGCCCTCGGAGCCGGCGTAGTACTCGGAGAGCACCGGGCCGAACCACTCGATCATGGCGAGCTTGACCTCCGGCGGGCAGGGGGCCGCGCCGTGGACGATGTATTTGACGTGGCTGACGTCGTACTTCGCGCGCACCTCGTCGGGCAGGGCCAGCAGGCGCTGGAACATGATCGGCACGAGGTGGAGGTGGGTGACCTTCCGCTCGGCGATGGTCTTCAGGACCAGCTCGGAATCCCACTTGTCGAGGAAGACCAGCGGACAGCCCGCGCCCATGGCGGCGTTGACGTCGAACGCCAGCGGGGCGGCGTGGTAGGCCGGGCCGGCGCAGAGCTGGACGGAGTGCTCGTCGTAGCCGCGCAGCTGGTAGACGCCCGGCGGCGGGATCACCGGATTGGGCCGGAAGACGCCCTTCGGCCGGCCGGTGGTGCCGGAGGTGTACATCATCTGGTTGCCGAGCACCGGGTCGTCGATGTCTGACGGATCGATGCCGGCCAGCGCCTCGTCGTAGTTCAGGAAGCCCTCGATATCGCCGCCGATCGCGACCTTCACGGCGAGGTTCGGGCACTGGGCCGCCGCGGGTCCGGAGGCCGCCACGCGGGCTTCGGCGAACAGCGCCTTCGCCTCGCAGTCCTGGATGATGTAGGCGATCTCGTCGGTGGTGAGGTGCCAGTTGACCGGGGTGATCCGGAAGCCCGCCCGCTTGGTGGCGGCCAGCACCTCGACGAACTCGTGCCGGTTGGAGCAGACCAGGGCCACGGAGTCGCCCGCCTTCAGCCCCGCGCCGCGCAGCAGGCGGACGATGCGGTTGGCGGCGGCGTTCACCTCGGCGAAGGTCCGCGTGGTCCCGTCCGGGTCGATGACCGCGGCCTTGTCGGGCTGGACCTGCGCCCAGACGGCGGAGGTCATCCCGGTCATCTGCGCAGCCGCCAGCCGCGCATCCAGGTCCATGCGTTCCTTCAAGGCTTCCATCAAAATCCTCCCGCGCCCGATCAGACGGCGCATCCGCAAAATCTCATTGGAGGTCCGGCGCCGCGGATGAATTGATCCGTCCGGCGTAGGCCCGGCCTCGAACCCCAGCAAATCACGGCGGCGGGATGTGCGGAAGAGGGGTGGAGGGGGCGCAGGGGGTTGAAGGGTGCGCCCCCTCCGGCCCGCGGGACCGGCCGCGGGCCCTTGCCCCGCCGATGGACGGGCGGGGAAGAGGGGTCAGCCGGCGAGCCTGGCGGCCCAGCGCCAGGCCAGCACGCCGGCCAGGGCGCCGGCCGTGGTGAGCAGCGTCCCCCAGCCGATGTCGACCACGCTGATGCGGGTGGACCAGGCCTTCAGCGTCGCCTGGTTGGTGAGGTCGTAGGTGGCGTAGGCGAAGGCGCCCAGGAGCGCGCCGGCCAGCGCCACGCGCCCCAGGGTCGCATCCCTGTGCGGCAGCACGGCCAGCAGCACCACACCCAGGACGTAGACCAGGTAGAAGACCACGGCGGCGGTCATGTTCGGCTTGTCGGCCAGCACCGGGTCGAGCGTCGGCCGGTAGAGCCTGGGTCCGACCTGGGTCAGCCAGACGGCGTCCAGGATGGCGATCACGAGGCCGGTCCCGAGGAAGGCCGCGATGTGGGGGATCATGCCTGACGTCCTTTCGGCGGAAGGGGGAAAAAGGCGCTCACCCGCGACCGGTAGGACCGGTAGGCCTCGCCGCGGGAGCGGAGCATGGCCTCTTCCAGCGGGGGGACGCCGGAGACGCGGGTGAGCAGCAGGTACATGACCACCGGCGCCGTCAGGCTGAGCCAGCTGGCGGGGCGGGCGGGGTCGAGGGCGATGGTGGGGTAGGCGAGCCAGCCCAGCCATTCAAAGAAGTAGTTGGGGTGTCGCGACCAGGCCCACAGGCCGCGCTCGCAGACCCGGCCCCGGTTATGGGGATCGGCGCGGAAGCGCTCCATCTGCAGGTCGGCGATCGCCTCGCCCACGAAGGCTGCGAGGAAGATGACCGCCGCCAGGACGTCCCGCGCGCCGAACGGGCCGGGGGCCTGGGCCGCCACGATCACCGAGACGGCGAGCAGGGCGGTGGCAGGGGCCTGGGCGAGGGTGACGCGCAGCATCCGGCGCGGGTGGTCGGCGCCCCACTCCTCCCGGAAGCGGGCGTAGCGCGGATCCTCCGGGCCGTGGGCGACGCGCTGGGCCAGATGCGTGCCGAGCCGGAGCGCCCAGAGGCCGACCAGGCTGGCCACCAGCCAGGCGCGCGGGCCGGGCGCGGCGAGCAGGGCCGCGCCCACGAGCGCGCCGCCGCTGCCGAAGGTCCAGAAGACGTCGGTCCAGCCGCCGTTGCGCGCCTTCAGCCCGAAGGCCCAGGCCGCGGTCATCACCGCGGTCATGAAGACGAGGACGAGGAAGGTCAGGCCGATCAGCATCGCCCAAGGTACGGAAGCTCCGCCGTCCCGGATGCATCCGCCCCGTCGCGAGGCCCGTAGGTGCCGTGAAAGCTCGGCCGTCGGGGCCGGGGACAGACGGCGGAGCATCGATGGAACGGGCGTTCGGACAGCGGCGGCGGATCGCCGTCATCGGCGGAGGGATCAGCGGCCTCTCGGCGGCCTGGCTGCTTTCGCAGGCGCACAGCGTCACCCTGTTCGAGGCCGACGACCGGCTGGGCGGCCACGCCAACACCGCCGAGGCGCCGGGCCATCACGGCCCGGTGCCGGTGGACACCGGCTTCATCGTCTACAACGAGCCCAACTATCCGAACTTCACGGCCCTGCTCGACTGGCTGGGCGTCGCCAGCCGCCCGGCCGACATGGCGCTCAGCGTCAGCCTCGACGACGGGGCGTTCGAGTACTCCAGCTACGGCGCGCTCGGCCTCTTCGCCCAGAAGCGCAACCTGTTCTCCGCCCGCTTCTGGGGAATGCTCCGCGACGTGGGCCGCTTCTACCGGCAGGGGCCGAAGGACCTGGCCGCGCTGGAGGCGCCGCTCACCTCGCTCGAGGCCTACCTGGAGGAGAAGGGTTACTGCCAGGCCTTCCGGGACGACCACCTGCTGCCGCAGGCCGCCGCCATCTGGTCGACGCCGCTGTCGGCGATCCGGGATTATCCGGCCGCCGCCCTGATCCGCTTCTTCCAGAACCACGGCATGATGTCGGTGTTCGGCCGCGGCCTGTGGCGGACGGTGGACGGCGGCAGCCGGGCCTACGTCCAGGCGCTGAGGGCCGCCTTCCACGGCGAGGCGCGGAGCGGCGAGGCGGTGGCCGGGGTCCGGCGAGACCCCAGCGGTGTGACGGTGCAGCTCGCGTCCGGGCGCTTCGAGCGGTTCGACGAGGTGGTGATCGCCACCCATGGCGACACGGCGCTCGGCCTGCTGGAGGACCCGACGGCGCAGGAGCGGCGGCTACTCGCGCCGTTCCGCTATTCGAAGAACCGGGTCGTGCTGCACACCGACCCGGCCCTGATGCCCCGGCGGCGGCGGGCCTGGACGAGCTGGAACCATATCGGCCGCCGCGGCGAGACGGGCGAGGGCTGCGTCACCTACTGGATGAACCGGCTGCAGGGCATCAAGGACGCGCCGGACCTCTTCGTCACCCTAAACCCCACCAGGGAGATCGCGCCGGAGAAGACGATCCGCACGGAGGCCTACGACCACCCGCTGTTCGACGCCGCCGCGATCGCCGCCCAGGCCGAGCTCTGGGACCTGCAGGGCGTGAACCGCACCTGGTTCTGCGGCTCCTATTTCGGCCACGGCTTCCACGAGGACGGCCTGCAGTCCGGCCTGGCGGTGGCCGAGCAGCTCGGCGGCGTGCGGAGGCCGTGGACCGTGGCGGGCGAGTCCGGCCGCATCCACCTGCGCGCGCCTGCGGAGCGGGCCGCGTGAGCTTCGCCTCGGGCCTCTACTCCGGCGTGGTCACCCACGCCCGGACGAAGCCGCGCGCGCACCGGCTGGCCTACCGGGTGTTCTTCCTGCTGCTGGACCTGGACGAGCTGGGCCGGCTGGACTGGAAGCTCGGCCTGTTCTCGCACGGTGGGCTGAACCTCGTCAGCGTGCGGGAAAAGGACCACGGCGACGGGTCGGACACGCCGCTGAAGGCGCAGGTGGAGGCGGAGCTGGCGGCCGCCGGGATCGCCCACGGCGGGCCGGTGCGGATGCTCACCATGCCGCGCGTGCTGGGCCACGGCTTCAACCCGCTCACCGTCTACTTCTGCCACCGCAAGGACGGCACGCTCTCAGCCATCCTCTACGAGGTGACCAACACCTTCGGGGAGCGGCACGCCTACCTGATCCCGGCCGGCGACGAGCCGGTTGTGCGCCAGTGTTGCGCCAAGGACTTCTACGTCTCGCCGTTCATGGACATGGACCTCGCCTACGGCTTCCGCATCCGTCCGCCCGGCGAGACAGTGCGGGTGCAGGTGGAGGCCCACGACGCCGAGGGTCTGGTCCTGGCGGCGAGCTTCCTCGGCCGGCGGACGCCGCTCAGCGACGCGGGCCTGCTCCGCGCCTGGCTGACGCACCCGTGGATGAGCCTGGGCGTGCTCACCGCCATCCACTGGGAGGCGCTCAGGATGTGGCTCAGGGGGGAGAAGCTGCGGCCGAAGCCCGCGCCGCCGGCGCGGCGGGTCACGGTGGTCGACCAGGCCCAGCTGGCGGCCTAGCTGCACCGGACTTCCTGCGCTTCGGCGCCAAAACCGGACTCGCCGAACGGCCCCCGGCGCCTCACACTCCCGGTCCCATAGCAGACGGAAAATCGGATGAGTGATTCGCCCCCTCAGGGGCGAAGCGCGGCGCTGTCTGACGTCCAGACCGTGGACGTGACGGCCATGCCTTCGGTGCTGGCCCGGATCGCCGGGCTGGCCATGCGCTACCCCGGCCGGGTGGCGCTGACCGTGCTTGCATCCCTCGGCGCGGCCGTCGCCAGCCTGACCCTGCCGCGGCTGTTCGGCCGCTCGGTGGACCAGGCCCAGGCCCTCCTGGCCGACGGCGCCGCCCACGCCGACGCGGCGCGCTCGGCGCTGGTGGTCAGCGCGGGCCTGGTCATCGCCGCCACGGTGGCGCGGGGCCTGCTCACCATGTGGTCGGGCTACCTCGGCGAATACCTCAGCCAGAAGGTGGCCAACGACCTTCGCCTGCAGTTCTTCCAGCACCTGCAGAAGCTCTCCTTCGGCTTCCACGACCGCATCCACTCCGGCGACCTGGTCACCCGCGGCATGCTCGACCTGGAGGGCGCGCGGGCCTTCATCAACGGGGCGATGACGCCGGCGCTCAGCCTCGTCCTGCTGGTCGGCTTCGCGGCGGCGATGATGGTCAGCCTGGATCCGGTGCTGGCGCTGGTCGGCCTCTCCTTCGTGCCGGTGGCCGGCTATGCGCTGGCGCGCATGGGCTTCCTCCTGCGGGTCACCTGGCTTCGGGTGCAGGAGCTGATGGGCCAGCTCACCCTGACCATGGAGGAGAACCTGCAGGGCATTCGGGTCGTGCGGGCCTTCGCCGGCCGCGACTTCGAACTCGCCAAGTTCGACCGCGGCTCGCGGGCCGTGATCGTCTTCCAGGACAAGCGGATCACGCTCAGGTTCACCGCCATCGCCTGGATGAACGTGAGCTTCCACATCTCGCTCGGCCTGCTGCTGTGGCTGGGCGGCCGCAAGGTGCTGGCGGGGCATATGACGGTCGGCCGGCTGACGGAGTTCCTGACCTACATGACGCTCCTGCAGGCGCCGATCCGGCAGGTGGCGATGATCTTCAACTCCATGGCCCGGGCGACCTCCTCGGGCTCGCGGCTGTTCGAGGTGCTGGACCTGGAGCCGGAGATCGCCGACGCGCCGGGGGCGAGCACGCTGCAGCCCGGCGAGGGCGTGCTGCGCTTCGAAGGGGTCGGCTTCCGCTACCGCGCGGACGGGCGTCAGGTGCTCCAGGACATCAGCTTCGAGGTGCGGCCGGGGAAAACCGTGGGGATCGTCGGCCCGCCGGGCTCGGGCAAGTCGACGCTCGCCAACCTGATCCCGCGCTTCTACGACGTGACCGAGGGCCGGATCACGATCGACGGCGTGGACATCCGCGAAGTGACGCTCGCGTCGCTGCGCGAGTACGTCGGCCTGGTGCAGCAGGAGGCCTTCCTGTTCGACGCCTCGGTGGGTCACAACGTGGCCTATGCCGATCCCTGGGCGGAGGACGCGCGGATCGAGGCCGCCGCCCGCACCGCGCAGATCCACGAGCACATCGCCAGCCTGCCCGAGGGCTACGAGACCCGGGTCGGCGAGCGCGGCGTGGCGCTGTCCGGCGGTCAGCGGCAGCGGATGAGCATCGCCCGCGGCGTGGTGCCGGGCCCCGGCGTGATGATCTTCGACGACTCCACCGCCGCCATCGACGCGGTCACCGAGCGCAAGGTGCGCGACGGCCTGGCGCGGGCGACGAAGACCAAGGCCACGGTGATCATCGCCCACCGCCTGTCGTCCCTGATGCATGCCGACGAGATCCTGGTGCTGGACGAGGGCCGCATCGTCGAGC
Organism: Phenylobacterium sp.; assembly: GCF_035539035.1. GTDB lineage: Bacteria > Pseudomonadota > Alphaproteobacteria > Caulobacterales > Caulobacteraceae > Phenylobacterium. The sequence goes on from NZ_DATLJI010000013.1 coordinate 231,445, forward strand.
GCGGCAGCCATGACGCGCTGGTGGCCCGCGGCGGGACCTACGCCGAGCTCTACGAGCTGCAGAGCCGTTCCGACGCGGCCGCCACCCTCGAGGAGCAGCCGGCATGAGCCTCGAGCCTTCCCCCGGGCCGACGGAGGAGCGGCGGCGCGCGCCGCGCGCCTCGCTGGGCTCGCCCGAGGGCGACGACGTCTTCGGGACCTTCGACCCGCGGGCGGCGCGCCGGTTCTTCGGCTACCTCACGCCCCACCGCCGCGCCTTCCTGGCCGCCCAGTTCGCGGTGCTGGTCGCGGCCGCGGCCAACGTCTCCATCCCGCTGCTGATCGGCAAGGCGGTGGACGGGCTGGTCCGCGGCGACGCGGAGAGCTTCGGCCGCGCGGTCGTGCTGTTCGGCGTCGCGGCGGCGGTGTTCATCGCGACCCTGGTGTTCGGCGAGTGGCAGATCCAGCGCGTGGCGCAGCGGGTGATCTTCGACATCCGCCGGGCGATGTTCGCCCACCTGCAGGACGTCTCCCTCTCGTTCATGGACCGCACCCACGTGGGCCGGATGATGGCCCGCCTGCAGGGCGACGTGGCGGCCCTGCAGGAGCTGCTGGAGAGCACCACCGGCGCGGTCGGCGACCTCGTGGTGCTGGTGGCGATCACCGTCGTCCTGCTCAGCCTCGACCTGCAGCTCGGCCTGCTGACGCTGGCGGTGCTGCCGGCGCTGATCGCCATCCGGGCGGTGTGGCTGCCCTATTCGAAGAAGAGCTTCCGCGAGGCCCGCGACGCCTCGTCCACGGCCAACTCCGCGCTGGCGGAGAACATCAACGGCATCCGCACGGTCCAGGAGACCCGCCGCGAGGCGCTGAACTTCCAGCTCTACCGGAAGATGGCCGACGCCAACTTCAAGGCCCAGACCGGCGCGGCCTGGATGACCCAGATCATGGTGCCCACGGTGGACATCCTGACCGGCGTCGCCATGGCCATAGTCGTCGTGGTGGGCGGCAACGCCGTGCTCGCCGGGCGGCTCGAGGTGGGGGTGATGGTGGCCTTCGTCCTCTATGTGCAGCGGTTCTTCGACCCCGTGCGGATGCTGTCGATGCAGTACACCATCATGCAGCGGGCCATGGCCGCGGCGCACCGCATCTTCGAGGTGCTGGACGTGCCGGTGACCATCAAGGACCGTCCCGGCGCCGTGGCCCTGGAGGACTTCGAGCCCCGCGTCGAGTTCCGGAGCGTGACCTTCGGCTACGACCCCGCCCGGCCGGTGCTGCACGACATCTCCTTCACGGTGCAGCCCAAGGAGGTGGTCGCGCTGGTCGGGCCCACGGGCTCGGGCAAGACCTCGATCATCGCGCTCACCCACCGCTTCTACGACGCCGACCGCGGGCAGGTGCTGGTGGGCGGCCATGACGTGCGCGACGTCACCCTCGACAGCTTGGGACGGCGGATCGCCATGGTGCTGCAGGAGCCCTTCCTGTTCACCGGCACCATCGAGGAGAACATCCGCTACAACACCGAAGGCGCCACGCGCGACGATGTGATCGCCGCGGCCAGGGCGGTGTCGGCCCACGACTTCATCATGCGCCTGCCCGAAGGCTACGACACGCCGCTCGGCCAGCGGGGGCGGAACCTGTCGGTCGGCCAGCGGCAGCTGATCTCCTTCGCCCGCGCGCTGGTGGCCGACCCGCAGATCCTCATCCTCGACGAAGCCACGGCCAACATCGACAGCTTCACCGAACAGGCCATCCAGCAGGCCCTGAAGGTGCTGTTCGCAGGCCGCACCTGCATCGTCATCGCCCACCGGCTGGCGACCATCCGCGACGCCGACCGGATCATCGTCCTGCAGCAGGGGCGCATCCTGGAGCAGGGGAACCACGACGCCCTGATGCGGGCGGGCGGGCTCTACCACCGGCTCTACACCTCCGCGCACGCCAGCTTCGACGACCAGGTCGTGGCGGCCACCGGGGACGCTGAATTCGCCACCCGGACGTGATAGACTTCGCCTCCGGAGACGCGTGATGCGCGAAGACCGCCCAACGGGGTTCGAGACCCGCAGGCCCGGTCCCGGCCGGAAGCCGGTGAACTGGCGCAGCTGCCTGCTGCTGATCAGTTGGCTCGCGCCCCTCGTGCTCTGGGTCGCGGCCCTCACCTTCCTGAAGTTCAACACGGGCCTGGCGAGCAAGGCCATGCTCCTCACCACCGGCTCCCTGGCCGTGTTCACGGCCTTCATCCGCCGCCACAGCCCGGCCAAGGCCTGGCGACGCGGCCGACCGGGCTAGGCCTTCCGGAACACCCGGACCTCACCCACGCCGCCCAGCGGGATCGGCTCGCGATCCTGCAGCAGGCCCGCGGATGCGGCGAGCGGCTCCGGATCGGCCAGGTAGTAGGTCAGCCGCTCGGCGGACCGGCGGACGACGGCGCCCTTCGCATCCCGCTCCACATAGTCAATCACCTGGTCTAGGCGGCCGACACCTTCGCGGAAGGTGCGCTCGAGGACGTGGAGGTTCAGCCGCCCGCCGCCGGGCAGGGGCTGGTCCATGACCACCATCTCCGGCGGCGGGCCGGGCATGCGCATGATCTCCAGCAGCGGCAGGTGGAAGGCGGCCAGCCCGCCGGTCCGGAGATGGCGCGCCGCGGTGGCGAAGGTGTTGCGCCAGGCGGCCCCTGCCGGCACGTGGGCCAGGGTGAAGTAGGGGCAGATGACGAGGTCGAAGGTCCGCTTCAGGTCGAGCGTGGTCATGTCGCCTCGGCGCAGCTCCACCCGGGCGGCGACCTCGGCGGGCAGCGCGGCCAGCCGCGCCTGCGCCTTCTCCAGCATGGCGGGCGCGATATCGATCCCGGTGACGGCGTAGCCGCGCTCGGCCAGGGCGAAGGTGACGCGGCCGGTGCCGGCGCCCAGCTCGAGCACGGACGAACCCGGCGGCGCGAGGCCGGCGTAGACATCCACGTCGCCGGCCAGCCGCGCGTCCGCGGCGGTGACCACGTCGTAGAACGCCGCCGAAAGGCCCCGGTCGGCGTAGTAGGGCCGCGCCTGCGCCATGGATGAGGAACTCCCGACCGGGTCCGGAGCTTCCTGGCTCCGCGGTTCCTGATGCCTGCGCGATTGCGCCGGATCAATGTCGGGGCCACATATGCGGGACACCAAGCTTCAGCTTGGATTTCTTGGGGAGCCCTGAGACACGTGAAGACGCTTCGCAAACGCCTGGCCCTGGCCGCCGTGCTCCTGTTCGCCCCGGTGATGCTCGCCGGCTGCGGCATCAACACCATTCCGACCAAGGAAGAGAACGCCCGCGCCAAGTGGGGCGACGTGCAGAACCAGTACCAGCGGCGGGCCGACCTGATCCCGAACCTGGTCGAGACGGTCCGCGGCTATGCCGCCCAGGAGCGCACGGTGCTGCGCGAGGTGACCGAGGCGCGCGCGTCGGCGACCCAGGTGCAGGTGGACGCCTCCACCCTCACCGATCCGGCCCGCTTCCAGCAGTACCAGCAGGCGCAGGACCGCCTGACCGGGGTGCTCGGCCGGCTGATGATGATCCAGGAGCGCTATCCGGACCTCAAGTCGAACCAGAACTTCCTGGCGCTGCAGAGCCAGCTCGAGGGCACCGAGAACCGGATCGCGGTGTCGCGGCGCGACTACAACGAGGCGGTGCGCGACTACAACACAAGCCTGCGCACCTTCCCGACGATCATCTGGGCCAAGACGATCCACGCGGGCTCCAAGCCCATGCAGCTCTTCCAGGCCTCCGCCTCGGCGCAGAGCGCGCCCACCGTCGACTTCGGCGGGACCCAGCCCGGCGCGCCGGTTCCGGACGGCGCCGCGCCCGGCTCCGCACCGCCGACCTCGGCCGCCCCGCCCGTGGGCCCGGCGCCCAGCGCGACGCCTGCGCCGACCCAGTGATGACCACGCTCGCGGGAGCGCGGGGCCTCGTCCTCGCGCTCCTGGTCCTTGTCGGATCGGCCACGGCGGCGTTCGCCCAGCCGAAGTTCCCGCCGCTCACCGGGCGCGTGGTGGACAACGCCAACATGCTGTCGCCCGCCACGGAGCAGCAGCTCACCGACAAGCTCGCCCAGCTCGAGGCCCAGACCGGGCGGCAGATGGTGGTCGCCACCGTCCCCGACCTGCAGGGCTACGAGATCGAGGAGTACGGCTACCAGCTCGGGCGCACCTGGCAGATCGGCCGCAAGGGCGAGGACGACGGCGTGGTGTTCCTGGTCGCGCCTTCCGAGCGGAAGGTGCGCATCGAGGTCGGCTACGGCCTGGAGGGGATCCTCACCGACGCCCTGTCGAGCGTGATCCTGCAGCAGCGGGTGCTGCCCTACTTCCGCGAGGGCCAGATGGAGCAGGGCGTCGTCTCGGGGACCGAGGCGGTGATCGAGCAGCTCGCCCTGCCGGAGGACGAGGCCAAGGCGCGCGTCGCCCAGGCCGCCGAACGTCCGGCCCAGAGGTCCGAGGGCGGATCGCCGATCCCGCTGATCTTCGTCATCCTGTTCGTCTTCTGGATCCTGGGCGGCATCCTCGGCCTGTTCGGCCGCGGGCGTCGCCGGCGCTCGAGCGGCCTGTGGTGGCTCCTGCCGCTGATCCTCTCGAGCGGCGGCTCGCGCCACCGCGGCGGCGGCTGGGGGGGCGGTGGCGGCGGCTGGGGCGGCGGCGGCTTCTCCGGCGGCGGCGGCTCGTTCGGCGGCGGCGGATCCTCGGGGAGCTGGTGATGGCGAAGGACCTCTTGCTCTCTCCCTCCGACCGGGCCGCCATCGCGGCGGCGGTGCGCGAGGCCGAGACCCGCACGACGGGCGAGATCTACTGCGTGGTCGCGGAGGACAGCTCCGACTACTTCGAGACACCGCTCGCCTGGGCGGCGGGCGTGGCCCTGCTGGGGCCGGCCCTGCTGCTGCTGGGCGGCGTGCACGTGAGCGTGCCGGACCTCGGCGGCGAGTGGACCGCTGCCCAGGTGGCGCAGGCCGCCGACGTCGTCGCCCGCAACACGCTCGTGGGAGCCCTGCTCCTGCAGGCGGCGCTGTTCGTGGTCGCCGCCATCGTGGTCAGCCTGGGGCCGATCCGCCGGCGCCTGACGCCGCGCGGGCTGAAACGCGAACGTGTGCGTCGTGAGGCCCAGGCCCAGTTCCTCGCCAAGAACCTGCACGCCACCCGCGAGCGCACGGGCGTGCTGATCTACGTCTCCATGGCCGAGCACATGGCCGAGCTGGTCGCCGACGACGGCATCGCCAGCCAGGTGGAGCCGGACGTCTGGGAACGCGCCATGGCGGCTCTGACTTCGGGCCTGAAGCGGGGCGAGCCCGCCGCCGGCTTCGCCGCGGCCATCGGTCTTTGCGCGGACATCCTGGCGGAGCGGTTCCCGGCGCGGCCGGGCGACAATCCGAACGAGCTCCCTGACGCGGTGGTGGTCCTGTCGGCCGACTGACGTTTCCGGAGGGACGGCAACCGACTGCAACAATTGGTGTTGTCCCGCCGGGTCGCGACCCGCAGATTGCTGGTTCCTGCACGGAGACCAGCTTGGCGGAGCCATCCGATCGCCCCGACGATGTGGCCCAGCCGTTCGACGTGGTGGCGGAAGCCCTCGCGCTCGGCATGCCCTACCGCATCCGCGTGGAGGCGGACGGCGTCACACGGCGATTCATCCACGTCGGCGCGAGCTGCCTTGCGCTGAACGGCGTGGCCGCCGAGGACGTGTTGGCGGACGGATCGATCCTCTACGACATGATCCTGCCGGAGCACCGCGAGACCTTCACTCAGGCGGAGGCCGAGGCGATGGCCGCCCGGCGGCCGTTCTCGATCGAGATCCAGATGCGCCGCGCCGACGGCGAGGTGCGCTGGTTTCGCGTGGCCTCCTATCCGCGCGTGCTGCCGGACGGCGCTGCGCTGTGGGACGGGCTGCAGGCCGACATCACGGAGACCCGCCGCCTGGCCGAGGAGCTGCGCGACCAGCGCCGGCGGCTGCAGATGGCGGTGGAGGCGACCGGCCTGGGCTTCTGGGAATGGGACCCCCGCGGCGACCGGGTGACGTGGTCCGACCGGAACAAGGCTTTATTCGGCCTGCCCGCCGACGCCGGGCCGCTCGACATCTGCCGCTACATGGAGCTCGTTCACCCCGACGACCTGCCGAAGGTGCAGGCGATCTACCTGGCCACCGTAACCATGGACCATGGCGGGGACTTTTCCGTCGAGCACCGCACGAACGCTCCCGCGAGCGAGATCCGCTGGATCCAGACCCACGGCCGGGTGCTGAAGGACGACGGCGAGGCCCGCCTGGTGGTCGGCACCTCCCTGGACATCACCGAGCGCCGGATGATCGAGGAACGTCGCGCGCTCCTGATGGGCGAGCTGGCGCACCGGGCCAAGAACGGGCTCACGGTGATGATGGCCATCGTCGCCCAGACCGCCCGGTCCGTGCAGACCGTCGAGGATTTCGAACGCGTACTGACCGCCCGGCTCGGGGCCATGGCGAAGTCGCAGGACCTGGTGACCGCGACCAGCGGCGGCCCCGTGCAGCTGTCCGACATGCTGGAGGTGGCCCTGACGCCCTTCGGCCTCGCGCGGTTCGACATCGCCCCGGAGTTCGCGGGCGTGACCATCGCCGGGCAGATGGCCGCTGCCCTGGGCCTGCTGCTGCACGAGATGGCCACCAATGCGGTGAAGTACGGCGCGCTTTCGGCGCGCAACGGCCGGGTGCGGATCGTCAGCGGCGAGGCGCCGGAGGGCCGGGTCGTGCTGCACTGGTGCGAGACGGGCGGTCCCCCCGTGGCCCCGCCGCCCAGACCCGGCTTCGGTTCGCGGGTGCTGGAGACGGCGCTGGCGCCCTTCGGCGGCAAGGTGTCCACGGCCTTCGCCGAGCATGGCTTCGAGGCGCGGGTGGAGTTTCCCCGGGGCGGCTAGGGCTGCCGCTTGCCGCCGCCCCCCTGCGAGCCGTACCATTGGGCGCAAAGGGGAGGAGCGCGGATGGCCTTCAAGCTCAACGTCAACGGCAAGGTCCACACGGCGGACGTGGACCCCGACACCCCGCTCCTGTGGACCCTGCGCGACACGCTGGGGATCCTGGGCCCGAAGTACGGCTGCGGCGTCGCCCAGTGCGGGGCCTGCACCGTGCACATCGACGGCCAGCCGGTGCGCTCCTGCGTGACGCCGGTGTCGGCGGTGCAGGGCAAGGTGACCACCATCGAGGGCGTCGGCTCCTCCGCGGTGGGCAAGAAGGTGCAGGCCGCCTGGAGCGAGCTGGACGTGGCCCAGTGCGGCTACTGTCAGCCGGGCCAGATCATGTCGGCCACGGCGCTGCTCGCCCGCAACCCCAAGCCCACCGACGCCGATATCGACGCGGCGATGAGCGGCAACATCTGCCGCTGCGCCACCTACACGCGCATCCGGGCGGCCATCAAGCGCGCCTCCGGCCAGCGGGAGGCCTGATCCCATGACGCTCGAGCTCACCGGCGCCTCGCGGCGCGAGTTCCTGACCGCGGCCAGCGCCAGCGGCCTGGTCATCTCCTTCACCGTGGCCACCAAGGCCCAGGCGCAGGGCGCGGCCCTGCAGCCGATCAACGCCTATGTGAAGGTCGCGCCCGACGGGATGGTGACCATCACCAACAAGAACCCGGAGTGCGGCCAGGGCATCAAGACCATGCTGCCCATGCTGATCGCCGAGGAACTGGACATCCCCTGGGAGAAGGTCCGCATCGAGCAGGCGGACAACGATCCGCAGACCTACGGCCGCCAGTTCGCGGGCGGCTCCATGGCCACCCCGCTGCACTGGGAAGACCAGCGGCGCGTGGGCGCCGTGGCGCGCGCCATGCTGATCCAGGCCGCGGCCCTGGCGTGGAACTGCCCGGCCGGGGAATGCACCACCCAGGCCGGCCTCGTCCTGCACAAGGCCTCGAACCGCAAGGCGACCTACGGCTCGCTCGCCAGCCAGTGCGCCGGCCTCACGCCGCCGGATCCCAAGAGCCTGACGCTCAAGGATCCCAAGGACTACAAGATCATCGGCCGGGCGACCCCTCAGTACGACACGGCCAAGATCGTCACCGGCCAGCCGCTGTTCGGCATCGACGTGCAGGTCCCGGGGATGCTGTACGCCACCTATGAGAAGGCGCCGGTCTTCGGGGCCAAGGTGGCCTCCGCCGACCTCGCCGCCGCGCAGGGGGTCAAAGGCGTCCGCAAGGCCTTCGTGGTCGACGGCGGCACGAACCTCTCGGGCCTGCTGCCCGGCGTCGCCGTGGTGGCCGACACCTGGTGGGCGGCGAAGAAGGGCCGCGACCAGCTCAAGACCCAGTGGGCCGACCATCCCACGGCGCAGCAGAACAGCGAAGGCTTCGCAAAGCGCGCCGCCGAACTCGCCGCGGGCCCGCCGCAGCGCACCGCCCGCAACGACGGCGACGTGGCCGCGGCGCTGAAGGGCGCGGCCAAGACGGTGGAGGCGGCCTACGCCTATCCGTTCCTGAGCCACGCGACGCTGGAGCCGCAGAACTGCACGGCGGTGGTCAAGGACGGCAAGGTGGAGATCTGGGCCCCGACCCAGAACCCCGAGCCCGGCCGGCAGCTCGTGGCCACCACCCTGGGCATCAAGCCCGAGGACATCACCATCCACATGATCCGCTGCGGCGGCGGCTTCGGCCGGCGCCTCAGCAACGATTACATGGTCGAGGCCGCCTGGATCGCGCGGGAGACTGGGGCTCCGGTGAAGCTCCTCTGGACCCGTGAAGACGACATGCGGCACGACTTCTACCGGCCGGCCGGGTTCCACTTCCTGAAGGGCGGCGTCGACGCCCAGGGCAAGCTGGTCGCCTGGCAGGACCACTTCGTGAGCTTCGGCCCGGGCGGGGAGCAGTTCGCGCCGTCGGCCGGCATGGCGCCCACCGAGTTCCCGGCCCGGTTCGTGCCGAACTGCAAGATCGACGTCTCGACCATGCCGCTGGGCGTGCCCACCGGTCCGTTGCGGGCCCCGGGCTCCAATGCGCTCTCCTTCGTCATGCAGTCGTTCATCGACGAGCTGGCGCACGCCTCCGGCCAGGATCCGGTGGCCTTCCGCTTGAAGCTGCTGGGCGACCAGAAGCTCGTGGGCGAGGGCTCCGGCGCCTACAACGCCGAGCGCATGCGCGGTGTCGTGCAGAAGGTGGCCGAGGTCTCCAAGTGGGGCGAGAAGCTGCCGGCCCGCACGGGCAAGGGGATCGCCTTCCACTACAGCCACCTGGGCTACTTCGCCGAGGTGATCCAGGTGCAGGTCGCCGCCGACGGGACGCCGAAGGTCCAGAAGGCCTGGGTGGCCGGCGACGTGGGCCGCCAGATCATCAACCCGCACGGGGCGGTGAACCAGGTGCAGGGCTCCGTGCTGGACGGCGTCTCCGAGGCGCTGCACCAGAAGATCACCATCGAGAACGGCCGGACGATGGAGGGGAACTTCGACTCCTACCCGCTGATCCGGATGAACGAGGCCTTCCCGGTGGAGGTGCACTGGGTGATGACCGACTACCCGCCCACGGGTCTCGGCGAGCCGGCCCTGCCGCCGGCCATCCCGGCGCTCACCAACGCCATCTTCGCCGCCACCGGCAAGCGCGTCCGCGAGTTGCCGATCGATCGTTCGCTTCTGAAGGCGTAGGCGCGACCTGCTGCCCCTGCGCCGACAGGGCCCGCCATCGGGCGAGGGGGCTCAGATCAGCCTAGGCGGCTGGCCTTTGTTCGGTTGTCTTGCGCTCGGTGCGCTGGCAGTCGCTGCCTTGATGCTTGGAGATATCCCCTCTTCGGCCGCGGTCGTGCGGGAGTGCGGCTTGGTGGCCGACGTCCACCGGGCCACAGGCGGGCCCATCGCTAGCGAGATCGGCCTCTTTGGGGCGGGCCGCAGGGTCGATTGCGCGGAGAGCTTCAAAGCGGCGCAGATGACTATCGCGGCCGGTTCGCCGGCGGACCACGCGCCCGGTTCCGTGGCGGTCTTCTCGCGAGTCCGGTTTTCAGGCCCAGATCAGGCTTATCTGTTTCGGACGACTGACCTTGCCGAAGCCGCCTGCTGCAGCGGTGGTCAACGGCTGGACGTGGAGAGGCGGGGTGGCCGGTGGGTCGTGGTCCGACAAGAGGAGCCACTGCCCAGATCTCCCTGATCCAATCCCCTTGGCCTTCGCGTCGCCATAGGCCCAAATGCGTCCCAACAAGTGTTTGAGGGGACGCGTTCGTGAAGAAGCTGCTGATCGCCAACCGGGGCGAGATCGCCGTCCGCATCGCGCGCACCGCAGCCGAGATGGGCATCGCCACGGCGGCGGTCTTCTCCGAGGACGACGCGGCCTCCCTGCACACCCGGAAGGCTGACGAAACCGTGGCCCTGAAGGGCTCGGGCCCGGCGGCCTATCTCGACATCGGCCAGCTCGTGCAGGCTGCGAAGGACCAGGCGTGCGACGCCGTCCACCCGGGCTACGGCTTCCTCTCGGAGAACGCCGCCTTCGCGCGCGCCTGCGTGGACGCTGGGCTCACCTTCGTGGGGCCCTCGCCGGAGACCCTGGAGCTGTTCGGCGACAAGGGCGCGGCCCGTGCGCTGGCGCAGCGGTGCGGCGTGCCGATCTCCCCGGGGACGGATGGCCCCACCACGCTCGCGGAGGCCGAAGCCTTCCTCGCCACGCACGGCGCGGTGATGGTCAAGGCCGTGGCGGGCGGCGGCGGGCGCGGCATGCGTCCCGTGGACTCCGTCGAGGCGCTGGCGCGGGAGTGGGCGCGATGCGAGTCCGAGGCCAGGGCGGCCTTCGGGAACGGCGACCTCTATGTGGAGCGCTTCCTGCAGCACGCCCGGCACATCGAGGTGCAGGTGGTGGGGGACGGGACCCGCGTCGCGCACCTCTGGGACCGCGAGTGCAGCCTGCAGCGCCAGCGGCAGAAGGTGGTGGAGATCGCGCCCGCCGACATGCTGCCCGCCTGGCAGCGCGAGGCCCTGTTCAGCCATGCCGCGGCCCTGGCGGAAGCCGCCGGCTACCGTGGCCTGGGCACCATGGAGTTCCTGGTCGACGGCGACGACCTGGTGTTCATCGAGGGCAACGCCCGCCTGCAGGTGGAGCACACGGTCACCGAGGAGGTCACCGGGCTGGACCTGGTGCGCATCCAGCTGCAGATCGCCGCCGGCCGGACCCTCACAGAGCTCGAGCTCACCCAGGGCCAGGTCCCGGCCCCCCGCGGGCACGCCGTGCAGGTCCGGGTCAACCTGGAGACCATGGCGGCCGACGGCTCGGCCCGCCCGGCCGGAGGGACGCTGGCGGTCTACGAGCCGCCGTCGGGACCGGGGGTGCGCGTCGACGGCTTCGGCTACGCCGGCTACACGACGAGCGCCCGGTTCGACAGCCTGCTCGCCAAGCTGATCGTCCACTCGGGTTCGGGCGGCCTGTCGCGGGCCGTGGCCAAGGCCTACCGGGCGCTCGCGGAGTTCCGGGTCGAGGGGGCGCAGACCAACATCACCTTCCTGCAGAACCTCCTGGCCCTGCCGGCGGTGGCGGCGGGCGAGGTCCACACCCGCTTCATCGAGGAACACATGGGCGAGCTCGCCCATCCGCCCGAGGCGCACCCCAGACTCTACTTCGACGCCGCTGCCCGCAGCTCGGGCCCGGCGGCGGCGGCGCGCGAGCCGGAGGGCCCGGCGGGCGCGATCCCGCTGCGCGCGCCCCTCCAGGGCACCGTGATCGCCCTGCAGGCCGCCGTCGGCGAAGTGGTGCGCAAGGGCCAGGCGCTGATGGTGCTGGAGGCCATGAAGATGGAGCACGTGGTCGAGGCCCAGGCCTCCGGCGTTGTGCGCCAGATCACGGTGGCGCCCGGCGACACGGTGTTCGAGGGACATCCGCTGGCCTTCCTCGAGGAGACCGGCGCCGATGCGGCCGGGGAGGAGGCGCAGGCGGCCATCAACCTGGACGCCATCCGCCCGGACCTCGCGGAGGTGATCGAGCGCCACCGGATGACGCTGGACGCGGCGCGGCCGGAGGCCGTGGCCCGCCGCCGCCGGACCGGCCAGCGGACCGCGCGGGAGAACCTGGCCGACCTTTTCGACCCCGGCAGCTTCAGCGAGTTCGGGGCCATGGCCGTGGCCGCCCAGCGGCGGCGGCGCAGCCTGGAGGACCTGCGGGCCAACACACCCGCCGACGGGATCGTGGTGGGCGTGGGCGAGGTGAACGGCGAACTCTTCGGCGAGGACAAGGCGCGCTGCGTGGGCCTCGCCTACGACTTCACCGTGCTGGCCGGCACCCAGGGCCACTTCAACCACAAGAAGACCGATCGCATCCTGGAGTTCGCCGAGCACTGGAAGGCGCCGATCGTCTGGTTCACCGAGGGCGGCGGCGGGCGGCCCGGCGACGTGGACGGCGGCCAGCTCTCGGCCTCGTCGCTCGACACCACCAGCTTCACCACCTTCGCCCGGCTCTCGGGCCTGGCCCCGCGGATCGCCATCAACTCCGGCCGCTGCTTCGCCGGCAACGCGGTCTTCTTCGGCTGCGCCGACGTCACCATCGCCACCCGCTATTCCAACATCGGCCTGGGTGGGCCGGCGATGATCGAGGGCGGTGGCCTGGGCGTCTTCACACCCGACGAGATCGGCCCCTCCGACGTGCTCTACGCCAACGGCGCCCTCGACCTGCTGGTGGAGGACGAGGCGGAGGCCACGGCGGCGGCGAAGCAGATCCTGGGCGTCTTCCAGGGGCCGGTGCGCGACTGGTCCTGCGCCGACCAGCGGCGCCTGCGCCACCTGATCCCGGAGAACCGGGTCCGCGCCTACGACGTCCGCGAGGTGATCCGCACCCTCGCCGACGAAGGGACGTGGCTGGAACTGCGCGGTGGCTACGGCCGGGGCATGATCACCGGCTTCCTGCGCGTGGAGGGCCGGCCGCTCGGCCTGATCGCCAACGACCCGCGCCACTTGGGCGGGGCGATCGACTCCGAAGGCGCGGAGAAGGGCGCCCGCTTCCTGCAGCTCTGCGACGCTTTCGACGTGCCGGTGCTCTCGCTCTGCGACACGCCGGGCTTCATGGTCGGCCCCCAGAGCGAGACGACGGCGGCCGTGCGCCGGGGCTCGCGCCTGTTCGTCACCGCCACCAGCCTCACCGTCCCGCTGTTCGCCGTGGTGCTGCGCAAGGGGTACGGCCTGGGCGCCCAGGCCATGGCCGGCGGAGACTTCTCGGCTCCGGCCATGATGGTCGCCTGGCCCACCGCCGAGTTCGGCCCCATGGGTCTCGAGGGCGCCGTGCGGCTGGGCTACCGCAAGGAGCTGGAGGCCGAGACCGACCCCGCCGCCCGCCAGGCCCTGTTCGAGAAGCTGGTCGGCAAGATGTACGAGAACGGCAAGGCGCTCTCCGTCGCCTCGGTGGTGGAGATCGACGCCGTCATCGACCCGGCCGAGACCCGCGCCTGGCTGGTGCGCGGGCTCAAGGCCTGCCCGGTCCCGCCGAAGTCCGCGGGCAAGAAGCGGCCGTTCGTCGACGTCTGGTGAGGTCGCCGGCCGATGCGCGCACGTTCGTGACCTAAGGTCACCATTGCCAGGGGGGCGGTCTCCGATACCGTCGTTCGCAAGGAACGTTCTGGGAGGAACGTCATGGCGGTGGCGGATGGTGTGGCCGGTCTCGCCGGCGCGGAACCTCGAGCGGTCACGGCCAGGCCGTCGGCGGCGATCAAGCTCTCCTACTGCTTCGGCCAGGTGGTCGAGAGCGGCTACCTGACCGTCAACACCTTCGTCTTCTTCTACTACACCGCCGTCCTCGGCCTGTCGGGCGGGCTGGTCGGCGCGGCCGTCGCGATCAGCATGACCCTGGACGCCGCCTTCGACCCGCTGATCGGCTCCTGGTCGGACAGTGTCCGCTCGCGCTTCGGCCGACGACTACCGGTGATGCTGCTGGCCGCGCCCCTGACCATGGTCGCCATGGGCCTGATGTTCAGCCCGCCAGCCGGGCTGACGGTGATGGCGCTGTTCGCCTGGCTGACCCTGACCAAGATGGCCGTGCGGGCCTTCGCCTCAATGTACAACATCCCCTACTTCGCGCTCGGCGGGGAGATGTCGGACGACTATGTGGAGCGCTCGCGGATCGTCGCCTACCGGCTGCTGGCCGGCATCGTAACGAGCGTGGTGGTCACCGCCCTGGCCTATTCGGTGTTCTTCGCCGGCGAGGGCGGGCTGCAGAGGCCGGAGCGCTACCCGCAGTTCGGCTGGACGGTGGCGAGCGTCGTGCTGGTGGTCGGCCTGCTGTGCTGTGCGGGCCTGTGGCGCTACGCGGCGGGCCTGCCACAGCCGGAGGACAAGCCCGCCGCGATGGGGCGGCGGATCGTCGGCGAGATCCTCGAGATCTTCCGCAGCCCGTCGTTTCGCGTGCTGTTCCTGGCCATGCTGCTGTTCTCCAGCGCCGCGGGCATCCACCAGACGCTGAACAACCACGCCTACGTCTTCGTCTGGAAGCTGCGGCCGGAGGTGATCCAGGTCCTCTCCTACGCCTTCCTGTTCGGCATCCTGCTGGGCGTGCCGCTGACGCCGCTGCTGCTGCGCTGGATCGAGAAGCGCACCGCCGCGGCGATCGGCTTCAGCATGGTGATGATCGGCTGGACCGTGCTGCCGTGCCTGCGGGCCGCCGGCGTCGTCGCGCCCGAGGGCCAGGCGGCGCTCGCCTGGCTCGTGCCCATGCAGCTCCTGGTCGGGCTGGGCTCCGGGATCGTGTTCATCGCCTTCCCTGCGATGATGGCCGACGCCGCGGACGAGCACGAACACGCCTTCGGGACGCGCCGGGAGGGCCTCTACTTCTCGGGCCTGGGATTCGCCGGCAAGGCGGCGGCGGGCGTCGGCACCCTGGTCGGCGGGCTCGCCCTCGACCTCATGCGTTTCCCGCGCGAGGCCGGCCGGCAGGTTCATGCGGTGATCGGCGAGGAGGTGCTGGCGGGCCTGGTGCTGAGCTGGGGGCCGCTGGCGGCGCTGTTCTGCGTGGTGGGGGCCGTGGTGTTCATGCCCTACGCCATCACCCGCGCCCGGCAGGAAGCCATCGCCGGCGACATCCGTGAGCGGCGCGCCGCGGCGCTAAGGGGCTAGTGCGGGATGTAGGTCCGCAGCACGTCCTCGATGACCCGCTCAAGGCCTTCCAGCGTGTTGCAGGTCTTGGCCACGTGGCAGTAGCGGGCGTAGCGGTCCATGACGCTGTCGCCCTGGCCCCAGTAGCTCTCGGGCTCGGGGTTCAGCCAGATCACCGCGCGGCTGCGCTGGTGGATCAGGTTCATCAGGTCGAGTCGCGGGTCGGCGAAGTTGGAGCGGCCGTCGCCCAGGAAGATCACCGTGGTGTGGCGATCGAGCCGGTCGAGGTGCTGGTCGCAGAAGTCCTCCAGCGACTTGCCGTAGTCGGTCTGCTGGAAGCCGATGGTCTGCAGGACCTTCAGGATGGCCTGCTCGACGGCATGGTCGTCGAGGATGTCGTCCACCGGGATCAGGCGGCCGGAGAAGGCGAAGGCGTCCAGGCGGTCGACCACCTCGTTCAGGGAATAGAGGAAGGTCAGCAGGAACTGGGCCGCCGCGGCCACGGATTTCGAGACGTCGCAGATCGCCACGATCGACGGCTTGTCGACCTTGTGGCTCTTCCAGACGATGTCGAAGGGCACGCCGCCGTAGCCCATGGAGCGGCGCAGCGTCTTGCGCACGTCCAGGTGGCCGCGCCGGGCGCGGTGGCGGCGGCGCGAGTAGCGGTCGGCCAGGCGCTTGGCCATCTTGCGGACCAGCTGCTGCATGATCGCGAGGTCCACGGGGTCGATCCCGCCCTCGGCGTTCAGCGCCTTGCGGGCCAGCATCTCCTCCCGAAGCTGCCGGCCGGAGCCGGCGGCATAGAGCTCGTGCTGGCGCTCGACGTACTTCTGCGCCTCGGCCATCAGCGCGCGGCGGCCGGCGTCCAGCCGCTCGGCCAGCCCCTGCTGCTCGGGGAAGCGCCGGGCGTTGGCGATGATCTTCTCGATCTCGGCCAAGCCCATCTCGTCCAGCATGCGGCGGGTGAGACGGCTCCGCTGGGTGGAAAGCCGGATTTCGGCGACGCCGGCCCGGCGCGCCGCCTCCTCCATCTGCTGCTGCACGGCCGCCGCGTCCCCCTCCAGGAGGGCCTTGGCGAGCGGCGACTCCGCGGCCTCCGCGGGCTCCGGCGCGCCGTCCGCCTCACCGCCCTTCGGAGGCGGGGGCGGCAGGTCGAGCGCGTGGCGGGCGAAGAAGGTCTCGAAGGTTCGGTCGAAGGCGGCGACCTCCGCCTGCGACTTGGCCAGCGTCGCGCAGAGCGCGTCCTTGAACAGCTCGCGGTCCGCGTAACCCACGGCGTCCACCGTCCGCGCCGCATCGATCGCCTCGGCCGGCGAGACCCGGACGTCGGCGGCGCGCAGGGCGCGGAGGAAGTCCTGCAGGGTGTGCTGCATCACGTCCCGCCCATCACCGCCGGGTCAGGAGCTCCACGATCTGGGGCTCCACCTGGTCGATGTCCTGCTCGAACTTCAGGATGACGTTGAGGGTGTCCTTGACGATGGCCGGGTCGAGGCTGTCGGCGTGCAGCAGGATCAGCGCGCGGGCCCAGTCCACGGTCTCGGAGATCGAGGGCGCCTTGCGCAGGTCGAGCGTGCGCAGCGACTGGACGAAGGCCACCAGGTCGTGGGCCAGCCGGCCCTCGACGCCCGGCACGCGGCTGAGCACGATCCGCTCCTCCAGCGCTGGCTCCGGCAGGGGGATATGCAGGTGCAGGCAGCGGCGCTTCAGCGCGTCGCCCAGGTCGCGGACGTTGTTGGAGGTCAGGAACACCAGCGGCGGGACCTTCGCCTTGATGACGCCGAGTTCGGGCACCGAGACCTGGTAGGCCGAGAGCACTTCCAGCAGGAAGGCCTCGAAGGCCTCGTCCGACTTGTCGATCTCGTCGATCAGCAGCACGCAGCCGGCGTCCTGCTTCAGCGCCTGCATCAGCGGGCGCGGCTCCAGGAACGGCTCGGAGAAGAACAGGTCGCCCATGCCGTGCAGCCGGTCCATGGCCGCGTCCATGGTCGGCGCGTCGGCCAGGCTCTCGCCCATGCGGTCCTTGAGGATCTGGGTGTAGAGCAGCTGCTTGCCGTACTTCCACTCGTAGAGCGCCTTGGACTCGTCCAGGCCCTCGTAGCACTGCATGCGGATCAGTGGGTGGCCGAGCAGGGCGGCGGTGGAGAGCGCCAGCTCCGTCTTGCCGACGCCGGCGGAGCCTTCCACCAGGATCGGCTTCTGCAGGTTCACCGCCATGAACAGGGCGGTGGCGATGCGGCGAGAGGCGATGTAGCCGACCGAGGCCAGCCCCTCCACGAGGGCGTCCACGGACGCGAGGGGGTTGGCGACCGGCTGTTGGGCCGCCACGGGGGAAATCGTCAAAGTTACGGGCTTTCGAAAAGGGGCAGTCGGAAAGTCCCGATTGTGCCCAACCCCCGACCATAGGGCAAACGCCGAGGACGAACAGGGTTTACGGCCGGTTCACAACCTACAGTCAAGCTCGGGCCGTTGGCGACCCTGTGGCTGTGAGCCTCGTCTGGCGATGATCCTGAAGCGGCTGAGCCGGCGGCTGGCGGCGCTGTACGCCGTTCTCTTCGGCGCGGGCCTGTTCCTGGCCGCCGTCGCCCTGTTCACGGCGCACCTGGCGTCGCGTCCGGCGCCCGGCGGCGGCGCGCCGCTGCTCGTGACGGGCGCGTTGCTCTGCATCCTGGGATCGGCGGCCGTGGGCCTCGCCGGCTGGACGACCTTGCGCGCGATCACTCGGCGCGTGGCCGAGCTGGAGGCCGCCGCACGACGGCTCGAACTCGGCGAGGACGCCCGGCTCGCGCCCGTCCGCCACGATGCGCTGGCCGGCCTGACCGAGAGCTTCAACGCCATGGCCACGGCGACCCGCGACAGGGAACGGCGGATCACGCACCTGGCGCTGCACGATGCGGAGACCGGCCTGCCCGCGCGGCCCGTCCTCGAGCGGGCGGTGGACGGACTCGCGGACCGGCCGCACGGCCATGCCTATGTGGCGACCCTGGGCGTGCGCAGGTTTGACCGGCTGCGCGGCGCGGTGGGCTACGGCCTGGCCGCACAGGCGGTGCAGGCGCTGGGCCGGCGGCTGGCCGGGCTCGCGCCGGCCTCGGGCGTCGCGCGGATCGCCCCGGACGTCCTGGGTTTCACCCTGGTGGCGCGGGGGCCGGACGCGGCGCTGGACGACGCCCGCCGGCTGCTGATCGAGCTGGAGCATCCGTTGCGGCTGGCCGGCGGCGAGGCCGTGGAGCTGCCGCTGGACCTTGGTCTGTCGCCTCTGGATCCCACGCTCGACGCGACCGCGAACATCGAGTTGGCCAGCATCGCGCTGGACCAGGTCCGCGGTCTGCGGCGTGGCGTCGCCTTCTTCGACGCCGAGGCCTACGGCGACCCGGCCGCCAACCTGTCGCTGATGTCGGCGCTGGCGAGGGCGCTGGAGGACGGCGGAATGGAGCTGCACTACCAGCCCAAGTTCGACCTGCGACTGCGGCAGGTGACGGCGGTGGAAGCGCTGGCCCGCTGGCGCCATCCGGTGCGCGGCCTGCTGCACGCCGACCGCTTCGTGGCCATGGCCGAGGAGACCGGCCACATCCGCGAGCTCAACATCTGGGCCCTGCGCCGCGCGATCGGCGACCAGAAGGTCCTGGCCGCCGCCGGCCACGCCATCGAGATGGCGCTCAACATCTCCGCCCGGACGCTGGCGGAGCGGGACTTCGCCGACTTCGCCCTCGCCGAAGCGAGCGCCGCCCGCGGCCGGCTGACCTTCGAGGTGACCGAGGCCGCCGTCATCGACAATCCCGAGCTTGCGCCGGCCGCCCTCGAGCGCCTCGCCGCCGCTGGCCTGGGTCTCGCCATCGACGACTTCGGGGCCGGATTGTCGTCGCTCGGCCACCTCAAGGCGGTCCGGGCCCACGAGCTGAAGATCGACAGGTCGATCGTGCGCGGCCTTGGCGAGAGCCGGCGCGACGGCGTGATCGTGCGCTCCGCCATCGAGCTGGCGCACGGCCTGGGCCTGAAGGTGACCGCCCAGGGGGTAGAGACCGAAGCCTGCTTCGCGCGCCTCTCGGCCATGGGCTGCGACCAGGCGCAGGGCTACCTGCTCGGCCGTCCCATGCCGCTGGGGGAGCTGCTGACCTTCCTGGAGGCGCCGTTCAGCGAGGACCGGCGCCGCGCCTGAGGCGCAGCGCCGCGACGGGTCACACGTCGAACGTCACGCCCTGGGCCAGCGGCAGGGTGCGGCCGTAGTTGAGCGTGTTGGTCGCCCGGCGCATGTAGGCCTTCCAGGAATCGGAGCCGGCCTCGCGGCCGCCGCCGGTCTCCTTCTCGCCGCCGAACGCCCCGCCGATCTCGGCGCCCGAGGGGCCGATGTTGACGTTGGCGATGCCGCAGTCCGAGCCCGCGGCCGAGATGAACAGCTCGGCCTCGCGCATGTCGTTGGTGAAGATCGAGGACGACAGGCCCTGGGGCACGTCGTTCTGCAGCCGGATGGCGTCCGCCAGGTCCCTGTACTTCATGACGTAGAGGATCGGCGCGAAGGTCTCGCGGCGGACCACCTCGGCCTGCTCCGGCATCTCCACCAGGGCCGGCCGCACATAGGCGGCGTCCGGGCAGCCGGGGACCTCGACGGCCTCGCCGCCATGGACCTTGCCGCCGGCGGCGATGGCGTCGTTGATGGCCTTGACCATCTGCGAGCGCGAGCCCTGGTCGATCAGCGGGCCCACCAGCGTCCCGGCCTCGCGGGGGTCGCCCACCGGCACGGAGGCGTAGGCCGCCTTCAGCCGGGGCAGGAAGGCGTCGTAGTGGCTCTCGTGGATGAAAAGGCGCCGCAGCGTGGTGCAGCGTTGGCCGGCGGTGCCCATGGCGGCGAAGGCGATCCCGCGAAGCGCCAGGTCCAGGTCGGCGCTCGGCGCCACGATGGCGGCATTGTTGCCGCCGAGCTCGAGCAGGGCGCGGGCGAAGCGGTGCGCCAGCCGCGGGCCGACCGCGCGGCCCATGGCCGTGGAGCCGGTGGCCGAGACCAGCGGCACCTTGCGGTGGTCCACCAGCCGCTCGCCGACCTCGCGGCCGCCGATCACCACGGCCGACAGGTTGGCCGGGGCCTCACCGAACTTCGCCACGGCGCGTTCGAACAGGGCCTGGACGGCGAGCGCCGTCAGCGGGGTCTTCTCCGACGGCTTCCAGACGCAGGCGTCGCCGCAGACCAGCGCCAGCGCCGAGTTCCACGACCACACGGCCACGGGGAAGTTGAACGCCGAGATGATGCCGACGACGCCCAGCGGGTGCCAGGTCTCCATCATCCGGTGGTCCGGGCGCTCGGTGGCGATGGTCAGGCCGAACAGCTGGCGGGAGAGGCCGACCGCGTAGTCGCAGATGTCGATCATCTCCTGCACTTCGCCGTTGGCCTCCGAGACGACCTTGCCGGCCTCCAGGGTCACGAGGCGGGCGAGGTCGGCCTTGGCGGCGCGCAGCTCCTCGCCGAACAGGCGCACGAGTTCGCCGCGGCGCGGCGCGGGGACCACGCGCCAGGCCAGGAAGGCCTCGTGGGCGGCCTCGACGGCGGCGTCCACCTGGGCGGGCGTGTTGTCGTGCACGTGGGCGATGACCTCGCCGGTCACCGGCGAGCGGACGGGGCGGTCGCCGCCCGTGGTGAGCGCGGCGGGGACGCCGAGGCGCTCCAGCACCTGGGCGGCGTCGGCGGCGGCCGACGTGATCTTGGCTTGCAGGGTCATGGGACGCTTACTCGGCGGCGGCGCGGAAGGTGATCTGGTCTTCGGGGGCATAGAACCGGCCGAAGCGGTTGGCCAGGAAGTCGTCCAGCGGGATGTCCTCCTGCCGGATGAAGCCCTGTTGCGGCAGCTTGCCGTCGGCCAGCATGTCGAGCACGGCGCAGATGGCGCCGGCGGTGGTGATCTGAATGGCGCTCTTCAGGTGGCCGCCGACCATGCGGGCGTAGACCTTGTTCACATAGGTCTCCTGCATCAGCCGGCCGTCCTTCATCCCCGAGACGGTGACGAAGACGATGACCACGTCCTGCAGGGTGGCCGGGACGGAGTTCTCCAGGATGTCCTTGAGCACGTCGCGGCGGTTGCGCAGGTTCAGGTCGTTCAGCAGGGCCTTCATGATGGCCGCGTGCCCGGGATAGCGGATGGTCTTGTAGTTGAGGTTGCGGACCCGGCCTTCGAGCGTCGCGCAGAGCGTGCCGAGACCGCCCGACGTGTTGAACGCCTCGTAGGTGACGCCGTCGAGGGCGAACTCCTCGCACTCCTCCATGGCCGGCACTTCGCGCAGCTTGCCGTTCACCACGGCCTCGCAGGGCTCGCAGTACTCGTTGATCACCCCGTCCGTGGACCAGGTGAGGTTGTAGTTCAGCGCATTGGACGGATAGCGCGGCAGGGCGCCGACGCGCAGTCGCACGTCGTGCAGTTCGTCGAAGTGCTTGCAGAGGTCCCAGGCCGCGATGGTGATGAAGCCGGGGGCCAGGCCGCACTGCGGGATGAACGCCGTGCCCGAGGTCTGGGCGAGCTCGCGGGTCACGCGGCTGGACGCCACGTCCTCGGTGAGGTCCAGGTAGTGGGCGCCGGCCGCCGCGGCGGCGCGGGCCACGGTGACGGTCAGGTGGTAGGGCGCGCAGTTGACCACGGCGAAGCGGCCCTTCAGCGCCTGGGCGAGCGCGTCCACGTCGTCGATGGCCATGGCGGCGGTCTCGACGCCGATCCGCGGCTGCAGCGCCTTCAGCGCCTCGCCCGACTGGTCGATCACCAGCACCTCGTAGGCGCCGGAGCCCACCAGCAGGTCGACGACCGTCGAGCCGATCTTGCCCGCGCCGACCACAGCCACCTTGCGCATCGAATGCCTCCCGGAGAATCCAGGCCCAAGGGTCCGCCACGGCTCAGCCGGTATCAATTGACGCTTCGGCGCTTTGTTCAGGTATTGTGGGCGAGTCGACGAACCCCAGCGGCGGAGTGACGATGGACGACCTCGACGAGCACCTCCTGGCGCGGCTGCGGGAGAACGCCCGCGCGCCGGTGGCGGAGCTGGCCCGGGCGCTTGGCCTGTCGCGGACCACGGTGCAGAGCCGGCTGGCCAAGCTCGAGCGGTCCGGCGTGATCGCCGGCTACGCGGTGCGCCTCTCCGAGCGCCACGAGGCGGCGCGGGTCCACGCCTTCATCATGCTCACCGTCGAGCCCAAGCAGGCGGCGGCGGTGACCGCGGCCTTGAAGCGGATGCCTGGCGTGCGCCGCCTGCAGTCGGTGAGCGGGCCCTTCGACATGGTCGCCACCGTCGACGCGCCCAGCGTCGCGGAGATGGACGCCCTGATCGATGAGATCGGCGAGCTGCCCGGCGTGGAGCGCACCAACTCCTCGATCGTGCTCTCCACCAAGTTCGACCGCTAGCGGCCCTCCCGCAGGCGGTTGTGGATGTCGGTGGCCGCGGTCGCCGCCTCGCCCTCCGCCGTGGAGATCTGGTTCAGGCCGCGCACGACGTCGCCGGCGGCGTAGAGGCCGGGGACAGAGGTCTCCTGGTGATCGTTCACGACGAGCCGTCCGCTGTCGTCGAGCTTCGCCCCCGCCTGCACCGCCAGCTGCACGCGCGGCGTCACGCCCAGGGCCGAATAGACCACGTCGAACTTCCTGGGCTCGCCCGCGCCGAAGTCGAAGGCGGTGATCTTCCGCTTCTCGACCACCACCCCCTGGACGGCGCTGTCGATGACCTCGACGCCGGCCTTCTTGAGCTCCCGGCGCAGCGCAGGGTCCGGCGGGTCGTGGCCCACGTGAATGAAGGTGACGTCGTCGGAATAGGTGGCCCGGATGAAGAGGGCCTCGCGCGCGCAGTGGTCGTCGCGGCCGATGACGCCCACTTTCTGGCCGATCACCTCGTAGCCGTCGCAGATCGGACAGATCCGGACGAGGCCCCTGGCCACCCCGTCTTCAAGGCCCGGGATATCGGGGGCGTTGTCGATCACGCCGGTGGCCAGGATGACGGCGCGGGCCTGCAGGGTCTCGGTCTCGGTGGCGACCTCGAAGCCGCCGGTGACCGGCGTGAGCCGCTCCACCCGGCCGGAGCCGATACGGGCCCCGTATTTCTCCGCCTGGCGGCGCATGCGGGACAGCAGGGTCGTGCCGCGCACCCCGTCGGGATAGCCCGGAAGGTTGTGGCTGCGGGGTATCCATCCGGCCCGGCTCGACCCGGACTCGATCACCCGGAAATCCCGCCGGAAGCGGGCCAGGTAGATGGCCGCGGTCAGCCCCGCGGGGCCTGCGCCGATCACCACGCAATCAAGCATCTTGTCGGCCATCTCAGTTGAGGGTCAGCAGGTAGGCGGCGATGTCGCGGGCCTCGGCCTCGCCGATCCCCATGTTGGGCATGGCGCTCTGCGGGTCGATGGCGTGCGGGTCCTGGATCCAGGCGACCAGGTTGGCGGGCGTGTTGCTGGCCCGTCCGCCGATGTAGACGCGGCCTGCGAAGCCGGTGAGCGGCGGGCCCACCTTGCCCCTCGCGCCGGAGACGCCCGGGATCACGTGGCAGCCGCCGCAGGCGCGGCTCTGGATGGCGGCCTCGCCCTGACCAGGCTCGCCGCCGGTCATCACGGCGACGCGCTCGTGCATCTGCCGGCGCGACAGCAGCCGGTCGCCGACCACGCTGCCCCCGATCACGAGCACGGCTGCGGCGCCGGCGAGGCCGGCGATCAGGGCTTTGCTAGGCATCGTGCGCCTCCTTCATCGGCGCGCTCCTGAGGTGCGGGGCGAGGATGGCCACCGCGACGATCGCGTGCAGGAGCCCCCCCGGCACCCACATGAGCAGGCCCGCCAGCTGCTGGTCCTCGGCCGGGGTCAGGCCGAAGGCGGCCAGGCCCAGGGCGGCGTAGGGGCCGTACCAGGGGCTCTCCGACAGGGCCATGAACGCGCCCAGCGCCCCGGTGATCATCGAGGTGGCGAACAGGCAGAAGGCGGCGATCCAGGCGTTGCGGCGCGGGCCCAGCATGGCCGACCAGAACAGGAGCGCGGTGACGAAGAAGGACAGGTGCTGGGCGGCGTGCCAGCCCTCGTGCTTGAGCGCCCGGTCGAACAGCGAGGGCAGGTGCCAGATCCAGATGGCCGCGGCCTGCAGGACGGTGGCGAGCAGGGGATCGGAGAAGAACCGCCAGAGCCCGCCGCCCGCCCGGCTGCGGGGGATGGCGGCCAGCGCCTGGCGCCCGCCGGCGGGGAAGGCCCAGATCATCACGCCCAGCGGCCGCGACCAGACGAACAGCGGCGCGGCCACGAGCATGATCAGCTCGTGCTCGATCATGTGGGCGGTGAAGGAGCGGCCGCTGGCGGCGTGCAGCGGCGACAGCGACGAGACCGCGAGCGTCAGGAGGCCGAGCGTGAAGATCTGCCCGCGCCGGGCCATCTCCGGCCGGCCACTGGCCGATCGTCGCCACAGCCGGAGGAACCCCGCGCCATACAGCCCCGCGGCGAGCAGCCAGGGGAGCGCGATCCAGGGCTCGGGCCCGCTCCAGCCGGGGGCCTCCGGCGCGTGGGCCAGGGCGATCCCCGGGACCATGGCCAGGAGGAGCGCCAGACGGATCACCGGAAGCACCCCGGCACGATGAAGCCCGATATCGTCTGCAGGACGACCGCGAACAGGAAGACGGCGGCGGCGCCGACGCCCAGCCAGCCTGCGAAGTCGCGGCTCTCCGGCCGGTCGGCGCTCGAGGGCGGGGCGGCGCGGGCGCGCCAGGAGATCAGGCCCCCGGCGACCACCAGCGCGGCGCAGGCCAGCCCCGTACCCGCCGTGAGCCACGGCCCGCCCAGCCGGCAGTCCCAGTAGACGGCGTTGGAAGCCGCCTGGTGCTGGGCGAACCAGGCGGCCGCGCCCAGGAAGACGCCTGCCCAGGGGGCGAGGCTGGAGCGTCGCAGCCGAAGGCTCATGGCGCCCACCGCGGGGCCCAGTAGACCAGGGCGTAGGTCGGCAGCCAGAAGAGGGCGATGTAGGCCCAGTAGCCGGCGTTGTCGTCGACGTCGGAGAACCGCTCGGTGTCCACCGGGTGGGTGAACAGGAAGACCGTCAGGAAGGCGGTGTCGAGGAAGTCGGTGATCAGGTGGACGGTATGGATCAGCACAAGGGCAAAGACGATCGAGCCGTAGGCGTCCTGGTCCCAGCGGGTGTTCAGGTGTCCAAACTCGAAGGCGCGGATGACCAGGATGGCGATCCCCAGGAGCGCCATGACCAGCGTCCAGCGGCGGGTCGCGGCCAGGTCGCGCCGGAGCGCTGCCTTGGAGGCGAAGGCGTTCGGCAGCAGGCTGCCCACGAAGACGGCGGCCCCCAGGCTTCCCCAGAAGAGGTCGGGCGCCCGGTCGGTCAGCGGCCACTGCACCGCGCCGTTCATCAGGTAGAGGTAGGCCGCGAAGGCCAGCAGGAAGCCGACGCCCTCGATCAGCATGAAGCCCGCGCCCGCCCAGAACCAGAGGCCGTGCTGGCGGAAGCCGGCGGAGGGCAGCCGGGAGAGGTCGCCGACGATCCGCGCGGTCATGCGAGCGCCCCTGGTGGGACACGCGGCTCGTCAGGCGAGACGGTCTTGGAGTGCGACGGCCGCGGCCAGAACCAGCCGAGGACCGCCAGCACGGCGAACGGGGAGAGCCAGACCAGCGCCCATTCGTTGAAGATCGAGCCCAGGAAGAGGGCGGTGACCGCCACCGCGGTGACGAAGGGCCAGATGCTGGGCGGCGGCGAGCCCTCGCGGACGTCCGGAACGGCGTCGCTCACCGTGGTCAGCAGCACCTCCCGGTGATCGGTGTGCAGGCCGGTCATCACCGGCAGCCTGCCCTTAGCGAGCCACAGCGGCTCGCGGCCCTCGACCACCGGCGTCAGGCCGAAGTTGTAGGGCGGCGGCGGCGAGGTCGTGGCCCACTCCAGCCCGCCGGCCTTCCAGGGGTCGGGGCCCGCCACCGCCCCGCGCCGGGCGCTGACGATCAGGTTGAGCAGATAGACGGCCACGCCGGCGGCCATCAGGTAGGCCCCGCCGGAGGCGATCATGTTGAGCCCGCCCCAGCCCATGTCGTCCGGATAGGTGTAGACGCGCCGGGGCATGCCCCAGAGCCCCAGGATGTGCATCGGGAAGAAGCCGATGTGGAACCCTGAGAAGATCAGCCAGAAGCTCCACTTCCCGGCCTTCTCCGACGGCATCCGGCCGATCGCCTTCGGGAACCAGTAGTGGATGGCGCCCAGCAGCGGGAACACCGCTCCGCCGATCAGGACGTAGTGGAAATGGGCGACCACGAAGTAGGTGTCGTGCACCTGCAGGTCGAGCGGGACCGAGGCCAGCATCACGCCCGTCAGCCCGCCCAGGACAAAGGTGACGATGAAGCCCACCACGAACAGCAGCGGCGTCGCGAACCGGGGCTTGCCGTCCCACATGGTGGCGATCCAGCAGAAGATCTGAACCCCGGAGGGGATGGCGATCGTCATGCTGGCGGCGGTGTAGAAGCTGTTGCCCAGCCTCGGCAGGCCGGTGGCGAACATGTGGTGGACCCACAGGCCGAAGCCCAGGAAGCCGGTGGCGATCAGGGCCAGCACCATCACGGGGTAGCCGAACACGCTGCGCCGGCTGAAGGTGGCCACGATCTCCGAGACGAAGCCCAGGGCGGGCAGGAAGATGATGTAGACCTCTGGGTGGCCGAAGAACCAGAACAGGTGCTGCCACAGCAGCGTCGAGCCGCCTTCGGCGTCGTTGTAGAAGTGGGTGCCGATCAGCCGGTCGGAGATCAGGAAGCTGGTCGACAGCATCACCGCCGGCATGGCGAACACGATCATGAAGGCCGTCACCAGGCTGGACCAGGTGAAGAGCGGCATGCGGCCGAGCGTCATGCCGGGCGCGCGCATCTTCAGGATGGTGACCGCGGTGGCGACGGCGGTGGCCAGGGCGGCGACCTCGGTGAAGGTCACCATCTGGGCCCAGATGTCGGTGCGCTTGCCGGGCGAGAACTGCGGCCCCGCCAGCGGGACATAGGAAAACCAGCCGGTCTCCGGCCCCACGTCGAGGGCGAAGGCCACCCAGATCAGGATCCCGCCGGCGAGGTAGATCCAGTAGCTGAACGCGATCAGGCGCGGGAAGGCGATGGTCCGCGCGCCCACCATCAGGGGCGTCAGGTAGACCGCCATGGCCTCCATGATCGGCACGGCGAAGAGGAACATCATCGTCGTGCCGTGCAGACTGAAGATCTGGTTGTAGCGGTCCGGGTCGATCAGTCCGCTCTCGGGCCGGGAGAGCTGCGCGCGCATGGCGGCGGCGAGCAGGCCGCCCAGCACGAGGAAGACCAGGCCGGTGACGATGTAGCGCCGGCCGATCGCCTTCGGATCGACCGAGGTGAGGAAGCCCCAAAGCCCCGGCCGCTCCGCCCAGGCGCGCTCGAGCCGGTCGTGTTCGGCGGCCTCCACGCCGGTCAGGGAGGCGCTCACCGCAGCGTCTCCAGATAGGCGACGACGGCGTTGAGCTCGCTGGAGCTCAGCTCGACACGGGGCATCTTCGTGCCCGGCTTGATCCCCTGCGGGTCGGCGATCCAGGCCTGCAGGGCCGCGCGGGTGTTGGGCAGGGTGCCGGCGGCGATGTGGCTGCGGCTCATGAGGTGGGTGAGGTCCGGGCCGGTGGACCCGCCCGCGTCCGTTCCCTGCACGCGGTGGCACATGACGCAGGCCTTGGACCCGAACAGCTGCTTGCCGGTGACGGCGGCGGGCGAGACCGGATCGGGGGCGGACGCGATCTGGCGCCTGGTCCAGGCCTCGAAGCCCGTCGCGTCGTCCACCTTCACGTCGAAGGCCATCTTGGCGTGCTGGAAACCGCAGAACTCCGCGCATTGACCGCGGAAGGCGCCGATGCGGCGGGGCGTGACCGCCACATAGTTCGTCCGCCCGGGGATCAGGTCCATCTTCCCGGCCAGGTTCGGGACCCAGAAGGAGTGGATCACGTCGTTGGACTTCAGCTCGATGATCGCCGGCCGGTCCACCGGCAGGTGCAGTTCGTTGGCGGTGAGCACGTTCTCCGACGGCAGGGCGCCTTCGTACTCCACCTGCCACCACCACTGGTTGGCGGTGACCTTCACGCGCAGCGGGTCGGGGCCGGCCTCGGCCAGGCTGCGGTCCACCAGGAAGCTGACGGTGGTGAGCAGGACGAGGCCGGCGGCGATGAGGGCGGCCCAGCCGGCCAGGCCGCGGCGCAGGGCGGGCTCGGCGGCGGTCTCGCCCGTGACCGGCATGTCGGAAGCGGGCGCCCGGCGGGCGCGCCACAGGGCCCACGCCAGGAAGGCCATGACCAGCAGGTACATGATCCCGCAGACCACCAGCATGGTGCGCCAGACCACGTCGATGTCGCGCGCCTGGTCGCCGGCCGGGTCGAGCGTCGTCTGGATCCCGCTGCAGCCGGCCAGGAGGAGCGCCAGGAGGGCCCCCGCCGGCGCCCGCCGTGCGTCCTGGCTCATCCGCCGCCGCCCGTCTTGGCCGCCGGGGAGTCGCCGCTCTGCCCCTGCGGGTCCTGGTTGTTGATCGGGCCGGTGGAGCGCATGCGGTTGTCGGCGCGGCTGGGCGCCGCCAGGCGGTCGGCCTCGCCCGAGAGCGACTTCACATAGGCGGCGATCTGCCAGACCTGCTGCTCGGGAATCTTGTCCTTGAAGGCCGGCATCCCGTTCGGGCGGCCCTGGACGATGGAGGCATAGATCTGCTCGATGTCGCCGCCGTAGATCCACTTGTCGTCCATCAGCGGCGGGCCGATGCCGCCGCCGCCGTTGAAGTGGCAGCCGACGCAGTTGAACCAGGTGTAGTAGGTCTGGCCCTGGCTGATCTGGAAGGCGTTGCCCTCATAGGCGATGGCCCGCGGATCGGTCGGGGTGGGCGAGGGCTGGCCGGGGAAGAGGCCGCTCACCGCCACGCCCTTCGGCCCCGTCTCGGCGCCGGGCGCGGGCTGCAGGGGGCGGTGCTCGCGGTCGCAGGCCGCAAGCGTCGCGGCGAGCGCCGCGGCGGCGCAGGCGCGAACGACGGATGAAACCCCGTGACCCATCCACATCCTCCCTCCGCCTCAACTCGTGAAGCTTGGCTTCGGTTCAGGGCCGGGAGGTCGCGGGCTCCAGATAGATGGGATTGCCGAGCAGCCAGAGGCGTCCGTCGGGGCCGCGGACGTCGATCCGCAGCCAGCCGGAGAGGGGCTGCTCGCCGACCAGGGTGAGGGTGCGGGTCTCGTCGGCCGAGAGCGGCCCGACGCCGGCCTCCCGGATGCGGGCGGCCAGCGGCCCGGCGTAGGCCAGGCGGCCCGTCTCAACACCTTTCAGCCGGACCTCGACGCTGACGCGCTCGCCGGCGGGAATGCGCAGGACGTCGCCCATGCGAGCCGAGGCGCTTCCGGCCCGGGCCGTCACGTCGAGCAGCCGGTCGCGGGAGCCGGCGAGGTCCACGAAGGCATGGCCGGCGCGGAGGGCGTCGAGGATGGCGGCCTGGGAGAGGTTTTCGGCGTGGACGACGGTGGTGGGGACCCCGACCGCCGGCGCGCGAGCGGGATCGAGGGTGGCGTCGTGGTTGTCGGATCCGCCGATGGCGGTGACCCGCCGGCCCTCGTTCAGCCGCGCCTCCCAGAAGGCGAGCCCCACCGCATTTCCCCCGTTGATCGCCTCCACCGCGGCGATGCGCCGATCCCCCGTGGGCGCTGTCCAGCCGCAGCCCATGCAGGCCTCGCCGGAAGGCAGGCCGGGATGGTTGATGGAGACCAGGGCGCCAGCGGCCTCCGCCTGGTCGAGAATCCGGCCGAGCGTCGGGGCGCGCGGGCCGCCCAGCTGGAAGTCGAGCGGGGCGGTGGTCCCGAAGACGTTGGCGTGGCCCTGGAAGGTGGTGATCTCGCGTCCGGGGATCAGCAGCAGCCGGTCGAAGGCGGGCTGCAGCTCGGCCAGGGCCTGGTGATGGGAGGAGGTGTTGTGCTCGGTCACCGCCACGAAATCGAGCCCGCGCGCCGCGGCGGCCTCCAGGGTGCGGTAGAGCGGGCAGGGCGCGCGCTTTCCGCTCTGGGCGGCGCAGGAGCCGTCGGAGTGGGCGGTGTGCAGGTGCAGGTCGCCGCGGTACCAGGCGGGCCCTGTCGTCAGCGGGGCCTCGGCGAACCCCTGGAAGCGGCCGTTCCGCTCGAAGGTGACCTTGGCGGTGTATTCGGCGCGGGCGTCCTTGCGCAGGTTGGGCACGCCGAGGATCAGCCGCCAGGTCCCGGCCGGCAGCGGCCCCGGCAAGTAGGAGGGCGTGGCCCAGGTCTCGGAAACCGTGAACCGCGCCTTGTTGCCCCCGCTCCAGCCCCGGAACCGCTGCGGGTCGCGGAGGCCCAGCTCGATGACGCTCTTCTGCTCGCGGCCGGTGTAGGCGAACTCCACCGTCACCGCCGTGACCCCCGCCGGCACCCGGAACGGGACCTCCCGGTAGGTCTGGTGGTCCGCCCCGATCATGACGCCGGTCAGGGTGAGGTCCTGGGCGGCGGCGGGCGCGGCCAGCAGGGCGAACGCCGCCGCCAGCCCCGCCCGGCGCCTCATCAGGGCGCCTCGTTGGAGAAGATGATCGTGCCCGAGGCGGCGAACATGCCGCCGACGCCGTGGGCGACGCTGATCTTCGCGCCCGGCACCTGGGCGGGGGCGATCCCGCGCATCTGCCGCACGCTCTCCTGCAGGGCGTACATGCCGTACATCCCGGAATGCATGTAGGAGAGCCCGCCGCCGTTGGTGTTCAGCGGCAGCTTGCCGCCCGGCGCGGTGTTCCGTTCCCGGATGAACGCCGCCGCTTCGCCCGGTTTCACGAAGCCGAGGTCCTCCAGGCCGTAGAGCGGCAGGTGGGCGAAGGCGTCGTAGATCATCAGGTGGTCGACGTCGTCGTGGCTGATGCCGGCGGTCTCGAACGCCTTCTTCCCCGAGATCCGGAAGGCGGTGGACGAGGTGAAGTCGTACATCTGCGACACCATCGGCGTCTCGACGCTCTCGCCCGTGCCGAGCACGTAGACCGGCTTCTGCGGGAAGTCCTTCGCCCGCTCGGCCGAGGTCAGGATCAGGGCGCCGCCGCCGTCGGTGACCAGGCAGCACATCAGCTTGGTGAACGGCCAGGCGATCATGTCGGCGTTCATGACGTCGTCGACGGTGATCGGGTCGCGATAGCTGGCGCGCGGGTTCTTCGCCGCCCACTCCCGCTGGATCACGGCGACCGGGGCCATGTCCTCCGGCGTCAGGCCGTAGGTCTTCAGGTAGCGCAGCACCGGCACGGTGAACATGGTCGGCGGACCCACCGGTCCGTAGGGCATCTCGAACTGGCCCATCAGGCTCGACGGCGAACGGCCGAAGCCGCCGGCGCCGACCCGGGATCGGCCGCTCTCGCCGTGGGTGATCAGGATGGTGGTGGCGAGCCCCGCGTTGATCGCCGCCGCCGCGTGGCGGACGTGCAGCATGAAGGAGCAGCCGCCGACGCTGGTGCCGTCGGCGTAGGTCGGCCGGATGCCGAGGTAGTGGGCCAGCTCCACCGGGCTGATGCCGGCGGTTGCGACGCCGTCGATGTCGGACGGCTTCAGGCCGGCGTCGGCCATGGCGTTGAGGGCGGCGTCGGCGTGCAGGCCGATCACCGAGACGTCCGGGATCTTGCCCATCTTCGTGGTC